>JBFWOG010000020.1:0-83159 GCA_050250645.1 Vicinamibacterales bacterium
GAGCGCGGTGGCCAGGCTCGACCGATCCGCGATCATGCCGACCGCCGGCACCAGCAGGGCGCCGGTGCCCCAGGCGAAGCCCATCATCAGCGACGACACGGTCGCCGCGCTGACCGGGGCGAGCTGCTGGCCGAAGGTCACGTTCACCGGCAGCGTCGACTGCAGCAGGAACCCGCCGATCGACAGCAGCACCGCCATCGTCCAGCCACCGGCCAGGGGTGCCGCCGCGAGGAACGGCACCGACGTCACGAGCGACAGCAGGATCACCCGCCGCGGGCCGTGCACGTCGGCGAGGTGCCCGCCGAGGAAGCCCCCGACCCCACTCGCGAACAGGTAGAGCGACACCGCCGCGCTCGCCGCCGCCACGCTCATCCCCTGCGTCGTCAGCAGCACCGGCATGAACGTCGCGAAGCTGTACGCCGTGAACGTCCGGAGCACGACGATGGCGTAGAGCAGGGCGAGGGGCCGCCGGTAGGGCCAGAGCGCGGACCAGCTCTGCCGCGCCTCCGCGTGGGCCGGGGCGATCGCCGGCAGCCGGCGCAGGGTGAACGAGAGCGCCGCGAGGCCCGGCAGGGCGACCAGCCACGACCAGTGCAGGCCGAGCGCCGTGATCGCGGGCGCGAACACGATGGGGGCGAGCGAGAAGCCGAGCGACCCGCCGCTGATGTGGACGGACATCGAGAAGGCCTTGCGCGGACCCGACACCCCGTGCACCAGCGCCGCGGCGGGCGGGTGGAACGCCGCGCCGCCGAGCCCGCCGACGAAGAGCACCGCCGCCAGCGTCCCGGCCGTCGGCGCGGTGCCGATCAGGCTGAGGGCGACGACCGCGAGGATCGGGCCGCCCACGAGCAGCGCGCGCGGCCGCCAGCGGTCGGCCAGCGTCCCCCAGCCGAGCTGGGAGAACGAGCTCGCGAGCTGGAAGCACATGGCGAGCGTGCCCGCCATGGTCAGCGAGAGCCCCAGCCGGGGGATGAGCAGCGGCAGCAGCGGGGCGTAGATGTTGGTGTAGGCGTCGACGACCAGGTGTGTCGAGGCCGTCGCGACCACGGCCGGGTGGACGCCGACGCGGGCCGCGAGCCCGGGCCTGGCGGCCGGCGCCCCCGGGCCCGCCGTCACGACCGCATCCGCCGCAGGCGGCCGAGCACGAGGGCGCGCGCCTCGGCGAGCTCGCGGACGCCGAAGACGTGGGCGGCCCCGGTCAGCACGCCGATCGCCGCCGCGATCGCGAGGCCGACGCGCACGGCCTGCACGGCGACGCCGCTGCCGGGCAGGACCGTGTGCAGCCACTGCTCCACGCCCCAGGCCGTGACCGCCATCGGCAGCGCGGCGGCGAGGATGCGCGCGAAGCTGGCGACGATCTTCGCGCCCTCGACGCCGCCGAGCTCCCGGCGCAGCAAGGCCAGCTGCACGGCCGCGTTGACGAGCGCGGTGATCGACGTGCCCAGCGCCAGCCCGCGGTAGCCCATCACCCGGACGAGCGTCACGTTCAGCACCACGTTGAGCACGACGGCCATGGCGCTCGCCGCCACGGGGATGCGGCTCCGGTGCAGCGCGTAGAAGGTCGGCGTCACGATGCGGACGATGGAGTAGCCGACGAGGCCGAGGGCGTAGAACTGCAGGGCCGCCGCGGTGGCCGCGGTGTCCTCCGGCCCGAAGCTGCCGTGCTGGAAGATGAGCCCGATGATGGGCCCGCCGAGTACGATCAGGCCGAGCGTGGACGGCACGTTGAGCGCCAGCATCAGCCCGATGGACGAGGCCACCGTCCGGCGGACGCCCGGCCTGTCGTCGGTCGCCACGAGCCGCGCCACCGCCGGCGTCGCCGCCGTCGCGATCGACACGCCGAACAGCCCGATCGGCAGGTACATGAGGCGGAAGGCGTAGTCGAGCCACGACACCGCCCCCGTGCCCTCGCCCGTCGCGAGCATCGTGTTCACGAACACGTTGATCTGGGTCGCGGCGAGGCCGAACGTGCCGGGGCCCATCAGGAGGAGGACGCGGTGGAGGCCCTTGTCGGCGAAGTCGAGCCGCGGGCGGTAGCGGAAGCCCTCCCGCGCGAGCGGCGGCCACTGCAGGGCGAGCTGGCCGGCGCCGCCCACGAGCGTGCTGAGGGCGATGATCACGATCGGGTCGATGCCGAGCCGCGGCGCGAAGGGGATGAGCGCCACGGCCATCACCACCGTCGCCACGTTGAACATGGCCGGCGACAGCGCGGGGATGAAGAAGTAGCCCAGCGAGTTCAGCATGCCCATGCACGCCGCCGCCACCGCGACCAGCGTGAGGAAGGGCAGCATGATCCGCGCGAGGAACACCGTCAGCTCGAGCTTGCCCGGCACCGCCGCGAAGTCGGCCGCGTAGAGGCGCACGAGGGGCTCCGCGAACACCACGCCCAGGAGGACGAGGACGGCCGTCACGAGCGCGAGCGCGTTGATGACCGAGTTGGCGAGCGCCCACGCGCGCGGCTTGCCCTCCTGCGTGAGGCACCGCGTGAAGGTGGGGATGAACGCGGCGCTCATCGCGCCCTCGGCGAAGAGGTCGCGGACCAGGTTCGGCACGCGGAAGGCAACGCGGAAGGCGTCGTTCGCGTCGCCGGCGCCGAAGTAGTACGCCAGCACCTGGTCCCGGACGAGGCCGAGCACCCGGCTGGCCATCGTCGCCAGCCCGAAGACGCCGGCGGACCGGGCGAGGCGCGGGGCGGAGTCGGACATCGGTGCCTCGACAGCGTAGCACGGGGGTTTCGTCCGCTGGCGGTCAGCGTCCGCTGGCGGACACGTCACGCGGGGACGACGCGCGGCGGCGTACAGAAAAACGGGCTCCGGCCTGGCGGCTGGAGCCCAAGGAGGATGGTGAGAGGCTGACTAGGCCTTTCAAGAACTATAGACGGCGGCCGCGCCGAAAATGTTTGAGCCAAAAGCGTCACGTGTTGTCACCAGCGGTGACGAACGGCGAGACGGAGCGATCAGCCGAGGCGCGCGCGCACCGCCTGGTTGACGGCCTTGCCGTCGACGGTGCGGCCCGCGAGGCGGGCCATCACGGCCTTCATCACCTTCCCGATGTCCTTCGGCCCGCTCGCGCCGGTCTCGGTCACCGCGGCGTCCACGGCGGCCGCGACGTCCTCGGCCGACGCGGCCGGCGGCAGGAAGCCCTCGAGCACCGCGATCTCCGCGCGCTCCTTCTCGGCCAGGTCGGCGCGGCCGCCGGCCGTGAACTGCTCGATCGAGTCGCGGCGCTGCTTGACCATCGCGCCCACGACCTGGAGCTCCTCCGCCTCGTCGAGGTCGCGGCCCTTCTCGATGCCGCGGTTGGTCAGCGCGGTCTTCAGCATCCGCAGCGCCGTGAGGCGCGTCGTGTCCTTCGCCTTCATCGCGGCGGCGATGTCGGCACTCAGTGTGTCGGCCAGCATGGGTCCGGTTCCTCTCGGGAAAGGGGACAGGTGGGCCTAGATGTCGAGCCGCCCGTCACCGAGCGTGAAGTGCCACCCGTCGGTCGCGGTGTAGAAATCGGGCGGCACCTTCACCGCGTTCACGTTGACGCCGAGCTCGAGGTCGGAGCGCACCGCGAAGTAGCCCGAGCGCCGCAGCACCTTGCGGAACCCGGCGTGCTGCGCGTAGCAGCGGATCTTGTCGGAGTCCTCGGCCCGCGCCTCCCGGTCCACCCAGCGCAGCAGCGTCTTCAGCCCGCGCTCGTCCTCGGGGTCGCAGAGGAAGTCGACGATGTGCGTGACGCGACCCTGGGGCTCCCGCAGGTGGCGGTAGACCGCGTAGCCGTCGGTCCGCCCGTCCCGCTTGAGCAGCGCCACCGCGTAGCGGACGTGGGGCGGCTCGATGAACTTCCAGTTGAGGTACGCCTGGTCCCGCCGGACCGCCAGGTCGAGGCGCGGCGCGACGCGCTCCCAGAGCCCGTCGACGTCCTCCTCGAAGCGGCGGGTCACCTCGACCTGCTCCCGCAGCGGGCGGGCCCGCGCCACCACGCGCACGAACGGCAGGGTGACCGCCGAGACCAGCCGGTTCACCGCGACGGGCCAGGTGGGGCGACGCAGCGCGCGGCGGCTGAGGGGCTTGACCAGGCACGGCAGCGTGACCGGCGCCGGCCACCGGAGCTTCTCCGACAGCAGGAAGCGCGTGCCCTCGGTGAGCCCGGCGCCGAGCGCCACGCCCGACTGCCGCTCGAAGGCGCGCAGCAGCGCCTCGCCGAGCCCGCGGCGCTGCCGCTCCGGCGCGACGAGGGGGTCGTCGGACCACGCACCCCCGGTGTCGAGCCCCCGGATCGCGACCGTCACGGGCATCATCGGCTCGGCCGCGATGATCGTCGGCCCCTCGCGCACCACGAGGAACGGCGCCTCGCCGCCGTGGTTCGCGGGGTTGCGCCGCGCCCAGTCCCAGCGCAGCCGTGCCGCCTCGGCGGCCTCGATGCCGAGCGTGCGGCGATAGAGCTGTTCGACGCCGCGCCGATCCGCGGCGCTGCACCGATCGATGTCTGCCATGGATGCTGATGATGACGGCGCCCGATCCGGATGGCGCCTGGTGGGATTGTACGTCGGTACAACCGGGTTCGTCAGGTTCGTCGGGTTCGTCGGGTTCGTCGGGTTCGACAGGTTCGACAGGTTCGACAGGTTCGACGGGTTCGACGGGTTCGACGGGTTCGACGTGACGAAACTCGGAACCCTGGACCCCGTGAACGGCGCGACTATCCCGGCGGCCGGCGGGGCGGGACGGTCACGCCGGGGGTGGGCTGGCCGGGGACCGGCTGGATCATCCCGGGCGCCGGCGAACCGATCACCTGGAAGCCGTTGTCGGGCGGCGCCGCCGTCTCGACGGGCTCGCCGGGCTGGACGGAAATCACGGTGGGCGGGCCGCCGTTCGGGTCGGGCTGCAGCGTGATCACCGGCGGCGTCACCATGCCGCCATCAGCCGGCTGCGCGAACTGGCCCGGCTGGGGGAAGGTGAAGACCTGCCGCGCGCCGTTGTCGGACGGGTCCTCCGGCTCGGCGGCGTACGGGTCCGGCTCCTCGGCCGGGTCCTGGTCGTCGTCGGCCTGCTGCGGCCGGGCGAACGGCGGGCGCGGCGGCACGAAGCGCTGGGTGCCGGCGGCGCGTCCGCGGGCGGCGGCCGGCGACGGCGCCGGATTGGACGGCGCGGCGCTCGACGCGAGCACGATGATGCGGTCGTACATCGACGAGCCGCCGGCCGCGGCGCCGCCGGGGCGCGGGGCGGCCATGTAGCCGGCGACGTTGCGGAGGATGATCGCGAGGGCTTCGCGCTCGGGCACGCCCTCGAGCGTGAGGGTCAGCGGGGCGCCCGAGACGCGGTCCGCGCCGACGACCCGGGTGCCGCCGACCGTGCCCCACTCGGTGAGGATCGCGCGCAGGGGAGCCGCCTTGGCCTCGAGATCGACCAGGCCGTTCTGGATGTGCAGCGTGACCTGCTGGGCGCCGGCGGGGGCGGCGAGCAGGAGCGCAGCGACGAGACAGCTCAACGTGCGGCGCATCGGGACCCCTTCTCGATCAGGCCCAGTATACGCCCGATCACTGGATCAGACGTCCCGGCCGGCCCCGCAGCCGGGTCCGGCTCATCAGCCCTGGAAGGCGGTGACGGCGGCGGTGACGGCCTCGGCGTCCGCGTCCTGCAGCGCCGGATAGAGCGGCAGGGACACGACTTGCCGGCACACGCGCTCGGCGACCGGGCACGCGGCCGGGCTGGCTGCGGCCAGGGCCGGCTGGAGCGGAATCGGCACGGGGTAGTGGATCAGCGTCTCGATCCCCCGTTCGAGCAGGAAGGCCTGGAAACGGTCCCGCGCCCCGGTGAGCACCGGGAAGAGGTGGTAGACGTGGCCGGCGTCGAGCGCCGGGGGCACCTCGACGGAGGCGCCGGCCAGCCGCGCGCGGTAGCCCGCGGCAATCTGGCGTCGCCGGGCGGTCCATCCGGCCAGGTAGGGCAGGCGCGCGCGGAGGATGGCCGCCTGCAGCTCGTCGAGGCGGCTGTTCGCGCCGGGCTCCTCGTGGTGGTAGCGGCTCGTCTGCCCGCCGTTCCGCAGGCGGCGGATGCGGTCGGCCAGCGCCTGGTCGCCGGTGACGACCGCGCCCCCGTCGCCCATGCCGCCGAGGTTCTTGGTCGGGTAGAAGCTGAAGGCGCCGGCGACGCCCACGGTGCCCACCGGGCGCCCGGCGGCGGTGGCCAGGTGGGCCTGGCACGCGTCCTCGACGAGGGCGAGGCCGTGGCGGTCCGCGAGGCGGCCGAGCGCCTCGAGGTCGGCCGCCTGGCCGTAGAGGTGGACGGGCAGGATGGCGCGGGTCCGCGGCGTGATCGCGGCCTCGACGGCCGCCGGGTCGATGGTCAGCCGCGCGGGGTCGATGTCGGCGAACACGGGCCGCGCGCCCGCCATCATGACGGCGAGCGCCGTGTAGGCGGCCGAGAGCGGCGTCGTGATGACCTCGTCGCCCGGGCCGATGCCGAGCGCCCGGAGGATCAGCGTGATGGCGTCGGTGCCGGTGCCGACGCCCACCGCGCGCGCCGCGCCGCAGGCGGCGGCGAACTCCTGCTCGAACGCCTCGACCTCGGGGCCGAGGACGAACCAGCCGCGGTCGATCACGCGGCGGATCGCCTCGTCCACGGCCGGCTGGTCGGCGCCCGGCCGGAGGGCGTTGAAGGGGACGCGGCCGGCGGCCGGCGCGCCGCTCACGCCTCGCCTCCCGGCGGATCGACGTAGTGGTCCATGTGCTCGCGGTAGTAGGCGACGGTGCGGCGGAGGCCCTCGGCCAGGGGGACCTCGGGCGCCCAGCCGGTGGCGGCCTTGAAGCGGGACGAGTCGGCGTAGAAGCTGCCGATGTCGATCACCTTCTTCTCGGGCGGCCACTCGACGAAGCGGTAGCGGCCCGTGCCGGCGACCTCGACGAGGAGCTTCACGAGGTCCTTGTGCGCGATGTGCTCGTCGCCCCCGACGTTGTAGATCTCGCCGTTGGTCGCCTCGTCGGCGCCGGCGCGGACGAGCGCGTCGACGGCGTCGTCCACGTAGATGAAGTCGCGGATCTGCGAGCCGTCACCGAAGACCTGCAGTTCCCGGTCCTCGAGGACGAGGCGGATGAACCAGGCGATGAAGCCCTGCCGGTTGTGCCGGATCAGCTGCCGGGGGCCGTAGGTGTTGGTGAGGCGGAGCGCGCAGGCGCGCAGGCCGAACACGTGGTTGTAGACCAGGTGGTAGTACTCGCCGGCGGCCTTGTTGATGCCGTTGACGTCCACGGGGCGGACCAGGTGCTGCTCGGTCACGGGCAGGAAGTCGGGCTTCCCGTAGATCTGCCGCGTGCTCGCGTACACCACCTTGACGCCGGGATTGTGGTGGCGGCACGCCTCGAGGAGCGTGAGCTGGCTGCGGCAGTTGATGTCGAGATCGGTGTGCGGATCCCGCATGCTGTCGATGTGGCTCACCTGGCCCGCGAGGTTGAAGATGATCTCCCGGTCCTGCACCAGGTAGTTCATCGTCGTGCCCTGGCGGATGTCCGCGATGTTCACGCGGAGCCGGTCCTCGATGCCGGCGATGTTGAACAGGTTGCCGCCGTAGTCGGGGATGAGCGAGTCGACGATGAGCACGTCGGCGCCGAGGGCCACGAGGCGGCGCGCCAGCGTGCTGCCGATGAAGCCCATGCCGCCGGTGATCATCACCCGGCGGCCCGCGTACCAGGTGTCGTAGCTCACGCGACGACCGTCCGATCCGCGTGCTTGAGGTGCTCCTTCCGGACGACGAGGGACCACCACAGCTTCAGGACGTCCACGCCCGTGCGGGCGATGCGCCGGAAGTTGAAGAACTGCGACTTGCCGTGGGTGCGGTGGAAGTGGTGCACGGGCACCTCGGCGAACGTGAAGCCCGCGTCCGCGAACTTCTTCATCATCTCCAGGCAGATGACGCCGCTGTTCTTCTCGAGGCGGACCGTGTCGAACACCGACCGGCGGATCAGGCGGAAGTCGCAGTCCACGTCGCGCACCTTGAAGCCGAAGAGGAGCTTCACGGTGTGGTGGTAGACGCGGCCGATCACGATGCGGTGGAACGGGTCGGAGCGCGCGATCTTGTAGCCGTTCACCCAGTCGATGCCGGGCGCCATCTGCCCCCAGAGCAGCGTGACCTCGCCGGGGTCGTACTGCGCGTCGCCGTCGGTGTAGAACACCAGGTCCTTGGTCGCGGTGGCGAAGCCGGTCCTGAGCGCCCCGCCGTACCCGCGGTTCTGCGGGTGGTGGACGACGCGCACGTGGTCCGGGTACCGCTCCGCCAGCTCGTCGAGGATCTGCGGCGTCGCGTCGCGGCTGCCGTCGTTGACGACGATCACCTCGAAGTCGGGCGTCAGCGTCTGGGCGACCTGCACCGACCGGATCACGAGGCTGGCGATCGTGCCGCTGTCGTTGTAGGCCGGGAAGAAGATGCTGAGGCCCGGGGGGGCGCTCGAAGACTGGGTCATCGCTTGGAACCGGCGCGATTGTACCCCGAAGCCCGGCGCTCCCGCGACCCGGCGCGCCCGCCGGCCGCCACCAGCCGCCAGGGCAGCGCGAGCGACTCGCCGAGGACCCGCGCGCTCAGTTTCGAGGTGCCCGCCCGGCGCTCGACGAAGACGATCGGCGACTCCGCGATCCGCAGGCCCGCGCCCGCGGCGTGGAACAGCACCTCGACGAGGAACGCATAGCCCTCGGACCCGATCCGGTCGAGCGGCAGGCGCGCCAGCGCGTCGCGCCGCCAGCAGCGGTAGCCGCTCGTGCAGTCGCCGACCCCGAGGCCCGTCACCGCCCGGATGTACACGTTGGCGAGCGCGCTCAGCGCCACCCGGCGCGCCGGCCAGTTCTCCACCCGCCCGCCCGGCACGTAGCGCGACCCGACGACGAGGTCCGCCTCCGCCAGCCCCGCGATCATGGCGGGCAGGTGCCGCGGGTCGTGGGACCAGTCCGCGTCCATCTGGCAGACGACGTCGGCGTCGCCCGCGATCGCCAGGCGGAAGCCGTCGAGGTACGACCGGCCCAGGCCACGCGGCCCCGTCCGGTGGAGCACCTCGACGCGCCCGTTGGCGCGTGCCAGCGCGTCCGCCACCTCCCCGGTGCCGTCCGGCGACCCGTCGTCGAGGACGAGCACGCGCGTGCCCGCCACCGCGAGCACCGCCTCGACGAGGCCCGGCAGGTTGTCCCGTTCGTTGTAGGTGGGGACCAGGACCAGCGTGGTCATGGCTCCGCGACCAGGCGCTCGATCACCGTGTCCCAGGTGATCGCCCGCGCCAGCTCACGGCCCGCGGCGCCGAGCGCCCGCGCGCGCGGCCGGTCGCCGTGGAGCGTGGCGAGCGCCGCGGCCACCGCGGCCGGCTCCGACTCGGTGACGAGCCCGTTGACCCCGTCGGTCACGAACTCGAGCGTGCCGCCGGAGTCGCGCGCGGTCACCACGGGCTTGCCCGCGAGGAAGGCCTCGAGCGTCGCGAGCCCGTAGTCCTCGTCGTAGGGCACGTACACCAGCGCCAGCGCGTCCCGGTACAGCCCGACGAGCGTGTCGTCGTCCACGGCGCCCGCGAAGGTGACGCGGTCGCCGACGCCGGCGTCCTCCGCCGCGCGCTCGACGTGCGGCCGCTGGCTGCCCTCGCCGACGACGATCAGCCGCAGGCCCGCCGGCGCGTCGGCCATCGCGCGGACGATCAGGTCGACGCGCTTGTTCTGCTCGAGCCGGGCCACCGACAGCACGTAGTCGCCCTGCTCACCCTCCGACAGCCGCGGCGCCAGCAGGGGCGGGTGGTACAGCGGCGTCGAGTCCAGCCCGTTGTACTTGCGCAGCCGGTCGGTCACGGTGTGGGAGATCGTGTAGAGCGACTGGCACTCCCCGAGCATCTGCTCGTCGAGCGCGAGGATCCGGTCGCGCAGCGCGACGTCCGCCTCGTCGTGCGTGAAGTCGCTGAACACCGTGCCCGCCAGCTCGTACGCGGCGCGGTGCTGGTGCACGAGCCAGCACACCTTGCGCGGGTGCCGCGCGAAGTAGGTGGGGAACTTGGTCCCGATGACCAGGTCCACGGGCCGGCCGTTGCTCTCGGAGAGGTCGAGCAGGCGCCACGCCGCCGCGTGCGGCAGCAGCTCGTCCTTCGGGTACCACTTGAACGGCAGGGACACGCGATCGGTCACGAACCCCCGCGCGCGCAGCTCGCTCACCAGCTGCTGCACGAGCAGTTCCGCGCCGCCCCGGACGAACGGGACCTGCGTCTCGCACACGAGGACCGTGCGGGTGCTCATCGGCGGGTCAGATCGGCCGGCGCGCCCGGGCCGGGCCGCCGGTCACCGGCGGCGGGCCGGGCGGGGTGGGGCCCGTGGGGAGCGGGCCCATGAAGTCTCGGTCCTGCATGGGATGTTGAGTACGGAATCCTACCACGCCGCTTCCCGGCCCCCTCCCTGGCCCCTGACGAGTCCGTCAAGACTTTGACAGATCCGTAAAACGGGGGCGAATCAAAGGCGTAACTCGCGTTGTGTCAGCGATTTGCCCACACTTTCGCGTTGACATGCCCGGCGGCCTCTTCTACCATCCGGGTGGACTTTTGTGGAGCGAAGTGGAGTAAAACCGTGCTCCGGGGAAACGCGCCGGCGAAAATCGACGACAAGGGCCGGCTCAAGGTGCCGAACGCCTTTCGCGCCGTGATCCAAGAGGAACACGGACGGGAGCTGTTTGTCACGAGCCTCACGGGGGAATCCGTGCGCGTCTACCCCATGCCGGTCTGGCTCGAGGTCGAACGCCGCCTGGCCGAGATGCCGTCCACGCACCCGGCCCGGATGAAGTTCCTCGACCGCGTCAACTTCTACGGCCAGGTCGGCGAGTTCGACGTGCAGGGGCGCGTGCTCATCCAGCCGCGCCTGCGCGAGAGCGCGCAGATGACCGGCGAGGTGGACGTGCTCGGCCAGCAGAACTTCCTCGAGGTGTGGAACCACGAGCGGTTCGTCGCCAAGCTCCATCGCGACCCGTTCACCGACGAGGACGCGAAGGCGCTGGCGGACTACGGGATCTGACGCCGGCGCGCCGCCGGGGGCGCGCGGCGGATCGGGACAGCGAGGATTCAGGTGCACATCCCGGTCATGGCCGGCCAGGTCGTCGAGTGGCTCCGGCCGGATCGGGGCGGGGTCTTCGTCGACGCGACGCTGGGGCTCGGCGGGCATACCGCCGCGCTCCTCTCCGCGGGGGCGGGCCGGGTCATCGGGCTCGACCGCGACCCGCGGGCCCTCGAGCTGGCGGCCCCCGCGCTCGCCGCCTTCGGGGACCGGGCGGTGCTCCGGCACGCGGACTACCGCGGGATCGATCGCGTGCTCGACGAGCTCGGGGTCGCCACCGTGGACGGCGTGCTGGCCGACCTGGGCGTCTCGTCGATGCAGCTCGACGAGCCGGGGCGGGGGTTCAGCTTCCGGCGGGACGAGCCGCTGGACATGCGGATGGACCCGACGGCGGGCGAGCCGGTCTCGGCGCTGGTCGACCGGACGCCGGAAGAGGAGCTCGCCGACGTGATCTACCGGTTCGGCGAGGAGCGGCACTCGCGGCGGATCGCGCGCGGCATCGTGCGGGCGCGGGCCGAGGGGCCGATCGAGACGACCGGGGCGCTGGCGGCAATCGTGCGGCGGGCGATCCCGGGGCGGGGCTGGCAGCGGATCGACCCGGCGACGCGGACGTTCCAGGCGCTGCGGATCTGGGTGAACGGGGAGCTCGACGGGCTCGACCGGTTCCTCGGGACGGCGGCGCGGCGGCTCGGCCCGGGGGGGCGGCTGGTGGTGATCACCTTCCACTCGCTCGAGGACCGGATCGTCAAGCACGGGTTCCGGGAGCTGGCGCGGGACGAGACGCCGCTCATCCGGGTGCTGACCAAGCACCCGCAGGTGGCGGGCAGCGACGAGGTGGCGGGGAATCCGCGGGCGCGGAGCGCGAAGCTCCGGGTCGCCGAGCGGCTGGCGCGGCCGGCGTGAGCCGGGACCGCCGGGACACGACGGGAGGGGATCCGTGGAAAAGGCCGAGACCTTCGAATACGCGATCCGCAAGGACGTCCGGAACAACCCGATCGTCCGCGAGGTCGACGAGGCGCGGCAGCGCGAGCTCTGGCAGTCGATGGCGATCGGCGTGCTGCTGGTGCTGGTGCTGATGTTCTCGGCGTGGCAGCACTTCGAGCTGCTGCGCCATGGCTACAAGCTCGAGCAGATGCAGCGTGAGCGCGCGGCGGAGGCGGAGATCAACCGCCACCTCAAGCTCGAGATCGAGACGCTCCGCGCGCCGCAGCGCATCGAGGCGCTGGCGACGGAGCGGCTGGGCATGGTGGCGCCGTCGGCCGGCGAGGCGATCGTCCTCGAGCGGGTGGTCGAGCCGTCGCGTCCCGCCAAGTCGCTCGTGGCCGTGCGCTGAGCAGAAAGCAGCAGGCAGGAACCGTGGCCGAGCAGCCCTTCAACTGGCGCCCGACGATTCGCCGGCGACTCATGGTCGCCGCCGCGCTGTTCGTCCTGTGGGCGGTGGGCATCGAGGCGCGGCTGTTCTTCCTCCAGGTGTCGAGCCACGACGACCTGATGGCGCGGGCCGCGCGCCAGCAGCAGAAGACCGTCGAGGCGCCGGCCAAGCGCGGGGAGATCTTCGACCGCGCCGGGCGCATGCTCGCCTACAGCGTGGACGCGGACACCGTCTACGCGGTGCCCACCGAGATCAAGGACCCCGCCGCCGCGGCCGCCGCCCTGTGCGAGGCCTTCGGCGACTGCACCGCGCGCGAGCGCCAGCAGCTCGTCGAGCGCTTCGGCCGCGACCGCGAGTTCGTCTACGTGCGGCGGCGCGTGTCCCCGGCCGAGGCGCGCCGGGTCGCGGCGCTCGACCTGGCCGGCATCGGCTTCATGAAGGAGAGCCGCCGGTTCTACCCGAACCGCGAGCTCGCGGCGCACCTGCTCGGCTACGTCGGCGTCGACAACGTCGGGCTGAGCGGGATCGAGGCCGCCTACGACAAGGTGATCCGCGGCCGCGCCGGCACGCTGCTCGTCCAGACCGACGCGCGGCAGCACGCCTTCGGGCGCCTCGAGCGCACGCCGACCTCCGGCGGGTCGCTCGAGCTCACCATCGACGAGCAGCTCCAGTACATCGTCGAGCGCGAGCTCGAGGCGGGCGTGATCGAGAACCGCGCCGCGAGCGGCAGCGCCGTCGTGATGAACCCGCAGACGGGCGAGATCCTGGCGCTCGCCAACTACCCGACGTTCAACCCGAACGTCTACGGGCGGGCGTCGTCCGCGTCGCGGCGGAACCGCGCGGTGCAGGACCTGTACGAGCCCGGATCCACTTTCAAGATCGTCACGGCGTCGGCGGCGCTCGAGGAGCGCGTGGTCCAGCCGGAGGAGCTCATCGACGCGACGGGCGGCAGCATCCGCCTCGGCGGCTGGCGCACGGTGCGCGACACGCACGACTACGGCGTGATGACCTTCCGCGACGTCATCGTGAAGTCGAGCAACGTCGGCGCGATCAAGGTCGGCCTCCGGCTCGGGGCCGAGCGCCTCGGGCTCTACATCAACCGCTTCGGCTTCGGGCAGCGCAGCTCGCCCGACTTCCCGGGGGAGAACCCGGGCATCGTGTGGGATCCCGCGAAGCTGAACGACAGCGCGCTCGGGTCGGTCTCGATGGGCTACCAGGTCGGCGTCACGCCGATCCAGATGGCGGCGGCCGTGAGCACGGTCGCCAACGGCGGCCACCTCGTGCAGCCGCGCGTGGTGCACGCGGTCGTCCGCGACGGCGTCCGCACCGTCATCCAGCCGAAGGTCGTCCGCGACGTCATCAAGCCCGAGACCGCCGCCATCCTCACGGGGATCATGGAGGAGGTCGTCGCGCGCGGCACCGCGACGCTCGCGCAGGTCCCCGGCTTCACGGTCGCCGGCAAGACCGGCACCGCCGCCAAGCTCGTGAACGGCCGCTACTCGAAGTCGGAGTACAACGCGTCGTTCGTCGGGTTCGTCCCGTCGCGCGACCCGCGCCTCACCATCATCGTGGTCATCGACTCGCCGAAGGCGAAGGGGTACTACGGCGGCGGGGTCGCCGGCCCCGTGTTCCAGCGGATCGCGACCGCGTCGCTCCGGCAGCTCGGCATCGCGCCGACGCTGAACGCCGCGCCGCCCGTCGTGGTCGCCCGGCACGCCGCCTCGCCCCTCACCGCGACCTCCGCCTCGCTCGTCGAGCCGGCGATCGTCACGCTGCAGGCCGGCCCGACCCGGGACTCGGTCGTGCCCGACCTGCGCGGGCTGAGCGCCCGCGACGCGCTGCGCACCCTCGCCCGCCTCGGCCTCACGGCCCGCCTGAGCGGCGACGGCGTCGTCGTGGAGCAGTCGCTCGAGGCGGGGTCGCCCCTCGAGCGCGGCGCCACGTGCACCCTGGTGCTGGGGCGGGAGCCCGCGCGCCTCCAAGGAGCGACCGGAGACCAGCCGTGACGACGGGCGACGTCCTCGACGGCCTTCGCGGAATCGTGACCGACGCCTCGGCGTTCGCCACGGCGCCGCGCGAGACGCCCGTCACCGCCATCACGTACGACTCGCGCCGCGCCGTCGCCGGGTCGGTCTTCGTGGCGCTGCGCGGCCAGCGGGCCGACGGCCGCACGTTCGTGCCCCAGGCCCTCGCCCGCGGCGCGGTCGTCGTCGTGGCCGACCAGCCGCCGCTCGAGGGACCCGCCGCGCCGTGGATCCAGGTCTCGGACGCGCGGCTCGCGCTGGCCCTGCTCGCCGACCGCTTCTACGGGCAGCCCAGCCTGGCCATGCCGGTCGTCGGGGTCACCGGGACCAACGGCAAGACGACCACCGCGTACGTGCTCGCGTCCATCCTCGAGGCCGCCGGCCTGCGGACGGGCCTGCTCGGCACGGTGCTCTACCGCGTGGGCGGCGAGGACCGCGAGGCCGCGCGCACCACGCCCGAGGCCCCCGACGTCCAGCAGCTCCTGCGGGAGATGGTCGAGCGCGGCTGCGGCGCCGCCGTCATGGAGGTCTCGTCGCACGCGCTCGCGCTCCGCCGCGTGGACGGCATGCGGTTCGCCGCCGGCGTCTTCACCAACCTCACGCGCGACCACCTCGACTTCCACGAGGACATGGAGGCGTACTTCGCCGCCAAGCGCCGCCTCTTCGAGATGCTCCCCGAGGGCGCGCCCGGCATCGTCAACGTCGACGACCCGCGCGGCCGTACCCTCGTCGCGACGTGCCGCAACCCGGTGACCTACGGCGTCACGGGGCCGGCCGACGTGTCCGCCGGCGCCCTCGACCTGACGCTGGCCGGCCTCGCCTTCGAGATCCGCACGCCCCGCGGCGTGGTTCCGGTCCGCTCGTCGCTCGTGGGCCGGCCCAACGTCTACAACATCCTCGCGGCCGCCGCGACCGCCGTCGCGCTCGACCTCCCCCTCGACGCCATCGCGCGCGGGGTCAGCGGCCTCGCCGGCGTGCCGGGCCGCTTCGAGGTCGTCTCGTCGGCCGACGACGACATCACCGTCGTCGTCGACTACGCGCACACCGACGACGCGCTCCGGAACCTGCTGGAGACCGCGCGGCCGCTCGCGGCCAGGCGGCTCGTCACGGTGTTCGGCTGCGGCGGCGACCGCGACCGCACCAAGCGGCCGCTCATGGGCATGGTCGCGGCGCGCCTGAGCGACGTGGTCGTCGTGACCTCCGACAACCCGCGCTCGGAGGACCCGGCGCGCATCATCGAGGAGATCCGCCGGGGCATCCCGCCGGGGGGGCAGGCCGGCGCGCGCGCGGCGGAGGTCCGCGCCGTCGTCGACCGCGGCGAGGCGATCGCGAAGGCGGTGGAGCTGGCCGCCGCCGGCGACCTGGTGCTGATTGCCGGCAAGGGACACGAGAAGTACCAGCAGATCGGGGACCGCGTCCTCCCGTTCGACGATGGCGAGGTCGCGCGGCAGGCGCTCGCGGCACGGCGCCACCGGACGAAGGCGGTCTAGGGCATGGCACGGCGGGTGCCGCTCACGGCCGCCGCGGTCGCGGCCGCCATGGGCGGGCGGCTGCGGTCCGGCGATCCGGACCGGGTGATCGACGGGTTCGCGATCGACTCGCGGACCCTGGCGGCGGGCGACCTGTTCTTCGCGATCGCCGCCGCGCGGGACGGCCACGACTTCGTGGCCGACGCGCTGGCGCGGGGCGCGGCGGGCGCCGTCGTCTCGCGGGCGGTGACGGGCGTGGACGAGGGCCCGGGCGGGCCGGTGCTGGTCGAGGTCGCGGACACGACGCGGGCGCTCCAGGACCTGGCGCGCCACGTGCGGCGCGCCTCGGGGGCGACGGTCGTCGCCATCACGGGGAGCGCGGGGAAGACGACGACGAAGGAGGCCATTGCGGCGCTCGTGTCGGCGAGGCACACGGTGGTGAAGAACCAGGGGAACCTGAACAACCACCTGGGGCTGCCGCTGTCGCTGCTCGAGCTGCGGCACGGCGCCGACGTCGCCGTGATGGAGCTCGGGATGAACCACGCCGGCGAGATCCGCACGCTGGTGTCGATCGCCGAGCCCGAGTGGCGGGTGTGGACGAACGTCGGCGAGGCGCACCTGGGCAACTTCGGGTCGCCCGAGGGCATCGCCGACGCGAAGGCGGAGATCCTCGAGGGGGCCTCGGCGGCGGACCGGCTGGTCGCCAACGCGGACGACCCGCGGGTCATGGCACGGGCGGCGCGCTTCGCCGGCCAGGTCGTCACCTTCGGCACGGCCGAGGGCGCGGCCGTCCGGGCCACCGCGATCCAGGCGCGGGGCCTCGCCGGCACGCGGGCCACCGTCGGGACGCCGGCCGGCACCGCCGCGATCGAGGTGCCGCTGCTCGGGCGGGGGAACCTCGCCAACGTGCTCGCGGCCATGGCGGTCGCGATCGGGATGGACGTGCCGCTCGGCGAGATCGCCGGGCGGGTCTCGCGCCTGGAGCCGCCGCTGCATCGCGGCGCGGTCCGGCGCCTGGGGAAGGGCGTCACGCTGGTGGACGACTGCTACAACTCGAGCCCGTCGGCGCTCGCGCGCGCCCTCGAGGTGATCGCCGCGGAGACGGGGTGCGCCCGGCGCGCCGCCGTCCTCGGCGAGATGCTCGAGCTCGGGGAGCAGTCCGCGGCGCTGCACCGGCAGGCGGGCCGCGCGGCGGCGGCGGCCGGCCTGGCGCGGCTCGTCACCGTCGGCGGCGCGCCCGCGCGCGCGCTCGGCGAGGCCGCGGTCGCCGCGGGGCTCGCGCCTGGCGCGGTCTCGCACGCCGCGACGAGCGCGGAGGCCGCCGGGATCATCGCCGGCTGGCTGGCGCCGGGCGACCTCGTGCTCGTCAAGGGCTCGCGGGGCATCCGGACCGACGCGGTGGTCGACCGCATCGAGGCGGAGTTCGCCTGATGCTGTACCACCTCCTGATCTCGTTCTACCCGACGGTGTCGATCCTGAACGTCACGCGCTACATCACGTTCCGGACCGCCGCCGCCAGCATGACCGCGCTGGCGATCAGCCTGCTGCTCGGCCCGTGGCTGATCCGGCGCCTGCGCACCTTCCAGATCGGGCAGGTCATCCGGCAGGAGGGGCCGCAGTCGCACCGCGCCAAGGCGGGGACGCCGACGATGGGCGGGCTCCTGATCCTGGCGGCGGCGCTGGTCCCGACGCTGCTCTGGGCGGACCTGACGAACGTCTACGTGTGGATCGCCGTGGTCGCCACGGCGGCGTTCGGCGCCATCGGCTTCCTCGACGACTACCTGAAGATCACGCGCCGGTCGTCTGGCGGCCTCGCCGCGCGCTACAAGATGGGCCTGCAGGTCGTCGTGGCCCTCGGCGTGGCGCTGACGCTCATGTGGCTGGCGGGCGAGGGCCTCTACAACACCCGGCTGATCTTCCCGTTCTTCAAGCAGCTCATCCCCGACCTGGGGTGGTTCTACGTCCCCTTCGCGGTGTTCGTGCTGGTCGCGTGGAGCAACGCCGTCAACCTGACCGACGGCCTCGACGGGCTCGCGATCAGCACCTTCGCCGTCGCGGCGGCCACGCTGACCGCGCTCGCCTACGTGACCGGCCATCGCGTCTTCGCCGACTACCTGCTGCTCGTCCGCTTCGCGCCCGCCGGCGAGCTGACCGTCTTCTGCGGCGCGCTGGTCGGCGCGAGCCTCGGCTTCCTCTGGTACAACGCGCATCCCGCAGAGATCTTCATGGGCGACGTCGGGTCGCTGGCCCTCGGCGGTGCGCTCGCGACCGTGGCGATCCTCATCAAGCAGGAGCTGCTCCTCGTGATCGTCGGCGGCGTGTTCGTCATGGAGGCGGCGTCGGTCGTCATCCAGGTCGCGTCGTTCAAGATGACCGGCAAGCGCGTCTTCCGCATGGCGCCGCTCCACCACCACTTCGAGCTGGCGGGCTGGCAGGAACCCAAGGTGATCACGCGCTTCCTGATCATCGGGATCCTGTTCGCGCTCTTCAGCCTCACCTCCCTGAAGCTCCGGTGACGCCATGACCAGGACCTTCAGCGTGCAGGGGCAGCGGGTGGTGGTCGTCGGGGCCGCCAGGAGCGGCGTGGCCGCGGCGGAGCTGGCGGTGCGCCGCGGCGCCACCGTGGTCCTGACCGACATTCGCGAGGCGTTCGACGGCGCCGACCGCCTCCGCGCGCTGGGCATCGCCCTCGAGCTGGGCGGCCACCGCGCCGCGACCTTCGACGCCGCCGACCTCGTGGTCACGAGCCCCGGCGTGCCGCCGGAGCTGCCGGCGCTCGCCCGGGCGCGCGCCGCGGGCGTCCCGGTCATCGGCGAGCTCGAGTTCGCGTCCCGCTGGCTCGCGGGCCGCGTCGTGGCGATCACCGGGACCAAGGGGAAGTCGACGACGACGACGCTCGTCGGGCGGATGCTCGAGGCGGCGGGCCGGCGCGTGCTCGTGGGCGGCAACATCGGCGTCCCCCTCGCGTCGCAGGTCGACGCCTCCACCGCCGACACGCTCCACGTCGTCGAGGCCAGCAGCTTCCAGCTGGAGGCCACGGACACGTTCCACCCGTGGATTGCCGCGCTGCTGAACCTCTCGGCCGACCACCTCGATCGCCACCCGGACGTCGCGTCCTACGCCGAGGCGAAGGCGCGCATCTTCCGCAACCAGGCGCCCGACGACTGGACGGTGGTCAACGCCGACAGCCCCGCCGCGCTGGCGCTGGCGGCGCGGTCGCGGGCGCGGGTCGTGCGCTACGCCGTGGACCGGCCCGGCGAGGCCGACGTGTACGTGGAGGGGCGCGTGGTCTGGCGCCGCACCTCCGAGGGGGCCCAGCCGCTCGTCCCGCTCGAGACGCTGCGCCTGCCGGGGCGCCACATGCTGGGCAACGTCGCCGCGGCGTCGGCGATCAGCCACCTGGCGGGCGCCACGCCGGGCGCGATGGCGCGGGCGCTCGGCGGGTTCGCCGGGCTCGAGCACGTCCTGGAGCCGGCCGGCGAGAAGGCCGGCGTGCGGTTCGTCAACGACTCGAAGGCGACCAACGTGGACGCGGCGGCGCGCGCCATCGAGAGCTTCGACGGCGTGGTCGCGATCCTCGGCGGCAAGCACAAGGGCGGGGCGTTCGCGGACCTGCGGGCGCCGCTCGCGGTCCACGGCCGCGGCGTCGTCGCGATCGGGGAGGCGCGGCCGCTCGTCACCGCGGCGCTGGCCGGCGTCGTGCCGGTCGAGGAGGCCGACACGCTGGCCGACGCCGTGCGGCGCGCGTGGCGGATGGCGCAGCCAGGCGGGGTCGTGCTGCTCGCGCCCGCGTGCGCGAGCTTCGACATGTTCGTGGACTACGCGGACCGCGGGCGGCGGTTCAAGGAGGAGGTGCGGAGGTTCGTGGAGGAACCGCGCGACGAGGAGTGAGCCGTGAGCAGTCGTCAGCCGGTTGGTGGCGAGTGGGAGCCGGTCGCTGGGAGCGCAGGCTGCCCCGGTCTGCGAGGCTGGTGTCCCAGTCCCCCGACTGACTGACGACTGCTGACGGCTCGAGCCCGTCGCGCGGAGACAAGCGATCGACACGCGGACCACGGGGTCCGCGCGCACCCAGGCGAGGCCTGGCGGACGGGGGGATCCGCTCCCCGGCCGCACATTGTTTCGGTTCGAGCCCGGCGGACTTTAGGGCCGCCGGGCGGGGCCCCGGACGGGGCGAGGATTATGGCGCGGAAGCTGCAGTCGGACAAGTGGCTCTTCCTGGCGACGCTGGCGCTCGTCTGCGTCAGCGTGGTCATGGTGTACAGCGCCTCGGCGCTGGTCGCCCTGGAGCGCTTCCAGCAGCCCTACCTGTTCGTCACCAAGCAGGTGATGTGGACGCTGCTCGGCCTCGCGATCCTCTCGATCGTGATGCGCATCGACTACCGCGTCTACCGCAACGAGACGCTGATCTGGACGGGACTCGGCCTGGTGGGGCTGCTGCTCGTCGCCGTCCTCTTCGCGCGGCCCGTCAACGGCACCCGCCGGTGGTTCGCCGTCGCCGGCTTCGGCATCCAGCCGTCGGAGCTCGCGAAGATCGTCGTCATCGTGTTCACCGCGATGATGCTCGAGCGGCGCATGCACCGCGTCAACGAGATCCGCTACGCCCTGCTGCCGATCGGCGTCATCGTCGCGGGGCTCGTCGGCCTGATCCTGCTCGAGCCCGACTTCGGCACCGCGGTGAGCGTGCTCGCCGTGGTCGGCGTGATGATCTTCGCGGCCGGGCTGAGCTACAAGTACCTGCTCGGGTCGGTGCTGCTCGCCCTCCCGGCCCTCTACGTGATCCTGATGTCCGCCGACTACCGGCGGCGGCGCCTGCTGACCTTCCTCGACCCGTGGGCCGACCCGCTCGGCGACGGGTTCCAGGTCATCCAGTCGCTCATCGCCGTCGGCACCGGCGGGGTGTTCGGCCGCGGGCTGATGGCGGGCGTCCAGAAGCTGTTCTACCTCCCCGAGCCCCACACCGACTTCATCTACGCCGTGATCTCGGAGGAGCTGGGGATGGTCGGCGCGACCGTGATCCTCCTCTGCTTCTGCGTGATCGCCTGGCGCGGCCTGCGCACCGCGATGCGCGCGCCGGACGGGTTCGGCGCGTTCCTCGCCCTCGGCCTGACGATGATGATCGTCTTCCAGGCCTTCGTGAACATCAGCGTCGTCCTCGGCCTGATGCCGACCAAGGGCATCCCGCTGCCCCTCGTGAGCGCCGGCGGGTCGTCCCTGCTCATCAACCTGCTGGGGATCGGGGTGCTGCTGAACATCTCGCAGCACGCCAGCGCGGAGACGGGAGCGGCGTGACCCGTGCGCCTGTTGATCGCCGGCGGCGGGACCGGAGGCCACCTCTACCCGGGCATCGCGCTCGCGCGGGAGGTGCTCGCGCGCGACCCCGGCGCGGTGGTGTCGTTCGTCGGGACCCGGTCGGGCATCGAGTCGCGGGTCGTCCCGCGCGAGGGCTTCCCGCTCGACCTGATCCGCGTCGCGGGGCTGAAGGGCAAGTCGAAGGTCCAGCTCGCCGGCGGCCTGCTGCTGCTGCCGCTGGCGGCCCTCGATGCCTGGCGCGTGATCTCACGGCGGCGCCCGGACGTGGTCGTCGGCGTCGGCGGCTTCGCGTCGGGCCCGGTGCTGCTGCTCGCGGCGCTCCGGGGCTACCCGACGATGCTGCTGGAGCAGAACGCGCTGCCGGGGCTGACCAACAGGCTGCTGGCCCGCGTGGTGCGCGCCGCGGCCGTGACCTACGAGGAGGCGCTCGCCGTCTTCCCGGGCACGGGGTTCGTGGCCGGAAACCCCGTGCGACCGGAGTTCTTCGCGGCACACGCGAGGCCCGGCCCGGCGGACACCGGCAGGGAGGTCGCTGATGCTCGATCGGACATGCCGCCGCCGGCGGCCCGGGTGTTGATCTTTGGCGGTTCTCAGGGCGCGCACGCGATCAACGTGGCCATGGTGGCGGCGGCGGCGAACCTGGCTGCCGCCGGCGTCCCGCTCGCGATCGTCCACCAGACCGGGGAACGGGATCTCGAGCGGGTGCGCGACGCGTATCGAGGCGCCGGGCTCGAGGCCCGGGTGGAGGCCTTCATCTACGAGATGGATCGGGAGGTAGCGGCGGCCGACCTCGTCGTCTGCCGCGCCGGCGCGACCACGCTGGCCGAGCTCGCCGCCGCGGCGCGGCCGGCCATCCTCGTGCCGCTGCCGACCGCGACCGACGACCACCAGCGGAAGAACGCGGAGGTCGTGGCGCGCGCCGGCGCCGCCGAGGTGATCGACGAGCGCGAGCTGACGGGCGAGCGGCTCGCCACGGCGATCGCGGCGCTCGCGGCCGACCCCGCGCGGCGGACCGCGATGGCCGCCGCCGCCGGACGTCTCGCCCGACCCGACGCCGCGGCCCGGATCGCCGACAGGGCCTGGGCACTGATGGAGCGGGGATGACCCGGGCCACGGATGGCACAGGCCACGGATGACACAGGCCACAGATGGCACAGGCCACAGATGGCACAGATGACACAGATGCGCAGATGACACAGATGCGCAGATGACACAGATGCGCAGATAGAACCCAAGGAACCCCGGAACGCCAGGAACCACAGGAACTACAGGAACTACAGGAACCCAGGACCCGATTGCTGAATTCCGCCTGCATCCCGCCGCGCCGGTCCGCCATCACGGGAGACGTGTGCGTGCACGACGGAGGATGCCTTGCTCGGTAAGACCCGGCGCATCCACTTCGTGGGGATTGGCGGCATCGGCATGAGCGGCATCGCCGAGCTGCTGGTGAACCTCGGGTACGACGTCAGCGGGTCGGACCAGAAGGCGTCCGAGATCACGGCGCGGCTCGCGGCGCTCGGCGCGGTCATCCACACCGGGCACGCGGCGGCGCACGTCGGCGACGCCGACGTCGTCGTGGTGTCGTCGGCGGTCCGGGCGGACAACCCCGAGGTCGTCGAGGCGCGGTCCAGGCGGGTGCCCGTGATCCCGCGGGCGGAGATGCTCGCCGAGCTCATGCGGCTGCGCTTCGGCATCGCCGTCGCCGGCGCCCACGGCAAGACGAGCACGACGTCGATGATCGCGCTGGTCCTCGAGCGCGCGGGCCTCGACCCGACCGCGGTGATCGGCGGCCGCCTCCGCGCGCTCGGCAGCAACGCGCGGCTCGGCCGCGGGCAGTACATGGTGGCCGAGGCGGACGAGAGCGACCGCTCGTTCCTCAAGCTGCAGCCGGCCATCGCGGTGATCACGAACGTGGACCGCGAGCACATGGAGGCGTACGGCGGGTTCGAGGACCTCCAGGCGGCCTTCGTCGACTTCGGCAACAAGGTGCCGTTCTACGGCGCCGTCGTGGCGTCGGCCGACGACCCCGAGCTCGCGCGGCTCCTCGGCCGCCTGACGCGCCGGGTGATCACGTTCGGCATCGACGCGCCGGAGGCGGAAGTCGCGGCCGCCGGCGTGGCGCTCGAGGGTTTCGGCGCGCGGTTCGAGGTGCGCCGCCGGGCGGTGCACGGCGACGGCGCCACCGAGACGCTCGGCGATGTCCGCCTCCAGGTGCCCGGGCGGCATTCGGTGCTGAACGCGCTGGCGGCGGTGGCCGTCGGGCTCGAGCTCGGCATCCCGTTCGCCGTGATTGCCGGGGCGCTGGCCGACTTCGAGGGCGCCGACCGGCGCTTCGAGCGGAAGGGCGTCGTGCACGGCATCACGGTCGTGGACGACTACGGCCACCACCCGACCGAGATCGCGGCGGTGCTGGCCGCGGCCCGGGCCGCGCGGCCGGCGCGCATCGTCGTGGCGTTCCAGCCGCACCGCTTCTCGCGGACCCGCGACCTGCTCGCGGAGTTCGGCAGCGCGCTGGCCGCGGCCGACGAGGTGCTGCTGGCGGACATCTACGCGGCCAGCGAGGAGCCGATTGCCGGGGTGACGACCGAGGCGCTGGCGGCCGCGATCGACGCGCGCCGGGCCACGCCCTGCCGCGTCGTGCGGCCCCTGGACGCCCTCGTCCCCGCGATCGTCGAGGTCGCGCGCGCGGGCGACATGGTGATCACGCTCGGGGCGGGATCCATCGGCGCGGTCGCGCGCGGCGTCGTGCCGGCGCTCGAGGCCCGCTGGGGCCCCGGGGAGGCGGCCTGATGTCGGCGGTCGCCGCCCCCGCGGACAAGCGGTTCCGCCGCGCGCACGTCAAGCCGGCCAAGCGCCGCCGCACCTGGTGGCGCCATGCCTGGCTGGCCGCCCGGGTGCTGGCGCTGGCGGGGCTCGCGGCCTACGGCGCCTGGCGCGGCACCGCGCTCGTGGCCGGCGCGCCGCAGCTGGCGGTGACGACGGTGGAGGTGCGGGGACAGTCGCGGCTCTCGACCGGCGAGGTGCTGGCGCTCGTCGACGGGCTGAAGGGCCGCAACATCCTGGCGGTGCGGCTCGAGGACTGGCGGCAGCGCCTCCTGGGCTCCGCATGGGTGGAGGACGCGTCGCTGCGGCGGGTCCTCCCGGGGACGATCGACGTGACGGTGCGCGAGCGGCAGCCGATGGGCATCGCGCGGCTCGGGCACGAGCTGTACCTGGTCGACGCGCGGGGCGTGGTGGTCGACGAGTTCGGGCCGAACTACGCCGACCTCGACCTGCCGATCATCGACGGGCTCGAGTCGGCGCCGTCGGCCGGCGGTCCGCTGGTGGACGAGGCGCGGGCGGCCCTGGCCGCCCGGGTGCTGGCGTCGCTCGCGGAACACCCGGAGCTCGCCGCGCGGGTCTCGCAGATCGACGTGGGCGACCTGCGCGACGCGGTCGTGATCCTCGAGGGGGACACGGCGCTGCTCCGGCTGGGCGACACCGACTTCGCGGCGCGGCTGCAGGGCTACATCGACCTGGCGCCGGCGCTCCGCGAGCGGGTGGCGGACATCGACTACGTGGATCTGCGGTTCGGCGAGCGGTTGTACGTGCGCCCGGCGGAGACGCCGCGGCGCCGGCGGTAGGCCGGCCGGGCCGGCGACGGACGGATGGGCGGGCCGCGTCGCGGCCCGTGACGAATGGAGCGGGGAGGCAAGGTGGGACGACACGAGCGCTACGTCGTGGGGCTCGACATCGGGACGTCGAAGGTCTGCACCGTCGTCGGCGAGACGCTGGACGACGGCGGGCTCGACGTCATCGGGCTCGGGGTGGCTGAATCGAAGGGCCTGAAGCGGGGCGTCGTCGTCAATCTCGAGGCGGCGGTCGAGTCGATCAAGAAGTCGATCGAGGAGGCCGAGCTGATGGCGGGCGTCGAGGTGGGCTCGGTCCACCTCGGGATCAACGGTCCCCACATCAAGGGCTTCAACAGCCGGGGGGTCGTCGCCGTGGCGGGCAAGAACCGCGAGGTGACCCGCGACGACGTGCGCCGGGCGATCGACGCGGCGCGCGCCGTGTCGCTGCCGGCCGGCCGCGAGATCCTCCACGTGCTGCCGCAGGACTTCGTCGTGGACGAGCAGGAGGGCATCGGCGCGCCGGTCGGCCTGACGGGCGCCCGCCTCGAGGTGAACGTCCACATCATCACGGGCGGGTCGACGGCCACGCAGAACCTCGTCGCGTGCGTCAACCGCGCGGGCGTCGAGGTGCTCGACACGGTGATCGGCCAGCTGGCGGCCGCCGAGGCGGTGCTGACGCCGGACGAGAAGGAGCTGGGCGTCGCGCTGCTGGACGTCGGCGGCGGCACGGCGGACCTGGCAATCTTCGAGCGGGGCAGCCTCTGGCACACGGCGGTCATCGCGGTCGGCGGCGACCACTTCACCAACGACATCGCGGTCGGGCTCCGCACGCCCATCCCCGAGGCCGAGAAGATCAAGCGCCGCGCCGGCTGCGCCCTGTCGTCGATGGTCGAGGAGGACGAGACGATCGAGGTGGCGAGCGTCGGCGGCCGGCGGCCGCGCGTGATGGCCCGCCGCATCCTCTCCGACATCCTCCAGCCGCGGGCGGAGGAGATCTTCCACCTGGTGTGGGACGAGATCAGCAAGGCGGGCTACGAGAAGTCGCTGAACTCCGGCCTCGTGCTGACGGGCGGCGGCTCGCTGCTCGACGGGATGTCGGAGATCTCGGAGCAGATCTTCGACCTGCCCATCCGGCGGGCGTCGCCGGCGGGCGTCGGCGGGCTCGCCGACCACGTGGCGAACCCGGCCTACGCGACGGCGGTCGGCCTGGCGCTCTATGCCGAGCGCCACCGCACGCCGGCGGCCGCGCGCGCCGGCGGCGGCGCGCTCACGCGCATGGTCGGCCGCCTGCGCACGGTCTTCAAGGAATTCTTCTAGGTGGAACCGGTCCACGCGAATGGCGACGCACGAGGCACACGAGGAGGCTCGATGAACCCGCAGGACAACAACGACGCGCTGGAGCGGCTCAGGCTCACGATCGACGAGGAGGCGCGCACGGGCGCGCGGATCAAGGTGATCGGCGTCGGCGGCGGCGGCGGCAACGCCGTGACGCGCATGGTGCAGGCGGGCCTGAGCGGCGTCGAGTTCATGGTCGCCAACACCGACGCGCAGGCGCTCAAGAACAACCCCGCGCCGATGAAGATCCAGATCGGCAGCAAGCTGACGAAGGGCCTCGGCGCCGGCGCCGACCCCAACGTCGGCCGCCAGGCCGCGCTCGAGGACACCGACACGATCATCCAGGCGATCTCCGGCGCCGACATGGTGTTCGTCACGACGGGCCTCGGCGGCGGCACCGGCACCGGCGCCGCGCCCGTCATCGCCAGCCTCGCCACGGAGCTCGGCGCCCTGACCATCGCCGTCGTCACCAAGCCCTTCAAGTTCGAGGGCAAGAAGCGGCAGCGGCAGGCCGAGCAGGGCCTCGAGGCCCTGAGCGCCGCCGTCGACACCGTCATCACGATCCCCAACGAGCGCCTGCTGTCGGTGATCGACCGGAGCACGTCGATGCTCGACGCGTTCTCCACCGCCGACGACGTCCTGCGGCAGGCCATCCAGGGCATCTCGGACCTGATCCTGGTGCCGGGGCTCATCAACCTCGACTTCGCCGACGTCAAGACGATCATGTCGGGCATGGGCGTCGCGATGATGGGCACCGCGCAGGCCGAGGGCGACGACCGCGCGATGAACGCGGCCAACCGCGCCATCTCGAGCCCCCTGCTCGAGGACGCGACGGTCGACGGCGCGCGCGGCGTCATCATCAACGTCACCGGCGGGCCCGACATGTCGCTCGTCGAGGTGAACGAGGCCCTGACGATCATCCAGGAGGCGGCCCACGAGGACGCCAACATCATCTTCGGCGCCGTCGTGGACCCGAACCTCAGCGGGCGCGTGAAGATCACGGTGATCGCGACCGGCTTCGAGCACGCCGTCACCGCCCGCAGCACCCCGGCGTCGGCGCCCATGCAGACGCCGGTCGACCTGCACAGCTACACGCAGCACCTCCAGGCGCGCCCCGCCGCGTCCGCCGCGGCCGCCGCCGAGGCCGCCCGCCTCACGATTGCCCGCCGCCCGCCGCTCGACCTGCCCCGGGTGGCCGTGGGCGGGGGAGGCCCGGAGCCGGATGCGGGCCAGGCGGCGGACGCCGATCTCGACCTGAACCTCGAGCTCGACGTCCCCGCCTTCCTCCGCCGGAACGAGGGCTAGGCCGGTGGTAGAGTAGGAAGATCCAGGGGGTGCGCGAGCGGCGCCTGTGCAGGCGCAGCTCGACGCCCCCTGGAAATTCCCATGAAAGCCTGGCAACAGCGCGACGCCGCACGAGACACCCTTTCCCGGGAAGTGGGCTACGTCCGCAAGCCCCACACCGACCGCCTCCGGGTCGCCCTGGCCTTCCCCAACACCTACTTCGTCGGGATGTCCAACCTGGGCTTCCAGACCGTCTACCGCCTCTTCAACGACCAGCCCGACGTCGTCTGCGAGCGGGTCTTCCTGCCGCCGAAGCAGGAACTGAAGTCGCTCATGGAGTCGGGGGCCCGCCTGGTCTCGATCGAGTCGCAGACCCCGATCGGCGACTTCGACGTGATCGCCTTCTCGGTGTCGTTCGAGTGGGACTACACGAACGTCCTGACGATGCTGCGCCTGGCCGGGCTCGAGCCGCGGGCCGAGGCGCGGGGACCCCGCGATCCCCTCGTGATCGTCGGCGGCGCGGTGACCTTCGTGAACCCCGAGCCGCTGGCGCTCTTCGCCGACGTGATCGCCGCCGGCGAGGGCGAGGTGCTCATCCCCGGCCTGATGGCGGCGGCGGCCGAGTCGACCTCGCGCCCCGACCTGCTGCGGCGCCTCGCCGCGACGCGCGGGTACTACATCCCGTCGTTCTACGACGTCGAGTACCACGCGGACGGGACGATCGCGCGCTACGTGCCGCGCGAGGGCACCGGCGCCCCCGCGACGGTCAGGAAGGCCGCGCTCAAGACGACCGAGGCGTGCGACCCGCCGGCGACGAGCATCTTCACGCCCGACACCGAGTTCGGATCGCGCTTCCTGATCGAGGTGGTGCGGGGCTGCGCCAACCTCTGCCGCTTCTGCTGGGCGGGCTACAACTACCTGCCCGTGCGGGCGTTCCCGGCGGACCGCATCCTCGAGCTCGCCCGGGCGGCGCGCGCCCACTCGAGCCGCGTGGGGCTGGTGTCGATCGCCCTCTGCGACCACCCGGAGATCGAGCGGATCCTGGTGGGGCTGCGCGACATGGGCTACTCGATCAGCCCGGCCTCGCTCCGCCTCGACGACCTCACCCCGCGCATCGTCTCGCTGCTCAGGGAGAGCGGCGAGCGCACGCTGACGATCGCGCCGGAGACCGGGTCGGATCGCCTGCGCCGGGTGATCAACAAGACGGTCACGAACGACGAGATCCTGGACCGCGCGGAGCTGATCTTCTCGAGCGGCATCGAGAGCCTGAAGCTGTACTACATGATCGGCCTCCCCTCGGAGACGGACGAGGACCTGGTCGCGATCCGGGACCTCACGGTGCAGATCCGCGAGATCATGCTCCGGCACGCGCGCGCCCGTGGCCGCATCGGCCGCATCGTCGCGAGCGTGAACCCGCTCGTCCCGAAGCCCGGCACCACCTACCAGTGGATGCCGATGGAGGCATCCGACAGCATCGACCGCAAGATGAAGCGGCTGCGGACGCTCGTGGCCGGCATCGACAACGTGTACTTCAACATCAAGAGCGAGCGGCACTCCTACTACCAGGCGCTGCTGTCGCTCGGCGACCGCCGCATCGCGCCCGCGATCGAGGCCGCGGAGCGGAACGGCGGCCAGTGGCGCCGCGCGGTCGCCGACTCGGGCGTGGACGGCGACTTCTACATCTTCCGCGACCGGTCGGCCGACACCGTGATGCCCTGGGACATCATCGACGGCGGCCTCAAGGCGGGCTTCTTCCGCGCGGAGCTCGAGAAGAGCGAGCGGGCCGAGTGGACCCTGCCGCCGAAGCGCGCCAAGGAGAACGCGAAGCTACTGCCCGTCATCCAGTAGCCGGCCCCCGTGCCGGGCGGCCGCGCGTCGAGAGCTGCCGCCGGCGGCCGGCCAGTCAACCGGCGACCGCGGCCTGCGCCTCGAACTCGGCGAAGGCCTGCAGCACCAGCTCGCGGATCCGGTCCTGCGAGGCGGGCGTGGAGACCGGCCTGAGCAACGCGAAGCTGCGGCGCTCGCCGTTGACGGAGTACTGCCGGGACGGGAAGGTGACGCTGCGGCCCGGCCCGGCCCTGCGCTCCCACACCGCGAAGCCGACCAGCTTGAGGCCGGCGAGCTCGCCCTCGGTGAAGTGGACCTCCGCGTCGGCGAGCTTGCCCGCAGGGTTTCCCTTGTCGTTCGGCGTGATCTTGATCACCATGATGTCGTCCCCCCGTCCGCGGCCTTGCCGCGCCCGGGGGACAGGACATCAAGAGCAATGCCAGGCGGGAGACCCCGTGAAGCGGGGCAGGGCCGCCAGGCCGGCGCCACGCCCGCCAACCCGGGTTGCCGCCTCCGAGACCGCACAGCCATGACGCCACCCACCCCGAACCCCGCATTTGCCTGGACCACCGAGCCCTGGGGCCCGGCGCTGCGCTCGAGCGCCCTCGGCCGCGTGGCGCAACACGTGTTCACGAGCCGTCAACTGCGCTTGGCCGCAGATGCGCAGGCCACAGATGCGCAGGCCACAGATGCGCGGATAAAGACAGATGCTCAGATAGGGAACCCGTCGAACCCGACGAACCCGACGAACCTGTCGAACCAGCCTGCCCCCTGGGCATCCGCCGCCGCCTCCGTCGGCGTGACCGCGGATCGGGTGATGCGTGTGACCCAGGTGCACGGCTGCGCCGTGCGGGTGCTCGCGCGTGGGCAGGTGCCGGACGGGGCGTCCGCCGACCGGCCGGACGCCGACGCCCTGGTCAGCGACGCGCCCGGCCTCGCGCTGGCCGTGATGACGGCCGACTGCGTGCCGGTGCTGCTGGCCGATCCCATCACCGGGGCGGCGGGAGCCGTGCATGCGGGGTGGCGGGGCGTGGCCGGCCGCGTCCTGTGGGCGGCCATCAAGGCGATGCAGGATCACTTCGGCGCGGAGCCGGCCGACCTGGTCGCGGCGGTCGGGCCGTCGATCCGCGCGTGCTGCTACGAGGTCGGCGAGGAACTGATGGCGGAGTTCCAGAAGGCGGGGGAGTCGGCGCGCAACACCGACAGGTGGTTCTCGCGCGTGGAGGGCGCCCCCCCGGGGAAGTTCAGGCTCGACCTGCCCGGCGCCGTCCGCGATCAACTGATCTGGGCGGGCCTGCGCCCGGGCCACATCGGTGGCTCGGGCCTCTGCACGCGCTGCCATCCCGAGGTCTTCGACTCCTACCGCCGCGACGGCGCCGCGGCCGGCCGGATGGCCGCCCTGGTTCGCGTTCCGTAGAGGGCGAACCAGAGATCACGAGTCACGGATCACGGACCCCGCGTCTCGTGATTCGTGTTTCTTGATTCGGCAACAATATACTTGGCTCACACGGAGTCAGGGGCTTGATCGGGTTCTCGGCTTCGCTTTCCATGGCGGTGGGAAGTGACGGTCCCAGGAAACCGTCCATCCCCACTCGGGAAGGCACATGAACGCCTTAACGACCCCGTCGACATAGTCCGCCAGCTGCGTCAGTCGTGGGATGAGCGGTACGTTCCGTTCTCCGACAACATCGTCGAACGCTACTTGAACGGTCAGGTGTCCATCCACGCGCACTTCTTCGTTGCGAAACGGGGGGCCGCCGGTGATGAGCAAACTGCCCAGCTCTGCGCCGTTTTCGATGGCGATGCCGGGACGATATGTCCCCTCGTACGTGTGTCCATGGACGTTCACAGAAACGCCGTAGGAGGACACGGATATGACGGCGAGGTGGAGGAAGCGGTGCTTGTCGATGTTGTTGAGTTCCTGGAGCATCCAGAGGGGGTCATCCTTGTAGGCGGCCCCGCGCTTAAGCGGCTGCAACTCATCGATCATTTTGAGGGCGGCTGGGGAGATCCCGTCTTTCAGTCGGCTAGTGCAGGCTTCGTATTCCTCAACTGCGGAGGTCCAGCGCTTCTTGCCCATCGTTCCTCTGCCGACAATGGGAAACGCGCTCTTGAACGTCGGTGGCTCCTTCGTCTTGGAGACGACCAACTGATAGACAAGGTGGTCAAGCGCGGATCTGAGTTGGTAGAGAACTTCGCCGGTGAGAAGGCTGAAGTTCGGAGGGACTTGGGGTGGTGTTCCGATGACGTGAAAGACGATCTTGTTGACCGGCTTCCTGTCTACGGAGATGTAAAAGTGATGCTTTGCCCCGACGCGTGCCGGGGCAAGCTTGATGGCTTTGGCGGCGATCTGGTTGTTGATCTCGTAGATGTGCTCACGGGCCCGATCAATCTTCCTGATGCAACCATCAAGTGAGGGCTTCATGATCGGTCCTGCGGTTCTACCTGCGCTTGGTCCGGCGCTGGCGGGCTTTCTTCCACTCCGCCTCGCGCCGGTCCAATTCCTCTTTCGTGATGCTCATGGCCTTGGAGCCAATCTCGGTGAATCGCGTCCGAGTCGGCTTCTGTGGCTCGTCCTGGCTATGCGCTTTCATGTGGTGCGCTTTCTGCCACGCTTCTTCTGCGGCGCGGCTCGCTTAGCACGCTCGACTTTCCGGAACGTCCTGCCCAGTGAGCGCACGATAGGTCAGGCGCTTGCCCGCGACGGCGTTGGCCACCAGCCGGAACCGCTCGGCGTCCGTCAGGCCGCGCTCGTTGAACCGGAAGGACTGCTCATCGAGGTAGCGGAACAGGTGGAACGGCTCGACGGACACGTAGGTGCCCTTGAGCGCCCGCTTGAGCAGGGACCAGAAGTTCTCCAGCCCGTTCGTGTGGACGGTCCCCTCGACGTAGCACTCGGCGTGGTCGATGACCTTGTGGACGTAGTCGGCATCCAGCCCGTTGTAGGACTTGAACGCATCGGTGTTCAGGGTCGCGCCCGGCTCGACGTGCTTGGACACCTGCTCACGGACGGAGTGACGGCGCACGTTCGGGATGACGGCCGTGCGGACGCGGGACCGGCCGTTCTTGGAGTGGCGCTCCAGCAGCCCCATGACGGCGACCTTGCCCGCCAGCTTGGAGCCGTGCTTGACCATCCGCTTCCGACGGTCCTTGTGCATGAACCGCGCCTTGCCGCCGATGAAGGTTTCGTCGGCCTCGACTTCGCCCCCGAGCTTGCCGCCGCCCTCGCCGTCCTGCATGGCAAGACGGATGCGGTGGAGCATGAACCACGCGGACTTCTGAGTGATGCCGATGGCTCGGCCAAGCTCGTAGGACGAGATGCCGTTCTTGGCGGCCGACAGCAGCCAGATCGCCACCATCCACTTGTCGAGCGAGATGGGCGAGTCCTCCATGATCGTGCCGATCTTGACGGAGAACTGCCGCCGCTCGTGGACGTTCTTGCAGCGCCAAATCCGGCGCGTGGCGATGAAGTGAACGTCGGTGCTGCCGCACGTCGGGCAGGTCACGGGGCGACCCTGCCAGCGCAGTTCGATGGCCGCTTCAAGGCACCGATCCGCGTCAGAGAAGTAGATAACGGCCTGCTGGAGCGTCTTGGGCCAAGTCATCGTCGCCATGTCCAGAAGTATCCCTCCGGACGTGGCTGTGCGTCAAGTATATTATTGCCCTTGATTCTTAATTCTTGATTCTTGATTACTCACCGAAGCTAGTTCTCGTCCATCCCCAGGTTCGACAGCCTGTCGGCCTCGGTGTTCTTCTCCCGGGGGATGTGCTCGAAGGTGACGTGGCCGATCCGGGCGACCAGGTGCAGGGCCTCCCGGTACAGCGGCACCAGTCCCTCGTTCTTCACGCGGTAGTTGCCGTTCATCTGCTCGACGAGCAGCTGCGAGTCGGCCTTGATGTGGACGCGCGTGTGCCCGCGGTCGGCCGCCCAGCCGAGCGCCGCGAGCAGGCCGTTGTATTCCGCGACGTTGTTGGTGGCGACGCCGATGGCGCCGTGGAGCTTGGCGACGGGCAGGTCCTGGGCGTCCACGATGTAGACGCCGTAGCCGGCGGGCCCCGGGTTGCCCCGGGCGCCGCCGTCGATGTACGCGGTGATCATGGCGTGTCAGTCCCGGCGGGGGCCCGGCCGGGGCGGGAAGACGGGACCGGGGCGCGGCGCCAGGGCCGCCCGGGCGCCCGGGCTCACGTGAACCGCGCCTCGTCTGGCGTCTGGGGCACGTAGTACAGGATGCGCTGGCACGAGTCGCACTGGACGACCGACTGGTTCTTCCGCACCTCGTAGTAGACGACGGGGCGGAGGCGGACGTGGCACTCCACGCAGCGCTCGTCGAGGGCCTGGGCCATGGCGCGGCCCTGGCGGCCCTGGAGGACGCGCTCGAACGTGCCGAGCGTGGCGGGCGAGACGCCGGCGACGACCTCGGCGCGCTCGGCGGCGCAGGCCGTCACGACGTCGGCCGCCTCGCGGACCGCCTGCTCGATGCCGGCGCGCTCGGCGGCGACGGCCTTCTCCTCGGCCTTGAGCGCCGCCTCGGCGGCCTTGACGGCGGCGGTGCGCTCGTCGGCGGCCATCATGTTGACGAGCATCCGCTCCTCCTCGCGCTCGACGTCGGCGGTGGAGGTCGCGATCTGGTGCTGCATCGCGTGGTACTCGTCGTTGGTCTTCACGGCCATCAGCTGCTCCTTGTACTTGGCAAGGCGCTGCTGGGCGGACGTGAGGTCCTTCTCGATGGTCCGTCGGGTGGTCTGGGTGTCGGCGAGGGCCTGGCGGGCGGCATCCAGGGCGGCGTTGGCGGCGGTGAGCTTGGCGTCGAGGGCGGCAATCTCGGCCGGGCCCTCTGCGGCCCGTCGTCGGGCCGCGGCCGCGCGGGTCTCGATGTCTTGCAGGTGAATCAGGCGTTCGATTTCCGGCGACATGGCAGCTAGCGAGCCGGCGGCGCCCAGTCGGCGCGGCCCAGTCTTGTCCTGTACATGATCGCCCCTAGGCTACTCCATAACGCCCGGATCGGCACAGCCCGCCCTGCCGCCCCGCCCAATCTGCAATCTGAGATCTGAGATCTGAGATCGTTGAGGGGTGGTGGGCCCACCTGGATTTGAACCAGGGACCAACCGGTTATGAGCCGGCCGCTCTAACCGCTGAGCTATGGGCCCCAAATGGGAATTTCAGATCTCAGATCCAGATTGAAAGGCGGTCGTGTTGATTGGTGACTGGCGCCAGCGATTCTAGTCCGGGCGGCAGCGCCGGGCAACGCGGGCGGCCGGCCGCCGGAAAGACGAAGGGCCGGGCGGCACCTGCCCCCCGGCCCCCGTGCGCGAGATCCCGACCCGTCGATCACCCGCAACGCCCGCAATCTCCAATCTGAGATCTGAGATCTGAGATCTAGGAGCGTCCCTCGAGGAACGCGCGCAGCTTGCGCGACCGCGACGGGTGGCGGAGCTTGCGGAGCGCCTTCGCCTCGATCTGCCGGATGCGCTCGCGCGTGACGGCGAAGCTCTGGCCGACTTCCTCGAGCGTGTGCTCGCTGCCGTCGCCGACGCCGAAGCGCATCTTGATCACGCGCTCCTCGCGCGGGGTCAGGGTCTTCAGCACCGACTCGGTCTGCTCCTTCAGGTCGAGGTTGATGACGGCCTCCGACGGCGAGGTGGCCGAGCGGTCCTCGATGAAGTCGCCGAGGTGCGAGTCTTCCTCCTCGCCGATCGGGGTCTCGAGCGAGATGGGCTCCTGGGCGATCTTGAGGACCTTGCGGACCTTGGCGACCGGGATGTCCATCCGCCGGGCGATCTCCTCGGAGGTGGGCTCGCGTCCGAGCTCCTGCACGAGGGCGCGCGAGGTCCGGATCAGCTTGTTGATCGTCTCGATCATGTGGACCGGGATGCGGATCGTCCGCGCCTGGTCCGCGATGGCGCGGGTGATCGCCTGGCGGATCCACCACGTCGCGTAGGTCGAGAACTTGTAGCCGCGCCGGTACTCGAACTTGTCCACGGCCTTCATGAGGCCGATGTTGCCCTCCTGGATCAGGTCCAGGAACTGCAGGCCGCGGTTCGTGTACTTCTTGGCGATCGACACGACGAGCCGGAGGTTGGCCTCGACGAGCTCCTTCTTGGCCTGCTCGGCCTTGGCCTCGCCGACGTAGATCGTCTCGAGGGTGTGGCGCAGGTGCTCGGCGCTCTCCTCGAGGTCCTCGGTCTTGCGCTTGATCTCGGCGCGCAGCTCCTTCTGCTTGCGGAGGAGGTTCTTGCGCTCCTCCTCCTTGAGCTTCGGGCGCCGCGTCTTCGCCGTGAGGACCTTGGTGACGTGGTCGAGCTCGCGCTGCACGCGCAGCACGGCGTCGACGATGTCCTTGACCTCGTCGATCAGCCGGCGCTTCACCGCCTCGGTGAACTCGATCTTGCGGATCAGGCGCGACACCTCGACCTGGGCGCGCATCAGCTTCCACTTCGCCTTGCGGTACTTCTTCTTGTCCTTCTTCAGGACGAGGCCGAGCTTCTCGGCGAGCTTCTCCTCGGCGAGGCGCGCCTTCTTGACGCCCTCGACCTGCTTGAGGAACTGCTGCGCGCGCTCCTCGATGCGGTCGTCGGTGATCTCCTCGTCGTTGAAGATCACCAGCTCGCGGATCGTGCGCTCGCCGGCCTTGAGCGCGTCACCCATGCGGATGACCGCCTTGGTGATCGCGGGCATCCGCGAGATCGACTTGATGACCGACAGCTTGCCCTGCTCGATGCGCTTGGCGATCGAGACCTCGCCCTCGCGGGTGAGCAGCGGCACCGTCCCCATCTCGCGGAGGTACATCCGGACGGGGTCGTTCGTCTTGTCGAGCGCCCCCGGCGTCAGGTCGAGCTCCGAGCTCTCCTCGGGGCCCTCGCGCTCGCCGCCCTCCCGCTCCCGGTAGGACTTCTCCGAGTCCACCAGGTCGATGCCGGCGTTGCCGAACGCGGCGAACAGCTCCTCAAGGTCCTCGGGCGACGCCGTCAGGTCCGCGGGCAGCATGTCGCTGACCTCGTCGTACAGCAGGTAGCCCTTTTCCTTGCCGATGATGATGAGCTGTCGAACTTCGTCGAACTTGTCCTCGATCGACAAGGTCGTACCTCCTACCGGGGATGAATGCCGAGGCTGACTCCCCCGCCGGCCCGACGGACCGAGGGGCAACTTTTCATTATAGACCGCCAAGGGACCTCCGTGCGGACCGATCCAGCGCGCTCCGGAGATCGTTCTTCCGGCGCAACAAGTCCATCAGGTCGGGCGCGGGCGCGCCGTCCCGCCGGACGCGGGCGATTTCTTCCTGGAGCGCACCCAGCTCACGCTCGATACTGGCCACTTTCAGGGCATGGACGCACGTTTCGGCCGACAGCACGGGGGGCTCGCGCTCGGCGGCCACGGCGGCGACGAGCCGGGCGTCCTTGGTACTTAGACGCTCGAGCAGCGCAGAAGGCACATCCTCCACCCCTTCGTTCCCCACGGCCCGGGCCACCTCGAGGATTTCCCGCGTTTCCAGCCCCGCCAGGTCGGCCGGTTCCAGCTCGGCCAGCCACGGCAGCACCGACGCCGGCTCGTGGATCAGGCCCCAGATCAGGCCCTTTTCGGCCCCGCGCACCCGTCCGCCCGCGGCCAGGCCCGGCGTCCGCTCCTTCGGCAGCTCCGTCCGCTTCTGGACGGCCGCCCGCCGGATTTCCGCCCGCACCACCTCCTCGGTGACCCGGGCCTTGTGCGACAGCCGGTCCGCGAACTGGTCCCGGGCCGCCGGATCCGGGATCCGGGCCGCCACCGCCAGCATCTTGTGCAGGAACTCCCGCCGGTCGTCGTCGCGCGTCAGGTCGTGCGCCGCCGCGCTCCTGTCGATCAGGAAGTCCAGGTAGGGCTTCGACCGCCGGAGCTCGGCGACATACGCCTCGCGGCCGTGCCGCTGCACGAACGTATCGGGATCTTCGCCGCCCGGCAGCAGGGCCACGTTGACGCTGAAGCCCTCGCTGACCAGAAGTTCACAGCTTCGCTCGGCCGCGGTCTGCCCGGCCGTGTCGGGGTCGAAGCACAGGATGGCCTTCGGGGCGAAGCGGCGCAGCAGCTGCGCCTGCTGGACCGTCAGCGCCGTGCCGCAGGTGGCCACCACCGGCAGGCCGCCCGCCTGGAAGACCTGCGCGAAGTCGAAGTAGCCCTCGACGATGACCGCGAAGCCCGACTTCTTGAGGTCGGCCTTGGTGAAGTTGAGGCCGTACAGGGCCCGGCTCTTGGTGTAAATCGGCGTCTCGGGCGAGTTCAGGTACTTCGGGACCTGGTCCTTGTCGAGCGCCCGGCCGCCGAAGGCGATCACCGACCCGGCGTCCCGCGCGATGGGCACCATCAGGCGGTTCCGGAACCGGTCCACCTCCGACCCATCATCGCGCCGCGTCACCAGCCCGCTGAGGACGATCAGCGGGGCCGGGATGCCCTGCTGGACCAGCCGCTGGCGCAGGCCGTCGCGCGCCGGCGGCGCCCAGCCGAAGCCCAGCCTGGCGACGGTCTCGTCGGTCAGCCCGCGGCTGGTCCGCAGGTACTCCCGGACGCGGGCGCCGGCGGGCGAGGCCAGCTGTTCCTGGAACCAGGCGGCCGCGATCTCGTGGGCGCGCAGCAGCGCCTCGCGCTCGCCGGCGCTCTCGCGCTCGCGGTCGCCCCCCTCGAGCTCGGGCACCGGGATCCCGAAGCGCTGCGCGAGCTGGCGCACCGAGTCGGTGAAGCCCACCGACTCCTGCAGCTCGATGAACTTGAAGACGTCGCCTCCCACGCCGCAGCCGAAGCAGTGGAAGAAGCCCTTGTCGCGGTTGACGTTGAACGACGGGGTCTTCTCGCCGTGGAAGGGGCAGAGCCCCTTGTAGCTGGTCCCGGCCTTCCGCAGCGAGACGTAGTCCGAGATCACCGTCACGATGTCGGCGGCGGAGCGGACTTCGTCGATGAAGGTCTGCGGGAATTTCAAGCCTGGGGTCTCGGAGGGGCTGAACCCTTGATTCTACTCCGTCGCTGTCCCGGCCGGTCCACGTGTTCAGGGCGCGGCGAAGAGCGGCGGCTGCCGCGCCGCCTGGCCCGTGAGGTCCTGGTACGCGCGCGCGAGGGCGACCAGGTCGCCCTCGTGGTAGAGCTGTCCCGCGAACATCACGCCCGTCGGCGTGCCGTTCGCCCGGAACCCGTTGGGCACCGCGATCGACGGATGGCCCGTCAGGCTCAGCACCGGGTTCAGGCTCGTCCGCGAGTCGAGCGTCGTGGTGGTGAACATCACGGCGTCGAGGCCGGCCATCACCCGTCCCACCTCCTGCATGATCGCCGCGCGCCGGCGGTTGGCCTGGAGGTAGTCCACCGCCGTCACCAGCTGGCATGCGCGCAGGTAGCGGCTCGTGCGCGGGCGCAGTCCCGCGTGCAGGCCCCGGGCGGTGAACTGCTCGAACGCCGCCGCCCGCTCCACGTACTCGATGAAGTAACTGAGGTCGCCCGGCGGCATCGTCACCGGGTGCATCGTGCAGCCGAGGCGCCCGAGCGCCTCGAGCGCCCGCGCGTCGTTGGCGCGCTGCTCGTCGTCGGTGGCGAGGTCCATCATCGCCGGGACGTAGCCGATGCGCCTCGGGTACCGGCCCGGCGCCGGGTCCCACGCCGTGGGGACGGCGGCGACCGCCAGATCCTCGTTGTCGGGGCCCGCGACGGCGTCGAGGACGATGGCGCAGTCCTCCGCGTGGCGGCACATGGGACCGACCTTGTCCAGCGTCGTGCCCGCGGCCATGACGCCGTGGCGGCTCACGCGGCCGAAGGTGGGCCGCAGGCCCACGAGACCGCAGCGGACGGACGGCGAGAGAATCGAGCCCCCGGTGTCGGTGCCGATGGAGAAGGCGACGAGGCCGGCCGCGGTGGCCGAGCCCGGCCCCGCCGAGGAGCCGCTGCTGCCTTCCTCGGGACGCCAGGGGTTGTTCGTGCGCCCGCCCGCCCACTGGTCGCCGAACGCCAGCTCGCCCGTCGCCAGCTTCGCGACCAGGATCGCGCCGCGGTCCCGCAGCCGCGCCACGACGGTGGCGTCTTCGTCGAACACCTGGTCCTCGAGCGGCGCCGCGCCCCAGCGCGTGGGCGCCCCTCGCGCGGCGATGATGTCCTTCACGCCGTAGGGGATGCCGTGCAGCAGGCCGCGGTAGCGGCCGGCCGCGATGTCCCTGTCGGCTGCGGCGGCCTCGGCCATCGCGCGCGCCTCGGTCAGCGCGGCCACGCAGTTGAGTTGGCCGTTGTACCGCTTCAGGCGCGCGAGGTACATCGTCGTCAACTCGACGGCCGTCACTTCGCGGGACTCGATGAGGCGCGCGAGGTGGGTCAGCGGCCAGAAGGCCGCCGTTTCGAGGTTCTCTGGCCGGCGGACGGCGGGCGGGGCTGTGGGCCGGAAGACGGCCGGCGGCGCCGGCGCGGGCGCCAGGCCTGGAGGGCTCGGGTCGAAGTGGATGGGCAGGGGCGACTGGTTGGTGAGCGTCGGCTTGTCGATGCCCTCGGCGCCACGCGCGAGGCTCGAGAGCGAATCGGTGAGGTCCTGGCACTCCTCGTCGGTCCAGTCGAGTCCGGCGAGGCGCGCCGATTCCCGCACCATCTCCAGGGTGACCACCCGGGTGCCGGGCTGCATCTGTGCCCAGAGGATGCCGGGGAAGAGCGTCGTCGAGAGTCCGGTGGTGGCGAACGCGGCGACGAACGCGCGGCGGTCCATGGTCAGCCTCCGTATCCCGGCGCCGTGCCGAATCCCCTGCCGGGCCCAGGGCGGTGGGGGAGGCGATTCTACAGGTGGTGGGGCTCCGTGGCCATGGGCTGCGCGCGGGGGGCGCCGGCCGCGCCACGGGGCGGACATGGCGCCAAACAAGGTGGCTGGCACCAGCTCTGCGGTTAGAGTAGGCGCATGACGAAGCAGGCGCCACCGGCAGGTCGGGACGGACGGCGGCGGGGAAGCCGGCGGGCCGCGCTGGCACTCGCGGCGGCGGCGCTCTGCGGGAGCGGCGCGGGCCCGGCCGTGGCGGCCGGCCAGCAGTTCCGGGCGAGCACCGAGCTGGTGCTGGTCGACGTCATCGCGACGCGCGCCGATGGACGCCTCGCCCGCGACCTGACCGCGGACGACTTCGAGATCTTCGAGGACGGCCGGCCGCAGGTGGTCCGCCAGTTCGAGGTGGTGAACCTCGAGCGGGCGTCGGAGCGCAACCCCGACCCGCCCGGCGTCTTCAGCAACGCCGCCGAGCCCGGCGCCATCTTTGCCCTCGTCCTCGACGACCTGCTGCTGCAGCAGCGGCACACGCGCGACCTCCGGAACTGGGCCACGCGCTTCGTCGAGGAGCACGTGCGGCCGCAGGACTACCTCGCGGTGGCGCGCACCGGTGGCGACAGCGGGCTGTTGCTCACGACCGATCACGAGCTGGTCGCCGCGACGATCGCGCAGGCGTCCGGCGCGCCCAGCTTCGACGTGAGCCGGCTGACCGGGTCCACGGACCAGGCGGTGCCCGTGCCGGGCGGCGACGTGCCGCAGCTGCCCGACTTCAGCGAGCTCGGCCTGCTCGACCAGGACCCGGCGACCCGCATCCAGGCCGAGCAGAGCCTGGCGACCCTCCAGCAGATGGTCGAGTACCTCGCGGCGGTGCCCGGGCGCCGCAAGGTCGTGGTCTTCTTCAGCCAGGGCGTCGCCTTCGACCTGGAGGCCCTGGCCAGCGAGCAGTCGGGCAGGACGCTCGACGCCATGCGCCGCCTGCTGGCCGCCGCCCGGGACGGCAACGTCGCCATCTACACGGTCGACCCCCGCGGCCTGCAGGGCGGGCAGGAGCCGGCCCTCGGGCCCTCGCCCGTGCCGGCCGCGGCCGACGCCGGCCTCGACACGCTCCGGGACCTGGCCACCGCCACGGGCGGACGGTCGACGGTGGCCACCAACGAGATCACGGCGGCCTTCGAGGAGATCACCGAGGAGAACCGTTTCTACTACCTGGTCGGCTACGAGCCGGAGTCGTCCGCCGGGACGCGCGCGCGGCGCATCGAGGTCCGCACGCGCGTGCCCGGCGTGACGCTGCTGCACCGCCGCGCGTACGCGCCGGCCTCCGCGGCCGCCCGCGCCGCGCGCCGCGCGCCCGTGCTCGCACCGCTGCCAAGCCAGGGGGTGCAGGTCGCCCTCGCGCCGACCATCTTCCCGAACCAGGCGGGTGCCGCGTCGCTGGCCGTGCCCTTCGAGGTGGGCCGCGGCCTGCCGGACGGCACGAAGGTCGACTACACCCTCGTGGCCGTGGACGGCCAAGGCAAGCAGGTGGCGGGGACGAAAGGGTCCGTGCGCGTGGACGGCGGGGTCGCCAGCGGCCTGCAGCGCCTGTCGCTCAAGCCGGGCCGCTACCAGGTACGGCTGTCGGCGGAGGCGGGCGCGGTCGGCCGCGAGGGCGTGGCGTTCGCCAACGTGCACTTCGCCGCGCCGGGCGCCGAGACCCCGGTGTGCGGCGGCTTCATGGTCATCCAGGGCCAGGGCCGGGGCGTGCGTCCATCCGTGTACCGCCGGCTCACGGCCGACGACCCCGTGATGGTGGCGACGGTGCTGTCGGCGGCCGAACTGCCGGCCGGGGTGCCGGTGATCTTCTCCATCACCGCGCCGGGCAGCGACACGGCTCTCGTGTTCCCTGTCGATAGGCCGAAGCGCTTCGGCAAGGGGCGCTGGATCTTCGAGATCGCGCTGCCCGCCCCCCTCCCGTCCGGCGATCTCGAGCTGATGCTCAAGCTCGGTGACGCGCCGATCGACGCCTGCCGCGTCGAGCTCTCCGTCCGCCAGTAGCCCCCGCCCGGCCGCGGGTATCCCGTGGCCAACCGCTCCCCGCCGCCTCGTCAGCACGACCCGAAGCCCAGCCACGGCGGACCCACGGGGGCCCGGGTCGTTTGTCCTGTCATCTATCTGCAAACAAGGGACTTGTCGTCTCTCATCAAATATCTGTCTGATGCCTGAGTCGATTCAGGCCAGAATGTCGCTCCTGTCCTATAGAGGGACATATCGTCCCTGGCCTGCCAAAAACAAATGAAGAACACCCCCCGCGCCCTGTCGCTCGTTGTCTGCGCTCTCGCTGTCGCTGCGACCTGGCTGTGGGGCCCAACCCCGAGGCTGGCCGGCCTGCCGTTCGAGTCGGTCGCCCAGGCGCAGGGCACCGGCCTGGTCGGTCACTGGACGTTCGAACCCGGCTCGGAGCTCCAGGACCTGACGGGGAACTTCGGGGATCTGGTGCTTTCGGGCGGCGCGACCGTTGCCGGCGGGGCCCTGGACCTGGGGAGTGGCGCGGCGGCGCTGAGCGGTCCCTACGCCGGGCCGACGCTGACCAGCAAGACGCTGGTCGCCTGGCTGCGGATGGACACCCTCGACGTGCAGCAGGGCAGCCCGCTGTCGATCGAGGAGGTCACCCCGCACGGTTTCGACGCCATCGTGTACGGCGAACTCGAGCCGCACCGCTGGATGGCGGGCAGCGATTTCTACAACCGGACGCAGTACCCGGTCCCGGGCTTCGCGGAGACCACGACCGGCCAGCCGGTGATCGTCGCGATCAGCTACGAGGACGTGGGTGGCGGGCAGGTCCGCATCCGTATCTACCGCAACGGCGACCAGGTGGCGGACTACACGAGCGCCAACCTTCGGGCCTGGGGCGCCGGCGTCCGGGCGTCGTTCGGGCCGCGCGGGGGCGGGGCGGGCAGCATCGACGCCCACGTGGACGAGGCGCGCGTCTACGACCACGCGCTGACGGCCCAGGAGATCGCGGCACTGCCGCAGGCCGCGCACGGCCTCGTCGGCTACTGGAGCTTCGACGACGGGACGGCGACGGACCAGTCGGGCTTCGGCAACCACGGCACGGTGGTGGGCGCGGCACCGACGGCTGGCGTGTCGGGCCAGGCGTTGGACCTGTCGGGTCCGGGCAACTACGTCGACATCCCCAACAGCGCCACCTTGCAGAGCGCGCACCTGACGGTCGCCTACTGGGCCTGGTTCAACGCGGCGCACAACCCGGTGATCGCGACCAAGGCGACCTACACCGCCAACGCGTGGCAGGCCAGCGTCACGAGTGTCGACTCTGTCACGCAGAACGTCCAGTTCTGCTCGGCGGCCGGCGCCACCGGGCAGTGTTTCTACTCGCCCGCGATCACGCCGAGCCCGACCGGCCGCTGGATGCACGTCGTCCAGACTTACGACGGGTCCGAGGTCAAGCAGTACGTGGACGGCCAGCTGGTGAACACGGCGGCGGCGGTGTACCGCCCCGACCTGGTGACTACCCCGATCCGCCTGGGCGCGGCGTTTGTCGGGTATGACTTCGACGGCCTGCTCGACGAAGTGCGCATCTACGACACGGCGCTCGACGCCACCGAGGTCGCGGACCTTTACGGCGCGGGCTGGGCGAACAGCTGTCTCGCCGGGACGTACCTGGACGGCCCTGGCGGTGCCTGCGTGCCGGCGCCGCTCGGCCGGTTCGTGCCCACCGACGGCGCGACGACGGCAACGCTCTGCCCGGTGGGCAAGTACAGCGCGACGCTTGGCGCGATTGCCTGTGAGGACGCGCCTTCGGGGACGTTCGTCGCCACCCTCGGCGCGGCGAGCGCCACGGCGTGCGCGCCCGGCACCTACGCCCCGACCGCCGGCTCGGCGTCGTGCACGGTCGCCTCGCCCGGCTTCTTCGTTGCCCAGGAGGGCATGACCGAGCAGACGGCGTGCGCCGACGGCGCGACCTCCACGGCCGGCGCGACCTACTGCACCGAGCCGCTGGCGTTGCCGGCGGGCGCGACGTACACGGCGAGCTCGAGCTGGAGCAGCTCGCCGGCAATGGCGTTCGACGGCAACCCCGACACAGGCTGGAACGCCGGCGCGCACCCGGTGCAGTGGATCGAGGTGGATTTCGGATCGCCGCAGACGCTGACGGGAATTACCGGCCTGGTGGGACAGCTTCCCGCCGGCAACACGGTCCACCAGGTGACGCTCGATGGCCAGGCGTCCTTCACCTGGTCCGGGTACACGACCGGCGGGCAGACGCTCACCCACACGTTCGCGACGCCGCAGACCGCGCAGCGCGTCCGCATCACGACGACGTCGAGTCCGAGCTGGGTGGCGTGGCCGGAGATCGGGTTCACGGTCGAGGCGGCGCCCCCGGTCGTTGTCGAGCGGCTCGCGGAGTTCGATTTCGAGAACGTCACGCCCGAGAACACGCAGTGGGTCCTGGGGCCGCTGTCGGCCCCGGCGTCGCTCCTGCACCCATCGTTCACGTCGGGCGCCTTCGGCTGGACGGATGCGGACGGGTACTACATGAACTTCTGGGAACAGGGCGTCCGGACGTGGTCCACGAACGTGTTCCTGATGCGCGGGCTCGGTCCGGTGGGCTCTCCGGGCTTGACCCAGTTCTTCATGGACCTGGATGCCGCGGCCCCATGGTCGATGACGGGCTTCTCGATGCGGGTCCTCAACAACGACTACCCCTCGATACCCTTCGACGTCATCGCGGTGCAGAACGGCGTCTCGACGACACTCGGCACGATCGTGTCGAACTGCACGACCTACCCGGACTGCCAGCGGTCGCTGGACCTGTCGGCCACGCCGCACGCGTTCGATGCGGGCCCCGCGCGGATCCTGCTGGCGGCCCAGTTCAACACCGGGTCGGCGTTCATCATGGTGGACGACCTGCGTATCGACGGCATCGCGGCGACGACGGGCGGCGGGACCGGTCCGCTGACGTGCGACGCGGGCAGCTACCTCGCGTCGCCGGGTGACACGGCCTGCACGCCGGCGCCCGCCGGCCGCTTCGTGCCGGATGCCGGCGCGACCGAGGCGCTCGCGTGCCCGGTCGGCACGTACCAGCCCCTCATCGGCCAGACGGCCTGCCTGGACGCCCCGGCAGGCAGCGCCGTCGACATCATGGGTGCCGCGGAGGCGACCCTCTGCGCCGTCGGCACCTACCAGCCACTGGCCGGGCAGACGTCCTGCCTGGACGCGCCTGCTGGCAGGTTCGTCGACCTTGTTGGCGCGGAGGCCGCGACCGCCTGCGCCGCCGGCACCTACCAGCCGCTGACCGGGCAGACGTCGTGCCTCCTGGCGCCGGCAGGCACCTACGTCGGCAGCGCCGGCGCGGCCGAGGCCACCGCCTGCGACGCCGGCTTCTTCTCCGCGACCGCAGGCGCGACCGCCTGCACGGCGGCGGCCACCTCCTGCGCGGCTGGCGAGTGGATCGCGTCGGCGGCGACGTCGACCGCCGACATCAGCTGCGCGGTCGCCGGTCCCGGCCAGTTCGCGACGGGCGTCGAGACGGCGCCGGTGGCGTGCGCCGAGGGCACCTACCAGCCCCTGTCGGGCCAGTCCGCGTGCGAACTGGCGCCGGCCGGTCGCTACGTGGACGTCACCGGGGCGGAAGCCGCCACGCTGTGCGCCGCCGGATCGTTCCAGCCGAACGAGGGCCAGGCCTCCTGCATCCTCGCACCGGCCGGGTCGTTCGTCGCGAATGCCGGGGCCACCGAGGCCACGGTGTGCCCGACAGGCACGGTCTCGACCGAGGGCGCGACGGCCTGCACGAACACGGCGCCGACGCTGGCGCCGGTGCCGGTGTCGGTGGTCGCGAACCAGTCGTTCGCCGGCACGCTCGCGATGGTCGGCGACGCGGAGACCGACGCGTCAGCCCTGACGGTGCAGCTGGTCAGCGCGCCCGCGGGCGTCACCGTGACCAACCTGACCAACACGGGCGGCACGATCAGCGGTGTCGTGGGCGCCACTTGCGCGGCCGTCTCCGGGCCGGTGGTGCTGTCGGTCGCCGATGCGGCGCTGCTGGCGACGTCGGGCGCGCTCCAGGTGACCGTCGCCCCGGCGACGCCGCCCGCCATCGGGACGTATGCCGATGTCACGCTGAATCCCGGTGAGGGCGCCACGGCGACGCCGACGGTAGCCGCCACCGGCGCGACCGCGGCGCCGGTTGTGGCGGTCGGGGCGGGCTTCACCGGCACGGTCACCGTGGACGCCGCCGGCGTCGTCACCATCGCGAGCGCCGGCCCGGCCGGCAGCTATCCCGTGACGGTCACGCTGTCGGGCCCGTGCGGCACCTCGGCGTCTCGGGGCTTCACGCTGGTCGTGCGCACCGCGGCCCAGCAGGTCGACGTACTCCGGACGACGACGATTCCCGCGCTCCTCGCGTCAGGCGGCCTCGACGCCAGGTCGGCAGCGCGGTTGACCTCACTGCTCGGCAGCCTCAGCCGGCTTCTCGCGTCGGGTGACCTGGTGCGCGCGAACCGGCTGCTCCAGACCTCGTTCTCGAACGTCGTGAGCGCCGGGCTGAAGTCCGGGAAGATCTCGCCGGAGGCCGCGCAGGTCCTGCTGCGCGCGGCGCAGCAGGTGGGCGGCGAACTGCCGTCCAACAACACGCCGGTCGCAATCGCGGGCAGCGTCGCGACGAGCCCCGAGGACACCGTGGCCCGGTTCGCCATCTACGGCCAGGACGCGGATCACGGCGACATCCTCCAGTTCGCCGTCGTCACGCCGCCGGCGCACGGCCGGATCAGCCTGGACAGGCCCACCCGGAGGGTGGCGAGCACCGGCCCCTACTGGATGGTGACCGGCACCTACCGCCCCGACAGGGACTACAACGGACCCGACACGTTCACCTTCGCCGTGTTCGACGGGCTCGCGAGGTCGGGGCCGGTGTCGAAGGTGTTCAACGTGACGCCGGTGAACGACAGGCCGGTCACCTCGGGCCAGAACCTGACCGTCGAGAGCGGGGCGTCGCTCGGCATCACGCTGTCAGCGACCGACGTGGATGGCGATACGTTGACGTACCACGTGGGCCGTCCGCGGTACGGACGCCTCACCGGGCAGGCGCCGAACCTGGTGTACACCGCCCCCAAGGTGCCACGCGCGCTGGTCGACTACTTCTCCTTCTGGGTGGACGATGGCCATGGCGGCCGGGCCTCCGCCAAAGTGACGATCAACGTGACGCCCGTCAACGTCGCGCCTGTGTGCCAGACGTCGTTCGGTTCGGTCTCGGCGAGGAACCCGAAACCCGGCTGGCAGAAGCTGAACGTGGGCGACGCGAATGGGGATGCGCTCACCTTCGCGTGGACGTCGGTGCCGAGTTACGGCCGCGTCTCCGGGATACAGTTCTACAAGGGTAGCTACATCTACTACTACGTCCCGACGGTCTCGCCGTTCACGAAGGCCGATGTGCTCACCTACACGGTAACGGACCCGGACGGGCTCAGCGCGAGCTGCACGGCCGTGGTGCGGGGGCGGTAGTTACCGCGCTCCTCAGTCCTTCAGCTCGACGATGGTCGCGCCGCCGCCGCCCTGGTTGTCGGGCGCCACGCTGACCGTCGCGACGAGCGGGTGGTCCTTGAGGAACTTCTGGATGCCGCGTCGCAGCTGGCCCGTGCCGTGGCCGTGCACGATCCGGATCTCGCGGACGTCGGTCACCATCGAGTCGTCCAGGAAGCGGGCGACCTTGTCGAGCGCCTGGTCGACCGTGCAGCCGATCACGTTCAGCTCGGTGAGCAGTCCCTCCCGCGGCTTGAGGTCCACATTGACGCGGACCTGGCTGGCCGCGGGCGTCTTCGCCGGCGCCGCCAGCACCCGCAGGTTCTTCACCGGCGACCGCATGCGCTTGCCGCGGACGTCGATGTCGGCCTGCGCCCCCTGGATGGCGACGATGGTGCCCTCGAGGCCGAGGCCGCCCACGGCCACGCGGGCGCCGACGACGGGCGGGCCCGCGGGCTCGGGCGTGGCCGCCGCTGGGGCGTTGCCGGAGGGCTCGCCCCCGCGCACGCCCGCCGCGATCTGCTCCACGGCGGCCCTCGCCGCCGCGCGCGCCGCGCCCGCGTCGCCGGTGGAGATGCCGGCGGTCCGGGCGGCCGCCTGTTCCACGAGCGACTCGCTCTTCTGCCGCAGCTCCGCGATCACCTGGTCGATGTCGCGCTTGGCCTGCCGGACGCGGTCGTCGAGCCGCTCGTTGAGCCGCCTGGCGAACCGCGCCTCGCGCTCGGCGAGGTCCGCCTCCTTCGCGGCCGCGGCCCGGGCCGCCTCGTCGAGCGCACGCCGGTCGCGCGAGAGCCTCGACCGCTCGGTCTCGAGGGCGCGCGCCTGCTGGTCGACTCGCTCGAGGTGCGCCGCGAGGCGCTTCTGGTCGTCGCTCAGGTACCCCCGCGCGGCGGCGACGACAGGCGCCGGCATCCCGAGGCGCCTGGCGATCTCGATGGCCAGGCTGCGGCCCGGCGCGCCGTAGATCAGGCGGTAGGTCGGCGCGAACGTCTCCGCGTCGAACGCGAAGGCCGCCACCTCCACGCCCTCCGTGCCGGTCCCCCACGTCTTCAGCGCGTCGTAGTGCGTCGTCGCGATGACGTGCGCGCCGCGCTGCTGGAAGTGGCTGACGACGGCCGTGGCGAGCGCGCCGCCCTCGTTGGGGTCGGTGCCGGTGCCGACCTCGTCGAGCAGGATGAGCGAGGGCAGCCGCAGCTCGCGGTCCATCGACACGATGTTGGTGATGTGCGCCGAGAACGTGGAGAGGCTCGCCGCGATCGACTGCTCGTCGCCGATGTCGGCGAACACCGTGCGGAACACCGGGAGGACCGCCTCCTGGGCCGGCAGGTGGAGCCCCGACTGCGCCATCAGGGCGAAGAGCCCCGCCGTCTTGATGGCGACGGTCTTGCCGCCCGTGTTCGGCCCCGTGATGAGCAGGATCCGGGCGGGCGGGTCGACGTGGACGTCGATGGGCACCGGCGCGGCGAGCAGGGGATGGCGCGCGCCGGTCAGCGTGATGCGGCCGTCCACGGCGAAGCGCGGCTCGACGGCCCGCAGCCGCGACCCGTAGCGCGCCTTCGCCTGCAGCTCGTCGAGGTCGCCGGCCACCGCGATGGCCGACGCGAGGTCGTCCGGCCGCGCCCGGAACCTGTCGGTGAGTTCCAGCAGGATGCGGAAGATTTCCTCCCGCTCCCGTTCCTCGAGCTCGACGATGTCGTTGTTGATCTCGACGGTGGCTGCCGGCTCCATGTAGAGGCTGGCGCCCGTCGTCGACGTGCCGTGGACGATGCCGGGGACGTTGCCGCGGTGCTCGGCGCGGACGACCAGCACCGAGCGGCCGTTGCGCTCGGTGATCACCTGCTCCTGCAGGTACTTGGTCGTCTCGCGGCCCTTGACGAACTGCTCGAGCGTGCCGCGCAGCTTCTGCCGCTTGTGGCGGAGCTGGTCGCGAATGCTGCGCAGGGCCGGGCTCGCCTCGTCGAGCACCTCGCCCGACGGGTCGATGGCGCGGCGCACCGCCCCGACCTCGGCCGCGAAGGGCGCGAAGCGCGAGACGATCGCCTGGAGGCGGGGGTAGGTGGCGCCGGCCTGCTGGATGCCGGCGCGCGCGCGGTCGACCGAGTCGAGGAAGTCAGCCACGGCCCGGAGCGGCAGCGGGTCGAGCGGCCGCCCCTGTACCCCGAGCCCGTCAAGCGCGTCACCGAGCCCGGCGGGCGCGCGCAGGGGGAAGAGGTCGTGCGTCTCGAGGTACGACGTCGTCTCGCTGGTGTGCGCGAGGAGGGCCGCGACCGCCGCCGGGTCGGTGGCCGGCTCGAGCGCGGCGAGCCGCGCCGTCCCGATCGGCGTGAGCGCGAGCGCCGTCACCGCCTCGACGACGCGGTCGAATTCAAGCGTGCGGGTGGCGAGCATGGAATTGCAGATTGCAGATTGCAGATTGCAGATTGGAGATTGGAGATTGGAGATTGGAGATGGTTGAACCGGCGATTGACCGATTGGGGCTCCCCCGCCCCCATCAATCTTCAATCGTCAATCGCCAATCTGCAATTCCTTATAGGTGGTTGATCATACTGGCGATGCACCCGGCCCCGAAGCCGTTGTCGATGTTCACCACCGACACGCCGTTCGCGCACGAGTTGAGCATGCCGAGCAGGGCCGCGATGCCGCCGAAGCTGGCGCCGTAGCCCACGCTCGTCGGGACGGCGATGACGGGCACCTGCACCATGCCCGCCACCACGCTCGGCAGCGCGCCCTCCATGCCGGCCACGACGATGATGACGCGGGCGGCCTCGAGGCGCGACCGCTCGCTGAGGATCCGGTGGATGCCGGCCACCCCCACGTCGTACAGCCGCTCCACGGTGTTGCCCATGACGGTGGCGGTCACCGCGGCCTCCTCGGCGACCGTCAGGTCGGAGGTGCCGGCCGAGGCGATGGCGATCGTCCCCTTCCCGGGCGGGACCGGCCGCGCCCGGGTGATGGCCCGGGCCTCCGGGTGGTACTGGGCGTCGGGCACCAGCGCCCGGACGGCCTCCCAGGCGGGCGGGTCGGCCCGGGTGACGAGGAGGGGGTGGTCCCGCCCCACGATTTCGGCCGAAATCCTCGCGATCTGGTCGGGCGTCTTGCCGAGGCCGAGCACCACCTCCGGGAAGCCCTGCCGGAGCGAGCGGTGGTGGTCGACCCGGGCGAAGCCCAGGTCCTCGAACGGCTTGTCCCGCAGGCGGGCGAGCAGCCGGCCGTGGGCGGCGTCCGGCGAAAGGGTGCCGCGCTGGACGTCGTCCAGCAGGCGGCGCAGGTCTGCGGCTGTCATGACGCTATCATCCGTGTTTCGTTGACTTTACCGGGTCCGGTTCTATAATGAATGTTTGTGTCCCCGGGCGGAAGCCCTACAGTAAATGACACTCGCTGAGACATTCATCCTCGCATCGTACTTCTTCGTGCTGGTGATCCTCGCCGTGTACGGCTGGCACCGGTACTACCTGGTGTACTCGTACATGAAGCACCGGGACGAAGTGCCCGTGCCGCGGCACGCGCTCGACCCGCTGCCCGTCGTCACGGTCCAGCTCCCGCTGTACAACGAGATGTACGTCGTCGATCGCCTCGTCGAGGCGGTGTGCCGACTGGACTACCCGCGCGACCGCCTCGAGATCCAGGTGCTCGACGACTCGACCGACGAGACCCGCGAGATCGCGGAGCTCGCCGTGCGCCGCTACCGGGCGCAGGGCCTCGACATCAAGTACCTGCACCGGACGAACCGCGAGGGCTACAAGGCCGGCGCGCTCGATGAGGGGCTCAAGGTCGCGCGCGGCGAGTTCGTGGCGGTGTTCGACGCCGACTTCATCCCGGCGCCCGACTTCCTGCGGAAGACGGTGCACCACTTCTCGGACCCGAACGTGGCGATGGTCCAGGCGCGGTGGGGCCACGTCAACGAGGACTACTCGCTGCTGACGAAGATCCAGGCGATCCTCCTCGACGCGCACTTCGTCCTCGAGCACGGGAGCCGCAACCGCGCGGGCTGCTTCTTCAACTTCAACGGCACCGCCGGCATCTGGCGCGCGACGGCGATTGCCGACGGCGGCGGCTGGCAGCACGACACGCTGACCGAGGACCTCGACCTGAGCTACCGGACGCAGCTCCGGGGCTGGCGGTTCGTGTTCCTCCCGGATCACGTGGCCCCGGCCGAGCTGCCGGTCGAGATGAACGCGTTCAAGTCGCAGCAGCACCGCTGGGCGAAGGGGTCCATCCAGACCTTCCTCAAGCTCATGCCGCGCATCCTGCGGTCGGACCAGCCCTTCAAGGTGAAGGCCGAGGCGTTCTTCCACCTGTCGGCGAACTTCAACTACCCGCTCATGTGCGTGCTGTCGGTGCTCATCGCGCCGTCGATGGTCATCCGCTACAACATGGGCTGGTACGAGATGCTGCTCATCGACGTGCCGCTGTTCTTTGCGGCGACGGCGTCGGTGGCCAACTTCTACATGGTCTGCCAGCGGGAGCTGTACCCGACGACGTGGACCGAGCGGCTCCGCTACGTGCCGCTGCTCATGTCGATCGGGATCGGGCTGGCCGTGAACAACACCCGCGCGGTCATCGAGGCGCTCTTCAACAAGCCGAGCGAGTTCGCCCGCACGCCGAAGTACCACATCGAGGGCCGCACCGACGACTGGGCGTCGAAGAAGTACCGCCAGGTCGTGGGCATCCAGCCGCTCATCGAGGTCGCGCTCGGCGTCTACTTCACGGGCACGATGTTCTACGCGCTGGCCAACGGCATCTACGGCACCGTGCCGTTCCTGATGCTCTTCCAGGTCGGCTTCCTCTACACCGGGCTGCTCTCGATCTTCCAGCAGTTCTCCGGCGACGCCGTCGTCCCCGTGGCCCAGCGCGAGGCGTAGCCGGGGCCGACTGCAAGACACGCCACGGCTGATCACAAGACACGCCGCGAAGGGCACGAAGAACACGAAGGACGTCGCGAAGCCTGGACCTTTGAAAGAATCCGAGCTTCGTGCCGTCCTTGGCGTCCTTCGTGCCTTCGTGGCGTGTCTTGTGTCTGCTATTCCGTCCGGAGCGCGGTCACCGGGTTGATGAGGGTGGCGCGCCGCGCGGGGATCCAGGCGGCCAGGAGGGCGGCCGCGAGGAAGCCCACGGGCACCACCGAGAAGACCACCGCGTCGAACGCCGAGATGTCGACGAAGATGCCCGCCAGCATCCGGCCCGTGGCGACCCCGAGGGCCAGGCCGAGGGCCACGCCGACGAGCGTCATCGACAGGCTCTCGCCGAGGATCATCCCGCGGACGGTTCCTGGCAGCGCGCCCACGGCCATGCGGATGCCGATCTCGCGGGTCCGGCGGGCGACCGCGTAGCTCATCACGCCGTAGATGCCCACGAGCGCCACCACCATCGCCAGGGCGCCGAAGAGGCCGAACAGCGTGGCCGCGAGCTCGAGCGCCCAGTATTCGATCGCCGACGAGATGTGCTCGGCGAAGGTGCGCGCGCTGAAGAGGGGCAGCGTGGGCGCCTCGGCGCGGATGAGGCGGCGGACCTCCGCCGCGAAGCCCGGGGCGGCACCCGCCGGCCGGACGTGGAAGTAGGCGTTGCCCATCGTGCCCTGGCCGAAGGGCACGAACACCGACCCGCCGGGCTCCTTCTCGAACAGGTCGTGGCGCGTCGACCGGGTGATGCCGACGACCTCGAGGACCGCCTTCGTCTCCGGGCCCTCGCCGCGCGACTCGAACTCCACGCGCTCGCCGAGCGCCGAGCCATCCGGCCACAGCTTCCGCGCCAGCGCCTCGTCGAGGATCACCACCGTCGGCGCGCCCTGCTGGAACGACTCGGTCTCGGTGAACGTGCGGCCCTGCAGCAGGTCGATGCCCATCACGTCGAAGTAGTCGCCGCTCACGGCGTTCCACGCCGCGCTGTACGCCCGGCCCTCCTCGGGCGTCGCCGGCTTCGCGCCCTCGGCGACCGGGATGCCCGCCCGCCTGACCGAGCGGCCCATGTTGACCATGCCGAGGGGCACGATGCTCCCGACGGCTGACGTCGCGCCCGGCATCGCGCCCAGGCGGGTGTTCACGCGGCTGTACAGGTCCAGGATCTGCGGCGTCGAGAGGCCGGCCAGCGTCCCGTCGACCTCGGCCAGCACGGTGTTGTCCGCCCGGTAGCCGAGGTCGGCCGTGAGGGCGCTCTGGGCCATCCGCACGAACAGGCCCGCCGCAATCAGGAGGGCGAGGGAGAGCGCGACCTGGCCCACCACCAGCGGGTTGCGCGGCATCCAGGCGCGACGGCGGCGCCGCGCGTCCTCGCCCGCGTGCTGCTTGAGGTCGCCGAGGACGTCGGCCTTCGAGTGACGCAGCGCGGGTCCGAGGGCGAACGACAGGGTCGCCAGCAGGCAGAAGATCAGGGTGGCGCCGGCCAGCGCCGGCGAGACCGACCCGTCCAGCACCAGCGTGATGGGCAGCATCGCCGAGAAGGCGGAGACCAGGGTGTTGATCCCGAGCAGGCCGAGCGCCACGCCGCCGACGCCGCCGACGATCGAGAGCAGCAGCCCCTCGGTCAGCAGCTGCCTGACGATGCGGAAGCGGCCGCCGCCGAGCGCCAGGCGGACCGCGAACTCCTTGCGCCGCGCGCTCCCGCGCGCCATCAGCATGCTCGCGAGGTTGAGGCAGACCGTGACGAGGACGGCGCCGGTCAGGCCGAGCATCAGCGCCGCCAGCAGGCCCATCACGCTCTCGTCGCTCGGCGACGTGCTCGTGCCGAAGCGGGGCAGTGGCGCCGCCGTGAGGCGCGCGTCCTCGTACGCGCCCGGCAGCGCCGCCTCGAGCCGGCGCGCGGCCACCCCGAGTGGCGATTCGAGGGCGTCGAGCGAGACGCCAGGCCGCAGCCGTCCCACCAGGAACAGGTTGTAGGCGTCGGCTTGCTCGAGCGTCCGGGCGAGGCCACCCTGGAAATCGTTGGAGATCGTGTCGTACACGCCGAAGGGGAAGAAGAACTCCGGCCCGAACACCATCATCGTGCCCGTGAACCCCTGGGGCGTGACGCCGACGATGGTGAAGGGCCGCTCGTTGATGCGGACGGTGGAGCCCACGATTCCCGGGTCGAAGCCGGTGCGCTGCCAGTAGGACCACGAGGCGATGGTGACCGGGATGTCCTGTCCGGGCCGGCTCTCCTCTGCGGTGAACGCCCGGCCCCGCACGATCGGCACGCCGAGGACCTCGAAGTAGTTCTCGCTCACGAGCGCCGAGAAGGCCCGCCGGGCCTCGGCGCCGTCCCCGACACCCACCAGGCTCGGGGTATGGGCGAGCACGCCGGCGAAGGCGCCGGTGTCGCCCGCGAGCTGGAGGAACGCCGGGTAGGAGAAGGCGCGGTAGGAATCGGGCAGCGACGCCTTGCTCGAGTAGAGCTGCACCACGCGGTCCGGCTCCTGGTAGGGCCGGCCCATGAGCCCGAACGCGTAGACGAGGCTGAACATCGCGGCATTGAGGCCGATGCCCAGGGCCAGGACCAGCACCGCCGCGGCGCTGAACGCCGGCGCCTTCGCGAGCTGGCGCACCGAGGTCTTCACGTCACCCAACCATCCGCCCATTCGTCGTGGCCTCCCGTGCCTAGGTGGACAGACGAGACGGGCGGGGGAGTTGTTCCTTTCGTCCCGGCATCCGGCCCTTCATGACGCCGGCAATGGCCATCCGTGGGTGGGCGGGGGTGGCCCGCCCTCGCGGGTGCCGTCGACATCGGCGGTGACATGGACCGGCGAGGGGCCGGACGCGACCGGCGTCCCCGCAGTAAGATGGCGGCATGGCAGACGTGAAGGCCAAGGCCGGCCTCGAAGACATCGTCGCGACCTCCTCCGGGATCTGTTTCATCGACGGCGATCGCGGCATCCTGTCGTACCGCGGGTACGACATCCACGACCTCGCGCGGTTCGCGACCTTCGAGGAGACGTGCTACCTGCTGTGGCACGGCCGGCTGCCGTCCCGCGCGGAGCTCGGCGACCTGCAGTCGCAGCTCGCCGCGGCCCGCCCCCTGCCCGAGGCCGTGATCCGGCTGATGAAGAGCCTGCCGCCCGTGGACGGCATGGACGCGCTGCGCACGCTGACCTCGGCGCTCGCGCACTACGACCCCGACGCCTCCGACAACTCCGCGCAGGCCTCCTACCGCAAGGCCGTCCGCCTCACGGGCCAGATGGCGAGCCTCGTCGCGACCTGGGGGCGCATGCAGGGGGGCGGCAACCCGGTGGCGCCGGACCCGGCCATGGGGCACGCCGCGAACTTCCTCTACATGCTCTCGGGCGAACGGCCCTCGCCGACGGCGATCCGCGCGATGGACATCGCCCTCACGCTGCACGCCGACCACGAGCTGAACGCCTCGACCTTCGCGGCCCGCGTCGCGGCCGCGACGCTCACCGACATCCACTCGGCCATCGTGGCCGGCGTCGGCACGCTCAAGGGCCCGCTCCACGGCGGCGCCAACGCCGCGGTCATGAAGATGCTGATCGAGATCGGCGAGGAGGCCGGCCCCGACCGCATCGACGACTTCGTGCGCGGCAAGTTCGCCCGCAAGGAGAAGATCTCGGGCTTCGGGCACCGCGTGTACCACACCGAGGACCCACGCGCGACGCACCTCCGCCGCATGTCGAAGGAGCTGGGGCAGGCTGCCGGCCAGCCGCGGTGGTTCGCGATGAGCGAGCGCATCGAGGCGCTCGTGAAGAGCGAGAAGGGCCTCTTCCCGAACGTCGACTTCTACTCGGCCTCCGCCTACTACACGATGGGCATCGCCATCGATCTCTACACGCCGATTTTCGCCGTCAGCCGCGTGTCGGGGTGGACCGCCCACGTCCTCGAGCAGTACGCGAACAACCGCCTGATCCGCCCGCGCGCGGAGTACATCGGCCCGGTCTACCCGCAGACGTGGCGGGCCCTGGACGACCGGTAGCCGCCGGATGCGAGGCGCCGCCGCGACCCTCGTGCTCACGCTCGGCGCCCTCGCCGCCGGCCAGGAGCCGGGGGCGCCCGCCGAGGTCCGGCAGATCGTCAGCTTCCACCTGCTCCCGGGGACGCCCGGCGTGGTCGACGGCTTGTACCGCGACCAGCTCCTCCCGATCTACCAGGACATCGCGCCGCTGCTGCGGTTCCGCGCCTACCGCGAGGCCGAGAGCCCCGAGCCCGTGGACCTGGTGGTCGTGAGCGCCTACGAAGGCATGGCCGGCATGGACGCCGCCAACGCGCTGCTCCGGCGCCCGGGCAGGAACGGCGTCTCCGCGCTCAGTGTCTACGGCCAGATCGCCCGTTACACGAGCGCGCACACCGATCAGTTCGTCGAGATGCGGCCTCGGCTGAGCGACCCGGTGGCCGACCAGCGGCCAGACGGCCTGGCGGTCTTCGAGTACGTGCACCTCGTGCCGGCGGCGCATGCCGCCTACGAGCAGCTCCTCGAGGAGCGCGTCCGCGGCTGGGAGAAGGAGCACGCCGTCTACCAATGGTCCGAGACGGGCCGGATGCTCGTCAGCGACGGGTGGGACTACCTCCGGACCTACGGCATGCGGTCGCTGGCCGACTGGCAGGACTACCAGTCGCGGCTCGGCGCGACGGACTTCGCGCCGGACCTGGCCGCCCTCGTGGGCTCACGGAAGACCCTCATCCTTCGCGGCGCGCCCGACCTCTCGGTCCGCTGACCGGCAGGCGCATCGTGGCGCCTGGCCCCATTGCCCGGGCCCGCGCCAGGCGACCCGGTCCGTGGCCCGCCGCGTCAGCGGCGCGAGGGGGCCGGCGAGCGGATGTCCGCGACCTCCACGACGCGCGCGCCGCGGACCGGCGGCGACTCCACCGCGCGGATGAGCGCGGCCACCATCTCGCCCCGGGTCACCGGCGCCAGCCGCCGTGCCATGCCGCGCCATGCCGGGACGAGCCCGGCCAGCCAGTAGAGCGGCGCGAGCAGCAGCGGCCACCGCCGGCCGGGTCCCGTCACGTAGAACGGGCGCAGCACCGTCGCCCGCAGGTGGCTCATCCCGACGAGCGCCTCGCCCTCGCGCCGCGCCGCCACGTACGCCTGCATCACCGGCGAGGGATGCGCCACGCTGACGTACACCAGGTGCGCGATGCCGCGCGCGGAGCCGGCTGCCACCGCCGCGGCAATCGACGCCAGGTCCACGCCGATGAACTCGCGGGCCTTGAACGGGTTCGGATGGAGCGCCCCGACCAGGTGCACGAGCGTGTCGCCGGGCTCGAGCGCCGCGCCGAGCCACGCCCGGTCCAGCGCATCGCCCTCGACGACCTCGGCGCCCGGAGGGACCCGCCCCGCAGAGCCGGGACGCACGACCGCGCGCACGCGGTGCCCGCGCTCGACGAGCGCGTAGGCCAGCGCCCGGCCGAGGAAGCCGCTGGCGCCGGTGATCACGACCGTGGGTCCGGAGGCCATGGGCCATCGTAGCCGACCGCCCCGGCGTCGCCCGGCGCCGCGCGCCCGTGCTTCGCCCTAGGCGCCGGACGCCCGGGTGGACGATGATGGGCGGCACCATGCGGACCGGACTCGCCTGCCCGTCACCTTGCCGCGCGCCCGTCCACGCCCTGCTGGCGTTCGCCCTTGCCTGGGCGCTTCCGGTGGCGGCGGCGCCCGCGCCACCCACGGGCCTGGCCGCCGAGGTCCACGGCTCCACCGTCACGTTCTACTGGGTCGCCCCGGCCGGCCCGGTCACCGGGTACATCCTGGAGGCCGGCTCCGCCCCCGGGCTCTCGGACCGTGCGGTGGCGCCGACCGGCTTCCGCGGGACGTCCTACGTGGCGACCGCCGTTCCCAACGGGCGCTACTACGTCCGCGTCCGCGCCGTCTCGAGCGACGGGCCCGGCGAGGTCTCGGGCGAGGTCCTCGTCCTCGTGGACGGCGCGACGCCCCCGGGGCCGTGCCCGGCAGCCCCGGGCACCCCACGGCTCGTCGCCGGCGCCACCGGCGCCAGTGACATCAGCCTCTCGTGGGCGCCGGCGGCGTCTGGCTGCGCGCCCGCCGGGTACCTGCTCACGTTCGGCAGCATGCCGGGCCAGCACGACCTCGCCACCATCGCGGTGCCCGCGTCCCGGACGTCGCTGTCGGTGACCGCCCCGGCGCGCGCCTACTTCCTGCGTGTGGTCGCGACCAGCGCCTGGGGCCGGAGCGCCCCGACGGTCGAGGTCACCGGCACGATCGGCCAGGCGGCGGCCCTGGCGCAGACGCCGGCCGCCTGCTTCGAGTGCCACGCCCCCTTCACGGCGCTCGACGGCCCGCTGCCGCCAGCCGCGGCGCCGCGGGGCGCGCCGCATCCGGCCCCGGCCGCTTCGCATCCCCGCTAGCGCCTTCCGGTCCTGGCCGAGCGCGTCGTTCGCGACGAACATGGCGCGCCGCGGCGTCCCCCTGGCCGCCGCCCCCCGGGCTGCCGACGGCCTCCCTGCCCGCGCGGCATGACGCCGGTGGGCGTCTGGTTCCGCCGGCGGCACCGGTCCGGCGCGTGCTCGCGCACGCGCGCCGGGCGGCCGGCGGAGACGAGCGCCTCGCTGTCGTCGGCGACGGCCCCGCGCCCGGGGCCGGAGGCGGCCGCCCCCGACGGGCTCGCACGGGGCCCTGGCGCGCGCCGAAGCCGCCGATGCGGCATAATAGGTGTGGGCAACCTTGGCATAAGACGTTGAATCAAAAGCACATCCGGAACTTTTCGATCATCGCGCACATCGACCACGGCAAGTCCACGCTCGCCGATCGCTTCCTCGAGGTGACAGGCGCGCTGCAGGCGCGTGAGATGGAGGCGCAGGTCCTCGACAGCATGGACCTGGAGCGCGAGCGCGGCATCACGATCAAGGCGCACCCGGTCCGCCTCAATTACACGGCCGACGATGGGCAGACCTACGTCCTGAACCTGATCGATACGCCGGGCCACGTCGACTTCGGGTACGAGGTGACGCGGTCGTTCGCGGCCTGCGAGGGCGCGCTGCTGCTGGTGGACGCCTCGCAGGGCGTGGAGGCGCAGACGCTCGCCAACGCCTACCTGGCCGTCGACCACGACCTGGAGATCATCCCCGTCATCAACAAGATCGACCTGCCGAGCGCGCAGCCCGAGGAGGCGCGCCGCCAGATCGAGGAGATCATCGGGCTCGACGGCGCCAGCGCGATCCTCGCGAGCGCCAAGGAAGGCACGGGGGTCAAGGAGATCCTCGAGGCGATCGTCACGCGGCTGCCGCCGCCGGCGGGCGACCCCGAGGCGCCGCTGAAGGCGCTCATCTTCGACTCCTGGTACGACTCCTACCGCGGCGTGATCATCGTGATGCGCGTGATCGACGGCAAGGTGCGGCCGGGCATGAAGATCCGGCTGATGAACGCGGGGCAGGACTACGAGGTCGAGCAGCTCGGCGTCTACGGCCCGAAGCCCATGCCGATGGACGAGCTCGGTCCCGGCGAGGTCGGCTTCATCGCGTGCGGCATCAAGGTGGTCGCCGACGCGCAGATCGGCGACACCGTCACCGAGACCCGGCGCCCGGCGGCCGAGCCGTTTCCGGGCTTCAAGCCCCTCAAGCCGATGGTCTTCGCGGGCCTCTACCCGGTGGAGGGCCACCAGTACGCCGAGCTCCGCGACGCGCTCGAGAAGCTCCGCCTGAACGACTCGGCGTTCTTCTTCGAGCCCGAGACGTCGGTGGCGCTCGGGTTCGGCTTCCGCTGCGGCTTCCTGGGCCTGCTGCACATGGAGATCGTGCAGGAGCGCCTCGAGCGCGAGTACGGCATGGACCTGGTGACGACGGCGCCCGGCGTGCTCTACCGGGTCACGACGACCGACGGCGAGGTCCGCGACATCGACAGCCCGGCGAAGCTGCCCGACGCCGGGCACATCCTGAAGCTCGAGGAGCCGGTCATCACCGCGATGATCATGACGCCGTCCGAGTACGTCGGCGGCATCCTGCAGCTCTGCCAGGACAAGCGCGGCGTGCAGAAGGCCCTGGAGTACAAGGGCCAGGACCGCGTCCTCATCACCTACGAGATGCCGTTCAACGAGGTCGTCATGGACTTCTACGACCGGCTGAAGACGATCTCGCGCGGGTACGCGTCGCTCGACTACCACGTCACCGGCTACTGGGTGTCGCCGCTGGTGAAGCTGGACATCCTGGTGAACGGCGACCCGATCGACGCGCTGTCGATCATCGTGCACCGCGACCGCGCCTACGACCGGGGGCGGGCGCTGGCGGCCAAGATGCGCGAGCTGATCCCGCGGCAGATGTTCGAGGTCGCGATCCAGGCGGCGATCGGCGCGCGCATCATCGCGCGCGAGTCGGTCAAGGCGATGCGCAAGAACGTCCTCGCCAAGTGCTACGGCGGCGACATCTCCCGGAAGCGCAAGCTCCTCGAGAAGCAGAAGGAAGGCAAGAAGCGCATGAAGCGGGTCGGCAGCGTCGAGATTCCGCAGGACGCCTTCCTGGCCGTGCTCAAGGTGACCGAATGACCGAGGCGACGTTCCGGAAGTCCACCCTCCGCGAGTACTTCGAGTCGATCGTCGTCGCGGTGATCCTCGCGCTGTTCGTCAGGACGTTCATCTTCCAGGCGTTCAAGATCCCGACGGGCTCGATGGAGCCCAACCTGCTCGTCGGCGACCACCTGCTCGTCAACAAGTTCGTCTTCGGGCCCTCGGCCCTCGACGCCGAGCTCGGCGTGCTGCCCATGCGCCCGATCCGGCGGGGCGACGTCATCGTCTTCAAGTTCCCGGAGGAGCCGGACCGCGACTTCATCAAGCGCGTGATCGGCCTGCCCGGCGAGACGGTCGAGCTCCGCAACCAGCAGGTCTACATCGACGGGACGCCCATCGACGAGCCCTACGCCCACTACCTCTTCCCGCCGGTGCCCGACGGCGAGGGGGGCGGCGGCGACGTACGCGACCACTACGGGCCCGTGACCGTGCCGGACGGCCACTACTTCATGATGGGCGACAACCGCGACAACTCGGAGGACAGCCGCTACTGGGGCTTCCTGCCGCAGTCCTACGTGAAGGGCCGCGCGCTGGTGATCTACTGGTCCTTCGACAGCGCGCCGGGCGGGAACGCCGTGACCGGGTTCTTCTCGGGCACCCGCTGGGGACGGCTCCTGCACCTGATTCGCTAGCGTCCCTCCGCGGGGACGCGTCATCCAGACGGAGGGCTGCCGTGCTGAGATTCGTCCAGGTCCTGTGCGTCGCCCTCGCCATCAACGCCGGCGTCCGGGCCGGCAACGCCTGGTGGCAGTTCTACGAGTTCAAGGACGCGGTCCGCCAGGAGGCCATGTTCGCGGAGAGCCGCACCCCGCACCAGGTCCACGAGCGCGTCATGCAGCTCGCCGAGGACTACGAGATCCCCGTCGGCCCGGACGACGTCATCGTCGGCACCGACGACGGCGGCACCGTCATCGACGTCGTCTACGAGAAGCAGGTGGAACTCGTCCCCCGCGTCTACACGTGGACGCGGGTGTTCGACGCGTCCAGTCCGCGTCCCTGACGGGACAGCAAGAATCAAGAATCAAGAATTCAGAATCAAGAAACGGAAGGCGGGAATCGCAAACCCGGAAGACGGCGGCGCGAGTCATCACCCCAGTTTTTCTTGATTCTGAATTCTTGATTCTTGATTCCTGAGCGAACGCTCACGCTCAGGCAGTAAGGGCCGTCCTCGCGGACCTGGCGGCGGCGGCGGCCTTGGCCCTCGTGTCGGCGAGGGTGGCCTTCGCGCGGGTGACGAAGTCCGCGTCCTTGAGGCTGCCGAGGTTGATCTCGACGTTGGCGGCAGCGCCGGCGGCGGCGGCCTCGAGCAGGCCGATCGCGACGCCCGCGTCGCTCGCCGCGGAGGGGTTGCCGAAGCGCGCGACGCCCAGCGCGTGCTCGAGCGCCTCCGCCGAGGCGATCAGCGTGTCGAGCGGCGTCGTCGTCGCCGCCTGCAGCCCGGCCTGGATCGCGGCGCTCCGCGCGGCCTTCTCCGCGTCGGAGGCCTTGGGCAGCCTGTAGGCGGCCATCACCTGGTCGAACGCGGCGGCGTCCTGGTCGGCGAGATCGAGCAGGCGCGTCCGGACGGGTCCGAGTGCGTCCGCCGCGCCAGCCAGCGCGGCCTTCTCCTCGTCCGCGTTCGTCTTCGACTTCGGCAGGCCAGCGACCATCACGAGCAGCGACACGCCCATCGCTCCCGCCATGGCCGAGGCGGTGCCCCCCCCCGGCGTCGGCGCCCCGCTGGCCAGCGCATCCATGAACCCGGCAACCGTCTGGTCTCTGAAGGACATGCCACCGATTCTACTGGACGCAGATGGCACGGGCCACAGATGGCACCGATGACACAGATGCGCAGATGGAACTCGAGGAACGTCAGGAACCTCAGGAACCCCCGTGCACGACCTTCCCGCGCTTGACGACCGCGGCGATGACGGGCGCGCCGACGCGGATGAGGTCGGCCAGTACGCCGTCGATGAGCACGGCGTCCATCTGCTTGCCCGGCTCGAGGCTGCCGGCGCGGTCCTGCCTGTCGAGCGCGGCGGCGGCATTCACCGTCGCGCCGACGAGCGCCTCCTCGAGCGTCAGGCCCATGCCGAAGCAGGCCAGCGTCATCACGAACGGCATCGAGGGCGAGAAGCCGCCGCCCGGGTTGAGGTCGGTGGCGAGCGCCACGGGGACGCCCTCCTCGATCAGCATGCGCGCCGGCGCGAACCGGCCCAGCTTCAGGAAGAAGGCCGCCGCGGGCAGCAGGGTCGCGATGACCCCCGTGGCGGCCATCAGGCGCGCGTGCGCGCGGTCCACGAAGATGAGGTGATCGGCCGATCGCGCGCCGATGTCGACGGCGACGCCCGTGCCTCCCGACAGCGCGAGCTCGTCGGCGTGGACGCGCGGCTTGAGCCCGTGGGCCAGTCCCGCCTGGAAGATGGCGGTGGACTCCTCCGGGGTGAACACCCCCGTCTCGCAGAACACGTCGCACCATTCCGCGAGGCCCTCGGCGGCCACCGCGGGAATCATCTCGTCGACGACGAGGCGCACGTAGTCGGCGCGCCGGTCGCGGTACTCCAGGGGGATCTCGTGCGCGCCGAGGAAGGTCGGCACGATGTCCACGGGCTGGCGCTCGCCAAGCGTCCGTGCCGCCCGCAGCATCGCCAGTTCCGACGCGAGGTCGAGGCCGTAGCCGCTCTTGACCTCCGCCGTGGTGGTGCCCGCGGCCAGCATCGCGGCGAGGCGGGGGAGCGCGGCGGCGACCAGGTCTTCCTCGCTCGCCGCGCGCGTGGCCGCCACGGTTCTGACGATGCCGCCGCCGGCGGCCGCGATCTCGGCGTAGGAGGCGCCCGCGAGGCGCCGGCGCAGCTCGTCCCGGCGGTCGCCGGCGAAGACGAGGTGCGTGTGTGGATCGACGAAGCCCGGCACGACGGTCCGCCCCCGCCCGTCGACGACCACCGCATCGCCGGCCAGCCGCACCGCCGCGCGGCACGCGGCGGCCGGGCCCACGAAGACGATGCGCCCGTCCCGGGCCGCGACCGAGCCACGGGGGATGGGCGCCAGGTCACGCTGGGCGGCCCCGGCCCGCGGGAACGGTCCCTCACACGCGTAGACGAGGTCGGCGTTGTCGATCAGGAAGTCGGCAGGGATGGTGTCGGCCACGGGCCACAGATAACACAGATGAACACAGATGCGCAGGCGAACGCAGATGCGCCGATCGAACCTCAGGAACGTCAGGAACCTGAGGCACTCCAGGGACGTGAGGAACCAGGCTCTCGGGGAACTGCTACTGCCCGACAACCGCGCGGGCGGCGTCGGCCGTCAGGCCCTCGATGCGCACGCGCTTGTGGCGGGACGTCTCGCCCGAGAGGATGGTGACCGCGCGCCTGGGGCGGGAGAAGGTGCTGGCGAGCAGCTCGATGAGCGCCGCGTTGGCGGCGCCGTCCACGGGGGCTGCGGCCAGGCGGACGAGGAGGGCGCCGTCACGCGTGCCCGCGAGGCCGGTGCGGCCGGCCCGCGGGATCACGCGAACGTCGAGGATTGCCCCCGCCGGGGAGTCAGAAATCACGGGGACCAGGGCCTCGGGTTCCTCGGTTCCTCAGGTTCCTGACGTGCCTGAGGGCTTCTGGTCCTTCGCGGGCTCGGCGGCGCGGACCTGCGGCCGGTGGAGCAGCACCTTGTCGTCGCGGTGGCGGTCGTCCTGCTCGCGCACGAACTGGATGGTGTTCTGCAGCGTGGCGACGATCGCCTCGACGCTCGTCTCGACCTCCCGCCGCTTCAGGCGGAGCGTGTCGATCTCGCGCTGGACGTCCTCGAGCCTGGCCTGCGCCTTCTGGAGCAGCAGGTCGGCGCGGCCCTCGGCCTCGCGGATGATGCGTGACGCCTCCTGCTGGGCCGACTCCTTGATCTCGTCGGCGAGCTTCTGCGCCGTGAGCAGGGTGTTGCGCAGGTTCTTCTCCTGCCCGCGGTGCTCGTTGAGCACGGCGTCCAGCTTGTCCGTCTCCTGGCGCAGCTTGTCGTTCTCGCGCAGCGCGTTCTCGTAGTCGTCGGCCGCCTCGAGCAGGAACGACGTGACCTCGCCGCGGTCGTACCCCCGCATCACGGTCTTGAACTGCTGCTGCCGGAGGTCGAGAGGTGTGACTTTCATGTGCCCTGTTCCTTGGGGGGAACGTCGTGGGGGGCGCGCTACCGCGCCCCGAATATCGCGGTGCCGATGCGGACCAGGGTCGCGCCTTCCTCGACGGCGACCTCGAAGTCGTGGCTCATGCCCATCGACAGCTCCCGAAGCATGGCCGCCGGCACCCCGCCGGCCGCCAGGTCCTCGCGGACGGCCCTGAGGCGCCGGAACCAGGGCCGGGCATCCTCCGGGTCGTCGGCCAGCGGGGGCAGCAGCATCAGGCCGACGATGCGCGCGGCCGCCAGCGCGGCGCCTGCCTCGAAGATGGCCCCGACCGTGTCGAGCGGCGCGCCGTGCTTGGTCGGCTCGAGTGCCAGGTCCACCTGGACCAGCAGCTCGGGACGCGTGCCCGCGGCCACCGCCGCCTGGTCGAGCTTGCGGAGCAGGTCCACCGAGTCCACCGCGTGGATCGCGGCGAAGTGCTCTGCCGCCTTCCGGGCCTTGTTCGACTGCAGGTGGCCGATCAGATGCCACCGGATCGGAGTGTCGGCCAGAACCGCGATCTTCTGCAGTCCCTCCTGCACCTTGTTCTCGCCGAAGTCCACCTGCCCGGCCTCGACCGCCGCCCGCACCGCCTCGGCGGGGAAGGTCTTGGACACGGCCACGAGGCGCGCCGAGCCGGGCGCCCGACCGGCCCTGTCCTCGGCGGCCGCGATCCGGTCCCGGATCGCGGCGAGGCGGGCGGGGATATGCGAGAAGTCCACGGACACGTCCTACATCTGCTTGAGCTGGGCCACGAGCTGCTTGGCCTGCGCCGCGAACTCACCGTCCGGGGCGAGCGACAGGTACTTCTCGAACGCGGCGACCGCCTCGGTCGTCTTGCCCTCGTTCAGCAGCGCCATGCCCAGCTGGTAGTTGGACTCGGGATGGCTGGGGTCGACGGCCAGCGCCTCCTCGAACTTCGCCTTGGCCTCGGCGATCTTCCCCTGGTTCCAGAGGATGATCCCCTGGTTGTAGATCGCGCTGACGTCCCCGGCGCCGCCCGAGGCGGCCTGGGCCGTCGCCGCGCGCTCGCTCATCGCGGCCGCCTCGTCGTACCGCTTCTGGTTGTTGTAGAGCGTGGCCAGGGCGTTCAGCGCCTGCGGGTAGTCGGGCTTGAGCTCGATGGCCTTCTTCCAGTTCTCCTCCGCCTTCGCCTCGTCGCCCTTCTGCTGGTACGCGTACCCGATGTTGTAGTAGCAGTCGAAGCAGTTCGGCACGATGCCCGCGGCCTCGGTGAACTTCGCGATGGCCTCGTCATGGTTGCCGGCCGCGCTCGCGGCGACCCCCGCCTCGAACGCCTTCTTGAGCTCGGCGCCCACGTTGGCGCCGGCCGCCGCCGCGGCCGCCGCGCCGCCGTCGAGGACGACGGTCAGCTCGGACGCGCGCCCGAGCCGCACCTGCACCTGCTGCGACTGCGTGCCCATTTCCTTGTCGGTGACGGTGAGGGTGTAAGGCCCCGACTCGGTCAGCAGCTGCACGAACTCGCCCTTCTTGTCGGTCTTGGCCTCGAAGCGCCGCTGGACCCCGCCCTGGAACTCGATGACGACCTGGGCGCCGGCAACAGGCTTGGCGTCCGGCGTCAGGACCTTCCCGCGGATCATCGTCGTCTGGGCCGCGGCGGGGCCGGCGACGACGAGGCTGAACACGGCGAGTGCGGCGGCGGCAAGCAGGCGTCTGGCCATCGGCTGATCTCCCTGGCACGGATGGGGCCGTGCCCTGCTGGTATCAGTGTAGGGCCACAGATGGGATGGATGCCACAGGCCACAGGCCACAGATGACACAGATGGCACAGATGCGCAGATGGAACCAGGTGGAACCCGAGGAACCACAGGCACCCAAGGAACCATAGGCACCCGAGGAACCATAGGCACCCGGAGAACCCGCCGACCCGGGAGCCTCAGGCCGCGCCGTCGCCGTCCGCCGCGTCCGGAGCCGGGGCCCCTGCGGCGCGGACGTGCGGTCGCCGGTCGTTGCGGATGCGCAGCTCGAACAGGTCAGGGCGCGCGTAGTGGCCGGCGACGTCGAGCTGCCAGCGAGGGCCGACGAGCTGGTCGGGTTCAACCTCCGCGTAGAGGATGCCCTCCTCCGAGTCGAGCGGACCGGCGACGATCTTGCCGTCGGGGTTGGCAATCAGGCTCAGGCCCGGATTGAGCCAGCCCTCGACCGCCCCGAGGTAGTCGCGCTTGAGCGCGAAGCCGTCCGGCACCGCGTCCTTGTGGAAGGCCTGGCAGGCGCTCAACACGAAGCACCGGCCTTCCTTGGCGACGTGGCGCATCGACGAGGTCCAGGGCTCGCCGCGGTCCCAGGTCGGAGCGACGTGGAAGTGCGCGCCCTGCGCCTGCAGCGCGAAGCGCGCCATGGGCATGTAGTTCTCCCAGCAGAGCAGCCCGCCGACGCGCCCGACCGGCTCGTCGAGCACGTCCAGATCCGCCTCCGCCCCCTGCCCCCAGACCAGCCGCTCCCCGGCTGTCGGCACGAGCTTGCGGTGCCGGCCCGCCACGCGGCCGTCGGCGCCGAGGTAGAGGAGCGTATTGAAGATGGTCGAGTCGCTGGCCTCGGCGTTGCGCTCGTTGACCCCGATCGCAACGGTCACGCCGTGGCGCCCCGCGGCCTCGGCGAGTTGCGCCGTCTCGGGACCGGGAATGGCGACGGCGTTCCGGTGCAGCTCCGTGTACGCCGCCCGGAGCGGGTGCGTGTGCCCGGACGGGACGAACCACACCCACCAGGGATAGCCGGCGATGAAGGCCTCCGGGAAGGCGATCAGCCTGGCGCCGTTGCCCGCCGCCTCCGCGATGAGCCGGCAGGCCTTGTCGACGCTCGCCGCCCTGTCCATGAAGACCGACGATGCCTGGACGGCCGCGACACGGAACGATGACGGCGACATGACAGGCAATGTGTCACGGCCGGGCGAATGGCGCAAGGCGTGGCGCGCCCGGAACCCGTCAGTACCCCAGGCGCACGACCCCGCTCGTGGTCTCGCCGAGCTGGCCCGTGGTGAGCCACTCGTAGGAGGCCTCGAACAGCAGCAGGTGGTTGCGCTCCCACATGGCCATGTGCGACGAGCACGCCAGGTCCACCAGGACCTTTCGCGCGGCGCCGAGGTCGTCGAGGAGCGGGCGCACGCGCGCCGGTGGCACCTGCTTGTCGTGGACGCCGCTCACCAGCAGCGTCGGGGCGCCGACCTTCGCCGCCATTGCGGCGTTCCATCCCCACGTCGTGGTCGACGGCGCGCGCCGGACGCCCGTGCCCCACGAGGCACCGACCGGGTCCGACTGGAGCATGTCGGCCCACACCGCCGCGCGCACGGCCGGGTCGAACTGGTCGTCACACCCGATCTGCCGGTCCCAGTTCGCCGCGAAGTCCCGCTCGGACTGCGTGTTGAAGGCCGTGCCGTCACGGGGCAGCGCCGGCGGCGCGTCGGGCGCCTCGCGGTTGTACGCCGGCGCGAGCAGCACCAGCTTGTCCACCTTGTCGGGGTGCTGCGCGGCGTAGCCGCCCGCGCGCGGGCCGCCGAGCGACCACGCGACCAGGCTCACCTTCTCGACGCCCCGCAACGCGCGCACGTAGTCCACGGCCGCGCCGATGTCGTCCCAGTCGGAGCCGATGTTGGTGAGCTGGTGCGGATACGACGGCGCGCAGGGCGCGGCGAGCAACGAGGGCACGAGCGCGGCCTGCTGGGCCGCGGACAGGTTGCACGGGTCGTCCATCGGCGCCGGCCGCGTCGAGCGGCCGTAGCCCGTGGTATCCATCGAGAAGGCATCGAACCCGCGCTCGGCGAGGTACGCCATCCAGCTGTAGCCGGGCGCGGCCGCGTCGAACGCCACCTCCGCGGGGGTGCCCGCGCCATGGACGAACAGCACGACGCGCGACCCGGCGCCGCCCCGGAGCGCCAGGCCCGCCTGCACCCGCTCGCGCACGTAGATGTGCGCGGGCTGGCCCTCGATCGACGGCACGGTGGAGGTCACCGGGACGTAGTGGTCCATCGTCAGGACCCGTTGCCCATCGTCCTGCGCGCCGGCGCCGTGGGTGGGCGCCGCCAGCAGGGCGGCGAACAGGAGGCCGAGTGTCGTGCGCCGTGTCATGGGGAACTCCCTTTCGCCGGCCGGCCGGGCGGCCGGGCCGCAGTCTACCCCGGATGCGGGCCCGGGCGGGCTAGGCCAACTCGGCCCGCCTGTAGGCCTCGAGCATCGCCGCCTCGGCCGGGGAATCGAGGACGAACCGGGCGGCGAAGTCGGCGGCGCCCGGGTACGCCGTGGCGGTGATCAGCGATGCCGCCGCGGGCAGGTCGTACGCGACGTGCCGCAGTTCCACCGACGGGCCGAGCAGCAGCCAGTCGGCTCCGGTACCGCCGAACCGCATGCCCGCGCTGCCGGCGTTGACCACGCGCGTCGCGCCGATCATCCGGTCGAAGGCCATGTGCGTATGGCCGCACACGACGATGGCGGCGGCCGCGGGCGCGAAGATCGGCGTGAGCCGCGCCTCGTCGGTGACCCGCGTGAAGATCTCCGTGTGGTCGCGCGGGGTGGCGTGGCAGAAGAGCACGTCCCCGAGGGGCGGGACGTGGAGGCGCACGGTTGCCGGCCACGCGGCGATGGCCTCCAGGTGCGCGGCGTCGAGGGACGCCGCGGTCCAGCGTACCGCCGCCTTCGCCTCGTCCGGCATGGGGCCGGGGTCGCGACCATCGGCGGCCGCCAGCACGGCCGCGTCGCCGTTGCCGAGGAGGAAGTCGACGGGCACGTCGAGGCCCATCAGCCGCTCGAGGGACTCGCGGGTCATCGGTCCCGGCGCGACGTCGCCGCCGACCACGATGCGGTCCACGCCGGCGCGGCGGATGTCAGCCAGCACGGCGTCGAGCGCGGGGAGGTTGCCGTGGTTATCGTAGATGGCAGCCACGCGCATGGGGGTACTCCTCGAGAGAACCGAGGTCAGGCCTCTGGTCTTCTCTCTCGTCTGCCCGACACGGATCAGCCCGCCAGGCCGTGCCCGCCGGCCGGCGCCGTCGTGATCATCTCGCCGAAGCCGGCGATGAGCGGCTTGCCCTTCGCGATCGCCGCGCGGACGGCCGGCAGGGTGAGCGACTGGTCGTGGCTCGCCTTGTCGGCCCAGACCTCGGTGATCCAGATCGCGTTCTCGTCGGTGGCGTCCCGCGCCACGACATAGCTCAGGCAGCCGGGCATCTCTCCGGTGCCTTCGAGCAGGATGGCCACGAGGGCGTCCCGCTGGCCGGGCACGGCCAGCATCTTGCCGATCAGTCCGTACATCGAAGTCGCTCCTTGTGCGGCTGCGCCCGGGCGCGCGGCGACCACGGCCATGGCGGCCGCACCGCAGGCCAGCAGGAACTCACGCCTCGCGAGGGTCATCATCCGGTGCCGGACATCATGACACGACGCGGCGTGGACACCTGGCGGGCGGCGGGCATCACACGATGCCGTACTGCTGCAGCAGGATCCGGATGCCGGTCTGGTGCTCGTGGAACGCAGCCCACACCGACTCGCACCAGGCGTCGATCGCGCGTTCGCGCGCCGGACCTGCCGTGGCGGCGAGCACGTCGACGGCCGTCATCGCGCCGCGGTCGGCGGGCAGCGGCCACCGCGGCCATGGGCGCTTCGAGCGGGCCATCTCCATGTGGGCGCGCTGCACCTGCTTCCCCGAGAACCCATGTTCGAGGTGCAGGTAGAGTCCCGCCAGGGCGAACGTGATGCCGATCGGCTTCGACGCGTCGTCGGCGTTCTGCGCCGCGAACGCGTCCACGACGTGCTGGTGAATGAACGTCTCGTCGCCGAGCGTGAGGGTCCAGGCCGACAGCTCGTGATACGCGTCGATTGGGGACGTCAAGGCAGGGCTCCCATCACCGGTTCAGCTCGCCGGCCACGCGCCGAGCAGCTGCCGCACCAGCACGATCTGGCCCACGTGATACGCGTTGTGGTCGGCGACGAGGAGGAACTCGCGCAGCCACGTCTGGCCCGTCCCGTGCGGGATGGCGGCGGACAGGTCCACGCGCGGGTCCTCGGCCATGGCGACGAGCGCGGCGCGGTCCGCGGCGCAGGCGGCCAGGCTGGCATCCCACGCGCCGTCGTCCGGCGGCTCGGCGGAGGCGGGCCAGTAGTCGTCCGGCCACTCGAGCTCCGCGTAGTGCGGGTTGCGGCAGAAGTCCAGGATGTCGGCCTGCGCGATGCGCACGTGCTCGACGAGCTGCCACACCGAGTGCGGCAGGCCCGGCGGGGTCACGCCGCGCAGCGGTCCCTCCAGGTTCCGGACGGCATCGTCGAACGACACGTGCGCGTCGTGCCACGTGAGGAGGCGGACGAGGTGGGCGCGAAGCGGGTCGTGGGGCATGGCAGCTGGCAGCCTACTGGAAGCGGCGGCCGGCATGCTCGAGCCAGCCCGCCTGGTGGCGTCCGTCCGGGTCGCGGTGGGTCCAGTGGACCAGCCCGCCCTGGGCGTTCCATTCGTACACGCCGGAGAAGCCGACGGTGTCGCCCCGCTCGAGCGCGGCGACGCGGGGCGCGAGGTCGATGTTGTGGGCGACGAGGACGGTCTGGCCCGATGCCAGGCGCAGGATGAAGCGCTGGTGGCGGCTGCCGTTGGTATCGTCCGGCAGAATCCGCGAGACGACGCCCTCGCCCGTGACCTGGACGCCGCTCGCGCGGGCCTCGAACGCCGCGGCGACCGACGCCCGGCTCGCGGTCGAGGTCCCGCGGGCCTGCTGGACGCCGTCGAGCCTGGCCCAGCCGGCATAGACGGCGGCGACGAGGGCAAACGCGGTGATGAGCTGCTTCATGGCACGGCCGGCCCCGGCTTCAGCAGGCGCTGCCGGGACAGGCAGAGCAGGGCGTGGCGCGTCACCGGATGACGATACCCCGACGGACGGGCGCCGGGCGAATCGGGGTACTGTCTGGACGGTGTTCTCGCCATCCTCGAAAGCCCGCCTCACGGCCTACGACCTCGGCCGGTTTCCGTCCGGCACGCTGTTCGACCGCCTGGGTCGCGCGGTGTGCGGCGCGGGCTGCCTGCCGCGCAAGGAGCTGTACGAGGCCTGGGAGGTCGCCCGGCGCGTGCGCCGGGTGTTCCGCGGCGGGCGGGTCGTGGACCTCGGCGGCGGGCACGGGCTGCTCGCGCAGGTGTTGCTGCTGCTGGACGACTCGTCGCCCGCGGCGCTCGTCGTCGACACGGCGCCGCCCGCGTTGGCGGCGAAGCTGCACGCGGCGCTCGTGGACGCCTGGCCCCGGCTTGCCGGGCGCGTCGCGTTCGTCGAGGGCCGGCTCGAGGCGACCCCGCTGTCCGGCGCCGACCTCGTCGTCTCGTGTCACGCCTGTGGGGCGCTGACCGACGTGGTGCTCGACCGGGCCGTGGCGGCAGGCGCGCGGGTCGCGGTGCTGCCGTGCTGTCACGACCCGGTGACCTGCGACGCCAGCGCGCTGACCGGGTGGGTCGACGCCGCCCTCGCGATCGACGTCACGCGCGTGGCGCGCCTGGAGCAGCAGGGGTACCGGGTGCGGACGCAGACGATCCCCCGGGAAATCACCCCGAAGAACCGCCTGCTGATGGGGGAGCCCCAGCCGGGCGCCCCGTGAGCGCGCCAACGATTTCGCCGGCGGCCCCGTCAAACCGTCCGAGATGACCCAGACCCTCAACGACCTCCGCCTGGCCATCCGTGGTCTGGGGCGCAGCCCCCTGTTCGCGACCGTCGCCGTCCTGTCCCTGGCCCTCGGCATCGGCGCCAACACCGCCATCTTCACGCTGATCGACCAGATGCTGCTCAGGAAGCTCCCGGTCAAGAACCCGGACGAGCTGGTGATGCTCTACCAGGTCGGGCCGCACAGCGGCAGCAACATGGGCACGCGGATGCACTCGTACCCGATCTACCAGGAGTACCAGCGCAAGGCCGAGCCACTGGCCGAGGTCATCGCGCGCCGGCTCATCTCGGTGTCGATCAGCGTGGACAACCAGACCGAGCGCGTGGATGCGGAGGCGGTCTCGGGCAACTACTTCACCATGCTCGGGGTCGGGCCGGCGGCCGGCCGCGTGTTCAACTCCGCGGAGGACGACCAGGTCTTCATGGGGCACCCGGTCGTCGTGCTCGGCTACGACTACTGGCAACGCCGCTTCGCGGGCGACCCGGCGGTCGTCGGGAAGAAGATCCTGGTCAACGACTACCCGATGACGGTCGTCGGCGTCTCGGCCGCGGGCTTCGCCGGCATCGACCCGGCGCGCGCGCCCGACATCCGCGTGCCGATCCTGATGAAGCGCGCGCTGATGCCCGAGATGGACTGGTTCAACATGGACAACCCGCGCGCGCGCTGGGTGCAGGTGTTCGCGCGCCTCAAGCCGGGCTGGACCGCGGAGTCGGCGGCGGCGCCGCTGCAGGTGCTCTTCACGCAGCGCCGCGCCTACGAGATGACGCTCGAGGGGGCCCGGACCTGGAGCGATTACACCCGCGAACAGTTCATGACGGGCCAGCTCAAGGTCGAGCCGGCCGCCATGGGCTTCTCGTCGCTCCGCAACGACTTCTCGACGGCGCTCGTCGTGCTGATGTGCATGGTCGGGCTCGTGCTGCTCATCGCGTGCGCGAACGTGGCCAACCTGCTCATCGCGCGGGGCTTCCTGCGGCAGCGCGAGATCGCCGTCCGGCTGTCGATCGGCGCGTCGCGCTGGCAGCTCGTGCGCCAGCTGCTCACCGAGAGCCTGGTCCTCGCCTTCGCCGGCGGCGCGCTCGGCCTGGCGGTGGCCGTCGGCCTCACGCGGGCGCTCATCGCGTTCATCCCCTCCTCCGGGGCGCCGCTGCTGATCGACGCCGCCCCCGACGCGCGCATCCTCGCGTTCACCTTCGTGCTCACCCTGGTCACCGGTGTCGTGTTCGGCCTGCTCCCGGCCCTGCGCGCCAGCCGGCCGGACCCGTGGACGACGCTCAAGGACACGGCGGGCGCCGTGTCCGGCGGGACCGGCTCGCTCTTCCTGCGCAAGGGGCTGGTGACCGCACAGGTCGCCCTGAGCTTCCTGCTGCTCTTCGGCGCCGGGCTCTTCGTCCGGAGCCTCCAGAACCTCCAGACGACAGACACCGGCGTGTCGCTCGAGAACCTCGTGAGCTTCCAGGTCGCGCCCGCGCTCAGCGGCTACGACGACGAGCGGGCGAACCTGATGTACCGGGAGCTGCTCGGCCGGCTGAAGTCGGCCCCCGGCGTGCGCGCCGTGGGCTCGGCGGCCGTGCCGATCCTGGCCGGCACCGAGTGGGACAACACGATGTCGGTCGAAGGGCACCAGGCCGAGGACGGCGAGGACATGCAGGCGTTCATGAACGCGCTGTCCCCGGGCTACTTCGAGGCCATGGGCATCCCGATCCTCGAGGGCCGGGACTTCCGCGACGGCGACGCCGTGGAGGAGGTGAAGGTCGCGATCGTGAACCGGGCCTTCGCCGAGCACTTCTTCCCCGGCGAGAGCGCGATCGGCCGCCACATCGGCAACGGCAGCGGCCCCGACGTCAAGCTCGACATCGAGATCATCGGCGTGGCCGCCAACGCCCTCTACGAGGGCCCGCGCGAGGGCGTCCGCCGCCAGGTCTACCAGCCCGCGTGGGGCAAGTTCAGTTCGGTCTTCTACCTGCGGACGGGCATGGCCTCGTCCGGCGCGTACGGCTTGATCCGCGAGACCGTGAAGGACGTCGCCTCCGGCGTGCCGGTCTACGAGCTGAAGACGGTCGAGGCACAGCTCGACGAGACGCTCCTGACCGACAGGCTCGTCGCGCTCCTGTCCGCGGGCTTCGGCCTGCTGGCGACGGTGCTGGCGTCGGTGGGGCTCTACGGCGTGATGGCGTTCGTCGTGGCGCGGCGGCGCAAGGAGCTGGGCATCCGCCTCGCGCTCGGCGCCGAGCCCGGGAGCCTCGTGTGGATCGTGATGCGCGAGGTCCTGACGCTGCTGGGGATCGGGCTCGCGGTCGGGCTCCCGTCGGCGCTGGCGCTCGGGCGGCTGGTCGGCAACCAGCTCTACGGCATCCAGGCGAACGACCCGTCGATGGCCGTGGCGACGGTCGCGCTCATCACGCTGGTGTCGGCCGTCGCGGGCCTCATCCCGGCGCGCCGGGCCAGCCGGATCGACCCGGTGCTCGCGCTGAGGTACGAGTAGTCGTGGGGGGAGATCGACGAGCGAGACAAAACCCGCCACGAAGAGCACGACGACCACGAAACGCACGCACGAAGGAATCGAGGGGGGAACCGATCCCACACTCGTCTTTCGTGTCCTTCGTGCAGAGTCCTCGTGAGCTTCGTGGCTACGTCCGCGATCCCGTCCCCGACGGATCTACTTTGCCGTCGTCCGGCGCATGATCGCGACCATCTCGCTGCCGCCGAGCGCGGTCTTGCCGACGGTCATGCCCATCATCTCGTAGCCGGCCGCCCCGGCCTCGCCGAGCTCCTTCTCGAACGTCGACGTCTTCGACGTGGCCACGAGCCTGTAGTCGGACGGGCCGCCCTCGGCGTCCTGGTCCCGCTCGAGGATGCAGACGACCTCCTCGCCGCCGAAGAGCGACTTGAACACGGTCTGGGCCCGGTACTCGAAGCCGAGCGCCGCCGCCTCGCGCAGTTCCTTCTCCATGGTGGACGTCCTGTTGGTCGCCAGGAGCCTGTAGGAATACCGGCCCGTCGCGCCGGCCCGGCGCGACACCACGGCCACCGCCTCCTTGCCCCCGGCGGCCGTCTCGCCGCCCATCACGGCGTCGAACCGGTAGCCTGCCTCCGCCGCCTCGTTCAGCTCCTTCTCCATCGTCGAGGTCTTGGTCGTCGCGAGCACGCGGTACTCGACACCGGCGCCGCCCTGCGCGAAGGCTGGGGGCGGGGCGGCCGCCAGCATGACCAGCAGCAATGACAGCACGACGTGTGTGAAGGACGTAGTAGAGGGGGACTGACTCACGGAGGCCTCGTCGGAAAATTTCTGGTGTGCGCGAGTGAGCGAACGACGTCTCGATCCTAGCGCACCTGCGCGGCGAGCCAGGACCGATCCGGCGTGTGGTTCCTGGCGGCGGCAAGAGCCGTGGTCATCTGTGCATCGGGTCTTCCATCTGCGCATCGGTGTCCCGTCAATCCGTGGCATCCGAGCCATCCGTGGCCCGTTCACCCGTCTCGACGGCGGCGGCATCCGCGGCCCGCCGCGCCTCTTCCGCCTGCTGGCTCCGGATCCGGAAGAACTTCTCCACGTCCTCGATCTTGCCCGTCACCGGCGACGGCGGCAGTGACGCCAGGAACCGGCGGCCGTAGCCCATCGTCCGCAGCCGCGGGTCGAGGATGGCCAGGATGCCGTGATCCGTGCGGTGGCGCAGCAGTCGGCCGAGGCCCTGGAGCAGCGCGAGGATCGCCAGCGGGACCTGGTAGCCGTGGAAGGCGTCGCCGCCCGACTCGGTGATCGTCTCGATCCGCGCGGCCGTGATCGGGTCGCCGGGGGACTGAAACGGCAGCTTGTCGATGATCACCGCGCTCAACTGCTCGCCGACGACATCGACGCCCTGCCAGAAGGACGACGTGGCGAAGAGCACGGCGTTGGGCGTGTTGCGGAACTGGTCGAGCAGCGCATGGCGCGGCGCCGAGCCCTGGACGAGCAGGGGATACGGAATCCGTCCGGCCACGATGGTCTCGACCGCGCGGAGGCCGGCGTAGCTCGTGAAGAGCACGAACGCGCGGCCCTGGCTGATGCGGAGCAGCGTCATGACCTCGTCGGCCACGGCGTCGGCGAAGCCCGGGTCGCGCGGCTGCGGCATCCGGCGCGGCAGGTAGAGGACCGACTGCCGGCGGTAGTCGAACTCCGAGGGCACGCGCACCTCGTCCGCCTCGTCGATGCCGAGCCGGCCCTTCACGTAGTCGAACGTCCCGCCGACCGCCAGCGTCGCCGATGTGAGCACCGTGGCCCGCCGGTCGAGCAGGTACTCGCGGACGACGTCGGAGACGTCGATGGGGGCTGCCCGCAGGAAGATGCCGCGGCCCCGCACCTCCAGGAAGTAGACGTGCTTGGGGTCCGACGCCGCGAGCAGGAAGCGCAGCTCGTCGCGCAGGGCGCCGGCGCGCTGCGCGATCGTCAGGGCATCCTCGTTGGCGGCGCGGCCCGTCTCGGTGCCGCTGCCCTTCGCGCCGCCGCCCGCGAGCGTCATCGCGCCCTCGAAGGCGTCGAGCGCGCGGAGCAGCATCAGCCCCTCGTCCATCACGTCCCCGAACCAGTCGGGGCCGATCCGCAGGCGGTCGTCGCCGCCCGTCCCGCGGCTGCGCCTGGCGAGCTGCAGGCCGTCGAAGAAGCCGCGCGCGTGGTCGTGCACGCGCCCCACCGCCTTGCGCAGGCCCGAGTCGCGGTCCTCGAGGAACCCCGAGTTGAGCAGCCGGTCGGCATCGCGCTCCAGGTCCTCCACCCGGTGGTTGCTCACCGAGATGCCGAAGTACTGCGTCGCCACGTCCTCGAGCTGGTGCGCCTCGTCCAGCACCAGGTGCCGGCACGCCGGGATGACCTCGCCGTACGCGCTCCGCCGCACCGACGCGTCCGCGCACAGCAGGTGGTGGTTGACGATGACGATGTCGGACTCGGCCGCGCGCTGGCGCATCCGCGTGACGAAGCACTCGTGGTGCTGCGGGCAGTCGCTGCCGAGGCACGTCTCGGCGGTCGCCGAGATCTCGTGCCAGATGCCCGAGTCCTCCGGCAGGTCGTCGATCTCCGCGCGGTCGCCCGTCTCGGTGAGCCGCGCCCACTCCGCGAGCGACTCCACGACCTCGGGCGCCACGCGCGCGCCGCCGGCCCGCGCCTGCTCGAAGCGGTGGAGGCACAGGTAGTTGGCGCGCCCCTTCATGTAGGTCGAGTTGAAGGGGATGCCCAGGGCCTCCCGCAGCGCCGGGAGGTCCTTGTAGAAGATCTGTTCCTGGAGGTTCTTGGTGCCGGTGGAGACGATCACGCGCTGCCGGCTGAGGATCGCCGGCACGAGGTACGCCATGGTCTTCCCCGTGCCGGTGCCGGCCTCGGCGAGCACCGTGCCGCCGTGCTGGAAGGCCGCGGCGACCCGGCTGGCCATCTCGCGCTGGCCCGGCCGGGGCTCGAACTGCGGGATGCGGCTCGCGAGCGGGCCGTCGTCGGCGAAGGCGGCCTCGACGGCGGCGGCTAGGCCAGGCGTTCCGGATACAGCGGGAACTTCTGGCACAGCTGTTCGACCTCGCCCTTGACGCGGGCGAGCGCCGCCTCGTCGTCCGGCGCCGCGAGGACCTCGCCGATCAGCCGGGCGATGAGGTCCATCTCGGCCTCGCCCATCCCGCGCGTCGTCACCGCGGGCGTCCCCAGGCGGATGCCGCTGGCGACCATCGGCTTGTTGGTGTCGAACGGGATCGCGTTCTTGTTGACCGTGATGGCGGCCCGGCCGAGCGCGGCCTCGGCGTCGCGGCCGGTGATGCCCTTCGAGAACACGTCCACGAGCACGAGGTGGTTGTCGGTGCCGCCGCTGACGATGCGGAAGCCGGCCGCGGCGAGCGCCGAGGCGAGCCGGGCGGCGTTCTTCACGACCTGCGCCTGGTAGGCGGCGAACGCGGGCTCGGCGGCCTCCTTGAAGCACACGGCCTTGCCGGCGATGACGTGCATCAGCGGCCCGCCCTGCACGCCCGGGAACACCGAGCGGTTGAGGTCCTTCGCGTACTGCTCGCGGCAGAGCACCATGCCGCCGCGCGGGCCGCGCAGCGTCTTGTGGGTGGTGGTGGTGACGAAGTCGGCGTGCGGCACCGGGCTCGGGTGCTGGCCCGCGGCGACCAGGCCCGCGATGTGCGCCATGTCCACCACCATCGGGGCGCCGACCCGCTTCGCGACCTCGGCGATGCGCGCGAAGTCGATGACCCGCGGGTAGGCGCTCGCGCCCACCATGATCATGTCGGGCTTGTGCTCGTCGGCCAGCCGCGCGAGCTCGTCGTAGTCGATGCGCTCGTCCTCCTGGCGCACGCCGTAGGGGATGATCGTGTAGAGCATCCCCGAGAAGTTGAGCGGGTGCCCGTGCGTCAGGTGGCCGCCGTGCGCCAGGTTCATCCCGAGCACCTTGTCGCCGGGCTTGAGCAGCGTCAGGTAGACCGCCATGTTCGCCTGGGCGCCGGAGTGCGGCTGCACGTTGGCGTGCTCGGCGCCGAAGAGCGCCTTGGCGCGGTCGATGGCCAGCGTCTCGGCCACGTCCACGAACTCGCACCCGCCGTAGTAGCGCTTGCCCGGATAGCCCTCGGCGTACTTGTTCGTCAGCACCGAGCCGACGGCCTCGATCACGGCCGAGCTGACGAAGTTCTCGGAGGCGATGAGCTCGATGCCGTGGGCCTGCCGCTCGGTCTCGTGCCGGACGACGGAGGCGATTTCGGGGTCCGCGTCGGCGAGGACGCGCTGCATGAGGCTGAGCGTGGTTGGAGTCATGGGCGGAGGCCGGGCTGTCGGAAAGCCCGCGGGACAGCCGCGGGCGCGGGTAATGACGGCCTGATTCTACTACAGCGGCCCCGCGCCTTCGGGGGTATCATCCGCCATGCTCTGGCATCGTCCCCGCTCCGCCGGCGCCCGGACCGCCGGGCTCCTGGCCGCGATCGCCGTCGCCGGCCTCCTCGCGCCCGCCTCCCTGGCGGCCCAGGTCCGCGCGCTCCACTTCAGGTCGGCCTGGGACGGCGCCGCCGTCATCCCGGACGCGGTCGTCGTCGTCGACGGCAACCGCATCGTGCGCGTGGGGCGCGGGATCGCCTCGGCGCCGGCCGGCGCCGAGGTCGTGGACCTCACGCGGTACGTCGGGCTGCCGGGGCTCATCGACGTCCACACGCACATCACCTACTACTGGAACCGCGAGCCCGGGACCAATCCCCGCCGCCAGCGCCGCCACCCGGCGGTGACGGTGTTCCTCGCGCAGGAGAACGCGCGGCGCACGCTCGAGTCCGGCGTGACCACGATTCGCGACCTCAACGCCTCGGCCGACATGGACCAGGCGATGCGCGACCTCGTGAAGATGGGGAAGATGACCGGCCCGCGGATGTTCGTGTCCGGGCAGGGGCTGTCGGCCCGGCAGGAGCCGCCAGGGCCGGCGCGCATGGCCGAGATGGCGAAGGAGCGGCTGGCCGCGGGTGACGACTGGGTCAAGGTGTTCGCCTCGCGCGGCGGCTTCGAGGACGTGACGACCACCCGCACCCTCACCTACGACGAGATCAAGGCCGCGGTCGACGCCACCCACGCGGCCGGCGCCCGGATCGCGGTCCACTCGTACGGGCCCGAGGCCGCGAAGGACGCGGTGCGGGCCGGCGCCGACTCGCTCGAGCACGGCACCGACCTGGACGACGAGACGATCGCGGAGATGAAGCGCCGCGGCACGGTCTACGTGCCGACCATCGACCACAACCGCTACTACATCGACGCGAAGGACGAGTACGGCTTCGACCCGAAGGCGGTTCCCGGACTCGAGGCGTACATCCAGCGGAACCTCGCGACGGCGAGGAAGGCATGGGCCGCGGGCGTCACCTTCGCGATGGGGTCGGACGCGGTCTACACGATGTTCGGGCAGAACACGCGCGAGCTGGGCTGGTTCGTCAAGGCGGGGATGACACCCGCCGAGGCGCTGACGGCCGCGACGGTGAACGGGGCGCGACTGCTCGGCCAGGAGGCGGAGCTCGGGCGGCTGGCGCCCGGCTACCTCGCGGACATCATCGCGGTGGAGGGCGACCCGCTCGCCGACATCGAGGACGTGTTCACCGGCGTCCGCTGGGTGATGGCGGACGGCCGCGTCGCCGTGGACGGGAGGGCGAAGTGAAGCGCAGGACCCTGCTCCAGTGGATGTTGACGACGGTGCCCGCGCTGCCGTTCGCGCGCGTGCGGCTCGAGGCGCAGGCCCGGGCGCTCTCGCCCGACGCGGTGGCCACGCTCGACGAGGTCGCCGACACCGTGCTGCCCGCGTCGATTGGCGCCGACGGCCGGCGGGCCGCCGTGCGCCGCTTCGCGGCGTGGGTCGAGAACTACGAGGAAGGCGTGCCCGTGTCGCACGGCTACGGCCATCCCCGCCTGGCGCGCACGCCGGCGACGCCGGCGCCCGACTACGTGGCCCAGCTGGCCAGCCTGGCGGCGGCGGCCCGCCGGCGGGGCGGCGCGTTCGGGTCGCTCCCCCTCGAGACGCGCCGCGAGGTCCTGGACGAGGCGTTCAGGGACGCGGGTGTCCGCGACCTGCCGCGGCGGCCCGACGGCAGGCACGTGGCGGCGGACCTGATGGCGCACTACTTCCGCAGTTCCGGCGCCAACGACCAGGCCTACCGCGCGCTCATCGCGCGGCACACCTGCAAGCCGATCCAGATCTCCACCAGGCGGCCCCAGCCGCTGAACGGCTAGGGGAGGCGCGCCATGCCCGTCCACGAATCCGACGTCTGCATCATCGGCGGGGGCATCACCTCCGCGATGCTCTGCGAGAAGCTGGCGACGCTCCGGCCCGGCGTCACGATCACGGTCGTCGAGGCCGGCAACACCATCTTCGACTTCGAGAACCGCGGGCGCTACCGCCAGCGCGCGCTCGAGTACGGCGAACACCCCTGGCACGACGACTTCATCGAGGACCAGCAGGCCAGGGGCATCATCTCGATGACGATGGCCGTGGGCGGGCTGGCGCTGCACTGGGGCGCGGCGTGCAACAGGTTCTCGGAGGAGGACACGCGGCTCAAGTCGATGTACGGGCTCGCGGTGGACTGGCCCCTCGAGTGGAAGGACCTGGAGCGCTGCTACGTCGAGGCCGAGCAGCGGCTGAACGTCGCCGGCGAGCCGAGCCCGTACCCCGGTGACGCGCGGTCGGCGCCGTACCCGCAGCCGCCCGTGCCGCTGTCCTACAACCTGCAGGTGCTCAAGGCCTGGGCGGAGCAGAGTGGGCTCAAGTTCAACCCGCTGCCGTCGGCCAAGCAGCTCACGCCGAAGGACGGCCGCGGCGCCTGCTGCGTCTTCGACACCTGCGGGGAGGTGTGCCCGTCCGGCTCGCGCTACTCGCCCGACTGGACGTTCAAGCAACTGCTCGCGCGCAGGCAGGTCACCCTGCACGACAGGACGCTCGTGCGCCGCCTGGTCGTCGACCCCGGCCAGTCGACGATCGCGGCAGCCGAGGCGCGGCACCAGGACCGTCCGGACGACCCCGTCGAGTACCGCGCGAAGCTGTTCATCGTGGCGTCCGGCTACTGCTGGAGTTCGCACCTGCTCCTGCTGTCGCAGTCGAGCCGCTTCCCGGACGGGATCGCCAACAGCTCGGGGCTGGTCGGCCGCTACATGAACGGCCACCCCTTCGTGAACGCCATGGCCGTGATCGACGAGGAGACGTTCCCCGGCCAGTACATGTCGCACAGCCTCATCTCGCGCGAGTACTTCCGGTGCCCCACCGACAGGCCCTTCGTGCGCCACGACACGCGGGTGTGGGAGAGCTCGTCGGGCCGCGAGCCGCGGCTGCGGGGCGAGGACGGGCGGCTCCTGCTCGGCGACGAGGTGTTCGACGACTGGCGGGCGCGGACGAAGGGCAGCGCCGTGCGCCTCCGCGCCTACCTGGACATGCACCCCTCGGCCGACAGCCGCCTCACGCTCGACCCCGCGTCACGCAACCGCTACGGTGACCCGCTGCCGGCGATCGAGCACCACTTCGACGAGGCCACCGAGGCGCGCCGGGCGCGGTGCGTCGAGCACGTCCAGGGCGTCTTCGACACGATGGCGCGGGCCAGCAACGGCCGGATCGTCTCCCGCAGCGAGGGCGACTACCTCGACCACCCCGGCGGCGGCTGCCGCATGGGCGACGACCCCGCCACGAGCGTCGTCAACAGCTACGGCCGCACGCACGACCACGAGAACCTCTTCGTCATCGGCGCCCCGACGACGCCGACGGGCGGCTGCACGAATGGGACGCTGACTTTCGTGGCGCTGACGCTGAGGTCGGCCGAGGAAATCGCGCGGTCGCTGAGGGGGTAGGGGCCACAAGAGACGCCACGAAGATGAGATGAAGCGGCTGGCTGCTACCTAGCGTGGTAGCTTGCGCTCCACAAACGGAGTGTCGCTCTGCGGAAACAGAGCACTCAAGAAGGAGCAGCCAGCCATGGTCTATGGTGCCATCGATCTG
>JBFWOG010000021.1:0-83020 GCA_050250645.1 Vicinamibacterales bacterium
TCACGCGTCGCATGCCACGTCCCAGTGACACTCCGCCTGCACGAGGCCCTTCCGCTCGGCGTCACGGCGATAGAGCGGCGAGTCGCCGACCTCGGCCGAGAACGAGAAGGCGGGCTCCTGGAGGTCGATGACCCCGAGTTCGTTCCAGATGCACGTCGCCACGTGGAACTCGCCGGCGAGCAGGGTGCCCGGCGGCAGCGTCACGGTCGCGGTCACCAGTCCCGGGCCTGGCGGCAGCGCGAGCTCCACGTCGTCGAGGTTCGACGTGAGCACGGTGACGCCGTCGGCCGACAGCAGGCCGATGCCGTATCGCAGGCCCGGCGCCCGCTCGGGGAGGCGGATGCGCGCGCGGATGGCGATGGGCTCGGTGATCAGGGGGCGCGGCAAGGGGCTCCCGGCGGCGTCCACGAGCTCCGCGTCGGCCACGTGCGGCCCCGCCGCCGAGGGGGGCGCGACATAGCGCGCGCGCCCCTCGCCCGACAGGTAGCGCGCGACGGCCGCGCGGGGCGTGCCCTCGAACGCCAGGCGGCCGCGGTCGAGGAGCACGGCGTGGGTGCACAGCCGCTGGACCGCGGCCATGTTGTGGCTCACGAACAGCACCGTCCGCCCGCCGCGCGCGACCTGGTCGATCTTGCCGAGGCACTTCGCCTGGAACTTCGCGTCCCCGACCGCGAGCACCTCGTCGACCAGCAGGATTTCCGGCTCGAGGTGCGCGGCCACCGAGAAGGCGAGCCGCACGTACATGCCGCTCGAGTACCGCTTCACGGGCGTGTCGATGAACGGCCCGATCTCGGCGAACGCGACGATCTCGTCGAACTTGCGCGCGATCTCCGCGCGGCGCATGCCGAGGATGGCGCCGTTCAGGAAGGTGTTCTCCCGCCCGGTCAGGTCGGGATGGAAGCCCGTCCCCACCTCGAGCAGCGACCCCACGCGCCCGCGGATGACGGCGCGGCCCTCGGTGGGCGCGGTGATGCGCGAGAGGATCTTGAGCAGCGTGGACTTGCCGGCGCCGTTCCCCCCGATGACGCCCAGCACCTGGCCGCGCGGCACCTCGAACGTCACGTCGCGCAGCGCCCAGATCGCCGGCGGGGCGGCGGCCGCGCCCCCGCCGATCAGGTGGCGGGCGCGCCGCGGGATCGCCGCCATGGCCCCGGCGAGCCGCTCGCGCAGCGACCCCGCGCGCGGACTGGCGCCGAGCAGGTACTGCTTGCCCAGCCCCTCCACGCGGATCGCCGCGTCACCCATGATGGCCGTCCGCCGGCCGCACGGCCTCGACGTAGAGCGAATACTTCGCGTGCTCGGCGCGGTCGGCGCCGAGCGGCGCCAGGCGCGACCGCCCGAACGCCTCGCGGGTCACGTCGGCGAGCCCCGCGGCCGAGAGCCGCCACGCCAGGTTCTCCGCGTCGAAGCCCCAGCGATGCTCGCCCCACTGGTGGAAGGTGTGGGCCACGACGTCGAGCGGCGTGGGCAGGTCGTCCGGCAGCGGGTCGGGCACGCCGAGCGCGTCAAACCCGCCCCGCCCGCCTGCGGCGTACGCCGCGAGGAACCGCCCGGCGTCGGGCACGATGATGCGGAGGACGCCGCCCGGCGCGAGGGCCCGCGCGCAGGCCGCGAGCAGCGCCGGCAGCTCGTCGCGCGGGTCGAGGTGTTCCACCCAGTGCTCGATCCGGATCCCCGCGCAGGCGCCGTCGGCGCACGGCAGCGATCGCCGGCAGTCCCAGGGCACGACACCGGCGACGTAGGCGCGCAGGTCGAGGTTCACGAAGCCGTCCAGCGGGAAGGGGCCGCACGCGACGTTGACGAGCAGCCCCCGGCCGTGCCGGATCGCGGCGAGTGCCCGGCGCGCGGGCGGCCACGCGCGGGCGCGCGCGCCGATGGCCGCCGACTCGGCTTCCACGCGCAGCGCGGCGAGCAGGGCGCGCGTGATGCCGAGCCGCCGGGCCAGCCGGTCCGCCCGCGACCCCGCCGGGACCTCAGATGACATCGGCGAAGGACTCCTCGGTCGCCCGGAAGTACATGAAGGCCGCCGCGAGCGCGACGGCGACCGCGGCAGCCGACGCGGCGATCATCCCGGCCGAGGGCGCCGGCCCCCCGACGAGGCCCCAGCGGAACCCGTCGACGACCGTCGCCATCGGGTTGAGGCTGTAGACCGCGCGCCAGCGCTCCGGCACGAGCGAGGTCGGGTACGCGACGGGCGTCACGAACAGCCAGACCTGGACGAGGAACGGCATCACGTAGCGCACGTCGCGGTACTTGACGTTGAGCGCCGCGAGCCAGACGCCGCCCGCGGCGGCCGCGGCGACCGCGAGCAGCGCGAAGGCCGGCAGCCACACCAGGCCGCCGGTCGGCGCCACGCCGAACCACGCCATCAGGGCCGCGAGCAGGACCAGGGCGATCGCCGCGTCCACGAGCGGCGTGATGACGGCGGCCAGCGGCACGAGCAGCCGCGGGAAGTAGACCTTCGAGATCAGGTGCTGGCTGCCGACGAGCGACTGGGCCCCGCCGGCCAGCGCGGTCGCGAAGTAGGTCCACGGCACCAGCGCCGCGTAGGAGAACACCGGGTAGGGCACGCCGTCCGACGGGATGCCGGCCAGCCGCCCGAAGAAGAGCGAGAAGACCACCATCGTGGCGAAGGGCTGGATGAGCGCCCACGCGGCGCCGAGCGCGGTCTGCTTGTAGCGGACCTTGAGGTCGCGCCACACCATGAAGTACAGCAGCTCGCGGTGCTCCCACAGCTCGGGCGCGAGCCTGGCGGCGGGCCGCCGGCCCGCCTCGATGACGACGACGGGGGTCTCAGGCACGGGCGAGGAAATGTCCGAGGACGGCGAGGCCCCAGGGGCGTGACCAGTGCAGTTCGCGCGCCCGCCAGCGCGCGAGGAGCGCGGCCGGCGCGCCAGCGGCGATCCAGCCGTCCCCGGCGAGCGTCTCGAGCCCGGCCTCGACGACCGGCGCGAGCGGCCCCGCCATCCAGGTGTCGAAAGGCAGCGTGAAGGTCTGCTTCGGCCGGAAGACGTCCGCCGGCAGCGGCGCGCCCACGGCGGAGGCGAGCAGCCGCTTGCCGGGCAGCCACCCCGGCTCGCGGCCGAGCGCCGGCCAGACGGCCGACAGCAGGCGGTCGTCGACGAACGGGACGCGGACCTCGAGGCCGTGGGCCATCGAGACCGCGTCGATGTCGCGCAGGAGCTGGGACCGCATGTAGACCGTGCTCTCGAGCCGTGCGACCGTGCCGAGCGCGTCCTCGGGACCCGCGGCCGCCATCGTCCGCGCCTCCATCCGGTCCACGCGCGCCCGCGCCCCGGCGTCGTCGCGGAGGCGGGGGCCGGCGAGCGCGTCGAGTTCGCCGGGCATCAGGAATCCGCGCAGGCCCCGGTACAGCTCGAAGCGATCGCCGCCGCTCGCCGCGGCGTGACGCCAGCGGGCCTCGCGGCCCGGGGCGCCGGCCGCCGCGAGGATCCGGCCGCCGAGGCGGGCGGCGGGACCCGCGCGCCTGATCCACCGCGCCGCGCGCGGCAGCCGGCGGAACGACGGATAGCCGCCGAAGAGCTCGTCGCCCCCGACCCCGGACAGCACCGCCTTGATGCCCGTGGCGGCCACCGCCCGCGCGACGTAATAGGTGTTCACCGCGTCGTTGGTGGGCTGGTCGAGACGGGCCAGGATGTCCGGCCAGTCGCGCGCCACGCCGGCCGCGTCCACGCGCAGGGCATGGTGACGGGTGCCGAAGGCCGACGCCACCTGCGCCGCGAACCGCGCCTCGTCAGCGGCCGGGTCGTCCACCGTGACCGTGAACGTCTCGAGCGGCCGCGACCCGAGGCGCGACGCCACCGCGACGAGCGCCGACGAGTCGAGGCCCCCGGAGAGGAAGACCCCGACCGGGACGTCGGCGACGAGGTGCGCGGCGACACTCGACTCGAGGGCCCGTCCCACCGCCGCCGGGTCGATGGCCCCGGCCGGCGCGCCGGTCCACGCCTCGCGCGCGTCCGCGAACACCCCCTGCTCGTCCTCGCCGTCCAGCCGGAAGCGCCGCCAGGTGCCCGGCTCGAGCGCCTCGACGCCGCGCCGCCAGGTCAGGGGCGCCGGGATGCTGCCCCAGCGGAGGAACCCGAGGACGCCGGCCGGGTCGGCGCCGTCCGGCGCCAGCCCCGCCCCCGCGAGCGCACCGACCTCCGACGCGAACGACACGCGGCCGGGTGCCTGGCACAGGTAGAGCGGCTTGATGCCGAAGCGGTCGCGCGCGACGAGCAGCGACCTGTCGCTCTCGTCCCAGATCGCCAGCGCGAACATCCCGCGGAGCGTCGCGAGCGCCGCGGGGCCGCGGCGGGCGACGAGCCGCAGCAGCACCTCCGTGTCCGTGCCGGTCGCGAAGACCTCCCCGTCCCCCGCCAGGGCGTCGCGCAGCGCGGCGTAGTTGTAGATCTCGCCGTTGAACACGACCCACTGCCGGCCGTCCGGCGTCGCCATCGGCTGCCGGCCGGCGGGAGACGGGTCGATGATGGCGAGGCGGCGATGGACCAGCAGGAGCCGGCCCCCGGCGGCATGGTGGTGCCCGCGGCCGTCAGGGCCGCGGTGCGCGAGCCGGTCGTCGAGACGGGCCCCGAGCCCCTCGGCATCGGCGAGGGGCTCGCGGCTCAGGACGCCGGCGATGCCGCACACAGGAAGGATCGGGGGGAAGGCTGGCCGGCGCGCGGCTACAGGTACCGCTGCCGGATGATGACCGTGTCGTTGGCCTGGACCTTGTCCGTCAGATCGACCTTGATCTCCTCGAACTTGCCCGGGGCCACCTCCCGGCGGATCTTGATTCCCCGGTTCGAGCCGCGCTCGGTCAGGCCGCCGGCGAGCGCGATCGCCTGCTGGACGGTGATGCCGTTGCGCGGCAGGACGAACGACCCCGGGCTCCGGACGTGACCCGTCACGTAGAAGCGCGAGGCGGGCGGCACGTAGACGGTGTCGCCGTCCTGCAGGAAGACGTTCGTCGCGAGCCGGCCCTGCTGGAGGTCGATGAGGTTGACCCGCACGACCTCGGCGCTCTGGCCGTCTTCGGGCAGCGCGGGCGCGTTGACCGTCGAGACGGGACCGCGCGGACGGAGCACCACCACCTCGGAGCCGGCGGCCTCGGTGGGCGACCCGGCGAGCGCGAGGACCTCCATGAGCGTCACGTTGCCCTGGAGCGGGTACTTGCCCGGCGTGCGGACCTCCCCGAGGATGAAGATGCTGCGGCTGCGGAACTGCTCCACCTCGACCGACACCTGCGCGCGGCGCACGTAGCCGTTCCTCAGCATCGTCGCGATTTCCTGCTCGATGTCGCGCACCGGCTTCCCGCCGACCTGTATGCGGCCGAGCAGCGGAAACGTGATGCTGCCGTCGGAGTCGATCACGAAGCTGCCACTCAGCGACGGTTCGTTGTACGTCGTAATCCGAAGCGTGTCCGTCGGGCCGACCGGGTAGCTGGTGTCGGGCAACTGCGCGGGCGGCGAAGGCGGCACGCCGGGCGCTTCGACCACCGGCGGTACCGGCAGCTGTTCCGGCTGCTGGGCCGCGACAATTGCCGGGGCCCAGATCGCCACCGCGAGAAGCATCAGGACGATGCGCATGCGTGTGATCATTTCCAGAACTCGAAGCTGTACGAACCGAAGATGCGCCGCCGGGTGAACCGCTGGTCGGCCCGCTCCGCGGACCGCCGTTCGGCGTACTCGTAGTTCAGGCCTATGCGGGAATTGTTCTGGAGGTTGAACCCGATCCCTGCCTGATACGAGTGTAGATCATCATTCCGCCCGCCGGGCCGGCTGGCGTCGTAGGCGAGCCAGCTCCGGGCCCCCCGGGCCTGCAGGTCCCACGGCCCGCCGATCCGCTGGGTGTAGGTCACGTCGACGCCCGTCTCGACGTAATACTGATCAGCTGCGTCGTACGAGTACTCCACGCCCCGCGTGCCTCGCACCGTCAGCACCCCCCGCCAGTAGCCGACCGCCGTGAGGCCGACCTCCGTCGTGAGCCCCCGGAAGGCCTTCACGTCCGGCGACTCCGGCCGGTAGTGCTCGTACCCGAGGCGGGCCGTGCCGCGGATGATCGCCTCCGGGCTGAACGACAGGTTGATCTCGGCCGCGGTGCTGCGCGAGTCGCGCTGCGGCGCGTTCACGAACTGGTCGCGGGCGACCGTGCCGCGGAGCTCGATCGTGGTGAACGGCGTCGCCCGGATGCGCAGCCCGATGCCCGCCGTCTCGCCGCGCCGGTCGAGCGCGCTCGCCAGGTCGACCTCCCGGAACTGCTCCCCGGCGTTGAACCGCGTGTCCACCCGGGCCGCGTACCCGGTGACGTCGGCAAGCGGCGTGAGCTGGAACGCGATGCCCGCCGACACCTCCCGCGCGTTGCGCTTCGCGCGCGTGTCGATCTCGGGCGTGGGCCGGTCCGCGGACTGCACGCTCGCCACGCCGACCCAGGGCTTGAAGCGGCTCAGCCGGATGCCGAGGCGCGCCCGCAGGTCCTGCGAGATGGACCGCTCCGAGTGGTACTTGTTGTAATACGTGAAGGTCGACCCGCTCTTCGCGACGAACTGCAGCATCCCCGGCTGGACGAAGAACGTGATGTCCGGCGCCAGCGTCGCCATCCAGTCCTGCTTGGGATCGGTCGCATCGTCGAAGACGTTGGTGTCGACGCCGATGGCGGGCAGCGCCATGCTGGGCTCCAGGATCACCGGTCCCAGCCGGTACTGGGCCTCGGTCGGGGCCGATTCCGGCAGGTCCGAAACGAGGCTGCCCTGGGCCGCGGCCGGCCCCGCCACGGTGACGGCCAGCGCCACCAGGATCCCGGCCGTGCGCCGGGCGACTCTCCACGACATATGCATCTAGTGGACCGTATCGACTGATTCAGTACTGCGGACGGCAGTATCGAACCGCGGATCGACGGCCGCGACAACGGAGCGGCCGGTAGGGATTCGGGGCGCACACACCACTAGTGGACCGTATCGACTGATTCAGTACTGCGGACGGCAGTATCGAACCGCGGATCGGCGGCCGCGACAACGGAGCGGCCGGTAGTGATTCGGGGCGCACACACCACTAGTGGACCGTATCGACCGAATCAGTGCAACGTTCAGTGGCGTCGGACCACGGTGCGACGGCCGCGACCACGGAGCGGCCGGTGGTGATTCGGGGCGTCCACGCCACTAGGAGGGCTCCGACGGCGGCCTGAGGGGGATCGCGAGTTGACGCGCCTTGCGGTAGAGGTTCGGGCGCTGCAGGCCGAGCGCCCGCGCCGTCTCCGAGATGCGCCACCGGTGCTGCTCCAGCGCCGCCAGGATGTACCGGCGCTCGAAGGCGCGCCTCGCCTCGCGCAGCGGCACGACGTTCGCCGCGGCGGCCTTCGACTCTGCGATCTGCTCCTGCTCCATGCGATGCTCCTTCACGGCTGGCGGACCGGAGCCCCGGCGGCCGGCAGATCCATGCGCTCGAAGCGGCCGTCCCCATCGGGGTCGGCTTCGAGCTGGATCAACCGCCCGCCGGCGTCATAGGTCAGCCGCCGGTCGGGACGCCCGGTCGAGAACGTGGTGTCGAATGCCACCACGCGCAACGCCCCGGCATCCCAGGTCTCCCATTTGTCGACCAGGCCATCGCCATCCACGTCTTCCTCGGCGCGTTCCAGCGTGTCGCCGCGGAAGAATTCCCGCCGGTCCACCCGGCCGTCCCTGAAGCGCGACAGGTCCACCTCCTGCAACCCGTCCTCGCCGACCGCCAGGGTCCAGGTGTCCTGCACACCATCGCCCGCGCTCGACGAGCCGATGCGCGCCAGCGCACCGCCCGCGTCCAGGTATTCCCACCGATCCACGCGCCCGTCGCCGTCCGTGTCGACTTCCGTCCGGAACGGCCGGTTGCCGTCCAGGTACGTCCGGGTGTCGATGCGGCCGTCCCCGTTCGAGTCGAGGTCCAGCCGGACCAGCCGCCGGGTGACCGGGTCATAGCTCGGGGTCGGTCCACGGCCGTCGGCCGCACACCCCGCCACGAGGGTCATGCCCAGAAATCCCGCCGCCAGCCGGCTGTTGACGTGCACGTTGGATACAGCTTCGCCCTCTCACTCACAGACCACGGGCCCGAGCGGTAGGGTTCAACATGGATGACTCAATATGACTTTATACGCCAAATTAAGACCAGTCCAGCGTATTCTGGCCTGACCGAGACGTTGGAGTCAAATCGATACACCCACAACCGGTCACCGGGCCGGAGCCCGGTGCTGGTCGTGGTATCGGCGTGAGACAGGGGGAACCCCACCCTCGGGGCAGGAAGAAGCGTGCAACGGACGGACGCGAGCGTCAGGGGGGACCGGGGCCGGCCCCGGGGGTCACGCCTCCGGAGGCATGGGCGGGACCGGCGGCGCCGGGTCGGCCGGCGGCGCGGCCGGCGCCTCGAGCCGGCCGGTGACGATGGCGTTCACGACGAACGAGGCGCCGAGCACCACGACCGCCCCGCCGATCCCCATCGCCACGTCCGGCGCGCCTCCGGCGAAGCCGATCACCATCATCAGCGCCAGGCCGAAGCCGATCACGACGATGCCGCCGGAGAGCAGGCGGGCCCGGCGGGGGGTGGCGCCGTGGCGGCCCAGCAGGGCGGCGGCCGGCGACGGGTCGGGCGCGGACGGGGGCACGAGGCCCCGCTCGATCAGCGCGAGCCGCTCGCGGTGCTCCAGTTCCTTGATCCGCGTCTGTTTCCAGATCCCCAGCAGCACGATGGCAAAGCCCCCCACCACGAGGGTGATGGGCAGCACGAAGAAGAAGATCTCGGGATTACTCATCTGCCCTCCCGGGCTCCAGCGGACCGTATCGACTGATTCAGTACCACGGGCGGCGGTGTCGAACCGCGGATCGACGGCCGCGACAACGGAGCGGCCGGTGATGATTCGGGGCCTGCCCCCCACGAGTCGGTCGGCAGGCTTAGACTGAGCAGGACACGGGATTGTTTCATCGGGGTCGGTGAAACAATCCGCCTGCTCGCCCCCTCTAACAGGTCCGGCGGATGACGGGAACCTCCGAGCAGGAGCTGATCGAGCGGTGCCGACGCGGTGACGACTGGGCCTTCCGTGAACTCGTCGACCAGCACAAGGGCCTGGTGTTCGCGCTCGTGTCGCGCAGCGTCACCGACACGGCCCGGGCGGAGGAGCTCGCCCAGGAGGTGTTCCTCCGGGTGCACCGCGGCCTGGCCTACTTTCGTGGCGAGGCCCGGCTCTCCACCTGGATCTACCGGATTGTCTCGAACGTCGTCGCCGAGGAAGGCAAGCGGCGGCGGCCGGTGGTACTGTCGCTCGACGAGCGCCTCGAGGACGACCGGCCGCGGGTGCCGGAGCCGGGTCGGCCGGACCGGGCGTTCGGCGACATGGAGCTGCGCGATCGCCTCGAGAAGGCGATCCGGACGCTGCCGGCCCGGGAGCAGGTGCTCGTGAACGGCCACTACCTGCAGGGCCTCAAGTACGAGGAACTCGCGGAGGCGCTGGACCTGCCGCTCGGCACCGTGAAGACCCACCTCTTCCGGGCCAAGCGCCGCCTGCGGGACCTGTTGACGGGAGACACGCGATGACCGGGCCCTGCCGGGGCTACGCCGATCGGTTCGAGGCGATCGCCGTGGGCGACGAGGAACCGGATGCCGCCATGGCAGCGCACCTCGAGGGCTGCCCTGCGTGCCGGGGCCGCCTGGCGATGGCGCGGGCGATCGAGCGCGCGCTGGCCACGCGCCCGGTCGCGGCGCCGCCCGACGGCTTCACGGGCCGCGTGCTCGACCGGGTGCAGCACGAGCGCTGGCGCGCCGAGCAGGCGCTCGATATCGGCTTCAACCTCGCCATCGGCGCCGGCGTGCTGCTCATCGTGGCCGGCATCGCGGGGCTGGCCTGGGCCAGCGGCTTCGTCGCGGTCGGCGTGGACATGACGGCGCTCGTGGCGGGCGGCGTGTCGGCGACGCTGGCGCGCGTCGCGCCCGACATGCCCACGGTGACACTCGCGCTCCTGCTGCTCACGACGGCCGTGGGCGTCTGGTGGTGGGCCGAGAACGACGTGTCGATCTAGCGCTCGCGCCGGGCACGCCGGCCCGGTTCACCCCGAGGACGCGTCCCCCGCGCGGGTGGACCGCACCCAGACGCTGTCGGCGAGGCGCCCGAGGCCGGGCACGCGAGCCGACGCGGCGCAGAGCGCCGCGGACAGCCGCACGAGGCATGCGCCGGCCGGGGTCATCAGGTCGAGGTCGTCGCGCCGGGCGTTGAGCGAGAAGAACCCCTCGGGCACGACCGTCGTCGGGCCCACGGTCTCGCCGAACAGGCGGACCAGCGCCGCGGGATCCCTGTAGCGCACCTCGAAGTGCCGCGCGCGGCGGAGGCCGCGGCCGGCCAGCCGCGCCATCGACAGGAGGCCGTGCCGGCTCGCGAACTGCAGCAGGCTCCCGCCGCCGGCCGCCAGCACCCGCCGGAGCCCGAGCGCGCACGAGGCAATCGCCTCGTCGTCGAGGTGCTGCAGCACGCTGAACGAGAAGGCCTGATCCACGACGCCCGCGCGGAACGGCAGGTGGCGCGCGTCCCCGACGACGAAGCGGGCAGGCACCCCCAGTTGCCGGGCGACCCGGCGGGCGGTGAACACCGCCTCCGGGAGCGGGTCCATCCCGATCACCTCGTACCCGGCCCGCGCCGCCGCGATCGACCAGCGCCCCCACGAGCAGCCGATGTCGAGCAGCCGGGCGTGCCCCCGGGGCGCCAGGGGGAACGTGGGCACCGGGTACCGCGGCAGGCGGCCGATCAGGTGGCGATAGAGGTTGCCGTTGGTGGCGCCGACCGCCGCCTGCACGTAGGCGTCGACGACGCCGGGATCGCGGGGCAGCTCGGCGAGCCAGGCGTCGGGCACGCGCGCGTCGCGCTGGAGCCCCACGGCGAGGTCGCCCGCCCAGTGCGGGTGCGCCACGTCGTCGCGCACCAGGATCGGCACGCCGTGGATGACCGGGTATTCGTGACCGGCCTCGCACACGAGGCCGGCGGCCGAGTGCGCGAGCGGGCGCAGGTCCTTCGGGCAGGCCAGAAGGGCGACGAGGGTCTCGTCCACGTGAGCCGCTAGTCTAGAATGAGTGACCGTGTCCGCGGAAACCAGCCCCCGGCCGTTCCTCAAGTGGGCCGGCGGCAAGCGTCAGCTCCTGCCGCAACTCCGCCGATACTACCCCGCCCGCTTCGGCGGCTATCACGAGCCCTTCCTCGGCAGCGGCGCCGTGTTCTTCGACCTGTGGAACGACGGACGGCTCGACGGCGTGCCCGTCCGGCTGACCGACGAGAACGCCGATCTCGTCGGCTGCTACCTGCGGGTCGCCGACGCGACCGACACGGTGATCGCGGCGCTGCGGCGGCTGGCCGCCGGCCACGCGCGCGGCGGCGCGGCCCACTACTACCGGGTCCGCGACGAGCGGTTCAACCCCGCGCGCGCCGCGTGGCGCGCGGCCGGCGGCGGCGCCGCGGCCTACGACCCGGCCCTCGCGGCGATGTTCCTGTACCTGAACCGCACGGGGTACAACGGCCTGTTCCGCCAGAACGCGCGCGGCGGCTTCAACGTGCCGGCCGGGCGCTACGAGCGGCCGCGCATCCTCGACGAACCCCGGCTGCGCGCCATCGCCCGGGTGCTGGCCGCGCCGAACGTCCAGGTCGCCGAGGCCCCGTTCGACCTGGTCGCCGGTCACGCCGAGCCGGGCCATTTCGTCTACTTCGACCCGCCCTACGCGCCGCTCAGTCCCACCGCGCGCTTCCGCGCCTACACGGCGCGCGGCTTCGGCGACGCGGACCAGCGCCGGCTGCAGGCGCTCGCCGCGTCGCTCGCGCGCCGCGGGGTCCACGTGCTGCTCAGCAACTCCACGGCGCCGCTCATCGAGGCCCTCTTCGAGGACGACCGCGCGGTGCGGGCCACGGGCCTCGTCACCCACCGCGTCCGCGCGCGGCGCGCCATCAACACCCGCGCCGACAGGCGCGGGGCCATCGACGAACTCGTGGTCACCAACGTCCCGGAGGCCTCGTGACGGACACCCCGGCCGACCTGCGGCCCGCGCCGGTGTGGCGCCGCGCGCTCCGGCTCGCCGGACACCGGTCGCCCCGGTACCTCTTCCACCGCGTGCGCGCGATCCTGCGCGCGCGGCTGCACCCGGACGAGCCGTCGCTGACCCCGGCGGCCGTGGCCAGGCTCGCCACCGCCATCGGGCCCGGCCACCGCGGCGCGGAATGGGGCAGCGGCAACTCGACACGCTGGCTCGCGGCGCGGGCGGGGCACCTCACGAGCTTCGAGACCGACCCCGGCTACTACCGGACCGTCGCCGCCGCGCTCCGCGCCGCCGGCCTCGACAACGTCGACTACCGCCAGATCCTGTTCGAGGACTCGCCGGACGAGGAGGCCATGCACCGGTCGGCGTGGGTGCAGGCCGCCCACGCATTCGCGGACGGGTCGCTCGACTTCGCCCTCGTCGACTCGTCGCCGCGCGGGTGCCTCTGCGCGGCCCTGGTGCCGAAGCTGCGCCCGGGCGGGCTGCTGGTCCTCGACAACGCCAACTGGTACCTGCCCCCGCCGGCCGGCGTGCGGCCGCCGGCGCCAGGCTCGGTGGCCGTGGGGCTCGGGCGGCCCGGCAGCCGGGTTCCGGAGAACCGCTGCTGGCCGCGCTTCGTGGACGCCACGGCGGACTGGCCGCGCGAGTGGACGTCGGACGGGGTGCAGATGACGGCGATCTTCGTGAAGCCGTGACGCCGGCGGCGGGCGGGGGCGCTCAGGCGCCGGCGAGCCAGACGAGCTGCTGGCAGGCGGGGCACGCGTACGCGAGCCGCAGGTCGGCCTCGAACGAGACGTACCCGCCCTGGCCGAGGGCCGCGCACGCCGGGCAGATCGCCTTGGTGCGGGCCTCGACCGTCGCGACCCGCAGGGGCCGGCCGCTGGCCGGGTCCGGGATGCTGCCGGGGGCGTCGGGGTGCGACGTGACCTGCGGCAGGCCGTCGGGCGCATGCTCGAGGCGGAAGAGCCGATAATAGAGGTCGGTGGCGGGCGCCATGGGGGTGCTCATCGGGCGGCCGGATAGTAGCATGGGCTCCGGTGGGCCGCAATATGTAGTGGGGACGGGCGTGGGCCGGCAGGCTACCGGGTGTCCGGCAAACCGTGTTACGCTGGATGGGTAGTCCCGGTCCCTGGCGACGAACCTCCGATTCCTGCGCGAAAGTGGCGGAACTGGCAGACGCGCCGGACTTAGGATCCGGTAGCCGCAAGGCTATGGGGGTTCGAGTCCCCCCTTTCGCACCAAGTTTTTTCCAACACCAACTTCGAGCGTGTTCCGGTCCCACCGCTGGCGCCTGCCGTGCGGACATCCCGGGCGCTCACTTTCGCCCCTGGGTCGCCGAGAAGTAATGAAGACGGAACTGGTCGACGTCAACGAGACACGCAAGAACCTGGTCGTCGAGATCCCGAGCGAGGTCGTCGACGCGGAGATCGGCCGGATCTCGACCCGCTACGGCCGGCAGGCCAGGCTCCCGGGCTTCCGCCCCGGCAAGGTGCCGGCGAAGGTGGTGAAGCAGCGGTTCCGGAGCCAGATCATGCACGACGTGGCGCACGCGCTCGTCGAGCACACGGTGAGCGCCGCGCTCGTCGAGCGCGGCGTCGAGCCGGTGGACACCCCGAACATCCGCGACCTGAAGCTCGAGGAGGGCCAGCCGCTCACCTTCACGGCGGAGTTCGACGTGGTCCCGCCGTTCGATCCGGGCGAGTTCGCCTCGATCGAGGTGACGCGGCCGCCGGTGGCGGTGGACGAGGCGGCGGTGACGGCGGCCCTCGATCAGCTCCGCGAGCGCGCCGCGCGGTTCGAGCCGGTCGACACGGGGATCGTCGAGGCCGGCCACACGGTGGTCATGGATCTCGCGCGGATGCCGATTGGAGAAGACGGGACGCCTGGCGAGGCGGAGAACCACGCCGGCGTCTCCATCGAGATGGGCGCGGCGTCGAACCCGCCGGGGTTCGACGACGAGCTCGCCGGGCTCGAGAAGGGCGCGACGAAGACGTTCACGCTGGGCTACCCGTCCGACTACGCGGTGCCGGAGCTGGCGGGGACGTCGGTGCAGTACACGGTGACGGTGCAGGACGTGCGGCGGCGGGTGCTGCCCGACCTGGACGACGAGTTCGCGAAGGACCTCGGGGAGTTCGAGACGCTCGAGGCGCTCACCGCGCGCGTGCGGGCCGACCTGGAGTCGGAGGCGCGCGAGGCGTCGGAGCGGCAGGTGCGGGCGGACGTGCTGAAGGCGCTGGCCGCGCGGGTGCCCTTCGCGGTGCCGCCGGCGCTGGTGGACCGCGAGGTCGACCGGCGCGTCGAGGAGTTCGCGCGGCGGCTGATGGAACAGCGGATCGATCCGCGCCAGACGAACATCGACTGGGCGGCGTTCCGCGAGGGCCAGCGCGAGGCGGCGACCGAGGCGGTGGCCTCGGCGCTCGTGCTCGACCAGGTCGCGGTCCGCGACCAGGTGACGGTGGACGACGGCGACGTCGAGCGGGAGCTGGAGCGCTACGCGGCGCAGTCGGGCCGCACGGTGCCGGCGATCCGCGCGATGCTCGACCAGGACGGCGGCGTGGGCCGGCTGGCGCTGGGCCTGCGGCGGGAGAAGACGGTGGGACACGTGCTGTCGCGTGCTACGATCCGCGAATCGGCCGCCTCCTAGCGAGCGGAGCGAGTCCCAGCGAACGCAGTGAGTCCCAGCGAGCGAAGCGAGTCCGACCGCGCGCCGAGCGCGCGGCCGTAAGGAGACACCGGTGACCGGATACAACCAGCTCGTGCCGATGGTGGTCGAGCAGACCAATCGCGGCGAGCGCGCCTACGACATCTTCTCGCGCCTGCTGAAGGACAACATCATCTTCATCGGGACGCCGATCGACGACGGCGTCGCGAACCTGGCGATCGCGCAGATGCTGTTCCTCGAGGCCGAGGACCCGGACAAGGACATCCTGCTGTACATCAACAGCCCGGGCGGGTCGATCACGGCGGGCTTCGCGATCTACGACACGATGCAGTTCATCCGGCCGGACGTGCAGACGTACTGCATCGGGCAGGCGGCGTCGATCGCGGCGGTGCTGCTCGCGGCGGGGACGAAGGGCAAGCGGTTCTCGCTGCCGAACTCGCGGATCCTGATCCACCAGCCGTGGATGTCGGGGCTCGGCGGGCAGGCGACGGACATCGACCTGGCGGCGCGCGAAATCCTGCGCATGCGCGAGCGGATCAACGAGATCCTGGTGCACCACACCGGGCAGGACGTGAAGCGCATCCAGCAGGACACGGAACGCGACTACATCATGTCGCCCGACCAGGGCAAAGACTACGGAATTATTGACGACGTCATCCGGAAACGGGTGTAACCTAGGATCAAAGGGACGGCGAACCCATGGTCAAGAAGAACGGCGACGGCGGCGAGATCCTGCGGTGCTCGTTCTGCAACAAGGATCAGAACGACGTACGGAAGCTGATTGCGGGTCCCACCGTCTTCATCTGCGATGAGTGCGTCGAGGTCTGCAACGACATCATCGCGGACGACAACCGCTTCGAGAACCGGAGCGGCGTGCGCACGTCGCTCCCCTCGCCTCCCGAGATCAAGAAGTTCCTCGACGAGTACGTCATCGGCCAGGAGATGACGAAGAAGAAGCTCGCCGTCGCGGTCTACAACCACTACAAGCGGCTCGAGATCCAGAAGCAGCCGCGCAGCCGCAACGACGTCGAGCTCACCAAGTCGAACATCCTCCTGATCGGCCCGACGGGCACCGGCAAGACGCTGCTCGCGCAGACGCTCGCCAAGCTCCTCTCGGTGCCGTTCACGATCGTCGACGCGACGACGCTGACCGAGGCCGGCTACGTCGGCGAGGACGTCGAGAACATCATCCTCAAGCTCCTGCAGGCCGCCGGTGGCGACATCGAGAAGTGCCAGCAGGGCATCGTCTACATCGACGAGATCGACAAGATCGGCCGCAAGGACGAGAACCCCTCGATCACCCGCGACGTGTCGGGCGAGGGCGTCCAGCAGGCGCTGCTGAAGATCCTCGAGGGCACGGTCGCCAACGTCCCGCCGCAGGGCGGGCGCAAGCACCCGCACCAGGAGTTCTTCCAGGTCGACACGACCAACATCCTGTTCGTCTGCGGCGGCGCCTTCGTCGGCCTCGAGAAGATGGTCGAGCGGCGCATCGGCAAGAAGACCCTCGGCTTCAAGGCCGAGCTGCGCACCAAGCAGTCGCGCGAGCTCGGGCCGCTGCTCGAGCAGGCCGAGCCCCAGGACCTCATCAAGTTCGGCCTGATCCCCGAGTTCGTCGGCCGCCTGCCCGTCATCGGCACGCTCCACGAGCTCGACCGGCCGGCGCTCGTCCAGATCCTGACGCAACCGCGCAACGCCATCACGCGTCAGTACCAGAAGCTGTTCGAGTACGAGAACGTGAAGCTCCGCTTCACCGACGACGCCCTCGATGCCATCGCCGAGCAGGCCCTCGCGCGCAAGATCGGCGCCCGCGGCCTCCGCATGATCATCGAGGACCTGATGCTCGACCTCATGTACCAGCTCCCGGGCCAGAAGAAGAACCGTGAATGCGTGGTCACCCGCGAGATGGTGGTCAGCAAGGGCGCGGGCCTCGAGGTCATCGAGAAGGCGGGCTAGCCGCGGCCGGACGGCCGCGGCCCGGGCCGCCGATCCCGGCGGCCCGCCCGAACCAAGCAGTACCTATGGTGGAAGTCTACGAAACCCTGCCCATCGTCCCCCTTCGCGACGTCGTCGTCTTTCCGCACATGATGATGCCGTTCGTGATTGGGCGCCCCTCGTCCATCCGCGCGCTCGAGCACGCGCTGGGCAAGGACAAGCGGATCTTCCTGGCGGCCCAGCACGACGCCTCGGTGGACGACCCGGGGGCCGAGGACATCTACACGATGGGCACCGTGGCCAACGTCGTGCAGAGCCTCAAGCTCCCCGACGGCAACATCAAGGTGCTCGTCGAGGGCGTCGACCGCGCCCGCGTCATCGAGTGGAAGGAAGACAAGGGCTTCTACCGCGTCGACGTGAAGGTGCTCGCCCGCCAGAAGGACCAGTCCGGCGACGTCGAGGCCACCATGAGCCGCGTCGTGTCGCTGTTCGAGCAGTACGTGAAGCTCTCGAACAACCTGCACTACGACGCGATGATCGCCGCCGTCCGCGTGGACGACCCCGGCAAGCTCGCCGACACCATCGCCGCGCACCTGCTCGTCGGCGTCGACGAGAAGCAGAACCTCCTCGAGATCATCTCGCCCCTCGAGCGCCTCAACCGCATCGCCAGCATCCTCGAAGCCGAGGTGGACAAGCTCCAGGTCGATCGCCGCATCCAGTCGCGCGTCAAGAAGCAGATGGAGAAGGCGCAGAAGGAGTACTACCTCAACGAGAAGATGAAGGCGATCCAGAAGGAACTGGGCCGCAAGGACGAGAAGGGGAACGAGATCGAGGAGCTGCGCAAGAAGATCGACCAGGCGCGCATGCCCAAGGAGGTCGAGGAGAAGGCCGTCCAGGAGCTCAAGCGGCTCGAGGCCATGCCCCCGATGTCCGCCGAGGCCACCGTCTCGCGCAACTACCTCGACTGGCTCATCGCCGTGCCGTGGCACAAGAAGACCCGCGAGAGCCGCGACCTCACCCGCGCCGAGGCGATCCTCAACGAGGACCACTACGGGCTCGACAAGCTCAAGGAACGCATCATGGAGTTCCTGGCGGTGCGGGCCCTGGTCAAGAAGCCGAAGGCCACGATCCTCACCTTCGTCGGCCCCCCGGGGGTCGGCAAGACCTCGCTCGCCAAGTCGATCGCCCGCGCGATGAACCGCAAGTTCGTCCGCCTGTCGCTCGGCGGCGTCCGCGACGAGGCCGAGATCCGCGGCCACCGCCGCACCTACATCGGCGCGTTCCCCGGCCAGATCATCCAGATGATGAAGAAGGCCGGGTCGCTCAACCCGGTGTTCCTGCTCGACGAAGTCGACAAGATGTCGATGGACTTCCGCGGCGACCCGTCGGCGGCCCTGCTCGAGGTGCTCGACCCCGAGCAGAACAACGCGTTCCTCGACCACTACCTCGACGTCGAGTACGACCTCTCCAGCGTCATGTTCATCTGCACGGCCAACGTGCTCCACACGATCCCGCAGGCGCTGCGCGACCGCATGGAGGTGCTCCAGCTGGCCGGCTACACCGAGCAGGAGAAGGTCGAGATCGCCAAGCGCTTCCTCGCGCCCAAGGCGGTCGAGGGGTCCGGCCTCACCGCCGCCAACATCACCTTCACCGACGAGGCGATGCAGACCGTCATCCAGCGCTACACGCGCGAGGCCGGCGTCCGCAGCCTCGAGCGCGAGATCAACTCGATCTGCCGCAAGGTGGCCCGGAAGGTCGTCGTCGAGGGCGCCAAGACCTCCGAGACCATCACCGCCGAGAAGGTCACGCAGTTCCTCGGCGTCCCGCGCTACCGCCCCACCGTCGCCGAGGAGAGCAGCGAGGTCGGCATCGTCACGGGCCTGGCCTGGACCGAGGTCGGCGGCGAGATCCTGATCACCGAGGCGACCCTCATGCCCGGCCGCGGCCGCCTGACGCTCACCGGCAAGCTCGGCGACGTCATGCAGGAGTCCGCCCAGGCCGCGATGAGCTACGTGCGCTCGCGCTCGGAGGCCTTCGGCATCCCGAAGGACTTCAACCGCAAGCTCGACGTGCACATCCACATCCCCGAGGGCGCCATCCCGAAGGACGGCCCGTCGGCCGGCATCACGCTGGCGACCGCGCTCATCTCGGCGCTCACCGGCGTGCCGGCCCGCCGCGACGTCGCGATGACCGGCGAGATCACCCTGCGCGGCAAGGTGCTGCCGATTGGCGGCGTGAAGGAGAAGGTGCTCGCGGCGCATCGCGCCGGCATCACCACCATCATTCTGCCGAAGGACAACGAGAAGGACCTCGCGGACATCCCGAAGGCGCAGCTCGACTCGATGAAGCTGTACCTCGTCACCGGGATGGACGAGGTGCTCAAGACCGCGCTCGAGCGGCCGCTGACGCCCCTGGCGCCCTCGGCCGACCCGGCGAGCGCCGGCGACGAGGCCCCGGACGCCATCACGCACTAGCGCCGGGCGGCGCGGCCCCGCCGCGCCCGCCACGCCGCCAGTGCCGTCCGTGCCCTCCTCGATACGAATCGGGCCGTCGATGCCGACCGGACAGCCGTCACGGGTGAGCCCCCGGGCGCGTGCGGCCGCATCCGCATGCCGGCCGCCCGGGCGCGTGGTCCCGTCCACGGCCCGCCCGGCCCGCGCGGCCCGTCTGGCGTGAAGGTATCCGCGGTCTTCGTCACGAGTGCGGCCGACGCCGCCGGCCTGCCCCGCGAGGGGCTGGCCGAGCTGGCCATGGTGGGCCGCTCCAACGTCGGCAAGTCGAGCCTGATCAACGCGCTCGTCCGGCAGAAGATCGCCCGGATCAGCGGGTCCCCGGGCAAGACGCGCCTCGTCAACTTCTTCCGCGTCACCGCCGGCGCGGGGCCGCCGTTCCTCCTGGTGGACCTGCCGGGCTACGGTTACGCCCGCGGGGCGCCCGAGAAGGCCCGGCGCGGGTTGACCGGGGCGAAGGGCCGCGAGGCCACGGCGCGGGAGTTCGAGGCGGCGACCAACGCGTACTTCAGGGCGCGGGCGGAGGACCGGGAGGCGCGGGCGTCGATCCTGCTGCTGGTGGACAGCCGGCACCCGGGACTGCCGGCCGACCGGACCGCCTGGGAGTGGCTGTCGGCCACGGGGCTGCCGTGCCACGTGGTGGCGACGAAAGTGGACAAGCTGACGCGGGCCGAACGCCAGCGTCATCTGCGGGAACTCGAGAAGGCACACGACGGCCCGGTGACGGCGGTCTCGGCCGTGACCGGCGAAGGATTGGATGAACTGTGGAGACTGATCGTCAGACTGCTCAGGCAGCCGCCGGCGGCAACGGCGCCGCCACCCCCGACCAGGTGACCCTGGACCTCACCACCCTCAAGGAGATGGGCATCTCGGCGCTGACCAAGATCGCCCGGGACCTCGAGATCCCCGGCGCGACGGGCATGCGCAAGCAGGAGCTCATCTTCGAGATCCTGCGGGCCCACGCCGAGAAGGCCGGGCTGATCTTCTCGGAGGGCGTGCTCGAGGTCCTGCCGGACGGGTTCGGGTTCCTGCGGGCGCCCGACTACAACTACCTGGCCGGCCCCGACGACATCTACGTCTCGCCGTCGCAGATTCGCAAGTTCGACCTGCACACGGGCGACACCGTGTCGGGCCAGGTGCGCCCGCCCAAGGAGGGCGAGCGGTACTTCGCGCTCATCAAGGTGGAGGCGGTCAACTTCGAGCCGCCCGCCCGCGGCAAGGAGCGGGTGTTCTTCGAGAACCTCACCCCGCTCTACCCGCAGGAGCGCGTCCGGCTCGAGGCCGACCCCGAGAACCTGTCGACGCGCGTCCTCGACCTGATGACGCCCCTCGGCAAGGGCCAGCGCGGCCTGATCGTCGCGCCGCCGCGCACCGGCAAGACCATGCTGCTGCAGGCGATCGCCAACTCGATCACCACCAACCACCCCGAGGTCTACCTGATCGTGCTGCTCATCGACGAGCGGCCCGAGGAGGTGACCGACATGCAGCGCTCGGTGCAGGGCGAGGTCATCGCGTCGACCTTCGACGAGCCCGCGCAGCGCCACGTCCAGGTCGCGGAGATGGTGATCGAGAAGGCGAAGCGGCTCGTCGAGCACAAGAAGGACGTCGTGATCCTGCTCGACTCGATCACGCGCCTCGCGCGCGCCTACAACACGATCGTGCCGGCGTCGGGCAAGGTGCTGTCGGGCGGCGTCGACAGCAACGCCCTGCAGCGGCCGAAGCGGTTCTTCGGCGCGGCGCGCAACATCGAGCAGGGCGGCTCGCTGACGATCGTCGCGACCGCGCTCGTCGACACGGGCTCGCGCATGGACGAGGTCATCTTCGAGGAGTTCAAGGGCACCGGCAACATGGAGGTGCACCTGGACCGCAAGCTGGCCGACCGCCGCGTCTTCCCCGCGATCGACATCCAGAAGAGCGGCACCCGCAAGGAGGAGCTGCTCATCGCGAAGGAGGACCTCAACCGCGTCTACGTCCTCCGGCGCGTCCTCACGCCCCTCTCCCCCGTCGAGGCCATGGAGCTGCTGCTCTCGAAGATGGGCAAGACGAAGTCGAACCAGGACTTCCTGTCGGCGATGCAGAAGTAGCGGCCTCGAACCGACCCGAAAACGACGACAGCCGGACGCGCCCCCAGGGCGGTCCGGCTGTTGTCGTCTTCAGCGATGCAGGCCCAATCTGTGGCCTGCAACCCGCGGCCTGCAATCTTCAATCTGAGATCTGAAATCTGAGATCTATTGCCCCGGCCGCCGCATCTGCTGCATGCGCTCGGTCGACGGCGGCACGAGCCCCTTCAGCCGCATGTAGACGACGCCGGTCCCGTACATCTCGTTGTCGTGCGAGATGTTGTCCGAGAGGATCGAGCCGCGCGCCTGCTTGTTGCGGCCCATCGTCATCAACTCGCCGGCGTTCGCGTCGGTGAGCATCTTGTAGGCCTCGTCGCAGAACGCGAAGTGGTCCGCCAGCGCCTTGACGATCTCGGCCTTGCTGGTCAGCTCCTCGAGGTTCTTGCCCTGGTTCGGGTTCGGGATGCCGCGGGCCGCCGAGCAGCGGTTGTAGGCGCTGTTGGCGGCGTGGCCCATGAGCTGCCCGAACGCGCGGACCTCGGGGGTCGGCTTGAACCCGTACTGGTCCTCGGGCATCTTCTCGGCCATCTCGGTGAGGTTCCGCTTGATTCCCTCGTAGCTGCGCTGGAGGCCGGCGGCCAGGCCGACCGACTGGGGGGCCGGCTGCGCGGCCACGATCGCTCCCGCCATGACCACGACGGCGGCAAGTGACATCGTACGTTTCATCAGAAGACTCCTTGGGGCCGCCCGCCGGTAGCGGTGGGGGCGGAGGGAATATATCACCACCACCAGGGTGCCAAGGGTGCCAAGGGTGCCAGGGGTGCGGTACCAGGGTGCCAGAGGTGCCAAAGGTGCCAGGGGTGCGGCGTCGGGGTGCCAGAAGTGCCATGGGGCAGGGGCGGGGCGGCGCGCGGACGCGTGCTATAAGTGAAAGATCACATCATGGCCAAGACGCAACCGACATCGAGGCGGCCCGCGGCGCGCGCGCGGGGGACGGGGAACGTGGTCCGGGTGGGGCTCACGCAGATGGCGTGCGGCGAGGACCCGAAGGCCAACCTGGCGCGGCAGCTCGCGCTCGCCGAGCGCGCGATGAAGGGCGGCGCCCGCATCGTGTGCACGCAGGAGCTGTTCCGCTCGCAGTACTTCTGCCAGGCCGAGGACCATCGCTTCTTCGCGCTCGCCGAGACCATCCCGGGCCCGACGACGGACCGGTTCGCGGCGCTGGCGAAGAAGTACGGCGCGGTCGTCGTCGTGTCGCTCTTCGAGCGGCGCGCGGCGGGGCTGTACCACAACACCGCCGCGGTCATCGACGCGGACGGGGCGCTGCTCGGGGTGTACCGGAAGATGCACATCCCGGACGACCCGCTCTACTACGAGAAGTTCTACTTCACGCCCGGCGACACGGGCTTCCGCGCCTGGAAGACGAAGCACGCGACCATCGGCGTGCTGATCTGCTGGGACCAGTGGTTCCCGGAGGGCGCGCGCCTGACGGCGCTCCAGGGCGCGGACATCCTGTTCTACCCCACCGCCATCGGGTGGCACCCGTCCGAGAAGCGCGCGTTCGGCAAGGCGCAGCACGAGGCCTGGGAGACCATCCAGCGGAGCCACGCGGTCGCGAATGGCTGCTGGGTGTGCGCGCCCAACCGCATCGGGCACGAGCGCGTGCGGGGCGAGGACGGCCGGCCCGTCAGCGCCGATGGCCTGGAGTTCTGGGGCCGCTCGTTCGTGACCGCGCCCGACGGCCAGGTGGTCGCCCGGGCCCCGATCGACCGCGAGGACGTGCTGATCGTCGACTGCGACCTCGACCGCGTCGAAACCAGCCGCACCCACTGGCCGTTCCTGCGCGACCGCCGCGTGGACGCCTACGGCGGCATCATGAAGCGGTTCCACGAGTAGGGAGTCTCAGGTTCCTCAGGTTCCTAGGGTTCCTCAGGTTCCACGGGTGCCTCAGGTGCTCCGCGTCCGGCTCGATACGCCATGCCCGACCAGCCGCCATCGCACCCGATGCCCCTGACTGATCCGATACCCTTGGTCTATCTGCGCCCCTGACTTGTCTGTGCATCTGACCTATCCGTGCCCCTGACCTATCTGTGCATCTGATTTCTCTGTGCCCCTGATTCATCTGCGCATCTGTGTCATCTGTGTCATCTGTGTCATCTGTGGCCCATGAAGAGCACCCGCCCCCGCATCCTGGCCGGCACCCCCGCTGAACACGGCTACGCGTTCCCGCCCGAGTGGCAGCGCCACGCCGGCACGTGGATCAGCTGGCCGCGGCCGGAGGGCATCTCGTTCCCCGACCGGTACCACGAGTCGGTCGAGGACGTGATCGCCGTCATCGCCGCCATCGCGGCCCGCGAGCCCGTGCACCTCATCGTCCCCAATGCCAACTACGAGCGCATCGTCCGCGACGTGCTCGACGTGCGGGGCGTCCGGCTCGGGCGCGTGCGGTTCCACCACATCCCGACCAACGAGTGCTGGACGCGCGACCACGGCCCCGCGTTCGTCCAGCGCACGCGGCGCGGCCGGCGCGAGACGGCGATCGTCGACTGGGGCTACAACGCGTGGGGCGGCAAGTACCCGCCCTACGATGCGGACGACGCGGTGCCGACGCGCGTCGGCGCGGCGCTGGGCCTGCCGGTGTTCCTCCCGGGCATCGTGATGGAGGGCGGCGCGGTCGACATGAACGGCGAGGGCACGGTGCTGACGACGACTTCGTGCCTGCTGAACCCGAACCGCAACCCGGGCCTCTCGCGGGCCGAGGTCGAGGAGTACCTGCGCGCGTACTACGGCCAGCGGCACGTCGTGTGGCTCGGCGACGGCATCGCCGGCGACGACACGGACGGGCACGTGGACGACCTCGCGCGCTTCGTCGGCCCGCGCACCATCGTCACGGGCGTCGAGACGGACCCCGCCGACGCGAACTACAAGGTGCTGCGCGACAACCGGCGCCGCCTCGACACGGCCCGCGACGCCGACGGCCGCCCGTTCGAGATCGTCGAGCTCCCGATGCCCCGGCCCGTCGTCCACAAGGGCGACCGGCTGCCGGCCACCTACGTGAACTTCCTGTTCGTCAACGGCGCCCTGCTCGTGCCCACCTTCAGGCAGCCCGCGCGCGACAGGAAGGCGCTGGCCATCCTGCAGCGCCTGCTGCCCCGCCACGAGGTCGTCGGCGTCCCCTGCACGGACCTCATCTGGGGCCTCGGCGCGATTCACTGCCTGACGCAGCAGCAGCCACGATAGGGCCAGGGGGCCAGGGGTGCCAAGGGTGCCACGGGTGCCAAAGGTGCGCCGCCAGGGTGCCAGGGGTGCCAACAGTGCCAAGGGTGCGCGGGCCCGTGGATCGGCTCTCAGCGCAGGTCGGGCGTGTCTTCCAGGTAGCGCAACAGGCCCGTGGCGGCCTTCAGGGCCTTGCGGGCCGCGTGTTCGTGGGCGGGGAGTTCTGCCTGATCGAGATACCCGCGATCGGCCGCGTCCCGAAAGTGGTTCAGCACCTCGGCCTCTGACCCCTTTGCGATGCGGACGAAGCGGGCGAACTCCCGGTGGGTGTACCGGCCGAACCCCTCGGCGATGTTGCGCGGGGCGGATGCCGCCGCGTCCACGAGCTGCTCACGAAAGCGCCGGTCCCGTTCAACGTGGGGCCGCCGCGCGAGGGCGTAGGCCAGCTTCTTCAGGTCGTTCGCCAACACCCACGCCCCAAGCTCCGTGACGTCACGGGCACCAGCCACGCCTCGCCAGGGTGCAATCCCTCGACCAGCCAGCTCGCGCCCGAATCTACTTCAACCAAGCCACCCGCGCCCCCAACACCTCGCACTAATCGCAACGCCCGGACAGGTGCTGCCGCGCACGTCCTGCGTACCCGCCACCCCCAATTACACCCACCCCACAACCGCCAAGCGCACCCCTGGCACCCTGGGCACCCTTGGCACCCCTGGCACCCCTGGCGGCGCACCCTTGGCACCCCTGGCACCCTTGGCACCCCTGGCACCCTGGCGGCGCACCCTTGGCACCCCTGGCACCTTTGGCACCCCTGGCACCCTGGCGGCGCACCCCTGGCACCATTGGCACCTCTGGCACCCTTGGCACTAGGATCGTCCCGTGTCCCGTCCCCTCCGCATCGCGGCCGACCAGGCGCTGTCGCGCGCCGCGGGGGCGCCGCTCGTGGCCGGTAATGCCGTCGAGATCCTGCGCGACGCGGGGGAGAACTACCCCGCGTGGCTCGACGCCATCCGCGGGGCCGAGCGCTGGATCCACTTCGAGAGCTACATCATCCACGACGACGAGACGGGGGCGCGGTTCGCGGAGGCGTTGATCGAGCGCGCGCGGGCCGGCGTCTCCGTGCGCGTCATCTACGACTGGGTCGGGGGCCTCGGCGCCGCGTGGCCCGGCTTCTGGCGGCGCCTGGCGGCCGCGGGCGTGGCGGTGCGCGTCTTCAACCCGCCGAGCCTCCGCTCGCCCCTCAGCTGGCTGTCGCGCGACCACCGCAAGATGCTCGCCATCGACGGCACGACCGCCTTCGTCACGGGCCTGTGTGTCGGCGACGCCTGGACCGGCGATCCCGCGCGGGGGATCGAGCCGTGGCGTGACACCGGCGTCTCGATCCGCGGGCCCGCCGTCGCCGACGTCGAGGCGGCGTTCGCCGACGCGTGGCTCGCGACGGGCGCCCCGTTCCCGGACGAGGAGCGCGTCGACGTCCGCGACCTCGCCCCGGCGGGTGACATCGCCCTCCGGGTCATCGCGACCGAGCCCTCCACCACGGGCATGTTCCGCCTCGACCAGCTCGTCGCCGCGGCGGCGCGCGAGCGGCTGTGGATCACGGACGCGTACTTCGTCGGGCTCTCCGCCTACGTCCAGGCGCTGACCGCCGCGGCGCGCGACGGCGTCGACGTGCGCCTCCTCGTGCCGGGGGGCAGCGACATCGCGGTGGTCCAGTCGCTCAGCCGCGCCGGCTACCGGTCGCTCCTGGCGAGCGGGGTGCGCGTCTTCGAGTGGAACGGGCCGATGATCCACGCCAAGACCGCCGTCGCCGACGGCCGGTGGGCGCGCGTGGGGTCGACCAACCTGAACATCCAGAGCTGGCTGGGCAACTGGGAGCTCGACGTCGCGATCGAGGACGCGGGCTTCGCCGCCCGCATGGAGGCGATGTACGAGGACGACCTGACGCGCGCGACCGAGGTCGTCCTCGCGGCCAGCCGCGTGCGCCGGGTCGAGCCGGCGCCCCGCCCGAAGCGCCGGCGCCCGCTCCGTGGCAGCGCCGGGCGCGCCGCGGCCGGCGCCCTCCGGCTCGGCAACACCTTCGGCGCCGCGCTGACCTCGCGGCGGCCCCTCGGCTCGGCCGAGGCGGTCACCCTCCTGAACGGGGCGCTCGCCGTGCTGGCGCTCGGCACGGCGGCCCTCGTCTGGCCCAGGGCCGTCGCCTGGCCGGTGGGGGTGCTGCTCGTGTGGCTGGCGCTCACCTGGCTGGCGGACGCCTGGCGACTGTGGCGCCGGGGACGCCGCAGGGACGACGACGGCGACCCGGGCGCCGACGAGGCTGGCGACCCAACTCGCTGACAGGCCAGCACTTATCGCGCGTGGACCGGGCCGGGGCCCGGCCGCGTGCTATACTGGCAGCTTGCCGTGATGGCCGGAAAGTGGCACTGACGCCCGGATCCGGCCAAAGGGAGATCACATGAAGCCAGGCATCCACCCGGAATACCAGCAGGTCACCGTCCACTGCGCCTGCGGCGCGAGCTGGACCACCGGTTCGACCAAGGACGATCTGCACCTCGAGATCTGTTCGCAGTGCCACCCGTTCTTCACGGGCCGGCAGAAGCTGATCGACACCGAGGGCCGCGTCGAGCGGTTCACCAAGAAGTTCGGCGCCCAGTCGGTCGAGCAGCTCAAGGCGACCGAGAAGGCCAACAAGGAAGCCAAGGCCAAGAAGGCCAAGAAGGCGGGCGCCTAGCGCTCCCCTCCGGCTTCGGCATCGTCTCCATCGAGGGCGGCCATCAGGCCGCCCTCGCTGCGTACGGCCATCTTCCGCTCGATGCGCTGCAGCCGGTACGCGGCGGCGGCCCGGGCGTCGGTCCCCGTGGCGTCGGCGAGCACCGCCAGCACGAGGCGGCGCGCCTCGTCGAGGTCCTTCGACCGGTGCTCGTGGTGGATGGCGAGCGCCTCCCGCGCCTCGCGCCTGAGCGCGGCGGGGCACCCCGGCAGGGCGGCCAGCCGCTGCCAGGCATCGCTGGCCTCGGCCAGGCGGCCCGACCGCCGGCGCAGCAGCGCCAGCCGCCGCAGCGCGTCGGCTTCCACCGCGGCCTGCCCGCGGCCCACCCGCGCCGCCGCCGACGCGACGTCCGCGTAGCAGGCCTCGGCCTCGTCGGGCCGGCCGGCCCGCTCGTAGAGCCGGCCGAGCCCCAGGCACTCCAGCGGATCGCGGCTCGCCGAGGGACCGCGGCTGACGAGCCGCAACGCCCGCGCCGTGAGCACCGCGAGCGACACGAGGTCGATCCGGTTGTGCTCCAGCACCGCCTCGAGCGGCCGGGCGTCGCCATCCCGCACGAACTGGAAGTACCGCGACGGGATCTCGAACCCCGGCACGTCGCCCACGCGGTGCACGCCGGCGAGGTGCCGCTCGAGCACCGTCAGCCTGCAGCTCTCCTCCTCCGGCCGCGGGCGCCAGGGCCCGGCCGCCGCCGACCGCTGCCGCCAGAGGCGGCGCGCGGCGTGCAGCATGTCCAGGTGCGGCCGCTCGGTCAGCGGGCACGCGATCCGGTGGAAGAGATAGCGGGTCTCGATGAGCGGCACGTCGAACGTGCGGCCGTTGAAGGTGACGAGGGCATCCCAGGTGCCGGCCCACGCGGCGACCTCGGCCAGCAACGCCCGCTCGTGCTCGAACCCCGGCAGCAGGAACTGGCGGACGCGGATGCCGTCGGCGTCGGCCACCGCGCAGCCCACCAGGAACGCCTGGGTACCGGCGCCGCCGGCCAGGCCCGTCGTCTCCAGGTCGAGGAAGCACAGGCGCGGGGCCTCGGCGCCGTCGGGCCCGCAGAGCCCCGCCGCGCTCGGCCACACGTCGCCGAAGAGGCGCAGCGCGTCGCGTTCGCCGGCCAGCGCCGCCACGACCTCGTCGATCGGCTCCCGTCCATGGCGGGTCCCCGCGGGGTAGTGCCGGTCCACCAGGATGATCGGGCCCTCGGCCCGCTCGCGCACGGCCCCACCGAGCGCGGCCGCGGCCCCCGCCATCCGCTCCGCGGAGAGCGCCGCGCGGGCGGCGGGCGCCACCGGCGGGGCGGCCGCGTCGGGCGCGACGACGGGCACCGCGCCGCCGACGACCTGGCGCAGCCTGTCGCCCAGGGACGACGCCATGGGCCTAGAACGGCACCTCGTCGGCGGGCTCGAGGCCGACGGGGCGCGCCTCGGCCCGCTGGCCGAGGTGCTCGAGGATGCCGAGGGCGACGGTCTTGGCGAGGGGGCCGGTCTGCCCCACCGGCCCGACGCAGGTCGGGCAGCCGTTGTCGCACGGGCACGCCCGGATCAGCTCGCGCGTCCGCGCCAGCAGCTCCGCGTGCATGCCGAAGAGGGGCTCGCTGAAGCCGATGCCCCCGGGATACGCGTCGTAGATGAAGATGCGCGGCGTGTCGGCGCCGCCGTCCTCCTCGCCGGCGTTGATCGACAGGCCGACGTCGTGCTGGTCGCTCATGAGCAGCAGCGTGGCCACCTGCTTCATCGCGAACGCCAGGCCGAACACCCCGTCCCGCCGGTCGTCGGGCGCGTAGGGCAGCGCCTCCATCACCGGCGTCGGCACCTCGAGCCAGTACGCCGTCGTGTGCATCTGCTGCTCGGGCAGGTCCAGGTCGCCCGACCCCACGTTCTCGTTCGTGTGGAACCGGATCTTCTTGAAGCCCACCACGCGCGAGACGACGTGCACCTCGCCGTGGTGCGCGACGTCCCCGGCGTCGGCCGCGAAGCGGTCGAGGATGGTCACCTTCGTGTAGTCGATCGCGTCGGTGTAGTAGTCGCAGTTGACCGACCGCACGTACGCCTTGCGCCCCTCGAAGTCCAGCCGCTCCACCTGGTAGAGCCGTCCCTCGACGATGTAGATCGCCTTGGGGTGGAGGGTGCTCGGCCCGCTCGTGAAGTCGGTCTCGCCGATCACCCGCGAGCCGTCGGTCGTGTCCACGACCACGAAGTTGTCCGACGAGATCGAGCGGAGGCTCACCGCGTCGGCGGGGTACGACTCGTTCGTCCAGTGCCACTGCCCCGGCTCGTCCGACTCGTCGTCCGGGTGCGCGCCCGACCGGTGGACGAGCCCGGCCTCCTCCAGCACGGCCAGCACCTCCTGGACGTTCACCCCGCCGAAGGTGTCGGCGGTCGTGAAGGGCAGCTCGAACGCCGCGCACTTCACGTGGTCCACGAGGATGTGCAGGTTGTCCGGGTTCACGAGCGCGTGCTCGGGCGAGGCGTCGAAGAAGTACGAGGGATGGCGGACGACGAACTGGTCGATCGGCGCGCTCGACGCCACCATCACCGCCGCCGAGCGCGCGGCGCGCCGCCCCGCCCGGCCCGCCCGCTGCCACGTCGCCGCGATCGTCCCGGGGTAGCCCGCCATCACCGCGACATCCAGCGCCCCGATGTCGATGCCGAGCTCGAGCGCGTTGGTCGAGACGACGCCGCGCACGAGCCCCTCGCGCAGGCCGCGCTCGATCTCCCGGCGCCGGAGCGGCAGGTACCCCCCGCGGTAGCCGCGAATCAGGTCCGGCATGCCCGGGACGTCGCCGAAGTCCTCCTTGAGGTACGTCGTGAGGATCTCGGTGGCCAGCCGGCTCTGCGCGAAGACGATGAGCTGCAGCCCCTTGCGCAGGAACTCGCCCGCCACCCGCCGCGTCTCCGCCAGGTACGACCGGCGGATGCCCAGCTCACGGTTGACGACCGGCGGGTTCACGAAGACGAAGAACTTCTCGCCGCGCGGCGCGCCGCTCTTCTCCACGTGCACGAACGGCCGCTCCGCCAGCCGCTCCGCCAGCTCGCGCGGGTTGGCGATCGTCGCCGACGAGCAGATGAACTGCGGGTCGGAGCCGTAGTGCCGGCACACGCGCGCCAGCCGCCGCAGCACGTTGCACAGGTGGCTGCCGAAGACGCCGCGGTAGGCGTGCAGCTCGTCGACCACCACGTAGCGCAGGTTCTCGAACAGCTTCGCCCAGCGCGGGTGGTGCGGCAGGATCCCCGAGTGCAGCATGTCGGGGTTGCTGAGCACGATGTGCGCGCGCGTGCGGATCGCGCGCCGCGCGTCCTGCGGCGTGTCGCCGTCGTAGGTGTGGACGCCGATCTCCTCGCCGCCAACCTCCCCCAGCACGCCCGCCAGCTCGTGCAGCTCGGCCATCTGGTCCTGCGCGAGCGCCTTGGTCGGGAACAGGTACAGCGCGCGCGTCTCCGGCGCCTTGAGCACCCGGTCGAGCACCGGCAGGTTGTAGCAGAGCGTCTTGCCCGACGCCGTCGGCGTCGTCACCACGACGTGGCGGCCCGCCGCGACCTCGGCGTAGGCCCGCGCCTGGTGGCTGTAGAGCTCGGAGAGACCGCGCCGGCCGAGCGCCTCGCGCAGCCGCGGGTCGAGCTCGCCGGGGAACGGCGCAAATTCCGCCGCGACGGGCGGCAGCCGGCGCACCGCCGTCACGACGCCGTCGGGCGTGTCGGGGCGCTCGAGCCACGGACCCGGCGCGAGGCGTTCGAGCGCGCCCTGGAGCGCGATTTCCTTGCGCTCGCGCGGCTTCAGCGCCTGCAGGTTGGAGGTGGAGTCGGCCGCCATGGGCAATCCTGTGCAATGCTACACGATCACCAGGCGAAAGGCGAAGGACGGCGAAACCCATCCGGCCCGCTTGCGGGCATCATGGGGGGAGATCAGGGCATGCCCCAGGACTCCTCTTCCCTCTGCCTCGCCTGCGGACTCTGCTGCGACGGCCTGCTGCATCACTCGGTCAGCGTGACGGCCGACGAGGCCGGACGCCTGCGCGGCCTCGGCGTGCCGGTCGAGCGCTCGGGCCCGGATGCGTGGCAGTTTCCCCAGCCGTGCGCGGCGCACACGGACGGCCGCTGCGGCGTCTACGGTGAACGGCCGGACAACTGCCGCACCTACCGCTGCACGCTCCTGCGGCGCGTCGAGGCGGGGGCCATCGCGCCTGGCGACGCGCTGGCGACCATCCGCACGGCGAGGGCCCTCGCGGCGGAGTGCCGGGCGCAGGCGGGCGGCGACGGTTCGTGGAAGAGCCTCCAGGCGGCGGTCGCGCGGAACTGGGACGAGGCGGGCCGGCTCCGCGGGAGCGGCGCGGTCCGCCAGGACGGCGCCGCGCTCTCGGCCGCCGTGGCGGCGCTCCACGTGGTCCTCGACCAGCACTTCCGCGTGCCGGCCGGCGGCCCGACGGACGACGAGACGGGGTCCTAGGTCGCGGCGGCGTCCGGGGCTGGCGGGGACGGGAGCGCGTCGCGCACGGCGTCGAAGTCGCTGTCTCGCGCGAGGCGCCAGCGCGTGATCGCGGCGAGCTCGCGGAGCGGGCGCTCGAGGTGCTGCAGGGCGTGCGGGGCATCCCCGCGCAGCGCGTAGACGGCCGCCACGTAGTAGCGGGTCGCCGCATCGTCGGCGCCGGCGGCGAGCCGGTCGGTGAAGGAGCGGATGGCGCGGCCGAAGTGGGTCTCGGCGGCCTGCGCGTCGCCCTTGCGCAGGTGGGCGGCGCCGAGCTTCGCGTTGAGCTCGATGAGCGTGCGCTCGCGCAGCACGTGGTCGCTCGCCGAGAGGAAGTCCAGCTCGCGCCGGTACTCGGTGATCGCCTCGTCGTGCCACCCGCGCAGGTAGTGCACGTAGCCCAGGCGCGAGTGGGCGCCGACGACGAGGACCCCCTGGGTGCCGGACATCGCCTGCTCCTGGAGGACGATAGCCTCGCGCGCGGCGCGCTCGGCCTCGTCGAGCCGGCCGCTCATCGCGTAGAGGTAGGCGAGCTGCAGGTGCGCGTAACCCGACTCGGCGTTGAGCGCCACGGCCCGTTCGAGCTCGCGGATCGCGTCGTCCACCCGGCCGAACGCGACCCAGTAGGCCCGCCCCAGCGTGCCGCGGGCCTGCGCGTTGGCGGGCTGCTCGGCGACCACGGCCTCGAGCAGCTCGACCGCGCCTGCCGGGTCGCCCGCCGCCATCAGCCCCATCCCCAGCCGCACCCGCGCGTCGACGAGCGACGGGTTGAGCGAGACGGCCTTCCGGAGCAGCGTCACGGCCTTCTGGTTGAGGTCGGGCAGCGCCAGGAACGTCGCCTTCAGCTGGTAGGCCGCGCCGAGTCCGGCGATCGCGTCGGCGTAGTCCGGCTCGATGGCCAGCGCGTGCTCGAACAGCGCGATCGCGCGCTCGAACGCCTCGCGGCCCGCGAGGCGCAGGTTCAGCATGCCCCGCGCGTACGCCTCGTACGCCTCGAGCGAGGCCGGCTCCGGGCTGGCGGCCGCCGCGGCCAGGGCCCCGGACTCGAGGCCCGGGTCGAGGCCGCGCGCCACCTGGTGGACGAGCGCGTCCTGCAGGTCGAAGAGGTCGTCCACCGTCCCGTCCAGCTTCACCGTGGTCGTCAGCGATCCGGTGTGCACCTCGATCAGGTTCGCGGTGAACCGCACGCGCGGGCCGAGGTGCTGGTAGCCGCCCGTCAGAACCCACCACGCGCCGAGCCGCCGGCCGACGTCGATCGCCTGGCGCTCGTCGAGCGCGTGGCCGACCGACGAGAGGTTCCGCAGCTGGTCGAAGATCTGCTCGCGCGGCATCACGGCGAGGCCGTCGACGTGGCCGAGATCCGCGGTGAGGGTCTCGGCGACGCCCTGCCCGATCCAGTCGTCGGCCGGGTCGCCGGTGATGTTGGCGAAGCTGAGCACGGCGAGCGACCGCGGGCCCGGGGGCGCGACCGGCCGCGACCGCGGGGCCACCGGGAGACCCGCCGCCGGGTCGGCGAAGTCGATCGGGCCGCGCCACGCGGCCGAGGAGACGTGCGACGAGAGGTCGGCCGCCAGGCGGCGCCGCGCGTTCACGAGGTCGACGTAGAACTCGCGCGCCGACTGGTAGCGGAACGCGGGGTTCTTCTCGAGGGCCTTCCTGAGGGTCGCCTCGACGTCCGCGGGCACGCCGTAGTTGTAGCGCGCGATCGGGTCGGGCTGGTGGTTGAGGATGCGATCGACGATCTCGGGCAGGGCCGCGCCCGGGAACGGGAGGCGGCCGGCGAGCATCTCGTAGAGCACGACGCCCAGCGCGAAGAGATCGGCGCGGTGGTCGACCTGGCCGCCGAGCAGTTGCTCGGGGGCCATGTAGTTGACGGTGCCGATCACGGAGCCGGCCATCGTCGCGCCCGACATGGTGTGCCGGACGTCGGCGGCCCCGGCGGGCGCCAGCTTCGCGAGGCCGAAGTCGAGGACCTTGACGAGCTGGCGGGGCGTCAGCATCAGGTTCGCGCTCTTGACGTCGCGGTGGATGATGCCGTGGCCGTGGGCCTCGTCGAGCGCGTCGGCGACCTGCATCGCGACGTCGATCGCCTCGGGCACGGGGAGCGGGCCGCGCGCGATGCGCGCCGAGAGCAGCTCGCCCTCCACGTACTCCATCGCGATGAAGAGGGCGTCCGGCTGCTCGATGAGGTCGTAGGTGACGGCGATGTGCGGCGAGCGGAGGACGGCGGCGGCGCGCGCCTCGCGGGCCAGCCGCGCACGCGCGTCCGGGTCGCCCACGGCGCTCCCCGGGAGGAACTTGAGCGCCGCCCGGCGGCCCAGCCGGGTGTCCTCCGCGAGGTAGACCTCTCCCATCCCGCCGTGGCCGAGCGGCTCGAGAATCCGGTACTGGAGGATCGTGGACCCGACCAGGGCCGTGCGGGGACTCACCTTTCCATTATATTGGCCGGAACATGCCCACCCTCACCCGCAGCCTCGGCCTCTGGAGTTCCGTCGGTATCGTCATCGGCATCACGATTGGCGGCGGAATCTTCCGCACGCCGGCCGTCATCGCCTCCCGCGTGCCCGAGCCGACGGCCATGCTCGCCGTCTGGGTCCTCGGCGGGCTCATCGTGCTGTGCGGCGCCCTGGCGTTCGCGGAGCTCTCGGCCGCCCTGCCCGAGTCCGGCGGGCACTATGTGTACCTCCGCGAGGCCTGGGGCCGTCCCACCGCGTTCCTGTTCGGCTGGTCGCAGCTGGTGCTGATACGCGCGGCGGCGCTCGGGGGCATCGCGGCGGTGTTCGGCGAGTACGCGCTGCGGTCGTTCGGGGTCGACCCGGCGACCCACGGCGGACTCGCGGACGGCCTGGCCGCGGGCGCGATCGTGTTCGCCACGGTGACCAACGTGCTCGGCGTGCGGCTCGGCGCGCTGTTCACCGGGCTGTCGACGGTGACCAAGTTCGGGGCGCTCGGGCTGATGGTGGTGCTGGCGCTCCTCCTCGGCGCGGGCCACGGGGGGTCGTGGACGCACTTCTCGACCGGCGCCGGCGCGGTCACCCCGGCGATGTTCGGCCTCGCGCTCGTGTCGGTGATGTGGGCGTACGACGGCTTCGCCGACCTGTCGTTCGCGAGCGGCGAGGTGACCGACCCGCAGCGCACCCTGCCCCGCGCCATCATCATCGGCACGCTGGCCATCATCGGGATCTACCTGCTCGCCAACACGGCGTACCTCTACCTCAACCCGATCGAGGTCCTGCGCGGCTCGAACCAGGTCGCGGCCGACACCATGGGCGCCGTGCTCGGCCAGGTGGGCGTCGCGGCCATCGCCGTCGTGGTCATGATCTCGACGTTCGGGTCGCTCATGGGCAGCATCGTGACCTCGCCGCGGATCTTCTACGCGATGGCGAGCGACGGGATGCTGTGGCGGCCGATCGCGTCGGTGCACCCGCGCTGGGGCACGCCGTGGGTGGCGGTCATCCTGGCCGGCGTCCTCGGGGTCGCGATGGTGCTGACCCAGTCCTTCGAGGAGCTGACCGACACCTTCGTCCTGGCGATGTGGCCCTTCTACGCGTTGAGCGTGGCGGCCCTGTACCAGCTCCGCCGCACGCGCCCCGGCCTCCCCAGGCCCTACAAGGTCACCGGCTACCCCGTCGTCCCCGCGGTCTTCGTCCTCGCCGCCATCGGCCTCATCGGCAACGCGCTCGCCAGCGACCCCTGGCGCACCTCCGCCGTCTTCGGCGTCGTGCTGCTCGGGCTGCCGGTGTACTGGATCTTCTATGGACGGGGTGAGTAATCAAGAATTAAGAATCAAGAATCAAGAAAGGCGTCGCCAGGAGTTCTAATTTCTTGATTCTTGATTCTTGATTACTCATCGTCAGAACATGCGGGACTGGCATCCGTCGACGACGATGGTGGTGCCGGCGATCCAGCTGGCGCGGGCGGAGGCGAGGAAGGCGATGGTGTCGCCGACTTCCTCGGCCGTGCCGAAGCGCCCGAAGGGGAGCTCGCGGCTGATGAAGGCGGCCATGCCCTCGGGGTCCTGCTGCTGGCGCGTGTGCCACGATCCGCCGGGGAAGGAGATCGACCCGGGGGCGACGCCGGCCACGCGGATGCCTTCGGGGGCCAGCTGCTGCGCGAGCGACTTCGTGAGGCTGATCTCGGCCGCCTTCACCGCGTTGTAGGTCATGCGGCCGCCGGCCTCGCGCCCGAAGATCGACGACACGATCAGGATGACGCCGCCTCCGCGCTGGCGCAGGTGCGGCACCGCCTGCCGCGACGCGCGGATCGTCGGGTAGAGGGTGTGGTCGAACGCCTCCTGCCACTCGGCGTCACTGGTCGCCTCGAGGGAGCCGCCCTTGCCGAGGCCGACGTTGTTGACCAGGACGTCGAGCCCCCCGAACCGGCCGACGGCCGCGTCGATGGCCGCCTGCGTCCCCGCGGCGGTCGAGACGTCCGCGACGACGGCCTCGACACCGGCGCCCATGGCCGCCACCGCCCGCAGCTCGTCCGCCGCCGCCTCCAGGCGCCCCGCGCCGCGCGCGCAAATCGCCACGTGACAGCCCTCCGCCACCAGCGCCCGAGCCGCCGCCAGCCCCAGCCCCCGGCTGCCGCCGGTCACCACAGCCACCTTCCCCGCCAGCCGCAAATCCATCGAACACACCCCTCCGCCAAATCACAAGATCACAAGGTCACAAGATCACAAGATCCGAATCTATCTCCCCGTAAGGTCGTTCAGCCGCCAGTCGAAGTCGTGGTAGACCATGCGGAACTGGTTCTGCTCGAGGAACGCCGCCTCGGCGCCGACGAGGTTGGGCTGGATGAACGCGACCACCGCGCGCTCGATCGGGCTGCGCGCGGCGAACACGGCCGGCGCGCGGTCGGCGTAGGCGCGCGCGAAGGCCTCCGCCCGCCACGAGAAGATCGGGTTGACGTCCAGGGTGCCGTCGACGCGGTCGACGAAGACGAGCTCGCGCCGCGTCACGACCTCGGCGGCCGCGTCGGCGAGCTGCGCCTCGAGCCGCGTCCCGTCATAGGCCTCGCTCCGCAGGCGGCCGCCGCCGAGCGCGCCGCGCCCGAGGCCGACGAAGACGCGCGGGTCGTCGAAGCCGGCGAGCACGTCCGTCTCGATCTGGTCCAGCGTGAGCCGGCGGCCGGCGACCGTGAAGGCCTGGCGCTCGAAGGCGCCTGGGATCTGCCGGATGCTGCCCGGCGGATAGGCCTCCGCGCGGCCGCGGATCGGGTAGTGGTCGATGACGGTCTTCAGGACGAGGGCGTCGTACGCGTTCATCCAGAACGCGATCTGCCGCTCGCGCGACCACCCGTCGAGCGTGGCCGGCGCGACCGCGCCGAGCGCGGCGACGTAGCGGTCGAGGCTGCCGCGCTCCTGGCGGAGCGCGCGGTAGTAGACCAGGCCGTCGCGGACGTAGACGTCGAGGATCTGGTCGAGGGGACGGTGGAGCGGGTCGACGGCGGGCCCTTCGACCTGCAGGGCGGCGGGCGCGACGGCCAGCGCCGCGGCCATCAGCAGCGCGAATCGCATGCCGCCACTATAGCCGAGAGAGGAACGCGGCGAGCCGCTCGCCGAAGGCGACGGGTTGCTCGAGGCTCGACAGGTGGCCGGCGCCGGCGATGACCGCCAGCTCGGCCGCCGGGATCAGCGCGGCGAGCGCCTCGGCCTCGGCGGGGGGCGTGATCGCGTCCTCGTCGCCGACGACCACGAGCGTGGGCACCGTGAGCGCCGCGGCGTCCGGCGTCGAGTCGGGCCGCTCCATCATCCGCCGGAGTCCGCCGCGGATGGCCTCGGCCGACTGCTGCTTGATGATGCGCCGGATCGTCGACTCGACCTGCGTCGGCCCGTCCATCGTCGTCCGGCCGATGAGCTTCGGCAGCATGTCGCGCGCGAGGCCGCCGGCGCCCTCGCGGTCGACCTGGGCGAGCAGCGCGCGCCGGCCGGCCCGGGCCTCTGAGCTGTCGGCCGTGGCGCGCGTGTCGGCCAGCACCAGCGCGCGGACCAGGCCGGGCGCGCGGCGCCAGACGGCGAAGGCGACATAGCCGCCCATCGAGAGGCCGCCGATGACCGCGCCGGGAATCGCCAGTTCGGTCAGCAGGTCGACGACGTCCCGGGCGTAGTCGTCCATCTCGACACCCGACGCGCCGCCGGACGGGTCGGTGGACCCGCCGAACCCGGCCAGGTCCGGCGCGAGCAGGCGCCAGCCGGCAGGCGGCTGCCGGAACTGCGGCTCCCACATCGCCGCCGAGAGCGGAAACGCATGGAGCAGCACCAGCACCGGCAAGCCGGCCTCGCCTGGCGCGGAGTCGAAGTACGCGATCGTGCGATCGCCGACATGCAGGTACTGCCGATGCACGGGACGATCATATCCGGGACGCGGGTTCCGCGGTTCCAAGAGTTCCGTGCTCCCGGTGCGGCGGCCGGCCCGGCCGTCGTCGTCCGGTCCTTCAGCGCGCGACGGCACGCGGTCACCCGCGGAACCCCGGAAGGCCAGGAACCGAGGAGACCCGGAGGAACCCGGAGGCGTTCGTGCTACTCCGCCCGGAGCGCGAGCGCCGGGTCGACGCGCATGGCGCGGCGCGCCGGCACCACGCAGGCGACGGCGCCGGCCGTCGCGAGCAGCGCGGCAACCACCAGGTAGGGCAGCAGGCTTCCGGCGCTCACGCCGTACAGCAGCCCGGACAGGAGGCGGGACGTGAGCACGGCCAGGCCCGTGCCGGCGACTTGGCCGAGCCCGACCTGCGTCATGCCCTGCCCCACGACCATGCCCAGCACCTGCGCCGGGCTCGCGCCGATCGCGAGGCGCACGCCGATTTCCTGCGTGCGCTGGGTGACGGCGTGGCTGAGCACGCCGAACACGCCGATGGCCGCGAGCAGCAGGCCCGACACCGCGAACCCGCCGAGCAGCCACGCCAGCGACCGCGGCGTCGCGACCGCGGCGTCCACCACCGCCTCCATCGTCTGCACGTCGAAGAGCGGGAGCGCCGGGTCGAGCCGGCGCAGCACGTCGCGCAGCCCGGCCGCGGCGGACGCCGCGCCGCCGTCGGCGCGCGCGAGGATCGCGATCTCCCTGAAGGCCGGCACCTGTCGCAGCGAGAGGAAGAACGTCGGCGACGGCTCGGTGTCCATGCCCACGTGCCTGTCGTCGCCGACGACGCCGGCCACCTCGAACACGCCGCTGGTGTTGCCGACGCGCACGGGGCGGCCGACCGGGTCCTCGCCCCCGAAGACCATGCGCGCCAGGCTGTGGTTGACGACCACCACCCGTGGCGCCTCGGCGGTGTCACGCACGGTGAACGTGCGCCCCGCCAGCACCGGCATCCGGAGCGACTCGAAGTACCCCTCCGTGACCCAGGCCACGTTGGTGTGGGCCGCCGCGCCCTCCGCGGGGGCGGGACGGTCGGCGCGCCAGAACTCGGTGCCCTGCCGGCTGTCGGCAAGGGGCACGGCCTCGCTGAGCCCGGCCGTCACCACGCCGGACACCGCGCGCGCGCCGGCGAGGAACCGGTCCATGAACTGCGCGCGCGCGGCGGCGTCCGGATACCGGGCGGCCGGCAGCACGACCTTGCCGGTGACGACCGCGGCCGGGCTGAAGCCCGGGTCGACGGCGCGCAGCGCGCGGAAGCTCTCGAGCATCAGCCCCGCCGTCACCAGCAGTCCCATCGCGAGCGCGACCTGCCCGACGACCAGCGCCTGCTGCAGCCGCAGGCCCGCGGCCGCCTGCCCGCCGCCGCGGGAGCCGAGCCAGTCCTTGAGACCGGCGCGCATCACGCGCGCGGCCGGCGCCAGGCCCGCGAGCACGGCCGCCGCGGCGGACGCCGCCAGCGCGAACGCCAGCGCCCTGGGATCGATGGCCGCCTCCCGGAGGCCGGGTACGGTGGAAGGTCCGAGGGTCACGATCAGGCGCACCAGGCCGGCCGCCAGCAGCACGCCCGCCGCCCCGCCCACGAGCGCGAGCGCCAGCGACTCGGTGACGACCTGCGCCGCCAGCCGCCCGCGCCCCGCGCCGAGCGCCGTGCGCACCGCGAACTCGCGGCGGCGCCCCACGCCCCGCGCGAGGAGCAGGTTGGCGACGTTCGCCGAGGCGAGCAGCAGCACGAACCCGACCGCCACGGCGAGCAGCGTCATGGCGCGACGGCTCGACGCGGTGATCTCGGCGGCCAGGGGGTGCACCGTGGCCCGCCAGTCGCGGTAGTCCGGGTTCTCCCGCTCGATCGACGCCTGCAGCGCCTTCATCTCGCGGTCCGCCGCGTCGAACGTGACGCCGGGCGCGAGCCTGCCGATGACGGCCAGGTAGTGGGCGCCCCGCTGCCCCGCCTCGAGGTCGGTGCCGTGGGGCAGCCAGACCTCCGCGTGTTCGGCCGGCGCGGGGCCGACCAGCGTCACGGGCGGCGGACACTCGAAGCCTGGCGGCATGACCCCGACGATCGTCGTGGGCTGCCCGTCGATGGTCACCACGCGACCCAGGATGCCGGGGTCACCCGCGAACCGGCGCCGCCACAGGGTGTCGGCGAGGATGGCGACAGGCTCGCCGCTCGCCCGGTCCTCCTCCGGCCTGAACAGCCGCCCCAGGCGTGGCTGCACCCCCATGGCCTCGAGGAGGCCGGCGGTCACCCGCGCGCCGGCCACCTGCTCGGGCTCGGTCGCGCCGACCGTCACGCTGCGGCGCTGGAACCCGCCAAGCGCCGAGAACGACCGGGCCCGCGCGCGCCAGTCGGCCAGGGTCGGCGGCGAGGCATACATCACGGGCAGCGGGATATTGGGCGACGTCTCCCAGACGCTCACGAGACGGTCGGGCTCGGGCACGGCCAGCGGACGCAGCAGCACCCGGTCCACGACGGCGAAGATGGCGGTGTTGCTGCCGATGCCGAGCGCCAGCGTGAGGATGGCAACCGCCGCGAACGCGGGGCGGCGGCCCATCAGGCGAAGCCCGTACCGGAGGTCCTGGAACAGCATGGGGACAGCCTCCTCGCCCTGTTGGACGAGACCGCCGCCCGAAACGCTTATCCCGCCTCGGCCCGGAGGGCGACGGCGGGATCGATGCGGGCGGCGCGCCCCTCCATGGTCAGAACAGCGGGTGCAGGTTCACCCAGAGGCTCACGCACAGCGCGTAGGCGGCGGCCGCCCCCGCAACCGCAAGCTGTTGCACGATCGGGCCCTGCCACGTCCCGGCCCAGATGAAGACCGGGAACAACACGGCGCAGTATCGCCCGAGGCCCTCGAACTCGCCAGACGACAGGGGCAGCAGCAGGTTGATCGCCATGTACATCGCGTAGCCGGCCCCGAGCCGCCGCCAGACGAACGGAATGGCGGCGACGAACGCCATCGCCGTCATCCCGTTCAGCGTGTCGTACAGGCCGTTGGGCTCGAGCAGGAACTCGCGCGGCCGCCGCACGAGCTGTCGCGCCAGCGCGACCAGCGGCTCCCACGGCGCGCCGCCAGGGTGGTAGTTCCAGCGCTCGATGCTCGACATCCACTCGAGGGGCGACCCCGACAGGAGGTAGTTGTACAGGCAGTACGCCGCGAAGCCGCTGCCGGCGCCAACGACCGCCAGCGCGGCGTAGGCCTGCTGCCGCCGGTCGTTCCTCGTGCCCTGCCAGGCCAGCCAGGCGAGCACCGGTAGGAGGAGGATGCCGTTGACCCGCGTCGCGGTGGCCAGGGCGCCGGCCACCGCCCCGAGCGCCCACTGGCCCCGCCGGAAGGCGTAGACGCTCGTGACGACGGTGAGCAGGAACAGGCTCTCGCTGTAGATCTTCCCGTAGAAGAACGCGAACGGGAACACCATCGCGTAGAGCACGGCCCGGTGCGCGCTGTCCTCGTCCACGTCGAGGCGCGCGAGCCGGTAGAGCATCAGCATCCCGAGGACGAAGGCGCCCCAGGACACCGCGATGCCCGCCTGGAAGTAGGCCAGCCGTCCGCCGCCCAGGAGCTCGCCGCCCGCACGCATCGCCAGCGGATACAGGGGGAAGAACGCGAGGGTGTTCGGCTGCTCCGGGATGTAGCGATAGCCGTCATGCGCGATCGACCAGTACCAGCCGGAGTCGTAGCGCGCGAAGCTGTTCCAGAAGGGATCGCTCGGCTCGACCACCGAGAACGACATCTCGTGCTGCTGGGGGAACGCCACGTTCGACCCGTAGCTGATCAGCACCCCGACACACCGGAACGCGATCGCCAGCACGACAATCCGCGTCAGCGGAGACCTGACCCAAGCCATCCTGCGGCTACCTCAGTGCAGTGGACATCCGACCGCTGCAGGGGCCGGGGGGCTCGCAGGCAAGGGGCGGCGCCGGGACGCGGCCCGTGGCGCACACGCGCCACACGACCCGCCCAACTTGATGACGACCGATCACGAACGAAGCTGAAATAGGTGTGCGCGATCGCCAGGGGACATGACGACAACCACGCCTGGGGTGCACCGCGGTCACGGCCCACCCGTGGGCTGCGAAGCCACGGCGGTCTCGCAACCGGGCGGCCGGAATTCTACACGAGGGAGGAGAAGAACCTTCAGCGGAAACTATTGCAGAGCTGGATCCACCCGGGGGCGCGCGGCGCCGCAACGCGAGTGCGCGCGAAGGAGCGGGACCAGCCGCGGATCGGGCGTCAGCGTTCGCTCGCGGCGCGGCGCGCCTTCAGGTGCTCGCGGAACGTCAGCTCGGGGCTGGCGCGGCGGGCGCCGAGGTAGCCTTCCATGTCGAACTGGGTCCAGAGCCGCTCGCCCGCGGCGAGCCGGGCCGCCTGCCCCTCTTCGCGCGCCGCCAGGCCTCGCGCCGTCTCGACAACGCGCTCGACGTCGGTCGCGTCGACCACCATCGCGCCGTCCTCGTCCGCGAAGATCACGTCGGTGCGCGTGACGGTGGTGTGGCCGCCGATCGACGCGGCCTGCAGCGCGTGGGGCGTCCGCTGCCGGAGCTCCACCGGGCCGACCGGGCAGCTCCCCAGCGACCAGAGGGGGATCCCGATCTTGCGGATCGCCGGGCCGTCGCGGTGCGCGCCCCAGAGCACGATGCCCGCCAGCCCCCCGGCGCGCGCCTCGGCCGCGATCATGTCGCCGATGCAGCCTTCGTCGAGCCGGCCGACGTTGTCGATGACCAGGATGTCGCCGGGCGCCGCGTCGTGGATCGCTTCGAGGAAGACGTCCACGCTGCCGGCGTGCTTGGCCGGGCAGGCCGGGCCGGCGATGCGGCTGCCCGCGACGAGCGGGCGCAGGCCGGCGGCGGCAGTGCGGGGCGGGAGGCCGAGGGCCACGCACGCGTCGGCGATGAACGGGGTCGCCCAGTCGAAACCGGCGAGCAGGTCGGTGACGGAAGCGCTCATCCGCCGAGTATACGTCCGCCCGGCCCGCGCCGCCCCGGCCGCGGTCAGCGATCGAGGATCGCGGCGAGCACCTGGCGGCGCCGCCGGCTGAGCGTCAGCTCGGCCCCCGTGCGGAGGCGGACGAGGTGATCGCCGTGATCGCCGGGCCGCAGCTCCGCGATCCGGTCGATGCGGACGATCGCCGAGCGGTGGATGCGCGCGAACACCGCGGGGTCGAGCACCGCCTCGAGGCCGTCCATCGACGAGCGCAGCAGGTCGGATCGGTCCCCCGCGTGGAGCCGGCAGTAGACGCCTTCCGCCTCGATCCAGTCGAGGTCGGCGACGCGCACGAAGCGGATGCGCCCCACCTCACGGATGATGAGCCGCTCGGCATATCCCGCCGGCTGGTCCGGCGCGCCACCGAGGGCCGGGACGGCGCGCGCGGCCAGCCGCTCCCGCACCCGCGCCAGGGCGCGCGCGAACCGCTCGTCGTCGAACGGCTTGAGCAGGTAGTCCACCGCCTCGGCCTCGAAGGCCTTGACGGCATGCACGTCGTGGGCGGTCACGAACACCACGAGGGGCGCCGCCGCGCCGCCGAGCTGCTCGACGACGCCGAAGCCGTCGAGGCCGGGCATGCGGACGTCCAGGAACACCACGTCGGGCGCGAGCTCGCGGGCGGCCGCCACGGCCTCGCGCCCGCTCCGGCACTCGCCCGCCACGGTGACGCCCGGGGCCGCCTCGAGCAGCAGCCGCAGGTTCTCGCGCGCGAGGGGCTCGTCGTCCACGATCAGCGCGCGCATGCGGGCTCCTCCTCGCCTCGGACCACCGCGGCGCCCGCCGGCAGGTCGAAGCGCGCCTCGACGCCGTCGGGCGTCTCCGTCACCGAGAACGCGTGCCGGCCCGGGTAACGCCGCCGCAGCCGCTCGGCCGTCAGCGACAGCCCCTCCCCCGCGTGTGACGCGAGCGTCCACCCCGCCGGCAGCGACGCGCCGCGGGTGAGCACGGCGATGGAGAGCCGCCCGTCGACCACGCGCGCATCGACGCGGACGTCCCCACCGGCGCCGCGCTCGAGGCCGTGGACGATCGCGTTCTCGACCACGGGCTGCAGCAGCAGGCACGGCACGGCGAGCCCCAGGGCCTCCGGGCCGACCTCGAGCGACCAGGTGAGCGCGTCACCGTAGCGGACCCGCTGGATCTCCAGGTAGCGGCGGACGAGCGCCGCCTCCTCCGCCAGCGGGATCATGTCGCGCTGCTGGCCGTCGATGGCGGCGCGCAGCAGGTCGCCGAGGCCGGCGATCATCGACACCGCGCCGGGTCCGTCGCCCTTCCGGGCGAGGACGCCGACGGCGTTGAGCGCGTTGAACAGGAAGTGCGGCTGCAGGCGGGCCCGCAGGACGTGCAGCTCGCTCCGCGCCAGCTCCGACTCGAGGGCCGTGCGCTCGAGCTCGAGCGCCTGCGCCCGTGTCTCCGCGGCCCGGGCGCGCGCCCGCCACAGGATCAGCGTCCCGATGCCGGCCACCGCCAGGTAGAGCGCGAGGTCGACGCTGAAGCCCATGGGCCGTGGCAGCATCGCCGCCCACAGGCGGTCGGGCGGCCACGCCATGCGCCACCAGTCGATGGCGCCGCTCAGCGCCGTCGCGACGACGACCCACGCCGCCCCGGCCGCGCCATGGAGCAGCGCGCGGCGCGGCCAGCCCGGCCCCCCGAGCGGCAGCGCATACCCGAGCGCGGCGATGAGGGGCGCCGCCGTCGCCCAGACCGTCCACGCCGGCAGGGAGTCCAGGAACACGCTCGCCCAGGCGACGTCCCCGCCCCGGCGCGCGATGTCGTCCTGGAGCCCGCGCGCGAACACGGCCGCCACGAGCGCGGTCACCCCGTAGCTCACCGCCCACGCGCGCCAGGTCACCGCGAGCCGGCGGGGCGCGGTCGGGAGGGCTGCCATCGGGAACAGGATATCTCCCCACCACCGAAGGGCGCCGGGTGGAACCCCGGCCGTGGCGCGACGAGTGGCCAGCGGGCGGGACGACGTGACGAACGGCATGCCGGGGCGAACCGGCGTCCCGGACGGTGAACGGCTGGATACGCGGGCCGGACCGGGTGCTCCCCGGCGCGCAGTTCGTCGGGCTCGCGGAGCTCCGGCCATTCGTCCCGGCATCGGGCCCATGCCGCTTGTCGTCCGTCCCGGGACGACGTAGGCTGGGCCTGCCAGCCTGCCGGCCCCCGGGGTGCGCCCGGACGACTCGAACCATGACTGCTCGCCACATCGCCTTCGGCGCGCTCGTCCTCGCCGCGGCCATCGTCACCAGCTCGTTCCCCGGCTCCGGCCCCGGGCCCGCGACCGGCCGCGCGGACCGCGGGGACGCTGGCGAACGCGAGCGCTTCGACGCCCCGGACGCCGCCGCGCGCTACTACGCGGCGCGACGCGCGCCCTCGGATCCATCCGCCGACACGGCCGCGCTCTACCGCGGCGCCGCGGCCCGGGCGGCGAGGCTGCGCCACTTCTCCACCCGCGCGAACCGCGTCCTTCCCGACGGCCAGGCCGGGGGGCGCGCCTGGCTTCGAGGCGGCGCCGCGGCCTCGGGCGCCACCCTGCTCGACGCCTGGGAGCCGCTCGGCCCGGGCAACATCGGCGGCCGCACGCGGGTCGTCGCGTTCCACCCGCAGCGGCACGACACGGTCTTCGCGGCGGGCGTCTCGGGCGGCGTCTGGCGGAGCGACGATGCGGGCGCGAACTGGCGGCCGCTCGGCGACGGCCTGGCCAACCTGGCGGTCAACGCGCTCGCGATCGATCCGGCGGACCCCGACGTCATGTTCGCCGGCACGGGCGAGGGCTTCCTGCGCGAGGAGATTCGTGGCACGGGCCTGCCCCTGCGGGGCGGCGGCGTGTTCGTCACCCGCGACGGCGGCACGACCTGGACGCTCGCCGCCGGCACGGCGACGCCCGACTTCTACTGGGTGAACGACCTCGCCATCGGCCACGGCGACAGTCCCCGGCTCTATGCCGCCACGCGCAGCGGCGTCTGGCGGTCGGCCGACCGCGGCGAGACCTGGGAGCGGCTGCTCACCTCCGAGGTGCGCGGCGGCTGTCTCGACCTCGCGATGCGACCCGATCGGCCCGGTGACGAGCTCTTCGCCTCGTGCGGATCGTTCGACCAGGCCAGCGTCTTCCGCTTCGCCGACGCGGCCGGCGGCGGCGCGGCCGAGGTCGTGCTGAGCGAGCCGGGCATGGGCCGGACCTCGCTCGCCATCGCGCCGTCCGCCCCGGACATCATCTACGCGCTGTCCGCGAGCAACGACCCGGGACCGTCGGACCAGTACGAGCAGGGGCTGCTGGCGATCTATCGCTCGGATCGCGGCGGGGCCGCGGGCACGTGGACGCCCCGCGTCACGAACGACGACCCGCTGAAGCTGCCGACGCTGATGCTGTCCAACCCGTACTCGGCGACCTTCCTCGACTGCAACCCGGGGCCCCGCAACGCGAACAGCTACATCGGCATGGGCTGGTACGCGAACGTGATCGCCGTGGACCCGAAGGACCCGGACCGCGTGTGGGCGGCCGGCGTCGACTGGTTCCGCTCGGACGATGGCGGGCAAACCTGGGGGCTCGCGTCGTACTGGTGGACCGCGCGCGGCGACCCGTCGTTCGTCCACGCCGACCAGCACGTGATCGCCTTTCATCCCGACTACGACGGCGAGGGCAACCAGATCGCGATCGTGGGCAGCGACGGAGGGCCGTTCCGCACGGCGAACGCCAGGGCGCGCGTCGCGGCCGGGAGCCGGGCGGCCTGCGATGCCGGCAGCGGCGAGGTCGCCTGGGAGGCGCTCAGCCACGGCTACGGGGTGACGCAGTTCTACCACGGCCTGCCCTTCGCCGACGGCGAGCGCTTCCTCGCCGGCGCGCAGGACAACGGGTCGATCTACGGCAGCGACGCCCGGGGCCCCAACGACTGGGTGACGGTGCTCGGCGGGGACGGCGGGTACGTCGCCGTGGACCCTGGGAACCCCGACGTCTTCTACGCCGAGTCGCAGTGGGCGAACTTCCGGCGCACCCGGGACGGGGGCTTCACCTGGAGCAATGCCACGGCGGGGCTCGACGCGGCCACGGCCGACACCCTGGGACCTGACGCCAACTACCTGTTCATCACGCCGCTCGTGATGGATCCGGCCCGCGCGACGCGGCTCTGGACCGGCGGCGACTACCTCTATCGCACCGACACGGGCGCCGCGTTGTGGCGCAAGGCGAGTACGAAGCTCCCGGACGCCGGCCGCACGAGCGCGCTCGCCGTCTCGCCCGTCGACTCCGACCTGGTCGCCGCGGGCACCGACAAGGGCGACGTGCTCGTCACGGCCGCCGGGACGGCGGCGACCGAGGCCACCGAGTGGGCGGCGACCCGCGCGCGCGACGGCTGGGTCACCTCCGTCACGTGGGCGCCGGACGATGCGGACACGCTCTATGCCACCTACGGCAACTTCGGCGGCCGCCACGTCTGGGTGAGCCGCGACCGCGGCGCGACGTGGGCCAGCCTCGACGGCGAGGGCGACCAGGCGCTCCCCGACATCCCCGTGCACAGCCTCGTCGTCGATCCCGACGACCCGGCCCGTCTCTACCTGGGCACCGACCTCGGCGTGTTCGTCAGCACCACGGGGGGCGGCGCCTGGATGACCGAGTCCACGGGCTTCGGCCCCGTCGTGACGGAGTGGCTCGCGCTCATCCGGACCACGGCCGGCGACAAGCGGCTGTTCGCGTTCACGCACGGCCGCGGCGCGTGGCGTGTCACGCTGCGGTAGTGCCCCGTACAGGCCACAGAGACACAGGGACACCGAGGCGTTTCACCGAGAGGCGTGTCTTCCGGAGGACACGGAGGCACGGAGGAAACGGCCGAGGCACGGAGACGTGCACGCTGAGACGGCGGTGCCGCGCCGCGATGCGGCGCGGAGCGTGAAGCGGGGCAGCCCCGGGAGCAAGAGACCCGATGCCACTCGTGTGGCGTCTCTTGCTCCCGGGGCTGTCCCGTTCACGCCTGCCCCCGTCGGGGGCAGCCGCCGTCGGAGATGGATGCCTGCCGCGGACGGTGACGCGTGCAACGCCTCCGAACTCGCTCTTCCGCCTGGCTTCTCCGTGTCTCCTGGCTTTCTCCGTGGCTCCGTGTTCTCCTGAGCCAACGGCTGAGAGCGTACAGGCTCTGTGCGGCGTCTCTGTGTCCCTGTGTCTCGGTGGCCCGTCCCGTGGCTCAGGCGATCGACTCGCGGATCGTCTCGAGGACGATCGCGCCCAGGTCTTCGGCCTTCTTGGCCCCGACGCCGTACACGTGCTGCAGCCCCTCCATCGTCGTCGGGCGCAGGCGCGCCAGCTCGCGGAGTGTCGTGTCGTGGAAGATCACGTACGGCGGCACGCCGCGCTCGCGCGCGATCTCCAGCCGCATCGCGCGCAGCGCCTCGAACAGCTCGCGGTCCACGCCCTCCCACGACTCCGACTCCACCTTCGACCGGCGCGGCAGGCGGCCCTTCTCTGGCTTCTTCTGCCGCGCCAGCGACAGGTCGGGGGCCGCGCCCGGGTCCTTGAGCAGCGCCACCCCGTCCTCGGTCAGCCGCAGCACGGGGTAGTTGTCGTCGGTCTGCTGCAGCAGGCCGTGGGCGAGCAGCTGGTCGATGTAGCCGCGCACCTCGTCCACCGACGCGTCCTTGAGGAGCCCGAACACCGTGAGGTCCTGGTGGCCGCGCGAGGTCACCTGCTCGGTCGCCGCGCCGCGCAGCACGCTGGTGACGTGCGCGGCGCCGAAGCGCTGCCCCACGCGCGCGACCGACGAGAGCACCTTGCGGGCCAGCGTGACCGGGTCGTCCACCGCCTCGAGCTCGCCGAGGCAGTAGTCGCACGCCCCGCAGTCGTCCTTGCCGAACCGCTCGCCGAAGTAGGCCACCAGGCGCTTGTGCCGGCACCCGACGCTCGCCGCGTACCGCTCCATGTCGCGGAGCAGCGCGCGACGCGCGTCCGACAGCTCGCCGTTCTTCTCGAGCATCGCGCGCCACTTCAGGAAGTCGGCCGACGAGTAGATGAGCACGCACTCGGCCTCGAGGCCGTCACGGCCCGCGCGGCCCGACTCCTGCTGGTAGTGCTCCAGCGACTGCGGCGCGCCGGCATGCACGACGAACCGCACGTCCGACCTGTCGATGCCCATCCCGAACGCGACGGTGGCCACGACGACGTCCACGTCCTCGTTGAGGAAGGCGTCCTGGTTGCGGTGCCGCTCCTCGTCCGACAGCCCCGCGTGGTACGGCCGCGCCCGCACGCCCTCGCCGAGGAGCCACTCCGCAATCGAGTCCACCTCCCGCCGCGACGGGCAGTAGACGATGCCCGACTGGCCGCGGTGGCGGGCGAGGACGTCGAGCAGCTGCTTCTTGAGCGTCGCGCGCGCCAGGACCCGGTACACCAGGTTCGGCCTGTCGAACGACCCCACCAGCTCGAGCGGGTCCTTCAGGCCGAGCTGGTCGACGATGTCGGACCGGACGCGCGCGGTCGCCGTCGCCGTGTAGGCGTGGAGGCTGACGTCCGGGAAGCGCTCGCGGAGCCGCGCCAGCTGGCGGTACTCGGGCCTGAAGTCGTGGCCCCACTGGCTGATGCAGTGCGCCTCGTCCACGGCCACGAAGCTGAGCGGCCGCGTGCCGACCAGGCCGAGGAACCCGTCGCTGCCCTCGCCGACGAGCCGCTCCGGCGCGACGTAGAGCAGCCGGTAGCGCCCCTCCCGCACCCCGCGCGCCACCTCGGCGCGCTGCTCGGACGGCATCGCGCTGTTGTAGCAGGCCGCCGCCACGCCGTTGCCGACGAGCGTGTCCACCTGGTCCTTCATCAGCGAGATGAGCGGCGACACCACGATGGCGAGGCCGTCGCGCACGAGCGCCGGCGCCTGGAAGCAGATCGACTTGCCCCCGCCCGTCGGCAGCACGAGCAGCGAGTCGCGCCCGCCCAGCACCGCCGCCATCGCCTCCTGCTGGAGCGGACGGAACGTCGTGTAGCCCCAGTACCGTTCGAGGACCGAGGCAAGCGTGTCCGGGGTCGGGGACGTCGGGGTCTGGGACGGGGTCACTTCTCGGGCTGGCCTTCCACCGGGGGAACCGGAACTGTCAGGATACCGCGCTCGACGTAGATCGGCCGAACGATGGCGCGAAGCTCGGGCAGCGCGCGCAGGAACCACAGGCCCGCCGCCGCGCAGACGGCCCCGCCGCCCAGGATGGTGTTGGTCGTGCCCGCGCGCTCGGCGACCATGCCCGCCGCGAGGCTCCCGACCGGCGCCATGCCGAGGAACGCGGTGGCGTAGAAGGCCATCACCCGCCCGCGGAGGTCCTCCGGGACCAGCGTCTGGATGACCGTGTTGGTGGCCGCCAGCGCGATCATGAAGCCCGCGCCGGCCACGACCTGGATCGCGAGCGACAGCGCGAGGTGCCGCGACAGCGCGAACGCCACGAGCGCCGCGCCGAAGGTGAGCGTGCCGAGCGCCATGTGGCGGCCGAGCCCGACCACGCTCGTCCGCGACGCGAGGTAGAGCGCGCCGCCGACCGCGCCCACGCCAGAGGCGGCCATCAGGACCCCGAGCGTGCTCGCCGTGCCGCCGAGCACCCGGGACGCGACCGCCGGCATCAGCACCACGTACGGCATGCCGAACAGGCTGACGAGCGAGACGAGCGTGAGCGCCGCTCGGACGGGCGCGAACTCCGAAATGTAGCGGAAGCCCGTCCGGAACGCCTCGCCCAGCGGGACGGGGTGCGCCGCCCGCTCGACCGGCGCCACCCGCATCGCGAGGAGCGACCAGATCACCGCCGCGTAGGACAACGAGTCCACGGCGAAGCACCAGCCCTCGCCCACCGCCGCGATGATGAGGCCGCCGATCGCAGGGCCCGCGATGCGGCTGCCGTTCACCATGGTCGAGTTGAGCGCGATGGCGTTCGACAGGTCGGCGCGGTCGTCGACCATCTGCACCACGAAGGCCTGCCGGGCCGGCGTGTCGAACGAGTTGATGACCCCCTGCAGGAGCTGCAGGACGATGATGTGGGTCACCGTGATGACCCCCGACAGCGTCAGCACGGCGAGCACGCCCGACTGGACGAGCGACAGGACCTGCGTCCAGATCATCACCTTGTGCCGGTCGTAGCGGTCGATGATGACGCCCGCCATCGGCGAGAGCACCAGCATCGCGATCTGGCCGGAGAAGCCCACGACGCCCAGGAGCAGCTCGGACCCGGTCAGGCGGTAGACCAGCCAGCCCGTGGCCACCCGGGTGATCCAGGTGCCGACGAGCGACACGCTCTGCCCCGCCACGAAGAGCCGGTAGTTGCGATGGCGCAGGGACCGGAGGAGGTTGCGGACGCCGCCGGGTGGGGGCATCTCTCGATCGTACACGTGAGTAAGTCAGAAGTAAGAAGTTAGAAGTCAGAAGTAAGAAGTAGGACGTTGGACGCGAGCTACTCGGCCCGTGCCTCGCGCTTCCGCTCCAGGCGGTCGCGCTCGTGGTCGGCGGCCTCGCGCGCGCGCTTCGCCTCCGGCAGGCGGCCCGCGAGGTCGCGGAGGGCGGCGGCGGCCTCGTCGAGCGCGGCCTGGCGGCGGTCGCGCTCGCGCTCCGCGCGGGCGACGGCCTTCTGGAGGTCGTCGAGGGCCTTCGCCGCCGCCGTCGACGCCGCCACGGCCGCCGCGAGCTCGGCCTCGAGCTTCGCCGCCTCGCGCGCCCGCGCGCGCGTCCGGGCGGCGTCCTCGGTGGCCGCGCCCTTCTGCAGCCGCAGGGGCGGCGGCGCGGGCGTGGCCGCGCGCGGCGCGCGGGCCACCACGCCGGCGAAGGCCTCGAACCCGGAAGCCGGCGTGAGGGGCCTGGCCAGCCGCCCGAACGGGTCGGCGGTCGGCAGCGCCCGGAGCGTGTCGGTGACGGCAGCCGTGACGGCCGGCGACACCGCCTCCCCCGACTCGGCAAGGGCGGCGCGGGCCGCGGCCACGGCGCGCCCCAGCGCCTCGGCGTGCGCCGCCTCGGCGCCGGCCAGGTCCGCCTCCTCCCCACCGACGAGGCGCCGGTGCGCCGCGCGCACGGCCTCCGCGGCCTTCACGAGCCTGTCGAACGCCACGCGGTCGCGCCAGTAGACCTGGTTGACGGCCCACGCCGCGAGCTGCGGCCTGACGAGCTTCCTGATGGCGTCCCCGGCGGGCCTGCCCGCCTGCTTCGCGAGCGCGTTCCGCGCTTCGGTGAACGCGCCGGGCGCGAGCTGGTAGAGCCTGTCGATCTCGTCGTCGAACGGGGGCATGGGGTGAGGATACCGCGCGAGGGCGGCGTACAGCCGACGGGCCGGAGCGTTGCCGCCCCGGCCCGTATTCGCTTCGTGTTCTTCGTGCGCTTCGTGGCCGGTAGTCCCAGCCCAGCCCGGCCCGCTTACGCGCAGCCGGACGTCGTCCCGCAGTTGGTGCACTTGTAGCAGGCGCCGCTGCGCACCATGATCGAGCCGCACGTGGAGCAGGGCGGCGCGTCCTCCTGGTTCTGGATCGCGGCGAAGCTCGCGGTGGACTTCGGGGCGGCCGGCGCGGGCGCCGGCTTGGCCTTGGGGGCCGGGGCCTCGACGGGGGCGGCCTCGGCGGCCACCTCGTCGCGGTTGTTGACGCCGGCGTTGAACTGCGCCTCCGGCGACATGAACTTCGACGCCATCCAGCGGAAGATGTAGTCGACGATCGACTTGGCGAAGCGGACGTCGGGGTTCTTCGTCATGCCCGACGGCTCGAAGCGGACGTGGCTGAACTTGTCCACGAGCGCCTTGAGCGGCACGCCGTACTGGAGCGCGTAGCTGATCGCCTGCGCGAAGGCGTCGGCGAAGCCCGAGATCGTCGAGCCCTCCTTCGCCATCACGAGGAAGATCTCGCCCGGCTGTCCGTCCTCGAAGAGGCCGACGGTGATGTAGCCCTCGTGGCCCGCGATGTCGAACTTGTGGGTGATCGCCTGGCGCTCGTCCGGCAGCTTGCGGCGGACGGGCTGCGACACGGTCGCCACGGCGGCGGCGGCCGCCGCCTGCACCTTCTCGGACGGCTGGGCGTCCCGGGAGGTGTTGAGCGGCTGGGTGCGCTTGCTGCCGTCGCGGTAGATCGAGATGGCCTTGGCGCCGAGGCGCCAGCTCTCGAGGTAGGCCTGCTCGATGTCCTCGACCGTCGCGTTCTTCGGGACGTTGACGGTCTTGCTGATGGCGCCGGAGATGAAGGGCTGGGTCGCGCCCATCATCTTGATGTGGCCCATGTAGTGGATCGAGCGCTGGCCGTTGGCGGCCTTGAACGCGCAGTCGAACACCGGCAGGTCGCGCTCGAGCAGGTGCGGCGCGCCCTCGATGGTCTCGTGCTCGTCGATGTGGGCGATGATCTCCTGGATCTGGCCCGCGGTGTAGCCGAGCTTCTTCAGCGCCGGCGGCACCGTCTGGTTGACGATCTTCATCATGCCGCCGCCGACGAGCTTCTTGTACTTGACGAGCGCGATGTCCGGCTCGACGCCGGTCGTGTCGCAGTCCATCATGAAGCCGATGGTGCCGGTCGGCGCGAGCACGGTGGCCTGGGCGTTGCGGTAGCCGAAGTCCTCGCCGAGCTCGACCGCCTCGTCCCACGCCTGCGCGGCCGCCTCGTAGAGGTTGGCCGGCACGTGCTTCTGGCTGACGTCCTTCATCGCGTCGCGGTGCTTGCGCATGACGCGGAGGAAGGGATCGCGGTTCTCGGGGTAGCCCGCGAAGGGGCCGCCGTGGTCGCGCGCCACGCGCGCCGACTGCGCGTAGGCCTCGCCGGTCATCAGCGCGGTGATCGCGGCCGCGTAGTCACGGCCGGCGTCGCTGTCGTAGGGCAGCCCGCGCGACATGAGCAGCGCGCCGAGGTTCGCGTAGCCGAGCCCGAGGGGCCGGAACGCGTGGCTGTTCTTCCCGATCGCCGGCGTCGGGTAGCTCGAGTTGTCGACCAGGATCTCCTGCGCCGTGATGAGCGTGCGGCAGGCCGCCTTGAAGGCGTCCGGGTCGAACTCCCCGTCCTCGCCGACGAACTTCATCAGGTTGAGCGACGCGAGGTTGCACGCCGAGTCGTCCAGGAACATGTACTCCGAGCACGGGTTGCTCGCGTTGATGCGCGCCGTGTTCGGGCTCGTGTGCCACTCGTTGACCGTCGTGTCGAACTGCATGCCGGGGTCGCCGCAGATCCACGTGCCCTCGGCGATGAGCCGCATGACGTCGCGCGCCCGGTAGGTGTCCACCACCTCGCCGTTGGTCACCGCCCGCGTCTGCCACAACCCGTCGTCGAGCACCGCGCGCATGAACTCGTCGGTGACGCGCACCGAGTTGTTCGAGTTCTGGAAGAACACCGACCCGTAGGCCGTGCCCGTGAAGGAGCCGTCGTACCCGGCGTCGATGAGCGCCCAGGCCTTCTTCTCCTCCTCCACCTTGCAGTTGATGAACTCGACCACGTCCGGGTGGTCGGCGTTCAGGATCACCATCTTCGCGGCGCGGCGCGTCTTGCCGCCCGACTTGATGACCCCCGCGAAGGCGTCGAAGCCCTTCATGAACGACACCGGCCCCGATGCCGTGCCGCCGCCCGCCAGCAGCTCCTTCGACGAGCGGATCGCCGACAGGTTGCTGCCCGTGCCCGACCCGTACTTGAAGAGCATGCCCTCGGTCTTCGCCAGCCCGAGGATCGACTCCATCGTGTCGTCCACCGAGTTGATGAAGCACGCCGAGCACTGCGGCGCCTTCTCGAAGCCGCAGTTGAACCAGACCGGGCTGTTGAACGCCGCCATCTGGTGCACGAGCAGGTGCTTGAGATCCCCGCTGAACGCCTGGAGGGCCTCCTCGCTCGCGAAGTACTTCTGCTTGCGCGCCCAGCCCGTGATGGTGTCCACCACGCGGCCGATCAGCTGCTTGACCGACCGCTCGCGATCGGGCGACCCGATGTGGCCGCGGAAGTACTTCGAGACGACGATGTTGGTCGCCTGCTGCGACCAGGCCTTCGGGACCTCGACCTGGCGTTGCTCGAAGACGACGTGGCCCTTTTCGTTGCCGATGACGGCATCACGCAGCTCCCATTCGATCTGGTCGAACGGGTCCACCCCTGCCGTCGAGAAAAAGCGCGGGAACTCGAGCCCCGGGGCCTGCCCCTGGGCCTTCTTTCCCTTCTGCGGCGTCTCCGTCGGCTCTACGTGCGCCGACGACCCTACCGCCTGCTGTCCGGCAGCTGCGGCCGCCATCTTCTGAGCAGCGCCTTCCTGCATTGGACCTCCGTCGAATGGCGACACCCCTCCCCTATGGGGCGTTCGCCCTATCTAGTCGTGACTAATAGTGGCTTGGTGCGCGCGGCTGAAGTCGTCTGACATTACTTCCGGCCTCTATCGCGTACGGGCTGGCTGCTGAGCCGCTGGGAGAAGCTCGCGTCCAGTCACATTCGCGCGCGACGCCCAATATGCGCCCGTGACGATCCGTTGTCAAGGTGTGAACCACAAGATGTTGCGTTTTTCTTTTAGGTCAGACGCAAGATGCTGCGAATTTACGCGTTTTTCAGTTGCTTCGCTGTATTTTCGCTTAACGGGTCCGTTACCGCAAGGTAAAACCCGGCGCCCCCCTGCCGATTCACCGGACGGACGGTCAGCGCACGAGCACGGCGGCCATCGTCGCGGCCTTGTCGGCCAGCTTCCCGGCGAACACCAGGTTGCCCGCCTTGAGCGCCGCCTCCGCCTGCTGGACGAAGCGCCGCGCCGTGTCGTACTGCGTCCGCCGGTCCGCATCGAGCGCCGCGTAGTTGACGCGCGCCAGGTCACGGCCCGCCTGCGCCACCAGCGCCCGGATGGAGGCCCCTGTCTGGGCCTCGGTGCCCGGCGCGGGGGTCAGGGTGAGGCTGGGCGGCTGGGAGGGCCGCGGCGGCTCAGGCGCCTCCGGCGCGGGCGTGGAGGGCCGTGGCGCCGGCGTCGCCTCCCGGCGGCCGCCGGAGGCGGGCGGCGCGGGGGGCTCGGCCGGCTCGGCGGCCGGCTCCGCGGCCGGCTTGGCGGCCGGCGGCGGCTCGTAGTCCGCGACGACGCGCGGCGGCGGCGGCGGCGGCGCCAGCTCGGGCATCGCCACCTCGGTGCGCGCCGACGCGGTGGCACAGCCCGTCCCGGCGGCGGCGGCCACGAGCACGGTGAGCAGCAGGGCCCGCATGGATCCGATCCTACCGCGCCAGCGGCAGGCGCAGCACGAAGCTCGTCCCCGCTCCCGGCGTCGACTCCACGTCGATGTCGCCGTTGTGCAACTGGACGGTCCGGAACACCAGCGACAGCCCGATGCCCGTCCCGCGCTCCCGGGTCGTGAAGTACAGGTCGAAGATGCGGGCGAGGTTCTCGGGCGGGATGCCGACGCCCGTGTCCTCGATCCGGATCTCGAGCCGGCCGTCGCGCGGCGGCCCGATCGCGAAGCGCAGGCGCCCGCCCTCCGGCATCGCCTGCACGGCGTTCTGCGCCAGGTTCATGAGGGCCTGCCGCAGCATCGGCCGGTCCGCCTCGATGACGGCCGCCGGGTCGGCGCCGCTCACCTCCACCGTGACGCCGGCCGCGGCGGCCTCCGCCTCGACCCCGCGGGCCACGTCGGCCACCAGGTCCGCGGCCGGCACCGGGCCCAGCGACAGCTCCTCGGGCCGCACGAACTTGAGGAACCCCTGCACCACGTCGTCGAGGCGGCGGATCTCGCGCGCGATCACCTCGGCGTGCGAACCCGCGCCGGCGGTGTCGGCGGCGCCGAGCTTCTGCTTGAGCAGCTCGAGGTGGATGGTCATGGCGTTGAGGGGGTTCTTCACCTCGTGCGCCACGCCGGCCGTCAGCCGGCCGAGCGCGACGACGCGCCGCGACAGCTCGGCGAGCTGCTCGCGCTTGACGCCGTCGGGGGCCGCCGCCTTCAGCTGGGCGGTCACCCGCTCGAACAGGTCGCCGAGATCGCGGAACTCCTCGTCCCGCAGGTCGAGCGTCGCGCCGAGGTCGCCGCGCCCGAGCCGCGTCAGGCCGCTGCGGATGACGTGGATGGGCCGCAGCACGACGTGCGCGAGGAGCATGGCCACGAGGACCGACACGCCGAGCGCCAGGATCGCCGCCACGAGCGCCGGCCCGAGCGCCTCGTCGAGCTCGGTGCGGACGAGGAGGGTCGACACGCCGATCCGGATCTCGCCGAACGGCTCGCCGCCGAGCGCCATCTCCTGGCGCCACTCGAAGGTCCGCGCCTCCTCGTAGACCGACAGGAGCTGGGCGATGCCGCCGCGGTCGACGAGCTCCGCCAGGTTGCCGGCATCGGGCAGCCTGGCGCCGATCTGCTCCGGGTCGCCGTGCGCGACGACGATGCCCGCGGGGTCGACGATCGCCGCGTACGCGACGCCCTCGCCGAGGATGGCGGCCCTGAGCGTGGATCGCAGGCTCGGGTCGCGGCGCAGCGCCTGGTAGGCCTCGGCGCGCGTGCCGGCGCCGGCCGCGCGGAGCGCCTCGCTGGCCTGGTCGAAGGCGAGCGCCGAGAGCAGCTCGGCGCGCGCGCGGCTCTCGTCGAGCAGCACGCCGGCGAGGCGGACCACGTGGAGCGCGCTCAGGGCCACCACGACGACGGCGACGAAGGCCGTGACGCCGAGGACCTGCTTCTGCTTGATGGATAGTTGCGGCGTCACGGTCGGGTGGCTCCGTCAGCCGGGTCTCGTGGTCAGGGGGGCGCCGCGCGACGTCCGGGGGCTCAGGTGCCCTGCTTCATCCGGTTCAGCTTGTTGTGCAGCGTCTTCAGGCTGATGCCCAGCAGCTCGGCGGCGCGGGTCTTGTTGCCGCCGACCGACTCGAGCGTCGCGAGGATCAGCCGCTGCTCCACCTCGTTCACGGTCATGCCGGCGGCGACGCTGATGCCGCCGGCGGGCTCGGCCGCGCGGGCGACGTGGCCGAGCCGGGGCAGGTGCGTGGGCTCGATCAGGTCGCCGCGGGCCAGGATCGTGGCCCGCTCGATCACGTTGCGCAGCTCGCGGACGTTGCCCGGCCAGTCGTACCGCTGCAGCTCCGCGAGCGCCTCGGGGGTCACGGCCTTCACGGCGCGGCGATCGCGCTCGTTGAACTGGCCGATGAAGGCCTGGATGAGGAGCGGGAGGTCGTCGATCCGGTCGCGCAGGGGCGGCAGCTCGATCGTGAAGACGTTCAGGCGGTAGTACAGGTCCTCGCGCAGCTTGCCGGTCCTGATCGCCTCGGCGGGGTCGATGTTGGTCGCCGCCAGCACCCGGACGTCCACGGTCAGCTCGGCGCGGCCGCCGAGGCGCCGGAACTGCCGCTCCTGCAGCACGCGGAGCAGCTTGACCTGCGTCGCCGGCGCCATCTCCCCGATCTCGTCGAGGAACAGGGTGCCGCCGTCGGCCAGCTCGAAGCAGCCGGCGCGCCGGTCCATCGCGCCAGTGAAGGCGCCCTTCTCGTGGCCGAAGATCTCGCTCTCGAGCAGCGTCTCGGGAATCGCGGCGCAGTTGATGGCGACGAACGGCGCGTCCTTGCGGGGGCTCAGCTGGTGGATCGTCTGCGCGACGAGCTCCTTGCCCGTCCCGGACTCCCCGATGACCAGCACCGACGCCGTCGTCGGGGCCGCCTGCTCGATGACGCGGTAGATCCTGCGCATCTTCGCGCTGTTGCCGATGATGCGCCCGAAGCTGCCCTTCTCGCGGAGCTCGCGGCGGAGCACGAGGTTCTCGCGGCGCTGGTGGTTCAGCTCGGCGATGCGCTCGAGCAGGCGCCGCAGCTTCTGCGGGTCGACGGGCTTGGTGAGGTAGTCCTCGGCGCCGTCCTTGAGCGCCTCCACGGCCGTCTCGACCGTGCCCTGCGCCGTCAGCAGGATCACGCGGATGTGGTCGTCGTCGGCCAGGGCCCGGAGGATGTCGAGCCCGCTCACCTTCGGCATCACCAGGTCGGTGACCACGATGGCGGGACGGAAGGACGTCACGAGCGCGAGCCCCGCCTCGCCGTCGGGCGCCGACTCGGTCGTGAAGCCCCACGTGCGCACGAGCTCGGTCAGCCCGACGCGGGTGGACTCGTCGTCCTCGACGATCAGCACGCGCTCGGACGCGGGCGGTGCGGTCTCTGCCACCGTTCGAGTGTACCATCGCGCAGGATGTTTCCGGATCCCGCGCCCGCGCCGCCGGCCGGCGGGCAGGCCGCCGCCACCGCGCCGGCGCGCGCGCACGCCCGCCTCCGCGCCGGCTTCGAGGTCCTGGTCTGCTCGGCCTACCCGACGCAGCTCGCCGTGGCGGGGCTGCTCCGCCTGGCGGGCCTGGCGCCCACGGGCGACGACGGGCGGCTCTCGGCGGCCTTCGTCTTCTCCCTCTCGCTCATCGACGCGGTCGTGCTGCTCGCGCTGGTCGCCTACTTCCTCCGCCGCGGGGGCGAGTCACCCCGGCGCCTGTTCCTCGGCGACCGCCCGCCCCTGCGGGAGGCCGCGCTCGGCGTCGCCCTGCTCCCGCTGGTCTTCGCGGCGGTGTTCGCCGTCCTGATCGCGATCCAGGCCCTGGCGCCGGGCCTGCGCAACGTCCCGGAGAACCCGCTCGGCGCGCTCACGGGCACGCCGCTCGGCCTCGCGGGGTTCGTGGTGGTGGCGATCGTGGCGGGCGGCCTGCGCGAGGAGCTGCAGCGGGCGTTCCTGCTGCACCGCTTCGAGCAGCACCTCGGCGGCCCCTGGGTCGGCGTGCTGGTGACGAGCGCCGCCTTCGGGCTCGGCCACACCCTCCAGGGCTGGGACGCGGCCGGGGCCACGGGCACCCTCGGCCTCCTCTGGGCGCTCGTCTACCTCCGCCGCCGCAGCGTCGTCGCGGGCGTCGTCAGCCACGCGCTCTTCAACTGCGCGGAGCTGCTGCGGGCCGCGCTCGGCGGTTAGGGCGCCCGGTCCCGCCAGGGGGCGCGGGCCGGGCCCCTTGAGTCGGGCTAGCGCTTGTCGCCGGGCGGCTCGGGCTGCGGGTTGAAGCCGCGGATGAGCCCGGGGTTGAGGACGCCCAGGCCGTGGCCCGTCTGCACGTCCACCACCTCGAGGCTCGACACGCAGTGCCCGGCCTTGCCCGAGAAGAGCACCACGCCCCGGGCCAGCAGGCGGTCCGCGCCCGCCGACTCGCGCCCGGCGGCGTAAGTCAGCGACAGGGTCTGGCCGGCTTCGATGCTGCCGCCCTGGCGCGCCAGCAGGCCGCCGTTGGCGTCGAGCACGAGGATGTCCGCGCGGCAGGGCCCGGGCGGCAGCTGGCCGTCGCGGCCCGCCGGGAAGCGCGTGTTCGCGACGTGGATCTCGAGGGCCTCGCCCGACACGATGCCGACGGGGCTGTAGTAGTGTCCGGGCGGGTCCGGCTGCGGGTTGAAGGCATGGACGAGCGCGGCGGTCGATGCCAGCAGCACAGCGGCGAGCGTGAGTCTCGTGACGTGACGGGTCATGCATCCTCCTCGAAGGTCCGCGCGGCCGCCGCGTCCAGGCGGGACGGGCGCGCCGGTCGAGGGAGATGACGGGGGACGGGCCGGCGTATTACCGGCGGTCAGCGCGCGCCGGGCCGGAAGAGCTCGACCACGTCGGTGCGCCGGCGCAGGTCGGAGATCCAGTCGGTGATGAGCTCGCTCCGGCGGGCCGCGCCGAGGCGGTCGCGGATGAGGCGCGAGGCCTCGTCGAAAGCCAGGCCGCCGCGGTCGAACTCGGCGCGGTGCGCGTTGTAGTAGGCCGAGATCTCCTGGTCGCCCGGGATGCCGGCGACCGCGAAGCGCTGGTCGAGGTAGGCCTGGATGCGGAGGTCGTCGCGGACCCAGGCGCGCAGCCGCTCCCGCGTGAAGCCGCCTGCCGCGAGCGCCTGCTCGAACGCCGTATCGGACGCGAAGCGGTCGCGCGCGACCGCGACGCGCGCCGTGACCGCGTCGGCCGCGGGCTCGGGCGGCGCGTAGCGCTGCACCTCGCGGAGGACGAGCTGCCGGTCGACGAGGCGCGAGGCCGCCGCCGCGATCGGGTCGCCCGCGCCCGCGCCGTCGACCAGCCCCAGCGCGAGCGCCGTCCTGGCATCGCTCAGCGTGATCACCTGGCCGCCGACGATCGCGAGCGTCCGCTCGATGAGCTCCCCCTGCGCCGCGGCGGGCGTCCACGCGCCGGCGACGAGGACCGCCGCGCACGCGAGGAGCCACAGCCGCCGGCCCGCCGGCCGGTGGGCCCCGGCCCCTCCGGCCCGAACCAGGTATCCACGCATCCGCGTCATCTGTGCATCCGAGTCCATCTGTCCATCTGTGCCCTAGAAGGCCTGCCCCAGCGAGATGTGCAGCACCGAGCCGCGCTCGCGGCCGCCGTTCGGGCGCAGGCGCCGATCGAGGTTGAAGCCGAGGTCGACGCGGAGCGGCCCGAGGGGCGACCGGTAGCGGATGCCGAAGCCCGCCGCCGGGCGCAGCTCCGAGAGCTTGATGTCGCCGGCGCGCGCGAAGACGTTGCCGGCGTCGAGGAACCCCACGAGCCCGACCCCCTTCCAGTATGGCGCGCGCAGCTCGAGGTTCAGCACGACCAGGCCGTTGCCCCCAGTGGGGAAGCCCTGGTCGTTCAGCGTCTGCTCGGTGCCCAGCCGGTCGAGGACGAAGCCGCGCACGGTGGTGTCGCCGCCGGCGAAGAAGCGCTCGCTGGCCGGCAGGTCCTCGACCACGTCCACGACCGGGTTGCCCGCGGGGTCGAGTTCGGGCTCGCCGTTGGCGTCGAGCCGGACGACGTCGCGGCCGAAGCCCCGCGCGAGCCCGATGCGCGCGCTGGCCGCCAGCACGAACCGGCTGCCGCCGGGCAGGCGCCGATAGATCGACTGCTGCGCGAAGGCCTTGACGAAGCCGACCTCGGAGCCGAGGGCGCGGGTCGCCAGGGAGCTGTCGACGCTGAACACGGCCCCGCGCTCCGGGTCGAGCACGTCATTGCGCGAGTCGCGGAGCACCGAGCCGGTGAAGGTGGACAGCCGCACCTGCGGGAAGAGGCGGTCGATGAGGAGCTGGTCGGCCGGCTGGATCTGCGCGTCGAAGAGCACCGTGCGGTCGAGGGCGTAGCGGCCGCTCGCGGTGATGCCCGACCCGAACCGCCGCGCGTACTCGCCGCGCACCCCGCGCCGGCGGAAGTTGAAGCTGGGGCGGATCGCCTGCTCGACGAAGGCCGTCGCCTGCGCGTCGCCCGTCGTCCCGAAGGCGCGCGGCTCGCGGAAGGTGCCGACCACCCGGTACTCGTTGAGGCCGTAGCCCCCGGTGTCGGTCGGGTCGGTGGACGCGACGCCGGGGTCGCGGGGGCGGAGGCTGACCCGCGTGAACAGGTTCACCGAGCGGTTCTTGCCCCACAGGTTGCGGCGGCCGATCTCGAAGAACGCGCGCGGCGCCACCTCGACCCGCTCCTCCGCCTGGCCGCCCTGCTCGGCCGGCCGCACGCGGCGGCCGACCTCGAGGCCGCCGCCGTACGAGATGGTCGTGGTCGGCGCCTCCTCGACGGACACCAGCACGTCGCGGTCGGAACTCGCCCCGTGCGGGAGCTCGCTGATGCGGACGCGCCGGAACAGGCCGAGCGCGCTCAGGCGCCGCTGGCTCTCGACGAGCGCGTCCTCGCCGAGCGGCTCGCCGGGCCGGAGCACGATCTCGCGACGGATCAGGTCGGCGCTCGTCCTGTCGTTGCCCGCGACGAGCACGTGGCCCACGCGCGTCTGCGGCCCCTCGCTCACCGTCCAGTGGACGTCGATGACGCCCGCGCCGGCTTCCGCGGTCCCGGAGCGCACCGACACCTGCTGGAAGCCGTCGTTCCGGTAGTAGCGCTCCACCGATTCCTGGTCCGCGCCGAGCGCCGGCCGGTAGAAGGGCCGCCCCGGCGTCAGCGCCAGCAGCGCCCGCACGGCGGCCTCGCGCCCGGCCGACACGCCCTCGAGGGTGACGGCGCCGACCGCGCTCGGCTGGCCCTCGGTGACCTCGAAGGTGACCGCGACCGGGCGGTAGGGCGCGCCCTGCGCCGACGCCTCCGGCAGCACGGCGACCCGCGCGTTCACCGACGCGGCGGTGAAGCCCCGGACGCGGTACAGCTCGGTGATGGCCGCCGCGACAGCGGCGACCCGCGCGTCGACGAAGGGCTCGCCCGGCTGCAGCCGCAGCAGCCCCTTCACGTCGTCAAGCCCGAGCTGCGACTGCCCCTCGACCGCGACGTGCTCGAGGCGGTAGAGCGGCCCGCGCGTCACGGTGAAGGTGAGGACCATCTCGTCGCCCGACTCCTCGCGCGTGTACGGCGCCGAGGCCGAGCGGTAGCCCTCCTCGCGGAGGTCGCGCTCGATGTTCCGGCTGGCGTCCTCGAGCAGGTCCTCGTCCACCGACCGTTCCGCGCGGATGGGCACGAGCGCGTCGCGCCGGTCGGCCGGGAGCGGGTCGCCGGCGAAGACCACCCTGACGCGCGGCCCCGGGTCGACAGTCACGGTGAGCACCGCCGACGTCCCGTCCGGGGAGAAGTCGACGGCGGGCTCGACGGAGGCCTCGTAGTAACCCTCGCCGCGCAGCTCGTCCTCGTAGGCGGCCACGCGCGCGTCGATCGTCGCGCGGTCGTACGCGTCGCCGGGCGCGATGCGGAGCCGCGCCTCGGCCGGCGCGGCCGGGGCGCCGCCGCGGATCTCCACGGCCGACAGGCGGGTCCGCGGCCCGGCGTCGATGTCGAGGACCAGGCGGACCGCGTCCGGCGCGTCGCCAGGCTCGAGGGTGGTGCGCACCACCGCGCCGCGATAGCCGCGATCGGCGTAGAACGTCCGCAGCGTATCCGCCATCGCCGGGACCCGGCTGGCCGCCGGTCCCTGGCCGTACCCGTCGTCGAGCACGCGCCGCAGCTCGGACGCGCCGACCTCGGGCCGGCCGGTCACGTCGATGCGGGCGACGTGGCGCACGGGGGTCAGCTCCCAGCGGACGACGACGGCCCCCGGCGCGCCCGGGGCCTCCTCGGCGAAGATGCGCACGTCCTCGAAGCGGCCGAGCCCGACGAGGTGGTCGAGCGACTCGCGCACGCGCTGCATCGACAGGGGGTCGCCGGCGCGCGTCTCGATGAGCTCGATGACGGACCGGGTGGTCACCGGCTCGCCGTCCACCTCCACGCGGACCGCGGCGATGGGCCGCCCGAGGTAATCTGTGACGTCCGCCCGCGCGGGGGCCGCCCACGCGAGCAGGGCGGCGAGGGCGAGCGCGGCGGCCGCGGCGCGGCGGCGGATCGATGCGTGACCGCGGGGCATCAGAACACGATCCTCTTCCGGACCTCGAGCGCGTAGGTGCGGTCCTCGTTCTGCGAGAGCACCCAGGCCAGGCTGTCGCTCTGGTCGTACTCGAGCAGGATGATCTCGTCGCGCGTGGACGAGGACAGGCTCCGCGCGTAGGTCAGGTAGATGCGGTCGGAGATCCGCTTGCCGATCGTGACCCGGGCCGCTGGGTTCACGTTGAGGCGCGAGGACTGCTGGTACGGGTCCACGAGGAGCGGCGTGATCTGGAACGTGTCCACGCCGAAGGTCTGCTCCACGACCTTGCCGACCTCGTCGGACAGCGCGCCGGTGAGCGCGCGCGTCGCCCGCGCCTGCAGCAGGTCCTGTTCGGCCTGGTTCGGGGTCCGCAGCTGCGCCACCTCGGCGTCGCCGCTCGGGGCCGTGTCGCTGAAGAGCAGCGTGAGGATGTCGACGGGCGCGAGCGGCGGGTCGGAGGTGAACTCCGGCTGCAGCCGCTCGGTCGTGCCCGTCATGCGCAGGGTGACCCGGTAGGTCTGGCCCGGCACCCTGACGCGCGTCTCGGCCTCGACGTCGAAGAACGGCTGGATGCGGTTGGGGTTGGTGAAGTCGAGGCTCCCGCGCAGCACGACGTACCGTCGCCCCTCGAACTCGACCTCGCCGCGCTCGATGTCGGCGCGGCCGAAGAGCAGCGGCCGGTCGAAGGTGCCGCGCAGGTTCAGGTCGGCGCTCGCGACGATGCGCGCCTGGTCGCTGTCGATGCGCAGGCTCGACGGCGCCAGCACGCGGACGTCGTAGCGGACCGGCAGCGTCGGCACCGCGCCGATCGCCCCCTCGGGCGCGGGCACGCCCTGCTCCGCCGCGCCGAGGCCGAACATGCTGCCCGTCGAGCCCACCGAGCCCGACCACGTCGCGCTCTGCACGGTGACGGTGCCCGAGAGCACCGGCCCGGGTCCGTCGGCCGGCCCCTGCAGCGCGAGGTCGGCGTCCACCACCGACCGCATGCCCTCCGGGAAGCGGAGCCGCATGCCCTCGGCGCTCGCCCGCACGTCGAACTCGCCGAGGCGGTAGCCCGTGATGCCGACGCGCCCGCCGAACTGCACGGCGCCGCCGCCGAGCCGGCCCGTCAGGCCGTCGAGCCGCAGGCCGGCCGCGTTGAACGTGACGATGCCGTTCAGGCTCTCGAGGGCGTGCGGGAACGAGAAGTGCCGGAGGCGGCCGTTCGAGACGAGCGCGTTGCCCGAGACGACCGGCTGGCTGACCGGCCCCTCGATCGCCGCCGAGACCTCGGCGCGCCCGGAGCTGCGGAGGTCGGGCAGGAACCCCTGCAGCACCGCGAGGTTCGCCGCGCCCCCGGCGCGCAGCGACATCACCGTGTCGGGCAGGTTGACCGTGCCGGTCAGGTCGAGCTCCGTGTCGTCGCCGACGAGCCGCATCGCGTCGACGCGCAGCACCTGGCGGTCCACGCCGAGCCGGATCGGCCCGGCGTTCCGCAGGTGGTAGTCGAAGAAGCGCAGGTCGACCTGCTCGACGGTGGTGTCCACGCGCAGGGCGTCGGGGTTGTAGAGCTCCCCGACGACGCGGATCGTGCCGCTGGCGACGGCCGTCGTGAACGCCGACAGCGACGGGTCGAGCGCGCGCACGTACGGGTCGAGCGACGTGTCGGTGACGCGGAACGACATCTCGGTGTCGCCCTCGTCGGTGATCGCGATCCGCCCGGTCCCCGAGACCGCGAGGCGGGGCGACGCGGCCTCCACCTCGAAGTTGAGCAGCTCGTCGCGCACCGACAGGCGCCCGGTCACCTGGCCGATGCCCTCCGTGCCGAAGAACAGGTCGCGCACGCTGACCTTCACGTCGTAGCGGGGCTGGTCGAACGTCCCGCTGCCCGCGGCCGAGAAGTCCACCAGCCCGTTCAGGCGCGGCATCCCCTCGACCGCCGTCAGCTCGAGCGTCTCAACCGCCAGGCGCCGGCCGTCGGCGTTGAACGAGTAGTTGCCGTTCCAGCCGACGAAGGCCGCGCCGGTCACGGTGCCGCCGCCCTTCTCGATCTCCATGCCGTCGAGGCGCACGCCGTTGCCCTCGAAGCGCAGCGCCGCCGAGGCGGTCGCGAACGGCTCGTCGTACGCGATGCCGCGATCGATCGTCAGCCGGCCGTAGCCGAGCGGCTCCGTGTAGGCGCCGTACAGGTGGAAGTCCCCCGAGACCTCGCCCTCCACCGGGTAGTCCTCGAGGTCGAAGGCCTCGAGGAAGTCCCTGACCGGCCGGCCGTTGACGCGGACCCGGGCGTCGATCTCCTCGCCGCCGTCGCTGCGCGGGTAGCCGAGCGAGAACTGGCCGTCGACGCGCATCTCGGACCGCCCGTCGCGGATGACGGTGTTGCTCACGCTCGCGTAGGAGTTGTCCACGACGACGTCGCCGTCCACCGCGCCCCAGGTGACGCCCCAGGCGCGCATCGCGTCGGCCAGCATCTTCCCCTCGATGCGCGGGCGGCGGAACGCGCCGAGCATGACGCCGTCGAAGACCCCCACGCCGTCGACGGGGATCGCGTTGGTCGTGGCGCCGAACGCGGTCATCAACCCCGCGAGGAAGCGGTCGCTCGCCTGCCAGTTCGTGCTCGTCACGTGGAACGGCATCCGCGAGTCCTCGCCCCAGGCCGTCCGGCCCTCGAAGGAGACGTAGGTCTCGGGCGTCGCGACGACGCTCGGCGCGATCTGCACGGCGTCGCCGTCGAACGTGTACGCCATCGCGCCCGCGATCGGGACGGGCCGCCGCGGCGTGTGGTTGCTGAACGGCCCGTAGATCTCCGCGCGGCCCCGCGCCACCCCGGCCGCGCCCGGCGGCAGCGCGCGGCCCGCCAGCGACACCCCGGGCGGTGGCGCGACGGAGACATGGCCCTCGCCCGTCCGGCGGTCCCAGCTGCCCAGGCGCCACTCGAGCAGGTTGCGCCCGGTCGCCCGGCCCGCCAGGCGCAGGCCGCGCGTCTCGAGGAAGTTGGTGAAGCGCGTGAGGTCGACGTCCGTGTAGTCCACGTCGAGCCGCGAGATCGGCCGCTCGCCGGGCACCCCGAGCGGCGCCATGCGATACCGGAAGTCGGTGCGGCCCCCGTAGAACTCCGACGAGGCGCGCGTCACGTCCAGCCGGTCCGGGCCCCACGCGACCGAGCCCCCCATGTGCTGGAACCGGTACGCGTCGATGCCCATCTCGTCGCTCTGGAAGTCGCCCGTCACCGCCCACCCGCCGTCGTACTTGTGGAACGTGCCGGTGAAGACCGCCTGGCCGCTCAGCTCGAAGTCGTCGTCGTGGAAGAAGATGTCGCGCATCCGCGGCAGCTGGATGTCGGAGCGGGTGATCTGGTAGGTCTGCTCGGGCCAGTGCGGCACGTCCACCACGCCGGTGAGCGCCGTCCGCGCGCCGTCGGTCGTCAGGTCGACCTTCTCGACGATGACCTGCCCGTCCTGGACGCGGAAGCTCATCTGCATGTCCGCCGACATGGGCTGGTAGTGCTGGATGCGGACCGTCCCGCCGCTGAAGCTCGCCGTCCCCCGGTAGCTGCCCAGCTTCCCCGCCGTCACGTCGAGGTTCGGCGCCACGACGCCCCAGTCCGAGCCGGTGTCGTCGAGCACGAATTCGCCGCGGTAGGCGTGGACGTACTGGAGCGTGGTGACCACGAGGCGGGGCCCCGTGCTCGGCGGCCGCGGCGGCCCCCCGAACCGCGGGAAGTTGTGGACGCCGTTCGGGCGCGACTCCACCACCATCCGCCAGTCGGTCATCTCGATGGTGTCGAGCAGGATCTCGCGATGGAAGATCGCGCCCCAGGTGAGCGAGACCTCGATGCGCTTGGCGGTGAGGAAGTTCGGGGCCGTCGGCTCCAGCCCCTCGATGACCAGGTCCTCGACGACGAAGCGGCCCGACGCGAGATGGATGCCGAGCCGGCCGATGTGCATCGGGCGGTCGATCCAGTTCGACCCCGCCCGCTCGGCGCGCGCCTTGAGCGCCGGCCCGAGGTCCACGGTGACCGTGGTCACCAGCGCGACGGCGATCACGACCGCGACGACAATGACGATCGCGCGGACGTGGCGGTAGGCCGCGCGCAGCACGCGATTACTCCACGACCACCAGGACGGCGCCGGCCTCGACCGACTGCCCCTCGGTCACGGCCACCTCGCGCACGCGGCCGTCCCGCGCCGCCTTGAGCTCGTTCTCCATCTTCATCGCCTCGACCACGACGAGGCCCTGCTTCGCCGTCACCTCGTCGCCCGGGGCGACGAGCACGCGGACGACCTTGCCCGGCATCGGCGCCGTCACCCGCTGCGGGCCGCTGCCGTGCGCCCCGCCGTGATCGCGCCCGCGCCGGCCCATCCCGGCCGTCCGGACGAGGACCGGAACCGTCCGCCCGTTCACGTACACGTCGAACCGCCCGGGCTCGCGCAGCGGCACGACGGACGCCTCGACGCGGCGCACCGCGGGGGACTCGGAGGTTCCTGATGTTCCTGGGGTTCCTAGCGTTCCTGCCGTTCCATCTGTGCCATCTGTGGCTGTGCCTGTGGCATCTGTGGCATCCGTGCCCGTGAGCAGCGACCACGTCGCGGGCCCCACGGCGCGGGCGTCGACGACACGCGCGCGGCCGTCGACCGAGACCACGTAGCGGCCGTCCTCGCGGGTGACGACGACCGTGCGGGTCGTCTCTCCGATTTCGATGTCGAGCTGCATCAGCGAAGCGCCTCCGCGCGGGCGGTCGCCTTCCAGCGGCTCGCCGGGGCCGCCGCCACGGGCGCCGCGGGGCGCCGCTCGAAGGCGTGGATGGCCGCGGCAATCGCCGCCATCTCCTCGTCGTCGGCCGTCACCGGCTGCAGCAGCTCGCCGTTGCGCCCGCCCAGCTTGCGGTCGATGAACGTGGTGTCGAAGCGCGCGGCGAGGAAGTCCTCGTCCTCGAGCACCCACAGGAAGAACGGGATCGTGGTGCGGATGCCGCGGACCTCGTACTCCGCCAGCGCGCGCCGCATGCGGGCCAGCGCGTGCGGGCGATCCTCGCCCCACGTGATCAGCTTCGAGATCATCGGGTCGTAGAAGATCGGCACCTCGCCGCCCTCGTACGCGGCGCTGTCGTCGCGGACGCCGGGACCCTGCGGGACGCGCAGCCCGAGGATGCGGCCCGGCGACGGCATGAAGTTGGCGTCCGGATCCTCCGCGTAGACACGGCACTCGACGGCGTGGCCGCGCGGCACGAGGAGCGACTCCGGATCGAGGTCGAGCCGCTCGCCGCGGGCGATGCGGATCTGCCACCGGACCAGGTCCACCCCGCTCACCATCTCGGTGATCGGGTGCTCGACCTGGAGGCGCGTGTTCATCTCGAGGAAGTAGAAGCTGCCGTCCTCGTCGAGCAGGAACTCGATCGTGCCCGCGTTGGTGTAGCCGACCGTGCGGGCCACCGACGCGGCGGCGGTCGTCATCTGGCGCCGGATCTCCGGCGTGACGGCGAGCGACGGGCTCTCCTCGATGACCTTCTGGTGGCGCCGCTGGATCGAGCACTCGCGCTCGACGAACGGCAGCACGGTGCCGTGGTGGTCGCCGAGCAGCTGCACCTCGATGTGCCGCGGATGCATGATCCGCCGCTCGAGGTAGACGGCCGAGTCGCCGAAGGCCGAGCCGGCCTCGGAGCGCGCGGCGCGGAGCGCGCCGGGCAGGTCCTCAGGGGCGCTGACCATCCGCATGCCCTTGCCGCCGCCGCCGGCGACCGCCTTGAGCATCAGCGGGTAGCCGATGCGCGCGGCAATCGCCAGCACCTCGGCTTCCGGCACGTCGTCGGCGAGCGGCTCCTCGGTGCCGGGCACCACGGGCACGCCCGCCTTGATGGCGGCCTGCCGCGCGGCGGTCTTGCTGCCCATCAGCGAGATCGCCTCGGGGGACGGCCCGATGAAGGTCAGGCCCGCGTCGCGGCACGCGGCGGCGAAGTCTTCGTTCTCGGCGAGAAAACCGTAGCCCGGGTGGACCGCGTCGGCCCCGCTGCGCTTCGCGACGTCCAGGATCCTGTCGACGCGGAGGTAGCTCTCGCGAGGCGCGTTGGGCCCGACGGGCCACGCCTCGTCCGCGAGCCGCACATGGAGCGCCGTCCGGTCGCACTCGGAGTACACGGCGACCGTCCCGATACCCATGTCGCGGCACGCCCGGATGATGCGCACGGCGATCTCGCCACGATTGGCGATGAGAATCTTCGTTACAGGCACAATATCTTTAGGATTCTAGCACTTAGGGGGTACGAACAGGGTGCCAGGAGTGCCAAAGGTGCCAAGGGTGCCAGGGGTGCGCCCCCAGAGTGCCAGGGTTGCCAGAAGTGCCAGAGGTGCCAGGGGTGCGCGGTCAAAGTGCCAGGGGTGCCAGAAGTGCCAGAGGTGCCAGGGGTGCGCCGTCAGAGTGTCAGGGGTGCCAGCGGTGCCGGCGGTGTGCGGCCCGCACCGCACCCCAACATTTCGAGGCGCCACGATAACCCCGTTGGCACCCTTGGCACCACTGGCACCCTTGGCACCTTGGCGGCGCACCCTTGGCACCCTTGGCACCCCTGGCACCTTGGCGGCGCACCCTTGGCACCCTTGGCACCCTTGGCACCCTTGGCACCTTGGCGGCGCACCCTTGGCACCCCTGGCACCATTGGCACCCTTGGCACCCTATTTTTTGTATCTAGCATCCATGAACTGGTAGTAGATGAACCCGTAGCGGTTGAACCAGTCGGGGTTGTGGAAGAAGCGGTCCTCGCACGACGCCACCTCGTCGAGCGCGCGGCGCAGGGACCCCATCATGTCGCGGCGCTTGTTCTCGTAGGTCTCCTCGAAGTGGGCGAGCTGCTGCACGATGCCGCCACGCTGGGCCTGCCAGGCCAGGCCGCTCGCGCCGTGGATGCCCGAGACGTTGTCGCCGAAGGCCAGCGCCGCGGTCGAGTAGCGCCGCGTGCTCTCGCCGATGGCGCGCAGCCGCTCGAGCAGCAGCATCATCCCCTGCAGGTGGCCCTGCGCCTGGGTGTAGCACTGGGCGCACGCCGCCGCATCGTCGGTCACCGCGCAGCCGACGGGCAATGACGGCATGCCGTCGGGGCTGAGGTCCGGGGTGTAGCCGGCGTCCTCCGGCGAGAACGCCTCGGAGGCCTCCCAGAACTCGAGGGCGCTCCGGCCCGCGCCGACGGCCGTGTTCAGGAACTCGAACGGCCGGCTCGCGTTCTCGAAGCGGCTGAACTCGTCGTCGATGCGGTCGAGCCGGCTGTTCCACGAGCTCTCGGGATTGTGGATCTGGTCCCAGGTCCGCTCGAGCGCCGTGCCGGGCCTCGGCGGCAGCGCGCCGGCAGGCAGGCTCGAGGGCGGCGGGATCGGCGCCGGCGGCCCGCCGCCGAGGACGGTCGTGCCGCCGCCCTGCGCGGCGACGGCCGCCCCCGAGAGCAGCACCGCGGCCAGGACGGCCGCGGCCGCGGCGCCGTCCGTCCGCCGGCGCATGAGGACGAGGGCGGCGGCGGCGAGCGCGGCGAGCACCCCGGCCGCGACGAGCCAGCCCGTCCACCCACCCGTGCCGGCGGCGCGGGTCTCGAGGACGGGCGGCGCCGGCGGCGTCACGTCGGCGCCCACCCAGGCCGCCAGCAGGAAGTGGACGGGCTCGCCGTCGGTGGCGAGCGTGACGCGGATGTCCCCCTGCGTGTGCAGGGCGAACCCCGCCGCGCCGCTGGTGGTGGTGGCCTCCCGGATGGTCTCGTCCCACCGGTCGCGCCCGAGCACCACGCGCACGCGGTCATCGTCGTTGGCCGTGGCCACCGCGAGGCCGATGGGCTGCAGGATGTTCAGCTCCGGCAGCAGGAAGCGCATGCCGGTCCGGTCGACGGTGCCCTCGGCGAAGACGATACGGCCGTTGGCGAGGGCGGGCGACGCCTTGGGGGCGAGGCCGAACGCCGGCACGTCCTGGGCGTGGGCCCGGGACGCCGGCAGGAGGCACGCGAGCGCCAGCAGGAGCAGTGCGCGCGCCGCAGCGCGCGAGGGACCAACTCGAAGCATCGACTCTGCCTTTCGGCGGGGGGAGTCGGTGCGGAAGCTGGAACGAAAACTACGGCGCGGCGGGTGGCCTTGTCAACCACACCGCCGCGCCAACGAACCTGACGAACCCGTCGAACCCGACGAACCTGACAAGACACCCCGCGAAGGGCACGACGGACACGACGGCGAACACGAAGTCCGGACGTCGAACCTGACGAACCAGACGAACCTGTCGAACCCGACGAACCCGACGAACCCGTCGAACCCGTCGAACCTGACGAACCCGTCGAACCCGACGAACCCATTCGAACCGAGGAACGCGAGGAACCCCAGGAACCCGAGGAACCTGCTGCCCTACTGCGGCTTGTAGGGCGTCGGGCCCGGCCGCGGCAGGCGCGGGGCGCCCGCGCGGACCCACGCGTCGTAGCGCATCCGCAGCGTCTTCACCGGGTTGCCGCTCTCGCCGACCTTGGTGTTGTCGTCGGTCACGCTGATGTAGGCGTAGTAGTCGCCGTCGTTGTGCGTGACGCCCGGCTTGTCGGTCTTCTCGGCGATGGCGATGTAGGCGACGTGCGCCGTCTTGTCGTCGCAGGGCACGAAGTCGAGGGGGTTGTTGCCGCAGTTGCAGCGGTGGTCGCCGCCGTTGGCGTCGGCCGCCTCCATGGCCGCCATGACGCGGTCGGCCATCGTGCCGGTCGCCCGCGTGAAGGCGAGCGCCGCCTTGTGCATCACCTGGTCGCCAAGCAGGGTGTTGCCCTGCACCTGGTAGTAGATGTCGCCGACCTGCCCGCCGAAGTAGAGCGACGAGACGGAGTTGCCCGAGCCGTTGAACCCGGCGCGGTTGTTCCGCGACGTGATCGTCCCGTCGTTCGGGATCGACACGATGCCGAACTGGCGGCGCTCGATGTTCGGGTCCTTCTTGAGCATCTCGATGATCTCGGCGGGCGGGGTGCCCTTCTTGATCTCGTTGTAGACGAGCATCTGGTTCTGGCGCGTGTTGTCGACGCCCGCCTGGCACGCGGCGACGCCGACGCCCGGCACGATCACCGCCTGCACGTCCATCAGGTCGCGCGCGCCGTTCGGCTGGCGGGCGGGGAAGCCGGCCTGCCGCACGCAGGTGGCCGAGGCGATGATCACCTGGCCCGTCCGCGCGTTCACCGCGATGACCGACCACGTGGCGTACGCCGCGGAGTGCGCGGCCAGGACGAACGTCAACGCGAGCAGCACTCTCTTCATCCGAACCTCCTCGAAAGGGGGCCAGGGCCCCGAAAGATGCAGGAACCGTCGGTCAGGGCAACGACAGGGTGGGAAGGAACGCCGGGGCCGTCCGCGCCTTCGTCAGCTGCTCGAGCGCGAAGCCGAAGCCCAGGAGGGCTGACTCGCTGTACGCGGGTCCCATGAACACCAGGCCGAGCGGCAGGCCGTGGCTGTCGCCGACCGGCACGGTCAGGCTTGGCGTGCCGGCGACCGCCGCCATCCCGTACCCGGCGCCGAGGAAGTGGTCCCCGAGGACCAGGTCGGTCGGCCAGGCGGGCGACATGCTCGGGGCGATCACCGCGTCGAGGCGCTGCCGGCCGAGCGCCGCGAGCAGGCCGTCCGCGCCGGCGAGGCGGCGCGCGGTGGCGCGGGCCGTGCGGTAGGCGGACTCGCTCAGCGGCCCCTTGGCCTCGGCCTGCTCGAACAGCTCCTGCCCGAAGTACGGCATGGCCTCGGCGGCGTGCTCGCGGTTCCACGCGATGAGGTCGGCCAGCGACCGCGGGCCGGCGGCGCTCGTCGCCAGGTAGGCGTTCAGGCCGTCCTTGAACTCGTAGAGCAGCACGTCGTTCTCGGCGGCGCCCCACTGGTTGTAGGTCGGGATCGTGACGTCCACGACCTCGGCTCCCGCGCCCCGCATCGCGGTGACGGCCTTCTCGAAGGCCGCGTCGACGTCGGGGTGATAGCCCATCGCCTGCCGCAGCACGCCGAAGCGCTTGCCGGCGAGCGCGCCGGCGTCGAGCGCGGCGGTGTAGTCGGCGGCCACGTGCCCCTCCGCCGCCGGCCCCGCCGGGTCGGCCGGGTCGGCGCCCACCATCCCGCCGAGCAGCAACGCGACGTCGGTGACCGTCCGCCCCATCGGGCCCGCGGTGTCCTGCGAGATCGAGATGGGGATGATCCCGGTCCGGCTCACGAGCCCGACGGTCGGCTTGAGGCCGACGAGGCCGTTGATCGCCGAGGGGCAGATGATGCTGCCGTCGGTCTCGGTGCCGACGCCGATGGCTGCGAGGCTGGCCGCGATGGCCGAGCCGGTGCCGGCGCTCGACCCGCAGGGGTTCCGGTCGAGCACGTAAGGATTCTTCGTCTGGCCGCCGCGCGAGCTCCAGCCCGAGGTCGACCGCGTCGACCGGAAGTTCGCCCACTCGCTCAGGTTCGCCTTGCCCAGGATGACCGCGCCGGCGGCGCGCAGGCGGGCCGCGACGAAGGCGTCGGCCGCGGGGGTGTTCGTCGCGAGCGCCAGCGACCCGGCGGAGTTCACCAGGCCCATGACGTCGATGTTGTCCTTGAGGAGGACCGGGATCCCGTGCAGGGGCCCGCGCACCCGCCCGCCGGCGCGCTCCTCGTCGAGCGCCCGCGCGTCGGACAGCGCGTTCGGGTTGATCTCGATGACCGCGTTCAGCATCGGGCCGCTGTCGTCGATGGCCGCGATCCGGTCGAGGTACGCCTGGGTCAGGGCCTCGGACGTGAGCGCCCCCGACTCGAGCCGGGCCTTCGCGTCGCTCGCGCTCAGTTCCGCGACATCCACGGCCGGCGCCGCCGGCGCGGCGGGCGCCGCGGGCTCGGCCGGCGGCTGGGCGCACGCGGCGGCCAGGCCGGCCGCGGCGCAGAAGGTGACGAGACGGAGGACGGCGCGACAAGATGAGCTGGGCACGGGCTGATTATGGGGCTGCCGGACCAACTGTCAAGCGCCGGTGCACGAAGAGTCTGCCGCGAGGGACGAAAGGCATCCGCGGATGACGCGGACGGACGCGGAGCAGACGGGCCGTGGCAGGCCTTCGTCCCGCGCGCCCGGAAGCGACGGCGGCGGCACCGCAGGTGCAGCGGGAGGAGCGGGACCCGGCGAGAGAGACCCACCCCATGGCACACCTGGTCTCTCGCGCCGGGTCGCGCTCCTCCCGCCGCGCGCCGCGTCGCGGCGCGCCCGCCGTCGGCTGACGCGCAGTCCCAATCCGCGTCCATCCGCGGACCGCCCGAAGGGCGGCAGGCCACGGCTCGCGCTATCCTCCCAGTGAGGAGGCCACGTGCTCATCAAGGTCGTCTTCGCCATCGTCCTCGTCGCGCACGGGCTGATCCACCTGATGGGGGCCGCCAAGGCGTTCGGGCTGGCGGACCTCCCGGCGCTCACCCAGCCCATCTCGCGGCCCATGGGGCTCGCCTGGCTGCTCGCCTCGGCGATGGTGCTGGCGTCCGCCGCCGCACTCTTCGCCTGGCCGCGCGGCTGGATCTTCGTCGCCGTGCTCGCGGCCATCGTCTCGCAGGCGGTAATCCTGACGGCCTGGGCCGACGCGAGGTTCGGCACGCTCGCCAACGTCCTCCTGCTTGCCGGCGCCACGGCCGCCTGGCTGTCGCCCGGGCCCTAGCCTCCGCCATTCGCGTCACGCCCGCCGCCGTGAGATAGTGCAGGCGCCATGTCACTGCTCGCCTGGGCGCTCGCCACCGCCATGGGCCTCTCGCTCGGCCTGCTGGGCGGCGGCGGCTCGATCCTCACCGTCCCGATCTTCACCTACGTGCTGGGCTACCCGCCGAAGCAGGCCATCGCCATGAGCCTGCCCGTCGTGGGCCTCGCCGCGGCGTCTGGCGCGGGTCTCGGGCTGGTCCGCGGCACCCTGCCCCTCGTGCCCGCCCTCACGGTCGGGGCCGCGACGATGGCGGGCGCGTACACGGGCGCGCGGCTGTCGGTCTACCTCTCGGGCGCGACGCAGCTGGCCGTGCTCGCCGTGGCCATGTTCGCCGCGGCGGCCGCGATGTGGCAGCGGGCCCGGCGCGCCGAGGCGCTGCACGCCGGCGCGCGCCCGCACGCCCTGCTCCTCGTGGCGGTCGGCCTCGGCGTCGGCCTCCTCACCGGCATCGTCGGTATCGGCGGGGGCTTCATGATCGTGCCCGCGCTGGTGATCGCGGGCGGCCTGCCGATGCGCCAGGCCACGAGCGCGTCGCTGCTCATCATCGCGCTCAGCGCGGCGGCCGGGCTCGCCGGCTACGTCGGCCAGGTGGAGGTCGTCTGGAGCGTCGTCTGGGCCTTCGCCTTCGTGTCGGCCCTCGGCGTGCTCGCGGGCGGGCTAATCGCGGGACGGGTACCGGCGAGGCGGCTGCAAGAGGGCTTCGCCGTGTTCCTGCTGGTGCTCGCGGGCTACATCCTCTACCGCGGCGCGTGAGGCGCGGCGGCGGGCCCGTGCGGAACCACTAGCGGCGTCCAGTTCGTGTGTTCACGCCCTCACGAGCGATACAACGGAAGCAGGGCTGCCAAGCCAAGCAAGCACGAATAGACCACACGAGCTTGGTCACAGTCGAGACCGCGGCCTAACGACTGGCGCACAGCCGCGAGCGGCGGCCGTGATCTGGCGAAGGGTCGACGGCTACTGGCCGAGCGTCAGCTGCAGCGGCTTGTTAGCCAGGCATCACGGTCGATCGCGCCAATATCCGGGGCGACGGTTTCGGTGCGCCACCGCCACGACGAGAATGCGCTGGACCTCGACTCGATAGACGACGGCGAACGGATAACGGCGGAGTAGGTAGTGGCGAGTGCCGTGGTCATACGGAGGTCAGGCGTTCGGAAGATCTCGAATTGCCAGCTCGGCCTCGTGCAACTCTGCCTCGAAGCCGGCTGCCGCCGATGGGCTGCGCTCGGCGTACCAAGCCGCAGCACCGGCCGCTTCCGCTACGGCCTGCTCGAGATACTCAAACTTCGAGAGCCACGCTGGGTCGCCGCGTGAACGCGCCGGCGGGCCTCCGGCCAGGAGACGGTTGTCGCGGTACCGGCTTCGACCTGTTCGAGGCGCGCGCGAATCTCTGCGGACCACGCGGCCTCAGCGTCCGGATCCACTTCGTGGTCCAGGCTCTGAATGAGCTCACCGGCGAGCGCCGCGCGCTCTTCATCCGAGAGCTGGAGGGCTTCAGCAAGTAGTCGCCGCGAATCCATGGCTGAAGATTTGCACTTTCCCGATGGCTGGCAAGTTGCTCTGGCTAACGCCCTGGCACTGAGCCGCGGCGGCCAATCGCCCGGACTGTGCCACAGCTGGATGCCGCCGGCTTCACGCGCTTGTTGGGCGGCCGGTAGAGCTCGGCTCGACACCACTCCTAGCCGACCACTGGGCCCGTCAAGCACTACTGCGTGGGTGTCGGCAAAGAGCGCGTTGCCAACGAGACCATCGGTATCTGGCCATGCCTCAAAGGACAATGTGTCGTCAGCGAACGTATAGATGGTCGGCCTGGCGGCTTCCGCAGCTCCGCATCGAAGCATTCCGGTCATGGGCGCGCCGATCAAGGCCACGCTCCCATAGAGAGAAGGCACGGACAGCCTGTCGTTGCTGTCGCTCTCAAGAGCCCGTCCAGTCAGGCGCTCCCACAACGTCCGGGTCACAATCATGAAGAACGGGCTGGAGCCTGTGTCGAAGAACGCGTTTAGCCGTCCGAATGGCTCCGCGATGACCGGAACATAGAGCTTTCCTAGGCGAGCCACTGTCTTCATGTCGCACAGGCCGGTCCACTTGTTGGCTACAGCAGAATCGACGAAGCCCAGTCTCTGGCGGGGAAAGTCCAGAATCGCGAGTCTCGAGGCGAAGAACGACAGCCCCAACGACCCTGCCACCGGCATCGGACCACCGTCACCCAGATCCGGTGGAGGGCCGGGCAGCAATCGAAAGGGTTCCGCAGAAAACGCCGTTGCCCCGACCGTGCCGGACAGCCAAGCGCCCTCGCGATCAGCCGAGGGCTGGCCACGCAAGCCTGCAGGGACTCCCTCATTCCACAGGCAACTCGTGGTCATGCCCAAGTCGACCTGAAGCTCTCGAGGCCCGGATATCCCCACAATCTCGGCGCTCACGACGAGGGCGGCGCGCTCAAGCCTACGGCCCTTGACGTGAGATGTCAGCCAGCGACATGACGCCCAGCGGATGGCTGTCGCCGATAGCGCGCCAGACCGCAGCGCGATGCCGGTCGATACCATGCCGAGTGCCGCGATCGCCGAACGTCGGTTCATCGTCGTCTGTCCGCCTAACGATGCCAACTCACCCGCGCGCCGACGAGTGGTACGCGGCGCGTCGGCTGCATTTGGAGGTTAGACGGCTTTCTGGACAGGAGTCTTCTCGCCAGGAGGTGCGACTAGCCGTCGCGTCTCAAGCGTGCTCAATAGCGCTTTCAACCGCTTGTTGGTCGACTTCCGCTCCCGAGTCAGGCTTGCTCTGAGGCCGCTCGAGAACTTCTGAGCGAACACGAAGTTCTCAACCGCTTCACGATGCGTAAGCGCCGCCCTCTCCAGTGTGTCGACCAACCACTCTTGCTCCTGCTCATCCAGTGACGGACAGCCCTTGTCGCAGAAGATCTTCCAGCACCACAGATCGACAAACGCGAACGCCGCAGAGGCTTCCTGCAGTTCGTCGCTGGGCGTGACGAACACCTTGCGGCTTATCGGCTCGTGCCCCGCGGGATAGAGGGCTGCGCAAGGGGCTTGACCATGATGCCGGACCAGATCGACTCCGCGAACCTTGGCCTCCGCATAGTCAATCGCAGGCTTGAGTAGCTGGAGGCGGTAGGCGCGGAGAGAAGTCTGGGCTTCGAGACGACGACCGTTCCAGCCCGCCACGAGGGTCGACACCAACGCGGCCGTGGCGGCGACTATAGACGACGCAACGGTTGCGATCGCAGCGATGATGCCCACGTCCTGAGCCGTGAGATGGCTCCAGTCCATCAGTTCGCCCTCGCTCGGTTCAGTCCGTCTAACGCCTTGCCGCTCAGCCGCGAGCGGCCGGCGCGGTCTTGCGAAGGAGTCTAATGCATCTCGACGCTCGTCGGCTGCAGCGGCTGGTTAGCCCGCTTTCGCCTGACCGGAAGACGCCGGCCCAAGCTGAGCCCGTGTTTCCTTGCGAAGGCTTCGATGTCGGTCGCGGCATCAACGGCAGCACTGGCGCGCTTTAGGGCAACGGCCGCCGAGCATGACTCCACGCCGTGGACCAGGAGGTGTCTCAGCTTGTATGCCGCCAGTAAGGCCGACCAGTCACGGACAATCTTCGGTAACCCGGACACCCCGCGGCTCGCGATTTCGGCTTTCCACACGTCCTTGAGGGCGTCGGTTCCGTGGGCCGTGGCCAATGCCTTGCGAATCTGCGAATTCGGCGAAGCACCAAGACCGATGATGGTTCGCCGAAGAGTCCATTCGAAATGAACCACGGCCAGTATCGCGGCCGCTACGGGTTCACGTTTGGCAATGGCGCGGATTCTGTCAACCCGAGTCGGCCAATCCGAGACCAAGAACATCTGACTCCCTTGCCGGACGAACGGCGCGGTTCAGCCGCGCCGCTCCATGGTCGCTCGCGGCGACGGCTGCAACCGCTTGTTAGGCCGCTGCAGCGAAGAGTAGATACACAACTGCCCCTCCGAAGCCTACGGCGGCCGCCCTGAACGCCCATCGCAGCGCGGCGTACTTGCCCTGGCACACTTTGGCCAGTTCGTGGGTATGCGTCAGCGTGGCTTCAACGAGTGCCGAGTCGGTGGCGCGGACGACGTCTCGTGCGTACTCATGGGCTGTGGGCCTCTGCGCCACGGCCAGCCAAAACAGGAGACCGGCTTTGCGGCCTTTAGTGCGTGGGAATACGGTTGCCGCGGATAGCACTACCGACGCTGACAGGCCGATCATTGCAGTCAGGGCAACGGCGCTCATCCAGTCCCAGCTTGCCCAGGGCGCGAACCATCGAGTGGCGGCGCGTTCGCCATGCAGGAACGCGAGCATTGCCGCCGATGCCGCAAATAGAAACGCAGCCTTCTGATCCGCCAGTTGTATGTAGTCCCGGACTTGTTGGTGTGCAAACGATGCGAAAGCGACGTGCCCTTCTCGTATGCTAGCTTCCGACGGAACTATCCCGTCGCGTGCCAAGTCTGGCTCACCTTGTTCGGGTGCTGCCAGGGACTCCCCCTTCACGCTCGGAATCGATGACGAGACCAGCAATGGTCCGAGCGTCTCATCCTCAGGTGAACCACTCATATCAGCCTCGCCCATCGACCCGTAAAGCGCCACGCTGGGTAGGCAAGGCCCGACTGCGTGAAAGTCCAGCCCGTCGGGACACCAAGTGGTGCGGCCCATTGAATCTGCCAGTCAACGGGCAGGTCCCTCTTGGCGTTGTCGCCCAGCAAGACGTCGCTTGCGTTTCCGAGCGCCAGCAACTTGCAGGCTAGGTTGGCCGTCGCACCGACCGCAGCGATCGAGTTGTACCGTCGTGCAGCGCCCAACCGCGCAATTGTCACATACCCAGTGTCGATTCCGATCCGGAACTCGAATGGATTGAGTCCCGAAGCGATGAACTGCGGCGAAACTAGGAGGTGATTCGCCGCCTGCATGGTCAGGCTTGCCGCCAGAGCGCGCGTCGCACCGTTTGCTGAGGGGGCGGTCTCATCCGGGAAGTACGCCATGAGGCCATCTCCGGTGTTCTTCTCTACCGTCCCGCCGTAGTCCTCGGCAATTCGAACCATCTCTGTAAAGAACAGATTGAGCGCGCGGAGCAGGAGGTCTTGCTCCGCCACGGACTCCGAGGGCAACCTGCTGAAGCCGGACACGTCAAGAAAGAAGACTGCCATACGGAGCCGACGCCCTTGACCGAGCACGAGATCATCGCGATCTGGGACAACCCGCCCATCAGCTGGATTGTGGCCTTCGCGAATCCGGGCGACGAGGGTCTCGACCCTCGCTGTTTGCTCAGCCCAGTACGTGGCTTGAAGTCCGTCGTATCGCATTCTGTCCTAACCGGCGATGCGGCCTAACGCTGGGCATCAGCCGCAGCGGCGCTCATTCTTACACGCGCCGCTGTCGGCTGCATATCAAGTTGGACCGCCTATTTCTCGCGAACCGCCAACGCAGAAGCTCCCCACAGAACCATGTCGCGTGGACCCTTGATTAGAGTCCGAAGACTCGACGTGTCTGCAAGTGAGAGCGTCGCTCGATATCTGTTGCCGTTGGTCAAACTGAAGGTAACGACCATGGCATCACGAAGCGGCGGCAAATCAGAGATACCGAGATCAGTTGACACAGCCGTAATTTCTTCGCCAGGCTTAAGCGCTGCAGGCGCGAGAACTGCCTCTGATGCCGCCATCGACGATCGAAACATTAGCGGAATTGAGCTTCCCCTCCCTCCGGTGCCGGTCCAGCCTGAGACATCAAGTCCAGGCGATAGCGAAACGCGTTGCTCGCCAACGTTCGTCACCGTGACCAGGATCCGTGCAACGAGCGGTGAAGCGTCTGTGCCGGCACTGGCGTCTGTAGTTGCTCGCACGTAGATCCTTGGTTGGGCGGCCTTGTATTGCATGATCGCCACGCCGGCGGTCAGACCCACTCCCGCGACAGCAGCAAGCGCTGTTATACGTATGGCCCATTTCCCAGTATTGGGTGGTGTAGTCACTCGCATCCTTTCTGTCGGTCTAACGACCGCGGTTCAGCCGCGCCGCGCCGTGAGCGCCCGCGGCGTCGGCTGCAACCGCTTGTTATGCCGCTCCTTGCTTCCCCTCGGTGTGCAGGGCCTCGATGACGGCTTTCGGGTTTCGAGCGGCGACGCGGAGCAGCGCCAATGCCGGCCCGTCGGGCGTGCGTCGGCCCTGCTCCCAATTTCGAAGCGTCGCAACGCTGACCCCGATCATGAGGGCGAACTCTCGCTGGGATGTGCCGAGCTTCGCCCGCACCGCCCGTACGCTCGACGGCCGGAAGGTGGTGACCCGGTACGGCTTCAGCGTGCCGCGCCGGATCTGGCCCGCCTGCTGAACACTGGTCATGAGCTCGCGAAAGGCCGCGTCTTTCATTTGAATTCCTCGCGGACGAGGCGTCCCAGGAGGCGCGTGTGAGCAGCGGTCAGGTCGCCCTGTTCTGCCTTCGAGTAGATGAACAGCATGTAGAAGGCGGCCTCGGGCCGGCGCCCAGAAGTAGATGACACGCACCCCGCCACGCTTGCCCCGATCTGCCGCGGCCCACCGGACCTTGCGGAGACCGCCAGCACCTCGGATGATCGGGCCTTGTTCGGGCCGCAACATCAACGCGATCTGGAGACGCCGGTACTGCTCGTCGTCGAGGTGCCGCTGAAGGGCCGCCGTGAACACCGGCGTCTCGACGAACCGCATACGTCGCCAGTATACGCCATTGGCGTATCGCCCTCAAGCCGGTCGGTCGAGCGACTCGCCGGCATAACGCGCCGCTTCAGCCGCGGCGGCTAATCATCGCGCCGGCCGCCGCCGGCTGCAAGCGAATGTTAGCCGGCCTGTCTTTGCTCCCAGAATCGGAGCAGGCGCTCCACGCAGAGTAGGCACAACCCCAAGTCACTCTGGTCGACCACGGGCGGCACGCGAGGCGTGAGCCCCTGCTCATGTGCCGCTTCATTGCCGAGGTGCCGCAACACGTGCATGTAGCCGCAGATCCACGGAGCGACGTGGCCCTGCTCTTCGAGGTTACGAATCCGCTGGTGGAGGTGTCCGGTCTTGGTGCCCCCCAGCCGGGTGACGAGCATCTCGACCAGCCGACGCCCGAGGAGGCCGAGTTCAGATGTTCGAACGACTGGTCCTCGGTGGACACCTCAAATCCGGCCATTGATCGACAGTTCAAAACCGGCCATTTCTGCCGGTCGACCGAGACCCATGCAGTTCTACTTCGGCAGCGCCTCAGCGCGCAAGTCGGTGTGGACTTTGG
>JBFWOG010000022.1:0-60684 GCA_050250645.1 Vicinamibacterales bacterium
CGCGCGCTCAGCGCGGCAGCGACAGCGCGTCGACGAGCGCCGGGTCCGCCTCGCTGGCGAAGTGCACGTTGACGGAGCTGAACGCGCCCGGCGTCCACCCGCCCTGCGTGGCGAGCCAGTGGCCGACGAACTCGCCGATGGTCCGGCGTGCGGCTTCGCGCGCGAGCGCCAGCCGGGCCGAGTCCTGCGCCCGCTCGCCGAGCTCGGCCGACATGCTGCGCCGCAGGTCGGCCAGCTGGTCGTCCTTGTCGAACCGCGCCCAGCCGTTCTCGGTCTTCTCGCGCATGGTGCCCGTGTCGATGGCCACCGGCAGGCTCGCGCGCAGGTCGGGGGCGATGACCTCCGAGACCGGGCCGCGCGTGACGATCCGCCACGCGGGGTCGACCAGCGGCACGCCGTAGCGATAGATCGCCCGGGCCTGGATGTGCGAGACGGTGTTGCCCAGGTAGATCCCCCACCAGGTCTTGAGGTCGGATCGGTAGAAGTCCTCGGTCATCTCGACCCGCGCCGCCTCGAGGAAGCCGCCCGGGGTGGTCGACACGACAGGCGGCTGCGCGGTCCATTCCGCCGTCCAGTCGCGCCCGGCCTCGGCCGCGGGTGGGCGCGGCCACGCGAGGTAGACGATGGCGGCGCACGCGGCCACGACGACCAGGGTCGAGAGGCCGGCCGCCACGGCCAGCGCCCGGCTTCCCTGCCGCGTCGCGCGGCCGTGGTCCCGCTGGACCGGCGCCGGATCGCTCATGTGCTCTCGACCTCGCCGGCCAGCCGCGCCACGCGATCGCGCATCGACATGAACTCCTGCTGCCGCTCGGCCAGGTTCGCGCGCTCGCCCTCGACGAACTGGACGTACGGGGCGATGCCGTCCTCGACACGGCGCACGCTCCGCTCGATCTCGCGCTGGAACTGCCCGGTCAGCGCCCCCATCAGCTGCTCGCGGAGGGCGGCCAGCCGCGCGCGCAGCTCCTGGCGCGCCGTCCGCCGGCGGTAGGGGATGACCACGAACCCGACGGCGGCGAGCACGCCGGCGGCGAGGAGTCCCGTGACGTCGGCGGCCGTGGACGTGGCGATGAGCGAGACAGCCGTGCCGAGGCCGACGGCGCCAACCTGCAGCAGCGCCGCGTTGGCGACCGCCATCTGGACCGACTGCGCCATGCGGGCGGCATCGGCGCGCTGGTCGTGCGCGTCGAGTGTCTCCTGGGCCGCCTTGCCCACGGTGTCGAGCAGCCGCGTGCGGTCGTAGTCGAAACCGCCGGCCAGCCGGCCCGCCACGCGCTCGGCCTGCTCGCTGCGCCGCCGGGAGAGGCGGTCGCGGACCGCGGTCCACTGCTGCAGGTCGCTCGCGACGAGCCAGTCGATGAACGCCTCGACGCGTCCCTCGATCTGCTGCGGGAGGTCGCCGATCACCTCGCGCTCGAACTCGAGCTGGATGCGGCTCTTGTTCATCAGGTCGAACAGGCGCCCCAGCCGGACCGTGTGCTCGAAGAACGCGTCGCCGCGCTTCTCGAACTGGTGCAGGAGGTTGTCGAGGTCGGCGAGCCGCAGCTCGAAGCCGCGGGTCATCTCCTGGCGGAAGCCGCCGAGCGCCGTGCGGATCTCGGCGACGGTGGCGGTGTCGTCCCGCAGCAGCTCGAGCCGCGCGGTCACCAGGTCGGTGTACTGGCCGGCCAGCCGGCGCCCGATGCCGAGTGGGTTGAGCAACTTGAGGCGGAAGCGCTCGGCTGCGTTGAGCGTCCCGAGGATGTACGCTTCGAGGGCCGGGAAGCGCGACGCGGCGAGCCCGGCCTCGTCGCCGTCCAGCTTGCCGGCCAGCGCCCTGCGGGCCGAGACCGCGAAGAGCTCCGGCGCGAACCCGAGCAGGGCGCGGACGTTGTCGCGGACGAACGCGCAGACGGTCTCGAGCTCGTCGGCCGTGAGCAGGTCGGCCTTGTTGACGACGATCACGACCTTCTTGCCCCACTCGCGGATCTGCTGGAGGAACTGGCGCTCGCTCTCCGTCAGCGGGCGATCGGCGGAGGCCACGAACAGGATCAGGTCGGCGCGCGGCACGAACCGCCGCGTGAGCACCTCGTGCTCGCGGGCGATCGCGTTGGTGCCCGGCGTGTCGACCAGGTGGATGTCGAGCAGCAGGGGCGCGCCGGCGACCACGGACCGCACGAGGTCCCCCGGCGACGGCTCGGCCTGCGACACGTGCCGCAGCACCTGCACCTCGGTCGTCGTCGGGGTGACGCCCTCGGCGAGGACGCGCTCGCCCAGCAGCGCGTTGATGAGCGCGCTCTTGCCGGCGTTGAACTCGCCGACCACCACCAGCAGGAAGAAGTCGTCCAGCTGCTCCAGCGCCGCCTGGAGGGTGACCTCGTCCTCCTGCGCGCCGCCCGCCCGCACCACCGCGACGCGCAGGTCGTGGAGGGCGCCGCGAACGCCGCGGACCAGCTCGTCCTGCCGGGGGCTCAGAAGGCGTGGGGATGTGGACATGGGTGGCGCGCCGGGTGGAGTCCCCGGCCCTCACCCGAGCGTACACCACCCGGCGCATCTGCGACGGGGGAGGGGCGGCCGCCCGGACCAGCGCCGAAGGCGGTCAGCCACCCTCCGGGCATGCGCCGCGGACGAACGGGCCGGCCTCGTCGCGTCCGGGCCCCGGCGTCGCGTGTCAGGCGGAGGGTAGCGCGGCCACGAACTCGGCCATGCGGGCGCGCGCGGCCGCGTCGGGCATCCGTCCCAGCGCGCCGCCCATGTTGTCGGCCATGTGCTCGGCGTCGCTCGTCGCGGGCGTCGCCGCCGTGATGGCCGGGTGGCTGACGACGAACTTCAGGAAGAACTGCGCCCAGCTGTGGATGTCGTACTCCGCGGCCCAGTCGGGGACCGGCCGGTCGCCGACGCGGCGGAACAGGCGCGTCCGCCCGAAGGGGGCGTAGCCGAGCACCGCGATCTTGCGCTCGGCGGCGAGCGCCAGGATCGAGTCCTCGTTCTGGCGGTTGTCCACCGCGTAGTCGGTGCCGATGAAGTCCAGCGGCTCGTTCTTCATCACCGCGATGAGCTCCGCGTACTGGTTGTCGAACGTCGTCGTGATCCCCATGTACTTGATGCGGCCCGCGGCCTTCAGCTCCCGGAGGATCGGGAGCTGCACCGCCGGTGACCCCATGTTGTGTACCTGGATCAGGTCGATGGTCTTCTTCTTCACGTACGAGAAGGACCGCTCGATCTGCGCCTTCGCCGCGGCCGGGTCGGCCGCGCCGCCGCCGCGACCGGCCACGTTGACCTTGGTCGCCCAGAACAGCCTGTCGGCGGCGCCCAGCTCGTTGACGATCTGGCCGGCCACTTCCTCCGAGGCGCCGTAGCCGGGCGCGGTGTCGAACACCGTCCCGCCCATCTTCAACATCGTCTGGAACACCTCGCGCAGCGGCGCGAAGTCCTCGGCGCGCGCGGTCTGCGAGAACGTGGCGGAACTGCCCAGGCCGACGACGGGGATGCGCTGGCCCGTGGACGGAATCGCCTTCGTCACGACGGACGAGGACTGCGCGAGGGCCCGCAGCACGGGGCTGTCGATGGCGAGCGCGGCGGCGGCGGCGCCGGTTACACCGAGCCAGTGACGACGGGTCAACATGGGGCCTCCCGGAAAGAAGTCGGTGGACGGGTCCCCGGCGGCCGGGGACTCTCGGTCAGACGGTGGACGGAACCGTTTGGTCGGCGAGCGCCGCGGGCGTCCCGGCGGGCGGCCCGGCGAGTCCCAGCTGCCGGCGGCCCAGCCAGATGCCCAGCGTGCCCCACACGAACGCGAGCGGGACGGCGGCCGAGGCGAGCGCGAACAGGCCCATGCCCAGCTGCCCGAGCGCCCCCTCGAGGTAGGCGCCGAGCAGGTCGCCGCCACGGTAGACGAACGTGTCGGTGAACGCCTTCGCCTTGTACTTGTCCGACGCGCTGACGACGGTGAAGAGCGTCTCGCGGGCGGGACGCATGATTGCGCGCTGCACCGCGCGGAACGTCGCGTCGAAGATCACCAGGACGACGAACGAGCCGGCGATGGCGAGGCCGAGGAAGCCCAGCGCCGCCGTTACCGGCAGCAGCGCCAGCGCGAAGGCGACGCCCAGCCGCCGCATGATGTGGCCGGTCACGAGCGCCTGCAGCACCAGCGTGGCGGTCTGCGTGATCAGGTCGATCTGCCCGAAGACCGACGTGCGCATGTCCAGGTCGTCGCCGAGCGCGGCCACCATCTGCAGCCGCGTGAAGTAGATGAACGTCGCCAGGACGGTCATCACCAGCACGAAGCCCGAGATGCCCAGCAGGTAGGGCGAGCCGAGCACGGCCCTGAACCCTTCCCAGGCGCTGCCGCCGATGATCGTCTCGGGCTGGCGACGGGGACCCGCGGCCGGCTCGCCCTGCAGCCAGACCACGCCCCAGGCCGCCAGGACGGCGAGCAGCAGCAGGCCGGCGGAGACCAGCAGCAGGCTGGCCGTGCCGAGGGGGCGGGCGAGCACGGTAGCCAGCCACGGCCCGAGGATCGCGCCGACCGTCCCGCCGACCGCGATGGTGCCGAAGAGGCGCTTGCTCTGCTCCAGCGAGAAGCGGTCGACCATCAGCGCCCAGAACACCATCGTCGCGAACAGGTTGAAGACGCTGAACCAGACGAAGAAGACCTGCCCGGAGCGCTCGCCCACGGCGTCCGGCGCGAGCTCGAGCAGCGCCCAGAAGACGACGAGGCTGGCCGCGAAGAACACGTAGGTCGCCGAGATGAAGACCATGCGGCGGAAGCGGCTGACCATCCACCCGAAGACGGGGTTCACCGCGAGCGTCACGACGGCCGTGCCCACGAAGAGCCATCGGACCGACTCGATGCCGCGCTGCATGCCCAGCGCCTCGCGCGCCGGCCGGATGACCATCAGGGCCGTCAGGACGAGCAGGAAGAACAGCCCGGCCATGAGCACCGGCGCCGTTTCCTCCCGGCGGATGTTGACGAAGCGCTGGAGCAGTGACGTCATGGGGCCATCTCGGCGGCGACCGCCGCCTGGGTCCCGTTACGGATGCCGCGCGTGGGGCGTTTACCGGGGGGCCGGCGCCGCGCCCGGTCCGGCGCGCCGTCCGGCGGCCCGGCAGGCGCTAAGATGGCGCGCGGGGCGCTCGCCGGCCGTGTCGCCGGGCCGCCCGGCGAGGCATCCGCATGACGACCCGAGACGACTGCCTGGCGCGCGACCAGGACGACCGCCTGGCGCTGCTGCGCGCCCGGTTCGACCTCGACGTGGCCGACGCGCGGGCGGAGGTCTACCTGGATGGCAACTCGCTCGGCGCGCTCCCGCGAGCCACCGCGGCCCGCGTGCGGCAGGTCGTCGAGGAGGAATGGGGGGCCGGCCTCGTCCGGAGCTGGAACAGCGCCGGCTGGATCGACATGGCGCGGCGGGTCGGCGACCGCATCGCGCCGCTCGTCGGCGCCGGCCCCGGCGAGGTGATCGTCGCCGACTCGACCTCGGTCAACCTGTTCAAGGCCCTCAGCGCGGCGCTCGCGATCGCGGCCGCGACGGCGCCGGGCCGCCGCCGCGTCGTGTCGGAGCGCACCAACTTCCCGACCGACATCTACATCGCCTCGGCGTGCGCGGAGGCGCACGGCGCCGAACTCGTCCTGGCGGACGCCGACGATCTGCCGTCGGCGCTCGACGACCGCGCCGCCGTGCTGCTGCTCACCCACGTGAACTACCGGACCGGACGGATGCACGCCCTGGCCGGGATGACGCGCGCGGCCCACGCGGCCGGCGCGCTCGTGGTCTGGGACCTCGCGCACTCGGCCGGCGCCGTGCCGGTCGACCTGTCGGGCGGCGACGTGCCCGCCGAGGCCGCAGACTTCGCGGTGGGATGCGGGTACAAGTACCTGAACGGCGGTCCCGGCGCGCCGGCGTTCCTGTGGGCGCACCCGCGGCACACCGCGCGGCTCGACGCGGACGGGTGGCGGCCGCCGCTGGCCGGCTGGCTCGGCCACGCCGACCCCTTCGCGTTCGAGCCCGGCTATCGTCCGGCGGCCGGCGTCGCGCGCTTCGCCTGCGGCACGCCGCCCGTGGTCTCGCTCGCGGCGCTCGAGTGCGGCGTGGAGACCGTGCGGGCCGCCGACGCGTACGGGGGGATGGCCGCGATCCGGGAGAAGGGCAGCGCCCTGACCGAGCTCTTCATCGACCTCGTGGAAGCGCGCCTGGCGGGTCACGGTCTCGAGCTCGTCTCGCCCCGCCAGCCCGCGGCGCGCGGGAGCCAGGTCTGCCTGTCCCATCCCGATGCCTACCCGATCGCGCAGGCCCTCATCGCCCGCGGCGTGGTCGGCGACTTCCGCGCCCCCGACATCCTCCGCTTCGGCTTCGCGCCGCTCTACACCAGGTTCGTCGACGCCTGGGACGCGGTCGACCGCCTCGCCGCCGTCCTCGGGAGCGGCGAGTGGCGCGGGCCGCGCTTCGGTGTGCGGGCCCGGGTGACCTGACCCGCGGGGGCCGGGCCGGCGACGGGGGGCGGACGGCGCGTCAGTGGGCGGCGGCGGGGAGGCAGGTGTCCCACAACGCCCGGGCGTCCGCGTCGGTCCACGGCGTGTCGGCCGCGATGGCCGCGAGGCGTGCCGCGAGCTCGCGGGCCGACTGGGGCCGTGCCGCGGGGTCCTTGGCGAGGCACGCCAGCACCAGTTCGTCGAGCGCGGGCGGGATGGGCTGGCGCGTCCTGGACGACGGCGCGACCGGCGCGGCCGTGGCGTGCTGCACGAGCACGGCCATGGCGTTGCCGCCGGAGAACGGATCCTGCCCCGTCAGCAGCCAGCAGGCGACGCCGCCGAGCGCGTAGATGTCGGCCCGGCCATCGACCTCGTCGCCGCCCATCGCCTGTTCGGGGGCCATGAACGCGGGTGTGCCTGTCATCATGCCGTCGCGCGAGACGGCCGCCATCGTCTCGGAGGCCCACAGGTCGGTGGCGAGCGCCTTCACGAGGCCGAAGTCGAGGACCTTCACGAAGTCGAGGTCCTCGCCGTAGCGGCAGACCATGAGGTTGGCGGGCTTGACGTCGCGATGGACGAGGCCGCGCGACTCCGCCTCCGACAGCGAGTGGCAGGCCTGTCGCAGCAGGTGGATGGCCCGCGCGGCGGGCACGGGACCGAAGCGGCGGACGAGCGTGTCGGCGTCCACGCCGTCGAGCAGCTCCATGACGTAGTAGAACGTCCCGTCGGCGGCGACGCCGAAGTCGAAGAGCTCCACGGTGTGCGGCGACCGGAGGCCGGCCGTCGCCTGGGCCTCCCGCTCGAAGCGCAGTGGCGCGACCTCGTCCACGACGGGCCAGTCGCCCGGCGCGCGCGGCGGCCGCACCAGCTTGACGGCCGCCGGGCGCGCGAGCAGCCGGTGGCGCGCCCGCCAGACCTCACCCATCCCGCCCTGGCCGAGGCGCGCCTCGAGCTGGTAGTTGCCCATCTCGCGCGCGAGCACCACCTCGCGGCCGAGGCCGTGGACGATGCGCGCGCCGAGGTTGGCGAAGAGCACCGCGAAGCCCGAGGCGAACGTCGCCTGCAGGTACGCGTCGCCGTCGGCCTGGATCGCCCCCAGCCGGTCGAGCGCCAGCAGCGCCGCGGGGGCCGTCGCGCCCGCGGCCACGGCGGCGGCGAGCATGCGCCGGGGCGGGCCGGGCAGGATCAACGGAAAGAGGATCACGACGCCCGGCACCCACGTGAGGTTCGGCAGGAGGCCGTGCTCGGTGTAGTACTGCCAGTTCGTCAGCATCGCGATCACGAAGCAGATCGCGACCTCGTAGGCGAGGCCGATCGTGTGGAGCCGGGAGGCGGGTACGCGCGGGCTCCGCGCGGCCCACCAGAGGCCGGCTGACATCGCGACCGCGCCGGCGCTGGCGATCGACTGGGGGCCGTCGCCGGCTGCATCCGGCGGCACCGGGTAGCCCGCCGCGGAGGCGGCCACCTTGCCCGCCGCGATGAGCAGGTCGAACCCGAAGGCCGCGAGGATCAGCAGGGCGAGGAGGCGGACACGCGCGCGCACCTGCCGGAAGAGGTCCTGGGGCAGGGCCGAGGAAGGCGGGCGGTCGGGGGCCTCGGGCCCGACCCGCCGGAACGACACCTGTCCGGGAGGCCCGGCAGGCGCCTCCGTCCGTATCCGCACAGTCCTTGTATACGGGCGCGGCAGCCGCGCCGTTCCGGGGCCGGGCGCGCGGCGGGTTTCGCGATTCGGGGATTCCGTGTATAAGTAACGCGTTCTTTGACACCCGGCGTTCGGCGGTCGGCGTTCCGGAGGCATGTAGATGCAGGTGATTCCGGTAACGGCCGCGCCACGCGGATTTGGCGCGACCACCAGGCGTGATACGTGGTGGCTCTCTCCGTTGGTCGTATTCGGCGGATTGTCGGCGTTCGTGGCGTATGCCACCTGGGCGGCGTTCCAGGGCGTGCACTACACGTACGGGCCGTACCTCTCTCCGTTCTACGCGCCGGAGCTGTTCGGTGACTCGCCGCACGCGTGGTTCGGCCCGAAGCCGGCCGCGTGGCCGGTGTGGCTGCCGTTCTCGCCCGCCCTCCTCATCCTGCCCTTCCCGGGGCTCTTCCGCTTCACGTGCTACTACTACCGCGGCGCCTACTACAAGGCGTTCTGGGCCGACCCGCCAGCCTGCGCGGTCGGTGAGCCCCGCAAGAGCTACCTGGGGGAGCACAGCTTTCCGCTGATCCTGCAGAACGTCCACCGCTTCTTCCTGTGGGTCGCCGTCATCTTCCTCGGGCTGCTGGCGTGGGACGTCTGGCAGGCGATGTGGTTCGAGAACCCGGCCACCGGCCAGGTGGAGTTCGGCATCGGCGTCGGCACGGTCGTGCTGGCGACCAACGTCGTGCTGCTCGGCGGCTACAGCTGGGGCTGCCACGTCATGCGCCACGTCGTCGGCGGCCGGCTCGACGAGGTGTCGAAGTCGCCGATCTGCCTGCACGCCTACACGTGCGTGAGCGCCCTCAACCGGCACCACATGCTCTGGGCGTGGTGCAGCCTGGTCTCGGTGGCCTTCGCGGACCTGTACGTCAGGTTGTGCTCGATGGGCATCTGGACCGACGTGAGGCTCTTCTGATGGGGGCGCACGCGACCTACACCTACGACGTGCTGATCATCGGCGCCGGCGGCGCGGGCCTGCGGGCGGCGATCGAGGCGGCGGGCGCCGGCGTGTCGGTGGGGCTCATCTGCAAGTCGCTGCTCGGCAAGGCGCACACGGTGATGGCCGAGGGCGGCATGGCCGCGGCGATGGCCAACGTGGACGAGCGCGACAACTGGAAGGTCCACTTCGCCGACACCATGCGCGGCGGCCAGTACGTCAACAACTGGCGGATGGCCGAGCTCCACGCGAAGGAGGCCCCCGAGCGGGTCCGCGAGCTCGAGGCGTGGGGCGCAGTCTTCGACCGCACGCCGGACGGGAAGATCCTCCAGCGCAACTTCGGCGGGCACCGCTACCCGCGGCTCGCGCACGTCGGCGACCGCACGGGCCTCGAGCTCATCCGGACGCTGCAGGACCACACGATCCACCTCGGCGTCACCGTCCACATGGAGCACACCGTCATCACGCTGCTGATGGACGGCGGGCGGGTGTCGGGCGCGCTGGCCTACGACCGCGAGCGCGGGCGCTTCCACGTCTTCTCGGCGAAGGCCGTCGTGCTCGCGACCGGCGGCGTGGGCCGCGCCTTCAAGGTGACGAGCAACAGCTGGGAGGGCACGGGCGACGGCCACGCGCTCGCGTACCGCGCCGGCGCCGAGCTCATCGACATGGAGTTCGTGCAGTTCCATCCCACCGGGATGGTCTGGCCGCCGAGCGTGAAGGGCATCCTCGTCACCGAGGGCGTGCGCGGGGAGGGCGGCGTCCTCAAGAACAGCGAGGGCCGCCGCTTCATGTTCGACGACATCCCCGACAACTACAAGCCGCAGACCGCGTCCGACCCCGAGGAGGGCTGGCGGTACACGCAGGGCGACAAGTCCGCGCGGCGGCCGCCGGAGCTGCTGACGCGCGACCACGTCGCCCGCTGCATCCGCCGCGAGGTGCGCGCGGGGCGCGGCAGCCCGCACGGCGGCGTCTTCCTCGACATCGCCTGGATCCGCGAGAAGCTCCCCGGCGCCGAGGAGCACATCAAGCGCAAGCTCCCGAGCATGTACCACCAGTTCAAGGAGCTCGCCGACATCGACATCACCAAGGAGCCGATGGAGGTCGGGCCGACGACGCACTACATCATGGGCGGCATCCGCGTGGACGGCGACACGCAGATGTCGACCGTGCCCGGCCTCTTCGCGGCGGGCGAGTGCGCGTCGGGCATCAACGGCGCGAACCGCCTCGGCGGCAACTCGCTCTCGGACCTCGTCGTCTTCGGCAAGCGCGCCGGCGAGCACGCGGCCGCGTGGGCGCGCGCCAACGGCCCCGTCGCCGTCGACGAGGCGTACGTGGCCCGCGCGATCGACGAGGTGCTCGAGCCGTTCGCGCGGGGCGCCAGCGGCGAGAACCCCTTCAAGGTCCAGCAGGACCTCCAGGACACGATGCAGGAGCTCGTCGGCATCGTCCGGGTCGAGGACGAGATGCGGGAGGCGGTCGGGCGCCTCGCCGAGTACCGCCGCCGCGCGAGCCAGGCCGGCGTGGACGGGCACCGCGAGTACAACAGCGGCTGGCACACCGCGATCGACCTCCGGAACCTGCTCGACGTCGCCGAGGCCATCGCGCGATCGGCGCTCGAGCGCCGCGAGAGCCGGGGCGGCCACTTCCGCGAGGATTACCAGGAGAAGGTCGACGCCTTCGGCCGGGTCAACGTCGCGGTGCGGCGGGGCGCCGACGGGACGATGGAGGTGGCGCAGGTGCCGATTCCGCCGATGCCCGCCGAGTTGACGCAGGTGATCGAGGAGCAGAAGTCCTGATGGAAGCCACCTTCCGGCTCTGGCGCAGCGACCCCGGCGGCGCGAACGGCGCGCTCGCCGACTACCGGACCGAGGTGTCCGAGGGGATGGTCGTCCTCGACGCGGTGCACCGCATCCAGGCCGAGCAGGCGCCCGACCTGGCCTGCCGGTGGAACTGCAAGGCCGGCAAGTGCGGGTCGTGCTCCGCCGAGATCAACGGCAAGCCGCGGCTGATGTGCATGACGCGGCTGAGCCAGCTCGACCTCTCGGAGCCCGTGACCGTCGAGCCCATGCGGGCCTTCCCGCCCATCAAGGACCTCGTCACCGACGTGTCGTGGAACTACCGCGTCAAGGAGGGGATTGCCCGCTTCAATCCCCGCACGCCCGACGCGCCGGACGGGTCGTGGCGGATGGCGCAGGCCGACATCGACCGCGTGCAGGAATTCCGCAAGTGCATCGAGTGCTTCCTCTGCCAGGACGTCTGCCACGTGCTGCGGGATCACCAGAAGCACGACGGCTTCATCGGCCCGCGCTTCCTCACCTACACCGCGGCGCTCGAGATGCACCCCCTCGACACCGCGGACCGCGTGCCCGCGCTCCGGCACGCGCACGGCATCGGTTACTGCAACATCACCAAGTGCTGCACCACGGTGTGCCCGGAGCACATCAAGATCACCGACAACGCGATCATCCCGCTCAAGGAGCGGGTGGTCGACCGGTTCTACGACCCGGTGACGCGGTTGCTGCGGATGTTCCGGTAGCGCCCGGCGTGGGCGCCCCGGACCGCCGAGAGGAGATCGTGATGCGTGCCTTCAAGCCCCTGTCTCAGGACGCCATTCCCGCCGCCCTGGCCAAGGCCGAGCGGTACCGCCTGCTCAACCAGCCCGAGCAGGCCGAGAGCATCTGCGAGGACATCCTCGGGGCCGACCCCGCCAACGCCCAGGCGCAGGTGATGCTCCTGCTGGTGCTCACCGACCAGTTCCGGGACCACGACCCGGCGCTCGTCCAGCGCGCCCAGGCGATCGCCGACGGCCTGCCCGGCGCCTACGAGCGGGCCTACTATTCCGGCCTCATCGCCGAGCGCCGCGCGCGCGCCATCGTCGCCCGCGGCGGGCACGGCTCGACCCTGCCCGCGGGACGATGGCTGCGCGACGCGATGCAGCGGTTCGAGGCGGCCGATGCCGCACGCCCGCCGGGCAACGACGAGGCGCGCCTCCGGTGGAACGCCTGCGTGCGGCTCGCCGAGCGCCACCCGAACCTCCTCGTGACCGAGGAGGAGAGCGGGCAGCCGATCATGCTCGAGTAGGCGGCACGCGGCCCGGCCCCTCAGCGCGCCGGCGGGGTGAGGAGGTCGAAGCGGAGGAACTCCACGGCCTCGCGGCCGGTGTTGCCGAGGTGCTCGCGCTGGCGCGGCTCGATCCAGTGCTCGCCGCCGACGGCCACGGTCAGCTCCATGCTGCTGCCGCGCGTCACGGTGAGCCGCGCGCCGGTGAGGGCCACGAGCAGCGCGGGCTGGCCGTCGGGCGTCGCCACCTCGACCGACTGGCCGGGCGCGACGACCAGCCGCGTGATGCGCATCTGGCCGCTGGTGAACTGCACGTCCGTGGCGTTCTGGCCCGCGGGGTACGAGCCGCGGCGGCCGCGGAAGAACGGGGCGCGGCCGGCGCCCTCGGTCTTGAGCTCCACCCGCACGAAGTCGCTCGGGATGTCGGAGGTGTTCACCACCTCGTGCGACTCCCCAGCGCCGCCCGCGATCCGGAAGCTGCCGGCCTCGGTCGGCCTGCGTGTCGCCACGCGGTGCCCCGGGCCGCTGTGCTCGAAGCGCACAGGGCCGGAGTCGTTCAGGTACACGTAGGTCGTGACCCCGTCGGGGTGGGCGTGGACCGGGATACGCGCCTTGGGGCCGTAGTGCACGCGCACCACGCGCACCCAGTCGTTCTCGAACTGGGTCTTGTAGGCGCCCGGCGCGTCGATGGTCGCATGCTGCGCGGCCACGGGCGTGACGGTGATGGCGAGGGCGACTGCGGCGAGCGAGACGGCGGTCCTCATGGTTTCGTCCCCGCCCCTGTCACACGCGGGGCGTTCCCTTCATCCACAAGACGACCGGGAGGCGGATTCGGCCGGGCCTATGGCCGCCGGACGAGGACGACGCGCCGGTTCTTCGCGCGCCCCTCCTCGGTGGCGTTGTCGGCCACGGGCTGCGTGTCGCCGAAGCCCGCCGTGGTGAGCCGGGCCGCGTCGACGCCCTGCGCGACGAGGTGCGCCCGGACCGCGTCGGCCCTCGCGCGCGACAGCGCCAGGTTGCCCTCGGCCGTACCGGTGCTGTCGGTGTGGCCCTGGACCTCCAGCGCCAGGCTGGTGTCCGCGCTGAGCAGCTCGACGACGACGGCGAGACGCGCGGTGGACGAGGGCGCCAGGGACGCCTTGCCGCTGTCGAAGAGGATGTCGTTCAGCGTGACCGAGCCCGCCGAGGCCAGCGCCGCTGCCAGGTCCTGCGCCGTGTAGGCCACGTCCTGGCGCATCCCGGCCTCCTGGACGACTCGCAGCGTGTAGGTCTCGCCCGAGTTGCTCACGGAGACCTCCAGCCACGTCGTCCCGGCTCCTGCCGCTCCTGGCATCCGCGCGATCAGGGTGCCGCCATCGGACGACATGTCCTCGGCGAGCCGGGTGCCCCCCCGCGGCGTCATGACGTTGAGGTAGTTCCGGCCGATCTGGAGGGGACCGGGCATCTTGCGGCCCTCCTGGATCCAGTACTCGACCTCCCAGAAATGGCCCTCGACGTGCTTCTCGCCGTCGGGCAGGTAGAAGTCGTAGCTGCCGAACTCCTGGTCCTCGCAGGCCTCGATGTAGTAATCGGGCATGCGGCTGAACGACGGGTGGTCGGCGCACCCCTCGTGATCGGGCTCCTGGGCCCGTGCCGGGACGGCCAGGGTCACGAGGGACGCCACGACCGCGATGGGAATGGAAAGGAACCTGGACATGCCCGCCTCCGCGCGAATGGCTGAGTATGCCACGGCCCGCGCCGCCGGATGGCGCTAGAATCAGCGGACTCGCCCGCCCGAACGCGGCCAACGGTCGAGGCCCGGTTGTCCCATGAATGTCCACCTCGTCGACGGCACCTACGAGCTCTTCCGCCACCACTTCGGGGCCCCGTCCGCCAAGGACGCGGCCGGCATGGAGGTGGGCGCCATCCGTGGCGTCCTCAACTCGCTCCTGCTGCTCCTTGACGATGGCGCGACGCACGTCGCCGTCGCGACCGATCACGTGATCGAGTCGTTCAGGAACGGGCTCTGGAAGGGCTACAAGACGGGCGAGGGCATCGAGCCGGTGCTGCTCGCGCAGTTCCACCCGCTCGAGGAGGCGCTCCGCGCCTTCGGCCTCGTCGTGCTCCCGATGGTGGAGTTCGAGGCCGACGACGGCCTGGCCGCGGGCGCCGCGATCGCGGCCGCCGACGCCCGGGTCGAGCGGGTGTTCATCTGCTCGCCCGACAAGGACCTCGCGCAGGCCGTGACCGGCGACCGCGTCGTGCAGTTCGACCGTCGCGCGCGGGTGATCCGCGACGCGGCCGGCGTCACCGCGAAGTTCGGGGTGCCGCCGGCGTCGATTCCCGACTACCTGGCGCTGACCGGCGACGCCGCCGACGGCTACCCCGGGCTGCCGGGGTGGGGGGCGAAGACGGCGGCGACCGTCCTCGCGCGCTACCAGCACATCGAGCAGATTCCCGACGACTACGCGAGCTGGTCCACGGCGGTGCGCGGCGGCGCCAAGCTGGCCGCCACCCTCGCCGCGCACCGGCCGCTCGCGCTGCTGTTCCGCGAGCTGGCCACGCTCCGCACCGACGCGCCGGCTTTCGCGTCGGTCGACGAGCTCGAGTGGTCCGGGCCCCGCCCCGAGTTCGAGGCCGTGGCCGCGCGCCTGGGATCCGGCAGCCTCTATTCACGGGCCAGGGCCGTCGCGGCTCGCCGCTGAGGTCATCGGACATGCGAAGGCGCCTGCGTCTCCTCCACCTGGCTGTCGCGCTCGTCGCGGGCCTCTTCGTGGTCACGCTCGGCGTGACGGGCGCCGTGATGGCTTTCGAGCAGGAGCTGGCGCACGCGTTGGACCACGGCCTCTGGCACGTCGAACCGGGGCCCGCGCCCATGACCCTGGGCGCGATTGCCGCGAGCGTCGGGGCCGCGTATCCCGGCCGGCCCGTTTCGCGCTTCGATGTCTCGGAGCAGCCTGACCTGGCCTACCGCGTGGCGTTGCCGGACCGGCTGCTCTATGTCGACCAGTACACCGGCCGGATCATCGGCGAGGGAGAGCAGGCGCCCCCCCTGCTGACCTGGGTGCACCAGTTGCACCTGCGGCTGGCCTGGATGTCGCACCCCGCGGCGGGCAAGGCCATCGTCTCGTGGATGTCGGTCGCGCTGCTGTTCCTGCTGGCGTCGGGCCTCTACCTCTGGTGGCCGCTCAAGCGGTTCAGCGTGGCGTGGCGCGCGTCGCGCCGCCGCCGCTGGCTCGACGTGCACGCGTCGACGGGCATTGCGGTCTTCGTCTTCCTGCTCGTCGCGGGCCTGAGCGGCGCGGCGATCGGCTTCGACGGCGTGGCGGAGCCGGCCTTCTACCGGCTGACCGGGTCGACGCCGATCGCGCGCCAGCCGCGCGTGCTCGTGCCCGCGGGGCGGGACGTCATCGGCCCGGACCGCGCGATGGCGATCGCGCGCGAGGCGCTGCCGGGAGCGACGCCGTTCCAGCTGGCCCTCGCCGCACCCGACCGGCCGTGGACGGTCCGGATGCGGTTCCCGGAGGACCTCACGCCGGGCGGGCGGAGCCGCGTCGAGATCGATCCGTATTCCGGCGAGGTGCTCGCCGCCGAGAGTTCGCGCACCGCCCCGGCCGGCGCGCGCGCGGTCATCCTGACCCGCGCGGTGCACACGGGCGACGTGTTCGGCTGGCCGAGCCGCCTCCTGATGGCGCTGGCCTCGGCCCTGACCGCGGTGATGGCCACGAGCGGCCTGCTCACGTGGTGGACGCGCGTCCGCCGCCCCAACCCGATCACGAGATAGAGCACCAGATCTCCAGATCCAGAAATCGATCAGGAGATCACGAGATCACAAGATCACGAGATCACAAGATAGAATGCCAGGCCACCAAGGGGGAGACGACATGTTCGCGACATCGAGACGGATGGGGTGGGCCCTCGCGGCCCTGCTGACGGCCGCCGCGTGCGGGTCGAGCCCGGCGCCCGAGTCCAGCGCGCCGGCGCCGGAGACGGAGGAGGCGCTCGTCGCGCGCGCGCACGCGATCCACGACCGCGTCATCGCGCTCGATACGCACAACGACATCAACCCCGACAACTTCACGGCCGAGGTCAACTACACCCAGCGGCTCGACACGCAGGTGAACCTGCCGAAGATGGTCGAGGGCGGCCTCGACGCCTCCTTCTTCATCGTGTACGTGGGGCAGGGGCCGCTGACGCCGGCCGGCTACGACGCGGCCTACCAGTCGGCCATCGCCAAGTTCGACGCCATCCACCGGCTGACCGAGGAGATTGCGCCCGACCAGATCGAGCTCGCGCTGAGCGCCGCGGACGTCCGGCGGATCGCGGCGTCGGGCAAGAAGGTCGCGCTCATCGGCGTGGAGAACGCCTACTCGCTCGGGACCGACCTCGGCCGCATCAAGGAATTCCACGACCGGGGCGCCCGGTACATGTCGCTGGCGCACAACGGGCACAGCCAGTTCTCGGACTCGAACACCGGCGAGCGCGACAACGACTGGCTCTACCACGGGCTGAGCGACGCGGGCCGCCAGGCGATCGCCGAGATGAACAAGTGGGGCATCATGGTCGACGTCTCGCATCCGTCGAAGGAGTCGATGATGCAGACGGTGAAGCTGTCGAAGGCCCCGATCATCGCGTCGCACTCGGCGTGCCGCGCGCTCTGCGACCACAGCCGCAACATGGACGACGAGCAGCTGCTGGCCCTCAAGGCGAACGGCGGCGTCATCCAGATGGTGGCCTTCAACAGCTACGTGAAGACGCCGCCCGACCCGTCCCCCGAGCGTGTCGCCGCGATCGACGCCCTGCGCAAGGAATTCGGCCTGCCGCCGGCGGGGCAGGGGGGCGGCGGCCGCGGGGCGTTCGCGGGGATGACCGAGGCCCAGCGGGAGCAGTTCCAGCAGCGGATGGTCGCGCTCGACACCGAGTTCCCGCCCCCGCCGCGCGCCACCGTCAGCGACTTCGTCGACCACATCGACCACGCCGTCAAGCTCATCGGCGTCGACCACGTCGGCATCTCGTCCGACTTCGACGGCGGCGGCGGCGTCGAGGGCTGGAACGACGCGAGCGAGACCTTCAACGTGACGCTCGAGCTCGTGCGCCGCGGCTACAGCGAAGAGGACATCGCCAAGATGTGGAGCGGCAACCTCCTCAGGGTCATGGACAAGGTTCAGGAGGTCGCCCGCACGATCCAGGCGGGCTCCTAGTAATCTGGTGATCTGGTGATCTGGTGATCTTGTGATTTGGATCTGGTGATTTGGCGATTGGCGGATCTATCTGGTGATTGGCCGGGCGTCGCCCGCAAGGGCTCGCCCGGCAGAGATAAGTCACGAGATCACGAGATCGCCAGATCACGAGATCTGCAGGAGTGCTCAGCCAGCTCCTTGATCGACGTCATCATCTTGCGTTCCATGATGAAGTGCGCCGGCTCGAAGACGGCGGCGTCGAAGGCCTTCCGCGCGAAGGTGTCGGCGGTGCCCCGGCCGCGCACCAGCAGGCGGGTGGTCTCGTCGTCGATCTTCCTGAGCGCGAAGGCCCAGCTGCCCGTCGCGCGCTCGCCGCGGATCAGCCGCTCGAAGTCCTCCGGCATCACGAGCACCATGTGCGCGCCCTTCTCGAGGGCGGCCACCAGCATCCGCGCCTGCCCCCCGTAGCGATGCCGCGGCGCCATCCACACCGTGTCCCCGATCTCGCGGTCCTGGAACTCGGGGACGATGTGGTCGGCGTTGGTGATGTCGGCGCCCACCAGGTTCTCGAGCCAGGCGTAGCTGTAGAAGCCCGCCCGGTCCTGTCCGATTTGCGCGATCCACGGCCAGACGGCATCCGCCGGCGCATGGATGGTGATGGCGTGCGTGCAGGTCACCCGCGCCGCCGGCGCGATCTCGTCGCCCGGCAGGGTGCCGTGGACCTCCTCGTCGGTCGCGCCCCAGCGCAGGTGGCGCGGACGCAGGTAGAACGCGTAGCCGAGGGCGGCGGCGGCCAGCGACGCGCCGCCAAGCAGGAGCCCCGTCGACAGCTTCGATGGAATGAGAGCCATGACACGACCTCCAAACCTGAAAACAGGTGCGAAGGCAGTGCCAGCCGGGCCCGGCCGAATCAGGCGCGAACGCGCGTGGATGGACCTGGCCGCCGCCGCGCGGCGCCGGAGATCCGGCGGAGCCACGAGGCCTTCCCGGATCGTCAGTCGGTGGGCCTCGCCCCCCCGGGCGCTCGTCGGGGTCGAAGGAAGGTGCGAGATTCGAAGTGAGAGCCGCCCGATCCCAACGAGGGCGCGAAGCGCCCGAGGCCCAGCGAGCGCGGAGCGCGAGTCCCAACGAGCCCGGAGCCGAAGGCGAAGGGCGAGGCCTGACGCCCGCGCAGCGGGCGGCCTTATCGCACCCAGAGGGGCCGGGTCGTCGTCGGCGACCCGCAGGCCTCGAACCAGTCGATGCCCTCGCTGACCAGGTCGAACTTCAGCGCGTAGCGGCCGGGCTCGGGCGGGGCGGGCACGTCGATGGCGACCTCGGCCTCGCCGCCCGGCGGGATGTCGGCGGGCAGCCAGGCCCGGGCGTGGTCGCGGTCGAGCATCGTGCCGTCCGGGCCGACGAGCTGCGCGCCGAGCCGGACGAGCCGGCGGCCGTAGCTGGCCTGCGCGCGGAAGGGCCGTGTCGACCGGTTGCGCACGCGCGTGCGGATCGAGGTCGCCTGGCCGGCGCGGGCCACGATCGGGAGGCCGGGCACGAGGGTGCGGACGGCGATCTCGGCCCGGGGCGTGGCCCCGGGGATGGCGTTGCCGAGGTTGTTCTCGTCCCAGATCTCGTGGCGGATCGCGGCGTGGTCCGGCGTGCCGCGCGCGAAGCGGCGGGAGAACGCCTCCTCGGGGTGGTCGGTCAGCTCCCAGCAGAGGCGGTCCACGCCGATCTCGGCGGCCAGCCGGCGCGCCGCCTCGAGTTCCTCGTCGTGGTCGTTCCAGTTGAACAGGATGTAGCGCCAGTTGATGTGCGGGACGTCGCGCCCGCTCGCCGCCTTCTCGTCGGCCATCGCGCGGAGGTTGGCCAGGGCGACGTCGAACTTGCCCCGCTGGCGGTAGCGCGCGTACGTCTCCTGGCTGGCGCCGTCGATCGAGAAGGTGACCTCGTCGATGCCCGAGTGCACCAGGCGGCGCGCCTTCTCCTCGTTCAGGGCGAGGCCGTTCGTGCTCGTGTAGAGGTAGATGTGCGGGAAGCGCGTCTTGATGTACTCGCACATCTCGACGGCGCGCTTGTGGAGGAAGGCCTCGCCGTAGTTGAAGAAGTCGATGCGGACGAGCGAGGGGCCGGCCTCGTCCACGACGCGCGTGAAGAGGTCGAAGTCGAGCATGCCCGCCTGGCGGGTGCGCGTGATCCCCGTCTCGGGGGCGCAGCAGGCCTGGAAGCAGGAGATGTTGCAGGCCGCCGTGCACTCGATGTAGAGCCGGCTGGGGAGCGCGGGGACGTTCAGGTCGCGGACCGGCGCGGCCTCGCCCTCGGCCAGCGGCAGCTTGAGGGGGCAGTCGCCGCAGAAGCCGGAGCCGCCGCCGTTCAGGTCCTGCCGCAGCCCCGACGCGACCGGGCCCCGCCAGACGTCGCTGAGCGCCGTCGTCCGCGCATCGCCGAGGACGCGCTTGGCATAGGGATCGGCACACCCGCACACGATCCGCCCGTCACAGAGCATGACGGCGATCGACCAGGGCCAGGAACAGGTGAAGCGCGTGGCGAGGTAGTTGAGGGACATCGCCAAATCACAAGATCACGAGATCACGAGATCACGAGATCGCCAGATCTATTGCTTGCCCTCGAGCTTCCGCATGTACGACTCGAGCTTGTCGTTCTCGTACTTGACCTGGTTGAGGAACAGGCTCTCGGCGAGGTAGGCGCGGAGGTCCTCGCTCGACATCTGCGAGACCAGGTGGTGGATCTCGCGGCTCATGTCCTCGAACGACCGGGAGAGCTCGCGCCTGGCGGTGACCTCGTGGAAGAGCGTCTCGAGGATGGCGAGGAGGTCGCCGTCGAGGGTGACCTCCGCGCCCGACGTCGTCTTGATCGTGCGCATGGCTAGCTCCCGAAGCTCGCGACGGCGCCCGGCTCGTCGGCGTGCATCTCGAGGAAGTTGTGCGCCCCGGTCATCGTGAGCATCGTCTCGACGCGCTTCTGGACGCCGGACAGCTTGAGGCTGCCCCCGGCGGCGGTCGTCTGCCGGTACAGGTCCATCAGGCACCCGATCGTCGCGCTGTCGACGTAGGTCACCTGGGACAGGTCGAGGAGGATCTTCTTCTCGCCGTTGGCCAGCAGGGTCGCGACCGCCCCGGCGAAGTCGCCGAGGAGGGGGTACATGAGCCGCGACTCGGCGACGCGGACGATGGCAACGCCGCTGGTGGTGTCCGTGGTGAGGTTCATCCTGCAACTCCGGTTTCGAGCTCGTGCCGCAGCCGGCGGATCTGGCGCGCCAGCTCCGTGCGTCCGCGGTTGATTCGCGATTTGACGGTCCCCTCGGGGGTCTGGAGCCGTTCGGCGATCTCCTGGTACGAGAACTCCTGGATGTCGCGCAGCATGACCGCCTCGCGCAGCGCGTCCGGGAGCTGGTCCATCGCCTTGCGGAGCAGCGCCACCCGGTCGCGCGCCTCGAGCGCCGCGATCGGGCTGATGGTCTGCGCCACCGGCGACAGGTTGCCGGCGTCCACGTCGCGGTCGATGGTCTCCCGCTCCTTGCGGACGCTGCGGTAGTGGTCGATGCAGAGGTTGCGGCTGACGCTGACGAGCCAGGTCTGGAAGTTCGCGCGCTGGTCGAACGTGTGGAGCGACTTGAAGATCTTGAGGAACACGTCCTGCGTCAGGTCCTCGGCCTCGTCGTGCTTGCCGGTGAACTTGTAGGCGATGTTGAACACCTTGCGCCAGTGCTGGCGCACGATCGCCTCCCACGCCACCTGGTCGCCCGCCAGGCACCGTGCGATGAGCTGGTCGATCGTGTCCGTGGGGACCGGCGAGGTGTCAGACATGGGCGCGTGGAGAAGTGTCCCGGCAGGCCGGCGGCCAGCATACCACGATTTCCGGGTCGAACCGGGGGGCGGCTTCGCGCTATGATCGCTCACCCGGCGCGCCCGCGGGCGCGCTCCCGATCACCTCGAAGAAACGAGCGTCGCGCCAGCCGTGTCCGCCATTCCCCTGCCCTCGTCCCCCGGCCCGTCCGACATGGACGGCGTCCCGCTCGCCGCGATTGCCGCCGCCGTCGGGACGCCCTGCTACGTCTACAGCGCCGCCGCGATCCGCGCGGCCTACGGGCGCCTGGACGAGGCCTTCGGCGCCCATCCCCACCAGGTGCACTACGCACTCAAGGCGAACTCGTCGCTCGCGGTCGTCCGCCTGCTGCGCGGGCTCGGCAGCCTGGCCGACGCCAACTCCATGGGGGAGGTGGACGTGGCCTGCCGCGCCGGGTTCGCCCCGGGCGACATCGTCTTCACCGGCGTCGGGAAGAGCGCGGCCGAGCTCGACCGCGCGGCCACGCTCGGCCTGCTCGCCATCAACGTCGAGTCGCCGGGCGAGCTGGACCGCCTGGGACGCGCGGCCGAGGCGCGCGGCACGGCGGTGCGCGTCGCGCTGCGCGTGAACCCCGACATCGACGCCGAGAGCCACCCGCACATCTCGACCGGCCTGCGCGCGAACAAGTTCGGCGTGCCGATCGACGAGGCCCCGGCGCTCTTCCGCGCCATCCGGTCGCGGCCGGGCCTCGTCCCCGTCGGCGTGCACGTCCACATCGGGTCGCAGATCACCACGCTGGCGCCGCTGGCGCGCGCCGCGGAGGCGGCGGTCGGGCTGGCCGCCGCGCTGCGGGCGGAGGGCATCCCGCTCGAGCACATCGACTTCGGCGGCGGGCTGGGTATCTCCTACGACGGCGGGCCCGTGCCGGACCCGGCCGACTACGTCCGCACGCTGACCACGGCGGCCGGGGACCGGGGCTTCACGCTGGCCATCGAGCCCGGGCGCGTGATCGCCGGCCCGGCAGGCGTCCTCCTCGCGACGGTCGTGGACGTGAAGCAGTTCCCCGGGGCCCGGCGCTTCGTCGTGCTGGACGCGGGCATGACGGAGCTGATGCGCCCGGCGCTCTACGGCGCCTACCACCGCATCGAGCCGGTCGCGCCGCGGCCCGGGGCGGCGGAGCCGGCCGACATCGTGGGGCCGGTCTGCGAGAGCACCGACACCTTCGCGCGCGACCGGCCGATCGCGCCGGTGGAGGTGGGCGACCTGGTCGCGATCCGCGACGCGGGCGCGTACAGCGCCGTGATGGCGTCCAACTACCTGCGCCGGCCGCTGCCGCCCGAGGTGCTGGTGGACGGGGGCGCGTGGCGGGTGATCCGGCGGCGGCAGACGCTGGACGACCTGCTGGCGCTCGAGGAGTAGCGCGCGATGCCCGGACACCTGATCGCCTTCGAGGGCCTGGACCAGAGCGGCAAGCAGACGCAGGCCGAGCGGCTGGCGGCGGCGCTCCGCGCGCGCGGCGCGACCGTGCAGCTCGTCTCGTTCCCCGACTACGCGACGCCGATCGGCGCCGAGATCACGCAGGCGCTCGCCGGGGCGCGTCCGTGGACGCCGGACGTGCTGCAACTGCTCTACGTGGCCAACCGCCTCGAGTACCGGCCGCGGCTCGAGACCTGGCTCAAGGCGGGCACCATCGTCATCGCCGACCGCTACATCGCGTCGAGCATCGCGTACGGCGAGGCGCAGGGACTCGACGCGGCGTGGATGGCCGACGTGCAGCGGCCGCTGCCGGCGCCCTCGCTCACGATCCTGCTCGACATCGCGCCCGAGGTGTCGCTGGCGCGCAAGCAGGCCGACCGCGACAAGTTCGAGCGCGACCTCGTGCTCCTCGGCCGCGTGCGCGAGTGCTACCTGCGCCAGGCCGAGGCCGGCGGCTGGGTGCGGCTCGACGGACGCCAGGACAAGGACGCGGTGAGCGACGGCGTGCTCACGGCCGTGCGGTCACGGCTCGGGCTGCTGTAGGCGTAACTTCCGGCCGCGAAGATCACGAAGGCACGAAGGGCACGAACGCACGCTCCCCACGGAGCTCTTCGGCGGGATGCGCTTCCCGGCCGGTCACTTCTGCGTCCCCGTGCCCTCAGCGGTCAGACGAGCGCCTGTAGCCCGACGATCGGCAGGCGTTGGGAAATGCCACACCCGGCCGGAACTGGCCGGCGCTGATCGCTCAGGGCGTTCTGGCTGCGGCCGCCGGCCTGCTGATGATGGCGTGGCTGACTCGTTAGTTCCTCACGACCACGGGTTCCTCGGGTTCCTCCGGTTCCTTGGGTTCCTTCAGTTCCTCGGTTCTTGCCCTTCGTGTTCTTCGTGATCTTCGTGGCTAATCCGAAACAAGCCTGGTCACGGCCCGCGCGGCGGTGAGCGCGCGCACCTCCCGCGCGCCGGCCTCCCGCAACACCCGCCCACACGCCTCCAGCGTCGCGCCCGTCGTCGTCACATCATCGACGAGGACCAGGACGCGGCCCGCGACACGGCCGGCGTCGCTGTCCCTTCGCAGCCACGCGGATGCCAATTCCGGCATCGGCAGTCCACCGATCCTGAACGCCCCGCGCACGTTCCTGTGACGCGACGCGCGGGGCAGCGCCACCTGCGGCGCCGTCGGGCGCGTCCGGCGCAGCACGTCCCACGCGGGCAGGCCGAGTCCGCGCGCGAGCAGCGCCGCCTGGTTGAACCCACGCTGGTGCCGGCGGCGCGGATGGAGCGGGACCGGCACGACCGCGTCCGCCCCGGCCAGCAGGTCCCGCCCCGCGCGCGCCATGAGCCTGGCGAGCGGCCCGGCCAGCGACCGGCGCTGGCGGTACTTGAAGGCGTGGACGGCGTCGCGCAGCGTGCCCTCGTACGGCCCGGCCGCGACGAGCCGCGCGACCGCGCGATCCGGCACCCGGCGGCAGCGGGGACACAACCCGCCGTCGATGTCCGCGACGCGCCACGACGGCAGCGCGTCGCTGCACGCCACGCACAGCGGGGGGACCAGCGCCGGGATCGCCGCCCAGCAGTCGTCGCACAACGCGCGCGCCAGCGGACGCTCGAGCACCCGCCCACACGACTCGCACAGGGGCGCGAGCAGCACCGCGACGAGGGCGTCGAACAGCAAGCCCACAGGCGATCTCAGATTGAAGATCTCAGATTGAAGATTGGGTGCCGGGTGCCAACGGTGCCAACGGTGCCAACGGTGCCAACGGTGCGAACGCGGATTGTTACGGAACCGAGGTAGCCGAGGCACCCGACGAACCCGACGAACCCGACGAACCCGTCGAACCTGTCGAACCTGACGAACCTGACGAACCCGTCGAACCCGTCGAACCCGACGAACCTGTCGAACCTGACGAACCCGTCGAACCCGTCGAACCCGTCGAACCCCTGGAACCAAGGAACCCGAGGAACCCGAGGAACCCGAGGAACCTCTTCCTGCTATTGCCGTGCCGCGGGAGTTGTGGCGGGAAATGGCGACGGGGGCGGGACCGTGGAGGTGGAGGGGGCGGAATCCGCGTACGCGGATGGTCGGCGGGGGCGCAGGAATTGCCGGCGGCGGCTAGGCGCGCGCCGGCGGCTCGTCGTCTGGCAGCTCGATGCGGACGGCGTCGCCCCACAGGTTCTCGAGGCTGTAGAACGCGCGGGCGGCGGGGGAGAAGACGTGGACGACGAAGTCGAAGTAGTCCACGAGCACCCACTCGGCGCGCTGGTAGCCCTCGAGGTGCGCCGGGCGGACGCCCTCGGTCTTGAGCGCCTGCTCGACGCCGTCGGCGATCGCGTGCACCTGGCGCCCGGAGGCCCCCGTGCAGATCAGGAAGAAGTCGGTGAAGGCCCCGGCCTTCCTGAGGTCGAGCACGACGAGGTCGAGCGCCTTCTTGGCGCGGGCGGCCGCGATCGCGGCCGTGATCTCGGCGGGCAGCTTCGGCTTGCGCGCGCGCGGCGCGGCGGGCTTCTTCGCGGTCCTGGCGGTCTTCGCGGCCTTCGCCGCCTTCGCGGTCCCGGTCGTCTTCGTCGTGCGGGGCGTCTTCGCCATCAAGCTCTCGTTTCGTGGGCGCGCGCCGGAGCCGCGCCGCGGTACAGGCCGTGCCGGGTGATGTGCGCGGCCACGCCGGCCGGCAGCAGGGGGGCGATGGGCTCGCCGGCGCCCGCGCGGCGCCGCACCTCGGTCGAGGACACGTCGGGGGTCGGCGCCTCGAGCAGGATGATGGCGGGCCGGGTGCCCGCGCCGAGCGCGGCGGGCGTCGTCATGCGGGGCACGAGGTCGGGCAGCCGCCGCCGCAGGTCGCCGAGCGCGGTGCCCGGCCGCGCGACGGCCACGAAGTGCGCGAGGTCGAGGACGCCGGGATACCGTGACCACGACGCGATGTCGGCAAACGCATCGGCCCCCGTGATGAAGAACAGCCGCGACGGCTCGTGCCCGGCGGCCGCCAGGACGCCGAGCGTGTCGAAGGTGTACGACGGGCCGTCGCGTCCCAGCTCCAGGTCGGACGCCTCGAAGCCCGTCTCGCCGGCGACGGCGATCGCGGCCATCGCGAATCGATGATACCCGGATGCGGCCGGGCTGTCAGGCCTGTGCGGCGGACGCCGCGACGGCATCACGAGCAGGCGCTCGAGGCCCAGCTGCCCGGCCGCCGCGCGGCCCGCCGCCAGGTGTCCCACGTGAATCGGGTCGAACGTGCCGCCGAGGATGCCGACGCGCCCGGTCATGACCGCCGGCCGCGCCGACCCTTCACGGGGGCCACCAGCGCCGGGTTGTAGCCCTCCGGCACCGCCGCCGGCTCGTCGGCCTCGTCCGTGTCGGGAATCTCCGCCGCGGCCGCCTCGGCCTCGCGGGCCTCGGCGATGTACGGCCAGATCCGCTCGAGGAGCGCCTGCACCCCCTCGCCGGTGACGGCCGACACGGCGAGGAACGGCAGGTCGAGCGCGCCGGCGCGCGCCTCGAGGGCCGCCACGCGCCCGGCGTCGTCCACCGCGTCGATCTTGCTGGCGACGACCACCTCGGGCTTCTCGAGGAGCTCGGCGTTGTAGAGCGCGAGCTCCTGGCGGATCGTGTCGAAGTCGGCCACCGGGTCGCGCCCGGAGGCGCCCGACACGTCCACGAGGTGGACGAGCACCTTCGTCCGCTCGATGTGGCGGAGGAACTGGTGCCCGAGCCCGTGGCCCGAGTGCGCGCCCTCGATCAGGCCCGGCACGTCGGCGACGACGAAGCTGCGCTCGTCGCTCATCGTGACCACGCCGAGGTGCGGGGTGAGCGTCGTGAAGGGGTAGTCCGCGATCTTCGGCCTGGCCGCCGAGATGCGGGAGATGAGCGTCGACTTGCCGGCGTTCGGGTAGCCGACGAGGCCCACGTCCGCGAGCAGCTTGAGCTGCAGGTGCAGGTCGAGCTCGACGCCGGGCTCGCCCGGCTGCACCTTGCGCGGCGCGCGGTTGGTCGACGAGACGAACCGCGCGTTGCCCATGCCGCCGCGGCCGCCCTTGGCGACGAGCAGGCGCTCGCCCGGCTCGGTGAGGTCGGCGAGGTCGATCCAGCGCTCGGGGTCCTCGGGGTCGCGCACCTGCACGAGCGTCCCGACGGGCACGGCGATCTCGAGGTCGTGGCCCTCGCGCCCGGACTTGTTGGCGCCCTGGCCGTCGCGGCCGCGCTCGGCCTTGAACTCGGGCGTGAAGCGGAAGTGGACGAGGGTGTTCCGGTGCCGGTCCGCGACGAGGTACACGGAGCCGCCCTTGCCGCCGTCGCCCCCATCGGGGCCCCCGCGCGGCACGAACTTCTCGCGGCGGAAGCTGAGACACCCCCGGCCGCCGGCGCCCGCCGCCACGTGGATGTCGACTTCGTCGACGAACATAGGAAAGTGCCTCGGAAAACGACGAAGGGCACGAGGGCGGTGGAGCCCTCGCGCCCTTCAGGCCTCGCGACCGGCCGGCAGGCTACTCGACTGCGACCGGGTGAACCGAGATGAAGCGGCCGCGCTGGCCGTGGTCCTCGAACTTGACGGTGCCGCTGACCTTGGCGAAGAGCGTGTCGTCCTTGCCGATGCCCACGTTGAGGCCGGCGCGGAAGCGCTGCCCGCGCTGGCGCACGAGGATCGAGCCGCCGGTGACGACGTTGCCGTCGTGGCGCTTGACCCCGAGCCGCTGCGACTGGCTGTCGCGGCCGTTCCTGGAGCTGCCCTGTCCCTTTTTGTGTGCCATGACCCTACGCCTGGATGTCGGTGATGCGGACCCGCGTGAGCAGGCTCCGGTGTCCCCGGGTGCGGCGGTACTGCTTGCGCCGCTTCTTCTTGAAGACGCGGACCTTCGCGCTCTTGTCGTGCTCGGCGACGACGCCGGTCACCTTGGCGCCGGTCACGTAGGGGGCGCCGGCCACGACCTCGCCCGCGTCCTTGCCGACGAGCAGGACCTGCTCGAACGCGAGTTCGGCGCCGGCGTCGGCCTGGTGCCCGTCGATCTCGATGACGGCGCCGGGCTGCACCCGGAACTGCCGGCCCGAGGCCTGGATAATCGCAAACACGGTCGTTCTCCGTGAAAATCTACTCGGAGCGGCCTCACTGGCCGCAACAGAACTTCCAAGTGTAGCACAGGTTGGGGAACGGAGGTGCACCACAGGGGGGCTCCACAGCGGGGCTCCACAGGGGAGCTCCCCGGGAGGTGCTCCGCGGGGGGCGCTCCGCCGTGCCGCACCGCCGTGCCGCACCGCCGTGCCGCACCGTCACGCCGCACCGTCGCGGCCCTACTTCAGCAGCACCCTCGTCCCGCGGATCTTCTGTGCGCTCAGCGTGTTGAGGAAGGTCGGCAGCAGCCGGTCCATCAGCTCGAAGTAGGACGAGAGCGCGGGGGTGGACTGGTTGATGCTGTAGAGGACCTCCTCGCGGAAGGTCTCGCTGTGCAGCGTCTCGCCGGTCCGGCCGTCGATGAAGATGAACGTGGGCCGCAGGATGTAGCCCTTCCGCTCCTGATAGGTGCGGACCGGCACCGTGCGGCGGCGGCCGAACGAGTCGTAGACCTCCTGCTCGCGCTGCACGAAGCCCGAGCGCTGGTGCGGCGTGAAGAGCACCGTGCCGGTCACGATGAGCGGCTGCTGGTACTCCTCGCCGATCCGCTTCCAGTAGTCGACGTTGGCGAACAGCCCCTGGAAGGCCTCCAGGTCCTTCTCGTCCCGGATCGGGCCGAGTTCCTCCTCGGGCGTCGCCGTCGCGGCGCCCTCGGCCGGCGCCGGCGGCGCCTCGCGGCTGGGCATCTCGATGCCCTGCTCCTCGGCGACCTCGACGAGCGGCAGCGCGTCGGCGTCGATCACGCGCAGCTTGCTCTTCGTCCGGAGCTGGCTGCGGAGCAGGCGCACCGTCTCGAGGTTGCTGTCCACGTCCTGGCTGCCGCCGGCGATGAAGCCGGCGACGAGCACGCGCTGGAACGGAGAGGTATCCAGCTTGGGCGGGATCGGCGTCTCGATCGGGATTTCGAAGTAGCTCGTGCACCCGGCGAACGCGCCGAGAACCACCAGGGTGAGGCTACCGACCGTCCTTCGGAACCGTGCGGTCATTGATCTCCTTGAAGAGATCGTAGTTCTGCTGAATCAGCAGGTTGTCCGGCTCGAGCTCCAGCGCTTTCTCGTACGCCGCCCGCGCCTTGTCCAACTCGCCCTCGTGCTCGTACGCGATCGCGAGGTCGTTGAACGCCTGGGCGTAGGTCGGATCCAGCTGGGTGGCGCGTTCCCAGCGGTAGATCGCCTCCCGCCACAGCCCACGCTGCGCCACCTGGATGCCGAACTCCACCTGCTTCTTGGCATCGCTCCGCTGGTCCGCCCAGGCAGGCGTGGCCAGCACGCAAAGCAGCGAGACGGCAACGAAATGACGTGCAGACATGATCCCTGCATCCCACTATACCGGCCCTCTCCGTGACCGGGCAAGCGGTTTGGGGGGCGCGCGACTTGCCGGCGGGGACGACGAATCCGATAATCGGGACGAGGTCAGGAGCGGCCGGCCGGGAGCGTCAGATGACCCCGTTCGACGCCGCGCTCGTTGCCTGCGCCGGCTACCGCGACCGCCGCTGGCTGGCGGCCGCCGTCCGCCACCTCCTCGGCCGCGCCACGGCCGACGACCTCGCCGGCGGCGCCGCGCGCCACCCCGGCGAACCCATCCCCGACTGGATCGCCCGCGTCGGTCCCCGGCCCCGCGGGGCGGAGCCCCTGGCCGGCCTCGCCCGCGCCCAGCTCGCCAGGGCCGGGCGGCTCGGCCTGGTGCCGGTCCCGATTGGCGAGCCCGGCTACCCGCCGCTGCTGGCCGCGATCGCCGACCCACCCCCGGTGCTCTGGGTCCGGGGCGACCCCGGCGCCTGCGCCCGCCCGGCCGTGGCCCTCGTCGGCTGCCGCGCCGCGACGGCAGCCGGGCTCGAGATGGCCCGCCGCCTGGCCGCGGGGCTGGCGGGGGCGGGCCTGGTCGTGACGAGCGGCCTCGCCCGGGGCATCGACTCGGCGGCGCACCAGGCGGCGCTCAACGCGGGGGGCACGAGCGTCGCCGTCCTCGGCTCCGGACCCGACCGCATCTACCCGCCGGAGCACCGCGGCCTCGCCGCCGCCCTGGCGGGTGCCGGGGCGGTCGTCAGCGAGTTCCCGCCCGGCGTGCCCCCGCTCGCGCATCACTTTCCCCTGCGCAACCGTCTCGTCAGCGGCCTCGTCCGGGCCGTGGTCATCGTGGAGGCCCCCGAGCGGAGCGGCGCCCTCATCACGGCCGGGTGCGCCCTCGACCAGGGCCGGGATGTCTATGTCGTGCCGGGGGCCGTGCCCGGGGACCGGAACCGGGGCGGCCACCGTCTCTTGAAGGACGGGGCAAAGCTCGTCGAGTCTTCGGACGATATCCTTGAGGAACTGGGGTGGTCCCGGGAGTCGCCCGGCGTGTGTCCGGCGGATCCCGAGCCCGATCCTGTCCTCGGGCATCTGCCGCAAGTTGTTGAATTTTCGATAGATGACCTGTCTTCGGCCACCGGGTTGCCCGCGGGACGGGTGCTGGCGCGCCTGCTCGAGCTGGAATTGACGGGTAGAATCCAACGTGTTGGATCCGGCCGGTTCCTGCAGACCGGTGGGCGCGTGCTAACGTAGGCTGTTCAGCCAACGAGTGGAATTGATGCCGAAACCGCTAGTCATCGTGGAGTCGCCGGCCAAGGCGCGGACGTTGTCCCGGTTCCTGGGGGACGCCTACCGGGTCGAGGCGAGCTACGGCCACGTCCGTGACCTGCCCGAGTCGGCTGCCGAGGTGCCCAAGGAAATCAAGGGCGAGAAGTGGGGCCGGCTCGGCGTCGACACCGTCGGCGCCTTCAAGCCCTACTACGTGGTCCCCGCGGACAAGAAGAAGTACGTCACGCAGCTCAAGGCCGCGCTCAAGGACGCCTCCGAGGTCATCCTGGCGACCGACCCCGACCGCGAGGGGGAGTCGATCAGCTGGCACCTGCGGGAGATCCTCAAGCCCAAGGTCAAGGTGCGCCGGATCGTCTTCCACGAGATCACCGAGGACGCCATCCGCGCGGCGCTGAGCGAGGCGCACGAGGACGTGGACGAGAACCTCGTCCGCGCGCAGGAGAGCCGGCGCATCCTCGACCGCCTCTACGGCTACACGCTCTCGCCGGTGCTCTGGAAGAAGGTCCAGACGGGCCTCTCCGCGGGCCGCGTGCAGAGCGTCGCGGTCCGCCTGATCGTCGAGCGCGAGGAAGAGCGCCTGGCGTTCAGGACCGCGTCGTACTGGGACCTCGAGGCCACGCTCAAGAGCGACGACCGCACGTTCGGCGCGACGCTCGTGCGCGTCGGCGACCAGCGCGTCGCGACCGGCAAGGACTTCGACCAGAAGGGACAGCTCGTCGGCAAGGGCGTGACGCTGCTCGGCGAGGTCGAGGCGCGCGCGCTCGCCGACGCGCTCAGCCGGCGCCTGCCGTGGGCGGTCACCTCCGTCGAGGAGAAGCCCTACACGCAGCGTCCCGCGCCGCCCTTCACGACCTCGACGCTGCAGCAGGAGGCCAACCGCAAGCTCGGCTTCTCGTCCGAGCGCACGATGCAGGTCGCCCAGCGGCTGTTCCAGGGCGTGGACCTCGGCGGCGGCGAGATCGAGGGCCTCATCTCCTACCACCGGACCGACTCGACGACGCTCTCGGAGAAGGCGCTCGGCGAGGCGGGCCAGGTCGTCAGGGAGATGTACGGCGCCGACTTCTACAAGGGGCCGCGGCAGTACCAGACCAAGGTGCGCAACGCGCAGGAGGCCCACGAGGCGATCCGCCCGACCGACTTCGCCCGGACGCCCGCGATGCTCGAGCGGGTGATCGAGGGTGACGAGTTCCGGATCTACGAGCTCATCTGGAAGCGCGCCATCGCGTCGCAGATGGCCGAGGCGCGCCTGCTGCGGACGACGATCGAGATCACCGGCACGCGCGAGGACGGGGTGCCGGCCGTCCTGACCGCGAGCGGCAAGGCCATCGAGTTCGCCGGCTACCTGCGCGCGTACGTCGAGGGCAGCGACGACCCGTCGGCGGAGCTCGACGAGAAGGAGACGCTGCTGCCGAAGCTCGCCGTCGGCGACCAGGTGCAGGCGCCCGACCAGGTCGACGCCCGCGTCATCGTCGCCGGGCTCGAGGCCAAGGGGCACCAGACCTCGCCGCCCCCGCGCTTCACGGAGGCGTCGCTCGTCAAGCGGCTCGAGGAGGAGGGGATCGGCCGCCCGTCCACCTACGCGCCCACCGTGGCGACCATCCAGCGGCGCGGCTACGTGTCGCGGCAGGGCAAGGCCCTCGTCCCGAGCTTCACGGCGTTTGCCGTCACCCGCCTCCTCCGCGAGCACTTCGGCGACTACGTCGACGTGGGCTTCACGGCGGAGATGGAGGAGATCCTCGACAAGATCTCGAACGGCGGCAAGGACTGGATCGACTTCATCACCGAGTTCTACCGGGGCGACGGCAAGCACCAGGGCCTCGAGCACCTCGTCGAGAGCAAGTCGGCCGAGATCGACTACCCGATGTTCGTCGTCGGCACCGACCCCGAGTCGGGCCTCGTCGTGAAGGTGCGCATCGGCCGGTACGGCCCGTTCCTCCAGCTCGGCGACCAGGGGGACGGCGGCCCGCGCGCGTCCCTCCCCGACGACCTCGCGCCGGCCGACCTGACGCTCGACAAGGCGCTCGCGCTGCTGCGCGCCAAGGCCCAGGGGCCGCGCTCGCTCGGCGTCGATCCGGAGACGGGCCAGGCGATCTACGTGATGCTCGGGCGGTTCGGTCCGTACGTGCAGCTCGGCGAGACGCCCGAGGAGAAGGGCGCCGAGAAGCCGCGGCGCGCCTCGCTCGGCCGCGATTTCTCCGAGGACACCCTGACGCTGGCCGACGCGCTCAAGCTGCTCTCGCTGCCGCGCGAGCTCGGCACCGGCGAGGACGGCGAGGCCATCGTCGCCAACATCGGCCGCTTCGGCCCGTACGTGAAGCAGGGATCGGAGTTCCGCTCGCTCGAGCCGACCGACGACGTGTACACGGTGTCGCTCGAGCGGGCGCGCGAGCTGCTGGCGCAGCCGAAGAAGTCGGCGCGCCGCCAGCGGGCGCAGGCCAAGGAGCTCAAGGCGCTCGGCGCCCACCCCGAGAGCGGCGCGGCGGTGCGGGTGCTCGACGGCCGCTACGGCCCCTACGTCACCGACGGCGAGACGAACGCCTCGCTGCCGAATGGCACGACGGCCGAGGCGCTGACGATGCCCGACGCCGTGCAGCTGCTCGCCGCGCGGGCGGGCACCGCGAAGAAGGGCCGGCGCGGCGCGAAGAAGAGCGCCAAGGCCGCGAAGGCGCCGAAGGCCAAGGCCGCGAAGAAGGCCGGGACCAAGAAGGCGAGCCCCGCGGCAGGGGCCTGATGGGACAAGGGGGCAGTCCCGCACCCGTGGCACTCTTGGCACTCTTGGCACGTTTGGCACCTTGGCTGTGACGCTCCACATCATCGGCGGCGGACTTGCCGGCTGCGAAGCCGCCTGGCAGGCGGCCTCGCTCGGCGTGCGCGTCACGATCCACGAGATGCGCCCGGTCCGGCCCACCGCGGTCCACAAGACCGACGGCCTCGCCGAGCTGGTCTGCTCCAACTCGTTCCGCGGCGACAAGCTGGACAACGCGGTCGGGCTCCTCAAGGAGGAGATGCGGCGGCTCGGCTCGCTCGTGATGCGCGCGGCCGACGAGGCGCGCGTCCCGGCGGGCGCGGCGCTCGCCGTCGACCGCGAGCGCTTCTCGGCGGCCGTGACGAGCGCGATCACCGCGCACCCGCTCATCACCGTGTCGCGCGAGGAGGTGACCGAGATCCCGCCCCCGGGACACCCGTGGTCGCCCGTCATCGTCGCGACCGGGCCCCTGACCTCGGATGCGCTCTCCGCCAGCATCCGCGCGCTCGTCGGGGAGGAGCACCTGGCCTTCTACGACGCGATCAGCCCCATCGTCCTGGCCGAGAGCCTGGACATGACGAAGGTCTTCCGGGCCTCGCGCTGGAACCGCAGCCTGCGCGGCGCGGCGGCCGAACCCGTCGAACCTGTCGAACGTGTCGAACCCGTCGAACCTGCCGAACCCGTGTCCGAGGGCGACTACCTCAACTGCCCGTTGACGAAGGCGGAGTACGACGCCTTCTACGACGCGCTCGTCGCCGCCGAGTCGGCGACGGTGCACGACTTCGACACGGCGAAGTTCTTCGAGGGCTGCCTGCCCATCGAGGTGATGGCGCACCGCGGGCGCGACACGCTGCGCTTCGGCCCGATGAAGCCGGTGGGCCTGACGGATCCGCGCACCGGCCGGTTCCCGTACGCCGCCGTGCAGCTGCGGCAGGACAACCTGGCGGGGGACCACTTCAGCCTCGTCGGCTTCCAGACGCAGATCAAGTGGGGCGAGCAGGCGCGGGTGCTCCGGATGATCCCGGGGCTCGAGCGGGCGGAGTTCGTGCGCTTCGGGATGGTGCACCGCAACACCTACATCAACGGCCCGAAGGTGCTGCGCGACACGTGGCAGACGAGGTTCCGCGACGACCTGTTCTTCGCCGGGCAGGTGTCGGGGGTCGAGGGCTACGTCGAGTCGTCGGCCTCCGGGCTCATCGCCGGCCGCAACGCGGCGGCCCTGGCGCTCGGCCGGCCGTGCGCCGCGCCGCCGCGCACGACGGCCATCGGCGCGCTCGGGTACTACGTCTCGCACGCCGACCCGCGGTACTACGACCCGACCAACATCACGCACGGCATCATGCCGCCGCTCGACCAGCCGCCGCGGGACAAGCGGCAGCGCAAGCTCCTGCTGGCCGAGCGCGCGCTCGCCGACCTCGAGCCGTGGGCGGGCGGGCTCGTGGGCGCCCGAGGCTAGGACGTCCGGCCATGAAGGACGCGCTCAAGGCCTTCCTCGACCACCTCCGCTACAACCGCAACGTCTCGCCGAACACCGCGCGCGCGTATGGGTCGGACGTCGAGCAGTACCTCGAGTGGGTGGCGGAGGAGCGCGACCTGAAGGTCTCGGCCCTCGAGCCGGCGCACCTGGACATGACCACCGTGCGCACGCACCTCGCCGAGCTCAACCGCCGGCGCCTGGCGCGCTCCACGGTGGCGCGCAAGCTGTCGGCGCTGCGCACCTTCGTGCGCTACCTCCGCCGCGAGGGCGTCATCGATCACGACCCGGCCGCGCAGGCGGTCGCGCCGAAGCGCGACCAGACGATCCCGGCGCACCTGACCGAGGACGAGATGAACCGCCTGCTCGAGATGCCGGACGCGGCCGCGCCGCTGGGGCGCCGGGACCGCGCGATCCTCGAGTTGTTCTACGCATCCGGGCTGCGCCTGAGCGAACTGGTGGGCCTGGACCTGCAGGACGTGAACCTCTCGAGCCGGATGCTGCGGGTGCTCGGCAAGGGCGGCAAGGAACGGATCGTGCCGTTCAACCAGTCGGCGGAACGCGCCCTGCGGGCCTGGCTCAAGGACCGGGCGGTCCTCCGCTTCGACCGGCTCGGCACCGTGCCCACCGCGGAGCCCCGCGCGGCGCGCGCGCGGGTCGAGGGCCGGCGCGGGCGCGCGCGGCTGCCCGACCAGGCCGAGCCGCTGTTCGTGAACTATCGCGGCACGCGCCTCACCGGCCGCAGCGTCCACCGCCTGGTGCTCCGCTACGTGGCGCAGTGCAGCACCCGGCTCGGCGTCAGCCCCCACGCGCTCCGGCACTCGTTCGCCACGCACCTGCTGCAGCGGGGCGCCGACCTGCGCGCGATCCAGGAGCTGCTCGGCCACGCGCGGATCAGCACCACCCAGCGCTACACCCACGTCAACGCGACCCAGCTGATCGACGTCTACCGCCAGGCCCATCCCCGCGCCCGCCGCCAGGAGTAGCGGCCTGCGCCGTCAGCTGCGGGCGCGGCCGGCGGCCCTGCGCGCGTCGAGCAGCGCGCGCACCTTTCGGGCGAGCGCGCTGATGGTGTAGGGCTTCGGGAGGAAGTGCGCGGCATCGTCGAGCATGGCGGCGCTCAGTCGTTCGCCCGTGTAGCCGGACGTATACAACACCCCAATCCCGGGCCGCGCCGCGGCTGCCTCGGTCGCCAGCTCAACGCCACTCATGCCAGTCATCACGACGTCCGTGAACAGGATATCGATGGGGGCCGGGTGTTTGTGAAGGGAGGCGAGGCCCTCCTCCCCGCTGGCGGCCAGAATGACCTCGTACCCCAGCGACCTGAGCATGCGGCCGCAGAGCACCCGCAGGTCGTCCTCGTCTTCGGCCACGAGAATGGTGCCGCTGCCCCGGGCGGGCGGTGCGGCCGAGTCCGGCGCGTCCACCAGCGCGTCCGCTGGCGCGACAGGCAGGTGCACGTCAAAGGCCGTCCCGCGGCCCGGTTCACTGGTGACCTCGATGCCGCCGCCCGCCTGTCGGATGATGCCGTACACCGTTGACAGGCCCAGCCCCGTGCCCTTGCCCTGCCCCTTGGTCGTGAAGAACGGCTCGAAGATGCGCGAGAGCACTTCCTGTGTCATTCCCCTGCCGGAATCCATAACGGACAACCGCACATATGGCCCGGGAGGGCACTCCTGGAGGCGCTCTGCCCGGGTCGCGTCGAGCGAGACCATGGACACCGACAGCCGCAGGGTGCCGCCGTCCGGCATGGCGTCCCTGGCGTTGACGGCGAGGTTCAGGATCACCTGCTCGAGCTGGGTCGGATCCAGCAGGACGGGGGCGACCCTGTCGTCGGTCTCCACAACGACGGACACATCCTCGCCCATGAGGCGCCGCAATATGGCGCGCATGCCGTCGAGCTGGGCGGGCAGGTCGAGTCGCACCGGGACGACGACCTGTTTGCGGCTGAACGCGAGCAGTTGCCGGGTGATCTGGGCGGCGCGCCTGCCGGCTTCCCGAATCGGCTGGAGTTCGTTCCGGATCGGATCGCCCTCTGGCAGGTCCTCCAGGATGAAGTCGGCCGTGCCGTTGATGACGGTCAGGAGGTTGTTGAAGTCGTGTGCGATGCCGCCGGCCAGCCGTCCGACGACCTCCAGCTTCTGTGCCTGGATCAACTGCTGCTGAAGCAGTATCTGCTCGGTGAGGTCACGCTTGATGCCCACGAAGTGGGAAATCCGCCCCGGCCCGTCGGTCACGGGCGTGATCTCCTGGTATTCGACGTACAGGGAACCGTCCTTGCGTCGGTTGGTGATCTCCCCCTCCCAGACGGCGCCGGCGGTCAGCGTCTGCCACATGTCGGCGTAGAACGCCTCGTCGTGCACACCGGACTTCAGCAGGTCGCGGGGGTTCCTGCCGATGGCCTCCTCGGCGGTGTAGCCGGTGAGGACCGAGAACGCCGGGTTGACCCACTCGATGACTCCGGCGCGGTCCGTGATGACGATGGCGTTCGAGACGGCGGTCAGCGCCGCACTTTGCAGGCGTAGGGAGGCTTCGGCCTGCCGCTGCGCGGTGATGTCCTGGATCACACCCTCGTAGTAGAGCACCGACTCCGCGGCGTCGCGCGCCACGCTCGTCTGGTCCCGCACCCAGCACACCGTCCCGTCCGGCGAGACGAGGCGGTACTCCTGTGTGAACTCGCAGGCGCCGGCGGCCGTCTGGTCGGCGACCTCCCGCGCGACGCGCGCCCGGTCGTCGGGATGGATGAGCACGTCGAAGGGGATGCGCCCCGACACGAGTGCGTCCGCCGCGTACCCGAGCACGCGTTCCACGTTTGGCGACACGTAGGCCACGGGCCAGCCCTCCGTCGGCCGCCACCGGAACATCACCGCGGGACTGCTGGTCACGACAGCTTCCGCGAGGCGGAGCCGTTCGTCGGCCTCTCGCAGGCGCCGGTCGGCCCGATCCTGGTTCAACGCGATTTCGATAGTGGTACGCAGCTCCCGATCGTCGAACGGCTTGACCAGATACCCGAGCGGCCGGGCGGTCTTGGCGCGCTCGACGATCTCGTCCGCCGCGTACGCCGTCAGGAAGACGGTCGGAATCGCGAATTCCGACCGGATGGCCAGGGCGGTGTCGATGCCGTCCATGCCGGTCGCCAGATTGATGTCCATGAGGACCAGGTCCGGTCGCAGCGTGGCGCACGCGCGGATGGCGTCCTCGCCAGCGGCGACGGTCTCGACCGGGTCGTAGCCCAGCTCGCCGAGCAGCAGCTCGAGATCCCTGGCGACGATGGCTTCGTCCTCGGCGATCAGGATGCGGGCCTTCGTCATGTGGTCGCTCCGGAAGGCTGGGGCAGTGCCGGGGGCGCGGGCGTGAACGACAGGGTGACCGTCGTGCCGCCGTCGCGGTCCACGTGCAGCGTGCCACCCAGCTGACGCGCCAGATCGTGCACGAGCTGGACGCCGAGTGAGGCCTTCGCCCGTGCCTCGAAGTCGGGCGGGAGGCCGACGCCGGTGTCGGCGACGACGATGCGCACCTGCCCGTCCGCGCCCGGGGGGACCAGCGAGAGCCGCACGGTGCCGGGCTGACCGCCCGGGAACGCGTGCTTCAGGGCGTTCGACAACAGCTCGTTCACGATCAGGCCGCACGGCACCGCCTGCTTGAGCGGGACGAGGACCCGCGCGAGGTCCCGCTGGAGGACGACCGCGGGGGAGGCGCCCATCGACGGGAAGATCGCGCGGGCGAGCTGCTCGAAGTATGCCCCGAGGTCGGCCCCCGCGAGGTTCTCCGACCGGTAGAGGGTCTCGTGCAGCAGCGCCATCGTCAGGATGCGGCTGCGCATGTCGCGGAGGACGGCCTGCACGTCGGCGTCGTGCGACCGACGGCCCTCGAGCCGGAGCAGGCTCGACACCACCTGCAGGTTGTTCTTCACGCGATGGTGCACCTCGTGGAGCAGGGAGTCCTTCTCCGAGAGGGAGCATCGCAGCGCGTTCTCCGCGTTTCGTCGCGACGTGACATCGACGACGGTCGAGAGCAGGCGCCGCTGGCCCTGGACGACGATCGTCGACGCGAAGACGTCGACCTCCCGCACGGCCCCTGTCGCAATCCGGTGGCGGAATGCGAAGCGCGCCGCGCCCGACGCCGCCTGCACGAGTGCGGCGCGCAGTTCGTCGGGCGGGAGCAGGGTGATGTCGCCGATCGACATGCCGAGCAGCGTGGAGCGGTCCCACCCGTAGAACGACTGCGCCGCTGTGTTCGCGTCCACGATCCGGCCGTCGTCCGGGTTGATCAGGAGCATGGGGAGGCCGCCCTCCGCGAACATCGTCCGGTACCGCTGCTCGCTCTCGCGGAGCGCGTGCTCGGTCGCCAGCCGGCTGGCCTCGCGGCTGAACGAGCCCAGGGCGAAGCTGATGTCCGATGCCATCTCGCCGAGCAGCCGCTGGCCGTCCTCGTCGAAGGCCTCTGGCGAGTAGGCATACAGGGTGAGCGCGCCGACGGGCACGCCCTCACGCGTCAGCGGGAGCGCGGCGGCCGCCTGCCAGCCGAATGGCTGGCCGCGATCGCGCCACGGCGCGGTCGCCTCTGCATGCGGGAAGTCGTTGAGCCAGTACGCCCGGCTCTCCCGGATCGCGGTTCCCACGGGGCCTCGGCCATGGGGGTCGTCCGCCCGCGCGCTGATCCGGATGTCGTCCAGATACGCCACGCCGGCACCGTACGACGCGACGACCCGCACGTCGCCCGTGGGATCCACCATCCCGACCCAGGCGAGCGCCATGCCGCCGTGGTCAACCGCGGCGGTGCACACGCGATCGAACAGTTCCCGTTCGGTCGTGGAACGGACGATGGCTTCGTTCGTCTGGCTGAGCGCCGCATAGAGCCTCGTCAGGCGGACGGCCCGCTGCTGCTCGATCCGGCGAGCCGTGACGTCGTTCCAGGCTCCGAAGGCGTCCGCCGGCCTCCCGCCCTCGCGACGCGTCACCCGCAGGTCGTCATGAATCCAGACCGTTCCCCCGTCCTTCCTGATGAACCGGTACTCGTGGCTGAGCGAGTCCCGGTCGTCCAGGCTCGCCATCCGGCGTGCCGTGTCCTCCCGGTCCTCCGGATGCACGTGATCGATCCACCAGTTCCGCTGCAGGGCCTCCGCAGGCGTGTACCCGAACAGGCGCTCGACGTTCTCGCTGACGTCCGCCGGTTCGAGGCGGCCGTCGACGGACTGGAGCGTGTAGATGACCGTCGGGCTGTTGCCGAGCAGCGTGCGCATCTTGAGGCCCGAGGCCTGGAGAGCCTGCGTCGCGCCCGCGTACCGGCGGTAGGCGGCGACCCGTTGCCGCCAGAGCAGCAGGCCGATGCCAGCCCCCGTGCTCAGGATCGCCAGCGTGCCGATGATCAAGATCAGCGACAGGCGGCTGGCGAGCCTGGCCGCGAGCTCCGCCTTGTCGATCCGCGTGACCACGTACCAGGGCGAGTCAGGCACGCGGGCCACTGCGCCGAGGACCTGGGCGTCCCGGTAGTCGGTGCCCTCGCGCACGCCTCGCCCGCCGAGCACCGCCTGCACCGCCAGCAGGCTCCGGTGTGTCATCGGCATCCGGAGCCGGAGCGCCGCGTCGGGGGAGAACCGCAGGTCGTTGAGGAAGAGCACGCCGTCGCCGTCACGCCGGACGAGTAGCGTCTCGGTCGTTTCGCTGTCGGTCGGCCAGGCAGTGGTGAGGGGGTACAACGACAGGGCCGGGTCGATCCGCAGGACGACGACGCCGAGCGGCCTGGTGTGCTCGTCGAGGATGGGCACGACACTGGCCAGGCGCGGCGCGTCCGTCTCGCCGACGCGGTACAGGTCGAGCAGCGCGACCTGGTAGTCATCAAGCGCCCGCACCGCGCCGTCGACCAGCACCTGGTCGACGGGCGGCTCGCGCGCCGGCAGCGACAACCGCAGCGTCCCCTGCGCGTCGAACACGAGCAGGGCATCGTACTGCCGGTAATAGGCGAAGGTGCTGAACAGCCGTTCAAAGGCGGCGACCTCCGCGGGGCCGTCCGGGCGTGCGAGGAGGTCGCGGGTCATGGCGGCGACCATGGTGTCCCCCGCCAGCCGCCGCGCGTCGCCGAGACGCTCGCGACGCCACTGCCAGATGGCCGCCGACTTCAGGTCGGTCTCGGCCGACAGTTCCCGGGCGGTCTCCGTCCGCAGCCGCTCCGAGAACTCGCGGTAGTAGATGTGGCTCGCCACGGCGGTCGCGAGCGAGAATCCCACCAGCAGGGCCAGCCCCCACAGGCGCCCGGGCAGTTCCGGGGTGTCAGGAGGACTCTCGGGTGTCGGGGCACCGAGGTCCTGTGCGGCCCCTGTGGCCGCAGTCGTGGCCACCGTCATGGCGCCGACCACCCATTTCCCACGACCGCAATCATACGGGATCGGCCCGGGTTGGACGCCGATCACTTCGTCGAACGTGGCGGTGCCCGATCCATGGAAGAATGGCGGTGCGATGCCAGAGCCCAGGGACGTGACCGGCACGCTCCATCCTCGACTGGCCCTGATCGACGACGAGGCGGCGGTCCGGACGATGCTGGCCGCGGTCTGCCAGCGCGAGGGCTTCGAGGTCGTGTCATTCGACTCCGGCGACGCCGCGATCGGGGCATTGGCGGAGTCGCCTGTGGATGTCGTGCTGGTCGACCTCAAGATGCCGGGCATCAACGGCCTGGACGTGCTGCGGCGGCTCAGGGAGAGCGGGTCGGAGGCGCAGGTGGTCCTCATGAGCGGCGTGGCGACGGCCGCGGACGCCATGGCCGCTGTGAAACTCGGCGCAACGGACTTCCTGGCCAAGCCTTTCGACATGGCCCGGGTGCGCGCGTTGCTCCGCGACGTCCGGGAGTCGGTCGCCGGCCGGCGGGCGCTCCTCGACAGCGACGCGGAGATCGCCGACCGGCTCCAGCTGTGCGGGATGATCGGCCGCTCCCCGGCCATGCAGGAGATCTTCACCTTCATCCGGCGCGTGGCGCCGTATGCGCGATCCGCGCTGGTACTCGGAGAGACCGGGACAGGCAAGGAACTGGTGGCCCGTGCGTTCCACGCCCTGGGGCCGCGGCGCGCCAGGCCCTTTGTCGTGGTCAACTGCTCGGCGCTCGTCGAGTCGCTCGCCGAGTCCGAGCTCTTCGGCCACGTCCGCGGTGCGTTCACGGGGGCGGTCGAGTCCAAGGTCGGCCTGTTCGAACACGCAAACGGGGGCACCCTCTTCCTCGACGAGGTCGGGGAGCTCGCGCCAGGCATCCAGTCCAAGCTCCTGCGGGTCCTCGAGAGCGGGGAGGTGATGCCCGTCGGGGGGGTGCAGATGCGCACCGTCGACGTGTGGGTCATCGCGGCGACGAACAGGGAGCTGCAGGCGTCGGTCGCCGACGGGACGTTCCGCAGCGACCTGTACTACCGGCTGAACCTCGTCGAGGTGCGGCTGCCGGCCCTGCGCGACCGGCGCGGTGACATCCCGTACCTGACCTCCGCGTTCATCAGGCGGTTCACGGCGGAGTTCGGCCTGCCCATCGATGGCCTGACGCCGGCCGCCGAGGACCTCCTGCATCGCGCGCCGTGGCCCGGCAACGTGCGGGAGCTCAGGAACGTGATCGAGCGAGCCTGCATGCTGGCGGAAGGCCGGTTGCTCGGCGAGCGCGACGTCACCCTCGCCCTGGGCCAGTCGGAGACGGAGGCATCGGCGGTGCCGGCTGCTGCCCGGCGAACCGCGGTGCCGACCGCGGCGGAGGTCCACGCCGCCTTGACGCAGTTCGACGGCAACAAGGCCGAAGCCGCGCGCCACCTCGGCGTCACCCGCCGGTCGTTCTACCGGTTGCTCGACAAGTATGGTGACAGCGCGGCCTCGTGACGCCAGGCGTCGCGGCTTGGGTTGAACGAGCCGAACAGCGCCAGCCGGACCGCTTCGCGGAGGCCTCGCGGCGTCATCGGCTTGTCGATGAACGAGGTGCGGGGGGCGAGCACCTGGTGGCCCACGAAGAGGCGGTCGCTGTGGCCGGACGCAAACAGGACCTTGAGGCCAGGCATCTGTCGCCGGGCCTCGGCCGCGAGTTCTGTCCCGCTCATCCCCGGCATGTCGATGTCGGCCACCAGGAGGTCGATGTGGCCGACACGCGCCAGCAGGGCCAGCGCGTCGGCGCCGGATGTCGCGCGCTTGACCTTGTGGTTGTCGCTCACGATCACCTTGGCCATGAAGTCGAGCACCCAGGGGTCGTCGTCCACGACGACCACCCGCCTGGCGTCTTCCACCGTCCAGAGCTCGGCAACGTAGTGTGTCTGTTGCATGGCCGGTCTCCCTGCCTGGCCTTCATCGCGCGTCTCGCCCGACCTGGCCGTCGTCGGTCGTCTGCGCGCCGGCCGGGGCGGTGGCGACCAGGACAGCGCCGATGGTCAGGGCGATGAGGTGGGCGCGCATGATCTCCTCCCGTCGAAATCGAGTGACCTGCCCGATGACTCTTCATACGGCGTGCCACGCCGTCGCTGCGTCCAAGTGCCGGTGAAATGGCCGTTTTCCATGGAGGCACCCCGCGGTGGCGGCGTGCCGCGCGGGATGCGCACGCGTGCGCACGCCAACCGCCCGGTGACGCGCCTGCACCACATTTCTGTTGCACATCCGGGTCGGGAAGGCCATCATTCGCCCGCGCTCCCCGGTCGCGCGGCTTCCCCCCGCCGCCGATGAGCGGCCGGAGGGCCCATGAAGCAGGCAGTGTGCTCGTGCGTGGTCGCGGCGCTTCTCGTTCCCCAGCTGGCTGTTGCGCAGCAGGCGCCGGCCGACGCCCCGGATCCGCCCGCCGCCGCCCTGCCGCCCGACCCCCCGCCCGCCCCCGCCCCGGCGCCAGGGCCCGATGACGAGGCGCAGGTCTTCGGCCGGCACGTCGCCCACTCCGACCGCTTCAGGATCTCGGGCGTCTTCTCGGCCGGGTGGTCGCACGGGGGCGCCCAGGCGCAGCTCGGGTTCGAGAAGCAGGGCCGGGTCGCGCAGGCCACCATCGCGATCACGGGCCGCCTCACCGACCGCGTCTCGTACTTCGTCTCGATGAACCCCGTGAACGAGACCAGCTCCAAGCCGTCGTGCGGCGAGGAGCACTTCTTCTTCCCCAACGACCCGACCTTCTACACCGACGGGCCGGTCGTGCCCTGCGACCCCGAGAACGGGACCAAGCGCGTCGACACCTACAACACCTACGCGCTGGACTACATCGTCCAGCAGGGGCCCCTGCGCGAGGGGTACGTCGACTACCAGGCGACCGACAGGGTCGCGCTGCGGCTCGGCCGCTTCATCCTGCCGATCGGCTTCGCGCCGTCGGAGGTCGGCTCCTGGACCGCCACCGACCTGACGCGCATCCAGCGGCTGAACGCCGAGGCGAACTTCGGGGTCATGACGTCGTGGTCGCGCCCGCGCGCCGACGGCACGCCGCTCCTCGACGTGTCGGCGATGGCGGTGCTCGGCGACGGCAACCGCGAGAAGGACTACGACTGGTTCTACTTCGCCAACCCGACCCTCGACTCCAACAGCGCGCTCACGGCCGTCGCGACCGTGCGGGCCCGGCCGCGGCCCGGGCTCGACGTGCGCGCCAGCTACAAGAAGGGCTTCACCGGCTCGAAGGTCGAGCGGCTGCCGAACTACTGGGCGTCGAAGCGCTACGACGATGCGGTGGTGCTCAGCGTGAAGGCCCGGCCCCACGAGTGGGTGACCGTGTTCGGCGAGTACGCCCGCTACAAGTGGGGGCCCACCAGGACCTCGGCCGAGATGCTCGGCCTGGCCGACACGAGCCCGATCGACAAGCCCGGGTACTACCTGGGCGGGACGTTCGAGTACCCGCTGACCGACACGCTGCACGTCGGCGTGACGCTGACGCGCGAGGAGATCTCGCGCGACGACAGCCTGATCAAGTACCTCGCGGCCAACGGGCTCTACGGCGTCGAGATGGGGCGGAAGGACCGCGGGACGATTGCCCGTTTCTATGTCGAGGTCTCGAGGCTCGTGACCGTCGGGGTCTTCCGCGCGGACATCTCCAACCCGTACCCGTGGGTGAGCGGGAGCTGGCCGGTGTCCGGGCCGCGCGCCTACACCGGGCTCGCGCCCGATCGCTGGGGGCTCGCGGTCTTCGTCCGCACGCCCTAGCCGCCCGGCCTCAGCCCCGCCGCCGCGCGATCGCGACCGCGCTCCGCGGCGCGAGCCCGCCGGGCAGGCCCCGGCCGTAGTCCTCCTCGGTCTCGAGGTGCGCGATCTCCAGGCCGGCCGACTCGAGGAGGCGCCGGAGGGAGCCCTCCCCGAACAGCAGGTACCGCTTCGGCACGCCGTACACGCGGTCGCCGGCGCCCGCCGGCAGCACGCGGGCGATCGCGCGGTACGCGGCGCGCTGGCGCGGGCTGACGACCGGCGTCCTGACGAACACGACCCCGTCGCCCCGCAGGTGGCCGCGGACGAGCGCCCCGAGGAGCCCCCCGGCATCGGGCACGTGCGCGAGGCTGTCGACGAAGCTGATCACGGCGAACGCCTGCCCGCCGGCCGCGTCCGGACCCGGGGTCACCAGCCTCGCCGCGGCACCGAGCCGCGCGGCCGCCCGCTCGAGCGCCGCCGCGCTCACGTCGACCCCGACGAGCGGGTGGTAGCCGCCCTCGGCCGCCGCCTCGAGGAAGACCCCGGTCCCGCACCCGTAGTCGAGGAGCGGGCCCGCCCCGGCGATGCGCCGGACCATGGCGACGTGCCGGCGCGCCCGCTCGCGCTGGGCGGCCTCGATCGGCTCGTAGTTCGCGCGGAAGTAGCCGACGTCGTAGAGCGGGTCGGTCGCGACGCTGGGGGCCGAGACGATGAGCCCGCAGGCGCCGCACTCGGCCGTCGCGCCGAGCGCGGACCGGTGCACGCCGGCCATGGCGCCGGCGCAGGCGGGACAGGACGGAGCGTCGCTCACCGCGCCAGTCTCGCACACGCGGCGGGGCGGCCGTCGCGCCGCGGGGCGGGGCTCAGGGGACGACCTGGCGGCGGCGGGGCAGCTCGATCGCGAGCGTCTTGATCTTGTAGTTCATGACGCGCGGGCTGATGGCCAGCAGTTCCGCGGCGTCCTTCTGGATCCAGTTCGACATCCGCAGCGCCTCGACGAGGGCCTGGCGCTCGATGTCCTCGAGCGGGATGCCGCTCGGCGGGATCTTCACGACCGTCGACGCCTCCCGCGCGCTCCCGGGCGAGGCGAAGTCGCCGAGCCGGAGGTCGTCGGCGGTGATCACCGCGCCGTCGGCGAGCAGGGCCGCGCGCTCGACGGCGTTCTCGAGCTCGCGGATGTTGCCCGGCCAGTTGTAGCGCATGAGCATCTTCTGCGCCTCGGTGTCGATGCCGTCGAGCCGCTTCTTGAGCTCGCCGCCGAACCGGCGGAGGAACGCCTCGGCCAGCGGCAGGATGTCCTCCTTCCGGTCGCGCAGCGGCGGCGTCTCGACGGTGACGACGTTCAGCCGGTAGTAGAGGTCCTCGCGGAACTGGCCCGCCGCCACCATCGCGGGCAGGTCGCGGTTGGTCGCCGCGATCAGCCGGACGTCCACCTTGATCGTGCGCGTGCCGCCGAGCCGCTCGAACTCGTGCTCCTGGAGCACGCGGAGGATCTTCGCCTGCGTGCTCGCGCTCATGTCGCCGATCTCGTCGAGGAAGAGCGACCCGCCGTCGGCCTGCTCGAAGCGCCCGATGCGCTGCCGGTCGGCGCCGGTGAAGGCGCCCTTCTCGTGGCCGAAGAGCTCCGACTCGAGGAGGTTCTCCTGCAGCGCCGCGCAGTTGACCTTCACGAAGTTGCGCGACGCGCGCAGGGAGTTGTGGTGGATCGCGCCCGCGATGAGCTCCTTGCCGGTCCCGGTCTCGCCGCGGATCAGCACGGTCGACGTGCTCTTGGCCACCTTGCGGACGATCCCCAGCACGCGCTGCAGCGCCGGGCTCGCGCCGACGATCCGGTCGAAGTCGTAGGTCTCCTGCTGCTCGTGGCGCAGGTAGTCGAGCTCGTGGCGGAGCCGCTTCAGCTCGAGCGCCTTCTCGACCTTGACCTCCATCTCCTCGATCTCGAACGGCTTCTGCACGTAGTCGAACGCCCCGTGCTTCATCGCCTCGACCGCCGTCGTCACGGAGCCGAAGGCCGTCATCAGGATCACCGACGCGGTCGGGTGCAGCGTCTTGGTCGTCCGCAGGACGTCGAGGCCGTCCGATCCGCCCATCTTGAGGTCGCTGACGACGACGTCGAAGTAGTTGTCGTGGAGCCGCGCGATCGCCAGGTTGCCGTTGGCGGCCTCCTCCACGTCGTGGCCGGCCGCGGTCAGGGCCAGCGCGAGGCCGCGCCGCAGCGCGTCGTGGTCGTCGGCAACGAGAATCCGTCCCATGTCTACCTGATCCTGTCCTGCGCGCTCTCGACCGGGAGCGTCACGCGAAACGTGGTGCCGTGGTCGAGGCGCGTGCTCACGTCGATGCGCCCGTCGTGCGCGTCCACGATCTTGCGCACCACGGCGAGGCCGAGCCCGGAGCCCTGCGGCTTGGTCGTGAAGAAGGGGTTGAACAGCCGCTCGGCCACCTCCGGCGGCACGCCCGGCCCGTCGTCGGCCACCTCGACGATGGCGGTGGCCACCGGCGTGTGGCCGTCGGGCGCGAGCGCGCCCTCCGCGGCCAGCGCCGTCACGCGCGCCCGGATCGCGACCGTGCCGCGCCCGTCGAGCGCCTCGTAGGCGTTGATCAGCAGGTTCGCGAACACCTGCGTCAGCTGGTGGTGGTCGCCGTGAATCGACGGCAGGTCCGCCGGGACCTGGACGTCGACGGCGATCGCGCCGCGGCGCGCCTTCCCGTCGGCCATCGTGACCGCGTTCGAGAGGGCCTGGGCGAGCGCCGTCCGGTCGAGCTGCAACCGGACCGGCCGCACGAAGTCGAGCACCTCCTGCACGATCGCGTTGGCCATCTTGGCCTCGTTGATGATGTCGGAGACGAGCGACTGCACGTCGGCGTTGCCCGGCGCCTGGCGGCGCAGCAGGCCCGCCATCACCTCGATGCCCGCCAGGGGGTTCTTGATCTCGTGCGCGACGGTCGCGGCCATCTCGCCGACCGCCGCCAGCCGGTCGCGCAGGCGCTCCCGCTCCTCGATCTGCTCGACGTGGGTCAGGTCCTTGAAGAAGAGCGCCGCCCCGACCGTCGCCCCCGCGTCGTCGCGGACCAGCGAGAGCGTGTAGCCGATCACGGTGTTGGTGGGCTTCAGCCGCAGCTCCGCCCGGTTCGGCAGCGACGCCAGCTCGAAGGCGCCGCCGAGCACCCGGACGATGTCCGCGTGGGGGCCGAGGGCCTCGGTGTAGGGGACGCCGGTGTAGTCGCGGGCCGGCAGGGCGAAGATGCGCCGGGCCTCGTCGTTGAGCAGCACGATCCGGCCGTCGCGCGCGATCGCCAGCACGCCGTTGCGCATATGGGCGACCATGTGGCGGAAGAAGACGTCGGCTTCCTGCGGGTCGCCCCCGGGGCGTGGCGTGGAACGTCGGCTGGACATCGTCTTCGGCACCGCGGCAGCGTGTCGCAAACGACGTGCCCCGCCCGGGCCCGCCCGCGAACGCTCCAAGTCCCTGCGATTACAGAAATTGGATTATGGCCCGCGGCGGCCGGGATGACGAAAACGTAATCATTCTGACGAGTCTGGCGACTCCCCGTCGTCCCCGCCCCCGTCGGCCTTGGCCTGCAGCATCTCCCACTGGCCCAGGAGGTCGCCGACTTCCCACATCAGCCCCTGGTGCTCGTCGATGACGGGCTTGGACTGGAGGTGGTCGTCGTAGAACCCGGGCGCCGACATGGTTGCCTCGAGCGTCCGCACGCGCTCCTCGCGCTCGGCGATCCGCCGCTCGAGGTCGGCGATGCGCGCCTGGAGGGCGCGGGCCGCCTTGTCGCGCTTGCGCTGCTCGGCCTGGTCGCGCTTGCGGTCCTCGTAGCTCCGGGCCGGCGCGGGCGTCGGGGCCGGCGCGGCCGCCGGGCGGCGCCCGGCCGGCGGGGGGGCGGCCGCCGGCGGCGGCTCGGCGGGGCGTCCGGCGGCGCGCTGCTCCTTGCTCCAGAGGTAGGCCTCGTACGTCCCCGGATAGACGACGGCGTGGCCGCCGCCGACCTCGACGATCTTGGTGGCGAGCCGCTCGACGAAGTAGCGGTCGTGCGAGACGAAGATGAGCGTGCCGCCGTAGTCGGCCAGCGCGTCGAGGAGGACCTCCTTCGAGTCGAGGTCGAGGTGGTTGGTCGGCTCGTCGAGCAGGAGCGTGTTGGACGGGCGGAGCAGCATGCGGGCGACGGCGAGGCGCGTGCGCTCGCCGCCCGAGAGGACGCCCGCCTTCTTGTAGACGTCGTCGCCCGAGAAAAGGAAGCCGCCGAGGATGTTGCGGATCGCGGGGATCATCTGGTTCGGCGAGCCGTCGGCGAGCGTCTCGTAGACCGTGAGCGCGGGGTCGAGGCGGGTGGCCTCGTCCTGGGCGAAGTACTGCATCACGAGCTGGTGGCCCTCGACCCGCTCGCCCGCGTCGGGGGCCTCGGCGCCCGCGAGCAGCCGCATCATCGTGGACTTGCCGGCGCCGTTGTGGCCGACGAGGGCGATGCGGTCGCCGCGCTCGACGAGGAGGTCCACCCCGTCGAGGACGACCTTGTCGCCGTAGGCCTTGCGGGCGCCCTTCAGCTCGAGCGCGACGCGGCCGCTCCTGGCCGCGGCGGGGAACTGGAAGTGGATGCGCTTGCGCTCGGGCGGCACGTCGATGCGCTCGATCTTCTCGAGGGTCTTGAGGCGGCTCTGCACCTGCGCGGCCTTGGTGGCCTTGTAGCGGAAGCGATCGACGAACGCCGTGATGCGGGCGATCTCCTCGTCCTGGCGCTTCTTGGCCTCCCGGAGGCGCGCCATGCGCTCCTCGCGCTGCACGAGGTACTGGGAGTAGTTGCAGTGGTAGTCGGTGATCGTGCGGAGCGCGAGGTCGGCGATGCGCGTGACGACCGCGTCGAGGAAGTAGCGGTCGTGCGAGACGAGGATCACCGAGTGCGGGTAGGCGGCGAGGTACGCCTCCAGCCAGTTGCGCGCCTCGAGGTCGAGGTGGTTCGTCGGCTCGTCGAGCAGGAGGAGGTCGGGCTGGCGGAGCAGGAGCTTGGCGAGCGCGAGGCGCATCTGCCAGCCGCCGGAGAGGTGGTCGGTGGCCTGGCCGAAGTCCTCGGGCGCGAAGCCGAGGCCCCGGAGCACCGACGCGACCTTCAGCTCGATCTGGTAGCCGTCGGCGAGGCGGAAGCGGTCCTGCAGGTCGCTGTAGCGGTGGAGCAGCGCCTCGTGCTCGGCTTCCGGCACGGCGGCGTCGCCGAGGCGGTGCTCGAGCTCGTGCATCTCCGCCTTCATGTCGAGCAGGGGCTTCAGCGCGAGGCTCGCCTCGTCCACGACGCTGCGGCCCTTGTGGACGAGGCCGTCCTGCGGCAGGTAGCCGATGGTCAGCGCGTTCGGGCGGAGGACCTCGCCGCTGTCGGGCTCGTCGAAGCCGGCGAGCATCCGCAGCAGCGTGGTCTTGCCGGCGCCGTTCGGGCCGCACAGGCCGACGCGGTCGCGCTCGCCCACCTGCCAGGTGACCTGGTCGAGGAGCACGCGGTCGGCGAAGCGCTTGCCGAGGGCCTGGAGCTGGATCATCGCGCGAGGGCGCGGCCCCGCCCGTGGGGGGCCGCCGGGCGGCCGGGCTGGCCGATCACTCGCCGAGCGCGCGCGCCGCGGCGGCGAGGACCTGCGGCACGCGGAACGGCTTGGTGAGGTAGCCGGCCACGCCGAGGTTGACCGCCTCGATCGCGCTCGACTCGGTCGAGTAGCCCGTGATGATGATCACGGGGAGGTCGGCCTTGAGGCGCTTGGCCTCGCGGATGAGCGAGAGGCCGTCGAGGCCCGGCATCTTGAGGTCGGCGATCAGCAGGTCGTAGTGGCCGAGGCGGAGCCGCTCGACCGCCGCGCGGCCGTCGGGCGCCGTGTCCACGTCGTACTCCGCGAGCGCGAGGGTCTTCGAGAGCAGCTCGCGGATGCTCGCCTCGTCGTCGGCGACGAGGACGCGCGGGCGTTCGGCGCGTGGGCTGGCGGGCCGCTCGACGCCGGGCGCCGGGGCGCGCTCGCCGCGCGGCCGCTGCGAGTCGAGCCACGCGTCGATGTCCCGCTTCCGGAAGCGCCACTGGCGCCCGACCCGGACCGCAGGAATCTTGCCCGCCTTGATGAGGCGGTACACGGTCCTCAGGTTGACCTGGAGGTACTCGAGCATCTCTTCGGTCGTCAGGAAGATTTCGTCGTTCGGAAAATTGATCCCCACCAAGCGACTCTGGCTCCTATTCTACAGTCTCTGGCTGACAGTGCAATTCAAGACCGAACTTTGTTGTGCTGTCCAGGCAGTTCGTGTCGTCCGATGTGCGTCTGTGTCCGGTTCCTTCGGAATACGCCTGTGCAAGGTCGGGGCCACGCCGAGGAATTCCGTGGTGCTGTAACGATACGACAGCGGGACGCCTGGCGCACCCGCGAGGGCCCGGGGGGACCTCTGCCATGGTAGCGAGTTCCACGCGCGCCGCGCGACCGAAGTGCGCGCGGCCGACTTTCACGGCGCACCCGCCGTCTTAGACTGGTAGACACGCGGCGCGCCGGGACCCGGCGGGCCGCCCCGTGCCGGGTCCATTGGTGGGAGGGAGCGCCAGCTGGTTGCGATGGCGTTGACCGACGAAGAGCTCGTCGCACGTTCTGTGGACGGCGACGCGGACAGCTTCAACCAGCTCGTTCGACGCTGGGAGCGGCCGATCTATGCCCTGGCGTACCGCACCATCGGTCGCGAGGAGGACGCACGGGACGTCACCCAGGACACGTTCCTGCGCGCGTTCCGCGCGCTGCCCGGCTTCAAGGGCCAGGCGAAGTTCTCGTCGTGGCTGTATCGCATCGCGCTCAACCTCTGCCGCGACTGGATCCGGCGGCAGCGCCGCACGCCGACCGTCGCCATGCCGGAGGGCGTCGACCTCATCGAGCTGGCGTCGGAGCAGGGGCCGGTCGAGTCCATCGAGACCCTGGTCGCGCGGCGGGAGATGGGGGAGGCCGTGGCGGAGGCGATGAAGCGGCTGCCCGACGAGCAGCGGACCGCGATCGTGCTGAAGGAGTACCACGGGCTGACCTTCCAGGAGATCGCCGACATCCAGGGCTGCCCGTTGAGCACGGTCAAGACACGGTTGTACCAGGGCCTCACGGTCCTGCGGCGGCAGCTCGAGGCCGCCGGCATGACGTCGTCCGGCACGAACGAGAGAGCATCATGACCGAGATCTATCGCTGCGACGACAAGGACGTCCTCGTCGCGTATCTCTACGGTGAACTCGACCCGGCCATGCGGGCCGAGGTGGACGCGCACCTCGCCCGCTGCGAGCCATGCCTCCGCGAGGTCGAGGGGCTGCACGGCGTGCGGAACGAGCTCGGCGCCTGGATGCCCCCCGAGCCCGAGCTGGGCTTCACCATCGTGCAGAAGCCGGGCGCGCGCGTCCTGCGGCCGGAGACGGCGCGCTGGCAGTGGCGCGTGCTGCCGGCCTGGGCGCAGGTGGCGGCGGCGGTCCTCGTCATGGCGGCCGGCGCGGCGCTGGCCAACGTCCAGGTCCGCTACGACGACGGCGGCCTGTCGGTGTCCACCGGCTGGCTCCAGCCCGCCCCGTCGGTGATGAGCGCCCCGGCCCCGGCGCCGGCCGGCGCCGTCGAGGCCGCGGCGTGGCGCCCGGCGTTCGACGCGCTCGCCGCCGACCTGCGCGCCGAGATGGCGGCGGCGACCGCCGCGTCCACCACGGCCGCGCCCGAGCGTCCGGCGGCGCAGCCGGCCGCGGCGCGCGGCGGCTCGCCCGACGCGGCCCTCCTCCGGCGGGTGGCCGACCTCATCGACGCGAGCGAGCAGCGGCAGCGGCAGGAGCTGGCGCTGAGGCTGACGCAGCTCGGGCGCGATCTCGAGATCCAGCGGCGCGCCGACCTCGTGCGCATCGAGCAGAACTTCGGGCAGGTCGAGGGCCGGACGGGCGCCGAGATCGCGCGGCAGCGGGAGCTGCTGATGAACTACGTGCGGCGCGCGTCGCTCAGGATTCCGGAGTAGCGGGAAGGATCATGATGAGGACTCGGGTTACGGTCGGCACTCTCGTACTCGTGATGGCGGTGGGCGGCGTGGCGGCGGCGCAGGCCCCGGGCGACGCGCCCCGGCCCGATCGGCCCGACCTCAAGCACCAGCTGTACGTCATGGAGGGGGCGCTCGCCCGCGCGGTGGAATTCGGCGCCGCGTCGCTCAACCGCGAGATCCGGTCGGTCATGCCCGACGTGATGGTGCTCGCCGGCCGCTCGCAGGCGCGCGGCTTCTACCTCGCCGGCTACGGGGTCTTCTTCGACGTCGAGGTGCCGGTGCTGCGCCAGAGCATGATGTGGAGCCTGCGCATGATGCTCGACCAGGACCAGGCCGGCGTCAGCCAGGCGCTCACCGCGCTCAGGAAGCACGTCGAGAAGGAGACGGACCCCGCCGCCCGGTCGGCCCTCGAGAGCGCGATCAAGCGCCTCGAGCTCCAGATCGGCCCGCTCATGGACCCGGCGACGCGGCAGGCGGCCGCGGCCCTCGCCGGCGGCGGGCAGCAGGTCGGCGCCGCCGTCATGCTCCCCGAGTCGCCCGGCGCGAGCCGCGCGTCGGTGGCGGCGCCCGCCGCCCCGCCGCCACCGGCCCCCTCGGTCGTCCCGATGGACCGCGTCTGGATGGAGGACCCGGGCAAGGCCTACACCAGCGCCGTCGTGCGCGCCCTGGTCGACGCGATGATCGACTTCTCGGCGCCCATGGCCCTGCGGCCCGACGAGTGGCTCACCGTGGCCGCGCGTGACAACGAGCAGCGCGACACGCTGGCCCCGCAGGACCCCTACGAGGAGGTGGACACGCTGACGCTCCGCATCAGCGGGGCGGACCTGGCCGCCTACCGGTCGGGCCAGATCGACAGGGACGAGGCGCGCCGCCGCGTGACGGTCGACCGCTAGCCCGGCCGCAGCGCGGCGGAACCCCCCGGAACCCGAGGAACCTGAGGAACCCGAGGAACCTGAGGAACCTGGGACGGGAGCCATCGCCGCCCGGCGGTGTCTTAGAATCTAGCCATGAACCGAGCCAGCTTCCTCCGAGCCGCCGCCACGGTCGCCGTCGCCGCCGCCGTGCTCGCCGCGGCGGGGTGCAACCGCTTCATCGACCCGACCACGGTCCTCGCGCCCGCCGACGTCGTGACGGGCTGGTACGACGCCGGCATCATGCCCGACGGCAAGAACAAGCTGGTGCCGAGCGTCTCGCTGCGCTTCACCAACACCTCCAACGAGCCGGTCGGGTCGGTCCAGGTCAACGCCATCTTCCGCCGCGTCGGCGAGCAGGAGATGTGGGGCGAGCACTACGGCTGGGCGATCCACGGCGAGGATCTCGCGCCCGGCGCCAAGACCGACACCATCGTCCTGCAGTCCGCGCTCGGGTACACGGGCGTGCAGCCGCGCATGCAGATGCTGCAGAACAGCAACTTCATCGACGCGAAGGTCGAGATCTTCCTCAAGCAGGGGTCCCGGGCCTGGGCCAAGCTCGCCGAGTTCCCGATCGACCGACAGCTCCTGACCCGGTAAGCGGCGGGTCCGGCCAGAACCAGCACGCCCCGGAGACGCCCCCGTGACGGACCCCGCACCGCCCGGCGCGCCCGACGACGGGACGGGGCCACGAATGGCCCCGCTGCCGTCCGCAGCCGTGCCGCCGGTGGCCCTCGAGCGCCGCCTCGGCCCATACGACGCCGCCGCCATCATCGTCTCGAACGTCATCGGCGGCGGCATCCTGTTCACCCCGCCGCAGGTGGCAGCCAGCATCCCGAACCCGTGGGGCTTCCTCGCGGCGTGGCTGGCCGGCGGCGCGCTCGCCTTCGCCGGCGCGATGGCCTACGCGGAACTGGCCGCGCTCCGGCCGCGGGCCGGCGGCGAGTACGTCTACCTGCGCGCCGCGTTCGGCCGGCTCGCCGGCTTCCTGACGGGCTGGACGTCGTTCGTCGCCGGCTTCTCCGGCGCGATGGCGGCGAGCGCGGTCGTGCTCGTGTTCTACCTGGACCGGTTCGTGCCCGGCGCGGCCGACCCGACGCCGCTCCTCGTGGTGCCGCTGCCGCTGGTGCCCCTGACGGTGTCGCGCCAGTCGCTCGTCGCGATTGCCGCCATCGCCCTGATGGCGTGGGTCCACCTGCGCGGCGTGGGGCCGGGGCGCCTCGTGAGCAACGTGCTGGCGGTCCTCAAGGTGGCGGCCCTGCTCGTGTTCATCGCGCTCGGCTTCTCGATCGGCGCGGGCTCGGCCGCCAACCTCCAGCAGGTCACGGCGCCCGTCGGGGCCACGGCGTGGCTGCTCGCGCTCGTGCCGGTCATGTTCACCTACTCGGGCTGGAACGCCGCGGCGTACATGGCCGAGGAGGTGCGCGACCCGGGGCGGAACGTCCCGCTGGCGCTCGGGCTCGGGACGGCGGCGGTCATCGCGATCTACTTCTGCCTGAACCTGCTCTACCTCTACGTGCTGCCGGTGGGGGAACTCGCCGCGGTGCGGGGCAGCGTGCTCGACGTCATCGCCGACCGGCTGCTCGGCGGCGCGGCCGGGGACATCATGGGCGTGGTCTCGATCGTGAGCCTGCTGGCGAGCATCAGCGCGATGACCTTCGCGGGGCCCCGCGTGTACTACGCGATGGCGCGCGACCGCATGTTCTTCCCCCCGGCCGGGCGCGTGCATCCCCGCTACCGGACGCCGGCGTGGGCCATCCTCGCGCAGGCGGCGTGGACGTCGCTGCTCGTGCTGTCGGGCGGCGCCGACGCGCTCACGCGCTACACGGGCTTCGCGGTCGTGCTCTTCGCGGGCATCGCGGTGCTGTCGCTCTTCGTGCTGCGGCTGCGCGAGCCCGACGCGCCCCGCCCGTTCAAGGCGCTCGGCTACCCGGTGGCGCCCGCCGTCTTCACCCTCGCCAGCCTGGCGATCGTCGTCAACGCGATCTGGTCGGACCCCGGCCCCTCCGGCGCGGGCGTCATCGTGATGCTGGCCGGCATCCCGCTCTTCCTCTGGTTCGGGCGCCGGCGCGCCTGAGCCGCCGGGTCCCCGGCGCGCCTGCCCGTCCGGCCCCGGCTCCGTCACAGTTCCGGCGCCGCCGGCGTCCCTCGCGGTGGCGCCCTTCTTGCATTGTCCGGAGGGTTCCGATCGTGGCCTCGGGGCCGCCCCGCGGCCGCGTCGCGCGGAGGGGCCATGGACTGTCTGCCCGATGCCTCCGGGTCCCCGGCCAGGTGGCCGCGCCGCTTCGCGCTGGCCGCCGCACTCGTGCTGCTCGCCGCCGCCCCGGCCGCCGCCCAGGGACTGTCGCCGGGCGCGCCCGTGCGCGTGACGCGCCAGGACGGCACGACCTACGAGGGGCGCGTCGCCGCGTCCGGCGTCAGGCGGCCCTTCCAGGTGATGACGCTCGAGGGCGAGGCGCGGACGATCCCGCTCGAGACCATCGTGCGCCTCACGGCGCTCGACGAGCGGCTGCCCGTCACGCCCAAGTGGTCGACGACCCGTGACACCTACGCGATCTTCGAGCTCGTCCTCGTGGACGGCGCGACCTCGCGCGTGGCCATGCTGCAGTGGGCGAGCTTCGACATCGACGTCGGGGGCCGGATCCAGATCAACAACCTGTGGCGGAGCCAGTTCCGGAGCCTCGAGGCCGTCGGCGGCCAGGCGACAGCCGCACCGCCGCCAGCGGCGACGCCCGCCGATTTCGGATTCGACGCCCGCCCGGCCATCGAGTCACGGACCGGCGACGCGCGGCCGCTCGAGGTGACGGTGCTCCGGGACGGGAGTGGCACGCCGGAGGCCGGCGCGCTCGTCCAGGTCTCGAACGGCACGCTCTCGTACCTCGATGTCACCGGCGAGAACGGCGTCGCCACCTTCATCGTCCCGCCCGGCGGCCTCTGGCGGCTGCGCGCGCGGAGCACCACCGGCCGCACGGGCTCGGCGGAGGCGGACCTGCGAGGGGCGCCGGACGCCGCGGGCGAGCCGTCGCGGGCCGTCGTCCTGGTGCGGCGCTAGCGGAGAGGAGGCACGGCATGTGCGGCGCCACGTCCGTTGCTCGCGTCGTGATTGGCCTGCTGACGCTCGCGGGCCCGCTGCCCGCTGCCGCCCAGCCGCAGATGGCCGACATGGTGCCCCTCATGACCACCGAGGAACTGGTGGTGGTGAACGCCCTTCGGGTCGCGGCGAGCGAGGAGGGCGTCGAGGTGCTGACGCTGCCGGTCGGCTCGTGGGGGACGCGCCTGGCGGCCCGCGCCGAGGCGGCCGCGGAACTGCGCCGCCGCACGCCGGGCCTGTCGAACGGGGACATCCTCGCCGAGCTCCGCCGGACGCGCGGGGACCTGTTCCCCGGTCCCGGCTCGGACTTCGACCTGACGATCGCGCTCAAGGACGCGCCCGCCGACGGCGCCCTCGCGGCCGAGGGGCGCGTCGTCGAGCGCGCCCGGTCGTTCGTACGGCAGGAGCGGCCGGACCTGTCCGACCTCGTGAAGGTGATGGGCGAGCGCGCGTGGCACGAGGAGAAGTTCTCGGGCGTGGGCGGCGGCACCTTCGCGCTGTCGAGTTCACCCTACGCGCTGCTGGTCAGGCCGGGGACGTCCCCGATCCAGCGGATTCCCGCCGAGGCGTACTACACGGAGCGCGGGGTCGCGGTGCCGAAGGGCCTCGGCGGCCGTCCCGCGCAGTGGCTCGACGATGCGATGGGGATTGTGGCCTCGGGCGGCGTCTCCGCGGGTACCGGCCTCACCGAGGACGTCGCGAGGGCCCGTGCGGCGGTGAAGTACTGGAAGAAGTTCAAGGGCTTCTTCGAGGGCGAGTTCGCGGCGTCGCTGCCAGCCGATCTCCGGGCGTCACTGGCGGCCCGGCTCGACGAGATCCCGGCGGACGTGCAGGACATGCTGGCGCTCGACAACGAGGCGCTCGTGCGCCGGCTCGAGTCCATGCGCGGCTATGCCCTGGAGACGGGGCCGGACGGGAAGGCCCGGACGGTGCTCGACCAGTTCTTCGAGCGGACGTTCGACAGCATGAGCCGCTACCGCGACCAGGTGGAGGCCGTCGATCTCGTGCGGCGGGGACGGCTGGCGCCGACGGTGGAGGCGGTCGGCGAGGCCGTGTCGCGCCGGGAGGCGGTGCAGCGGCTGCTGCTCAGGACCGGCGGCCGGGCGCTCGGGGCGGCGGCCGCGCACCTGTTGACCGTGCCGGCGATGCGCGCCGCGCTGGAGAAGTACGCCACGGGAGACACACTCGGCTTCTCGCGCGACGTCGCCGGGATCTTCGGCGACGTGATCGCGCCCGGCGCCGGGCTGGCCGCGGAGCTGGCCGACCTCGGGCGCGAGCTGGCGGCCGCGGGCCTGATCGCCGCCGCCGACGCGGCGTTCTTCGACCCGCTCAACCAGCAGGCCCTTGCCGCCTACTACGACACCGCGACCGAGGCGGACGGGGTCTTCACGATGGAGGGGAGCCCCTTCGCGGGCCTCACGCGCCAGTCGCTCTACGCGCGCTACCGCATGTCGCCCGACGACGCGCGCCGCGCGCTCGCGCGCGATGCCGGCGTCTTCGTCGCCCTCCTGCCGAAGAACGAGCGCCTGGTCGGGCACAGGGCCACGGGCTTCCTCGACCTCGTGCAGCGGCTCGGCTTCCTGTCGGCGGGCCCCGGCTCGCTGACCGACGCGCTGACAGCCGCGCTGGTCGCGGACTGGGAGCGCAGCCGGCAGGATGCCGACGCGGTGCTCGCGTGGGGCCAGCAGCTGACGCTGGGGGGCTACTTCGTGCCGGCCCTGCCCCCGGTGTCGGTGCTCGTCGACGGCGAGCCCGTGCCGGCCGACGGGACGTGGCAGGCCGCCTGGACCCTGGCGCCGGGTGAGACGCGCGCCGTGGACGTGTACCTGGTCCGGCGCTTCGGGAAGCGCTACGCGATCCCGGGCGCGCTCCGCCGCTTCATCAGCGACAGCGCCGAACGCCGGCAGAGCTACTTCGGCACCATCGGCCAGGGCGCTGGCGGCGTGCCCGCGCGCATGATGGAGGTCTTCGAGTCCGGCTTCGAGGTCGGCGGTCCCTCGCGCCCGGGTGCGCCTCCTGCGGCGGGGCCGAGGCGCCTGTACGGACGCGCCGCCGTCGAGCGGTGGGTCGCCGCGAGTACCGGGCTCTACGAGGTCGCGCCGCTCGACGTCACGCACGACTCGGCGCGCACGTGCCCCGGGTGGACGATCGACGGGCCGTGGAGCGCGGGTGCGGGCTGGGAACGCGGGGTCGGCCTCCCGTACCCGGGCATCAATGGCGAGGGGGAGGTCGACACCCTGACCACCCGCGTGCGGATCGCCATCTCGGCGCCCGCGGCCTCGGCCGAGCCCTGCCCGGTCGACGAGTCGTTCGTCGTCACGTGGCGCGCGCCGATGGGCGGCGCCGAGCAGCGCTTCGCGGTGTACCTGCACGCGGCGCTGCCCGTGACCACCGAGGCCCTGGACTTCGCGCTCACCGGGCGGGTCACCAATCGCGAGACCGGCGCGCCGCTGCCCGGCGCACGCGTGGTGCTGTCCGGCGCACGCACCTACACGACGACAGCCGGCGCGGACGGCGGTGTGGAGTTCGCCCACGTGCCCGCCGGCACCTACGAGATCGCGATCGGCCACGCGGGTTTCGAGACCAGGCGCGCTTCGCTGACGGTCACGCGCGACCTGCTGAACGGCACGTTCGCGCTCACGCCGCTCGCCCCCACGGCGCCGGCCCCCCCGGCCGCCCCGGCGCCTCCGCCCACGGCGCCGCCGGCCGCCGCCCCCGGCCCGTCGCGGGACGCGACTTTCACGGCGAGCTTCGGCGACAACTACGTCCCCAAGGCCGACAAGACGGACGCGGGGCAGCCGTTCACGTATCACGCGCCCGGCCCCGGCACGATTCGCGTGCGCTACACGTACCGGCCCGCGGCGCCGTCGACCATCCGCTACTACGGCGACGAGAACGGGTACCGCTCGCAGGCGCGGCTGATCTGGTCCGGCGAGGGACTCGCGGCGGGCCGCCTGCAGGCCGGGATGCTCTACAAGGGCACGACCCAGCTTGCCGAGACCTCCGCGACGGCCGCGATCGACGTCACGGCCGCCGGTGCCATCGCCTTCAAGGCCTACCCGGAGGAGACGCCCGCGTACTTCTATATGAAACGGTGGGTCGACAACTGGTACGACGCCACCCACACGCACTACCACGGCGGGACGGCGACGATCCAGGTGACGTTCACGCCGAAGTAGGCGCGGGCGTGCGGAGGAGCGCCCAGAGCGTGACGAGCGCCAGCGACCCGTCGCCGAGCGCGAAGAGCAGGAAGGCGTCGGGCGAGCCGCGGAAGAAATGGTCGGCGACGAAGGCGGCGGCCCCGGCGCCCTTGAGCAGGGGGCCCATCAGCCAGAGATACGCGCGGTAGCGGGCGGGGTCCCGGTACGGCAGCCAGTAGCCCAGCCCGATCGTGATCACGAAGAGCGCGTTCAGGTCCGCGTGGATCGGCGGCACCGGCGCGGGCAGCGCGAACAGGGCCTGCAGCGCGGGCCGGAAGAAGAGCAGCGCGACGCCGACGGCGAGGTCGTACGTGCCTGAGGCGATCGATATCAGGCGCAAAGTACCCAAAGTGCCAGGAGTGCCAAGGGTGCCAGGGGTGCCAGGGGTGCGCAAGTCACGGGTGCCAAGGGTGCCAACCGTGCCAGCGGTGCCAGGGGTGCGCAGATCACGCGTGCCACGATTGCCAGAGGTGCCAGAGGTGCGCTGCTCCGGGTGTTCTGCGGGTGGCATGACCAGCAGACTCTAGCACCGACGAAACGGGCCGGAGCCCGATTCCTCGGTCCCCGGCCCGCATGTGGTCCCGCACCTTTGGCACGTTTGGCACCCTGGCACCCTGGCAGCGCACCTGTGGCACCTCTGGCACCCTTGGCACCCTTGGCACCCTTGGCACCTGGCGGCGCACCCCAGGCACCCTTGGCACCTCTGGCACCTTTGGCACCCTGGCGGCGCACCCCAGGCACCTTTGGCACCTTTGGCACCTTTGGCACCCTGGTTCTTACGGCTCCGGCTTCATCTCCCCCCGGAAGGTGATCGTGCGGTCGACCTGCACGCGCACGTCGAAGGTCAGCGGCTCGTAGCCGTCCTTGCGGATCTCGATGTGGTACGCCCCGCTGTCGAGCCGCAGCGACTGGAACACGCCGTCGAAGTCGTCCA
>JBFWOG010000022.1:60784-77284 GCA_050250645.1 Vicinamibacterales bacterium
GTGATCGTGCGGTCGACCTGCACGCGCACGTCGAAGGTCAGCGGCTCGTAGCCGTCCTTGCGGATCTCGATGTGGTACGCCCCGCTGTCGAGCCGCAGCGACTGGAACACGCCGTCGAAGTCGTCCACGATGCCGGCGTAGTAGCCGTCGACGTAGACCTCGGCGTCGCGCGGCTTCACCTTCAGCTTCACGCTGCCGATGTCGTAGCCGTACGGGCCGTAGTACCGGCGGCTGTAGCCGCCGTACCCGCCGTAGCCGTAATACGGGCCACCGTAGCCCGGACCCCAGCTCCACGGCGAGTAGTAGAAGTAGCCGAGGCCGAAGGCGCCGTAGCCCCACGGGTCGTAGTAGCGCGGGTCCGGCCGGTAGGTGTAGCCGCGGCGCGGCGCGCGCGAGCGTGGCACCGCGCGGTCCACGACGATGTTGCTGTCGCGGTCGCCGTCACGGCGGCGGGTGCTGGTGGTGGCGCCCTGGCCGCCCGACGAGGTGCCGCCGGAACTGCCGCTCGGGCGGCGGACGGCGCCGCTCGACTGGCCGCCGGACGAGCCGCTCGACCCGCCGCCGGCGCGGCTGCTGCCGCTCGACGGCGGCCGGCGGCGCGCGCCGCTCTGGTCGGGGGCGAAGGCGGTGGCGGTGGCGGCGAGCCATGGCGCGCCACCGTGCGGGGTGGCGACGGCCGCAGCGGGGGCGGCCGGCGTGCCGGCCGCGGCCGGCGCGGGCAGGCCGAGCCAGATCGCCGCTATCAGGGGGGCCCCGATGGCGAAGCGTCTCATGTTCCATTCCTCCTGGCGTTGGCGCACGGGCACACCCTCTCTCTAGCAACGCTCCTGCCAGGTACGGACGGCGCGAAATCCCGCGTGTTTATGCGTTCTCGACGGCTCACGCCCGCCAGGCGCGCCGGGACTGTCCCCCTGGCAAGGCACACGGAGTCCGCGTTTCTTGACACCCGATCCAGCCACCAGCTAGCCTCGGAGGATGGTCCATGCCACGACGATCCTGGCGGTGCGCCACGGCAACAAGGCGGTGCTCGCCGGGGACGGGCAGGTGACCCTCGGCAACACCGTCGTGAAGCACGGCGCCCGCAAGATCCGCCGCCTCTACAACGATCGCATCCTCGCGGGCTTCGCGGGGTCGGCCGCCGACTCCTTCGCGCTCTTCGCCCGCTTCGAGGCCAAGCTCGAGCAGTACCGCGGCAACCTCGAGCGTTCCGCCGTCGAGCTGGCCAAGGACTGGCGCACCGACCGCGCCCTCCGGCGGCTCGAGGCGATGCTCCTCGTCCTCGACCAGCGCTCCATGTTCCTGCTGTCGGGCACCGGCGACCTGATCGAGCCGGACGAGGGCGTCATCGGCATCGGATCCGGCGGGTCGTTCGCGCAGGCGGCGGCCATGGCGCTCGTCCGCCACGCCGCGCTCGACGCGCGGGCCATCGCCGAGCACGCCATGGGCATCGCCGCCGAGATCTGCATCTACACGAACGACCACCTGACGATCGAGGAGCTCGAGATCCCGTCATGATCAGACTGCCCGAGAAGACCACGACGGCGATCGACGCCCTCACGCCGCGCGAGATCGTCGGCGAGCTCGACAAGTACGTCGTCGGGCAGAAGCAGGCGAAGCGCGCGGTGGCGATCGCGCTCAGGAACCGCATGCGGCGGCAGAAGCTGCCGGCCGAGCTCGCCGACGAGGTCGCCCCGAAGAACATCCTCATGATCGGCCCGACCGGCGTCGGCAAGACCGAGATCGCGCGCCGGCTCGCGCGGCTCGCGCAGTCGCCCTTCATCAAGGTGGAGGCGTCGAAGTTCACCGAGGTCGGCTACGTCGGCCGCGACGTCGAGTCGATGGTCCGCGACCTCGTCGAGCTCGCCGTCGACATGGTCCGCGAGGAGCAGCTCGAGGAGGTGCACCAGAAGGCCGAGGCCGCCGCCGAGGACCGCCTCCTCGACCTGCTGCTGCCGCCCCGGCCCGTGGCCCCGGACGAGGATCCGCTGACCGTGCGGGAGGAGACGGAGCGGACCCGCGGGCGCCTGCGCGACCAGTTGCGCGACGGCCGGCTCGACGAGCGGATGGTGGAGGTCGAGGTCTCCCCCAAGGGCATGCCCTCCTTCGAGATCATCACCGGGTCGTCGGTCGAGGAGGTCGAGTTCAACCTCAAGGACATGATGCCCGGGCTCTTCCAGGGCCGCTCGAAGAAGAAGCGGATGCCCGTGCCGGAGGCGCTCGAGGCGCTCATCCAGGAGGAGGAGCAGAAGCTCGTCGACATGGACGCCGTGTCGCGGACGGCGGTGGACCGCGTCGAGCAGGCCGGCATCATCTTCATCGACGAGATCGACAAGATCGCCGGGCGCGAGGGCGGCCAGGGCCCCGACGTCAGCCGCGAGGGCGTCCAGCGCGACATCCTCCCGATCGTCGAGGGGACGACCGTGAACACGAAGCACGGGATGGTGCGCACCGACCACATCCTGTTCGTCGCCGCGGGGGCTTTCCACGTCTCGAAGCCCGCCGACCTGATTCCCGAGCTGCAGGGCCGGTTCCCGATCCGGGTCGAGCTCGAGGCGCTCGGCCAGGAGGAGTTCGTCCGCATCCTCACCGAGCCGCGCGGCTCGCTCGTCAAGCAGTACATCGCGCTCATGGCGACCGAGGGCATCGACCTGGTCTTCGGCGACGACGCGGTGCAGCTCATCGCCGAGTACGCGGCGCTCGTCAACGAGCGGACCGAGAACATCGGCGCCCGCCGCCTCCACACCGTGATGGAGCGGCTGCTCGACGAGATCTCCTTCGAGGCGCCGGATCTCGCGGAGAGATCGATTACCATTGACGCCGCCTACGTCCGGCGGATGCTCGCCGACATCGTCAAGAACGAAGACCTGTCCCGCTACATCCTGTGAGCAGCGATCGTCTCCCGCGCCTCGCCGCCGTGCTCCTCGCCTGCGCGGCGGCCGCCGCGTGCGGCAAGAAGGGACCGCCCCTGCCGCCCCTCCAGCGCGTGCCGGCCCAGGTCACCCAGTTCGAGGCCCAGCGCTTCGGTGACGTCGACTACGTGTGGCTGACCGCGCCCTCGGCCAACATCGACGGCCGGACCCCCGCCGACATCGACCGGGTCGAGGTGTACGCGTTCACCGCCGACCGGCTGCCCGAGGCCGCCGAGTACAGCCGCGAGGACTTCCGCAGGTTCGCGACGCTCGTCGCCACGACGCCCGTCCGGGTGCCGCAACCCCCGCCCCCCGAGGTGCCCGAGGGCGCCCCGGCGCCGCCGCCAGTTCCCGTGCCCCCCGGCGTGGACCAGGGCGCGCAGTTCCTCTTCACCGAGACCCTGACGCCGGACATCAGGCAGGCCGTGCCGTTGCCGCCCTTCGACGGGCGCCCGGACGAGGAGAAGGCCGACGAGGACGACGCCGGGCCCGACAGCCGCCGCCTGTCGCTTCCCGTGACCATGCCCGTCGACACGGGCCGGGACGCCGTGCGCCGCTTCTACTTCGCGGTGCCGGTGAGCACCCGCGGCCGGTACGGTCCGGTGTCGGCGCTCGCGTCGATGCCCGTCGGCCCGACGAGCCGCCCGCCGGACGCCCCGGAGGTGACCTGGGACGAGACGACGCTGACCATTGCCTGGGATGCGTCGCTCGACCAGCGCACGCTCCAGATCGATCCCGCCAATGGCGACCTGCTGCCGGCCCGTCCCGTCGTGCCGCAGCCGGACTCCACCAGGTACAACGTCTACGAGGTGACGCCGGACGGCGAGCCGGTCGAGCCGCCGGCCCCCGCCGATGCGCCGCCGGCGCCGGCGCCCGCGCCCGGGGCCCCGCTCGGCCCGCCGCCCGAGGTGCCGCGGCCGCTGAATCCCCAGGCGCTCTCCGCCCTGACGCTCACCCTCGACGATGTGGGGTTCGGGCGGGAGCGGTGCTTCTTCGTCCGGCCCTTCGACGTGGTGGCCGGCTACGCCATCGATGGCGAGGCCTCGCCGACCACGTGCGTCACGCCGACCGACACCTACGCGCCGGCGGCGCCGCAGGCCGTGGCGGCAGTGGCCAGTTCCGGCGCGATCAGCCTCATCTGGGACGCGAACACCGAGGCCGACCTGGCCGGCTACCTCGTGCTCCGGGGCCTCGCGCCCGGAGACACGCTGCGGGCCGTCACGCCCGACCCGATCACCGAGACGACGTTCCGTGACGACACCGTCGAGGCGGGGATGCGATATACCTACGTGGTCGTGGCCGTGGACCGGGCGGGCAACGTCAGCGCCCAGTCGGCGCGCGTCGAGGAGACGGCCAGGCAGTAGCCATTTCAGATTGAAGATTTCAGATTGAAGATTGGGCACGAAGGACACGAAGGACCTCGTATGGATCGCATCTACCGGGTGAAGCAGGGCATGGGGGGCCGGTACGCGCTCGAGCGCGACGGGAACCTCTACTGGCTCGAGGGCGATGTCTTCGGCGAGTACCGGGCGGGGGCGGAGATCGACGGCGGCGGGCACGTCTTCCTCGCGCCGGTGCTGCCGTCGAAGATCATGGCCATCGGCCTGAACTACAAGGACCACGCCGCCGAGATGAACAAGGCGCTCCCCAAGGAGCCGCTGGTCTTCATGAAGCCGGCGAGCGCCGTCATCGGCCCCGAGGCCCCCATCGCGGTGCCCGTGTGGGCCGGTCGCGTCGATCACGAGGCCGAGATGGCCATCGTGATCGGCCGCCGCGCGCGCCGGGTGGCCGCCGCCGACGCGATGGACTACGTGCTCGGCGTGACGTGCCTGAACGATGTCAGCGCGCGCGAGCTGCAGCGCTCGGACGTACAGTACACCCGCGCGAAGGGCTTCGACACCTTCGCGCCGATTGGGCCGGCGATTGCGATCGGGCTCGACCCGTCGGCGCTCGCCGTCGAGGGGTGGGTGAACGGCGAGAAGCGCCAGTCGTCGAACACCGACCAGCTGATCTTCCCGGTGCCGGAACTCGTGGAGTTCGTGACGCGCTTCTGCACGCTCGAGCCGGGCGACATCATCACCACCGGAACGCCGTCCGGCGTCGGCCCGCTCCAGCCGGGCGACCGGGTGATGGTGAAGGTCGAGGGGGTTGGCTCGCTCAGCAATCCCTGCATCGAAGGCTGAGCATCTAGTGATCTTGTGATCTTGTGATCTCGTGATTTTGTGAAATAGACGATGAACCCGATTGAGAAGCTGAAGGACCTGGAGCGGCGCGCGGAGCTCGGCGGCGGGGAAGCGCGCCTCGCGAAGCAGCACGAGCAGGGCAAGCTCACCGCGCGCGAGCGGGTGGAGCGGCTGTTCGACCCCGGCACGTTCGAGGAGGTGGACAAGCTCGTCACCCACAAGTGCCGCGACTTCGGGATGGACCAGCAGGTGATCCCGGGGGACGGGGTCGTGACCGGGCATGGCCGGGTCAACGGCCGGGTCGTGTACGCGTTCGCGCAGGACTTCACCGTGTTCGGCGGCTCGCTGTCGGAGACCAACGCCGCGAAGATCGTCAAGACGATGGACATGGCGATGCGAAACGGCGCGCCCATCGTCGGGCTGAACGACTCGGGCGGGGCGCGGATCCAGGAGGGCGTCCTCTCGCTCGGGGGCTACGCGGACATCTTCCTCCGCAACACGCTGGCCTCCGGGGTCGTGCCGCAGATCTCCGCCGTGATGGGCCCGTGCGCCGGCGGCGCCGTCTACTCGCCGGCGATCACCGACTTCATCATCATGGTGAAGGAGACGAGCTACATGTTCGTCACGGGGCCGGACGTCATCAAGACGGTGACGCACGAGGACGTCACGAAGGAGGCGCTCGGCGGCGCGATGACGCACAACGAGAAGAGCGGCGTCGCGCACTTCGCGGTGCAGGACGATGCCGAGTGCATCCTGCTCATCCGTGAGCTGCTGTCGTTCATGCCCGACAACAACCTGGACGACCCGCCGATCACGCCGACCGACGACCCGGTGGACCGCGCGGACGAGTCGCTCGACGCGCTGATCCCGCCGTCGCCGAACCAGCCGTACGACATGCACGACCTGATCCACGCGATCGCCGACGACAGCTACTTCCTCGAGGTGCACCAGCACTACGCGAAGAACATCGTCGTCGGCTTCGCCCGCCTCGGCGGGCGCCCGGTCGGCATCGTCGCCAACCAGCCGGCGAACCTCGCGGGCACGCTCGACATCAACGCCTCGGTGAAGGGCGCGCGGTTCGTGCGGTTCTGCGACGCGTTCAACATCCCGCTCGTGACCTTCGAGGACGTGCCGGGCTTCCTGCCGGGCACGGTGCAGGAGTACGGCGGCATCATCCGGCACGGCGCCAAGCTGCTCTACGCGTTCGCCGAGGCGACGGTGCCCAAGATCACCGTGATCACGCGCAAGGCCTACGGCGGCGCGTACTGCGTCATGGCGAGCAAGCACATCCGCACCGACTTCAACTACGCGTGGCCGAGCGCGGAGATCGCGGTGATGGGCGCGGAGGGCGCGGTCAACATCCTCTACAAGCGCGAGATCGAGAAGGCCGCCGACCCGGTGGCGACGCGCGCGGAGAAGGTCGCGGAGTTCCGCGAGAAGTTCGCCAACCCCTACGTCGCGGCCGAGCAGGGCTTCATCGACGAGGTCATCCTGCCGCGGCACACGCGCAAGAAGCTGATCCAGGCGCTCGGCACGCTCGAGAAGAAGCGGGCGTGGACGCCCGCGAAGAAGCACGGGAACATCCCGCTGTAGGGGGGTGCCTCGCCGGGTTGCGCAGCGGCCGACGGGCGAGGCATTCCGCCTCGCCGCGCCGTCCGTCGCTCGACCGCCCGCCTGCTCCCGCCCTCGCCCCCGGCTGCTGTGCTCACAGCGACTCGGCCGGGCTCCTGACGCCGAGGCCGCCCTTGTTCGACCACGACCGGTCGGCGTCGGGGTACTTGCGGCCAAGTGCGTCTGGCACCACGACGCGCCCGGGTCCGAGCGCAAGATCCGCGCGGTGTCTCGCGCGGACTGACGCCAGGTGGTCCCGCCGCGCGGCGGCCGTGCGGGCCGCGAGCATCGTCCGTCGGTCCTTCGCACCCTTACCTCGCCGTACCGTGACCTCGCCCAGGTCGAAGTCGAGGTACTTGACACGGAGCTCGAGGGCTTCGGCGAGCCGGCCAGCATGGACAGGAAGCCCGCGACTTCGATCTCACCCATGGTGCTCGGGTGACGTGTCCCGCTCCAGATGACGAACCGGCGCACCCAGCCCACATAGGCGTCTTCGGTCCGCGGCGAGAGGCGCCGGACCTGGCAGGCCGCCCGCACGTCGTCGAGGAGGCGCATCTTCGGCGGGTCGGCCGGCATGGGATGCTGTGGCAGGGAGTCGGTGGGGCGGTGTCCGCCGTCCTGTGGCATGGGCGGTTCCAATGCGAACCGGGTGCCATGCGCGCGGACGCCGCAGGAATGCGATCTACGAGGGACCGCAGGGCGTCTCCCGGCAGAATCTGCGTACTCCCTGGCTCGTGCGGTCACAGGAACTGCCTGTTCAACAACGGCACACGAAGGCAGACAGGTGATAGCCCGCGAGCTTCGCGGACTATCGGGTAGACGGTGGCCAGCCCGGAGCGGCCGGAAGTGGTCCTGCGGGACGAGTTACGCGGGCGCGCATGGTGTAGGGATGGCGGCACTATCCTGCGAAACTTGCGGTATAACGTCCGGGAGCCTCGAGGGAGGCTGCGGGATACTAATAGTTATGCGGACGCGACTCGTCCATACGCCAGAGAGAGCCGAGTCGTACCGAGGTCAATGCGATGAAGGCCGTCACGCTCGATACCAACCTCCTGCTTGAGTACTGGAAGGGGCAGGACAAGCGGGCTGTCGTCGAACAGCTGATAGCCTTGGGGCGCGCCGGCAAGATCGATCTCGCCGTGACAGCTCGGATCCGCGACGACGTTCCATACCCTCCACTCTCGGAAGAGATCAACCGGCTCCCGGTCCTGAGTGTCGATGAAATTGGATCGGTGTTTCGACTGGATCTGTCCACACTGGACAGTGGAGACATGTTGGGCGACGACGACTTCCTACAGGCGTCCTCCGATCTATCCGACATGCTCATCGGCCAGCACAAGACGCCGCCGGACTGGCGAGACTGGGATCACCTTCACGCTCACTATCTTTCAGGTCGAGACGTGTTCCTTACCTGGGATCGGCGGGTTCTTGACGTTGCCGAACCGCTGGCCGGGCGATTCCGCATGGTCGTGCTATCGCCCGAGGCATTCTTGGCGGACGTACAGGCCCAAGGCCCGGCCGCATAACATCGGCTTGCAGCCGACAGCGGCCGGCGTCTGGAGCACAATCCACGAGAGTAGCCGCCGCGGCTGACGCCGGGCGTTAGCCGGACGCGAGTACCGAACCCATGGCGCGAGCAATCATTTCAGCCGAGACCCAGACAGCGGTGCTGACGGCATGCCGTCGCCGATGTGCCGTCTGTTTCGGCCTCAACAGAAGCACCAGTATCGTTTCTGGCCAGATCGCCCACTTAGATCAGAATTCCGGGAATCCCTCCCTGGACAACTTGGTGTTCCTGTGCCTGGAACATCATGATCAATTTGATAGCAGAACAAGTCAGAGCAAAGGTCTCACTGCGGCCGAAGTTCGTCTGTTTCGTGATGAGCTCATCGCAGTCATAGGCCATGCTTGGCGACAGCCAATCAGGATCGGCGAGACCCAGGTGGAAGTGCAGCCACAGGATGGTGTGTCGGGACGCTGGGTTCGTGGAGATGACTTCGACTCCGCTGAGATTGAGGTCGAACTCATTGGGCCCGCGCGGGTCCGGGTGCTCGGGTTCGCGCTTCACGGGAAGACCTGGGACGTAGGGCCCAACTTTGGCGACTTGGAGTTCGAGAGCGATCTCACGGATGCGAGCGCCTCCCTCAGGGAGCTGCGTGCGGGTGGCGGGGAGTACACTCTCGTGTTGCGTTTCGACGGCGACAGCGTCATCGCGACGGAGGACGGCGCGTTTGGCCACTTTGGGGCGGGAGCCCACTTTGGGGGCCATTACCGACGCCCGGAACTCCCGACCCAGACCGACATCAGCGCCATCAGGAAGGCGCTCGGCTAACCACGGCTTGCAGCCGACGGCGGCCGACGCGATCATGAGGCCGCCGCGGCTGAAGCCGAGCGTTAGGCGGCAAATGCAGACATCCGAGACGACATGCTAATTCGCGCATTCGGTCAATTCTGGAACCCGGAAACGATTGATTGGGGCAAACGTGGGCGCAACAACCGGGGCAGGCTGGTTGGCCGGGCGCGTCGGAATGGACGCTGGCACGAAGTTGATTTCTGGGACGCTCGGGGCATCTACGTCCTGCATGCTGACTTCAAGACGATCTATGTTGGCAAGGCCATCGATCGCGCGATGGGTGCCCGACTCCGAGATCACCTGTCAGATCGCTTCGCTGGACGATGGGACATGTTTTCGTGGTTTAGCCTGTCGACGCTTGCCGTAACTGAAGGGCGCCTACGACCGCCTGGTAGTCGGAAGGTCCAGCCGGGCGTTGTTGGATCAACGCTCGAAGCATTGGGAATTCTCATCGCGGATCCAGCACTCAATCGAAAGCGGGAGCGGATTGCTGCGGCAGTCCAAGTCGAGCAGGTGCGCTCTCCACACCCAACGACCGTGCGCGGATACTTGGAGCAGATACTCGAACGCCTGCCGCCTAACAAACGTTTGCAGCCGACGGCGGCGAAGCGGGCCACCAAGGGTGCGGCAGCGCGCCGCCGCGGCTGAAACGCGACGTTAGCCGGAGTCGCTACTTCCGAGCTTTCCAGTATTCGGGCCGTCGTTTCGTGTGGGCCACGGCGACGACATAGAGGTCGGCGGGCCGTTCGCGGTAAACGACGTGGTAAGGAAAACGCTCGACCAGCATCTGACGATACGGAGGTGGCCCGTCGACCTGGCGGCCTACGCCGGGGCGTTGTTGAAGGAGGGCGATTGCCTCGACCACGGCATCGTAGAACTCGCCGCCAAGGCCCGGGCGCTTCGTCTCGTACCAGCGAACCGCCTCGGCCAATTCACGCGAGGCCGTGGCGGCGATGTTGACGGGCCTCACCGTCCGAGCAGGTCCCTGCCGATGCGCTGTCGGACCACGTCCCACGATTCGAGCGGCATCCGGCCGGCCTCGATTTCTTCAATGCGCCGTCCGATCTCTGTCTCCCAGGCCTGCTGCGCGTCGGCATCTTCGGGCCCGTCGAGGCTCGCCAACAGTTCAGCGGCCAGTTCGGCCCTGGCTTCGTCGCTCAGGCGCAGGGCATCGGCGAGGACGGCCGCGGCGGCTTTCGTCATGCTCCGATCCTACGCCCGGGCGCCCCGGCTAACAAGGCGTTGCGGCCGGCGCCGTCCGGGCCGCGTGCGCGTCCCGGCCGGTTCCCGCGCTCGGTGGTATCCTGCGCGAGCGCGGCGCGGCTGAACGCCAAGCCGTTAGGCGGACAGGAACAACGAGGGCCGGGCCAGACCATGGCTCAAGGAACTGTGAATACTATCTTCGACCACGGGTCGCCAGCCTATCATGAGGCGCTTCACGGGCTGCGGGCCGTCCTCGAGTACATCGGGTTTCGCGTGGTCAAGAAAGCTGACGCGGAGGGTACACTGCGTGTCTACCCGACGCGCCTCCACGAGTATCCGTTGTTGAATCCGAGATTTGTTCGACGGCGACGCCGAGGGGAGCTCGAAATCCACGTCTGGTCGAAGGATCACAACCCTCGACTTGACCGCGCGCTTGGTCGCTATGCGGCAGCTACTGGAGCCGAGTTCATCAGGTCCGGCGAGCGGTCTGGACCACACCTTCTTCATGGCTGGCTTTACCTGCCGGTGGACGTACACGGGAGGCAGGCCGGAGTCCCGAACTTCGCAACACTTGGCCCTCGTCTCAGGGTCCTTCACGGCCAGTTGCGCAAGGCCGCCTAACAAGCGGTTGCAGCCGACAGCGCGCGGTGGCGTCATGAGCGCGCCGCGGCTGAACCGCGGCGCGTTAGGCCGCTCCAGAGAGGAGGTTGTAATGGTCGGATGGACTGCGGTCTGTGTTGTGGCGGCGCTCCTCGTGGCCGACGTGTCTCCTGCGCAAGATCGTGCACCGGTCCCAGAACAGCTGCTTGTGGCGAAGAGTGTGTATCTAATCAACGACAGCGGCGACTTGAAGGCGTACGACAAGTTCTACTCTGAGCTCAAGAAGTGGGGCCGACTACAGATCGTCACTTCCCGAGATGCAGCGGACGTCGTCGCTGTTTTGACCTCTTCTTCTACGTACGCATTGAGCGCCAGTACCGCCACCGCAGCCACGGCCGACAACGTCACCACGGCAACGGGAACATCAGTATCCGTTCCGAGTACATTTCTCCACCTCAAGGTGTTCGACCGATCCAGCGGAGAACCCCTGTGGTCTGATTCGACGGAGAAGTGGGTGACGGCGGGACACGCGCCAACGAAGCTTGTTAGCAACCTCAAATCGCGAATGCCGAAGACGAAGTGATCGAGCAAAGCGCTCGCAGGCAGGGACCCTGTTGTATCCGGCAGGTGCTTGTCACGAGCGGCCCATCGTTGTCAGCGTGCATCATCGCGGCCTAACAAGCGCGTGAAGCCGACGGCCGTCCACCTGTGGCAGCATCCCGGCGTATGGTCGCCGCGGCTTACGCGCCGATCGTTAGGCATTCACTCTTCAGGCCTCACGCTCTGGACCACGTGGGCAAGTGATATATGGCGAAGCTCACCGAAGGCGAGCGGGCTGAACTGGCTCAGCTGAGGAATGTCCTCTCGTCAATCGAGGCCTTTCTGAAGTGGGTCGTCTCCGGCTCCGACTTCGTCGACATCGACCTCAGAGCCCACTTTACCCAGGCACTTCCATCAGTCGGTGAACGTATTGAAGTCGCCATTCGTCAACTTAGCGAGGTTCGGGACACAGAGGAGCAACTCTGGCGCTTGTTGGCCCAAGCGGGCTTGGTTGGGGCTTCACTCAATCTTAAGCTCACACTCGGACGGCGAATGGCGGAGCGAGCCACTCAACCCGCCAAGCCACCGATGACGGGGATAACAACTCGCTCTCTCCAACCACTCCTGAAGTGGATGAACTCGTTCCTCGGCAGCTTGGCCACGGCGCTCCCAGGGGTTGAATTGGTCAAGGAGTACAAAGACAGCGTTGAGCTAGTCGTCGAGAATCAACGTCGCCGGCGCAGTCCTCCGCCAGCCAGCATCTTCCGGTTCTAGGTAAACGTGATGCCTAACCACGGCTTGCAGCCGTCGGCGCGCAGCGAGATACTGGGCGCGCCGCGGCTGAAGCCGAGGCGTTAGGCCGATGAGTTCAATATGGATGCGATCGTAGGTTCCTTCGGCGCAGCTCTCCACGCCGCAATCCTCAAGACCCGGCCTCCGAGGGGAACCGCCAGGCCCGATACCGAGGCACTCTACAAAGCACTGGAGTCAACTGAGACGGTTGTGTCTGCCCGGTTCGGTGGACATGTGTTCCACCGGTATCGAGGTCGAGCTTCCAACAAGAAGCCGAGCTACGCCAAGAAGTCGAAGAAGGCGCTCGAGTACTTGTGGGACTTCTCCTTCAGCCGTTTTGCGATTCCCCAGGTCATCGAGCAGAAGGGTGCCACTCCAATCCACGGAGGCAAGTACGAGCTGCTAGTCGTGGCGGAGTCCGAACTCGGTTCACCTGATGAGGTGTGCCGCGACCTACTCAAGCTTCTTGACGCGCGGTGCCGGGTCCGCTGCCTGATCTATAGGAGACCGAAGCGTTCGCCAGCATGTGACGCGTTGCACCAGCGAATGGTTCGCATCATGCACAATCATGCACACTTCACACCACGCCGCGAGGTGTGGCTACTTGTCGGACTGGAGTGGGGTCCCAGTCGGTTGGGGTGTTGCGTGCACACGCTCAACTCGCGGGGCACCGGCTTTAGGCTCGTGAAGGCGGAGGCGACGGCCTAACATGCGCTGCACCAGACGGCCGCGGCGCTTGTGGGTGGCCGCTGGTGAGCGCCACCGCTAGTCCGACTCTCAGGTAGCGGCCATGGATCCAGTCCTGTATTTCGGGAAGATCTACATCATCGAGTGGTTGGCCGCAGGTGATGCACGGACCGGCTGGGAGCTCTATGATCAGCTCCAGCCCATCGGGCTGATGTCGACCCCACGAATCGACGTCACCTATGCCCGCGTGCAGAACAAGGCGGAGTTCATTGCCAGTGTGCGGAGCATCCGCGACGACTTCCGCGCGACCAGGAAGCTACCCTTACTCCACGTCGAGACACACGGATTTCAGGACGGCATCTGCTCGACCAGTGGCGACGAGATCTTGTGGCCCGAGCTGATGGAGGAGCTGATTCCACTCAATCAACTGACTCAACTTCGGTTGTGGTTCATTCTTGGAGCGTGCGAGGGGCTGTGGGGTCTGAAGATGGTGCAGCCAGCAACACGGGCCGCTGTCCTCGCGCTTCTGGGGCCGAATAGGCCGATTTCCGCAGGCGCGCTCGCGACCGCACTTCAGACGTTCTACCGCAGCATCTTTCGTGACCGCAACGGCAACGCCGCATTCACAGCCATGAATGACGCCGTGGATCCTACCTCTCCGACGTTCGGGATCGTTAACGCCGAAATGCTCTTCATCGACGTCTATCGGGCATTCCTCAGCGATCGATGTACTAGGGAAGAGCTATCCGAACGCGTTGCGCAGATCGTAGCCAAGAAGGCCGCGCAGTTCAAAGCCGAACGAGGCGTTGGCATGTGGGCGCATGAACTCGAGCACGTGCGCGCTCTGGCGTGGGAGCACGTTCAGGCGCATGAGGACCACTTCGACCACTACCGCAGGCAGTTCTTCTTCATTGACCTCTTCCCCGAGAACGACGAGAGATTCCCGGTCACGATCGACCAATGCCGAGAGGCAGCGGGCTAACAAGCGGTTGCAGCCGTCGGCGGCCGGCGCAATCATGGGTCGCCGCGGCTGAACCGCAACGTTAGCCCGACATAGCGGCACCAAACGTGAGTGACATACTCGAAGACCAGTTCCGGATAGGTGCCGAGACTCCTGCGATCTGGGCACTCAGCGCTAGAAGGCTGAAGCGCTCTGGCGACCTGCTCTTCGACGCTTATTCGGCCGACCTCGCTGCAATGGGTGGCGGCACGTCCCCACTCAAATTGGATAGTCTTGAGATCGCTGGCCCGGCCACCCTGCTGCCTGGCCTTGCGATCGAGAACATACTTAAGGCGATCGCAATTCAAAGCGATCCGCAACCGGTCACAGACGGCAAATTGCGAGACTGGCCTTCGTCGCATGACCTCCTTCGCTTGGCCGAGATCGCCGGAGTTGCACTCGAGCAGAGTCAGAGCGACCTTCTGCGACGCATGGGCGCGTGTGTCGAGTGGGCTGGGCGCTATCCCGTGCCAAAGAAGGCGACAAAGATCGCGCGATCAGGCAGGCCAATGTCGATCGGCCATGGCCGCCTCTTCCACTTCAGCCCAGCGAGCGTGAAGCGCTCGACACATTGTTCGGTGACCTGTTTTCACGTGTCATATCCGAAGAGCAATCCACTCTGGACGAGGCGGGCTAACAAGCCGCCGCAGCCGACGAGCGGCGAGTTGCATTAGACTCCTTCGCGAAACCGCGCCCGCCGCTCGCGGCTGAGCGGCAGGTCGTTGGGCGGACCAACCATCTGAGGCTTTTGTGACTGACAAGACGATGCTTCAAGGACGGGTCGCGTCGGTCACGGGTGGTAGCCGAGGCGTAGGCAAGGGAGTCAGCGAAGCCCTCAGCGAAGCCGGTGCGACCGTGTACGTAACTGGGCGCACGGTTAGCGAGACAGCGTTCGGCGCGCCCTGTACTCCGCTTCCGTGCGACCACACCGACGACGGCCAGGTGGAAGCTGCGTTTAATCGGATCGACGCAGATCGGGGTCGTATCGACTTGTTGGTCAACAACGTCTGGGGCGGCTATGAACGGATGATCGAGGGTGGCGAGTTCACCTGGAGCCGGCCGTTCTGGCAGCAGTCGCTGTTCCGCTGGGATTCGATGTTCGCCGCGGGAGTCCGCGCCCATTTTGTTGCGAGCCGGTTAGCGGCGCGACGCATGGTGGAGCAGCGGAGTGGCTTGATCGTGAACATCTCCTTCTGGCCGGCGCAGAAGCATATCGCGAACGTCCCGTATGGTGTGGCGAAGGCCGCCACAGACAAGATGACACGCGACATGGCGCACGAATTGCAGGAGTACGGAGTCGCAGTCGTCTCCCTGTATCCCGGCTTGGTGCGCACCGAGAAGGTGATGGAAACTGCGGCGTACCTCGATCTCAGCAACTCGGAATCGCCACAGTTCATCGGCCGTGCAGTCGCTGCGTTGGCCGCCGATCCGAACATCCTCTCATTGACAGGGTCCGTCGTTGTTGCCGCAACTTGCGCGGAGAGGTACGGATTTGTAGACGTCGATGGGCGGCGACCGAAGGCGCTGACGATTGAGAACGTGTGAGGACGACGCACGGGCCGCCCAACAGGCCGATGAAGCTGTCGGTCGCCTTCGGCGCCCGCAGCTTATCGGCAGCACGTTAGACCGACAAGACAACATCCACCGATGAGCACGAGCCAGAGTCTGTTCGAAGAAGTCGAGACATTTCAGAATTTGCTGATTTCGTACGCAACAGGTGGAAAGGTCACCGACCAAGAGTACAAGGCCGCGCGCGAGGCACTGCTGGCGCGGCCAGGAATGAGCGAGAGGCTACCGCGCTTCGTTCGAACCCATCGCGACCTCAGCCAACTCTGGGGGCACTTCAAGAAGGAGTCGAGCAGCTATCAGGGACGACGGGAGTACATCTGGAAAGAGTTCGGTTCTCTCCTCAGTGAACTCGAGGCCAATCAGGCGGCGCCTGGTGACGCCCGCGTCAACGACGCTCTGTCGGTTGTGAGCCAGGCCGGAGTACACGCCGCCTGGCAGACTGCTCTCGACCGCCGTGTCACAGATCCGGACGGCGCGATCACGTCTGCCCGCACTCTTCTCGAGGCCGTCTGCAAGCACGTGCTCGACGATCTCGGAGTGACCTACGACCGAGCCGCTGACCTTCCAAAGTTGTACCGCCAAGTGTCTGAATCGATGGCCATCGCTCCAAGTCAGCAGACCGAGCCGATCTTCAAGCAGGTCATGGGTGGTGCCACGGCTGTTGTCGAGGGCATTGGGGCTATGCGCAACCGCCTGGGTGACGCCGACGGCAAAGGCGCCGGCGACGCAGATCCAGACCCAGCTCACGCGGAGCTCGCGGTGAATCTCGCCGGCGCAGCCGCTACGTTCATCATCCAAACGTGGGAAAAGCACCGTGCGGTCTAACCAGCGGTTGCAGCCGACGGCGGTTGGGCGCTGTGGCATCATGCGGGGCATCAACCGCCGCGGCTGAACCGCGGTCGTTAGGCCGAATTGAAATGGATCGGGACCTCGAGTTGCATTGCCGGGATGACCTGCGTCAGGCGCGAGCCACCGTGCTCGACGATGCCGAGGCATTCCCGGAGGTCCTGTTCGCAATCGAGAGAACTGGGGCCGCACTCGTCGGCCGAGCCG
>JBFWOG010000023.1:0-29125 GCA_050250645.1 Vicinamibacterales bacterium
GAGGGGTCCACGTACTCGACGTGGCTCAGGTACGTGGCGTTCGGGATGCCGTCCGCCGAGCACGTGAAGAGCTGCGCCGGCAGCAGGCCCTGGAAGCAGGTCGCCAGCGACTCGAGCGTGACGCTCATGCGAGCGGCCCCCCGGTGCCGGCGGCCGGCGTCTGCTCGAAGAGGGCCGTCACGGCGAGCCGGATGGCGACGGCCGGCCAGGTGGGCCAGCGGGCGGTGGCCGCGCGCGGGATGCCGATCAGCTCGAGCCCCCCGACGAACCGATCCCACTGGGCCGTGACGACCGCGCGGTCGTCGGCCTCGGCGGGCCGCACCGACACGAAGCGGCCCTTCACCTGGCAGGCCTTGTCGTCCACCGGACGGCACAGCGAGATGGCGATCTGCCCGTTGGCCTCGAGGTCGCGGAGCACGCGCGCCGCGGCCGCCTCCGCCACGTAGACCTCGACGTGCGTGCCCGCCGGGTCCACCCTGACCGCGGCCGCGCGCACCCCGTTGGGCTCGAGGCGGTCGTTCCGCGTGCCGACGTGGATGGAGAGGCCTTCTTCGAGGAACTGGGCGAGCCCCGGGGCGATCACGGCTTGGCAGTATAGCCCGGCCGTTTAGGGAATTCTTAGGGTCCGCGTAGGGTTGGCGAGGGTCCCCTTAAGGAACGTTTAGCGTTCGGCCGCCTCCGTCCATCCGTAAATAGGATGCGAAGGAGATGTTATCGGCATGACGAGCAATCTTGCGAAGAACGTGGTGTTTGGAATGATCCTGGCGGCCTTCTCGGGGGCGATGGCGCGTGCCGTCGTGGCCGCGGCGGCGCCGGAGACGGCGGCCGTGACCGCCAACGCGGCGACGATCGCGCGCGGCGCCTACCTGGTGACCGCGATGGGCTGCCACGACTGCCACACGCCCCTGAAGATGGGCGCGCACGGCCCGGAGCCCGACATGTCCCGCGCCCTCACGGGCCACCCGGCGGACATGCCGATGCCCCCCGCCCCGGCGTTGCCGCCCGGTCCGTGGGCGTGGAGCGGCGCGGCGACGAGCACGGCGTTCGCCGGGCCCTGGGGCGTCAGCTTCACCGCCAACCTGACGCCGGATCCGGAGACGGGCCTCGGCAAGTGGACCGAGGAGATGTTCGTCCGGGCGATGCGGACGGGCCGTCACGAGGGCAAGGGCCGGCCGATCCTGCCGCCGATGCCCTTCCAGAACGTGGGGCAGCTGAACGACGAGGACATCAGCGCGGTCTTCGCGTACCTGCAGTCGCTGCCGCCGGTCGTCAACCGCGTCCCGCAGCCGGTCGACCCGTCCGACGGACAGCCGTGATGGTCCGCCCAGTCCTTGCCTGTGCCGTCGCGGCGACGCTGGTCGCCGTGGCGGCGCAGGCCGTCTCGGCGCGCGCGGCTGGCGACCTCCGGCCCCCGGCCACCCTCCAGGAGACCGGGTTGTACCTGGCGGGCCAGCCCGGGGTCGTGGACCCGGCCAACCGCCCGTTCACGCCCCAGTACCCGCTCTGGACGGACGGCGCGGCGAAGTCGCGGTGGATCCACCTGCCCGCCGGCGCCGTCATCGACGCCACCGACGTGGACGACTGGGAGTACCCGGTCGGCACGCGCTTCTGGAAGGAGTTCGCCTTCGCGGGCCGCAAGGTGGAGACACGGATGCTGTGGAAGGCGGCGCCTGGCCGCTGGGTCGCCGCCAGCTACGTCTGGGACGATGCCCAGGCGACGGCCACCCTCGCGCCTGCCGGGGGCGTGCCGTGGGCGGCGGAGGTGGCGCCCGGCAAGTGGCACGCGGTGCCGGCGGTCGCCGACTGCGAGGCCTGCCACGGCGGCGGCCGCATGCGCCCGCTGGGCTTCAACGCGCTGCAGCTCTCGACGGACCGGGACCCTGGCGCCATCCACGGGGCGCCGGCCTCCGCCGCCGGCGTGACACTCGCCACGCTGGCCGCCGAGCGGCTGCTGGCGCCAGCGCACCCCGAGCTCGTCCTGTCGCCGCCGCGCATCCGGGCGAGGGACCCGCTGACGCGGTCCGTGCTCGGCTACCTTTCCACCAACTGCGGCAGCTGCCACGACGGCGGCCACGACATCACGGCCGACATCCCGTCCCTGCGGGCCGCCGACGTCATGCGCGACGGCGACGCCGTGGCGCGCGGGCTGCTCGCGCACCGCACCCGCTGGCAGCTGCCGGGCCAGCCGGAGGGGGCGAGTGTGGCCGTCTACCCTGGCGATCCCGCGTCGAGCGCGTTGCTGGCCCGCATGCGCTCCCGCCGCCCCTCGTCGCAGATGCCGCCGATGGGCACGGTGCTGCGGGACGGCGAGGCGCTGGCGGCGGTCGAACGCTGGATCGCGGAACTGCCTCGGCTGCTCGACCGCGCGACGCTCCCCAGGAACTGAGGAACGGGAGGAACCAGAAACGCGAGGAACATCTTCCCCCCCTGTATGCACTTGCCGCGTGAATCTCGTATCCTCTCTGCGGGCCTGGCGGATCGGGCCCCTCTGCGGAGGAGACGACATGCGACTTTCGATGTGGGCGGGCGCGGCACTGCTCGCCGGGGCGCTGCCCCTGGCGCTGGCGGCGGCTCCGGTCGCGGGTGATGCCGGGCAGGCGGCCAGGCCGCCGGCCATGCGGCTGATGACGACGGGGTGGGCGGACGGTGACGACATCCCCGTGAAGTTCTCGCAGGCGGGCGAGCAGGTGTCCCCGCCGCTCACGTGGACCAACGTGCCGGCCGGCACGCGCAGCTTCGTCCTGCACATGCGCGACCCCGACGTCGCGCGCAACAAGACGACCGAGGACCAGGTCCACTGGCTCGTCTGGAACATCCCCGGTGACGCGACCGGGCTCCCCGAAGGGCAGCCCGAGGGCGCGACGCTGCCGAACGGCGCGAAGCAGATCAGCGCGAGCGGCATGACCTATCGCGGCCCCGGCGCGCCGGCGAGCGGGCCGAAGCATCACTACACCTTCGAGCTCTTCGCCCTCGACACCACGCTCGACGTGGCGCACGGCAGCGACGCGTGGGACACGCGCGCGAAGGTCTACGCCGCGATGCAGGGCCACATCCTGGGCAAGGCCGTCTACGCCGGCCTGTTCCACCGCCCGGAGTAGCCCCACCGCCCCGAAGGGGCGGCCCAACGAGGCGCGAGCGCCGAGGCCCAACGAACGAAGTGAGGCCCACCGCCGCGAAGCGGCGGCCTATAGGAGTCCATCGATGAAGCGCAGAGAGTTCCTCGTCAACTCGGTGATTGGATCGGTCGGCATCGCGGCGGCCGGGACGCCGGTCCTGGCGGGCGCGGCCGAGGCGGCGTCCGGCGCCGGGCAGCAGATGCGGACCACGCCGGGGACGCGCAAGATCCTGATCATGGGCGGCCGGTACGGCACGGACGTGATCCGCTACATGGCGGAGCTGACGGGCAAGCCGCGGCCGCGCATCTGCTACCTGCCAACCGCGTCGGCCGACTCGCCGGCCGGGAGCCTGCGCTTCTTCGAGGCCTGCGCGCCGCTCAACGTCGAGGCGCACGTGCAGGAGAGCTTCATCGCCAGCACCCAGCAGGACAAGAGCTGGGAGGAGGTGTTCCTCTCGATGGACGCGATCGTGGTCTCGGGCGGCAACACGCTCAACCAGCAGGCCATCTGGAAGGCCCAGGGCATCGACGAGGTGTTGCGGAAGGCGTGGGACCGGGGGATCGTGCTTGGCGGCGCGAGCGCCGGGTCGCTCTGCTGGTTCGACGAGGGCACGACAGACTCACGGCCGAAGGAGCTCTCCATCGTCAAGTGCCTCGGGTTCATCAAGGGCAGCCACTCGCCCCACTACGACGCCGAGCCGGGGCGGCGGCCGCTCTACCAGAAGCTGATCGCCTCGGGCGAGATGGCGCCGGGCTACGCGTGTGACAACGACGCGGGCATCTACTTCGAGGGCACCGACGTCAAGCGCGTGGTCGCCACGCGCAAGGGCGCGAAGGTGTACTACGTCAGCATGGTCGGCGGGAAGATCGACGAGCGGGTGATGGAGCCCGAGATGATCGCGTAGCAGCTACTTCCTGCCACGAAGGGCACGAAGAACACGAAGACGCCACGAAGGAAAGCACTCCACGGGTAACTGTTCTTCGTGAATCCCTTCGTGCCCTTGGCCTTCCTTCGTGGGGTTACTTGTCCCCTGCGTGGGGCTACTTGTCCGTGACCACCGGAGTGTGCGCATGAGACGATCGCCGCATCCCGTTGTCGCGCTCGTGCTGCTGCTGGCGGCGGGGATCGGCGTCGCCGCCGGGCAGGCGCCGTCGTTTCCGGTGCCGCTCGGCGACTACCTGCGCAGCGAGGTGCAGCTGACGGCCGCGGAGCAGGCCGCCCTCCGGGGCGACACGCCCGTCACGAAGATGCTCGACTCGGACCCGGCGCGCGAGGTGGCGGTGTTCGGCGCCGTGTGGATCGAGGCGACGCCCGCCGACTACCTGGCGGCGGTCAAGGACATCGAGACGTTCGAGCGCGGGGCGGGATTCCTGATCACGAAGAAGATCAGCAACCCTCCGACGATCGCCGACTTCCAGGCGATGCAGTTCTCCGACGACGACATCGACGAGCTGAAGTCGTGCAAGGTCGGCGACTGCGCCATCAAGATGGGCGAGGAGCCGCTGCAGCGCTTCAAGTCGCAGATCGACTGGACGAAGCCTACCGCGCGGCGCGACGCGACGATGCTGGCGCGGCAGCTGGCGCTCGACTACGTCAAGGGCTACCTCGAGGGCGGCAACGCCGAGCTCGCGGTCTTCCGCGACTCGAAGAATCCCACGTTCGTCGCCGACGAGTTCAAGTCGCTCATCGGCCGCATGCCGAAGCTCACGACCTACCTGCCCGGGCTCCAGAAGTACCTGCTGGACTTCCCGAAGGCCACGCTCCCGAACTCCAGCTCGTTCCTCTACTGGCAGGCGGTGGAATTCGGCCTCAAGCCCACCGTGCGCATCAACCACGTGGTGATGCAGGAGCTGCCCGGCGGCGCGGTCGTGGCGTCCAAGCAGATCTACGCGAGCCACTACTTCTGGACGGCGCTCGAGCTGCGCGTGCTGGTCGAGGACCCCTCGCGCGGCAGGGGCTTCTACCTGGTCACCGTGACCCGGAGCCGCTCCGACGGCCTCACGGGGTTCGTCGGCCGCCTGGTGCGCAGCCGCGTCAGGAACGGCGCCCGCGACGGCGTGCAGAAGGCCCTCGAGAGCACCAAGGCGCTGCTCGAGAACCCGGGGCTCTGGCGGCGGTAGGGAAGGCGTCAGCGCCTGGCGCCCAGGCGCCGTGCCAGCAGGCCGGCCGCCGCGTTGAGCGCCGCGTCGAAGCTGGAGAAGATGACCTCGCGCCCGGACTGCTCGACCACTTCCGCGAAGGAGGCGAGGTGGACGCTGTCGTAGGCCCGGAGGCGGTAGCGTTCCGCCAGATCGCCGGCGCTCCGGCAGAGGGCCGGGGTCACGTCGACGGCCAGATACCTCGGCCAGTCGGCCTCGAGCGCCTTCTTTGCGGCGGTGAGGCTCCGAGGCGCGAGCGTTCGCTCGCGACGCCGCCTTGCCAGAGCCGCGCGCGCCTCCGTGTAGGCGATCGAAGAGGTGGCGACGACTGTCGCCAGGTCCACCAGATCGCGCACGGCGCCCGAGCCAGCCTCGGACACGTACAGCTTGACCAGGCTGCTGGTGTCCAGATACAGCGTCATCTCCGGTCCTCGAGCACGGCTTCCGCGACCGTCGAACCCTTGGAGGTGCGCACCTGCCCGGCGGAGCCGGCCGGCTTGCCGCCGCCCCACTGCGCGCGGCCCTCGGCGACGAGCCTGTCGGCCCAGGCGAGATCTGGCGGTGCCTCGACGGGGCTGATCGTCGCGATGGACCGTCCCCGCTCGGTAATCGTAAGGCGCGCGCCGGCGCGCACCTTCCGCAGGTGACGGCTCAGGTTGGCCTTGAGGTCCCGGATGCCGACGGTCTCCATTGCGCCCTCCTGGTGGCTCCGCGATGGGTCGTCCGAACAGACGTGACTACAATGGTATCAGATTGTGACCACAAGACACCGCCGCTTGTGGCCGCGGCTCAGCGCGCCAGCACCTTCCCCGGCAGCGCCCACGTCAGCGTCGCCTGGTCCACCACCGCCACGCCGTTCACGAACACGTAGTCGATCCCTTCCGCGTACTGGTGCGGCTCGAAGAACGTCGCCGTGTCCCTGATCGTCGACAGGTCGAAGACGACGATGTCCGCGGCCATGCCCTCGCGGATCTGGCCGCGGTCCGTGAGGCGCATGATCTGCGCGGGGAGCGACGTGGACGACCGGATCGCCGCCTCGAGCGAGATGGCGCCGCGGTCGAGCGCGTAGTGGCGGATCTTGCGTGGGAAGGTGCCGTAGAACCGCGCGTGGGTGGCCGGGCCGTCCTCGGGCAGCGCGATGCCGCCGTCGGTGGACGTCGCCACCCACGGCTGCTTCGCGATGAACTCCAGGTCGTCCTCGGACATCGAGAAGCCGCGCATGCGGGCGCCGCCGCGGCGGTCCGGCAGGCCTTCCACCTGGATGCGGATGGCGGCCTCGACGGGGTCGACCTTCCACGCCGCGGCGAAGTCGGCCAGCGTCTTCCCGTACATGGCCTTGTCGGAGTAGTCGTAGACGACGATGTTCGGCGCCCCGCCCCGGCGGGCGATCTCGTGCCGGATGTCGCCGCGGATCTGCGCGGCCTGCGCCGGCTCGCCGAGCATGCGCTTGAGGATGGCCGCGCGGTCCGCGCCCTGCGGGCCGCGCGTGGCCCACGCGGGGATGAGCACCGTCGAGCCGTCGGTGCCGCTCGTGGGGTAGGGATACTGGTCGGCCCACACGTCCACGCCCCTGTCACGCGCGCGCTGGATCAGGCCCACGGCGGCGACGCTCGAGCCCCAGTAGCCGGCGCCCTTTGCCTTGAGGTGCGAGGCCACGACCCGTGCGCCCGCCTGCTCGCCGATCTCGATCGTCTCCGCGACGGCGTCGAGAAGGGACGGCGGGCCCGGGCCGTCCTGGCTGGGCACGTACCAGAGCGGATCGCTGCCCTCGCTCCGTTCGTGCGAGATGTAGACGCCGTCGACGGGCGGGAGCTCCTTCGCCAGCTCGACGAGTTCCGCCGTCGTGCTCCAGCGCCCGGGCTCGTACTCGAGGCCGGCCGACATCCCGACGGCGCCCTCCCCGAGTGCCTGCCGGACGAGCGTCCGCATCCGCTCCACCTCCGCCGGTGTCGCCGGGCGCTTGTTGTCGTCGCCCATCACCTCGCGGCGCACGGTGCCGTGGCCGACGAGCAGCATGGCGTTGGCGCCAATCCCGTTCGTCTCGAGCAGGGCCCGCTGCGTGGACACGGGCCAGGGGGACCGGCCGTCCTGGTTGACGACGACGGTGGTGATGCCCTGGGAGACGAGGTTCGGCGCCGCGCGCCGCTTCGGGTCCACGTCCCGGAACCCGCCCTCCGGCCTCGCCCCATCGTCGGCATGCGAGTGGATGTCGATGAAGCCCGGCGCGACGTACTTGCCGGTGGCATCGATCACTCGCGTGGCGGCGGCACTGCCGAGCCGGCCGACGGCGACGATCCGGCCGTCCCTGATGGCGACATCGGCCGGGAACCACGGGTTGCCGGTGCCGTCGAGGACGCGGCCGTTCCTGATGAGCAGGTCGTAGACGGGCGGTGCCTGGCGCGCGGCGGGGGCGGCCAGCACGAGGGCGAGCAGCGAGGCGACGGCGAAGGCAGCGCGTCTCATGCGCGCATTCTAGCCGCGGCGGGGACGGAGGGGGGACGGAGGGCGTAACCTCGTCCGCTGGTCCCGCGTAGTGGGTTGTGCGAGGGGCGGTCGTATGGCGGCCCTTGCGGGCCGCGGGCCCGATCCGGGAGACTTGCAGAACCATGACCAGAACGCTCGCGCTTCTCGCCATCCTCACCGTCGGCTTCCTCGCCGTGCCGGCCGCGGCCCAGGCCCCGGCTCCCGCCAGGGACTTCTCGCTCAAGACGCTCGAGGGCAAGACGGTGACGCTCAAGGAACACCGCGGCCAGGTGGTGCTGGTCAACTTCTGGGCGACCTGGTGCATCCCGTGCAAGGTCGAGATGCCGATCCTGATGGAGCTGCAGAAGACCTACGGCCCGAAGGGCTTCACCGTGCTCGGCGTGTCGGTGGACGACGAGGGCGCGGAGGTCGTCAAGCCGTGGCTGGCGAAGAACCTGTTCGCGCTGGACGGCAAGAAGCAGCCGATCAACTTCCCGATCCTGCTCGGCTCCACCACCATGGCGGAGGACTACGCCGAGATCTTCGCCTTCCCGGCGACCTTCCTCGTGGACCGGAACGGCAACGTGGTCAAGCACGTCGAGGGACCCGTCGAAGAGGCCGACATCAAGGCGGCGGTCAAGAGCCTCGTCGACGCCCGGTAGCAACAGAAAAGGGGTCAGACTCCTTTCTCACCCGCCCGGGCACGAGAAAGGGGCTGACCCCTTCTGCAAATCACGAGATCACGAGATCACAAGATCACGAGATCTACTATTCCGCCCGCAGCGCCTCCATGACGTCCACGCGTGACGCGCGCGCGGCCGGCATCAGCGATGCCAGGATCGCGGCGGCGATGAGCACCGCGGCGGCGACGACGACCGGCAGCGCGCCTGGCACCTGCACTTCCTGCAGGTAGGCGCTGACGACGCGGACGACCAGGAAGCCGCCCACCACGCCGACCCCGACCCCGAGCCCCGCGATGACCGCGCCCTCTCGCAGGATCGCGGCCAGCAGCTGCCGCGGCGCCGAGCCGATCGCCAGCCGGATGCCGAACTCGCGCGTCCGCGCGCTCACCGAGAACGCGAGCACGCCGGCCACGCCGACCACTGCGATCATCAGCGCGACGCCGGCGAAGCCGCCGAAGACCAGCGCGTTCAGGCGGTCGGGCGCGAGCACCTCGGCGCGCACGTCCTCAAGCGTCGCGGCGCGCTCCACGGGCACGTCCGGCGACAGCTCCCGGATGATGCGGGTAATCGGGGTGACGAGCGCGTAGGGGTCGCCCTGCGCGTGCACGAACAGCCGGCCGCCGCCGAAGGCCTGCTCGAACGGGTGGTACACCGTCATCGCCGGACCCGGCACCACGTTCTCGTCATCCACGTCCCCGGCGACGCCGACGATGCGGCGGCCATCGGTGCTGATGCCGATGAAGGCCATGACCGGATCGGTCCACATCAGCTTCCGGTTGACCGCGTCCTGGGTGTTGAACATCCGCCGCGCCACGCTCTCGCTGATGATCACCACCGCCTCGGAGTCCGCGCGGTCGTCGTCGTTGAAGTCGCGGCCGGCGATGATCGGGACGCCGAGGGCCTGGAAGAAGCCGGGCGACACGGTACGGAAGCGCGCGCGCGGGTCTTCCTCCCCGTCGGCCTTCGCGTAGCCCTCGACGGAGTACTGGAAGCCGGGCCCGAGGACGCCGGCGTCGCGCCAAGGCACGGCCGTGCCCACCGCGACACGCTCCACCCCGGGGAGCTCGCTGATGCGCCGCATCGCCTCGCGGTAGAACGCCGCGTCCGCCTTCGGCCCGCCGCCGAACGAGGTGGGCACGTTCAGGGCCAGCACGTTCCGCAGGTTGAAGCCGGTCGGCGCGTTCTGCAGGGCGACGAGCGCCGCGATCAGCATGCCCGCGCCCGCGAGCAGCACGAACGACGCGGCGATCTGCGTGATCGCGAACAGCCGCAGGCGGCGATTGGTGCCGGGCGTGATGCGGACGCTGCCGCCGGCCAGGCCGAGCCCCGCGGACGACTCGGCGGAGGGCAGGCGGGGGACGAAGGCGAGGAGCACCGCGGCCGCCAGCGCGAGCGAGACGCCGACCCACAGCAGGCTGGCGTTCACCGTGAGGTCGAGCGCGCGCACCGAGAACCGTGAGGCGTATTGCGCGAGGATCCCCACCATCGGCCGCGCGACGATCACGCCGAGCAGCGCCCCGGCGCCGCAGAGCAGCAGGCTCTCGGCCAGCAGCGTCCGGCGCAGCGCCGCGCGCGTCGCGCCGAGCGCGGCCCTGATGGCCAGCTCGCCCTCGCGCCGCACGGACCGCGCGAGGATGAGGTTGGCGACGTTCGAACAGGCGATCACGAAGATGAGCGCCGAGGCCGCCAGCAGCACCAGCAGCACGGTGCGCGCCGGCGCCGTGATCTGGTCGCGCAGCCGCATCGCGTCGATACGGAAGTCGGCCTGCTTCGGGTAGGCCTCCGGGTATTCCGCGACGATGGCGCCCTGCGCGGCCCGCAGCTCCGCGCGGGCCGTCTCCAGGTCGGCTCCCGGCGCCAGGCGCCCGAAGAGCTCCGTCATCCGGTGCACACGGCCGTCCACCATCGTCGCATCCAGGTGGTGTGGGCTGGTGACGACGTTGGCGATGACCTCCGTCTCGGCGGGGTACGGCACCGTGGGCTCGAGGACGCCCACGATGGTCGCGGCGCGCTCGCTGAGCCTGATGGTCTTGCCGATGACCGACGGGTCCGAGTTGAGCGACGTGGACCAGAACCGGTGCGTCAGGACGACGGCGCCCTCCGCCTTCGGACCGTCGTCTGCCGGGCCGAGCAGGCGGCCGAGGACCGGACGCAGGCCCATGACGTCGAAGTACGTCCCGCCCACGACGCCGGCGCGGACGACGCGCGGCTCGCCGAGCCCGACCATCGTGAACTCGATGGTGGAGAAGTCGCCGAAGGCCGTGAACGACGTGACCCGCGCCTGCAGGTCGCGAAGCTCCGGGACGGAGAAGGCCGCGTTCTCCATCCCGATTCCCGGCGCGCTCTGCCGGATGTAGATCAGGCGGTCCTCATCGCGGTTGTTGAGGGGTTTCAGGAGCACGCCCTCGACGACCGTGAAGATGGCGGCGTTGGCGCCGATGCCGAGCGCCAGCGTGAGGACCACGGTGAGGGTCAGGCCCTTCACGCGGGCCAGGGACCTGAGGGCGAAGCGGAGGTCGGACAGGAAGCTCATGGGCAACTCGCGGCAAAAGACGATCGACGGGCCTCTTAGGATACGTTCAACGAGGGGCCCGGGAGTCTTTAAAGCCGCGGGCGCCGGCAGGAGGCCGGGACGGGCGCCCGGGGCCCCCGGGCGGCCCGCCCTCACCGGACGCGCCGGTCACCGCATCCCGTACACCAGCACCTTGAACGTGCCGGTGACAGGCTGCGCGCGGCCACGTCCGGCGGGGTTCGGCCGCGTCTCGGCCGCCGGGACGAAGATGTCGTGCGACACCGGGTCGAGGATCATCGTCCGGCCCGACACCGCCGTCTCCAGCGTCTGGACGACGGTCAACGTGTTGGGATTGTCCAGGTGCGCAATGGTGACCGTGCCATCGCCCCCATTGGACGCGAAGGCCAGGCCCGTGCCGGGGTCGAAGGTACCGCCGTCCGCGCCGGCGCCAATCGGGATGCTCGTGACGTGCCTGCCCGTCGCGCTGTCGGTGACCACCATCACCTTGTTCGCGCACGCGCTGAAGAGCCGGTGGGTGCCGGGGTCGAACCCGAGGCCCGTCGGCTCCTCGCACCCGGTCAGCGGCCACGTCGCCAGCAGCGTGTGCGCGTTGGTGTCGATGACGCCGATTGCCGCGATGTCCTCCAGGTTCACGAACAGCCTGTGCGTGGCGGTCTCCAGGGCGACGGCCTCGGGCTTGCCGCCGAGCGGGATGGTCGCGACGACCTGTCCCGTCGCCGCCTCGAAGACGGTGGCGGACTTGCCGGTCCCGTTCATCGTGTAGACCTCCTTGCGCGCCGGGTCGTAGAAGATGGCGTCAGGGTTGCCCTCCGTGTGGACGGAACCGATGGCCTCGAGTGTCTTCAGGTCCACGATGGTCGAGGTGTTCGCCCGGCCGTTGCTCGAGAAGCCGCGCCCCAGGTCCGGCGCGATCGCGAACCCGTGCACGCCAGGCGTGTCGGGGATCTCGCCAATCACCCTGCCCGCGTCGATGTCGACGACGACGACCTTCGTGGCATGCGACACGTAGAGCCGGTGCGCCGCGTGATCGACGGTGATGTAGTCCCACCCGCCATCGCCGCCGATCGGGATCTCCTTGACCAGGTGGTACGTGCCCGCGGCGTGGGCGGTGAGCGATCCGGCCAGGAGGAGAAGGATGAGGGTCAGGGCGCGGCGCATGTCTGCCTGCTTTCTGAAACGGACGATTGACGGACGGAGCACGACCGCGGCGGCCGCGGTGCCTTGACTGCCGCCGTGGCCCGGCTCGCCCCGTCCGGGCACCAGGCCCGGCCGCCTGCGGGGGGCCCCAGGGCGGACGGGCATGTCCACGCCGCCATCAGGCGGCTCGGCCCCGCAGCACCCGCATCACGGTCGGGGTCGCCACGAGCGACAGCAGCACCGAGATGGCCAGCGCGCCCATGACGGCGATGGCGAGTGGCTTGAGCATGTCGGCGCCCGAGCCGATGCCCCACGCCAGCGGCAGCATCCCGAGCGCGGCGGCCAGCGAGGTCATCAGCACTGGCCGCAGCCGGCGCCGCCCCGACTTCACCAGGGCCTCGTCGATGTCGTCGCCCTGCTCGAGGAAGTGGTCGACGAAGTCGAGCATCAGGATGCCGTTCTTCGCGACGATGCCGATGCCGATGATGGCGCCGAGGAACGAGACCACGTTGAGCGACGTGCCCGTGAGCCACAGGGCCAGCGTGGTGCCGAACAGCGAGAGCACGGCGCCCGTCACGATGGCGACGGGCTCGGCGAACGACCGGAACTCGACGAGCAGCACGGTGAAGACGAGGACGATGGCCATGGCGAGCACCGCGGCGAGGTTCCGGAACGACGCCTGCTGCTGCTCGAACAGCCCGCCGTACTCGATGGCTCCGGGCGGGATCTCGGGGTCGCCGGCCAGGGCCCGCTGGATGTCGGCCATCGCGCCGCCGAGATCGCGGCCCTCGAGCCGGGCGGTGATCGCGATGTCCTGGCGCAGGTCCTCGCGCCGCAGTTCGAGCTGCCCCGCCTCCTCGGTGATGTCGACCAGGTCGGCGAGGTGGACCATGGCGCCGGCCGGGGACCGCAGGGGCAGGTCGCGCAGGCTGGCGATGCGCCCGATGCGCGCCGGGTCCACCTTCACGCGAATCGTCACGACGCGGTCGCCCTCGAGCATCGTCGTCGCCGGGTCGCCGAGCATCGCGGTGCTCACCGCCGCCGCGATGTCGCCGGCCGTGAAGCCGAGCCGGGCCGCGTCCACGGTCCGCACGGACATCCGGAGCGTCGTGCCCGCGTAGGTGAGCCCGTCGAAGGTGTCCACGACGCCAGGGATCGCCCGCAGCTTCTGCTCGATGCGCGGACCCTGGGCCTTCAGGAAGGCGGTGTCTGTCGAGTACAGCTTGATCTCGATCGGCTGCGGCGCCCACATCAGGTCGCCGATGAGGTCACCGAGGATGCCGGGGAACTCGAACTGGACGCCGGGGAGCGCCACGGCGAACCGCTCGCGGAGGTACGCGATCACGTCCTCGGTCGAGCGCTGGCGGCTGGCCCTGAGCTTGACGAGGAAGTCGCCGGTGTTCGGCTCGGCGATCGCGAGTGCCAGGCGGGCGCCGGTCCGTCGCGAGTAGCTCTCCACCTCCGGCGTGGCGCGCAGGATGTCCTCCGCCTGCAGCAGCTGGCGGCTCGTCTCCGAGAGACTCGTGCCCGGCGGTGTCCGGTAGTCGATGACGAACCCGCCTTCGTCCATCGGCGGCAGGAACTCGGAGTCGAGCCGGAGGTACACGCCGGCCGCTCCGGCCAGCACGGCGGCGGCGAGGACCAGCGTGATCCACCGGTGGCCGAGCGCGCGCCTCAGGGCCCATTCGTAGATATCGCCCAGGGTGCCCAGCGCGGGTCCACGATGGGGGGCGCGCCCCGCGGCGGAGGCCGGCGTGAACCACAGCGCCAGCGCCGGCGTCAGCGACACGGCCAGCACGAGCGACGTCAGGAGCGACGTCACCATCGTCAGCGCGAGCGCGCGGAAGAAGACGCCCGTGATGCCGTCGAGGAACGCGAGCGGGATGAACACGACCACCGGCGTCAGCGTCGAGCCGACGAGGGGCCGGAAGATCTCGCTGACGCCCGTCTGCACCGCCTCGAGGCGGCCCAGCCCGGACGCCATCTTCGAGTGGATCGCCTCCACCACGACGATCGCATCGTCGATGACCAGGCCCACGGCGGCCGCGATGCCGCCGAGGGTCATCAGGTTGAAGGTCAGTCCCGCGATGCGCATGGCGACCAGCGTCAGCAGGATGGTGACGGGTATCACCAGGGTGGCCACCAGCGTGGTGCCCCACGTGCGGAGGAACAGGAAGATAATCGCGACGGAGAGGACCAGCCCGAAGCCGATGGCCTCCCACACCGACCTGACCGAGTCGCTGACGATGAGCGACTGGTCGTAGAAGAACGCGAGCTTCATGTCGGGGGGCAGTTCCCGGCCGAGCTCGCGAATCTGCTCGTGCAGCTGTCGCGCGATGTCGAGCGTGCTGCCGTCCGGCTGGCTGCGCACGTTGAGCAGCACCGCGTTCACGCCGTCGGCGGTGACGACGTTGAAGACCGGCTCCTCGCCGCGCTCGACGCGGGCGACGTCGCGCACGCGGACGGGGCCGCCAGGCCCCTGCTCGATGACCATGTTCCGGATGTCGTCGGCGGACCGCGCCCGTGAGTCCACGACCGACAGGTACAGGGTGTGGTTCTCCTCGTGCATGCCGGTCGGCGCCACGAGGTTGTTGCGCGTCAGGGCCTCGGTGACCTGCGTGAGGCCCAGGCCCGCCGCCTGGAGCCGCGTGGGATCGACGACGACGTGGAACTCGGGCGCCCGGCCGCCGACCAGGTCCACGCGGGCGACGCCGGGGATCTGCAGGAAGCGCGGCTTGAGGGTGTAGCGCGCGGTCTCCCAGAGCGAGGTCAACTCGCGCGACGAGCTGGTCAGGCTGACGCCGACGATCGGGAACGCCGAGAAGGTGAGCCGGAACACCGAGGTCGACGCCTCGGCCGGCAGCGTCGCCCGGATCTGCGACAGGCGCCCGACCACGTAGAGTTCCGACTGGACCATGTCCACGGACCAGTTGAAGAACACGTTGATCTCGGCGGAGCCGCGGCCCGTCGCCGACTTCACGCTGAGCGCCCCGGGGATGTCCTTCATGGACTCCTCGATGGGCCGCGTGATCGTCGCCATCATCTCGTCGGCCGGCATCACGCCGCTGTCCACGAGGATCACCACGCGCGGGAAGTCCGTGCGCGGGAACACGGACGAGGGCAGCTGGTAGGCGCTGTAGATGCCCCCAGCGCAGAGGGCCAGGCACACGAAGGCGACCGACAGCGCGTGCCGCGTGACCCAGCCCGCCTCGCCCCGCGCCGCCGACCCGCGCGCGCCCGCGCCGTGATGTCCCTCGGTCATCTCAGCGCCCGATGACCGTGATCTTGCTGGTGGCCGGCAATCCGTAGGCACCCTGCACGACGACCGTGCCCCCCTCGACCACACCGGCACCGCTGACCTCGACGAGGCCGCCCTCCGTGATGCCCAGCGTCACGGGCGTCATGGTCGCGGTGTCGCCGCTGACGAGCGCGATCGCGGTCCCGCCGTCCATCCTCACCACGCTGTCCACGGGGACGGCGAGCCGGTCCGCGCGGGACTCGGCCACGATGCGCACGGTCACGAACTGGCCCGGGCGCAGGGCCGCGCCCCTCGGCAGGCGGGCCCGGACCTGGACCGTGTCCGTCGCGGGGTCGACCTCGGGACCGATGTAGTCCACGGTGGCCGTCGTGGGCGCCGCGGCGGGGCCAGCGGCGCCGCCGGGCGGGTCGCCAATCGACAACTCGGCGTCCTGGCCGGGCTTGACGCGCGCGGCGTCCACGCTGCGGACCGACGCGGTGACGACGAGGCGGTCGAGGTCCACGATCTCGGCGAGCACCGTCGCGGGGTCGATGGCGTCGCCCGTCCGCGTCGTCATCGAGACGATCGTCCCGGAGATGGGCGCGGGGACGTCAAGCAGCCGGCGCTGCAGCTCGGCGGCGGCCAGCTCGCTCCGCGCGATGGCGAGCTGTCCGGAGGCCTCCTGGTAAGCCTTCTGCGACGTGGCCTCGCCCGGGCCGAGCCGCTCCTGGCGCGCCATCACCTGCTCGGCGACCGTCACGGCCTGTTGCGCGTGCGCGACCGCCACGTCGGCCACGCGGCTGTCGAGGCGGAACAGGATCGTGCCGGCCGCGACGCGCTGGCCCTCCGCCCCGGCGACGGTCGCCACGAGGCCGGCGACGGGCGACGAGACGCGCGCGTTCGCCGCGGGATGCCCGGCCCTGGCCGGCTCGGGCTCCACGCGGCCCCACCCATCCACGAATGCGTGCATCGTCGTCCGGATGATTGGCGTGACGGTGACGGACACGTCCGGTTCGGGTTCGGCCGCGGGCGCCTGGTCGGCCGGCGCGCGGCACGCGGCCAGGCTGACGAGGAGGACGGCGGCGGCCAGCGCGTGATGGGGATGTCTGGTCATGGCTGGTTGCCCGGCAGTGGGCTCAACGGGAGGTCGGCTGGCCGCTGCATGGCGTTCTCGATGTCGCCGAGCGCCTGCTGCGCCTTGACAGCGGCGTCGAGGCGCGCGAGCTCGCGGGTGAGGAGGTCCGACTGCACGATGCCGAGGTCGAGGCGCGAGATCTCACCGGCGGCGAACTGCCGCTCGGCCGTTGCCTGCGCGCGCCGGGCCTCGGTCACGACCTGGTCGGCGACGGCGACCGTGTCGAGGGCCGAGCGATAGGCGGCCAGCGCGCGGTCGAGGTCGCCGATGGCCCGGGCCTGCACGGCCTCGACCCGAGCGGCGGCGAGCGTCCGGCGCGCCTCGGCCTCGCCGATCGGGCCGAGGTTGCGACTGAACACCGGCAGCGTCAGCGGGAAGAGCAGCGACCACTTGTGGCTGTCCTGATCCATCTGGTACCCCGGACCCAGGTGGATGTCGGGATACTGCTTGGCGATCTCGAGCTGGAGCGCCGCCTGGCTGGCCTCGTAGTCGGACAGGGCGGCCAGCAGGTCGGGCCTGTTGAGCAGCGCCTCCACACGGGCGGCGTCGCCGGGCAGCGTCACAGGCGCCTGCCTGAACGCCTCGAATCCCAGGCGCACCCCGTCCAGCGCGCTGGCGGGAAGGCCCACGGCCGTGGCGAGCCTGGCGCGCGCGTCCTGCCCGCGTGAGCGCGCGTCGGCGGCGGCCAGCCGCAGGGCGTCGCGCTGCAGCCGGCCCTGGGAGAGCTGGAACGCGGAGATCTCGCCGGCGTCGAGCTGGCGCTGGAGCAGGGCCAGGTTGGCGTCCACGACCGTGCGCTGACGCTCGACGAGCGCGGCTGTCTCCGTGGCGGCGAAGAGGTCGAGCAGGGCCTGGCGGACGCCGGCGCGGACCTGCCACGCTGCGTCGGCGACCTGGTATCGCGCCGAGGCGGCCAGTTGTCGCGCCTGGTCGATGCGCCTGCCGCGCTTGCCCGCGGTCTCGAGGGTGAAGTCGAAGTCGAGGTTGAGGATCCAGGGGGTGATCGTTCCCGGCGGCGTGCTCGCGTTGCGGCCCGCGCCGGGCGTCACCCCGGGATTCGGCCGTTCGCCCGCCGTGACGAGGCCCGCGCGGGCGACGTCCCAGTTGGCGCGGGCGACCGCCAGGTCCGGGTGGAAGTAGAGGGCGGCGGCGGTCAGGGCCGGCAGGTCCCAGACGTCCGGAGGCCAGGACCGCACCAGGTTGGCCGGCGCGGCGGCCCGTGCCAGGCCCGGATCGTCGAGCCGCCGGGCGTCAATCGCGCCCAGGGTCGCGTCGGGCGCCAGCGGCCGGGCCTGGTAGTGCACGCACCCTGCCAGCGACGAGGCGATCGCCAGCAGGCAGCCGACCGATCGGAGCGGCAGGGTGGGGTGGGACATCGGGCGCACCGAACTCCCATTGCATCACCCGAACCTGAAGAATGCCTGAAAGGGCCTGCGGCCGGCGATCTCCTCCTCGACCCGTCCACCCATGCCGCGTCGCGGGCCGGCGTGCCGCTCGGCCTGACCCGCACCGAGTTCAGCCTCCTCGAGTACCTCATGCGGCGCAGCGGCCGGGTCGTGTCGCGCCAGGCCCTCATCGAAGGCGTGTGGGGCGCCGGGCGCGACGTCGAGGACAACACGCTGGACGCGTTCGTCAAGCTGCTGCGCCACAAGGTGGACGGCGCGGACCGTCCGCCGCTCATCCACACCGTGCGGGGCGTCGGTTACGCGGTCAGGACCGAGCCATGACCGGGTCGATCCGCGCGCGCCTCACCACCTGGTATGTCGGCGTGCTCGCGGTCGCGACCCTCTCGCTGACGGGCGCGAGCTGGTGGCTGTCGGGCCAGAGCGTGGTGGGCGCCGCCGACATCAGCCTCGAAGCGAGGGTCGAGGGCGTGCGCGCCTTTCTCGAGAACCCCCGCACCCGCCTCACGGTCGAGGGGCTGCGTGACGAGTTCGGCGAGTACGCGGAACTCACGCGGGGCGAGGCCGTGCTCGAGGTGATCGACGCCTCCGGCGTCGTGCTCGTGCGGCCCGCGATTCGCGGGTGGGCCGACATGGACGTCCAGCCCGTGGACGAGAGCGCGGGGGCGCCGATCCAGCCGGTCGACCGCGTGCTCGACGGCCTGCCGTTCCGCGTGGCCGCGGCGCGCATGGACGTGGCGGGGCGCCAGTTCCGCGTCACGGTCGGCGCGCCGATGGGACCGGCGTACGCGGCGCTGAACCGCTTCCACCGCCTGCTCCTGCTCGCGCTGCCCCTGGTGCTCGTCTTCGCCGGCGCCGGCGGGTACTGGATCAGCCGCCGCGCGCTCGCGCCCGTCGACCGGATCACGCGCGAGATGCAGGCGATCACCGTCGAGCGCCTCGATCGCCGGGTGGAGGTGCCGGCCGGCGACGACGAGGTGAGCCGGCTTGCCTCGACGGTCAACGTCGTGCTCGCGCGACTGCAGGCGGCGGTCGGCGACATCGTCCGCTTCACGGCCGACGCGTCGCACGAGCTGCGCACGCCCGTGTCGCTGGTGCGGACGACGGCGGAGCTCGCGCTCAGGCGCGAGCGCGAGCCCGAGGCGTACCGGGCGGCCCTGGTCGACGTGCTGGGCCACGCGCGGCGCATGTCGGTGCTCGTGGAGGACCTCCTGGTGCTGGCGCGGACCGACGCGGGCCTCGAGCCGGGTGGCGGCGCCATCGCGGACCTGGCGGACATCGCCCGCTCGGCCTGCGACGATGCGTCGGCGGTGGCGGCGGCGCGCGCGGTCGCGCTGCGGGTGGGACCTCTGGCCGGCCCGGTGCGCGTGCGTGGAGAGGCCGCGCTCATCAGGCGGCTCCTGACCATCCTCGTGGATAACGCCGTGAAGTACTCGCCGGCCGGGTCGGTGGTGGACGTGGAGGTCGGACGAGTTGAAAGTGCGGGCACGGGGCCGGACCAGGCGGTGTTGCACGTGCGCGACCAGGGCATCGGCGTCGACGAGGCCGAGGTGCCGCGGCTCTTCGAGCGGTTCTATCGCGGCGCGCGGGCGCGCCGCCACGACCCGGAGGGCAGCGGGCTCGGCCTGGCGATCGCGCACGCGATCGTCGAGCGCTGCGACGGGGGGCTGACGGTGTCGCCGGCCGGCGGGCCCCAGGGCCGCGCCGGGTGCCTCGTCGAGGTGCGGTTGCCGCTCGCCGGCGCCGGGGGGGCGGCATGAACCCCTTTGACGTCGCCGCCGTGCTGATGGCGATCGCCGCCGTGGCCGGCTACGTGAACCACCGGCTGCTGAAGCTGCCGGCGACGAGCGGCACGCTGGTCGTCGCGCTGGTCAGCTCGTTCGTGGTGATCGTCGTGGAGGCGGCGTTCCCCCGGCTCGGCCTGCGCGAGTCCATCGCCGCGTTCCTGGGCGAGATCGACTTCAACCAGACGCTGATGCACGGCATGTTGTGCTTCCTCCTCTTCGCGGGGGCGCTGCACGTCGACCTCGAGGGGCTCTTCCGGAACAAGTGGACCATCGGGGCGCTGGCGACCGTCGGCGTGCTGCTGTCGACCGCGGTCGTCGGCCTGCTGACGTGGTGGCTGTTCGGACTCATCGGCGCCAGCGTGCCGCTGGTCGTGTGCCTGACGTTCGGCGCGCTGATCTCGCCGACGGACCCCATCGCGGTGATGGGGCTGCTCAAGGAACTCCGCGCGCCGGCGAGCCTCGAGGCGCAGATTGCCGGCGAGTCGCTCTTCAACGACGGCGTGAGCGTCGTCGTCTTCTTCGCGATGGTGTCGGTCGCCGGGCTGGCGGGGAGCGGCGAGGCCGCCGAGGTCACGGTCGATGTCGCCGGGCTGTCCAGCTACTTCCTGCGCGAGGTCGGTGGCGGCGTCGCGCTCGGGCTGGCGTTCGGCTTCGTCGGGTACCACGCGCTGCTCAGCCTCGACGACCATCCGCTCGAGCTGCTCATCACGCTGGCCCTCGCGATGTTCATGTACACCGTGTCGTTCTGGGTGGGCGTGTCCGGGCCCATCGCGATCGTCACGGCGGGCCTGCTCATCGGCAACCCGGGACGCAGGTTCGCGATGAGCGACCGGACGCGCGAGCACGTGGACGCGTTCTGGAGCATGGTCGACGAGATCCTCAATGCCGTGCTCTTCCTGCTGATCGGCCTCGAGTTCCTCGCGGTCGAGCTCAGCCCCGCGCTGATCGCCGCGGGCCTGCTGGCGATCCCGATCGCGCTCGCCGCGCGGCTGGTGTCGGTCGCCGTGCCCGTCACCGTGATGAGCGTGCGCGGCCGGTTCGTGCGGGGCCTGGTGCCCGTCCTGACGTGGAGCGGGCTGCGCGGGGGCATCTCGGTGGCGATGGTGCTGTCGCTGCCGCGCTTCCCGGCGCGCGACCTGCTGCTGGCGTCGACCTACGCGGTGGTGATCTTCTCGATCCTGGTGCAGGGGCTCACGGTGCGCCGGGTCCTCGTGCACTACGGCATCGGCGAGACGGAGAGCGTGCGGTAGGACACAGAGGAGCGACATGCGCCCACACGAACTGCATCGTTCGAACCGCATCGGCTGGCTGCGCGCCGCCGTGCTCGGCGCCAACGACGGCATCGTCTCGACGGCCAGCCTCGTGGTGGGCGTCGCCGCCTCGGGCGCCGCCCGCGGGGACATCGTCGTCGCCGGAGTCGCCGGCCTGGCGGCCGGGGCGCTCTCCATGGCCGCGGGTGAGTACGTGTCGGTGAGTTCGCAGGCCGACACGGAGCGCGCGGACGTCGACAGGGAGCGCGCGGAGCTCGCGGAGGACCCGGCTCTCGAGGAGGAGGAGCTGGCCGGCATCTACGCGGAGCGCGGCCTCGAGCCAGAGCTGGCGCGGACGGTGGCGCGCCACCTGATGGCGCACGACCCGTTGAAGGCCCACGTGCGTGACGAACTCGGCCAGTCGGCGGAGACCATCGCGCGTCCGCTCCAGGCCGCGCTGGCGTCGGCGGCGACGTTCGCCGTGGGGGCCGCGCTGCCGCTCCTGACGGCCGTGCTGTCCCCCGCCGCGTTGCTGTCGGCGGTCGTCGCCGGCGCCTCCCTCGTGAGCCTGGCGGCGCTCGGCGCACTCGCCGCGCGCGCTGGCGGCGCATCCGCGGCCGTCGGCGCCTGGCGGGTCGCGTTCTGGGGCGCGCTCGCCATGGGCCTCACGGCCGCCGTCGGCACGATGTTCGGCGCGGTCGTCTAGGGGACCGTATCGACTGATTCAGTACAACCGACGGCGGTGTCGAACCGCGGATCGACGGCCGCGACAACGGAGCGGCCGGTGGTGATTCGGGGAGTACACGCCACGAGGGCCGCTCCCTCCGTACCAGTGGCTTGGCCGTGTCAGGCCAGGCGGTGCTCGGTGATGGTGGTCTCGAACGCGCGGCCGTCCACGTCCAGGTAGAGCTGGCGCTCGGTGACCGACACCGACACGGCGGCACGGCGCCCGAGCGTGCCGGCGACCTCGTCGATGAAGCCCGCGCCGAAGGTGTAGACCGGAATCTCGGCGGCCCGGTGGATGGCCTGGCCGGCGAACTGCGCGAGCACGTTCGGCAGCGCGCGGTGCGTGTAGATCGCCACGCGGGCGGCCTGCTTGCTGCCCCGGTGCACGCGCTCGGCCGTCGGCATGCCCACCTCCGCCCACGTGGTGATCCGCCCGGTCAGGTCCCGCACGAGCACGGCCGGCAGGTCGCCGCCGGCCGCCACGCCCTCGGTGAAGGCCACGCCCTCTGTGTACTCGAGGCAGTAGGCGAGGAACCGCGTGAGCATGAACTCCGCGGTCTCCGACGGCTGGCGCGCCATGCGCACCGCGAACGACTCGTAGACGCCGCGGTCCACGTCGGCGAGCGTCGTGTCGAAGTTGTAGATGGTTGCGGTCAGGGCCACGGGCCTGACCATCTTACCGGTGAACGCGACGCCCTCCGGCAGGGCCATCGGGATTCACGGAGGAAGGCATCCGCGGATCGTCCCGTTCACTCTATCGCGGCGCCGGGCCAGTCGCGCGCTGGCGGGCGAGGTCGGCGAGCAGCGCGCGTGCCGTGTCGGCGTCGGCCGGTGACTCCGCGGCCCGTTCGAGTTGCCGCGCCGCGGCGTCCACCGCGCCCTCGCGCGCGAGCAGGATGCCGAGCGCCAGCGGGTCGCCGGCGAGCCGGCGCCTGAGCTCGTCCACGGTCGCGGCGGCGCGCGCGTCCAGCACGGCGAACCGCGCCTCGGGCGCCGGTGGCGCCGGCGCGATGACCTCCCGGCCATCGAGGTAGGCCGTGACCTGCCAGGTCAGCGTCGAGCCGCGCGGCAGGTCGTTCCCAGGCGTCCACGCGGTGCCGTCGACCCGGCCGCTGGCCGTCACCTCGTTGAAGTCCTGGTCCACGACGGTGACCGAGTACGCCTGCGCGCCCGGGACCGCGGGCCACGAGAAGGCGGGCCGGGTCTCGACGACGGCCGTGCCCGATGGCGCGAAGCGGCCTGGCGCGTCCGCGCGCGCACCCGTGCCGAGCAGGGTCCCCGTCCGGCCCGCGAGCGCCAGCACGTCGCCGGGGATGTTGAGGCGCCCGTCGGCGGCGGCCTGGTCGACGAACGCGCGGTCCGCGGCCGACAGCGGATCGGGTGCCGGCGGCGGCACGGCCTCGGCCACGCTGCCGCCCGTCTCGACCGCGACGGTGTCGGGTGCCGGCGGCACGTCGGTCCCGCCGCGTCGCGAGACCATCACCGCCAGGAAGATGGTGGCGGCGATGCCGGCCGCCGCCGCCACGGCGCGCCAGGGCAGGGCCGGTGCCCGGCCACCCGTCCCGCCCCAGCGGATGTCGTCCTTCGGCGCGGTCTTCCCGCCCCAGCGGATGTCTGCCTGGATGGCGCGCAGGTCGGCCACGTCCTGGACGCAGGCTGCGCAGCCGTCCAGGTGCCCCTCGACGATCTCGCGTTCCACGTCGTCGAGCCGCCCGTCCACCAGCGCCTCGAGCCGCTCGTACCCGGGGTGGTCGAGCGGGTCGGCGGACCTGAGCGCTCGTTCGAGCGCCGCGGCTGCCCGGCGGGTGGCGTCCTGATCCTGGCTCACGCGCGTTCCTCGTAACGGTTATGACGGGTGCCGTCCGCGGTTATTACCACCGTTCCCCGCCCTCAGTCGCGCGCCAGGCGCCGCGCGAGGCGCGCGCGTGCAGCCTTGCGCAGGTTGATGACCTGCTGCCGGGTGACCCCCATCCGCGCCGCGACCGCGAGGTCGTCGAGCGGAAGGAGCGCCCAGAGGTCGTCGAGGCCCTGCCGGGTCATGTCGAGCGCCGCCGCGATCTCGTCGAGCGAGGCGACGAGGGTCCCGGGCAGCAGGTGGATGACCGCCGCGCCGCCCGCGTCGCGCAGGTTCAGCAGGAGCGCCGCGCGCTGCCGCGGCGGCAGCGCGACGATCTCCCGCCAGGCCCGGGCCAGGGCCTCGCGCTGCAGCATGACGTCGCCGGCGTCGGGCGACGGATCGCGCGGCTCGGCGGCGCCGCCGCGCGGCCGCGACTCGTCGCCGAAGGCCGCGGGCTCGGTGTCCTCGATGCCGAGCGGCCCGGCGAGCGCCCCCACCAGGCGGTCGAACTCGATGGGCCGGTCGAGCGCGGCGAGCAGCGCGTCGAGCAGCGCCGGGAGCGGCTGTGTGACCGCTATTCCGCGGCCGGCGAGCCACTCGCCGGGATCCGCCAGGAACGCGTCGGCGGCGCCCGGCGCCGCGGCGGCGCGCACCGCCCGGCGGGTCGCACACATGCGGCGGCCCTGCGCGTCGTCCTCGACGAGCGTCTGCGGGTGGTGGGCCAGCGCGTATCGCGCCCGGTTGCGGAACCGGGTGCGGTTGGGGAACGCGTGCCGGAAGAAGGCGTCGCACGTGTTCTGCGCGACCGTCGTGACGTAGCCCGCCAGGTTGGCGATGGGCTCGCCCGCGGGGTGGTCGTCGCGCAGGGCCCAGAGGCGGCGGACCAGCCGCAGCCTGACGTCGGCGGCGACGTCGTCGACGTGGGTCGCCCCGGCCCGCGAGCCCCGGAGCGCGCGCCCGACGACGTCGGTCACCAGCGCCTCGAGCTCACCGAGCAGGTCCGCGAGCGCCGCCTGCGCGGCCTGCTCGGTGTCGGCGTGCAGGAACGGCCCGAGGCGCGGGTCGCCTGGGGTGTCGCTGGGGCTGGCCGAGGGAGCAGACATGGTCGAAGTGACCGCCATGGTAATACGCCGCGGCGTCCCCCGTCAGACAGGCCGATGGAGACACCCACCGGCGCTGGTCTGCCTCGGGAGGAACGCGCGGCTATGAGACGTCGAACAACGGTACAGGGCGCGCTGGGCGCCATCGTGATGGCCCTGATGATGCTGGCCCCCGCGGCCGCCGGCGCCCAGCAGGGCACACTGGCAGGACTCGACATCACGGGGCTCAGCCCGCAGTTCAGTCCGGGGGTGACGCAGTACACCATGCCGAAGGCGTCCAACTGCATCGCCACGGTGACCGCCACGCTGGCCGACCCCTCGAATTCCCTGTACATCGCGAACGGACTCGCCGTGAGCGGCACCGCCAAGCAGACCTGGATCTGCAGCGGGTCGTCGTTCGCGGTGGTGGTCTACAAGGGGTGGACCGAGGTGGGCCGCTACACCATCACGCCCGTGGACGCCCCACCGCCGCCTCCGCCTCCGCCGGCGCCCGCGCTGGCGTCGCTCGTCGTGCCCGGGCTCTCGCCCGCGTTCTCGCCCGATGTGCTGCAGTACACCGCGCCGCGCACCGCCTGCGCCATCCCGGTGACCGCCACGCTCGCCACGCCCACCAACAAGCTCTACATCCAGAGCGGCGAGACGGCCAGCGGCACGACGAAGCAGGCCTGGGTCTGCAACGGCAAGACCGCCATCGACATCATCGTCTACAAGGTCTGGACCGAGGTCGCGCACGTCACCATCACCATGGTCGACCCGCCGCCGCCGGCGCCCGAGCCGGAACCCGAGCCCGAGCCCGTTGACCCGATGATGCCGCCGGCGCCGCCGCCCGTCTACACGCCGCCGCCGACCTCGGCCAGCGAGCCCGTGCCGCAGCCATCGCCCGTGCCGGTCTTCGCCGACCCGATGCCGCCGATGTCGCCTGTGGACGCGGTGACCGCCCAGCGCTTCCTGCGCCAGGCCACCTTCGGTCCCGACGCGGCATCGATGGCCGACGTCCAGGCCAAGGGCCTCGACTACTGGCTCTGGGAGCAGATGCAGGCCGCGCCGAGCACGGTCGACGACGGCCTCGACATCAACGCCGTCCGGGCGCGGGTCTTCGCCAACATGGTCAACGGCAGCGACCAGCTCCGCCAGCGGATGGTGTTCGCGCTCAGCCAGACCCTGGCCGTCTCGGCGAACAAGGTCGTCAACGGCGACGAGATGATCCCGTGGGTGCGCCTGCTCTCGGCGCACGCCTTCGGCAACTACCGCACGCTCCTCCGCGAGGTGACGCTGAGCCCCACGATGGGCAAGTTCCTCGACCTGGCGAACAGCGTCGGGGGCGCCGCGGCCGTGGCGCCGAACGAGAACTACCCGCGCGAGCTGATGCAGCTCTTCAGCCTCGGCATCTGGCAGCTCGAGCAGGACGGCACGCTCAAGCTGGACGCCAACGGCCAGCCCATGCCGGTCTACGACCAGGCGACGGTGCGCGAAGTGGCCCGCGCCCTCAGCGGCTGGACGTATCCGAGCACGCCGGGTCAGGCCTACCGCACGCGGAACAACGAGTACTTCGTCGGCCTGATGGAGCCGCGTCCCGAGAGCCACGACCAGGGCGCCAAGTCCATCCTCGGCCACGCGATCCCCGCGAACCAGACGGTGACCAAGGACATGGACGATGTCATCGACATCGTCTTCAACCACCCGAACCTGCCGCCCTTCATCGCCACGCGGCTGATCCGGTCGCTCGTCACGAGCAACCCGAGCCCGGCCTACATCGCGCGCGTCGCCGACGTGTTCGCCGACGACGGCAACGGCGTCAGGGGCGACCTCGCCGCGGTGCTCAAGGCGGTGCTGCTCGACCAGGAAGCCGCGCTCGGGGGCCCGACCGACGGCCGCCTCGTCGACCCCGTGCTGCATGTCATGGGCCTCGCCCGCGCGCTGGGGGTCCAGGTCGGCGACGCGGGGCAGTTCCTCTACGTCTTCCGGCAGCTCGGCCAGGAAGTGCTGACCCCGCCGAGCGTGTTCAGCTTCTACTCGCCGCTCGCGCCGCTGCCGGGCGACCCGGACCGCTTCGGGCCGGAGTTCTCCCTCTATGCCCCGGCGCTCGCCGTCCTGCGCGCCAACTTCGTCTACGGCCTGCTGAGCGGGCAGTTCGGCAGCGTGTTCCCCGTGAACCTGGCGCCGTTCAAGGCGCTGGCGGCCGACCCGGCGGCGCTCGTCGAGCTCGTCAACCAGACCTTGCTCCAGGGGCAGATGTCCGTGGACCTGCGCACGGTGCTCATCACCGCGACTCAGGCCACATCCGACACGACGCAGCGGGCCATAGGCGCGCTGTACCTCGCGACCCTGTCGAGCGAGTACCTCGTCCACGCCGGCCCCGTGCAGTAGGAAGGAAGCGAAATCGAGATGTCACACCAGCATGGAACACCCCGCCGCAGCTTCCTGCGCCTGAGCGCGAAGCTGGCCGCGCTCGGCGTCACCAGTCTCGGCGTCGGCTTCGGCCGGCCCCGCGGGCTCTTCGCCGCCGAGGCCGCCACCGCTCCCGGCGTGACCGACTACAAGGCCCTCGTCTGCGTCTACCTGTTCGGCGGCAACGACGGCAACAACACCCTCGTGCCCGTGGACGGCCGCTATCCCACCTACCAGGCCCTGCGCGGCAACCTTGCCCTGGGGCCGGGCAAGCTCCTGCAGCCGTTGTCCGACGGCAAGGGCGGGTCGTACGCGATGCACTACGGCCTCACCGAGCTCGAGCCGCTGTACAACGCCGGGCAGCTGGCGTTCGTGCTGAACATGGGGCAGCTCGACCAGCCGCTCACGCGCGGCGAGTACCTGCAGGGCCAGCACACGCCGTCGAACCTGTTCTCGCACTCGGACCAGACGGTCCAGGCCCAGACCGGCACGTCGACGCCGAATGGCTCCGGCTGGGGCGGCCGCCTCCTCGACTGCTGCGGTGTCGCCGACCCGCTCGCGGCCGTCTCGGTCTCGGCGCCCGCGCTCTTCCTCCAGGGCGTGACCGTCGGCGCCAACGTCATCCCGCCCGGCACGGGCCTGAACCTGTCCGGCATGAACTTCTGGCCCCAGGCCGAGGCGCAGTCGCGCCGGCAGGCCGTCAACGCGCTGCTCGCGATTGACGGCGGCAACCAGGTGCGCAAGGCCGCGAACAAGGCGCTTGCCGACGGGCTCCAGCTCTCGGCCACGCTCTCGGCGGACGCCGGCTCGGACGACGACCTGACGCTGCCGGGCACGGCCATCGGCAGGCAGCTCAAGGAGGTGGCGCGCCTCATCCGCCTGCGGTCGTCGATGGGGCCCGGCCGCCAGGTGTTCTTCTGCTCGATGGACGGCTTCGACCTGCACAGCGGCCAGGACTGGGCGCAGTGGGACCTCTTCCTCACGCTCGCGCCCGCCCTCGCCGCGTTCCACCAGGCCATCGGGGACGCCGGCCTGTCCGACCAGGTCACGGCGTTCACGCAGTCCGAGTTCGGGCGCACGCTCCAGCCGAGCGGGTCGGGCAGCGACCACGCGTGGGGCAGCCACCAGATGATCCTCGGCGGCGCGGTCAAGGGCGGCATCTACGGCGCCTACCCCACCCTCCAGCTGGGCGGGCAGGACGATGCGAACAATCGCGGTGTGTGGATCCCGACGATCTCCACGGCGCAGTTCGGCGCGACGCTCGGCCGCTGGTTCGGGGCGTCCGACGCGGACCTGCAGTGGGCCTTCCCGACGCTCGCGAACTTCGCCTCGAGCGACGTCGGCTTCATGAAACCCTGATGGGTTAAGCTCAGCCGATCGTGTCGACCTGGCTGCTCGTCCTCGGACTCGTCGTCGCGGCGCAGGCGCCCCAACCGGCGCCCGCCACGGCGGATCAGGCGCTCGTCGAGCGCTTTGCCGCCGCCGAGACCGCCGGGGCGCGGACCGCCCTCATTCAGGGCGCGCCCGGCGCCTCGGCGCCGGAGTTCGCGAAGGCGGTCAACGTGCTGGGCATCGGGGAGCTCGGGCGCGGGGACTTCGGCGCGGCGCGCCGCACGTTCGCGTCGCTCCTGTGGCTCGCGGACTACCGCGCGGACCAGGGCCTCCGGGCGCAGGCCCTCGCGAACCTCGGGTTCGCCGCGGGGCAGCTCGGCGACCTGGTGCAGGCGCGCGGCGCGCTCGAAGAGGCGCTGGCCATGGCCGAGGCGAGCGGCGATACGGAGGCCATCCAGACGGTGGCCAACGGCCTGGGCATCGTCATGCGCAGGCTCGGCGACCACGAGGGCGCGCTCGCGCACTTCGCGCGCGTCATCACCCTGGCGGAGGCGGCGGGACGCCAGGACCGGGTCGCGCGGTCGCTGAACAACATCGGCGTCGTCTACCAGGGGCTCGGCAACGCGACGCTGGCGCTCGATTACTACACCCGCAGCCTCGCGCTCAAGCAGGCCGGCGGCGCCGGCGCCGGCGAGCTGGCGTCCACGCTCAACAACATCGGCGGGATGTACGACGAGCAGGGCGACTACGACCAGGCCATCGACTACTACGGGCGGGCCCTCGCGCTCGGGGAGAAGGCCGGTGGCGCGTCGTTCACGACGTCGCTGTCGAACCTCGGGCACGCGCACGCGGCCCTGGG
>JBFWOG010000023.1:29225-41120 GCA_050250645.1 Vicinamibacterales bacterium
CGCTCGACGCCGAGCTGGCCCGTGCCCGGCTGGCGCGCGACGTGTTCACCGAGGGGCTGTACGACGCGCAGCCCGGCTTGCGGCTCGCCCGCGGGCGCGAGCCCATCGTCGAGCCCGGCCAGCTCGATCGGCTGGTGCCCGAGGGCACCGCGATCGCCGAGTTCGTCGTCGAGGCCGACCAGGTGTGGGTCTACTGGATCGCGGGCGGCGCGGAGGGCGCCACGATCACGCCGCGACAGCTGGCCGTGACGCCCGAGGAGCTGGCGCGCCTCTCCACGCGATTCGCCGGGCAGGTCGCGTCGCGGGACCTCGGCTTCGCCCCGACCGCGCGCGCCCTGTACGACGCGCTCTTCGGAGAGCTCGACGCGCTGATGGCGCCGACGCGGCGGCTGGTCGTCGTGCCGGACGGGGTGATCTGGCGCGTCCCCGTGCAGGCCCTCAGGACGCCGCGCGGCCGCTTCGTGATCGAGGAGCGGTCCGTGTCCTATGCGCCGTCCGTCTCGGCGCTCGCGGCGCTCGACGCGCGGCGCCGCGGGCGCGCGGGCCGGCAGGAGTTCCTCGTCGCGATGGCCGACCCGGCGCCGGCCGGCCCGCGCGGCCGCTCGCCCGTGGACCGCGTCGGCGGCCAGGCGGCGCCGGCGCTGCCGGAGGCGCGGCGCGAGGTGCGCGCGCTCGCGCGGCTCTACGGTCCGTCCAGGAGCGCCGTCGTCGTGGGCCGCGACGCCACGGAGCCGTCGCTGGCGCGCGCCGTGGGGCGGGCGAGCGTGCTGCACATCGCCACGCACGGCGTGGTCGACGACCAGCACCCGATGTATTCCCACGTGCTGCTCGCGACCGCGCCGGGGAGCGGGAGCGAGTCGGACGGCCGGCTCGAGGCGTGGGAGGTGATGGACCTGCCGATCGACGCGGACCTGGTCGTGCTGTCGGCCTGCGAGACGGCGCGCGGGCGGTGGGCGGACGGCGAGGGGATCGTCGGCCTCTCGTGGTCGTTCTTCGCGGCCGGCGCGTCGGCGGCGGTCGTCAGCCAGTGGAACGTGGACTCGTCGAGCACGACCGACCTGATGATCGCGTTTCACGAGCAGCGCCTGAAGGGCCACGCGAACGCGGCGGACGCGCTGCGGGCGGCCGCGCGCGCCCTGCTGGCCACCCCCGCCTGGCGGCATCCCTTCTACTGGGCCGGCTTCGGCGTCGTCGGGGCGCCGTAGGCGGCGGGCCTCGTCGCGTCGGCTATCCTTGACCGGGGGAACAGTGCGTCCGCCAGGCCACCGCCCAATCCGGACGGCGTCGCCACGGGACGCCAGTACCCGGAGGAGGTCGTCGTGCCCGCTCAGGTTCTTCCGCCCGGCCAGGCGCTGCCGCTCGAGACGCTCATCTCGCCCACCGACCAGGGGATCGCGAGCCGGATCCTGATGAAGACCACGGGGGGCAACCTCACGCTGTTCGCGTTCGACACGGGGCAGGGGCTTACCGAGCACACGTCGCCCTTCGACGCCCTGGTGCTCGTGCTCGACGGCCGGCTTGGCATCACCGTCGGTGGCCAGCCCGTCACGGCCACCCCGGGCACGGTCGTGCGCCTGCCAGCGGACGTCCCGCACGCCCTCGACGCCACCGAGCCGACGCGGATGCTGCTCGTGATGCTGCGCGACCGGGTGGCGGCGCCGACGCCGTGAGGCGGCCGGCGGCGGATCGTGGGCTCGCGGTGCCGGCCGCCGACCGCCGTCCGGCTACCCGGTGTTGCGCATCCCGGCCGCGACGCCGTTGATCGTCACGAGGAGCGCCGCGCGGACCCGGTCGTCGTGCGCCTGCCGCTCGCGGCGGAGCAGCTCGACCTGCACGAGGTTGATCGGGTCGACGTACGGGTTGCGCACGTCGATCGAGCGGCGGAGCACCGAGTTGGACTCGATGAGCTGGTGGTGCCCGGTGACGTCGAGCACGCGCGTGATGCTCCGCGCGAGCCGGCCGCGGAGGTCAGCGCCGATCGCCTGGAGGCCGGCGGGCACGAGCCGCCTGTCGTACTCGCCGGCGATCCTGGCGTCCGACTTGGCGAGCACCATCTCCGTCAGGTCGATGGCGCTCCGGAAGTGCGGCCACTCGCGGTACATCTCGCGGACGAGATCGCGGTGGCCCTCCGCGAACGCCGTGTCGAGCGCCTCGCCGAGGCCGAGCCACGCGCCGAGCATCAGCCGCGTCTGGGTCCACGCGAACTGCCACGGGATGGCGCGCAGCCCCTCGACGCCGCCGCCGGCGGCGGCCGCCTGGCGCCTGGCCGGGCGGCTGCCGATGTTGAGGCCGGCCAGCTCGGTCTCCGGCGTGGCGTGCCGGAAGTACTCCACGAACTGCGGGTGCTCGAAGACGACCGCGCGGTAGCTGGCGTAGGCGACGTCGCGGAGGCGGTCCATGGCGGCGCGCCACTCGGGCCGCGGCGGGGGCGCCGGGGCGAGCCACGCCTCGAGCGTGCCGCTCGTGTACACCTCGAGCGTCCGCAGCGCGATGTCGGGGAGGCCGAAGAGCGCCTGCAGCATCTCGCCCTGCTCGGTGACGCGGAGCGTGCCGTCGATCGAGCCGGCGGGCTGCGACATGATGGCGAGATGCGTCGGCCCGCCGCCGCGGCCGACGCTGCCGCCCCGCCCGTGGAAGAGCGTGACCTCGACGCCGTGCCGCCGGCACGCCGCGACGATCTCCTCCTGCGCCCGGTAGAGGTCCCATCCCGCGGCCAGCCGCCCGCCTTCCTTCGCGGAGTCGGAGTAGCCGATCATCACCTCCTGCCGCCCCGCGATGCGCGCGCGGTACCAGGGCAGCGGGAGCAGGGTGTCGAGCGTCGCGCCGGCGTTGGCGAGGTCCCGCGACGTCTCGAAGAGCGGCACCGTGCGCAGCGGCGCGCGCCCGCCGCAGGCCTTCTGCAGCAGCTCTACCGCGAGCACGTCCGACGCGCGGCTCGCCATCGTGATGACGTAGGCGCCGAGCGACCCCGCCGGTATCCGCGCGATCAGGCGGAACGTGTCGAGCGTGTCGGCCACCGCCGCGCCGGCGTCGAGGCCCTCGGGGACGAGCGGGCGCCGGCTGGCGAGCTCGCGGAGCAGGAACTCGATGCGCGTCGCCTCGTCCCAGTCCTCGAAGCGGCCGAGGCCGAGCGCGGACGTGATGGCGGTCAGGGCCTCGGTGTGCCGTGCGGCGTCCTGCCGGATGTCGAGCTTCGCGAGCGTGAGGCCGAAGGCGGCGAGCCGGCGCCGGAGGTCGGTCAGGCGCCCGTCGGCGATGGCGCCCTGCCGCGTCGCGCGCAGCGACTCGTCGCACAGGCGGAGCGCCCGGTCGAGGTCGGCCGGGTCCAGGTACACGTCGTCGCCTGGCGGCACCTCGGCCTCGAGCGCGGCCTCCGTCCAGCGACGCGTCGCGGCCATCCGCGCGCGGACGCCCCGCAGCAGCTCGCGGTAGGGCTCCGGCGCGTCGCCCACCTCGGCGCGCAGCGCCTGGCTCGCCTCGGTGACGGACAGCTCGTCGCGCAAGGCCTCGATTTCCCGGTGGTAGAGATCCGCGGCCATCCACCGCGACAGGAGGCACGCGCGCCTGGTGACCTCCGGCGTCACGTTCGGGTTGCCGTCGCGGTCGCCGCCAATCCACGAGCCGAAGCGGATCGGCGCGACGTCCACCGGCAGCCCCCGGCCCGTGCTCGCGGCGAGGGCCGCGTCCACGCCGCGGAGGTACCGCGGCAGCGCCTGCCAGAGGCTCTGCTCGAAGACGACGAGCCCGCTGCGCACCTCGTCGAGCGGGGTCGGGCGATGCTGGCGCACGTGGCGCGTGCCCCAGGCCGCCATGATCTCGCGCCGGAGCGCCGCCACGACCTCGTCCTGCTCGGCGCGCGTCAGGTCGGGCCTGTCGTGCCGGTCGAGCAGCGCCGCGATGCGGTTGAACTTCTCGACGAGCGTCCGGCGCGAGACCTCCGTCGGGTGCGCGGTGAGGACCAGCTCGATGCGGAGCGCGCAGACCGCGTCATGCAGGCGCCCGGGGGCGAGGCCCCCGTCGATGAGGCGCGCGAATGCCTCCTCGCACGACCCGCGCTGGGGCGGCGTGTCGGGGTCGCGCCGATAGGCGCGCCGCCGCCGGACGCGGTGGTGCTGCTCGGCGATGTTGGCGAGGTTGAGGAAGTGCGCGAACGCGCGGGCCACGGGGAGCGCCGCGTCGACGGGCATGGCCGAGAGCTCCGCCGCCAGCGTGTCGAACGCGCCAGTGTCGCCGGCGTGGGCGGCCTTCGAGAGCGCGCGGACCCGCTCGACCGTCTGGTAGAGCGCCTCGCCCTCGAGCACCTGCAGCGCGTGGCCCAGCAGGCTCCCGAGCAGGCGGACATCGTCCCGGAGCGGCTTGTGCGGATCGGCGGTCACCTCCCCACGATAGCGCACGCGCGGGGAGGTGGCCCGGCCCGGTCAGTTGGCGAACGCGGCGATGCCGGTCTGCGCGCGGCCGAGGATGAGCGCGTGGATGTCGTGCGTCCCCTCGTAGGTGTTCACCACCTCGAGGTTGACGAGGTGCCGCATGACGACGAACTCGTCGGTCAGGCCGTTGCCGCCCATCATGTCCCGCGCGAGACGGGCGATGTCGAGCGCCTTGCCGCAGGAGTTGCGCTTGAGCAGCGAGGTGAGCTCGACGGCCGCCGTGCCCTCCTCCTTCATCCGCCCCAGCCGCAGGACGCCCTGCAGCCCGATCGCGATCTCGGTCTGCATGTCGGCGAGCTTCCGCTGGATCAGCTGGTTGGCCGCGAGGGGCCGCCCGAACTGCTTGCGCTCGAGCACGTACTCCCGCGCGCGCAGCCAGCAGTCCTCCGCCGCGCCGAGCGCCCCCCATGCGATGCCGTACCGCGCGCTGTTGAGGCACGTGAAGGGCCCCTTGAGCCCGCGGATGTCGGGGAACACGTTCTCGTCCGGGCAGAAGACGCCGTCCATGACGATCTCGCCGGTGATGCTCGTCCGGAGGCCCAGCTTGCCGTGGATGGCCGGCGCCGTCAGGCCCTTCCAGCCCTTCTCGAGCACGAACCCCCGGATCTCCTCCGCCTCGTCCTTCGCCCAGACGATGAAGACGTCGGCAATCGGGCTGTTGGTGATCCACGACTTCGTGCCGGTGAGCTGGTAGCCGCCGTCCACCCGCACGGCGCGCGTGGTCATGCCGCCGGGGTCGGAGCCGGCGTTGGGCTCGGTGAGGCCGAAGCACCCGATCCACTCGCCCGTCGCCAGCTTCGGCAGGAACTTGCGCTTCTGGGCTTCGGTGCCGAACGCGTTGATGGGCACCATCACGAGCGAGCCCTGGACGCTCATCATCGAGCGGAAGCCCGAGTCGATCCGCTCGACCTCGCGCGCCACCAGGCCGTAGGCGACGTAGCCGAGGCCGGCGCCGCCGTACTCCTCCGGGATGACGATGCCGAGCATGTCGAGCGCGCCGAGTTCGCGGAAGATCGCCTCGTCGGTCTGCTCGTGGCGGAAGGCGTCGAGGACGCGGGGCGCCAGCTTGTCGGTGCAGTAGGCGCGCGCCGTGTCGCGGATCATCCGCTCGTCCTCGGTCAGCTGCTGGTCGAGGAGGAACGGGTCGCTCCAGTCGAATCGGGTCCGGGTGTCTGTGGCCATGGCGGTCTGCCGCCATCATTCCACGAAGCGGGACGCCGGGGAAGGCAGGACCGGTTCCTGGCTCCGGGACCGCCATTCTCGACACCCCCGGCGGGGCGCTTCTATAATGCGTGGTGGCTCGCAATTCCCGCGATGGGATCCGCGGTCGTCCCACCGCCGTCGTGGAGGCTGTCTGACTACCTCGCCCCGGGGTTCCCACCGCCTGCTGCCCCTCACCCTTGCGACCATCGGCGTTGTCTACGGCGACATCGGCACGAGCCCGCTCTACGCCCTGCGAGAGTGCTTCTTCGGCACCCACTCCGTGCCGCCGACGTACGAGAACGTCCTCGGTGTCCTCTCGCTCATCATCTACTCGCTCATCATCGTCATCTCGATCAAGTACATCGTCGTCGTTCTCCGGGCGGACAACCATGGGGAGGGGGGCATCCTCGCCCTCACGGCGCTGCTGCCTGGGGCGACGTCGCGGGGCCGGCAGTCGTCCCTCGTGCTGATGGGCCTCTTCGGTGCAGCGCTGCTGTACGGCGACGGGATGATCACGCCGGCCATCACCGTGCTTGGCGCGGTCGAGGGTCTCGAGGTCGCCAGCCCCGCCATCGAGCCCTGGATTGTCCCCCTCGCGGTCGTCATCCTCGTCGCGATCTTCGCGATCCAGCGGCGCGGCACCCACGTTGTCGGCCGGCTGTTCGGGCCCGTGATGGTGCTCTGGTTCGTCGTGCTGGCGGCGAGCGGGATGGTGTGGCTGGTGCAGCGGCCGGAGGTTCTCGCCGCCGTCGACCCCCGTCACGCGGTCGCCTTCTTTGTGAGGCACGGCTGGCACGGCCTCGCCGTGCTCGGCGCCGTGTTCCTGGTCGTCACCGGAGGCGAGGCGCTGTACGCGGACATGGGCCACTTCGGCAGGCGGCCGATCCGGATCGCGTGGTTCGGGCTCGTCCTGCCGGCGCTGCTGCTCAATTACCTGGGCCAGGGCGCCCTGCTGCTCGGCAGTCCGGACGCCGCGCACCAGCCGTTCTTCCTGCTCGTGCCGCCGTCGGCGCGGCTGGCGCTCGTCGGCCTGGCCACCGCCGCGGCCATCATCGCGTCGCAGGCCCTCATCTCCGGCGCGTTCTCGCTCACGCGGCAGGCCATCCAGCTCGGCTACTGCCCGAGGCTCGACATCGATCACACCTCGGCCGACGAGATGGGCCAGGTCTACGTGCCCCAGGTCAACTGGGCGCTCATGGTGTGCACCATCGCGATCGTGGTGGGCTTCGGTTCGTCCGCCGCGCTCGCGGCGGCCTACGGCATCGCCGTCACGATGACCATGGTGATCACCACCGTGCTGCTGCACGTGGTGGCCACCCATCGCTGGCGATGGGCGCCAGCCGTCGCCTTCGCGGTCACAGGCGCCTTCCTGACCGTCGACCTGGCGTACTTTGCGGCCAACGTCCTGAAGATTGCCCACGGGGGGTGGCTGCCCATCGTCATCGGTGGCGTCCTGTTCACGTTGATGACGACCTGGCGGACAGGCCGGCGGCTCGTGGCTCGGCGTCTCGTCGACAGGGCGGTGCCCATCGAGAGCTTCATGGCCCGGGTGAGGCAGGACCTGCCGACGCGCGTACCGGGCACGGCCGTGTTCATGACGGCGCAGCCGAAGGGCACCCCACCCGCGCTCGCGCACAACCTGCGCTTCAACAAGGTGCTGCATGAACATGTCGTCACCCTGATGGTGGCGACCGAACCCGTACCCTACGTGCCCCACGACGAGCGCGTCACGATCACCGCCGTCGGCGACGGCGTCTACGACGTGGTCGTGCGGTACGGCTTCATGCAGGATCCGGACGTGCCAGCGGCCCTCGCCCAGGCCCGGGCGCTCGGCCTGCCGCTCGACGACGACGACGTGACCTACTTCCTCGGCCGCGAGTCCCTTGTCGTCACCGACCAGCCGGGCATGGCGAAGTGGCGAGAGCGGCTCTTCGCGGTGATGGCGCGCAATGCCGGGCGGGCGACAGGATTCTTCCGCCTGCCGGCCGAGCGAGTGGTCGAACTCGGCGTGCAGGTGGAGATCTGAAGGACCGGAGCCGCCTGGCCGAGGAGCGCGAGCATGCGCCTCTCGACAGGTCTCGGCGGCCGACCGGCCGCCCTCGCCGCTGCGCGCGGGCATTGTGGTGGTTCGCCCGTCCGGCCTGCGGTAGGCTGTCCGCCATGCGGATGCTGACCCTGCTGATCGTCGCCGCCTGTGGGCTCGTCACGCTCCACGCCGACACCTACCCGAGGAACCCGCGCGTCGACATCGTCAACTACAGCTTCGCCCTCGAGCTGCAGGACCGGGACGACCGCATCGCGGGCACGGCCGACATCGAGGTCCGCTTCGTGGGCGACGAGACGTCGCTCCGGTTCGACCTCGTCAACCTGGACCCGGCGACCGGGAAGGGCATGACGGTCAGTGCCGTGACGGCCGGAGGCGCGGCGCTGGCCTGGGAGCACCGCGACAACGCGCTCGTCATCGAGTTGCCCAGGCCGTTCAGGGGTGGTGAGCGCCTGCACGTCACGGTCGCCTACGCGGGTGAGCCGGCCTCGGGCCTGAAGATCGCGAACAACAGGCAGGGCGACCGCACGTTCTTCAGCGACAACTGGCCCGACAAGGCGCGCAACTGGCTCCCCACCGTCGACCATCCGTACGACAAGGCCACCTCCGACATGATCGTCACCGCGCCCGCGCACTACCAGGTCGTGTCCAACGGCCTGCTCGTCGAGCAGACCGACCTGCCCGGCGACCGGCGCCTGACGCACTGGCGCCAGTCCGTGCCGATCGCCCCCTGGCTGTACGTCCTCGGCGTCGCGCGCTTCGCCGTGCAGCAGGTGGGCACGTTCGACGGCAAGGCCATCCAGACGTGGGTGTACGCGCAGGAGCGCGACAAGGGCTTCTACGACTTCGCCGTGCCCACGCGTGACGTGCTGTCGTTCTACTCGGACAGGATCGGCCCGTTCTCGTACGAGAAGCTGGCCAACGTGCAGTCCAACAGCGTCAGCGGCGGCATGGAGGCCGCCAGCGCCATCTTCTACAGCGAGGGCTCCGTGACGGGCGACCGCAGCGTCCGCTGGCGCAACGTCGTCATCCACGAGATCGCCCACCAGTGGTTCGGCAACGCCGTCACCGAGTCCGACTGGGACGATGTGTGGCTGAGCGAGGGCTTCGCGACCTACTTCACGCTGCTCTACATCGAGCACGCTTACGGGCACGACGAGTTCCTGGCCGGCCTCGAGTCGAGCCGCCAGCGCGTGATCGAGTTCGACAGGGAACACCCCGACTACCGGGTCGTCCACGACAACCTCGACGACATGTCGCAGGTGACGACAGGCCAGGTGTACCAGAAGGGCGCCTGGGTGCTGCACATGCTGCGCGGCATGATGGGCGACGAGGCCTTCTGGACGGGCATCCGGACCTACTACCGCGAGCACCAGGACGCCAACGCGACCACGGCCGACTTCCGAGAGGCCATGGAGCGCGCCTCGGGCCGCGACCTCCGCGGCTTCTTCGACCAGTGGCTCACGCGGGGAGGGCTCGTCCGCCTCGATGGCGGCTGGCGCTACGACGCCGCGACGAAGACCGTCACGGTCCGGCTGACCCAGCGCGACCCCGCGCGCATCTTCACGATGCCCCTGCAGATCGGGGTCTACTTCGCGGGGAGCGCGACGCCAACGATCACGACGGTGGACCTATCTGGCGCATCACAGGAGTTCCGGATCGCGTCGGACCAGAGGCCTGACCGTGTCGTCCTCGACCCCAACCACCTCGTGCTGATGGAGGCCGAGTTCGTCGCGGCCGGGCGGTAGCCCGCGGCGATCCGACAGGGGCGGGCCCATGTTCGCGCGCCGGGCGACCAGTTGACTCGCCTGTACCCGAGGCGGGATCATCGAGGCGGTGGCGATGTTTTCTCCGCTCGATCCCGCGAGTGCGCCCGGCTCTCCACGGCCGCGGATCTCGCCACGTCTCTGGCGGCCGCTGTTCGACGCCGTGTACGAGGTCAATGCCGCGCGCGGCCACGCCGACTTCGCCGCGGCCGTGCTCGCCGCCCTCGGGCGCCTCATCCCGGCCGACCTCGCGAGCATCCATGTGCTCGACCGCGCGAGCGGGCGGCTGCTGTACCGGAGCGTGCCCGCCGACCCGTTCACGCCGGAGGAGCGGGCCTACTACGCGACGTCGCCCGACGACAATCCCTGGGTCTCGTATTACGCGAGGACCGGCGACCGGCGGGCACGGCGCATCTCCGACATCGTCGCCGTGCGCGCGTGGCGCCAGAGCCCCTTCTACCGCGCGTGCCTCCAGCGGCTCGGGCTGGCCTACGGCCTCTGTCTCCCCATCACGGTGGACGACACGACCGTGGCTGGCATCGCGTTCAACCGTCGCCGCTCGGACTTCACACTGCGCCATTGCGCGCTGCTCGACGCCTTCGCGCCGCACTTCCTGCTGGCCTGGCAGCGCCACGGCGATCCATGGCACGAGGCGCGGGAGGCCGGGCCGTCGCCCCGGCAGCGGCTCGGGGGGCTGGGGCTCACGCCTCGCGAGAGCGACGTCCTGCTGCTCATGACCGAGGGGCACGAGAACCGCGAGATCGCCACCATCCTCGGCCGCAGCCTGCACACCGTGCAGGAGCACGTCGGCAACATCGTCCGGAAGCTCGATCAGGACAGCCGCCACGGCGCAACGGTCTACGCCCTGCGCACCCTGTTGCGCGACTGACACCCCCACGTGTCCGGGTAGCCGTCACGCGGCTGCCGCCCTATTCTTCGGGGGCTGCGCCCCGAGCGCGCGTCAGGAGTCCCCCCATGAACATCGTCTTTCCGCTGCCTCGCTTCCTCCGTCCACTCGTCGCGGTTGCCCTGGCCGTGGCCGCTGTCCAGCCCGCGGCCGCCCAGCGCGCCGTCACCTTTGCCGTGCCCGGCGCCTCGGCCACGCAGCCGATCACGGTGAACAACCGCGGCGTGACGGCCGGGGCGTACTTCTCGGACACGGGCTGGGGGGCCTTCATCCGCGAGGCCACCGGCGAGATTGCCACCATCCAGTTGCCCGATGCCCAGACGTGGACGAGCTACATGTCCCTCAATGTCCGCGGCACGCTCGTCGGCACCTACGTGACGTCCGGTTCGCTGGTGCGGGGGTTCATCCGGACGGCCGACGGCGAGGTTGCGCCCTTCGACGTGCCCGGGGCCGGCGCCACATTGCTGACGGCCATCAACGATCAAGGGACGATGGTGGGCGCGTACCTCGACTCGACCATGGTGGACGGGGCGGGGTTCGTCGTGACCCGAGACGGCGACATCGTGGAGATTACCGGTGACCCCGGCGACATCTACGCCCCTGTCGCCATCAACAACGCCGGGACCGTGGTCGGCGTCGTCCAGAGGGGAAACGGTGTGTATGCGGGGCTGTTCGTCAGGGATGCCCGCGGGGCGATCACCCGCTTCGGTATCCCGGCCGAGCCGTCGCGTCCCGGCGTGACGCGCGTGGACGTGCCGGCGATGCTGCCGGTCGGCATCAACGCCGCTGGCGTCGTCGCGGGGTACTACCAGTTCGAGGAGTGGGCTGGCGACACGTCGGTGGCGGCTGGGGTGCGTGGCTTCGTCCGCCACCCGGACGGGACCGTCGAGGTCTTCTCGGCGCCCGGTTCCACGATCGACTATCCCTGGGGCGCCAGCACGCTCACCGTGGCCCAGGGCATCAGCAACGCGGGCACGATCGTGGGATACCAGCAGACGACCCCGCTGGGGTACAAGGCGGGTTTCCTGCGGAACCGGGCCGGCGACTTCACGGTCGTCGACGTCGAGGGCGCGCTGCAGACGCATGTGACGGGCATGTCACCGAGTGGGCTGATCGTCGGTACGTACCTGCCGGCCGACTCGCAGAGCGGCGTCACCCTGGGATTCATCGTGCGCTAGGGGAGCGGGCCGCCCGGGTGCCCGGGCGGCCCCGCGCCGGAAAAGTGTCGACCGCTTCGTGCGGTTGCTTCGTGCGCTTCGTGTGCTTCGTGGCGGGTCCTGTAATCGTCCTCCCGGTGCAGGTTTCCCTACTGCAACCGCGGGACCTTCGCCAGCATCCCTTCCTGCTTCATCACGGCCTCGATCTCGTCCGGCGTGCTCGCCAGGAAGTCCGTGAAGTTCTCGATGCCGTCCTTCGTGACCAGGATCGTGTCCTCCATCCGCACGTAGAGCCGCTTGTCGCGGATCCACATCATCGGGTCCACCGTGAAGACCTGCCCCTCGTGGAAGGGCTTGCCCCAGATGGTGCCGTTGTCGTGGACCGTCATGC
>JBFWOG010000023.1:41220-76658 GCA_050250645.1 Vicinamibacterales bacterium
AGGATCGTGTCCTCCATCCGCACGTAGAGCCGCTTGTCGCGGATCCACATCATCGGGTCCACCGTGAAGACCTGCCCCTCGTGGAAGGGCTTGCCCCAGATGGTGCCGTTGTCGTGGACCGTCATGCCCACCGGGTGCTGCAGGTGGCCGCGGAAGTCGAGCATGTCCCCGGCGGCCTTCCTGTCGCTCTGGTCCCCGAACGTCGTCCGCGCGAAGACCGGCTCCATGTCGCGCCGCGCGAGGACAATCACTTCCTCGGGCGTGATGCCGGCCTTGATGTGCCGGAAGAAGGCCGCGCGGTAGGCCACGATGAAGTCGACGAGGGTCCGCTGCGCGGGGGTGAACGTGCCGTTGACGGGCCAGATCCGCGTCACGTCGCTCACGTAGTAGCGCAGCTCCGGCGCGTAGTCCATGAGGATCATGTCGCCGTCCTTCAGCGGGTCGAGGTTCCGGGAGTAGTGGCCGAAGTAGGCGTTGGTGCCACCGCCGGCGATGGGGTTGTAGCTCTCGAACCTGGCGCCGTTGGCCAGGAACACGAAGCGCGCGACCGCCGCCGCCTGGTACTCGTAGACGCCCGGCTTCGTGCTCTTCATCGCCTCGAGGATCCCGAGCCCGGCCAGGACCGACGCCTTCCGGATGAGCGCGATCTCGCGCTCGCTCTTGGTGGCCCGGAGCGTGTCGAGGATCGGCGTGAGGTCGCGCTGCTCGAGCGCGGGAAAGCGCGCCTTCAGCAGGCCGAGGAAGTGCGCCTCCCGTGACGGCTGCCCGTCCCACGGATCGCCGGCCACCCCGGCCCGGTGGCCCAGCAGCTCGTCGCGGCTCTGGGCGTCGCCTTCGGCGGGGCTGAACGACACGTAGAGGAGCGGCCGCGGCGCCCGCAGCATCGTGCTGGTGAACAGCTGCCGCGACAGCACCTCGACCGAGTCCACGGCGTCCACCCCCGTGAGGCGCATCACCTCGTCGGCGTCCTCGACCGACCACGTCCGTCCGGTGCCGCGCTCGAGGTCGGGGTTCCGGTGCGAGAGGTAGAGGCTTGCCTTCCGGCTGCGCCCGTCGAGCACCAGGTAGGCGTGGGGTGTCTCGAGGCCCGTGAGGTAGTAGAACTGGTTCGACTGGCGGAACACCCGGAACCCGTCCACGCCTGGCGCGCCCTGCACGATGGCGACGGCGTTGTCGCCGATCGCGTCCATGACCTTGCCGCGGCGCGCGGCGAACTCCTCGAGAGGGAAGTCGGTCTGGTAGGGCGGCGGCGGCGTGTCCTGCCCGTGCAGGACCGCGACGGAGGCGAGGGCGAGCGTGGCGAGCAGGGTGAGCCGCGTGAGTCGGGCCATCGGATGCGCTCCAGGAAGCCGGCCGGGGCGTGCCCGTGGTGGCCGGGGCGCCAGGGACGAGGGGGCGGACCCGGGGATTATAGGTCCGGAGCGGCCGGCGTCGCGTCCTCCCGCCTCGTCTCGCCCTCCTCGCCCCCGCCCCGGCGTGAAGGGCCTACAACGCCGGGAACGTCAGGCCGAAGCGCGCGCACAGCTCGGGCACGCTCTCGAACTTCATGTCGAGCGCGTACTTCTGGTTGATGGCGCCGAAGGCCGCCAGGTCGCCCCACACGGCTGCCACCTCGCGAAAGAAGTTCTCGAACCCGGATGGCGCGATGATCTCGATGATCTCGGCCGGCGTGTCGCCGGCGTTCCAGAACGTGTGCCACTGGTGGCGGGGCTTGGCCACCCACGTGCCCGGCCCGGCCACGACCACCTCGTCGCCCAGCAGCGCGCCGAGCGAGCCGCTCAGCACGTAGGAGTACTCGTCCTCGTTGTGGTGGTAGTGCAGCGGCGCGGCCAGGGCGCGCGGCGCCAGCGGGTGGTGCACCACGGCGAACTGGCGGCCGGTGTCCGGCCCGTCGAGCTTCCAGTGCACGCCCAGGCCCCCGAAGTCGAACGCGGGGCCGTCGAGGGGCTTGATGATGGTCGGGGTCGTCTTCGTCACGCTCATGATCGTCTCCTTCACCCGCTGACAGCGCGGGCCGATCAGGATGTGCGGTGACGCCGGCGATCGTTACAGCCGCCCGGCAACGGCTGGGCTCAGCGGCCGCGCTCCAGCCGCTCCCATGGCGTGTGCTCGAGCGTGTAGGGACCCAGCCTGACGTCCTCGTCCCCGCGCCGGCCCTCTGCCGCCATCGTCCAGCGGCTGCGCGGATAGGCGCGCACGACATCGCCGGGGAAGAGCAGCACCACCTCGCGCGAGAGCCCATCGACAGGGACGTCCTCGGTGCGGTGGACCTGCCGGGCGCCGCCGTCGAGGTCCTCGAAGGCGACATCGATGGCCAGCGCCGCGACGCCGTCGACTGGCACGCCCAGGCGGATGGCCACGTAGGTGTCGTCGGGGCCGGCGGTGCAGGCCACCGTCTCTCCCGGCGCGAGGCGGTACTGGCGGACCACGGCCCCCTGCGCTTCGGCGCGATCGACCATCGCGCCGCTGACGGCGGCCTGCGTGCCTCCCGCGCCGACAAGGGCCGCCACACGCGCGCCCAGTCGGACGAGCGACTCGAGCTCGGCGCTGCAGCGTCCGCAGGCCATCAGGTGCGCCTCGACCTCCTGCTCGCGCTCCTGGCCGAGCTCGCCGAGCATGTAGTCGACGAGGTCCTCGGCCGGCAGCGGCGTCGCGCAGGCGGCCGGGGTCATGAGGCCCCCTCCGCGCCCAGGCACTGGCGCAGCCGGTTGATGGCGCGATGGCGGAGGACGCGCACGTGTCCCGCGGCCACCGACAGCGTGCGGGCGATGTCGTTCGCGCTCGAGTCGGCGTAGTAGGTGAGCACCACGACGGTGCGCTCGCGCTCGGCCAGGGCCTGCAGGCAGCGCGCCAGCCGCGCGAGCGCCAGCGGGTCGGGCTCGGCCGGCTCCACCGCCAGCGCGGCGTGCCCCTCGTCGGCAAGCTCGACCTCGTCCCTGGTCGTGCGGCGGTGGTCGTGCACGAGCTGTCGCGCCACGCCGAGGACGAACGACGCGATCTTCTCTGGCTCCCGGACCTCGCCGCGCCGGAGCTTCTCGAGCGTCAGGAGCAGCACGCGTTGCGCCAGGTCGTCGGCCGCGTCGGCATTCCGCAGGTGCCGCAGGCCGTACAGGCGGACCCGCCGGACGAATCGCTGCAGCAGCTCCGCCTCCGCGGCCTTCGCATCGGCGGCGCCCGCGATGCGCCGGGCGAGGGCGCCGTCGGTCAGCGCCTCGATCCCTGCGGGCGGGGACATGCGCCGATTCTAATGGAGGACGGCCCTGGCCCTGCGCGTCTCGGCCCGGTTGCCGCCCTTTCGCGGCGGGAGGACTCGTGCTAGTATCTACAACCAGATGGTTGTATATGAGAACGCGCCGGCCGCCGACCTCGACCATCTGTTCGGCGCGCTGGCCGATCGGACCCGGCGCGACATCCTGGCGCGCGTGATGGACGCCGACTGGTCCGTCAGCGAGCTGGCGGCGCGCTACGACATGTCGTTTGCCGCCGTGCAGAAGCACGTGGCCGTGCTCGAGCGGGCACGGCTCGTGACCAAGCGCAAGGACGGCCGCGCCCGGCGCGTGGCCGGCAACCCCGAGGCCATCCGCCGGGCCAATCGTTTGCTGGCGCAGTTCGAGCAACTCTGGCAGCAGCGCGTCGCCCGCCTGGACGAACTGCTCGCCACCCCAGACCCAGGAGATCCCCATGCCCGTCGTCGAGATTCAGAAGGACCCCGAAGCGCTGACCATGACGGTGGTCGCCCAGTTCGCCGCGCCCGTGGCCCGCGTGTGGGCCGCGTACGCTGATCCCCGCCAGCTCGAGCGCTTCTGGGGCCCGCCCGAGTGGCCCGCGACGTTCGAACGGCACGACTTCGTCGTGGGCGGCCGGTCCGAGTACTACATGACGGGACCCAACGGCGAGCGTTCGGGCGGCTTCTTCGAGTACCTGGCGATGGACGAGCCCAACGCGTTCGAGGTCCTGGACGGCTTCCTCGGCCCGGACGGGACGCCCGCGGAGGGGATGCCCACGATGCGCATGCGCTTCACCTTCGAGCCGCACGACGGCGGCACGCGCATGGTGACCGTGACGACGTTCCCGTCGCTCGAGGCGCTGGAGCAGCTCCTGAAGATGGGGATGGAAGAGGGCCTGCGCGCCGCGATGGGCCAGATCGACGCCGTCCTCGCGGAAGGCTGAGAGGGAGATCCACAACCAACGCCACGAAGGAAGACCAAGGACACGAAGCCTTACACGAAGGGAGCACTAGGAAGGCGCCCCTTCGTGAGAGGCCTTCGTGTTCTTCGCGCCCTTAGTGGCGTCTCCTGTTAGTCCCACCCCACGCGCGCTTCGGAGAGCTGCAACAAACCCCGCGAAGAAGGACCAAGGACACGAAGCCCTACACGAAGAAGCAGTAAGGAATGCGCTTCGTGGCAAGCCTCGTGTTCTTCGTGCCCTTAGTGGCGTCTCCTGTGAACCCCACCCCACGCGTGCGCTCGGCAGTTGACAGCGTGGCGACGAATTCATAGGATATGCACGAAATTCATAAGCTATGAAACAAAAGGTCGACAGCGCCGCGCGCCAGCGCACCAGGCGCCTGATCCTCGAGGCGATGGCCGACGTGGTCACCGAGACCGCGGGCATCGGCTTCTCCGTCCAGGCGGTCGCCGATCGGGCGGGCGTGACCCATCGCACCGTGTACAACCACTTCCGCACGCGCGAGGCCCTCTGCGAGGCGTTCGAGGGCTACGTGGACGAGCAGCTCTCGGCCAACGGCGTGATGCGCGAGCCCACCCTGGCGCTCGCGACACTCCCGGACACGGTCGACACCGTGTACCGCATCCTGGCGCTCCGCGACCGCCATGTCCGCGCGTCCGTGATGTTGATGATCGGGAACCGCCGGCCCCTGGGCACCTGGCGCAAGCGCACGCAGGCGATCGAGAAGCTGATCGCGGCGGCACCGGCGCGGCAGCGGCCGGTGACGCCCCGCCAGGTCACGGCCGCCATCCGCCTGTTCGTCTCGTCGATGGGCTGGCACCTGCTCACCGAGCAGTTCGGCATGACCACCGACGAGGCCGCTGCCACGAGCGCCTGGGCCACGCGCGCGCTGCTCGACGCCGCGACAGGCCGCCCGCTCCCGCCCGCATCCCCCACGAAGACGAAGTCTCCCCGCACGGCGCCCCGTCGTCGTGCCAGCAAAGGTCCCCGGTCATGAACAGACTGCTCCCGCTCGATGCCGCCACCGATGCCGGCCGCTGCGGCCACAAGGCGGCGACGCTCGCCGCGCTCAGGAACCACGGCTTCGACGTCCCGGACGGGTTCGTGATCCCCGCCGGCCTCGAGGCGACCCGCGACGAGATTGCCGCGGCACTGGCCACGCTGGGTGACGGCCTCGTCGCCGTCCGCTCGTCCGGCCTCGCCGAGGACCTCGCCGACAGGTCGTTCGCCGGGCAGTACGACACGCTCCTCAACGTGCGCGGCGCCGACGCCGTGCTGGAGGCAGCGGCGGCCTGCGTGCGGTCGGCCCACGGCGCGCGCGTCGAGACCTATGGCCATGGCACCGGCCCGATGGCGGTGCTCGTGCAGCGGATGGTCGACGCCGACGTCTCGGGCGTTGCGTTCTCGGCCAACCCGATCACGGGCAACCGCGACGAGGCGCGTGTCAGCGCGACGCGCGGCCTGGGCGACCGGCTGGTGAGCGGCGCCATCGACGGCGACGAGTGGCTCGTGGCCGGCGATCGCGCGACGGCGGTCAGCCAGTCGCAGCAGGCCCTGAACGCCGGTCTCGCCCGCCAGGTCGCGGCCCTCGCGCGGAAGGCCGAGGCGGCGCGGGGCGGCCCGCAGGACATCGAGTGGGCGGTCCAGGACGGCCGGCTCTGGCTGCTGCAGTCGCGTCCGATCACGGCGTTGCCCGTGGCGCCGGAGATCGAGACGCCCAAGGGCACCTGGCAGAAGGACGCCGGGCACTTCATCGAGCCGATGTCGCCCTTCGCCGTCAGCACCCAGCTCCGCAACGCCGATCACATGATGGACGAGGCCATCGCGCAGTGGGGCCTGCTCCCCGAGCGCATCCGCTTCAAGGTGATCGGCCACGAGCCCTACATCCATGTCGACCCGGACGATGGCGGCAAGGCGCCGCCGCCCTGGTGGCTCCTCGGCGCCGTCGCGCGCATCGTCCCGTCGCTGCGCCGCAAGCTGGCCGCGGCGGCCCGCGCCGTCGACGGCGGCCTGCTCGACTCGATGCCGGCCGAGTGGGACACGACCATGCGCCCGCGGCTCCGGGACGAGATTGCCCGCTTCGCCGCGCTCGACCTGGCCGCGCTCGATGACGCGGCGCTCTTCAGGCATGTCGACGTCCTGAGCGACTTCTACGCGAAGTGCCTGAACCTGCACTTCGCGCTCGCGGTGCCGACCGCCGTCGGGCTGCACGAGCTGACCGCGGCGTGCGAGGAGCTGCTCGGGTGGGACATGGCGCAGGCGATGGGCCTGCTCGGGGGGCTGTCGCAGGTCTCGACGGCCCAGGCCACCGAGCTGGCGGCCATCGCGCGGCGGGCCGCGGCGAGCCCCGCCACCCGCGCGCTCCTCGAGTCGCGGCGAGCCGACCTGCTCGACCGCCTCGACGAGATCGATCCGGCGGCCGCCGCCGAGCTCCGGCAGTACCTCGCCTTCTGGGGACTCCGCCCGCTGGGCCCCGAGGTCGGGTCGCCCCTGGTGATGGAGCGGCCGCAGCTCGTCGCGGACCTGGTGGCGGAGAGTCTCGACGGCCCCGCGGGCGACACGCTGGCGCTCGACCGGCAGGCGCTGGTCCGGGAGGCGCGGTCGCGCCTCAGCGGGGCCGCCCTGGCGCGGTTCGACAAGGCGCTGGCCTACGCCGAGCGCGTGTACCCGTTGCGCGAGGACAACGTGCTGCTCACCGACCAGATTCCCGTCGGGCTGCTGCGGGTTGCCGCGCTCGAAGCGGGCCGTCGCCTCGTGGCGATCGGGGCCCTCGACCGCGCGGACGAGGCGGTGCTCCTGACGGCCGGCGAACTCGCCGACGCGCTGGCCAGCCGCCGGGACATGCGGCCGCTCGTCCTGCGCCGCAAGGCCGAGCACGCCTGGGTGCGCGCGAACCCGGGGCCGCTCACCTACGGCCCGCCGCCCGGCAAGACCCCCGACCTGCGCGGCCTGCCGGAACCGGCCCGGCGGGTCAACGCCGCCCTGATGTGGATGCTGGAGCACGAGATTTCCCCGCCGCCGGCGTCGGAGGGAGACACGCTCAGGGGCGTCGGCGCCTCGCCCGGGACCTACCGGGGCCGGGTCAGGGTCATCCGCACCCCGGAGGAGCTCGAGCGGCTCCGCGTCGGCGAGATCCTCGTGTGCCCCGCGACCTCGGCGGCGTGGATGATGGTCTTCCCGCGGGCCGGCGCCCTGATTGCCGACACGGGCAGCGCGCTGGCGCACTGCGCGATCGTGGCGCGGGAGTTCAGCCTGCCCGCGGTCGTGGCCACCGGCAACGCGACGTCCCGTCTCGTCGACGGGGAGGAGGTCGAGGTGGACGGCACCCGCGGAACCGTCACGCGCGTGGTGCCCAGCCAGGCCCCTGCCCGCGCCCCCGACGCCGCCTGCGTCTGACGCTCGCGGCGCGCCATCGTGGAGATCCACAGCCCTGGTGCTTCGGAGATCCACAACCAACGCCACGAAGGAAGGCCAGGGACACGAAGCCTTACACGAAGAACCAGTAGGAATCTCTTCGCGGCAATGCTTCGTGTTCTTCACGCTCTTCGTGGCGTGTCTTGTGGATCCAGTCCACGCGTGCTTCGGAGACCCACGACTAACGCCGCTCCTCCGCCGCGACGTGCCTCAGCTTGTCCGGGTTGCGGACGACGTAGATCGTCTTGACCTTGTCACCCTCCAGCTCGATCGACGTCGTCTGGAGGAGCCCGTCCGGCCACTGGAGGATCACGCCCGGCAGCCCGTTGATCGCCGCGAACCGGACCGAGACGTCCCGGGTCCACCCCTTGCGCGTCACGCCGACGAGGAAGGCCGCCACCCGGCCCGCGCCCTCGATGACGTTCAGGGCCGCCGTGACCTTTCCGCCGCCGTCCGTCATGATCCGCGCGTCGGCCGTCAGCAGCCGGGTGAGCGCCGCCAGGTCTCCCGATCGTGACGCGGTCATGAAGGCCGTCAGCAGCGCGGCGTGTGCCGGGTCCACGCCGCCGGACGCCGGCGGCCGCGGCACCGCGCCAGCCGGCCGCGCCTCGCGCACCCGGGCCCGGGCGCGGCTCGCGAGCTGGCGGCATGCGGCCTCGGTCCGGCCGAGCGCCTGCGCCACCTGCGCGAACGAGTAGTCGAACACGTCGTGCAGCAGGAAGGCGGCGCGCTCCAGGGGCGACAAGCGGTCGAGCGCCAGCAGGAGCGCGACGGACAGGTCCTCGGCCATCTCGGTCTCCGTATCCGGGGCCAGCGCCGCCGCGTCGACCACCGGGTCCGGCAGCCAGGGGCCGACGTACTCCTCGCGCCGCGCGCGGGCCGACTTCAGCACGTCCAGGCAGATCCGCGTGGTTGTCGTGAGCAGGAAGGCGCGCGGCTCCTCGATCCCGTCGCGGTCGGCGTGGTGCCACCGCAAGTACGCCTCCTGCACGGCGTCCTCGGCCTCTGCCATCGACCCGAGCATGCGATAGGCCAGGCCGAGCAGGCGCCGGCGGTGCGGCTCGAAGGTCGTGGCGGGATCGGTGCTCATGCGTGTCGCGCAGACTCCAGGGGCGTCTCGAAGGCGATCGGGGCGCCGCCCACCACCACGCGCGTGCAGGCCTTGCCGTGCCCCATCGCGTACTTGACGGTCGGATACGCCCGCGACGCCACCATCGCGAAGGCGAGGCTGATCACCGCCCGCGGCCCCCAGCGCCTCATGATCTCATCCCGGTAGCCGTCGGCGGCCGGGTCGTGGTCGAGCGTCGCGCGGGTGAACCGCCAGGCCAGCGCCACCTCCTCGGGCATCGCCCGGGCATCCTCCGTCAGGACGGCGCGGAGCACGTCGGGAGGGACCCCGGAGCGCTCGGCCATCGACACCCCGAGCTGCGTGCACGGCCCGCAGTCCTCGTGCCGGACGGCGGTGATGGCCGCGGCCGCCCAGGCCGCCGGCGGCACGTCCTCGCGGAAGGTGCCGATCGCGGTCGCCCGGGAGAACATCCACGCGGCCCGGGGACTGGCCTTCACGATCTCGTGCAGGTAGCTGGCGTCATAGTCCCATTGCCGCTCGAAGCGTCCGATCATGCGGTTCAGCAGCCATCTCAGCATGGCGTGGTCCTCCGTTGAAGCTGTCTGACGGGAGGACGAGACAGCGGCGGCGAACGTGACACGGCCGGCGAGGGTCCCGGCCTGCGCCCTCGTTTCGACCCGTACTGGTAGGCTATCGGGCGCCATGGCGAAGACCCCGCGCCCCCGTCCGGGCGCCGCGCGCACCGTGCCGGAGACGGGTCTCGATGCCGGCCGGGCCGCGCTCGAGCGCGGCGACTGGCTCGCGGCCCGCCTCGCATTCGAGAGTGCGCTCGGCGCCGGCGATCACGCCGAAGCGCTCGAAGGCCTGGGGCTGGCGGCCTGGTGGCTCGACGATGCGGCGCGCGTCTTCGACGCCCGCGAGCGTGCCTACCGGCTCTACCGCGACAGCGGCGACACCGCTGGCGCCGCGCGGATGGCCATCTGGCTCGCGTGGGACACCTCGGCATTCCGGGGCGAGCAGGCCATCGCCAACGGGTGGCTCCAGCTGGCGCGCCGGCTGCTGGAGGGCTGCCCCGACTCCCGGGAGCACGCCTGGTGGGCGATGCGCCGCGGGATCTTCACGTTGCTCGACGAGGGCGACCCGGACGAGGCCGAGCGGCTGGCGTCCGAAGCCGTGCGCATCGGCAGGGCCCTCGGCGATCGCGACTATGAGCTGATCGGCCGCGCCCTGCACGGCTTCGCCCGCGTCACGGCCGGCGGCGTGGCCGATGGGCTCAGGGAGCTGGACGAGGTGAACGCCGCGGTGCTCGCCGGCGAGATGCGCGACCGTGTCCTCATCGGCCTGGCCTGCTGTTATCTCATTGCCGCCTGCGAACGCATCCATGACTACGAGCGGGCCGTGCAGTGGTGCGACCGCCTCAAGGCGTTCTGCGCCAGATGGGGGCTGCGGCCGCTGTCGGCCGTGTGCCGGACGCAGTATGCGTCGGTCTGCCTGTGGCGCGGGGCGTGGGACGAGGCCGAACAGGAACTGACCTCGGCCTCGGATGAACTCATGGCCAGCCGGCCCGCGATGACCGGCGAGGGGCTCGTGCGCCTCGGCGAGCTGCGCCGGCGGCAGGGCAGGCTCGACGAGGCCATGGCGCTCTTCGAGCGTGGCGGCACGCACCCGCTCGCCTCGCTCGGCCGCGCCAACGTCATCGTCGACCGCGGCGACGCGCGGACCGGCGCCGAACTGGCCGAGCGGCAGCTGCGGCGGCTGCCGGCGACCAACCGCACCGAGCGCGCGGCCGCGCTCGACCTGATGGTCCGCGCGTGCCTCGACGACGGGCGTCTCGACGAGGCCGTGCGGGCCGTGGCCGAACTCGACGCCATCGCGCGCGAGGCGCGCACGGGGCCGCTGCGCGCCCTCGCCAGCCTGGCGGCCGGGGTCGTCGCGGCGCGAACCGGCGACCTGGAATCCGCCAGGACACGGCTCGAGGACGCCGTGGACTTGTTCGACGAGAGCGGCGCGCCATTCGAGACGGGCCGGGCGCGCGTGGAACTGGCCCGCACCCTGGCGGCGCTCGGGCGCGGCGCCGCCGCGGCCGACGAAGCGCGGCGGGCGATCGAGGCGCTGGCTCCCCTGGGCGCGAGCCTCGAACTGGCAAGAGCCCGCGCGGCGATCGCCGATGCCACCCGCGCATTCGCCGTGACGATGCCGGCCGCCGATGCCCGCACCGGCCTGACGAGGCGAGAGGTGGAGGTGCTGCGGCTCATCGCCGAGGGCCTCAACAACCAGTCGATCGCCGAGCGGCTGTTCATCAGCGAGCACACCGTGCACCGGCACGTCGCCAACATCCTGGGCAAGCTCGAGGCCTCGTCCCGGTCGGCGGCCGTCGCGCAGGCCGGCCGCCTCGGGTTGCTCTAGCGCGAAGCGGCCGGCCGCCACGCGCCGGCCCGTGGCCGCGCGCGCACCGGACCTGCATGGCCCGTTCGGGCCATTCCGGATTCCCGCAGCAAAATGACCGGTTCCGGTGAAGCCGGGCCGCGCGGCCTGTCGCTACATTGCTCCTGTCGACGCGCCATTCCGGCGCGTGCCTACAGGAGCCATCATGAGAAAGACACGAGTCACGACCACCCTGCTTGCCGGTCTCGTCGCGGCGCTGCTCGTCGCACCCCTCGCCGGGCCGGCGCGAGCCCAGGCGCCGGCGCACGTGATGGCGCCGGTGGCGGCGGCGCAGTGGGGCCCGGCGCCCCCGATGCTGCCACCCGGCGCCCGGATCGCCGTGCTGTCGGGCAACCCGATGGCGGCGGGCCCGTACGCCGTCCGCCTGGAGTTCCCGGCCAACTACGACATTCCGGCCCACTGGCACCCCACCGACGAGAACGTCGTCGTCGTCTCCGGTGAGCTGTTCATGGGCATGGGCAAGAGGCTCGACAGGACGTCGGGCATGAGGCTCGGCGTCGGTGGATACGCCCTGATGCCGGCACGGTCCGAGCACTTCGCCTACACCAACGTCGAGACGACCATCGTGCTCTACGGGCAGGGGCCCGTCGAGTTCACCTACGTCAACCCGAAGGACGACCCGCGCACGGCAACCCCGGGGCGGCGGTAGGCAATGTGGGCTGGGACCCGGGCGATGCCCGGTCCCAGTCACCGGTCGGGATGCGGGAGCGAAGGAGGGCATGCATGAAGGGCGTACCGGGGGTCGAGCGGTTGAGGGAGCGGAGGGCCCCGCTGGAGATGCGACCGGACGAGTTCCGCGCCATCGGCCACCGCCTCGTGGACCAGATTGCCGAGCGGCTCGCGGCGGTGCCCGGCGGCCCGATCGTGCGCGACGAGACGCCGGCCATGCTCCGCGCCCTGATCGACGCGGAGCAGGCGCTCCCCGCGCGCGGCACCGACGCCGGCACGCTCGTACACGAGGCGGCCAGCCTGCTGTTCGACCATGCGCTGTTCAACGCGCATCCCCGGTTCTTCGGCTACGTCACGTCGAGCCCCGCGCCGATCGGCATGTTCGGGGACTTTCTCGCGGCGGCCCTCAACCAGAATGTCGGCGCGTGGCGGCTGTCGCCGCTGGCGACCGAGATCGAGGCGCAGGTGGTGCGATGGATTGCCGGGCTGATCGGCTATCCCCCCGCGGCTGGCGGCCTCCTGGTGAGCGGTGGCAACATGGCGAACATCATCTGTTTCGCGACCGCCCGTACCGCCGTGGCGCCGGGTGCGCGCAGGCGGGGGTTGCCCGCCTGTCCGCGCGCGCTCAAGGTCTATGCGTCGGCCGAGACCCACGCCTGGATCCACAAGGCCGCGGACCTCTGCGGCCTCGGCACGGACGCCGTCCGCTGGGTGCCCACGGACGCGGACCAGCGGATGGACATCGGGGCCCTGCGCGGGCTCGTGGACGAGGACGAGCGGCTCGGCCACCAGCCGTTCCTCGTCGTCGGCACGGGGGGCTCGGTGAGCACGGGCGCGGTCGACCCACTGGCCGAGATGGCCGCCACATGCCGCGAGCGCGGCCTGTGGTTCCATGTGGACGGCGCCTACGGGGCGCTGGCGGCCCTGGCGCCCGGGGCGCCAGAGGCGCTCCGCGCAGTGGCCGAGGCCGACTCGGTGGCCGTCGATCCACACAAGTGGCTCTACGCGCCGCTCGAGGCCGGCTGTGTGTTGGTGCGCGACCCCGCCAGGCTCCGCGACGCCTTTTCGTACCACCCGCCGTACTACCGGTTCGACGACCAGGCCGTGAACTACTTCGACTACGGCCCGCAGAACTCGCGCGGCTTCCGCGCCCTCAAGATCTGGCTGTCGCTGCGGCAGGTGGGACGCGACGCCTGTCTGCGGATGATCGGCGACGACATGCTGCTCGCGCGTCACCTTCACGCCCTGGTGTCGGCGCACCCAGCCTTCGAGCCGGCCACCCAGCACCTGAGTGTCACGACCTTTCGCTACGTGCCGCCCGACTTGCGCGCGCACGTGGGTGTCGAGGCCACGGAGGTGTACCTCAACGAGCTGAACGAGACCCTGCTGGCGGCGGTCCAGGTCGGAGGCGACACGTTCCTGTCCAATGCCGTGGTCGATGGCCGGTTCCTGCTCCGGGCGTGTGTCGTGAACTTCCACACGGCGCTGGCGGACATCGAGGCCCTGCCGCCCCTGCTGGCACGGATGGGAGAGGCCGCCGACGCGCCACGATCGAGGACGTGCTGATCCGGGTCGGGTACACTATTCGGCCATGAACACGGCGTGGTGGCGCAAGTGGCACCGGTGGATCGGCTTTCCGGCGGCGGCCTTCCTGTTGTTTGCCTCGATCACCGGCATGCTGGTGGCCTTCAGTGAGTTCTTCGGCGAGGCCGAGGCCCTGCGCGAGGCCACCCGCGACCTGGTGAGCCCGGTGTCGACGTCGTCGGCGCCCGAGGCGTGGACCGAGCCGCTCGCCAGGGCCATGGCCATCGCCAGGGACCGCGCCGCTGGCGCGCCAACGTGGCTCAGCGCCCCGCCGGCAGGGCGAAGGAGAAGGTCGCGCCCTGCCCCGGCGCGCCTTCGGCCCAGACACGGCCTCCGTGCCGCTGGATGATCCGCTTGACGTTCGCCAGGCCGATACCGGTCCCAGGGAACTCGTCGGCCCGATGCAGCCGCTGGAAGACGCCGAACAGCCGGTCCTGGTAGGCCATGTCGAACCCCACGCCGTTGTCGCGCACCGATACGACCACCGTGCCGTCACTGCCGACTTCGCTCGCGACGTCGATTCGCGTGTGTTCGCGTCCCGACGAATACTTCAACGCATTCGAGAACAGGTTGACGAACACCTGGCGGAGAAGCGCGGAGTCCGCCGAGACCGCGTTCAGCTCGCCAATCTGCCAGTGGACGACCCGGTCAGCGACCGCCTCGTGTTCCATGACCTGTGCGCGTACGTCGTGCACGAGCACATTGAGGTCCACGCGGCTCGTCTCGAGCGTGCCGCGGCCCAGCCGTGAGAAGGCCAGGAGGTTGTCGATGAGGCGTGCCATGTGGCCGGCCGACTCGGTGATTGTCGCCAGGTACTGCCGGCCGGTCTCGTCCAGGGACCCACGCGCGTGCTCCTCGAGCATCTCGCCGAAGCCAATCATGTGGCGCAATGGCGCCCGGAGATCGTGTGACACGGAGTAACTGAACGCTTCGAGCTCCGCATTCGCCGCCTCCAGGCTCTTGTTGGTGCGTTCCAGTTGCTGGGCCCAGTCGCGCCGCGCCCGCGAGAGCACCACGTGCGTGCGTACCCGTGCGATCAACTCCCGCGCCGAGAACGGCTTCATCAGATAGTCGTCCGAACCGGCGTCCAGCCCCACGACGGCCGACTCCTCCCCGGCGCGGGCCGACAGCAGGATCACCGGGATCGAGCGGGTCCCAGGATCTCCGCGAAGCGCCCGCACCAGGCCGACGCCGTCGAGCCGCGGCATCATGACGTCGCTCACGACGATGTCGGGGGGATTGGCCCGGATCGCCTCGAGCGCCTCGACGCCGTCCACCGCGGTGACGACGACCCAGGTCGACTCGAGCAGGCTCGCGACATACGCACGCAGGTCTGGGTTGTCGTCGACCACGAGGACGCGGGCGTCCGGCAGGGACTCCGCGTGGTCGGGTCGGTCCGGCGGGTGGGCGGGTCGGGCCACGGCGCCTTGGGGGCCAAGCCAGCCCGCCGCTTCTGCCGCATGGGCGACACCGTCGCGCGGCAACCGTGGATCGGAAGGCGTGTGAGAGACGGCGTCGGCGGGCAGGTGGCCGAAACCCCTGGGAATCTCGACCCGGAACGTGGACCCGCGGCCCACCCCGCTCTCGACGCTCACGCGGCCGCCATGCAGTTCCACCAGTTCGCGGACGAGCGACAGCCCGATGCCTGTTCCCTCGTGCGTCCGTCCGCTCGCCCCCGCCACGCGATGAAAGCGCTCGAAGATGTGGGGCAGCTCCGCCTCCGGGATCCCGGACCCGGTATCCGCCACCTCCAGCACCACGTGGTCGGGCCCGTCGAGCAGCCTGACCGCGACTTCACCGGACAGCGTGAACTTGAACGCGTTCGAGACGAGATTGGGGACGATCTTCTCCCACATATCCCGGTCGACCCAGAGCGGCCCGTCGAGCGGCGGACAGTCGACGACGAAGCGGAGGCCGGCACGTTCGAAGGCCGACTGGAACATCCCGGCCAGTTCCAGCGTGAACGTCGACACGTCGAGCGGCGCGAAGTGCGCCCGCAGGCGGCCGGCCTCGAGGCGGGAGAAATCGAGCAGCGCGTTGACGAGCTTCAGCAGCCGGAGCGCGTTGTCCCGGGCCAGCCCCACCCTGGCGGACTGGCGCGGCCCGAGCGGCTCCTCGGCATCGGCCAGGCCGTCTTCGAGCGGCCCCAGCATCAGCGTGAGCGGCGTGCGGAACTCGTGGCTCACGTTACTGAAGAACGTGGTCTTGGCCACGTCGAGTTCGCCCAGTTTCGCGTTGGCGTCGCGCAGCTCGCGCACGACGGCCGCCAGTTCCTGGCTGCGCGCCACGACTTCGCGCTCCATCTGCTGCGTGCGGCCCCGCAGCTCGGCGCCCTCCTCGCTGGCATGCACCAGGTCGGTCACGTCCTCGACCCGGTGAAGGATGTAGCGCACGTCGCCGGTGGCCGAGAGCACCGGCACGTTCTTCGGGCTCCAGTACTTCACCTCGAAGGTGCCGTCAGGCCCGCGGATGTCGTACTTCTGCACCGCCATCGTGTCTGGCGCGCGCGTGGCGATGACGCGTTCGAGCGAGGCGCGCAGGTTGCCGGTGCCGGTGGCCCCGGGGTCGCCGGGATTGTCCGGGAAGACCTCGAAGAGCCCGCGCCCAATCGTGGCGTCGCGCGACGTGTGCGTCGCCGCGAGCCTGGCGTCGGTCGCGGCGACCATGGTGAACCGGGGCGAGTCGGGCAGCAGGACCAGCAACACCTCCGGAGAGGCTTCGAACAGGGACTGGAAATCCGGAGCTTCGCCCGCCACCGCGGGCAGGATAACACCGATGGCGCGCATCGGCAGCCCCGGGAGCGGCAATGGCCGCCGCGTCGTTTCGATCGCCGCCCGCGGCAAGGGCCGCTCTCCTTACCGTCGTTGCCGACCATGGTGTCCCCGTCCCCGGTATACTCACGGGCGTGCGGGCTGTCCTCACGGTGTTGCTGGCGTGCCTGTTGGTGCTGGTGACCGCCGCCGATACGTTCGCGTGCCCCGACGGCTGCACCGACGAGGCGCCGGCCGCCTCACTGGACGCGGCCTCCCCGTGCGCGCTCTGCCATGGGTGGAGCAGCGCGCCCGTCGCCGTGACGCCGTGTCCGGCCCCCTGTCGCCTCGCGCGGCAGTTCGTCGCCATGGCCGCACCGCCGGCCCCCCTGCTTCCGCCTGTCGAATTGCCTCCAAAAGCGGCGTAGCCCTCCTCGTCACCTGGCGACGTCAGCTCGTGCCGCGCACCGCGCGGCCCGTTACTCGAGGTGTGTGCATGCGGAAGGTCGGAAGTGTCCTGGTAGCGGTGTGTGTGCTGCTCGCGCCGGTCGCGCGCGCGCAGGCGCCCGTCACGGTGGTGGTGCGCGCGCACGCGGACGGCGCCCCGGCGCCTGGCGCGGCGGTCACGGTAGGCGACCGGGAAGGCGAGACGGACCGTGACGGGCGCGTGTCGTTGGAAGTCCCCCCGGGTCCGGCCACGATCAGCGTGAAGAAGGAGGGCTACTTCGACGCGCACCAGCCCGTTGAGGTCCCTGCGTCCGGTATCGAGGTCGCCATCGACCTCATCGAGACTCCGGACGTGGACGAGGAGGTCGTCGTGGTGGCCACCACGCGCACGGGACGACGGGTGGAGGACCAGCCGACGCGCGTCGAGGTGCTGGGCCGCGAGGAGATCGAGGAGAAGATGCTCATGACGCCCGGGGACATCGTCATGATGCTCAACGAGATGGGCGGCCTGCGGGTGCAGTCCACGTCGCCCTCCATCGGCGCGGCCAGCGTGCGCGTGCAGGGCATGAAGGGGCGCTACACGCGCTTCCTGAGCGACGGACTCCCGCTGTTCGGCCAACAGGTCGGCGGCCTGGGGCTCCTCCAGATTCCCCCAATGGATCTCGGCCAGGTCGAAGTGATCAAGGGGGTCGCCTCGGCGCTCTACGGCGCCGGCGCAATGGGCGGCGTGGTGAACCTGCTCACCCGCCGTCCCGGTGACGAACACACGGTGGACCTCCTCGTCAACCAGTCGACGCTCGGCGGCACCGACGGCGTCGCGTTCCTCTCGATTCCCCTGGCGCCGGAGTGGAAGCTGTCGCTGCTCGGCAGCGCCCATCGCCAGGCACAGAGCGATCGTGATGGCGACGGCTGGGCGGACGTGGCGGGCTACGAGCGTGGCGTCGTGCGTCCGCGACTCTTCTGGGACGCCGGCGACGGTAGATCGGCGTTTCTCACGGCAGGCGCCACGATCGAGAATCGCGACGGCGGCACCATGGACGGCACGCGGCTTGCGGCGACGGACGCGCCGTACGGCGAGGCGCTGGACACACGGCGGTATGACGTCGGCGGGACGGTGCAGACGCTCCTTCGCGGTCGCTACGTGTTCACCGCGCGCGGTGCTGCGGCGTGGCAGCGCCACGACCACCGGTTTGGCGAGGTCCGCGAGCGGGACGCGCACGACACGGTGTTCGGCGAGGTGGCCATACGCGGCGCCGTGGGTCCGCACACGTGGGTCGTGGGGACCGCCTGGGAGCGGGACGCCTACGCCCCGACCGACGTGCCCCGCTTCGGCTATACGTACCACGTGCCTGGCGTCTTCGCGCAGGACGACGTCGACGTCACGTCCTGGCTGTCCGTCTCGGCCGGTGCCCGCCTGGACTGGCATAGCGAGTACGGCGCCTTTCTCAGCCCACGCCTGGCCGGGTTGGTCCGCACGGGCGGATGGACGAGCCGGCTTTCGGTCGGCCAGGGCTTCTTTGCCACGACGCCGCTGACCGAGGAGACGGAGGCAGCCGGCCTGGCGCGCCTCGAGATCCTGCAGCCGCTCCGTGCCGAGCGCGGCACCAGTGTCTCCTGGGACGTGACGCGGGCCATGGGGCCAGTCACGCTCACGGCGACGGCGTTCGGTTCCCGCATCGCGCATCCGACAGCCGTCGACCGCGACACCCGTTACGTCCTGTTCAACCGCGACGGCGCCACGACGAATGTCGGGGCCGAGCTGCTGGCCACGGCCCGTCGCGGTCCGTGGGTCGGCACGGGCACGTACACCTACGTGCGGGCGCGCGAGGAGGGCGACCGGGGCCGCCAGGACGTCGCCCTCACGCCGCGCCACAGTGCGGGCCTGGTAGGGATGTGGGAAGAGGAGGAATGGGGGCGCGTGGGCCTCGAGGTCTACGTCACGGGTCGACAGCGGCTCGAGGTGAACCCGTATCGGGACGAGTCGAAGCCGTACGTGATCGTCGGACTCCTCGTCGAGAAGCGCGTCGGCGCCATTCGCGTGTTCCTGAACGCGGAGAACCTCACCAATGTGCGACAGACCACGTGGGAGTCGCTGCTGCGGCCGTCGCGAGGGGTCGATGGACGCTGGACCGTGGACGCATGGGCCCCTGTCGACGGCAGGGTGGTCAATGGTGGCGTGCGCTTCCGGTTCTGAGGCGGGTGGCCGTTGCGCGCCACCCGAGTCGCGTAGAAGAATCGTGAGGCGGATGACCCGACGCCGATGACCTGGAGAGCACATCGACATGACACCGAAGAACACGATCTGCCTGTGGTTCGACAAGGACGCGGAGGACGCGGCGCGCTTCTACGCGGCGACCTTCCCGGACAGCGAGGTGCGGGCCGTCCACAAGGCGCCCGCTGACTACCCGAGCGGCAAGGCGGGGGACGTACTCACCGTGGAGTTCACCGTCTGCGGCATCCCGTGCCTGGGACTGAACGGCGGCGCCGCCTTCAGGCAGACCGAGGCCTTCTCGTTCCAGATCGCCACCGACAGCCAGGAAGAGACCGACCGCTACTGGGACGCCATCGTCGGCAACGGCGGCCAGGAGAGCGCGTGCGGCTGGTGCAAGGACCGCTGGGGCCTGTCGTGGCAGATCACCCCGCGGGCGCTGACCGAGGCGCTGGCGGCCGGCGGCGACGAGGCGAAGCGCGCCTTCGCGGCCATGATGACGATGCGGAAGATCGACGTGGCCGCGATCGAGGCCGCGCGGCGGGGGTGAGGCGGCGAGCCGGCGGCGACCGCACGGTCCTGCCGGCCCGGAGGACACATGCCGGACGGGATCACGGTCGCGCGCGCGGGTGACGACACCTACCGGGTGACCGTCGAGGACGGGAACGGGCGGACGGTCCACGAGGTGACCGTGACGGCGGAGGACTGCGCCCGTTTCGCGCCCGGATCGAGCGCCGAGGCCCTGTTGAGCGCGTCGTTCGCGTTCCTGCTCGAGCGCGAGCCGAAGGAAGCCATCCTGTCCCGCTTCGCGCTGCCGACGATCGCCCGGTACTTCCCGGAGTACCCGGACGTGATCCGCGCCAGGCTCTGAACCGGTCGAGCGCCGTCGATCCGACCCCCCACGGACATCGGGCGGTGGCGGACAGCGAAACCGGGATACCATCCACCTGCCATCCGGGCTCCAAGCCCGGTGGATCACCGCGCCGCCTGGGCTCCCCCCATGGCGCCTGGAGGATGGTCGATGCCAAAGTACGTGATCGAGCGGGAAATTCCCGGCGCGGGTTCGCTCTCGGCCGACGAGCTGCACGCGATCTCGCAGAAGTCCTGCGCGGTGCTGGGCGCCTTGGGCCCGCAGATCCAGTGGCTGCACAGCTACGTCACGGGTGACAAGCTGTACTGCGTCTACATCGCGCCGAATGCCGAGATGGTGCGCGAACACGCCACGCGCGGGGGCTTCCCCGCCAACCGCATCTCCGAGGTCGTCACGACCATCGACCCGACGACAGCCGAGTAACGCCACGCGGCCCGAAGAGCCGCCGGTACACCGTGGGTGCCCGCCAGCCGCATGCCAGGGCATGCGGCTGGCGGCGCAAGTGCTTCGTGTCCCGGCCTACCGCGGGGCGTTGGCCGTCGGGGCCGCGTCCGGCGGGCCGTTCAGCAGGGCGTTAAACACGAACTTGAACGTGCCATGCGTCTGGTCGCGATGCTGCGGCCGGAAGCCGACCAGCACGACCTTGCCGAGGCCGAGCTTCACCGAGACGGCGGCCGGCTTCTTCGCGATCACCTGCTCACCGAGCAGCCATCCGCTCTGCAGCAGGTCGCGGTCCGCGTAGGTTGCCAGGACCTCGACGTCCTGGCTCCGCTCGGTCGACGTCACCTCGTAGACCTGCCCCCCGGCCAGGAAGAGCGCGAGACCCTCCGCCGGCATGCCGTAGACCAGCGGATTCTCGTTGTGGAAGGCCACGCGCAGCGTCGAGCCGGGTGACCAGAACTCCTTCGGCCCCAGGCCAGCGACGACGTTGCGCAGGGGGAGCCCGAAGCGCTGGATCGGCAGGTCGCCGGACTGGCCGAACGTCAGCAGCGTGCCGCCCTTCTCGACGAAGTCCTGCAGCGCCTTCACGCCCTCCGTCCCGAACCCGCTCTTGTACTCGTCGGGGGTGTTGTCCTCGTCGGCGCCCCGTCCGGCCGGGCGCTCGCCGGTCATGGCTGCCAGCGAGTCGGCCGGGAGGATCAGCGTGTCGAACCGCGCATCCAGGCCGCCGGCCTTGATGTCCTTGTCCATGACCGTGGTGAACGGCTGGTCGAACTGCTCGAACATCAGGCGCGTCCAACCCTCGTCGCTGTTGCCGCCGCGATACCGCTGGAAGATCGCCACGCGGGGCTTCCTGATCGCGTAGGCGCCCTCGGTGACCGGCGCCCTGAGCGCGGTGAAGTTCACGCCCGTGACGCGCGCGATCTCCGCGACGTCGCCGGCGGCGGCCAGGAAGTCACCGCGCCTGACGCTGCCATCGGCCGCGTCCTTGCTCGCGCGCCGCACACCGATGCCCTTCTCGAGCAGCAGGTTGACGGCGCGGAAGGTGTCGTTCAGCCGGCCGTCCAGGACGTACCCGTTCGGCGCGGACGCCGGGGCCGTGCCCGTCATGGGCACCTTGGCCGTCAGCTTCACGAGGTCGGCCGTGATCGGCGAGCCGATCGGGTCGCTGCGCACGCCCATGAACTCCCCGAACGTGTCGGTGGACATGTCGTACGGGCGAATCGGGTTGCCGTCGAGGTCGCGCGTATAGGTGTTGTCCGGGTAGAAGGTCCGTCCGAGCATCCACCGCACGAGGCCCTGCTTCGGCTGCGCCATCGTGACGACGAAGGATCCGGGGCCGTAGACGCGGCCGTCCGCGAAGAACTGCGCTTTCGCCTGGTGCACCTCCACGCCCGAGTCGAGGAGCATGTTGGCCAGCTTCTTCACCGTCTGCGGGTCGTGCTGGTCGGCCGCGATGGCGTACGCCTTCACCGCGCCCTTGGCGCCGCGCTCGGTCTGGCGCGTGCCCTTCAGGTACATGTTCCACAGCAGCGTCTCGCGGTTGCGCGCCGCCAGGTCCACGATCGACCACGCCACGATCTTCTGGTTCTCCACGATGTCGCGCACGCGCCACCAGCCGCCCTCCCAGAGGCTCGGCATCGTCGTCTGCGGCTCGTACTCGGGCAGCCCGCGGGTGCCGCCGCTCAACTGGTCGGGGTGCATGAACATCGGCGTCGCCAGCCGCGCGCTCGCCGACTCGTTGAGCATGCCCGCGATGTTGTGGAACGGCGTGATCCAGTGGAAGCCCATGTGGCCCCACCCCGAGTAGATGGCGGCGCCGATGACGCCGGTCTTGCCGGCCGCCTCGAGCTTGTTGCCCATGTGGCCGCCGAACCACGTGATCTCGCGCCAGACGAGCGGGTCGCCGTCGGGCCGAATCGGCTCGGCATACGGCGGGATGAACAGCCGCGCGTTGCCGCTCCCCATCTGGTGGTGGTCCATGTAGGCCTGCGGCAGCCAGTCGCGGTACATCAGCTTGCCGATGTGCTGCGACTCGGGGAGGTTCAGCGCGAAGCCGTCGCGGTTGTTGTCGTGGCCCGAGTACTTCTGGTAGAGCCACGGCAGGCCGGCGGCCTCGTGCGGCGTGCCGACGTACTTCATGTACCAGTCGGCGATCATCTGCGTCCCGTCGGGGTTGATCGACGGCAGGACGATGCTGATGACGTTGTCGAGGTTCTGCATCGCCTCGGGGTCGGTGCGCGACAGGCTGTCGTACACGAACTCGGCGGCCGTCTGCGCGGCGGCCACCTCCGACGAGTGCAGCGCGAAGCTCTGGATCGTCACCGCCTTGCCCTCGGCGGCCAGCTTGTGGCCCTCGGCCTCGGACAGGCCGCGCGGGTCCGCCAGCTTCGCGTTGATCTCGCGGTAGTGGTCGAGCCTGGCGAGGTTCGCCGGCGACGAGATGAACAGGGCAATGAACGGCCGCCCCTCGCTCGACTTCCCGAGCTCCACCAGCTTGACGCGGTCCGAGGACTTTGCGAGCAGCTGGTAGTACTCGTGCAGCTTGTCCCAGCCGGCGAGCTTGCGATCGGCGCCCATCTGGAAGCCGAAGAACTGCTCGGGCGACGTCAGGTTGACGCGGGCGGGTGTTTGCGCGCTCGCGGCCGGCGAGAGGCCAGGCGCCCCCACCAGGGCGAGGGCCAGCGCGACAGTAAGGCCGAGGCGACAGCGGTGTTGTCTGGCGTTCATGCGGGGCATCTTATCGTGGCCGCTGCCCCGCGTGGACCCGCCGGCTACAGCCGCAGCGACGTGACGGGCGAAAGCCGGGCTGCGGCGCGTGCCGGTACCCAGATCGCCACCGTGGCGACGCACCCGAGGACGGTCGCGGCCGCGAGATACGTGACGGGGTCGAACGGCGCGACCTGGTAGAGGAATCCCTCGAGCGTGCGCATGACGGCCGTCGAGACGGCGATGCCCGCGACCAGCCCGGCGCCGACCAGGCCGAGGCCGCGCGCCAGGAACAGGCGCTCCACGTCGCGTGCCTCGGCGCCGAGCGCCATGCGAATCCCCACCTCGCGCCGACGCTGTGCGGCCATGTAGGCGATCACGCCGTAGAGACCCACCACGCCGAGCAGGAGCGTGACGACGCTGGCCACGACCAGGAGCACGAGGGTGGACGACACCTGGGCAGTGGACCGGTCGTACACGGCTTGCAGCGACTCGACGCGCGTCAGCGGTAGCGTCGGGCTCACCGCCCAGACCGCCTGCTGGATGTCATGCAGCAGGCGCGTGTCGTGGGGCCGCATCGTGCGGATCACGTAGATCAGCGTGCGCTCCACGGTCACGCGTCCGGGCGCCATGTCCTCCTGCAGATAGGGCCAGTACACCAGCGGCACGACGCCTCGCGTCGGGCCATCGTCGTGCTCGTCGCCGACGACCCCCACGACCTCGCGCCACGGGCCGCGCGGCGCGGTGCGAACGCGGCGACCCAGCGCCGCCTGTACGTCGCCGAACGTCTCGCGCGCCAGGCGGGCGCTGACGATGGCGACGGGTCGCCGCCCGTGGACGTCGTCCCAGTGGAAGTCCCGGCCTGCGACGACCCGGTTGCCCATGGTGGCGAAGTAGTCGGGAGACACCCACTTCATGCGCCGGGCCGGCGGCATCCCGCCTCCCGGCACGTCGATGCCCTCGACGAACAGCGGGTCGCGGCGGACCGCGCCGTCCATCGTCACCGACGAGGTCTGCGCGACGGATTGCACGCCGCCGACGTCCCTGATGCGCCGGAGGATGGCGTCGTGCGCGCGCGCGGCGGTCGCGGGGTCCTGTTCGACGGCCTCGGGCACCGTGAGCCTGACGGTCAGCACCTGCCCGGGGTCGGAGAACCCCGGGTGCACGTCGCGGATGGCTAGGAAGGTGCGCACCATCAGCGCGGCTCCCACGAGCAGCACGAGCGCGACCGCGACCTGGGCGATGACGAGTCCGTTCCTGAGCCGCTGGCTCTCGCGCCCGTTGCTCGAGCCCCGCGACTGCTCCTTGAGCGCCGTGGCGAGGTGCGGGCGGCAGTACTTCAGGATCGGGGCGAGGCTGAAGAGCGCGCCGGCGGCCAGCGCCAGCAGCAGGGTGAAGAGCACCACCCCGGGCGCGATCGTCACGTCGCCGAGCGCGGCCATCCGGTCGACCTGCTCGAGCGCCAGCGCGCGCAGCGACTGCAGGCCCACGGCCGCCATGGCCAGGCCGGCGACGCCGCTCGCGACCGAGAGCAGCAGCGCCTCGCCGAGAATCTGCCCGGCCACGCGCGTCAGCGGAGCCCCGAGCGCGAGCTGCACGGCGATCTCCTGCCGGCGCGACTCGGCGCGTACCAGGAACAGGCTGGCGACGTTGGCGCATGCCACCAGCAGCAGGAGGCCGACGGCGCCCGACATCAGCCAGAGCATCCCCGAGACATCGCCGACGAGGTCCTGCTGCAGGGGATGCACGTCGGGCGCGAGGTGGAAGTCGTCGTACATCTGCCTCGTGAATCCGGTTGGAATCGGAAACCGATCGGGCATCGACGGGATCAGCCGCGCGAGGTCCGCTGCCGCCGCCTCCCGGGTGACGCCGGGCGCGAGCCGCGCGAGCCCCTGGAAGCGGAAGAGGCCGATGGCCGTCTCCGCGCGGTTCAGCCGGAGGGGCAGGACCAGGTCGGGACGGTGGCCGAGCAGCTGGAAGCCATCCGGGAGCACGCCGATGACTTCGCGCGGGCGGCCATCGACGAGAAGCGACTGACCGATGGCGCGGGGGTTGCCTCCGAGCGCGCGCATCCAGTATGCGCGGCTCACGAGCACGGTCTCCCGGCTGCCCGGCGCATCGTCGTCCGGCGTGAAGCCGCGTCCGTGCACGGGGGCGACGCGCAGGATCGGGAGCGTGCCGTCGGTGACGGTGAGCACGTCGAGCACCTCGGGATCGCCGCGCCCCGACACCGCAGCGGTCCCCGCGTTCCAGAGGCCAATGTCCTCGAGCTGGCGCGCCGCCTCGCGATAGGTGAAGTACGTGAAGGCCCCCTGGGGCAAGGGCTCCGCCGTCAGGCCCGGGGCGACGTGCGACACGCCGACGAGTCGATCGGGCTCCGGGAACGGCAGCGGGGTGAGCAGCAGCGCGTGCACGAGGCTGAAGATCAGCGTGTTGGCGCCGATCGCCAGCGACAGGGTGGCGAGCGCGGTGAGCGTGAACGCCGGCGTCGCGATGAGGCGGCGTGCGTGATGGCGGACGGTGGCCAGGCCGTAGGCGAATTGCATGAGCGCGGCACCTCTCAGGACGTCGGCGGCCGTGCGCCAGCCGGGATCGGAATCCTCGATGACAGCGGTGAGCTCGGCCTCGTACTGCTCACGCCAGCGCCGCGGATAGAGGCGGACGAGGCGCGACGTCCAGCGGCTCATGCCCGTTGGAGCCGGCGCGTCCCGACGCGCACGATGGGTTCGAGCGCGGCAAGCTGCGCCTCGAGATGGGCGCGTCCGGCAGCGGTCAGCCGGTACGGCTGCCGGCGCTCGCCGGGCGCGAGCGCCTTGATGTAGCCGCGGGACTCGAGTCGCGTGATGGCGCCGTACAGCGTGCCGGGGCCGAGGGTGACCCCGGCGAACTCGCGGACGTCGTTCATGATCGCGTAGCCGTGCTTGTCGCCATCGGCGAGGCTGGCCAGGACGAGGACGTTCGGGTCTGACATGTCGGTATTACCTGCGGCGTAGTCTTGGGACGTAATAACGTTTCACGTAGTATCGTGATACGTAGCAAACGTGTCAAGTGTCATCAACGCGCTGAAGAACCGGTCGCGGACAGGGCCGGTCCCGCCGCGACAGACGGGGCTGACGGGGATTCCCGGTGGCGGTTGATGCAGTGATGCAGGTGCGGTAATGATCATGCATCATGCGCACGACCATCACCCTGGCCGAACGCCTGATGACCCAGCTGAAGCGTCGCGCCGCTGAACAGCGCGCCTCCGTGAGCCAGCTCACAGAGCAGGCGGTCCGGTTGTTCGTGCGGCCGCCGCGCGCGCCAGCCGATTCGCCGACATTCGAACTGGTGACGTTCGGGGCGGGCGGGCGCTTCACGCGGCACAACATCGACAAGACGTCTGCCCTGATCGAGGCGGATGACATCGAGGGCTTCGCCCGGCAGGTAGCCGATACAGCTCCCGGACGTGAACGTGCTGATCTACGCCCATCGCGAGGACGCGCCCGAGCACGCCCGGTATGCGGCGTGGCTCCGGAGCCTGACGGCGGCCGATGCCCCGTTCGCCCTGTCGGATGTGGTCCTTTCCGGCTTCCTGCGCATCGTCACCAACGCACGGGTCTTCGATCCGCTCACGCCCATGGACGCGGCGCTCGCGTTCTGCCAGCAGCTGGTGGACTGGCCCCGTGCCTCGCTGGTGACGCCGGGTCGCAGGCACTGGGAGATCTTCGCGGGCCTCTGTCGCGACGTCACCGGTCCGCTGGTGGCGGACGCCCACATCGCCGCGCTCGCCATCGAGCATGGGTGCGAGCTCGTGACGACCGACAGCGACTTTGCGCGCTTCCCCGGCCTGCGCTGGCGCCACCCGCTCGCCGCCATGTCGCCGTGGCGCGGTCTCGGTCTTGATTCCCCCCTCGACGACTTTCGCCGCGCCCGTCTCGTCACGCCGCCCGCCGACCTGTCGCGACAGGTGGGGCATGTCGCCCAGCCGAACCTCCTCGCTGACCGGACATGCCAGGCCCTCCGTGTCGGGCGACGTCAGGTTGACGCAGGCAGGTGTTTGTGGGCTCGCGGCCGACGGGAAGGCCGGGTGCCCGATCCGCGCGAGGCCGGCTCCTGTCGGGGACGCGCCCAGGTTAGGATCGTGGGATGAGCAAGCGTTCGGGGCGCCGACGCGGCGCCGGCGGTCCCGCCGTGATCATTGCGGCTTACGGGCCAGACGACACGCGCGCGACCAAGCTGGTCGCCTCGGTGCTGAGGCGTCCGGAGGACACGACGCCGCTCGTGATGCGGACGTGGACGACCGAGGCGGCCGACATTCGTTCAGACCCGGCCGTGGCAGCGGAGATCGCCGCGTTCGCGTCCGCTCATCGCGCAGGACGCGTGGTGGAGACCGAGCGAATCATCGGCTGCCCGCACGAGGAAGGCATCGACTACCCGATGGGACGGTCGTGCCCACGATGTCCCTTCTGGGTGGGCATCGACCGATTCACGCACGAACCGATCCGCATGGCGGCGCCGTCCATGCCGGCAGACGATGTCCTCCAGGCGCTGGCCGAGGACGCAATCGACCGATATGAGGACGCGCTGGCGTCTGCCGACGCTCATCGCGAAGCGCTCGTCGGGCCGCTGCTGGACGCGTTCGACCGCGGCATTGCCGACCCGGCCGGAGCGTCGAAGCAGGACGCGACGCTCTTCTCCTACGCCCTCTATCTTCTGGCCAAGTGGCGTGAGGTGCGCGCCTACCCGTCCGTCATCCGCTGGTTGAGCCTCCCCGACGAAGGGCCCTTCGAGATCGCGGGCGACATCGTCACCGAGGGCGGTTCCCGCATCCTGGCAGCCGTCTGTGACGGTAATCTCAGCCCGATCATGACGCTCATCGTGAATCGAAGGGCCGACGAGTGGGGTCGGGGCGCGGGCGTCGGCGCGCTGGCGCTGCTCGCGGCGTGGGCCGAAGTCCCGCGAGACGAGGTGATCGATCGTCTGCTCTGGCTCGTACGCGGCGGGCTCGAGCGGGCGCCGGGCGCCGTGTGGGACAGCCTGGCCATACACTGCGCCGACATCGAGGCACTGGAGGTGTTTCCCGACCTCCGCCGGGCATATGACGAGGGTCTCATCGATCCGCTGTGCATGGGCCGGTCGGAGCTCGACGACGTCGAGGCCATGCCTCGCGGCGAGATGGTCCGGCAGACGCGGGAACGCCACCCGCCGATCGACGACGTCGTCGTCGCGACGGCCTGGTGGGATCGCCGCTCGCATGATGGCAACGATGGCGAGTTGCTCTTCCAAGGCGATGAGGCCTGGGACGACGAAGGGGATCCCTACATCGCGGTGACCGAGCCCTACCGCGCCCCTCCGAAAGTCGGCCGCAATGAGCCGTGTCCCTGCGGCAGCGGGAAGAAGTACAAGAAGTGCTGCGGTCGCTGACCGCCTGCCATCCGACTCATTCGGCGCCATCGTCTCGCACGCACCAGCGTCCCCCGAGATCCCCGGGTAAGCGCGTGCAGCCGGTTTCCGGGCGGCACCGCGAGGTCGTCGTGGGGGAGGCGTTGCGTGCCGTCGCCTGCCGGCCCCGCTTCTTGGCTTTCCGGCGGGCAGTTCGCTCGCCGCTGGCTAGGCGAACGGGTCGCGCACGTCGAGCGACTCGAACTTCCGAAAGTCGCGGTCGTTCGAGTAGAGGGTCCGCACCCCGTTCTGGAACAGGATGGCCGCGACGTGCGCGTCAGGCACCAGGTTGCCCCGGACGGTCGTGCCGGCCGTGACGTGCAGGTAGGCGTCCATGAAGCCGTCCTGCTCGGACACCGCCCGCGCGTGCGGCAACGCCAGGAGCGCCTTGACGTTGGCCCAGGCCTCCTCTGGCGCCAGGGGCGCCGCAAAGATACGCGGGTGGGTGGCGATCCGCAGGTAGGCCATGAGCGTCGGCCAGGTCACGCAGAGCACCTCCGGGCTCGTGGCACACGAGTCGAGGAACTCGCGCGCCGCCCGGTGCCGATCGCACGTCCGGTCGGACGCGAAGAGCAGCACGTTCGCGTCGAGCGAGTAGCTCACGACCGGTCGCCGTCGAGCGCGGTGTGCACGGCGTCCTTGTCGGACAGGTCGACCAGCGCGTTCATCGGACGCGAGGTCCAACCAAACGCCGGGTGCTCACGTCCGGAGCGCCGCCGAGCCAGCGCGTCTGCCAGCAACTCCGAGACAACAGCCCCCATCGAGCGGCGCTCTTTCTGCTGGATCGCCTTGATCTCTCGAAGAATCGGGTCGTCGATGTCGATGGTCGTACGCATGATGCCTGATGATACCATGCAGAACATCTGATGTCGCAGGCGGCAGCTCGCCCGCGAGGCTCCGCTCGCCGGGTGGCACCGGGGGACAGAGAGACCGATGGACGGAAAAGCTGTCAGTCCACCGTCGCCAGGCACTCGATCTCGACTTTGGCGCCGAGCGCGAGTCCATTGGCGCCCACGGCGCTCCGCGCCGGCTTCGGTCCCGGGAAGTAGGTCGCGTAGACCTCGTTCATCGCGGGCCACTCGCTCATGTCGGCGATCATGACCGTGCACTTCACGACCTCGGACATCGACGACCCGTAGCGCTCGAGCACGGTCTTGATGTTCTCCAGGGCCTGCCGGGTCTCGGCCTGGATGCCCCCCTCGACCACCTTCGCCGCGCCGGTCTCGTCGGGCCGCTCGCCGACCTGTCCCGACAGGTACAGCATGTGGCCCACGCGGACCGCCTCGCTGAACGGATATCCCATCGCCTCGGTCTCGGGCGTCGTCAGGAACTCGGCCCGCGGCGCGGCTTCTGGCGCGGGGGCGGTCGCCTCCGGCGGCGGGGGCGCCTGCTGACAGGCAACGAGGGCGAGGGCGAGACAGCATGCGGCGGGGAGGCGCAGCGCCTGACCGGGGCGGAGGGCGTGGGCGCGGGGTGTGGATGCGGTATTCACGGAAGACCTCCAGACGGGACCCGGGAGCGGGCAGGGGGATTCTACAGTCGAAAGAAAATTGCCGCCCGCGACCCGTTTCGCCAGATCCGGCCCTCCTATAGGCCAGACGGCCGATGCTGAGTGTGGACGGGGACCTCTTCGCGGCCGCCCAGGCGGGCGACCGGGCGGCCCTCGAACGGCTGCCGGTACACCTGCGGCCCGACATCCAGCGCTACGCGCGCTTTCAGTGTTACGCATCGTCGTCCATCGAGGACGTCGTGCAGGAGGCGTTGATCGTGGTCTATCGACGCGTGGGCGACATTCGCAACCCGGCCGCCCTTGGCGCCTGGCTGGTCAAGGTCATCGCACGGCTCTGTGCCCTGCCGGCGTTGATGTTCATGCGCAGCGTCGAGGAGCTCAAGACCATCGAGGACTCGGCGCGCTTCGCCCACGTCCCCGTCGACGAACTGCGCATGGATGTGGCGCGCGCGCTGGCCGCCCTGCCTGAGCGGCACCGGCAGATCCTCCTGTTGCGCGACTTCGAGGAACTGACAATCAGCGAGATCGCCAGGCACATGGCCATCTCGGGCGAGGCCGCGAAGAGCCTTCTGCGACGCGCACGTGCCGCCGTTCGACAGTGCCTGACGGCGGGCGCCCCTGCGCACGGGTCCCAGGACTGCTCTCGCTCTGCGGGGAAGGAAGCGCCATGACCGACGCCGCCGTCACGCCAGATGTCGCGATCCCACGCGTCGGCCGGAGCGTTGTCGCTGCCCTGCTGATGGGGCTGTCGATTCAGTTTCTCGGCACGCTGTCATGGGTTGCCATGATCCGGCTGAACGCGAGCCAGCGTCCCGACGTGCCATGGGCCGCAGCGGCAATGGGATGCTGGCTGTTCGTCATGGTCGCCTGGCTGGGCGGTCGCGGCGGGCCGCGCGGGACACAGCAGTTTCGGCGATTCCATCTGCGCGTCTGGCGGCCGCAGCCCGGCGCATGGTCCGGCGACAACCTGACCACGATCGTGAGCCTGATCGGCGCGATGGCCGGACTCTATGTGCTCTACGTGCTGATGGGCTCCCGCCGCGCGCCCGTTGACGTCAGCGCCTATTCGCTCGCGCTTCGCTGGTCGGCGCTCCTCATGGGCCCGGTGGTCGCCGGGGTGGTCGAGGAGGTGGCCTTCCGCGGCTACATGCAGAGTCACCTGGAGCGCATCGGCCCCACATTCGCGATTCTGGTCACGAGCGCGACCTTCGCGCTCCTCCACGCCTCGCAGGGCCTCGGCTACCTGCTCACACTCGCGCCGGGACTGTTTCTCGCGTCAGTGGTGTTCGGGCACCTGGCGTTGAAGTCCGGCTCTATCCTTCCCGGCATGGCGCTGCACGTTGCCGGCGACACTGCGTACGCGTATTTCGCGCTGCCTGGCGGCGATCCTGCGCTCTTGTTCGCAGGCCTGACGAACGCGTCGCGCATCGTGGGCTAGCCCGGGGCCCGCGTCGAGGCGGAGGTGCACACGACCCACCTGTTCCCGATGGCGGGGGAGGCGGCGCGAGCCGAGCAGGCGAGAGGCCGCGCGGGAAGATGTGCAACCCCGGGGGGAACTATTCGATATCAACTATAGTATAAAACGAATACGATGCGCCGACTGACGCGTGACCCCGCCGAGCTGCTCCCCCTCAAACCCTCCACCTACCAGGTGCTGCTCGCCCTCGGCGACGGCGAGGCCATGCACGGCTACGCCATCATGCAGGAGGTGTCGGCCATGACGGAAGGCCGCGAGGCGATCCTTCCCGGCACGCTCTACGCCGCGCTCGCGAGGATGGTGGACGAAGGCCTGGTCACCGAATCGACGCCGAAGGACGATGCGAGCGGCGGGCCGCCGCGGCGGTATTACCAGCGCACAAGGTTCGGCCGCGCGATCGCGCGCGCGGAGTCCGAACGGCTGCGCGCGCTCCTCGACGTGGCCCGCGCGCAGAACATGTTCCGGGGCATCGAATGACGCGCCTCTACCGCCTGGCGCTCCGCGCGTTTCCCCGCCGGCATCGTGATCGCTACGCGGCTGAGATGATTGACGCGTTCGAGCGCGAGTTCGCCGCTCGCGACGGACACGCTCGTCTGTCCTTCGCGCTCGCGGCCTGCCTCAACGCGCTCAGCACCGGCGTCGCCGAGCGGCGGCGGCAGCGCCGCATTCGCCGCGGCCCCGCCTTCTCGACGCTCGACTTCACGCTCGCGTGGCGGATGCTCGTGCGCGATCCCGGCCTCAGCCTCGTCAGCGTGCTCGGCATGTCGGTGGGCATCACGATTGCCGCCGGCGCCTTCACCATCGTGTCGATGATGACGGGCACGACGCTGCCGCTGCCCGAGGGGGATCGCCTGGTCGCGCTCGTGAACTGGGACGCCTCGACGAACAATCGCGAGCTGCGCCTGCTCTACGACATCGAGGCGTGGCGCGACGCGACGTCCATCGAGGACCTCAGCGTGTCCCGCGACGTCCAGCGAAACCTGATCGTCGACGACAGGCCGCCCGAGGTCGTGATGGTGGCGGAGATCTCGGCGTCGGCATTCCGCGCGGCCGGCGTCGAGGCGGACCGTGGCCGGACGCTGTTGCCGGAGGACGAGCGCGCGGACGCGCCTGACGCGCTCGTGATCGGCCATGACGAGTGGGTCCGGCGGTTCGCTGCTGATCCCGAGATCGTCGGCCGATCGGTGCGGCTTGGCCCCACGGCCTACACGATCGTCGGCGTCATGCCGGCAGGCTTCGGATTCCCGACGTACCACAGCTTCTGGGTCCCGTGGCGTCTCGACGCCGCGGCATACGCGCCGCGCACCGGTCCGGGCGTGCACGTCTTCGGCCGGCTCGCGCCAGGTGCCACGCTCGAGAGCGCCCACGCCGAGCTCAGCGCGATCGGCCGTCGAGTGGCCGACGCGACGCCGGGGACCCACGAGCACCTGCGCCCGCGCGTGATCGCCTACGCCCACGCGTTCACCGACATGGACGATCCCGAGGAGGCGCTTGCGGCCTACGCGATCGAGATCGCAATCGTGCTGGTGCTCGTCCTGATCGCTGTGAACGTCGCGATCCTGGTCTACGCGCGGACCGCGACGCGGCAGGGGGAGATCGCCGTGCGCGTCGCCCTCGGCGCCAGCCGCCGCCGGATCGTCGCGCAGCTTTTCGTCGAGGCGCTGATGCTGGCCGGCGTGTCGGCGGCGATCGGGATCGGCCTGACGACCGTGGCGCTCCGCCAGATCGAAGGGGCGATGCTCACGCTGGTCGGACGTTGGCCGTTCTGGTTCTCGCTGGAGCTCCAGGCCGGTACCGTCATCTACGTCGTCGGGCTCACACTGCTCGCGGCGGCCATCGTCGGCGTGGCGCCGGCGCTCAAGGCGACCGGCCGACATGTACACACGCGGCTGCAGACGCTGCCCCCCGGCAGTGGGTCGCGCATGCAGATGGGGCGGCTGTGGACCACGCTGATCGTGGCGCAGGTCGCGGTCACGGTCGCGATCCTGCCGATGGCGGTGTACTTCGCGTGGAGCTCCCTTCGGCTCCAATCGGGCGGCGGCTACGCCAGCGCCGAGTTCCTGAACGCGACCCTGTCGCTCGATCGGACGCTCGCGCCGCCGACCGAGGCGGGTGACGCTGCGTTCACCACCCGGTACGGCGGCGCGGTCGCGGAACTCGAGCGCCATCTGAGAGACGACTCACGTGTGCGTGACGTGACGCTTTCGATGACCACTCCCGGCCGCGAGCCCGCCATGGTGCTCGAGGTCGACGGCATGCCCGCGCCCATTGATCTCGTCCACTACAACATCGTCGAGGGCACCAAGCGGGGCACCCTGGTGCGTTTCAATCGCGTCGCGCCTGGATTCTTCCCTGCGTTCGACGTGCCGGTGTCGATCGGGCGCGGCCTGACCGCGTCAGACGTGTCGGCCGACGCCGCCGGCCTGACGCCAGGGGTGCTCGTCAGCCAGGGGTTGGTCAACCAGGTCTTTGGCGGCGCCAACCCGCTCGGCCGCCGGATCAAGTACGTCGGCCGGGGCCGGGAGGCGCCGTCGCGGAGCGTCGCGCTCGACCGCTGGTACGAAGTCGTCGGCGTGGTGCCCGACTTCCCCGTGCCGGGTCCCTTCGATGATGAGTCGGAAGGGCGGGTCTATCACGCCGTCGCCGCCCGCGACCTGTATCCCGCCCTGGTCCACGTGCGCGCGCGTGCCGGCGATCCGCTGGCGCTTGCCGATCCGCTGCGCGAGCTCGGCGCGTCGATCGATCCAGACGTGCAGCTGCTGGATCTCTCCACAGCCGAGACCGCGTTCCAGCAGGCTCAGGGCATGATGCGGCTGATCGGCGTGAGCCTGGCGTTCGTGATCCTGAGCGTGATCCTGCTCTCAACCGCCGGCATCTACGCCTTGATGTCGTTCACTGTGGCGCGGCGGCGGCGCGAGATCGGCATTCGTGCCGCGCTGGGCGCGAGTCGCGACCGAATCCTCCTCGGAATCTTCGCGCGCGTCCTGGCGCAACTGGCCGCGGGCGCGGTCCTCGGCTTGATCGCGGCTGTCGGCCTGGAGCAGATCCTCGAAGGCGACATGATGCGGAACTACCGCGCGATGCTGCTGCCGCTCGTCGCCTTGCTGATGGCGACGCTCGGCGTGGTCGCGGCAATCGGTCCGGTGTGCCAGAGCCTGCGCATCCAGCCGATCGAAGCCCTGCGCGAGGAGTGACGCGGCGACACCACCGAGGCGCTCGCGGGGTCGCACGGGCGTAGCTCAGTTCGCTATCCGAAGTGCCGTCTAGCGAAGGCCCGGCCCGAACCCGACTTCAGATACCGCTCGAAGCGCCACGCGGCGCCGGTGTCCGCGAACTCGACGGCCACGACCAGCGACCATGGCCTGTTGCGCACCGTCACGCCGGATGGTCCCGTGTTGTGCCAGTGCAGCCGGCGCCCGACGTCACTCGTGAGGCCGACGTAGTGCCGATTGGGGTCGGCGTCGCTGCAGAGGATGTAGACGAAGCGCTTGTCTCCCATGCATGGGAAGTCCAGCACGAGCCGCGCCAGGCGCGAGACCATGGAGAGGGGCCCGTAGAACGCGAGGGACCAGGCGGAGGGTGCAATTGCTGCCAGGCGGCCACGCATCGATGGTGGCAGGAATTGCAGGGAGGCATCACGCCTTCACGCCTTCACGCCTTCGCGGCGCCTCGGAGCTGACGCTGGCTTCGGCGCCGCTTCGGCGCGACAGCCTTCGCGTGTGGATATCTCGCAGGAGACTGGCCGGCTGTGCCGGCCTAGCCGTAGCTCGGCGAAGCCGAGCGAAGGCTGGGTGGGGAGTCCGCCTTCGCTCACACTTCGTGTGAGCTTCGGCGCGACAGCCTTCGCGTGTGGATATCTCGCAGGAGACTGGCCGGCTGTGCCGGCCTAGCCGTAGCTCGGCGAAGCCGAGCGAAGGCTGGCTGGGAGGCAGGGATTCGAACCCCGATAACCACGTCCAGAGCGTGGTGTCCTACCGTTGAACGACCTCCCAGTATTGGTCGCAGGACCGAGCAGGAACTTCCGATTATAGCCGAGGCCCGAATTTCCCCGCAAGATCTACCGTCTGCTGGGGCCGGGCGGTCCGTTGACGCCGTTTCGGCTCCGTGCCTTCTATGAAGCGGCCGTTGAGAGTCAAGCTCCACGTGGTTCTGTGTGTCGTCCCTTGTCGTTGTCCCTCGCCGGAGCCACGATGCGATTCACATGGGGCCGTGGGCCAGAGCCGGGCGGCCTTCT
>JBFWOG010000024.1:0-42844 GCA_050250645.1 Vicinamibacterales bacterium
GCGGCCATCGAGGACTACCTCCGCCACTACAACACCGCCCCCAAGCGCTTCGTCTGGACCAAGAGTGCGGACATGATTCTCGACAAGATCGCCCGATGTCCTAAACCGTTACGCGCAGGAGACTAGGGGTAGTGCCGGGAGGTTCAAGGTGGCGGACGTTCCAGACGCGGGCAAGGCGCCCGAGCAGAAGGCATCGAAGAAGCGGCCGGTTCGACCGAACAAGCCCATCCCAACTGAACGCATGAAGATCGAGCGCCAGCTCGCTGTGCTGCGTGCGTTTGCTTCCGTGTACGCCAGCACCGGAAAGCCGGTGACCAACCGCGAAGTGGCCGAGACGGTCGACATGGCTGAGACCACCACAAGCCTCGCCAACTACTTCTTCGCCGAGACGGGACTACTCCAGAAGGCATCAGGCGGAATGGTCCCCGTGGACGAAGTGCTGGCTTACAACCAGGCGTTCGCTTGGGAGCCTGAGACGGCGGCCCATAACATGGGGCCGGTTCTCGCGGGCGGCTGGTTCTGGGAAGTACTGCAACCCAAGCTGACGTTTCGGCCTCTGGAGGAGAACGACGCTATCACGGCTCTCGGTGCAGCCTGTGCCGCCGCTCCCGCGTACAAGCTCAACCTGAAGGTGATCCTTGACTTCTTGGTTGCCGGTGGCCTCGTGGAACGAGACGGCTCCATCCTTCGCATTGCCCGGCAGACGAAGTCGCCAGATCAGCAAGTAGCCAAGCAGGCCGAGCCCGCGGCGGTGGAAACACACGGCCCCGCAGGCGGCCGCACGTCAACGGGGTTCTCTCAGCACCGTGACGCGGTCCACTTCAACATCAACGTCGACGTCAGCATGACGGAGTTGGGAAGCTGGTCGCCGGAACGAATTACGGCCCTCTTTGCGGGGATCGCGCAGGTGATGGCCGCGAAGAGCGGTCTCGAGAAGAAGGTGGCCGGAACGTAGAGGGCAGGAAGGAGCGGGCCGGCTTTGGGGAAGTCTTGGCGGACAACCAAAGCCGGCCCGGCAGTGAACCTATGCATCGAGTGATCAACACAAGATTCGTCCACATTCTACCGCGCCCACCGTCAGGCCGTCAATCCTAAGTCGCTGAGCGGCCGTAAGTTGTACGATCTTAGTACCTTACGGGACAGGCACTTCGGAGGGGGGAATTATGACCAGGAGGGTGACTGGCTTGGGCGTTGGCCGCACGGCCCCATCGACGCCCCAGTCCACGGTGAGCAACAAGACGAAGGGCCGTTCCCAATAGCCCTAGGAAGCTTGGGACGGCCCGTGATGGGGAAACGAGACCCTAACCTTGCGATTATCGGTTGCCGGTGCCGAGAACGCAATCTATCAGCGTTTGACGCGCTTTCGTTTCCGCCTTGGCGGGCGGAAGCGCGTTTCCTTAGTAGTAGATAGTACCGTCCCCACGGGAAAATACGTCGAGCTCACGCTTGCTTAGGCGCGGTGCGAGCTGGCCGTATGTCCTGAAGTCGCCGTTCTCCCACTTTCGGTACAGAGACCAGCAGCAGTAGTCCGCTACCTGCAGCCAGCAGTTGGCCTGCCTGGGGTGGTGATAGATCTCAAACGGGGTGCCAAGAGGGAGGTCGGCTCGGCACGAGCTCTTGAATGCCTTGGCAACTGCTGCGCGATGCTTATTCACCGGTAACGTGTCAGTAAAGGCAAGGACGCGATCAGCGGGCCCGAGGAAGCCCTTGAACACGAACCGCAACAACATGCCGGCAAAGAAGGGATAGAACCTCTCTTCGTTGTAGAGTGACGGGTTCAGCTTCCGCTTTTCGACAACGAGCCCGGCAAACTGCCAGCCGCTACGTGCCCGGAGGCGAGCCACAACCTCGTCGCGGTTGGCCTGCCTATCCTCAGTGGCATGGAAGGAGTGGATGTCATGGCCCTGCTTCAGCAGGGAATAGCGGAGGTCCGTGAGGTCGTTCGCGAGTGGCTTGGGATCAAGCGTCCACGCAACCGCGAAGATGTAGTGCTTGGTGCCCTTGGCGTTGAACGAAAGGTTGCCCGCTTCGTCAAGGCACAGGTGAAGGGTGGGCACGTTTGGAGGGAGATGACCTCCCCGCCTAGCTCGATGGCAGACCCCCTTGGGGTCCTTTCAGCGGGGAGGAACCTTTAACGATCCTAATAGCAGCTTATCTGACGTCAACCGTCTGTTCAATAACATTCAACTAAGCCGTTCAATCAGAGTCACTTACGCCTCTTGGTCGGCCTGCTCTTGGGGGCTGAAGTTTGGCGTTTCGGCCAATGTTTCGGAGCCTCCAAGACGCGCCTCAAGCCCTCCGTAAACCGCTTCATTGTCCCCTTCGGATTATCGGCGGGCACGTCGGCGGGGTCCGCGTGGGAGTTGTGGATAGGATTTCTTAGCACCTTTCCGGAACCTCGGACCCGGTAAGCGTGGCGAACGTCAGGCGCTTGCCGATGATGCCCTTGAGGGCCAGCACGAAGCGCGAAGCGTCGTCACCCTCGCGGTTGTTGAAGCGGAACGACTGCTCGTCCAGGTAGCGGAACAGGTGGAACGGCTCGACGGACACGTAGGTGCCCTTGAGCGCCCGCTTGAGCAGGGACCAGAAGTTCTCCAGCCCGTTCGTGTGGACGGTCCCCTCGACGTAGCACTCGGCGTGGTCGATGACCTTGTGGACGTAATCGGCCTCTAGGCCGTTGTAGGACTTAAACGCATCGGTGTTCAGAGTCGCGCCCGGCTCGACGTGCTTGGAGACCTGCTCGCGGACGGTGTGCTGCCGCACGTTCGGGATGATGGCGGTACGCACGCGGGAGCGGCCGTTCTTGGAGTGGCGCTCCAGCAGGCCCATGACGGCGACCTTGCCCGCCAGCTTGGAGCCGTGCTTGACCATGCGCTGGCGCTTGTCCTTGTGCATGAACCGCGCCTTGCCGCCGATGAAGGTTTCGTCGGCCTCGACTTCGCCCCCGAGCTTGCCGCCGTCCTCACCCTGGAGCGCCAGCCGCAGACGGGACAGCATGAACCACGCGGTTTTCTGGGTGACGCCGAGCGCCCGGCCAAGCTCGTAGGACGAGATGCCGTTCTTGCAGTTGGTGAGCAGCCACAGGGCGGGCAGCCACTTCTCAAGGCCGATGGGCGAGTCCTCGAAGATGGTCCCCACCTTGAGCGAGAACTGCGCCTTGGGGTGCTTCTCGTAGCACTTCCAGCGGCGCTGGTTCTCCAGGTAGGTCACCTTGTCCGAACCGCAGTGGGGGCAACGGACCACGCCATCCGGCCAGCGGATCGCTTCAACCGCCTTGCGGCAATTGTCGTAATCTGCGAAGAACAGGATCGCGTCTCGGAGGGTTTTCGGCTCGCCCATAAACCAAGTATCCCAAACCGAGCACGGTTAGTCAAGTATATTATTGCCGAATCAAGAATCAAGAAACAAGAAACACCGAAGGGCACGACGGCCGTCTCCGGCCTGTCGTGCCCCTCTGCAGCGAACGTTGTTTCTGGATTCTAAATTCTGGATTCTTGATTACTCACCCGATAGTCCCTACCGCGGCGCCATCCGCAACGCGCCGTCGAGGCGGATGACCTCGCCGTTCAGCATCTCGTTCTCGATGATGTGGCGGGCGAGGGCGGCGTACTCCGACGGCTGGCCGAGGCGCGACGGGAAGGGCACCTGCTGGCCGAGCGACGCGCGCGCGGCCTCGGGCAGGGCCGCCAGCAGCGGCGTGTCGAAGATGCCGGGCGCGATCGTGACGACGCGGATGCCGATCGGGGCGAACTCGCGGGCCGCCGGCAGCGTCAGCGCGACGATGCCGCCCTTCGAGGCCGCGTAGGCCGGCTGGCCGATCTGCCCGTCGTAGGCGGCAATCGACGCGGTGTTGATGATCACGCCGCGCTCCCCGCTCGCCTCGGGCGTGTTGTTCGCCATGGTGGCCGCGGCCAGCCGGATCACGTTGAACGTGCCCGTCAGGTTGATCCGGATCGTCTTCTCGAACAGGTCGAGCGCGTGCGGGCCGTTCCGGCCGATGATCTTCGCCGCCGGGCCGATGCCGGCCGCGTTCACCACGCCGTTGAGGCCGCCGAAGGCGCTGACGGCGAGATCCACCGCGGCCTTCACCTGCTCCTCGTTCGACACGTCGGCCTGGGCGAACTTCGCCTTCGCGCCGAGCGCCTGCTCGGCGGCCGCGCCGGCCTCCGCGTTCACGTCCAGGATCACGACGTTGCCGCCGGCCGCCAGCAGGGCTTCCGCGGCCGCCCGGCCGAGGCCCGAGGCCCCGCCGGTCACGATGAAGGTCTTGCCGTCGATACGCATGAGTCAGTCCTCTTCACGGGCGCCGGCTCCGGCCGGCCGGGGGCGCCGCGTCTCACGAGATGAATGGAAGGACGCCGCCGGGGGGCGCCGGACAACGCTCCAGTCTAGCGTAGAATGAAGGGATGTCGATGCGCCGGCGGGGCGCGGAGAGGAACGCATGATCGAGCACGGACAGCACTACTACGACGGCGCCTGGCAGGCCCCCGCGGCCCCCGAGACCATCGAGGTCATCTCCTCGGCCACCGAGCAGGCCGTCGCCCGCGTCCCCAAGGGCACCGCCGAGGACGTGGACCGCGCCGTCCGGGCGGCCCGGCGCGCGTTTCCGGCCTGGAGCACCACCTCCGTGGAGGAGCGCGCCCAGTGGCTCGAGAAGCTGGCCGCCGCGATGACCACGCGCATCCCGCAGGTTGCCGAGGCCATCGCCCACGAAGTCGGCACGACCCTCAAGTTCGCGACCGCCGTCCAGGCCCAGTTCCCGATTTCTCACATCGGCCTCAACGGCAAGTGGATTCGCGACGTCCGCTTCGAGGAGGAGCTCGGCAACTCGCTCGTCCTGAAGGAGGCGATCGGGGTCGTGGGCTGCATCACCCCGTGGAACTACCCGCTCCACCAGATCGTGGCGAAGGTGGCCCCGGCGATCGCCGCCGGCTGCACGGTGGTGCTCAAGCCCGCCGAGATCGCGCCCCTGAGCGCCTTCATCCTCGCCGAGGCCGCGCACGAGATCGGCTTGCCGGCCGGCGTCCTCAACATCGTCTCCGGCCCCGGCCGCGTCGTCGGCGAGGCCATCGTCGGCCACCCCGATGTCGACATGGTGAGCTTCACCGGGTCGCTCGCCGCGGGCCGGCGCGTCGGCGCCGTGGCCGGCGACGGCGTGAAGAAGGTCTGCCTCGAGCTCGGCGGCAAGTCCGCGTTCATCGTCCTCGACGACGCGCCGTTCGAGAAGGCGGTGCCCGCCGGCGTGAACCACTGCATGCAGAACTCCGGGCAGACCTGCTCGGCGTGGACGCGCATGCTCGTCCCCCGCGCCCGGCAGGGCGAGGCGATCGAGCTGGCGACGGCGCAGCTCGGCAAGCTGACGCTCGGCGACCCCTTCGACGGCGCCTCCCGTCTCGGGCCGCTGGCCTCCGCCGCGCAGCGGAAGATCGTCCTGGACTTCATCGCGCAGGGCAGGCAGGAGGGCGCGCGCCTGGTCGCGGGCGGGGGGGCGCCGGCCGGCTTCGCCAGGGGGTTCTACGTCGAGCCCACGATCTTCGCCGACGTCGACAACCGCATGGCCATCGCCCAGGAGGAGATCTTCGGCCCGGTGCTCGTCATCATCCCCTACGACGGCGAGGACGAGGCCGTCGCCATCGCCAACGACTCCCCGTACGGGCTGTCGGGCGGGGTGTGGGGCGGGTCGGCCGAGCGCGCGATGGCCGTCGCGCGGCGCATGCGCACGGGCCAGGTCGACGTCAACGGCGGCCGCTTCAACCCCATGGCGCCGTTCGGCGGCTACAAGAAGTCGGGCATCGGCCGGGAAATCGGGCCGCTCGCCATCGAGGAGTTCTTCCAGCTCAAGGCCATCCAGCGGTAAGGTGCCGGAAGGCCGTCAGGCCGCGGGACCGCGCCAGCGGCCTGGGGCTTCCGGCCCCAGCCGCGCCATGTCCGGCGCGGCACGGTATCTGCTAGTGTCGCGTCTCAGACGTTCGTTGTGCACCGAGGGCGGTGAGGCGCCCGACCGGCCAGGCGCGAGGAGTGCGCAGATCGGGCGATATGAAAGCGACGAGCAACGCCGCCGGACGGGATGCCTCGCCGGCCGAATGCCGACGACCGTCTGAGACGCGACACTGAGAACAGACCGATGATGTTTGCCGTCCTGGCTGGCCTGGCTGCGGGGCTGGTGCACGTGCTCTCCGGCCCCGACCACCTGGCCGCGATCGCCCCGCTCGCCGTGGACGGCGATCGCACGCACTGGAAGGCCGGGTTCCAGTGGGGCGTCGGCCACACCGCCGGCGTGCTGGCGATCGGGCTCCTGCTGCTCGGCTTCCGCGAGCTGCTGCCGGTCGACGCCCTCTCCGCGTACAGCGAACGGCTCGTCGGCGTCGCCCTCATCGCCGTGGGGATCTGGGGCATCGGGCGCGCGCGGCGCCTCGCGGTGCACCGCCACGCCGACGGTGACGTCCACGCGCACGTCAAGCCGGCCCCGGGAGCCGCCATCGGCCCGCGCGAGCACCGGGTCCAGCACCACCACCCGCACCTGCACGGCCACGTCCACACGCGCGCCTCGTTCCTGATGGGCACGCTGCACGGGCTGGCCGGGAGCTCGCACCTGTTCGGCATCCTGCCGGCGCTCGCGCTGCCCACGCGTGGGGCGGCGCTGTCCTACCTCGGGGGCTTCGGCGTCGGCGCGGTCGCCGCGATGACCGCGTTCGCGGCCCTCGTCGGCGCGCTGGCGACCCGCGCGGGCCGCCGCGGCCAGCGGGCCTACTCCCACCTCCTCTACGCCTCGTCGTGCGCCGCCGTGATCGTCGGCGGCGTCTGGCTCGTGTCGTGAGGTCCGGCGCCCGCCGGCCGCCGCCGGTATAGGATGAGCGGGATGTCCTCCCGCCTCGCCGTCCTGCCGGGGATCCTGGCCGCCCTTCTCGTCATGATCGTCGGCTTCCGCCTGGCCGACCTCCTCGGACACGCGCTCCTCGCCGCACAGGGCCTGAGCGGCGGCAGCCCCATCTCGGGCGTGCCGGTCGCCATCGTCCTCGGCCTGCTCCTCCGGAACCTGCTCCCGCTGCCGCCCATCCTGATGCCCGGCCTCCGGTTCTCGGTGAGCACCTTGCTGCGCCTCGGCATCGTCTGCGTCGGCATCCGGCTGAGCGCCTTCGATGTCCTCAAGCTCGGCGCCGCGGGACTCCCGGTGGTGCTCGCGGCCATCCTGACCGGCCTGCTCTTCGTGACGTGGTTCAACCGCCGGCTGGGCCTGCCCCCGCGGCTGGGCATCCTGATCGCGGCCGGCACCAGCATCTGCGGCGTGACGGCCATCGTCTCGACCGCGCCGGCCATCGACGCGGACGAGCGGGAGGTGGCGTACGCCGTGGCCAACATCGTCGCGTTCGGCCTCTTCGGGATGCTCGCCTACCCCTACCTCGCGCACGCGCTGCTGCCGGACCCCCAGACCATCGGGCTCTTCCTGGGCACCGCCGTCCACGACACCTCGCAGGTCGTGGGTGCCGCGCTCACCTACCGGCAGATGTACGCCGACGACGTGGTGCTCGAGGTCGCGACCGTCACCAAGCTGACCCGCAACCTGTTCCTGGCCGGGGTGATCCCCTTCCTGACCTGGATGCACGTCCGGGGCGCGGGTGCGGCCGAGGGCGGCGGGGCGCCGCGCCGGCCCTGGACGGCCTACGTGCCAGGCTTCGTGGTGGGGTTCCTGGCGATGGCCGTCGTGCGCTCGGTGGGCGACGCGATGCTGAACGGCGGTGGCGCCGCCTGGGGCGTCTGGGACGCGGCGGCGTGGAGCCGGCTGGCCGATACGATCGGCGACTTCTGGGGGTCGAAGGCCCTGCTCGGGACGGCCATGGCCGCCGTCGGGCTCAACACGAGCGTGAGCGTGTTCCGGGGCGTCGGCCTCAAGCCCTTCGTCGTCGGCCTGGCCGGCTCGGTCGCCGTTGGCCTCGTCGGGCTCGGCATGGCGATCGCGTTCGGCCGCTTCGTCACCCTCTGACGGGCGTCCGGCGCGCCCCGGCCGCCCATTCAAGCCCCCGCGCGCGACGCCGATTGGTACGAGTGCCGCGGCGCCCGCCATTCCGGCAGGCTGGCGGCCAGCCTGAGATGGCGCCCGAGACACGCATCCTGCCCCGCCGCGCCGCCGAGGCGCTCCCGTCCGGGCTCGGGTCGCGCGGCGGCACGATCGCCGCGTGCCCTGTGCGGGGTGTGCCGTGACGGGGGGCGATCCGGCGCTCGCGACACGCGCCGACGCCCTGTTCGCGGAGCTTCGAGACGGGCGGTGGGCTCGGACCGACCGCATGTTCGCGAGGCTGCTCGTCGCGCAGTGGGTCGTGGGCATTGCCGTGGCGGTGTTCGCCCCGCCGCGTGCGGACGTCGCCGCCGCCGGGCAGGTGTACCTGCAGGCCCGGCTCGCCCTGCTTCTCGGCGGCGCCATCACGCTGCCGGCCGCGTGGATGGCCTGGACGCACCCGGGGGCCCGGTTGACGCGCCACGCCGTCGCCGTGGCGCAGCTCCTCGGCGCGTCGCTCCTGATCCACCTGACGGGCGGGCGCATCGAGACCCACTTCCACGTCATCGCGTCCCTGGCGTTCCTCGCGTTCTACCGTGACTGGCGGGTCCTCGTGACGGCGACCGCGGTCGTCGCGGTCGACCATCTCGTCCGCGGGACGTACTTCCCGCAGTCGATCTTCGGCGTGGCGGGCGAGGGCCCGTGGCGGTGGCTGGAACACGCGGCCTGGGTGGCCTGCGCGGACGTGTTCCTGCTGGTGGCGATCCGGGGCAGCCAGGACGAGATCCGCGCGATCGCCGATCGGGCGGCGGCGCTGCACCTGGCCCGGGAGCAGGTCGAGGGCGAGGTGCGCGACCGGACGGCCGAGCTCGAGGCGGCGCGGGACCGCGCGCTCGAGGCGGCGCGGCTCAAGTCGGAATTCCTCGCGAACATGAGCCACGAGATCCGCACGCCGATGAACGCGGTGATCGGCATGACCGGGCTGCTCCTCGACACGACGCTCACGGGCGAGCAGCGCGAGTACGCCCAGGTCGTCCGCACCTCGGGCGAGGCGCTGCTCGACGTCATCAACGACATCCTCGACTACTCGAAGATCGAGGCGGGCCACGTGGCCCTGGAGATGGTCGACTTCGACGTCCAGGAAGTGGTGGACGGCGCCGTGGATCTCGTCGCCGAGCGCGCGCACGCCAAGGGCCTCGAGCTGGCGGTGCTCGTCGAGCCCGCCGTGCCCGCCCTGGTGCTCGGCGACCCCTGCCGCCTGCGGCAGGTGCTGCTGAACCTGCTCGCCAATGCCGTCAAGTTCACCGACAGGGGCGAGGTCGTGGTGCGCGTCACCGCGGAGCCCGGCCCGGACGCCGGGCAGGTGGTGCTCGGCTTCAGCGTGGCCGACACCGGCGCCGGCGTCCCTCCCGAGGCCGTCGGCCGGCTCTTCCGGCCGTTCAGCCAGGCCGACGGGTCCACGACGCGCCGCCACGGCGGCACGGGGCTGGGCCTCAGCATCTCGCGGACGCTCGTCGAGCTGATGGGCGGGACGGTCGGCCTCGACAGCGTGCCCGGGAAGGGCAGCGTCTTCAGCTTCACCGTGCCGGTCGGGGCGCGCCCGGACCGGCGGCCGGCCCGGCCGGCGCTGCCGCCCGGCCTCCGCGTCCTCTCGGTGGACGACAGCGCGACCAACCGCCTCGTGCTCGAGCGCCAGCTCGCGGCGCTCGGCGTCGCGGCCGTGTCGGCGGCGAGCGGCGCGGACGCCCTCGCGCGCCTCGACGCGGCGTTCGACGACGGGGCGCCCTTCGACCTGGCGATCATCGACTTCCGGATGCCCGACATGGACGGCGTGACGCTGGCCGAGCGCATCCGCTCGACCGAGCGCCATGGCGCGCTCCCGCTCCTCCTGCTGACGTCCGTCCACGGCCGCGAGAGCCGGGCCGCCGCGATGCTCGCCGGGGTGGACGCCATCCTGACCAAGCCCGCGAAGCCGGCGCAGCTGGCGCGCGAGCTGGCGTGGATGCTCGGGGTCGTGCCGCAGGCCGCCGTCGCGGTGCCGCCGCGGCGCCCCGCCTTCGGCGCGGATCGGCGGGTGCTCGTCGTGGACGACAACGCCGTGAACCAGCGGGTCGCGGTGCGGATGGTGGAGAAGCTCGGGTTCCGCGCCGACGTCGCGGGCAACGGCCTCGAGGCGGTGGCGGCCTGCGAGCGCATCCGGTACGACATCGTCCTGATGGACTGCCACATGCCCGAGATGGACGGCTTCGATGCCACGCGCGCCATCCGCGAGATCGAGCACGGCAGCCGGGCGCGGGTGCCGATCATCGCCATGACCGCGGCGGCGATGCCCGAGGACCGGCAGCGATGCCTCGAGGCGGGCATGGACGACTTCCTGTCCAAGCCCGTGCAGCCGTCCGCGCTCCGAGACGCCCTGGTCGCCCGGCTCGACGCCGCCGCGTGACGCGGCCGCGCGCGGCTACCGCGTCGTCGCGCCGTGGGAGAACGCGACGAGCCGCTCGAGCGCGCGGTCGATGACGGCGTCGATCTGCGCCCCGGGCACGCGGTAGTTGTTCACGAGGATGGAGAAGGCGAGCGTCTCGCCGTCGAGCGTCGTCAGGTAGCCCGCGAGCGTGCGCACGCCCGTCATCGACCCCGTCTTGGCGCGCACGCGCCCCGCGGCCGGCGTCCCGGCGAGCCGCCGGGCGAGCGTGCCGCTCTCGCCGGCGACTGGCAGGGCGCTGCGGATCTGCATGTCGAACCCCGGGTCCGACCACAGGTAGGTGAGGAGCCACACGAGCGAGTCGGCCGTGACCGTGTCGTACCGCGACAGGCCCGACCCGTCGCGCGGGAGGAAGAACTCGGGGAAGACGCCCCACGGCCGCACGACCTCGCGCAGCCTGTCGATGCCGGCGCCAGGCGTCGCCGGCGCCTCCGCCGGCGCCATGGCGTAGAGCAGCGTCTCGGCGTACAGGTTGCGGCTCCACTTGAGCGTCACGTCCGCGATCTCGCTCAGTGGCGGCGAGTGGTCCACGAGCAGCACGGTGGCGGCGTCGAGATCGGGCGGCGCGGGGAGGTCGTCGACGTCGACGGCCGTGCTCGACACGAAGATGCCGTGGCGGCCGAGGGCCTCCCGCAGCGCGTTCACGTAGAGGCGGGTCGGGTTGGGGACCGACGCCATCAGCGTCACCGCCGGCCCCCCGGCCGGCACCGTCCCGTGGACGCCGAGCAGGCTGGCGCCGGGCACCCGCGACAGCCACAGGGACGGCGCGCTGCCCGGGGGACCGGTCGTCACGTCGTAGTCGATGACCAGTTCCGAGCCCCGGGGCGCCGTCGTGATGATGGCCCGTGCGCCGGCGTCCATCCCGGGGCCGACCTCGACCTCGATCTCGTTCTCGTTGTACTGCAGTGCGCCGACGGGGGCGGCGTACCCGTATTGCAGGTCGTCCCACGACCACCCGGCGCCCCAGCCCGGGGCCGCGAACGCGCGGTCGTCACCGACCAGGTGCCCGTCAATCACGCGGACGCCGTGCCGTGCCAGCTCGGCGGCCCACTCGTCGAACACGCCCCAGCGCTCCGGGTGCCTGGGGTTGATGGTCGGGTCGCCGTCGCCCACGACCACGAGGTCGCCCGCGAGGGTGCCGTCGGGGGCCAGCGGCCCCGTGGCGAGGAGCCGCGTCGTGAACCGGTAGTCCCAGCCGAGGGCCGCCGCCGATCCAGCCACCGTGAACAGCTTTTCGGTGGAGGCCGGCAGCATCAGCTGGAAGGCGTTGTAGCTGTAGAGCGTCTCGCCGTGCTGCAGCGAGTACACGTGCGCCGCCCACTGCGCGTGGTCCACCGCGCGGTCGGTGAAGAGCGCGCGGAGGTCGCGCCGCAGCTGCTCGATGGGCGTCGGGTTGCGAATCGCCTGCTCGAGCGTGAGCGGCGTGACCTTCGGCGCGCAGGCGGCGCCTGCCAGGGCGAGCGCGGCGACGAACGTGCCGAACGTCCCTGGCAGGCGCACGGTCGTCAGGGCTTGGCGGCCGCCGGCTCGGCGGGCGGTGGCGCGAGGGCCGCGTCGAGCGCCGCGATGGCGCCGTCAACCGCCGCGATCGGGACGCGGGCCGCGCCGGGTTCCCCCTCGCGCGCCCCGAAGCCCGCTCCCGCGTGGCGCGCGATCCGCGCCCGTTCGGACTTCCCGCCGTCATAGCGGGCGGCGACCACCAGGTCCGGCGCGTCCAGCCCGGTGTCCGCGGTGGTCTCGGCGAACGAGTCGGCCCGGATGTTGGCCAGCTTGGTCAGCAGGTCCTCGGCCCGCGCCTGGTCGAGCGCCACGGCCGTGCCGTTCCGCTCGAGGGTCCACGACTCGGCGGCGCCCTGGCCGTCGGCGGGGGTCTTCTTGAGCGTGACGGTCTCGCCGTTGCGCGTGATCGCGACCTGCTCGGCGTTGAAGGGGCGGAACTCGAAGATGTCCTTGTCCCGGTACGCCGAGACGTCCCGCGTGAGGTCCGTGACGATCGACGGGTCGATCGTGAACAGCAGGTCGCGCGACCGGTCGCGCGCGTAGGTCTTGCCGTCGGTCTCCTTGCCGACGGCGAGCACGGCCTGGCTGCTGCCGCTCGACACCGTGATGGTGGCGACGGGCGACGCCAGGCCATACGTGTCGCCGGCCGCGTCGGCCGGGTCGTCCACGAGGGAGGTCATCGAGGTCGTCGAGAGCCGCGTGAGCAGGCCCTCGATCGCGCCGTAGTCGCCCCGCGCCTCGACCGGCGCCTCGACGGTCCACGCGCTGCCGTCGCGCGCCAGGCGGATTTCGGGTCCGCCGGCGTCGATGGTCAGCCCGTCCGCCTTGTCACGCTCGAACGCGAGCACGCGCTTGTCGCGGAGGTCGAAGGGCGACTTGTCGAACGTCGTGCCCAGGAAGGACGACAGCAGGACGACCCGGTGGCTGTCGCCCACGCGCGCGTACACGTCGCTGCCGGCCGCCGAGGTGTCGCCGATGGCGACGGTGCCCGACTGGTCGCCGGCGGTGTAGGCGACCGTGATGCGCGGGTCGGCGAGGCCGTACTGGGCCAGGTCGGCGGCGTTCTCGTCGACCACGCGGTTGACGGCGATCGACGCCAGGTTGGTCGTGAGGCTGGACACCTCGGTGGCGTCCGCGCCGGTGGCCACCGGCGCGGTCATCTTCCAGGCGTCACCCGACTTCTCGAGCACGCTGGTCTGGCCGCCCGCGGTCAGGCGGATCCCCGTGATCTGGTCCGCCTGCACCGCGAACAGCGTCTCGCGCGCGTCGTCGCCCGCGGGCCGGTCGGCATCCACGAAGTAGATGTAGCCGGCGAGGCCCGCGAGGACGAGCGCCAGGACGAGCGTGGACTTGAGGCCGCGCATCCTAGCGCCTCCGCCACCAGGTGTAGGCCCCCGCCCCGAACACGAGGCCCGGGATGAGGAACACCGAGAGGAGGAAGATCCGCGCCTGCTGGTCCGCCGTCAGCGTGATGCGGCGGTCCTCGGGCTCACGCGGCCGGATCGCGATCAGGTTCTCCTGCTGCGCGAGCCAGTTCACCGTGTTCAGGAAGAAGTCCTGGTTGCCCTGGATGCCGAGGCCGTAGTTGGCGGCGAAGTCCGAGTCGCCAATCGCCACCACGCGCGACTCCTTCACCGGCGGCGTCTCGCCGTCGGCCGGTGGCGTGGCGGGCTCCGGCTGTTCCGACGCCGGCGCGGACACCGCGGCGCCGAGCACGATCGGGCCGCGCTTGTCGCCCGCGGCCTCGTCGAAGCTCACCGCCTCGCCCCCCGACAGGCTGCCGAGGTCCGCCTCGGCCCAGCTCTGCGGGCTGGTCTCGACGATCGGCTGCGCGGTGTGCCCGTCCGTCCCGCCCGGGATCGGCGTGACCGACCGCGCGAGCGGGAAGGCGGTCATCAGCTGGAAGCGGTCGGTGATGGGGTGCGCGGGGTAGTTGGCCGCGACCGGCACCGAGGCGTCGGTGCCGAGGAGCTGGCCCATCCCGCTCGCGTCGAGCACCACGTCGTTGTCCACCGCGATGCCCCAGGCCTTCAGGAAGTCGGTCAGCGCGGGCATCGGCCGCGGCGTGCCGCCGTCCGGCGGGTCGAGCAGCACCAGCACCTTGCCGCCCTTGGCCATGTAGCGCATCAGCGCCCCGGCCTCGGAGGCGAGGAAGTCGGTCTGCGGGCCCGCGATCACGACGACGCTCGCATCGGCGGGGACGTCGGCCTGCTGCGCGAGGACCAGCCGCTCGACCTTGTAGTTGTCCCGGCCGAGCGCCTCGGCGACGGCGTTGTAGCCCTCGCGGCCGGTGCCGGTCGGGTCCTTCTCGCCGTGTCCCTGGGTGAAGTAGACCGTGCGCTCCTCGCCGGTGACGGCCTTGATGAGCGCGTTGGTGATGGTCTGCTCGTCCGGGTTCGTGACGCGCTCGACGCGGTCCTTGTACGCCACGAGGATCGTGCCGTAGGCCTGGACCTCGGCCTGGCGCGCCCGCGCCGGCTCGCGGTCCATGTCCACGTACTCCACCGACACCTTCGGCGAGTGGTAGGTGTACTCGTCGAGCCGCGCCCGCGCGCGGTCGAAGTTGGTCTCCTGGTCGAAGACCGTGAAGGTCACCGGCGCGTCGAGGTTCTCGAGCACCTTCACCGACTGGTCCGACAGGCTGTACACCTGGTTCGCCGTCAGGTCCCAGCGCTTGTTCTGCCGCGTGGCGAGGTAGTTGACCGCCACCAGGATGCCGATCACCACGACGACGCTCACCGCCGACAGCGTGCCGTAGCGCGCGGCGCGGCCGGAGTAGGCGCCCATCACGTCGCGCCAGTGCCCCGCCATGTAGGCGAGCACGCAGGCCAGGCCGGCCCAGGCCGCCCACTGGGCGTACTGGAGCCACTCCGGCCGGACGAATCGCACGAGGACGGCCCCGAAGACGAGGGCCGTGCCGAGCCAGCCAATTGCACCAAGCAGTCTCGTCATGGTCAGCCCCGCCACCGTTCCGTGTCCACCGACTTGGCCGTCAGGAAGAGGCCGAAGGCGATGAAGCTCACGTAATAGACCAGGTGTTTCGTGTCGATGACCCCCTTGGCGAAGTCGTCCAGGTGGTCGGTGATCGACAGGTACTGGAGCACGGCCTGGGCCGTCGGCCCGACGAAGCTCCCGATCCAGTTGATGACCCAGAGCAGCAGGAAGACCGCGAAGGTCACCATGCCCGCGACGATCTGGTTCTTGGTGGCGCTCGAGATCAGCAGCCCCACCGAGATGAAGCACCCGCCCATCAGCAGCAGGCCGAGGTAGCCCGTCGCGATCGGCTTCCACTCCGGGTTCCCGTACAGGAACAGCACCCCGATGTGGATCAGCGTGACGGCCAGCATCGCCGCGTAGAGGCCCATCGCGCCGAAGAACTTGCCCAGGATGATCTGCCAGTCGGTCACCGGCGAGGTCAGGAGCAGCTCGATCGTGCCCGACCGCTTCTCCTCGGCGTAGGTCCGCATCGTGATCATGGGCAGCACGAAGAGCGCGATGACGCTCGCGTTCATCAGCAGCGGGCCGATGAGCATCTGGTTCACGTTCATCGTCTGCGGGCCCATCTGCATCATCTGCATGCTCTGGCGCTCGAAGAACGCCAGCAGCGCGTAGAAGAAGTAGCCGTACAGCAGCGCGAAGAAGCCGATGACGATGTAGCCCGTCGGCGACGCGAAGTACGACCGGAGTTCCTTGCCCCCGATGGTGAGGACGTTACGCACCGGTCACCTCCGCGTTCGCGCCCGGCTCCGCGGGCGGCGCCGTCGCCGCGTCCTCGGTGGTCAGGCTCAGGAAGATGTCCTCGAGGCTCATGCGCATCGGCCGCAGCTCGAGCAGGCCCCAGCCCCGGTTCACGACCGCCGCCGCAATCTCGCGGCGGATGTCGTGCCCGCGCTCGCTGTCCACTTCCACCTCCACGACGCCCTCGCGGTCCGTCGTCACCGCCGCGCGCGTGACGCCGGGCACCGCCGAGAGGGCCGCCGGCAGGTCGGCGGCCGGCGCCGCCGCCTGGAGGTAGATCGTGATCGCGCCCTGCAGCCGCGCGGTCAGCCCCTCCGGGGTGTCGATCGCGACGACCCGGCCCTTGTTGATGATCACCACCCGCTGGCAGGTCTGCGACACCTCCGGCAGGATGTGCGTGCTCAACACGATCGTGTGCGCGCCCCCGAGCTCGCGCACCAGCTGGCGCGTCTCGATGATCTGCTTCGGGTCGAGGCCCGCCGTCGGCTCGTCGAGGACGAGCACGTCCGGGTTGTGGATGATGGCCTGCGCGAGGCCCACGCGCTGCCGGTAGCCCTTGGAGAGCTTGGCGCAGTGGCGCGACGCCATGTCGGCCACCCACGTCCGCTTCATGACGTCGTCCACCCGCGACCGGATCTCCCGGCGCGGCACGCCCTTGAGGCGGCCGACGAAGGTGAGGTACTCCCGGACGGTCATGTCCGGGTAGAGCGGCGGGGTCTCCGGCAGGTAGCCGGTGCGGCGCTTGGCCTCGAGCGGGTGCTCGAACACGTCGTGGCCCGCCACGACGACCTTGCCCTCGCTCGCCGGCATGTAGCCGGTGATGATGCGCATCGTGGTCGTCTTCCCGGCGCCGTTCGGGCCGAGGAAGCCGAGGATTTCGCCGGGTTCGACCCGGAAGGTGACGTTATCGACCGCCGTGAAGGGACCGTAGTGCTTCGAGAGTTGCTGAACCTCGATCACGGATGACTCCGACGTACCTCGTTCAGAGCGCGCGGGGCGGGGTGGGAAGCGGAAAGGCCATGCAAGCCGGGACGGTTAGTCAGCGCGCACCCTGAACACTGGCGTTGAACTGCTGTAAGCTGTAGACGCGGCGTTAATTAGGAACCGCAGCCCCCCATCCTAGTCGAACGCCCCGCAGGCGGCAAGACCGCTCCGGGACGACCAAGTGACACGACTCTTCCTGTTCGGCCTTGCGCTGGCCGCCGCCCTGGCGGCCTCCGGCTGGGGATGGACCCGGGCCTCGCTCCCCCCTTTGGACGGCGAGACCACCGTCCCCGGTCTGCATCGTCCCGTCGAGGTCCTCTTCGACGGCTGGGCCGTGCCCCACGTGTACGCCCGCGATCCCGAGGACGCCTGGTTCGCCGCCGGCGTCCTGCACGCCCGGGACCGGGCCTGGCAGATGGAGCTCTACCGCCGGGTCACGATGGGCCGGCTGGCCGAGGTGCTCGGCGAGGAGGCGCTGCCCGTCGACAGGCGGTTCCTCACCCTCGGCCTGCGGGCGCGCGCCGCCTCGGCGTGGGCGGCGACGAGCCCCCAGGCCCGCGTCGCCCTGGAGCGGTACGCCGCCGGGGTCAACGCGGTCTTCGCCGCCACGAGCGGCTGGCGGCGGCCCCCGGAGTTCCAGGCGCTCGGCGTCGACCCGGCGCCCTGGTCGCCGCTCGACTCGCTGGCGGTCGCCGAGCTGCTCGCCTGGCGCCTCGCCGAGAACCACCAGGCCGAGTTGGTGCGCTTCGCGCTCGCGCGCCGCTTCGGCGACGCGGCCGCCACGCGCCTGGCCGGCCGCTACCCGGCCTCGGCGCCGGCCGTGATGCCAGCGGCCGTGCCTGGCGTGGCCGGGCGGGCACCCGCCGGCCCGCCGTCACGGGGCGGCGCCGTCGACGTGGTCGCGCGCGCCGGCGCGGGCGCCGCGCCGGTGGCGTATCCGCGGGGGCTCGAGTGGCTCGAGCCCTCCGCACCCAGGGGCAACTCGAACAACTGGGTGCTGGCCGGGTCGCGGACCGCGTCACGCCGACCGATCCTGGCCAACGACCCGCACCTCGCGATCGAGATGCCCTCCACCTGGTACGAGCTGCACCTGGTCGCGGCCGGCCTGGACGTGACGGGCGTCTCGGTGCCGGGCTCCCCCTTCGTCGTCATCGGCCACAACCAGCGTGTCGCGTGGGGGTTCACCAACACCGGGGCCGACGTCCAGGACCTGTCGCTGGTGCGGTTCGACGTCGCGGGCCGCCGCTACTGGCGCGACGGCGCCTGGGTGCCGGTCGAGGTCGAGTCCGCGGCCATCCCGGTGGCCGGCCGCCCGGCGCCCGCGCCGTTCGAGATCTGGCGGACCGACCGGGGCACGGTCTTCGCCGAGGTCGGCGAGGACGGCGACACCGCCCCCGCGTGGCTGACGCCGGGCGACCAGCCGGCGGGCGAGCGCCAGGCGTTCGTCCTCCGGTGGCTCGAGCCGGGGACGAGCGCGGCGTCGGCGCTCGACGCGCTCGACCGCGCCGACGGCTGGGACGGGTTCCTGGCGGCCATCGAGCAGCTGGGGTCGCCCTCGCAGAACGTCGTCTACGCCGACGTCGACGGCAACATCGGCTACGCCATGTCCGGCGTGCTGCCCGTCCGGGCGGAGGGCGACGGCACCCGGCCTGCGGGGCCCTCGTCCTCGCCGGGCTGGACGGGGACGGTGCCGCCGTCGCGCCTGCCGCGCGTCCTCAACCCGGCGGCGGGCTACGTCACCTCGTCGAACAACGAGATCGACAGGGCGTGGCCCGGGCTCATCACGCGCGACTGGATCGCGCCGTTCCGCGCGACACGGCTGCACGACGTGCTCGGCGCCACCGAGGGCGCGGACCTCGACACGATGGCGGCCCTCCAGAACGACCTCCGGAGCGTGGCCGCCGACCGGGTCCTGGCCGGGGCGGCCGCGGCGGCGGCCCGCGGGCGCGCGTCGGGGGGCGAGGCGCGCGCGGCCGAGGTGCTCGGGCAGCTCGCGGCGTGGGACCGGGTCGTGGACGGCCGCCCGGTCGTCGCGCTCTACGAGGCCTTCGAGGCGGCGCTCTGGCGGCGCACCTTCGCCGACGAGATGGGCGAGCCGCTGTTCGCCCGCTTCTACGCCTGGGCGGGCGCCGAGCGCTTCGCGGGCCTGCACGTCGTGCTCGCGGATCCCGCGGACCGGTGGTTCGACGACATCGGCACGGTCGACCGCCGCGAGACGCTCGAGGACCTCATGCCGCTGGCGGCGCTCGACGCGCTCGACGTGCTGGCCGCCCGGCCCGGGGGCGAGACCGGCGCGGCGTGGGATCGCCTGCACGCCGCCCGGTTCGCGCACCCGCTCGGCGCGTCGGGTGCGCTGGCATCGTGGCTGTTCGACCGTGGCCCGGTCCCGCTGCCGGGGGACGGGACGACGGTGATGCGGGTGAGCTGGGACCGCGCGCGTCCGTTCGCCGCGTGGGAGCACCCGTCGTGGCGGCAGCTCGTCGACGTGGGCGACTGGGACCTGTCGCGCGTGGTCCTCCCGGCGGGGCAGTCGGGGCATCCGCTGAGCCCCCACTACTTCGACCAGAACGCGGACTGGGCGGCCGGGCGCTACCGGCGGCAGCCCTTCTCGCGCGAGGCGGTGGAGGCGGCCCGGGCGCACCGGTTAGTATTGAACCCGTAGGCGGCCGCCAGCCGGCCGCGCCCGTTGGCCACCGGAAGGAGTCCCTGATGTCTGCCGATCTCGGAACGAAAGCCCCCGACTTCACGCTCATGAACCAGGACCGCGAGCCCGTCACGCTCAGCCAGCTGCTGGCGAACGGCCCGGTCGTCATCGCGTTCTTCCCGGCTGCGTTCAGCGGCGTCTGCGAGAAGGAGCTGTGCACGTTCCGCGACTCGATGAGCGAGTTCAACACGATGCAGGCGCAGGTCGTCGGCATCAGCGTGGACACGTTCTTCGCCCTCAAGGCCTGGTCGGAGCAGCACAAGTTCGCCTTCCCGCTGCTGAGCGACTTCAACAAGGACGTCATCCGCGCGTATGACGTCTACAACCCCGACATGATCGGCCTCAAGGGCATCGCCAAGCGCTCGGTGTTCGTCGTCGACACCCAGGGGATGGTGCGCCACCGCGAGGTCCTCGAGGACGCGCGGAACGAGCCCGACTACGCGGCCGTCCGCTCCGCGCTCCAGTCGCTCTGAGGAACGGCCACGGGACGCGGCACCCGCCGCGTCCCGTGCGCGGGGCGGCTCCCGCCGCCCCCGACGAGGTGCTCCAGTTCCTCGACCTGGGTCATCGTCACCTCGGCCTGCGCGTTGAGTTCCTCGCTGGCCGCCGCGCTCTCCTCGGCGCTGGCCGCCGTCGTCTGCGTCACCTGCTCCATCTGCGACATCGCCTGCGTGATCTGGGCGATGCCCTGCGACTGCTGCTCGCTGGCGGAGCTGACCTCGCCGACGAGGCGGGCGACCTCGGACACGCTCGTCGTGATGGCCGACATGGAGCGGGCCACGTCGCTGACGCGGGCGCTGCCGTCGCCGGCGCGCGAGGAGGACTCCTCGATGAGCTCGGCGGTGTCGCGGGCGGCCTGCGCCGAGCGCTGCGCGAGGTTGCGGACCTCGTCGGCCACCACGGCGAAGCCCATGCCCGCCTCGCCGGCGCGCGCCGCCTCGACCGCGGCGTTCAGCGCGAGGATGTTGGTCTGGAAGGCGATCTCGTCGATCGTCTTGATGATCTTCGCGACCTTGTCGCTCGCCTCGGAGATGCCGTCCATCGAGCGGACCATCTCCTCCAGCGCGCGGTTCGACTCGCCGACGAGCCGCTCGGTGTCGGTCATGAGCCGCGCGGCCTCGCGCGCGCCGTCGGCGTTGCTCCGCGTCATCGAGGCCATCTCCTCGAGCGACGCCGACGTCTCCTCGAGCGACGCCGCCTGCTCGGTCGCGCCCTGCGACAGCGCCTGCGCCGCGGATGACACCTGCGTCGACGCCGACACGATCTGCTCGGAGCCGTCGCGCAGCGACGCGGCGGTCTCGGTGAGCGTGCGGTTGATCCCGCGAATCACCCAGGTGACCGCCATGCCGACGAGCAGCGACAGGACCAGCAGGGTCACCGAGACCGTGATCGCCGTCGCGTAGGTGCTCTCGGCCCGGGCGTCGTCGGCTTCGAACGCGGCGGAGGCCGCGTCCTGCTCGATCTCGGCGAAATCCAGCAGCGTCTGCAGCTGCTGCTCGCTCTGCTCGAGGTCGAGGGCCGCGGCGGCCTTGAGGTCACCGTCGTCGACCAGCTCGACCACCCGCTCGTGCAGCACGAGCCACTCGTCCAGGCCGGTGATCATCGCCTGCAGCCGCGTCCGCGACGCCTCGTTGGTGGCCGAGGCCAGCAGGGCGTTCAGCCGTTCGCGAGCGTCCGCGACGAGCACGTCGATCTCCTGCTGGGCGAGGGTGATCGTCGACTTGTTGCCGCTCAGCGCCCCGATGATGATCTGGCGCTGGCCTCCAGGGAGGCCGCGCATGAACGCCTCGACCTCCGCCCCCGCGCGGGCCGCGCGGCCCGAATCCGCCGTGGTGTCCTGGGTGCCCTTGATGACCCGCGTGGACCACAGGGTGACCCCGCCGCTCGCCAGCAGCAGCACGAGCAGCGTGCCAAGTGAGGTCATGAGCCGCGCCTTGATGCTCCAGTTCCGTGACATGACAGTACTCCCGCCCCTGGGGGGGCCTTGGCCGAACACCTGTCCGACAGTTCAGAAGACGATGTGCGCGCGCAGGGTGCCGACGACCGCCGGGCGCTCGCCGGCCTGGCCACCGGCGTGGACGATCACCTGGACGTCGGACTTGAGCCAGAGCCAGTCCGTCACCGGCACCGCGTAGAAGCTGTCGACGCTCATCTCGCGGCCCGCGGGCGTCTCGGCGGCGCACCGTTCGCCGAACACCACCAGCGTCAGGGCCGTGCCCGCGCGATCGAGGGCGCGGCCGGGGATCAGGCCGGCGGTGGACACGCCGAGGCCCAGGTGGCGCGCGATGTCGGCCACGGCGCCGTCCGCCCAGCCCGCCTGCGCGAAGATGCCCACCGTCGCGGGGGCGCCGGCGCGGTTGGTGCCGGCCCAGAGCGCCTGGTCGAGGACCGCGTAGCCGCCGGCGGCGTGGGTGGTGGTGCCGTCGGGCCGATCGAACCACCCGGCGTGGCGCCAGGCGCCTCCGCCCGCGCGGCCCGGCCGGTCATGGCCCCAGCGCGCGCCCACTTCCTGGATCAGGAAGGGCGCGCCGACGCCGGCCTCGCCCATCGCGGGCCGGCCGTTGTAGAGGCCCGTGGCCGAGTAGACGTGGTCCGTCTCGGCGAACACGTTGACGCTGGCCGAGGGCGACGGGTAGGTCGGCAGGACGAAGACCGTGGGGCTGAAGCCCATCGACGGGTTGATGAACTCACCGCCGTTGTCGACAGCCGCGAACTCCGAGTTCGCGTCGACCCGCCCCGCCTTCACCCGCACGTGTCCCGGGACGAGCCAGCCCTCGATCCAGGCCTCGCCCGCGCCGTTGAAGGGGTCGGTGTCGATGTTGGAGAAGCCCTGGGCCGAGGCCAGGCACGCCTGCCCGGAGCCACCGTCCATGCGCATGTACTGGACCGTGGCGGACCAGCCGCCGGCGCGCGGGAGGACCGAGCCGAGGTCGACCCGCGCCTCCATCACCGTGAGTCCCCGGCCCACCGACGGGCCGGCCGTCCCGGCGGGCGCCGCCGAGAGATCGGCGACGTGCTCGATGCCGACCTCGATGCCGCGGGTGCCGAGCCAGGGCCGCAGGCCGCCCCACTCGCCCGTCATGGCGCGCCACTGGCGCCAGGGCACCGGGCGCGGGGGTGGGGGCGGGGTCTCGGCGGCCGGCGCCTCCGCGGCCGGGCGCGCGCCCTCGACCGCGCCGTCACTGGGCACGGCGGGCGCGGAGGCGGGCGGGTCGGTCGCGCGGGCCGAGAGGACCACCGTTGCCGATGCGGGAGTGAGGGCAGGCTGGCCGGCAGCGGCGACGGCCGGCACGAGACAGGCGAACGTCGCCCGGATGATGAAGGGCGTGTGCATGTCGGTCTCCCGGCGACGGCGGGGGACCGCGGGCACTCGTCGCGAAACGGCCACGCACCGGGGGGAACGCGGCTTCTGTGTGGGGGTAATCGGCGGTGCGGGAGCTGACTTGAGGAACAGTCGTGCTGGCTTGCCTCAGGGACAGCCATCAGATAGGATGCTCATATGAGCAATCGCTCAGATGTTGGCTCGCCGGCGCCGCTCTGCGACGTCGTCCACCTCCACCCGGCCCGGGTCGCGGAGCTGCGGGCCGCGCTCATCGCGGACGAGGCCGTGACCGATCTCGCCGAGATCTTCAGCGCGCTCGGCGACCCCACCCGCGTCCGCATCCTCGACGCGCTCTCGCACGGCGAGTTGTGCGTCTGCGACCTTGCGGCGCTCATCGGCCTGTCCGAGTCGGCCGTCTCCCACCAGCTCCGCCTGCTGCGGGGCCTGCGCCTGGTGCGCCCCCGGCGCGAGGGGCGCATGGTCTTCTACTCCCTGGACGACCAGCACATCCTCGACCTCGTCCGGCAGGGCCTCCGCCACGTCCAGGAGGACGCGCCGGCGGCGGCGCGCCTGAGGCCGGCGCGTTGAGCGTCGCCGCCGGCGCCGCGTCGCCCGCCCCGTCGATCGGCTGCCGTGGCTGCTGTGCGGCGCACGCCGAGTCGGTGTTCAAGGTCGAGGGCCTCGACTGCTCCGAGGAGGTCACGATCCTCGAGCGCCGCCTCCGCCCCTTGTCGGGGGTCGAGGACCTGTCGGCGGACGTCCTCGGCCAGCGCCTCCACGTGAAGTACGACGCGGCGGTCCTGACGGCGGCGACGATCGCCGACGCCATCGCGCAGACGGGCATGCGGGCGTGGCTCGAGCACGAGGAGCCGGTGGTGCGCTCGTCGTCGCGCGCGCGCGGCGCGCTCGTGGCGGTCTCGGCGGCGTGCCTCGTGCTCGGCGGCCTCGCGCCGCTGGCGGGCCTCCCGCGCGCGGCCGCGATCGCCTGCTACGTGCTCGCGGCGATCACCGGCGGGGTGTTCCCCGCGCAGAAGGCGATTTACGCGCTCCGCCAGCGCGCCCTCGACATCAACACCCTCATGCTGGTCGCCGTGGCCGGCGCGATGGCGATCGGGGAGTGGTCCGAAGCCGGCACGGTCGTGTTCCTGTTCGGCGTCGCGCAGTGGCTCGAGTCGCGCAGCATGGAGCGCGCGCGCGAGGCCATCCGCGGCCTCATGGACCTCACGCCGGCCGAGGCCCGCGTGCGCCGCGACGGCGTCGACGCCATGATCCCCGTGGACCAGGTGGAGCCGGGCGTCCTGGTGGTCGTGCGGCCGGGGGAGAAGATCCCGGTGGACGGGACGGTCGCCGACGGGCGCTCCGACGTCAACCAGGCGCCGATCACGGGCGAGTCCCTGCCGGTGGAGAAGTCGGCCGGCGACGAGGTCTACGCGGGCACGATCAACGGCCACGGCGCGCTCGACGTCACCGTGACCCGCCGGCGCCGCGACACGACGCTTGCCCGCATCATCCACCTCGTCGAGTCGGCGCAGGCCGAGCGCGCCCCCGCGCAGCAGTTCATCGACAGGTTCGCCCGCTGGTACACCCCGGCGGTCATCGTCCTCTCGGTGCTCGTCGCCGCCGTCCCGCCGCTCGTCGCCGGGGCGTCGCCCGAGACGTGGTTCTACCGCGCGCTGGTCCTGCTCGTCGTGTCGTGCCCGTGCGCCCTCGTCATCTCCACGCCCGTCTCCATCGTCTCGGCGCTGGCGGGCGCGGCGCGCCACGGCGTGCTCGTCAAGGGCGGCGCGCACCTCGAGCGGCTCGCGGCCGTCCGGGTGCTGGCCTTCGACAAGACGGGCACGCTCACCCACGGCGAGATCATCGTGACGGCGGTCGTCCCGCTCGAGGCCGACGCCGGCGAGGTCATCGCGGCGGCCGCATCCGTCGAGGGCCGGTCCGAGCACCCGATCGCCGCGGCGATCCTGGCGCGGGCACGCGCGGATGGCCTCACCCTGCCGCGCGCCGACCGGGTGCGCGCGCTTCCAGGGCTCGGCGCCGAGGGCGAGGCCGACGGCGCGCTGGTGGTGGTCGGCAACCCGCGGCTCTTCGGGGAGCGCGGCCTGCTGACGCCGGAGGCGCGCGCCGTCGCCGACCGGATGGCGGCGACCGGGGTGTCGCCCGTGCTCGTCGCGCGCGCCGGACGCGTCCTGGGGGTGATTGGCGTGGCCGACAGGCCGCGCGAGGTCGCCGCCGACGCGCTGGACCTCCTGCACGGCCTGGGCATCGCGCGCCTCGCGATGCTCACGGGCGACCAGCCCGCGGCCGCCCAGGCCCTCGCGGCCCGCCTCGGCATCGACGACGTGCGCGCGGGGCTCCTGCCGGGAGACAAGGTCGCGGCGGTACGCGAGCTGGCCGCGCTCCATGGCCCCATCGCCATGGTCGGCGACGGCGTGAACGACGCGCCGGCCCTCGCGGCGGCGGACGTCGGCATCGTCATGGGCGCCATCGGCAGCGACGCGGCGCTCGAGACCGCGGACGTCGCCCTGATGACGGACGAACTGCAGAAGGTGCCCTATGCGATCCGGCTGAGCCGCGCCACGATGCGGAACATCCGGATGAACGTCGCGCTGTCGGTCGCCCTCAAGGCGGTGTTCCTGGCCGCCGCCATCGCGGGTGTCGCGACCCTCTGGATGGCCGTCCTGGCCGACACCGGGGCCTCCCTGCTCGTGGTCGCCAACGCGCTCCGCCTGCTGCGACACGCCTGACGCCTTCGTTGCAGACGTCGTTGGCTTGTCGCTATAATTCAGGTGTCTTTCCGTCCGCCACAGGAGCGCTGCATGGCCGTCTCTTGCCCCGAGTGCGAATCTCCCATCGACATCGATCAGTTCGATGCCGACATCGGTGACGAACTGTCCTGTGCCGAGTGCGGCGCGCTCCTCCGGGTCGCGGACGACTCGCCGCTCGAGCTCGAGATCGTCGACGAAGACGACGAGGATCTCGACGATGACGATGACGACGACGACGAGGACGAAGACGACGACGATGATGACGAGGAGGACGGCTGGGGCGACGACGAAGGGTAGGCTGACGCCGTGACCGGCGCCGACACCGTCGTCGTGCCGGACGCCGTCCGCGCGAAGGCGCGGGAGCTCGAGCGCCTGATCGCGGGTTTCGACTCCGTCATCGTCGCGTTCAGCGGGGGCGTCGACAGCGCGTACCTCGCCTGTACCGCCCGGTCCGTCCTCGGGCCGCGGGCGCTCGCCGTCACCGCCGAGAGCGCCAGCTATCCCGACAGCCATCGCCAGCTCGCGCGCCGCCTGGCGCGCGAGTTCGACCTCGCGCACGAGGTGATCCAGACCGGCGAGCTCGCCCGCCCGGAGTACCGGGCGAACGGGCCGGATCGCTGCTATCACTGCAAGACGGAGCTCTACGCGCACCTGGCGACCCTGGCGCGCGACCGCGGCATCGCGGTCGTGACCGACGGCAGCAACGCCGACGACCGCGGCGACTACCGGCCCGGCCGGCAGGCCGCCCGCGAGCACGGCGTCCGCAGCCCCCTCGACGAGGCCGGCCTCACCAAGGACGAGATCCGGCTGCTGTCGCGCGCCGCGGGACTCCCGACGTGGGACGAGCCCGCCTCGGCGTGCCTCTCCTCGCGCATCCCGTACGGGGACGAGGTCACCGACGAGAAGCTCCGCACGATCGAGCGGGCCGAGGCCGTGCTGCGCGAGCAGGGCTTCCGCGTCTGCCGCGTGCGCCACCACGACACCGTCGCGCGCCTCGAGATCGCGCGCGGCGAGATGGCCCGCGCGCTCGACCCCGACATCAACCGCCGCCTCGTCGACGGGCTCAAGGCCCTCGGCTACCAGTACGTGTGCCTCGACCTGCAGGGCTACCGGCTCGGCAGCCTCAACGAGGCGCTCCGCCTGCGGCCCGTCCAGTGACGCGCCGTCTCGCCGCGGCGCTGGCGCTCGCCGTGGCCCTGGCCCACCTGCCGTTCCTGGCCGCGTCGCTCGAGGACATCGACTCGGCGAACTTCGCGCTCGGCCTCCGGCAGTTCGACGTCGCCGAGCACCGGCCGCACCCGCCCGGCTACCCGGTCTACATCGCGCTCGGCAAGCTGTCGAAGGCGGTGGTGTCGCGCGTCGGGAGCCTGTCGCCGGAGAGCGCGGTCGACGCGCGCGCGCTGGCCCTGTTGTCGCTCCTCGGCGGGGCGCTGGCCGTGTGGCTCGTCTACCGCCTCTACGCGTGCGCCGGACCCGGCCCCGAAGGCGAGCGGACCGGCGTGCCCTGGGCGCGGCTCGACGCGCGCGCGCTCGCCGTGGCGCTCGTCGCCGGCGCCTGCCCCCTGGCGTGGTACCTCACGGCGCGCCCGATGAGCGACATGCCGGGCCTCGCCGCGGAACTGGCCGCCCAGGCCGCGCTGGCGCTCGCGTGGTGGCGGCAGCAGCCGCGCCAGGACGGGGAGCGCCGCCTGGCGCCTGACGAGCTGGCCGCCTCGGGCCGCATGATCGTCCTCGGCGCGCTGCTGGCCGCGCTGGCGATCGGGATGCGGTCGCAGGCGTTCTGGCTGACCGCGCCGCTCCTGCTGCTCGTGCTCGTCGATCGCCTCGGGCGCGGGGCCGCCGGCGCCCTGCTCGGCGCGTTCATGACCTTCACGATCGGCGGGCTCGCATGGGGCATCCCGCTGCTCGTCCTGAGCGGCGGCCCGGCCGCGTACCTCGCCGCCCTCGGCGGGCAGGCCGGCGACGACTTCGCCGGCGTCGAGATGCTCTACCTCCACCCGTCGGCCCGGCTGCTGGCGCGCGGCCTCGTCGACACCTTCGTCGTGCCGTGGGACTCGTACTGGCTGGGCGGGATCGTCGTGGCGCTGGCCGCCGTCGGCGCCATGCGCCTTGCCGCCACCAACCGCCGCGCGCTGGCCCTCGTGGCCGGCCTCGCCCTGCCGTATCTGGCGTTCCACCTCCTCTTCCAGGAACCGGCGGTCGTGCGCTACGCGCTGCCCCTCGTGCCGCCGACGGTGTTCCTGGCCGCGGCCGGCCTCGACCTGCTGGAGCGCCGCGCCGCGCTGGCCGGCGCGGGCGCGCTGGCCGTGGCGGCCCTCGCCACCGGGGTGCCCACGCTGGCGGCCTACGCCTCGGCGCCAAGCCCGGTGCGGCAGGCGGTCGCGGCGATGGAAGCGGCGGGGCAGGAGGCGCCCGTCGCCGTCGGCGCGCACTTCGTCTACCGTCGCCCGCTGGAGGCCGAGCCCGCGCTCCCGGCCCGCCAGTTGCCGTCGCCCGCCGGCCGCGAATGGCTCGAGCTCGTGGACCTCTGGCGGAGCGGGGCGACCGGACCGGTGTGGTTCCTCGCGGATCCGGTCCGCACGGACCTCGCGCTCGTGGACCCCGCGAGCCGGCAGGACCGGCGGGCCTTCCGCTGGGGTCTCGAGAGCCTGTGCCAGCTCGGCGGCATCCGGCCCTACGGCGTGGACTGGTACGTGCTGCGCGCTCCCGGGTGGTTCGCCGGCGCCGGGTGGGCGCTGACCCCGGAAACCGGGGGCGTCGCGCGCGTCATGGGCCGCGGGCCGTCGATCGGCCCCATCCCCGCGTGGGTCCGGCGCCGTCCCGAGCCCGTGCACGTGCTGGTCGGGGGCCGCAACCTGGCGGATGCCGGGTCGGCCGCGGCGCGGTTCTCGCTCGCGATCGACGGGCGCGAGGCCGCGAGCTGGACCGCCGACCCGGGGTTCTTCCTGCAGGTGCTGGAACTGCCGGCCGGCGCGCTCGAGGGCGACGGGCCGCTGGCGGAGCTGACGATCGCCTCGACCGCCGTCTCCGGCGATGTCGCGGTGCCCACCGCGATCGAGCAGTTCGACCTCCAGACCGTCGGCACCACGATGTGGGGCTACGCCGAGGGCTGGCACGAGGCGGAGTACTCGACGCGCCTCGGGCCGTGGCGGTGGACCTCGGAGCGCGCGGTGCTGCGGGTGGTCGACGCCACGGGCCCGATGCGCCTCACGCTTCGCCTGGAGCCGCCCGCGCGGTCCTTCGATCGCCCGTCCACGGTGACGGTGCGCGCGGGGGCCACCGTCCTGTCGAGTTCCACGCCCGATGGGTCGGCGCCCTGGACCATCGACGTGCCCCTCGAGGCGCTGGCGTCAGCCGGCGGGCGGGTCACGATCGAGACGGATCAGGTGTTCGTGCCGGCCGACCGCGCGGGCGGCAACGACAGGCGGCGCCTCGGACTGCGGGTGTTCTCGGTCGATTTCGCGCCATTTCACACCGCTTTGCGTTGACAATCGCCGAATCAACCCTGTAATCTGCCGCCAACCCGCAGCTCGACGCGGTCTCTATTTTTTCAGCCAACGAGAGCCAGCAGGAGAAAGCCCACGATGAACGTGTACCGACGGACGGCAGGGATCCTCTCCCTCTGCCTGGTGCTGAGCCTCGCGGCGTCCGCGTGCGCCAAGAAGGCGCCGGCACCCGCGCCTCCACCGCCGCCCCCGCCGGCAGCGCCCGCGCCGCCGCCTCCGCCTCCGCCGCCGCCGCCGCCCGCGCCGCCGGCTCCGGCGCCGCTCACCGAGGAGCAGATCTTCGCGCGCAAGTCGCTCGAGCAGCTCAACTCGGAGCGTCCGCTCGGCGACGTGTTCTTCGACTACGACATGTCGAACATCCGGGATGACGCGCGCGCGCCGCTGCAGGCCGACGCCGACTGGATGAAGAAGTGGACCTCGACCCGCGTCACGATCGAGGGGCACTGCGACGAGCGCGGCACCGCCGAGTACAACCTCGCCCTCGGCGAGCGGCGCGCCAATGCCGTCAAGGACTACCTGGTCAGCCTCGGCGTCGACGAGAGCCGGATCCAGATCGTCAGCAAGGGCAAGGAGTCGCCCTTCTGCACGGAGTCGAACGAGAGCTGCTGGCAGCAGAACCGCCGCGGCCACTTCGTCATCACCGCCAAGTAGGCGGCGGCTCCCGACATCACGGCCAGGCCCGGGGCGCTCGCGTCCCGGGCCTCGTCGTCTCTACCCGCCTACCGCGCCCGCCAGCCCCGCAGGGCCGCGACGAGCGCCCCCTCCCCGACGCGCCCCCGCGCGATCTCGATCCCGTCGGCGACCAGGACCGGAATGTCGTGGCGGTACCGCGCGTGCAGCGCCGGGTCCGTCGTGATGTCGACCTCGTGGAGCGTCGCGCCCAGCTCGGGGAGCAGGTCCTCGACGAGCGCGCGCAGGTCGTCGCACAGGTGGCAGCCCGGCTTCGCGTAGAGCACGAGCGCGCGCGTCGTCATCGGCCCGCGGCGGCGGCGGCGATCGCGGTGGCGGCGGCGCGCGGATCGGCCGCGGCGGTGATCGGGCGCCCGACGACGATGTAGGACGCGCCGGCGGCGACGGCCTCGGCCGGGCCCATGGTGCGCGCCTGGTCGTCGGTGCCGGCCTGTCCCTGCGGGCGGATGCCCGGTGTCACGATGTGGAAGTCGGGCCCGCAGGCGGCCCGGATGGCCTCGATCTCGAGCGGCGACGCGACCACGCCGTCGAGGCCCGCCGCCTGGGCCAGCGTGGCCAGGCGCACGACCTGGTCGAGCACCGTGCCCGGCACGCCGGTCTCGTGGAGCGCGGGCGCGTCGAGGCTCGTCAGGACGGTGACCCCGATCACGAGCGGCCGGGGGCGTCCGGTCCGGCCGGCCTCGTCGCGGGCCGCCTCGGCGGCGGCGCGCATCATGGCGCGCCCGCCGGACGCGTGGACGTTCACCATCCACGCGCCCGTCGCGATGGACGCGCGCACGGCGCCCGCCACGGTGTTGGGGATGTCGTGGAACTTGAGGTCGAGGAAGACGCGGTCGCCCGCCTGCGACAGGGCCCGGACGACGGCGGGCCCCTCCGCGGTGAAGAGCTGCTTGCCGATTTTGTAGCCGCCGACGGTGCCCCGCAGGCGGTCGGCCAGCGCCAGTGCCGCCGGGGCGTTGTCGACGTCGAGCGCGACCAGCACGCGGTTCATGCGTGCGCCGCCTTCGCGGGCGTCGTGTCGATGGCGCCCACCAGGTCCGACAGGCGCGCGACGCCGTGCCGCCGCATGTAGTCCGTGATGCCGTCGTGGATCTTCGTCCACACGAACGGGTCGGTGAAGTTCGCCGTCCCGACCTGGACCGCCGAGGCCCCGGCGAGGACGAACTCGATCGCGTCGCGCCAGTCCATGATGCCCCCCATGCCGATGACCGGGATCGACACCAGGCTGAAGCACTCGCGCACCATGCGCACGGCGATCGGGCGAATGGCCGGTCCACTCAGGCCGCCCATGCCGTTCGACAGCTTCGGCCGCCGGGTCTCGACGTCGATCGCCATCGCGAGGAACGTGTTGACGAGCGAGACCGCGTCCGCGCCCGCCTCCTCCGCCGCCCGCGCGAACGACGCCACGTCGGTCACGTTGGGCGTCAGCTTCGGGATGATCGGGAGGTCGGTCGCCTTGCGGACCGCGGCCGTCACCGCGTGCGTGCCGGTCAGCGAGCAGCCGAACTGGATCCCGCCCTCCTTGATGTTGGGGCACGAGATGTTCAGCTCGAGCGCCGACACGCCGCCCGCGTCGGTGAGCGCCTTCGCCACGGCGACGTACTCGTCGATCGTCGTCCCGCAGATGTTCACGATCACGCGCGCGCGCCGCTCCCTGAGCGCCGGGAGCTTGTCGGCGATGAAGCGGTGGACGCCGATGCCCTGGAGGCCGATCGCGTTGAGCATCCCCGAGGGGGTCTCGACGATGCGCTGCGGCGGGTGCCCCTCGCGGGGCTCGAGGAACAGCCCCTTGACGGCGATGCCCCCGAGCGCGGCCAGGTCGACGACGTCCTCGTACTCGAGGCCGTAGCCGAAGCAGCCGCTGGCCGCGATGAGCGGGCTCGGCAGCGTGAGCGACCCGATGCGGACGGACAGATCCATGCTCAGTCCCAGACCAGAGTGGCCGCGTCGAAGACGGGGCCGGTGATGCACGACCGGACGAAGTGCGCGGGGCCGCCGCCGTCGCGCACCGGGACCACGCAGCTGTAGCAGCCGCCGAGGCCGCAGCCCATCACGCGCTCGACCGACACCTCGCAGCGCTGCCCGTGCCGCGCCGCGACCGCGGCGACGGCCGCGAGCATCGGCTCCGGGCCGCACGCCTGCACGAGGATCGTCCCCGGCGCGCGCCCGTCGAGCGCCTCGTCGAGCGGCGCCGTGACCCGCGCGCGCGCCCCGCGGCTGCCGTCCTCCGTCGCGAGCACGAGCCGGGCGCCCAGCCGCTCGAAGAAGTCGAGGTAGAAGAGCTCGCCGCCGCTCCGCGCGCCGTAGAACAGCGTCATCGGCGTGCCCGCCCCCGCCAGGGCCTCGGCGAGCGTCGCGAACGGCGCCAGCCCGACGCCCCCGGCCACCATCCATGCCTCGGCCGGGGCGGCGGCCACGGTGAACGGACGGCCCAGCGGGCCGAGGCAGTGCACGCGGTCGCCTTCCCGTGCCTCGTAGAGCAGGTTCGTCGTGCGGCCGGCGCGCTTGTTGAGGATGCTGATGGCCGTCGGCGCGCCGTCGGCGTCCCGAAGGATCTCGAAGACCGAGAAGGGGCGGCGAAGCAGGGGGTCGGTGCCGCGGTCGGGCCGCACCATCAGGAACTGTCCCGGCGCCGCCAGGGCGCCCACGCCGGGCGCGGCCATCGTCAGCACGTTGTAGTCGGCGGACAGGCGGACGTTGCTGATCACGGGCGCGACGATATCGACCGGAGCCATCCGGCCGATCATAGCAGGGGCGGGTCCCGGTCCACGCGCCGGGGGCGGTCGCACGTACAATCGGCACGTGCGCTTCCTGCGGACCCTCTCGAGCGCCGCCATCGCCGGGGCCGTGGCGTCGGGCTACCTCACGGTGCTCGTCCTGCAGCTCAACCCGGCGATCCCGCTGGAGCCGGCGGCCGTCCTGCCGCTGGCCGCGATGCTGGGGCTCGCCTACGGCGCCAACCTGGCCGTCGTCTTCTACGCGGTGGTCGTCCTCCGCCAGCTCCTCGCGACCGAGGTGCTGTCGCCAGGCTGGCTGAGCGTGCGGCTGCTCTCGTGGCTGTGCGCGGCGGCGGCGACGGGCGGCGCGGCCGTGATGTGGCTCAACCTCCGCGGCTTCGGGGCCGTGCTCGACGCCGAGACCGCCCGGCGGATGCTGACGGGCGCCGTGGCGCTCTCGGCGGCGGCGGTGCTCTTCCTGCTGCTGGCGCTCGCGCACCTGGGCCGGCGGGGCGGCCGGGCGAGCGCCACGCTGCTCGTCGTCCTGATCGTGCTGTCGGTGGCCGTGCCGCTGGCGGCCCGCGGCCCGGCCCGCTCCGCGGCGCCCGCCCCGGCCGCGCTGGCGCGGGCGGTCGTCGAGACGGCGCGGCCCGGGGGGCGGATCACGCTGATCATGCTCGACGGGGCCTCGCTCGACGTCATCGCGCCGGCGGTCGCCGAGGGACGCCTGCCGAACTTCGGGCGCATCCTCGACGGCGGCGCCGTGGTCCACCTGGCGACGCTCAGGCCGACGCAGGCCGAGCCGGTGTGGAGCGCCGTGGCGACGGGCCGCGCCCCCATGGCCAACGGCGTGCGCTCGTCGGCGCGCTACCGGCCCCGCGCCGGGGGGGCCGCGATCGACCTGCTGCCGGACTACTGCTTCGCGCAGGCGCTCGTGCGCTTCGGGTTCCTGCTCGAGGACGCGCACACGGCCGGGTCGCTGGCGGCGCGCCCCGTCTGGAGCATCCTCGGCGACATGGGCGTGCCGGTCGGCATCATCGGCTGGCCGTTGACCCACCCGGCGCCGCCGGTGCGCGGCTTCGTCGTGAGCGACGTCTTCCACCGCATGTCCGACGCGGAGCTCGACCTCGAGGGCGACCTCGCCGTGTCGCCGCCGTCGCTGCTGCCCGACGTCCGCGCGGCGCTGTCGTGGCCGGCCGACCCCGACCCGGTCTCGCTCGCGGACCTGCCGGCGGTCGCGGGCCGCGGCGACGCGGAGACCCGGCGCGAGCCCGAGCCGCTGCTGGCGGACCGGATGCACCTGCAGATCCTGCGCGCCTTCGAGTTCACGGTCCCGGCGCGGTTCCTCGCCGCGCGCTTCCCCGGCGTGGACGCGGTGGGGCACTACTTCCTCCGCTTCCAGAACCCGACGCCGTTCGGCGACGTGAGCGAGGACGAGCTCCGGCGCCTCGGCGGCGTCCTCGAGGGGTACTACGGGTTCCTCGACCGGGTCGTCGGGCAGGTCCTCGACGCGCTGGGGCCGGACGACCTGCTGCTCGTCGTCTCGGGGTTCGGGATGGAGCCGCTCAGTCCCGGCAAGCGCGTGCTGGAGCAGGTGGCGGGCAACCCGGCGATCAGCGGGACCCACGAGCGGGCGCCGGACGGGTTCCTGCTGGCCTACGGCGCGGCGGTGGCGGCCGGGCGCCCGCCGCGCGGCTCGGTGCTCGACGTGACGCCGACGGTGCTCTACTACCTCGGCCTGCCCGTCGGGCGCGACATGGACGGCTTCGCGCGCACGGACCTCTTCACCCCCGCGTTCACGGCGGCGCACCCGATCACGTTCATCCCGAGCTACGGCCGGTAGGCCCCGGGCCCTCTGGTATACTCGGGGACCAGCGACTCTTTAACGCGCGGCCCGCGAGCCCGCGAAGAGGTGACAACATGACCGCTCCCGCCCGGAGGAGGCATCCATGGCCGTCGTGATGGATGCCGACCGCATCTCGCGCGCCCTGACGCGCATCGCCCACGAAATCGTCGAGCGCAACCGCGGCGTCCACCAGGTCGCGCTCGTCGGCGTGCGCTCGCGCGGCGTCCCGCTGGCCCGCCGGCTGAGCCTCGCCCTCAAGGAGATCACCGGCGACGACGTGCCGACCGGCGCGCTCGACATCACGCTCTACCGCGACGACCTGATGCGCAACCCCGTCGGCCCGCAGCCGCTCGTCCGCAAGACCGAGATCCCGTTCTCGATCGACGACCACACGATCGTCCTCGTCGACGACGTGCTGTACACCGGCCGGACCACGCGCGCGGCGCTCGACGCGCTCATCGACTTCGGCCGTCCCAGGGCCATCCAGCTCGTCGCGCTCGTCGATCGCGGCCACCGCGAGCTGCCGATCAAGGCGGACTACGTCGGCAAGAACGTCCCGACCTCGCAGCAGGAAAGCGTGCGGGTGCGCCTGCTCGAGCTCGACGGCGCCGACGAGGTCAGCATCCAGGCGATGGAGGGCTGAGCATGGACGTCACCGGCGCCCAGGCGCCCCTCACCGCCCTCCGCCACAAGGACCTGCTCGGCATCGCCGAGCTCACGCCCGAGGAGGTCGTCCTCGTCCTGGACACCGCCGAGGCGATGAAGGAGATCGGGCAGCGCGCGATCAAGAAGGTCCCGACGCTGCGCGGCAAGACCGTCGTCAACCTGTTCTTCGAGCCGAGCACGCGGACGCGCACGTCGTTCGAGGTGGCCGAGAAGCGCCTCAGCGCCGACACGCTGAACGTCGCCATCTCCACCTCCAGCGTCGTCAAGGGCGAGACGCTGGTGGACACGGCGATGAACATCGAGGCGATGGCGCCCAGCATGATCGTGCTGCGCCACAGCTCGGCCGGCGCGTGCCACCTGCTGTCGCGCATCTGCCGCGCCCGCATCGTCAACGCGGGCGACGGGATGCACGAGCACCCGACGCAGGCGCTGCTCGACGCCTTCACGATCCGGGAGCGCAAGGGCCGCATCCGCGGCCTCAAGGTCGCGATTCTCGGCGACCTGCTGCACAGCCGCGTGCTGCGCTCGAACGTGCTGCTGCTCACGAAGCTGGGGGCCGAGGTCTGGGTCTGCGGCCCGCCGACCCTCATCCCGCCCGGCCTCCAGGCCCTCGGCGTCCGCGTCACCACGCGCGTCGACGAGGCGGCCGAGGGCGCCGACGTCATCATGATGCTGCGCATCCAGCTCGAGCGGATGCAGGGCGGGTTCTTCCCGTCCCTGCGCGAGTACTTCACGACCTTCGGCATGACGGAGGCGCGCGTCGCGCGCGCGAAGGACGACGTGATCATCATGCACCCCGGCCCGATGAACCGAGGCGTCGAGATCGCCTCGGAGGTCGCGGACGGGCCCTTCTCGGTAATTCTCGACCAGGTCGCCAACGGGGTCGCGGTGCGGATGGCCGTCCTCTACCTCCTGGCCGGCGGAGCGGAACATGAAACGGCTGTTTAAGGGAGGCCGGGTCGTCGACCCGGCCAATGGCCGCGACGGGGCGTTCGACGTCCTCGTCGACGGCGACCGCATCGCGCGGGTCGCGCCGGACCTCCCGGCCAGCCTCGCCGAGGGTGGCGAGGTGGTCGCGGTCCCCGCGGGGTTCGTCATCTGCCCCGGGTTCATCGACATGCACGTGCACCTGCGCGAGCCCGGGCAGGAGCACAAGGAGACGGTCGCGACGGGCGTCGCGTCGGCCGTGGCCGGCGGCTTCACCGCCGTCGCCTGCATGCCGAACACGAGCCCGGTCAACGACAACGCGGGCGTCACCCGCCTCATCCTGCAGAAGGCGGCCGAGGCCGGCCTCGCGCGCGTCTATCCCATCGGCGCCGTCTCGCGCGGCCAGAAGGGCGAGGAACTGGCCGACATCGGCGAGCTCAAGGCGGCCGGCTGCGTCGCGGTGACCGACGACGGCCACCCGATCGCGACCGCGGTGCTCGCGCGGCGCGCCCTCGAGTACACGAGCATGTTCGACATGCCGGTCATCGAGCACTGCGAGGATCCCACGCTCAAGGGCGACGGCTGCGCGCACGAGGGGCCGACCGCCTCGACGCTCGGCCTCAAGGGCATCCCCGGCGCCGCCGAGGCGATCACCGCCGGCCGCGACATCCTGCTCGCGGAGCTCACGGGCGGCCGCGTCCACATCGCGCACATGAGCGCCTGGACCACCCTCGAGGCGGTGCGCCAGGGCAAGAGCCGCGGCGTCCACGTGACCTGCGAGGTCGCCCCCCACCACTTCACGCTGACCGACGACCTGCTGGCGGCGCCGCTGCCCTACGACACCAACGCCAAGATGAACCCCCCGCTGCGCGAGGCGCGCGACCGCGACGCGATGCTCGAGGGCATCCGCGACGGGAGCGTCGACGTGATCGCCACGGACCACGCCCCGCATCACTACGACGAGAAGAACGTCGAGTTCGACCGCGCGCCCTTCGGCATCGTCGGCCTCGAGACCGCGATCCCGATCGCGCTCGACCGGCTGGTGCACGCCGGCGTCGTGTCGCTGTCGCGGCTCGTCGAGCTCATGTCGGTCAACCCGGCCCGGATCCTGGGCGTGACCGGCGGCAGCCTGGCCGAGGGCGCCCCCGCCGACCTGACCATCCTCGCCCCCGACCTGCCGGTCACGATCGACCGCGCCGCATTCAGGAGCAAGTCGAAGAACACGCCGTACCACGGGTGGACCTTCCGCGGCGGCGTCGCGGCCACCGTCGTCGGCGGGCGGGCGGTCTTCGTCAACGAGGCAGCGGGCCTGCCCCTCGCGGACGGGAGGGCGTCGTGAGCCAGCGCCTCGACCAGATTCGCGCCCGCGCGCTCGAGGACCTGCGCCGCTTCGAGGTGGTCATGGACGGCCACTTCGACTACGGCAACGGGTTCCACGGCCGCCTGTACCTGAACCCCCACCAGCTGTTCCGCTATCCCTCGACGATCTGGCGCGTCGCGCAGGACCTCATCGACGTCCTGCCCGCCAACATGATCGAGGAGACGGAGGTCGTCGCGGGGCCGCCGACCGGCGGCGCGCTGCTGGCGCACACCATGGCGGGCCTGCTCGACGGCCGGCGCGCGCTCACGACCGCCCCGTTCTCGTTCGCCCCGTTCACCAGGGACTCCAGCGGCGCGCCGTCGCTGAGCGCCTTCTACGCCGGCGTCGTCAAGGGCCGCCGCGTGCTGGTGGCCGACGATGTCCGCAACACGGGCCAGACGCTGCAGCACTGCGCCGACCTGGTGACCCGCGCCGGCGGCGTCGTGGTCGGCACGGTGCAGATCGTCGACCGGCTGGAGGCCGAGGTCACCCTCGACGTACCCAACGTGGCGCTCGTGGAGTACACCGCGCCGCCGAACTATCCCGCCGCGGGCTGCCCGCTCTGCGCGGCCGGCGTGCCGATCACCGCGTTCTGACACGGCCGGCCGCGCGCGCGGCCGGCACCGCACGGACGGAGGACCTGATGCAGGGAACCCGGGCGGCCCGCGTGGGCGCCCTCGTCGTCGCGTTGGCGCTCGCCGGGTGCGGCGGGGCCGGGGCGGGGCCGCAGGCCCCGGCGGCGCCGCCGCCCGCGGCCGCCGGCTCGCCGCTCGACGCGGACCGCCTCCTCGCGACGGTGCGCGCGCTGACGGCGCCGGAGATGGAGGGCCGCGCGGCCGGGACGACCGGCAACATGCGGGCGCGGGCGTGGATCGTCGATCGCTTCACCGCGATCGGCCTGGCGCTGATCGGCGAGGCCTTCCTGAAGCCGTTCGCCTGGGTCCCGGCCGGCGCCCAGTCCGCCGTGGACGGCGCCAACGTCGTCGGCCGGTGCGAGGGCCGCGACGACGCCGCGCGCGCCATCGTGGTGTCCGCGCATTACGACCACCTCGGCATCCGGAGCGGGGAAGTGTACCCGGGTGCCGACGACAACGCGTCGGGCGTGGCGGTGCTGCTCGCGATCGCGGAGGCGTGCGTCCGCGAGCCGTTCGCGCACCCCGTGATCTTCGTCGCGTTCGACGCCGAGGAGGGCGGCCTCCGGGGCGCGCGCGCGTTCGTCGAGAAGCCGCCCGTGCCGCGCGAGGACCTGGCGCTCGACGTCAACCTCGACATGGTGAGCCGCGGCGACAAGGGCGAGCTCTACGCGGCGGGGCTCCACCACTACCCGGACCTCGCGCCGGTCCTCGAGGCGGTGGCGGCCCGGGCCCCGATCGCGCTCAGGTTCGGCCACGACCGGCCCGAGGACGGGGACCAGGACTGGACGTACCAGTCGGACCACGGGCCGTTCCACGACGCGGGGATCCCGTTCGTCTACTTTGGCGTGGAGGATCACCCCGACTACCACCGGCCGACCGACACCGTCGACCGGATCGATCCCGCCTTCTTCCACGGTGCCGCGGTCACTATCCTGGACGCCGTCCGCGCCCTGGACGCCCGCCTGCCGCGGTCCTGATCGGGATGGACCTGCTCCTCTGGCGCTGGAGCACGGCCGTGCAGCTCGGGTCGCTGCTGATGATCGCGGGGTTCTTCGCGCTGCTGGCGCGGACGAACCCGCGGGCCGGGCTGCGGTGGTGGCGGGTGGCGTGGGTCGCGAACCTCGTGGCCCTGGGCGTCACGCTCTTCTTCTGGTCCGTGCAGCCGGGCGCGGCGGCGGGCGCGCTGGTGCGGGGCGTCTACCTCGCGACCAAGCTCGCCTTCATCCTGTGCCTGCTGCAGGGCGCGTGGGAGCTGCGGTTCGGGCGGGCGCTGCTCGGGCCGCGGGCGGCGGTGGGCCTGTCCGCGCTCTGGGGCGGCCTCGGGGCGATCGTGCTGTCCACGGTGGACCTGGTCGGCGTCGCGCAGCACGGGGTGATGTGCGTCCTGTTCCTGGGCGGCTCCCTGGTCCTGGCGCGCCGGCCGCGGGAAGGCACGGGCTGGCTGGTGGCGGGGCTCGTGCTCCGCGGCCTCGTCGCCGGCGCGGAGTCGGCGGCCTACCTCGCGCAGATCCTGGCCGGCTACGTCGCGCCGGCCACGGCGGCCGGCGTGGCGACCTTCCTGTCGGCGAGCTCGTCGCTCGACACGGGTGCCGAGTGGTTCCTCGCGCTGGGTCTCGTGCTGGCGGTGTCCGAGCGATCGCAGCGCGAGCTGCGGCAGGCCAACGAGGAGCTGCTGCACGCCCAGGAGGGCCTGCGCCGGCTGGTCGATCGGGACCCGCTGACCGCGCTGGCGAACCGCCGGGCGCTGCCCGAGATCTTCCGGGCGGTGCAGCCCGTCGGGGCGGCGCTGCTCTTCGTGGACCTGGACGACTTCAAGGCGGTCAACGACCGCCACGGCCACCAGGCCGGCGACCGGGCGCTCGCGCAGGTCGCCGGCGCGCTCACGGAGTGCTTCCGGCCGGACGACCACGTCGTCCGCGTCGGGGGCGACGAGTTCCTCGTGGTGGCGCCCGGGATGGACCCCGACGTCGCGCTCGAGCGCATCGGCGCCGTGCGCGCCCGCCTGCGCCTGGCGGCGCGCGGCGCGCCAATCGTCGCGCTGTCGGTCGGGGCGGCGGAGCTCGTGCCGGGCGGCAATCCCGACCAGGCGCTCCAGGCCGCCGATGCGGCGATGTACCGGGCGAAGGCCGAGCATGCCCAGGCATCCCCGGTCTAGGCCGACGCCCTCGCCGCGCGCCGCCCTTGCCGCGCGGCGGCCGGCGCTTGACGCGCTGTACCACGGGTACAACGCCGCGCACGTCGTGAGCGACCCTGTCTGGATCGTCCGCCGGTTCACGCGACCGGACGACCAGGAGGTGGTGGCGTTCCTCGCGGGCGCGCTGGCCTTCGGACGCGTGCAGAGCGTGCTGCAGTCGATCGAGGCGGCGCTCGCGGTGATGGGGCCGTCGCCGGCCGCCTACGTCCGCGCGTTCGAGCCGGCCCGCCACGCGCGCGACCTCGCGCACCTGGTGCACCGGTGGACGCGCGGCGACGACCACGCGGCCCTCGTCTGGGTGCTCCGCCAGATGATCGAGCGGAGCGGGTCGATCGAGGGCTTCTTCCTGGAAGGCGACGACCCGGCCGCCGAGACCGTCGAGGGCGGGCTCGAGTCGTTCTCGACGCGCGCGCTGGCGCTCGACGTCTCCGCGGTGTACGGCCGGCGCCGGCCGCGCCCGGGCGTGGCCTACTTCTTCTCGCGCCCCTCGTCGGGGGGCGCCTGCAAGCGGCTCAACCTGTTCCTGCGGTGGATGGTGCGCCGTGACGAGGTGGACCTGGGGCTCTGGCGGCGGGTCTCGCCGGGTCGCCTCGTCGTGCCGCTCGACACGCACGTGATCCGCGTCGGGCAGTGCCTCGGGCTGACGCGGTACCGGAGCCCCGGGTGGCGCATGGCGCTCGACATCACCCGGTCACTCCGGGCCCTCGATCCGGACGACCCCATCCGCTACGACTTCTCGCTGTGCCACGTCGGCATGATGGGCGCCTGCGGCTTCGGCACGAAGGCCGGCGACACCCAGTGCCCGCTGAAGGGCGCCTGCCGCCCCTGACGCCTGCGGCGAACCTTGGGCTTCCAGCTTTCTGACTTCTGACTTCTTACTTCTTACTTCTTCCCGGCGGCCCCGAACCATCCGCCGCATGAGCGAGCCCCGCCGTCTTCCTGTAGGCGGCGAGCGTCTCGTCGACGAGCCGGGCGACGCCGAAGTGTGCCTCGACCCGCGCCTGGCTGCGGCGCCCCATCGCGGCGCGGCGCTCCGGGTCGCGGAGCAGGGACACGATGCCCGCGGCGAGTGCCTTCGGGTCGCCGGGCGGCACCAGGACGCCGGTCTGCCCGTCCGCCACGGCCTCGGGGATGCCCCCGGCGCGCGTGCCGACGACCGCCAGCCCCATGGCCATCGCGTCGAGCACGGCCGAGCCCAGGCCCTCGGTCACCGAGCTCATGACGAAGAGGTCGGCCGACTTCACGAGCTGGAGGACGTCCTCGCGGAAGCCCGCGAGCAGCACCTGCTTGTCGAGGCGCAGGTCCTTGATCTGGCGCTCGAGGGCGGGCCTCAGCTCGCCCTCGCCGAAGATCACGGCGTGCGCGTCGGCGACCGTGCGGCGGACGATGGCCATCGCGTCGACGAGGTGGCGCTGGCCCTTGTGGGGCACGAGGGCGCCGACGTTCGCGACGACGGGGGCGCCGTGGGGCAGCCAGAACTCGCCGTGCACGTCGACGGCCGGGAGGCGCTGGACGCTGTCGACGTCGATGCCGTCGTGCACCACGACGACCCGCTCGGCGGCGATGCCGTCGTGGCGGAGGATCGCCTGGATGGCCCCGGACGCAGCGATGAAGGCGTCGACCTGCCGGTACTTCCACCGCGAGAAGGAGTTGCCCTGGAGGTGGAAGTCGACCCGCCTGGCCGCGACCAGCCAGGGCCGCGGGACCGGCGCGCCGAACGACAGCGCGAGCGCCGCCATCGCCACCGCGTGCGGGTCGTGGGCGTGGACGATCGCCGGCTTCCACTGCCGGATGATGCGCGAGAGCCGCCAGGCGGCCGTCAGGTCGATCTCGCTGCGGGGCGCGAGCGGCACGAGGTCGGGCCCCTCGCGCGCGCGGCGATACAGCTCTCCCGCGGGGTGCGCGACGAGCACCGCCCGGTGGCCCGCGGCCCGGAGCCCGAGGACGGTCAGGAGGACCTGGTGTTGTCCCCCGCGCCAGGTGCGGGCGGTGTCGATGTGGAGCGCGAACACAGTTCCCAGAGCTTTGCGTACTTCAGGCCGACGTACTGCGCGTTCATCCACGAGACGATCAGGCCCGCCGATCCGTCCCGGAAGCCGCCGCGCAGGAGGTAGTTGCGGACGAAGGCGAGCCGCGGCCGGACGAGGACGTCGTACCACCGCGCCCGCCGCCCCTCCTCGTGCATCTGCCGCGCCGCCAGCGTCGTGTACCGGTCCATCGTCTGCAGGTGGTGCGCGATGTCGCGGTACGCGTAATGGAGGATCTCGCCGCCGAGCGCCCCGACCGGGCCGTCGGCGGTGACCGACTCGTGCACGAGCCGGCCGGTCCAGCGCGCGCGGCGCCGGTCGTACAGCCGGAGCTGGTGATCGGGGTACCAGTCGGTCGAGCGGATCCAGCGCCCGAGGTGCCAGGTCACCCGCGGCATCCGGTAGCCCGCCGCGTCCGGCTGGCCGAGGACGGCGCGGATGTCGTCGGCCAGGCGCGCCGAGATGCGTTCGTCCGCGTCGAGCGAGAGGATCCAGTCGTGCCGCGCCTCGGCCGCCGCGAAGTTCTTCTGCGCGACGTAGCCCGGCCAGGGGCGGACGATCACCCGGTCGGTGTAGCGCCGCGCGATGGCCACCGTGTCGTCCGTGCTCTCGCTGTCGACCACGACGATCTCGTCCGCCCACGCGACGCTGTCGAGCGCCGCCGCCAGGTTGGCAGCCTCGTTCCTGGTGATGACAGTGACCGTGACGCCCGGCACGGGGGACAGTCTAACCGGTACGGAACGTTCCTGGTTCCGGGTTCCTCGTTCTTGGGGTTCGAGGGGTTCGAC
>JBFWOG010000024.1:42944-67144 GCA_050250645.1 Vicinamibacterales bacterium
CAGGTTCGTCGGGTTCGTCGGGTTCGTCCGGGTGTACGTCGAAACGGGCGGGTCAGGCCCGAAGCCCGCCCCGCCCGCCCCGCTGTCCGCGCACCCGTGGCACCTCTGGCACCCTTGGCACCCTTGGCACCTTGGCGACGCACCCTTGGCACCTTGGCGACGCACCCCTGGCACCCTGGCTCTACTGCTGTTGCTGCTGCTGCTGCCCCGTCGAGACCGTCGTGGCCGAGCCCGTGCCGCCCGAGAGCGGCGCCTGCTGCGAGGTCTCGTAGTCGACGACCGACTTCAGGTAGTCGATGAGCGCCTGGAGCTCGTTGTTGCGCGCCTGGTTCAGGTCGCGCTGCGCCTGGACGACGAAGAAGCTCGTGGTCATGCCGGCCTGGAACTTCTTCTCCTCGGCCTCCAGCCGCTTCTCGGCGAGCGCCCGCGACGCGCGGGTGGCCTCGACGCGCTTGGCGTTGGTCTGCACCGTCCGCGCGTAGTCGCGGATCTGGGTGGCGATGGTCAGCTCCTGGCTCTGCAGCTGCTTCTCCGCCTGCTGGTTCTGCAGCCGCGCCCGCGCGAGGTTGGCCTCCGCGTTCGACGTGCCGAGCGGGTAGTTCACCTGCACGCCGACCGACCACGTGGGGAAGGCGCCCGAGAAGGCGTCGGAGAGGACCGACCCGTAGGACCGGTTGGTCTGGCCGATGATCGGGCCGGGGAAGCCGTCGCCGCGGATGAACTGCGTGCCGCCGAGGCCGACCGCGCTGTAGTTCACCTGGGCGTTGACGTCCGGCAGCGTCTGGTTGCGGAAGTATCGGATCGACACGTCGTTCGACTCGATGCGCTTGCGCGTGACGGCGAGGTCCGTGCGGCGCTCGAGGGCCGAGCGGACGGCCGACTCGACGTCCACGGTCACGGGCACGAACGTCGCCGCGTCGGCCGGCTCGAGGCGCGTCGACCAGAAGTCGGGCCGCGACGGGTTCGAGATGAGCGCCCGCAGCCGGTCCTCGGCGCGCTGGATCTGCGCCTCCGCGAGGATGACGCCCTCCTCGCGCTGCGCCACCTCGGCCTCGGCCTGGACGATGTCGATCGGCGCCATGGTGCCGATCTCGACCCGGGCCCGGTTGTCCTTGAGCGACTGCTGCGCGAGGTCGAGCGACTGGCGCTGCACGTCGAGGTTGCTGATCGCGTAGACCAGGTCCCAGTAGGCGTTCTTCACGTTGCGCGTCGTCGTCGCCACCGCCTGCTGCAGCTGCACGTCCGAGATCTCGCGGTTCTTCTTGCTCACGAGGACCTGCTGCCGCGTGCCGTCGATCCCGAAGTTGCGGAGGAGCGGCTGCGTGTAGTTGAGCGCGAAGGTGGAGTTCAGCTGCGGCGAGAAGTTGCTGAACTCGTTGTTCGTCGTCGAGCGGCCGCTGTTGAGGCTCAGGCTGTAGGAGCCGCCCCACGGCAGCAGCTGGCCGACGCCCGCGCTCGACGTCACGTTGTCCTGCTTGATCGTGGTCGAGGCGCCCGACAGGAAGCTGTTCGGCGGGTTGTTCTGCGTCTGGGTCTGGAACGTGGACTGGAAGGTGGGCGTCCAGCCGGACCGTGCCACCGAGACGCTGTAGTCCTGCACCTGCGGGTTGATGCGCTCGACCTGCAGGTCGAGGTTCTGCTCGAGCGCCAGCGCGACCGCCTCGTCGATGCTCAGGCGGCGCACCGGCCCCTGCGCGTCCATCGTCGACGGCACCATCGCCGCGTCCTGGCTCGCTGTCTGCGCCCGGACAGGTGAGGGTCCGAAAACGGACAGGCCGGCCACGGCCAGGGCCGCGACGCACGCCACCCGCGGGCGCAATTGCTTCTGATCACGCATCTGCCTGGTACTCCACAAATCGTTCGAAGGCGCCGGGAACGAACGGACCGACACCACTGAGCAAGAAGAATGCCGGGACCCGGCGCGCGGACGCATCCGCGGTCGCGTCCCCTGGGATAGATAGACGTCGCAGGGCGGGCCGGGGTTCGACCGGCCGCGCCCGCTATACTACCGCCCGATGACCGAAGCCGACCTCCTCACGCTCTTCCGCTCCTCCGGAGCCCTGCTCGAGGGCCATTTCCGCCTCTCGTCCGGCCTCCACAGCCCCGGGTACCTCCAGTGCGCGCTCGTCCTCTCGCGGCCCCGCGACGCCGAGGCGCTCGGCGCCGCGCTCGGTGCCAAACTGCGCAGCCTCGGCGCCACGACCGTGCTGTCGCCCGCCCTGGGCGGCATCGTCATCGGGCAGGAGGTCGGCCGGGCCCTGGGCCTGCGGGCCATCTTCGCCGAACGCGTGGACGGCACCCTGACGCTGCGGCGCGGGTTCACGCTGTCGCCCGCCGACCGCGTCATCGTCGTCGAGGACGTGCTGACGACCGGCGGCTCCACCCGCGAGACGATGGCGGTCGCGCGCGAGCACGGGGCGACCATCGCCGGGGCCTGCGCGATCGTCGACAGGAGCGGCGGCCAGCACGGCCTCGACGTGCCGTTCGAGGCGCTGCTGCCCATGCACCTGCCCACCTACACCGCCGAGGCGTGCCCGATGTGCGCGGCAGGGCAGCCGGTGGTCAAGCCGGGATCGAGGACCTGACCGGAACGCCGGCGCGCCCGGCGTGACGCCATGCGCGTGATCAAGCTGACCGTCGCCTACGACGGCACCGACTTCGCCGGCTGGCAGCGCCAGGCCCGCCACCGGACCGTGCAGGCCGTGATCGAGGACGCCCTCGAGCCGATCGCCGGCCGTCCGGTGGTCATTCACGGCGCCGGACGCACGGACGCCGGGGTGCACGCCGCCGGCCAGGTCGCCTCGCTCATCCTCGAGCGGCCCATCGCCCCGGCCGACCTGTGCCGGGCCCTCAATGCGCGGCTGCCGGACGACGTGCGGGTGATGGCGGCCGAGGAGGCCGCGCCGGATTTCCACGCGCGCTTCATGGCGCGCCTGAAGACGTACCACTACCGCGTGTGCACGCTGCCCGTGCTCCCGCCCCTCGAGCGCCGGACGGCGTGGCACGTCCGGGGCCCGCTCGACGAGGCGGCAATGGCCCGGGCCGCGGCCGCGCTGGTCGGCGAGCACGACTTCGCGTCGTTCCAGGCGGCCGGCAGCGCCGTGCGCTCCACCGTGCGGACGCTGACCCGCTCGGCGGTGATCGCCGAGGCCACGGGGCTCCGCTACGAGGTCGCCGGCACCGGCTTCCTGCGCTACATGGTGCGCGCCATCGTCGGCACGCTGGTCGAGGTGGGGCGCGGGCGGCGCGCGCCCGACGACCTCCCGGCCATCCTGGCGGCTCGCGACCGGGCATCCGCGGGGCTCACGGCGCCTCCCCAGGGGCTGGTGCTGCACGGGGTGGAGTACTGAGGCGCGCCCCGGCAGGTTTCCCGCATGTCGATGTAAGATAAGACTTTGTCTGGCCCTTTATGAGTCTCGAGCAACTGCTGGCGTGGATTCCGGCCGGTAGCCCGGACGTCGCGCTCGCCGAACAGGTCAACCCCGAGCGGCTGCCCCGGCACGTGGCCATCATCATGGATGGCAACGGGCGCTGGGCGGGCAAGCGGCACCTGCCGCGGGTCGAGGGGCATCGCGCGGGCATCGACGCGGTGCGCGACGTCGTCGAGACGTCGGCGCGGCTCGGGCTCGACGTGCTGACCCTCTACGCGTTCTCGGTCGAGAACTGGAAGCGCCCCCCGTCCGAGGTCGGGACGCTGATGATGCTGCTCAAGCGGTACCTCCGCTCCGAGCTCTCGACCCTGCTCTCGAACGACATCCGCTTCCACGTGATCGGCCGGTCCGAGGAGCTGGCGCCGGACGTGCTCGACGAGCTGCGGGCGGCGGAGCAGAAGACCGCGGGCAACCGCGGGATGCACTTCAACATCGCGCTCAACTACGGCGGCCGGACCGAGATCGTCGACGCGGCCCGGCGCGCCCTCGAGTCGGGCATCAGGCCCGAGGAGCTCGACGAGGCGCGCTTCCAGTCCTTCCTGTACACGGCGGGCCAGCCCGACCCCGACCTGCTCATCCGGACGAGCGGCGAGATGCGGGTGAGCAACTTCCTGCTGTGGCAGATCGCCTACGCCGAGATCTGGGTCACCGACACGCTGTGGCCCGACTTCCGCTGCCAGCACCTGCTCGAGGCCATCCTCGCCTACCAGAAGCGCGATCGGCGCTACGGCGCCATCCGCTCGGCGCCGCTGGCGGCCGGGGCGAAGTAGGCGCCGGCCCCGATGACACGACTCCTGAGCGGCGTGGCGCTCGCCGCGGTCTTCCTGGCCGTGATCTGGTTCGCGACCGCGCCCGTCCTGCTGGCCGTCGCGCTCGCGGTGACGGGCCTCGCCTTCCACGAGTACGCGCGCCTCGTGGCCGCCCTGGGCGTGCGGGTGCCGTGGATGCCGGCGCTGGCGGCGACGCTGGCGGCGGCGGCCATGGTGCCCTACCCGATCGTGCCGGTCGCGGCGGTGCTCTCGGCCGCGCTCATCGTGACGGCCGTGAGCGTGATGACCTCGGCCCGGACCGGCGCCGCGACGCTGACCGACACGGCCGGGGCCGTGCTCGCGCCGGTCTACCTCGGGCTGCCGCTCGGCGCGCTCGTCGCGCTCCACCAGGTCGGCGGCCGCGAGGCCGTGCTGCTGCTCCTGGCGACCGTCGTCGTCTCCGACTCGGGCCAGTACTATGCGGGCCGCGCGCTCGGACGCACGCCCCTCGCGCCGCGGCTCAGCCCGAAGAAGACCCGCGAGGGCGCCGCGGGCGGCTTCGTGCTCGCGCCGCTCTTCCTGGTGCTCGCGGGGCCGTGGGGGCTGCCCGGCGCCGGGCCCGCGCGGCTCGCCCTCCTGGGGATCCTCGTGGTGGCCGCGGGCATCGCGGGCGACCTGTTCGAGTCGATGATCAAGCGCGCGGCGCAGGTGAAGGACAGCTCCTCGCTCATCCCGGGGCACGGCGGCGTGCTGGATCGCATCGACGCGCTCCTCTTCGCCACGCCGGTGTTCTACTTCTTCGTGCGGGCGCTATGACCGTGCTCCGCGTCGCCATCCTCGGCTCGACGGGCTCGATTGGCACGAGCGCGCTCTCCGTCGTCGACACCCACCCCGACCGCGTCCGCGTCGTGGGCCTCGCCGCCGGGTCGAACGCGTCGGCGCTGGCCGCGCAGGTGGTGAAGTACCGCCCGTCGGCGGTCGCGATGGCGTCCGGCGCCGCGCTCGACCAGGTGCGCCACGCCCTCGGCGGCGTCCTGCCGGCATCCCACGGCGCCGGCCGCGACGGCCTGGTCACCGTGGCGACCCATCCCGACGTCGACCTCGTGCTCTGCGCCTCGTCCGGCACCGAGGCGCTCGAGGCCGTCCTCGCCGCGATCCAGGCGGGCAAGACCATCGCGCTGGCCAACAAGGAGGTCCTGGTGATGGCCGGCGGACTCGTGATGGACGCCGCGCGCCGCGCCGGCGTGGCCGTCCTGCCGGTCGACAGCGAGCACAACGCGATTCACCAGTGCCTGCACGGTCGCGACCCCGGCGAGCTCCGGCGGCTCGTCCTGACCGCCTCGGGCGGCCCGTTCCGGGGCCGGAGCCGCGACGACCTGGCCGCGGTCACGGCGGCCGAGGCGCTGCGGCACCCGACGTGGCGCATGGGGCCGAAGATCACCATCGATTCCGCGACGCTGATGAACAAGGGGCTCGAGGTCATCGAGGCCCACTGGCTGTTCGGGGTGCCCGCGTCCGCGATCGACGTCGTCGTGCACCCGCAGTCGATCGTCCACTCCCTGGTCGAGCTCAAGGACGGGTCGATGATCGCCCAGATGGGGATCACCGACATGCGGCTGCCCATCCAGTACGCGTTCTCCTACCCGGCCCGGTGGGACGCGCCGGTGCCGTTCCTCGACCTCACGACCGCCGGGTCGCTCGAGTTCCACGAGCCGGCCTGGGACGACTTCCCGTGCCTGACCCTGGCCTACCGCGCGCTCGAGGCGGAACGCAGCCTCCCGATCGTGCTGAACGCGGCCAACGAGGTCGCGGTCGCCGCCTTCCTCGACGGGCGGCTCGCCTTCACCGCCATCCCGCAAGTCATTCAGGCCGCGATGGATGCCCACCAGCCCGCGCCGGCCGACACGCTCGAGGCCGTGCGCCGGGTGGACGACTGGGCCCGGGCCCACGCGGCCGGGCAGGTCGCGGGGTAGAATTGAAGCCGGGGGCGCGACGCCGTTCCAGCCCCGCGCCCAGAGGGATTCCGTGACCACGCTGCTTGCCTTCGCGTTCGTCCTCGGCGTGCTCGTCTTCGTGCACGAGCTCGGCCACTTCATGATGGCCCGCTGGCACGGCGTGCGCGTGCTGACCTTCTCGCTCGGCTTCGGACCGAAGCTCTTCTCGACGACCCGCGGCGACACGGAGTACTGCGTCAGCGCGATCCCGCTCGGCGGCTACGTCAAGATGGCCGGCGAGAACCCCGAGGACGAACGCTCGGGCGCCGACGACGAGTACCTCTCGAAGAGCAAGTGGCAGCGGTTCCAGATCCTGATCATGGGCCCGGCCATGAACCTGATCCTGGCCGTCGTCCTGCTCGCGATCGTCCTGGCGCAGGGCGCGGAGGTGCCGGCGTTCCAGGACCAGCCCCCGGTCATCGGCACCGTCGCCGAGGGGTCGCCCGCCGAGCAGGCGGGGCTCCGGCCCGGCGACCGCGTCGTCGCCGTCTCGGGCGCCGAGACGCCCACCTGGGAGAAGTTCTTCCTCGCCATCGGCACCCGGCCGGACCGCGACGTGCCGCTGCTCGTCGAGCGCGACGGCCGCCAGCAGATCATCTCGGTGCACCCGGAGGCGACGACGCGGTACGAGGTCGGCGACATCGGCGTCCTGCCCGACGTGTACCCGAACATCCGCAGCGTGACGGCCGGCGACCCGGCCGACACGGCCGGCCTCGAGGCCGGCGATGTCATCGTCTCGGTGAACGGCAAGCGGATGGTCTTCGCGCGGGACGTCTCCGAGGCGATTTCCTCGTCCCCCGACGGCCCCGTGGCGCTCGTCATCCGCCGGGGCGGCACGGACCGCGCGGTGGAGGTGACGCCCGTCGATCGCGGCGGCAGCCGCATCATCGGCATCGGCATCAACAACGAGACCCGGACCTTCACGCCAGGGCCCGTCGAGGCGATCGGCCTGAGCGTCCAGCGCAACATCGAGTACTCGGGCCTCATCCTCAAGACGGTCTGGGGCCTCGTCGTCGGCGAGACGTCGCCGCGGCAGCTGATGGGGCCGGTGGGCATCGCCCAGCTCTCGGGCGAGTCGGCCCAGCTCGGGTGGGTGGCGCTCTTCGGGCTCATGGCCTCGATCTCGCTCAACCTGGGGCTGCTCAACCTGCTGCCGATCCCGATCCTCGACGGCGGGCACATCACCATCATGGCCCTCGAGGCCGTCGCCCGCCGCGACTTCAGCATGGCGGTCAAGGAGAAGATGCTCCTGGCCGGCTTCGTCCTCCTGATGATGCTGATGGTCACGGTCATCTACAACGACCTGACGCGCATCCCCTGGGTCGAGCAGTTCATGCCCTGGCGGAACTGACGGGCCGCGTCGCGGCTGGCCCGGGGTTTGCTCCCCAGGAGTCCACGGGCCCTTTCCGGGGTGGCCCGCGTCCTGATCGGTAACAAACAGGGTAAGGATTGCCCTCGGCGAGGGACAGTCCAGGGAGGACCCATGCCACGCATGCTTCGACAGGGGCTGCTCGCGATTGTCGCGCTGGTCGCGCTCGCCGCGCCCGCGCTGGCGCAGCAGGTGATGACGTCGGCCGACGTGGACCGGCTCCAGCAGGCGGTCAATGACGCGGGCCGCACCGTGGCGACGCTCCGGTCGACGGACGCGTCCGCCGCCAGGCGCCTGCAGGCCGAGCTCGACGACCTGCAGGACGAGGTGATCTACCTGAAGGTGAAGCTCCGCAAGGAGACCACCGTCGCGCGCAGCGAGTACACCAGCCTGCGCGACCGCATCGAGGACCTCCAGGGCCGCGTCCGCGGGGACGAGCCGCCACCGGCGCCCGCGCCGGCGGCCAGGCCCGCCGCCGCCCCGTCCACGGCCCCGGCGCCGGACGCCCGGGTCGGCGTCGGCACCGAGCTCGACGTGCGCCTGCAGACGGCGCTCAACTCGGGAACCGCGCAGGTGGAGGACCGCTTCGAGGCCACGACGCTGGTCGACCTGAAGCGCGACGGCGTGGTCCTCATACCGGCGGGGTCGCTGGTGCGCGGCGTGGTGACGGACGTGAAGTCGGCCGGCCGGGTGGAGCGGAAGGGCAGCCTCTCCCTCAGCTTCGACCAGATCACGGTCAACGGCCGCGCCTACCCGATCCGCGGCACCGTCACGCAGGCCATCGAGGAAGGCGGCTACAAGGACGACGCCGGGAAGATCGGGACCGGCGCGGCGGTGGGCGGCATCATCGGCGGCATCCTGGGCGGGTTCAAGGGCGCGATGGCCGGCGTGCTGATCGGCGGCGGCGGCACCGTCGCCGCCACCGAGGGCCAGCAGGTGGACCTCAAGCCCGGCACCGTGCTGCGGATGCGGTTCGACTCGGCGCTCGACCTGCTGCGCTAGGCCGCCGCCTCCCGCGCGACGGGGACGGGCGTCAACGCTTCGCCCGTCCCGTCGCCGCCTTCGCCGCCCGGGGCGCCTTCGCCCGCGCCGCCCTCTTGACGTCCTTCATCGCGCCCTTCGCCGCCGCCAGCGTCTTGCGGATGTCGGTCCCCTTGTGCGCGCCCGACAGGAACCAGCTCTCGAACTGCGAGGGGGGCAGGTAGACGCCCCGCTCGAGCATGCCTTGGAAGAACACGCCGAAGGCGGCCGTGTCCGACGTGACCGCCGAGCCGAAGTCACGGACCTTCGCCGAGGTGAAGAAGGGCGTGATCATCGAGCCCACGGCGTTGACCTGCAGCGGCACCCCGGCATCGCGGGCGGCCGCCGCGAGCCCCGACGCCAGCTCCTCGCCCATCTCCGCGAGCCGGCGGTAGAGCCCCTTCTTGAGGCGCGAGAGCGACCAGATGCCCGCGGTCATGGCGAGCGGGTTGCCCGACAGCGTGCCCGCCTGGTAGACGGGACCGGCCGGCGAGACCAGTTCCATGATGCCGGCGCGGCCGCCGTAGGCCGCCACCGGCAGCCCGCCGCCGATGACCTTGCCGAAGCAGCTGAGGTCGGGGGTCACGCCGAAGCGTTCCTGCGCGCCGCCGGGCGCGAGGCGGAAGCCCGTCATCACCTCGTCGAACACCAGCAGGATGCCCTCGCGGTCGCAGATGGCCCGCAGCCCCTCGAGGAACCCGGGTTCCGGCGCGACGACGCCCATGTTGCCGGCGACCGGCTCGATCATGATCGCCGCGATCTGCCGGCGGTTGGCCGCGACCAGGCGCTCGACGCTGGTCAGGTCGTTGTAGGTGGCGAGCAGCGTGCCGGCCACGGCGCCCTTCGGGACGCCGGGGCTCGTGGGCGTGCCGAGCGTGAGGGCGCCCGACCCGGCCTGCACGAGGAAGGCGTCGGCGTGCCCGTGGTAGCAGCCCTCGAACTTCACCAGCTTGTCCCGCTTCGTGGCCGCGCGGGCCACCCGCGCGACGCTCATCGCGGCCTCGGTGCCCGAGCTGACGAAGCGGACGCGCTCCATCGACGGGACGAGCGCGCGCACGAGCTCGGCCAGCTCCACCTCGAGGGGGCTCGGGGCGCCGAAGCTGGTGCCGAGCCGCACCTGCCGCTGGAGGGCGGTCGTCAGGCCCTTCGGCGCGTGGCCGTGGATCATCGGTCCCCACGACATCACGTAGTCGATGTAGCTGTGCCCGTCCACGTCGACGAGCCGCGCCCCGGACGCGCGCGCGATGAAGCGCGGGGTGCCGCCGACGGCCTTGAACGCGCGGACGGGGCTGCTGACGCCGCCGGGCATGACCTGGCGGGCCTCTTCGAAGAGCTTCGCGGACTTGGGCGTTTTCATGGGACGACGGTGCTCCACAAGGGTGCGCCACGGCGGTGCGCCACGGCGGTGCCCCGCGATGGGGCCGCGCCGATGGTGCGACTGCGCCAGGGCACGGGCGTTTACGGTGTGTGGCGGAGGATGCGTCCCGGGCGCGCGTGGGTATGCGCGCCCTCGTCGAGGACGACCTCGCCGTTGACGATCACGGTGTCGATGCCCACCGGGTACTGGAACGGGTCCTCGAAGGTGGCGCGGTCGATGACCGTGTCGGGGTCGAGGATCACCAGGTCGGCCGCCTGGCCCGCCGCGAGCGTGCCGCGGTCGTGGAGGCCGAGGTAGCCGGCCGGCAGCGACGTCATCTTGCGGATCGCCTCCTCGAGGCTGAGGACCTGCCGCTCGCGCACGTAGCGCCCCAGCACCCGGGGGAAGGTGCCGAAGTTGCGCGGGTGGGGCACGCCCGACCGGAGGGGGCCCTCGACCGAGAGCGCCGACCCGTCCGACCCGATCGCGACCCACGGCTGGCGCATCGCGAGCGCGAGGTCGTCCTCCGACATGATGAAGTAGACGCAGCCGACCGAGCCGCGCTCCTCCACGAGCAGGTCGAAGACGAAGTCGAACGGGTCCTTGCCGGCCGCGGCGGCGGCCGCGGCGATCCGCATCCCCTCGTACCGGCGGTTCGGCGACTCGGTCGTGGTGGCCAGCCCGCGGGTGCGGCCGATGGCGGCCAGCTGGATGTTCTGCCACGTCCCCGCGGACTGGTAGCGGTTCTCCCAGTCCGGGTCGGGATCCTCCATCTCGCGGCGGATGCGGGCGCGTGTCGCCGGGTCCCGCAGCCGCGCGACCATCGCGTCCGTGCCGCCCTCCTCTGCCCAGTCGGGAATCGTGGCCGTGAGGCTGGTGCTGCTCGCGACGTACGGATACTGGTCCGCGGTGATGGCCAGCCCGCGCGCCCGGGCGGCCTCGACGAGGTCGACGACCTCCTGCATGCGCCCGAAGTTGCGTTGCCCGGTCACCTTGATGTGGAACACGTGCACCGGCGTCTTCGCGCGCTCGCCGATCGCGATGATCTCCTCGAGGCCCTCGCGCAGTTTCGCGCCGTCGTACCGCAGGTGCGACGCGTGGAGCCCGCCGGCCGCGCCCGCCGGCGCCGTCAGCGCGACGAGTTCGTCGAGGGACGCGTACGCGTTCGGCGGGTAGAGCAGCCCGGTCGAGACCCCGAAGACCCCCTGGCCGAGCGCCGTCGTCACGAGCCCGCGCATCGCCGCGACCTCCGCGTCCGTCGCGGGGCGGTCCTCCTCGCCGACGACCAGCTCCCGCACCGTGCCGAGGCCGACGTACGAGAGGAGGTTGACCGAGAGGCTCTGCCGCTCCAGCACGCCGAAGTACCCGGCGAAGTCCGTCCACGGCATGTCGTCGGTCGCCGCCGCGCGCGGCGCAATCGAGCCGGACTCGCCGATCACCTCCGTGGTCACGCCCTGGCGGATCTTGCTCTGGGCGTCGCCGTCGGTGACGAGCGGCATGTCCGAGTGGCTGTGGGAGTCGATGAAGCCCGGCGCGACGACCCGGCCGCGCGCGTCGATCGTGCGTGCGGCGGTGCCGGCGACGTCGCCCACGGCGGCGATGCGGCCGTCACGGATCGCGACGGCGCCCGCCGTGGCTGGGGCGCCCGTGCCGTCCACGATGCGCGCGTTGGTCACCAGCAGGTCGTACGCCGGCGCGGCCGGGGCGCAGGACGCCACCAGGCCGGTGAGGCCGGCCACCACCGCCACGGCGCCCAGGCGGGTCCCCATGGGCTCAGTCCGTCCCGAGGCGCCGCGCCGCCACGCGGGCGAAGTAGGTGATGATCATGTCGGCGCCCGCGCGGCGGATCGCGGTGAGCGACTCCAGCATGGCGCGCTCCTCGTCGATCCAGCCGTTGGCCGCGGCGGCCTTGATCATCGAGTACTCCCCGCTGACCTGGTACGCGGCGGTCGGGTACCCGAAGCGTTCCTTCACGCGCCAGATGATGTCGAGGTACGGCATCGCGGGCTTGACCATCACCATGTCCGCGCCCTCCTCGAGGTCCAGGGCGACCTCGCGCAGGGCCTCCTCCGCGTTGGCCGGGTCCATCTGGTGGCTGCGGCGGTCGCCGAAGGCCGGGGCGGAGTCCGCCGCGTCGCGGAACGGGCCGTAGAAGCCCGAGCAGTACTTCGCCGCGTAGCTGAGGATCGCCACCTCGTCGAAGCCCCGGTCGTCGAGCGCGGCGCGGATCGCGCCGACGCGCCCGTCCATCATGTCGGAGGGCGCCACGATGTCGGCCCCCGCCTCGGCGTGCGACAGCGCCGCCTTGACGAGCTGGTCGACCGTCGGGTCGTTCGTGATGCGCTCGCCGTCGAGGATGCCGCAGTGGCCGTGCGAGGTGTACTCGCACAGGCACACGTCCGTGATCACCACCATCCCCGGCAGGGCCCGCTTGATGGCCGCGACGGCCTGCTGGACCGGGCCCTTGGGGTCGTACGCCGCCGTGCCCGTCTCGTCCTTGTGCGCCGGCAGCCCGAACAGCAGCACCGCCGGCACGCCGTCGGCCGCCGCCGCCTCGCATTCCGTGACCGCCTCGTCCACCGACAGCTGGTGCACGCCGGGCATCGACCCGATCTCGCGCCTGACGCCGGGCGGCCCCTCGACCACGAAGAGCGGGTAGATCAGCTGCGAGGGCGACAGCCGCGTCTCGCGCACGAGTCCGCGGATGCCCGCGGTGCGGCGGAGCCGGCGCAGGCGCGTCGGCAGCCCGAGATCGGTGGCGCCGGGGGGCGTCCCGGCGGGGCCTGGCTGGCTCATGGGGTCTGATCCTGGCGAAGGGAGCGGAAGTGGGCGACGATCGCGTCCACGAAGGCCGGGATGGTCGACGACGCGGGCGTGATGGCCGGCTGGATCTGGTAGCGGGCCGCCGCGTCCGCCGTGACCGGGCCGATCGTGGCCACGACCGTGTGGTTCAGCAGGTCGGCCGCCTGCTCGTCGCCGTAGATCGCGACGAAGCTCCGGATCGCCGACGCGCTCGAGAAGGTCACGCAGTCGATGCGGTGGTCGAGCAGCTGGCGGTAGATGTCGAGGTGGCCGTCGCCCTCCGCCGTGACCGTGCGGTACGCCACCACCTCGGTGACCTCGGCGCCGGCCGCCGTCAGCCGCTCGGGCACCACGTCGCGCGCGATGTCCGCCTTGGGGAAGAGCACCTTGCGGCCCGTGAGCGGGCCGAGCGCCGTGAGCGCCTGCACGACGCCCTCCGCGCGGTGGTCCTCGGGGACGAGGTCCACCTTCAGGCCGTACCGCGCCAGCCGGGCCGCCGTCCCCGGGCCGACCGCGCAGAGCCTGACGTCGGCCAGGGCCCGCGCGTCCCGCGTCCCGAGCATCAGGCGATCCATGAACGCGACCGCGCCGTTGGCGCTCGTGAACACGATCCAGTCGAACTGGCCGGCGCGCGCGCACGCCTCGTCGAGCGGCCCGAAGTCTTCCGGCGGGACGATCTTGATGAGCGGCGCCTCGATGGCCTCGGCGCCGTGCGCCTCGAGCAGCTCGACGAGCTCCGCCGCCTGGTCACGCGACCGCGTGACCAGCACGCGCTTGCCGAAGAGCGGCCGGGCGTCGAACCAGCGGAGGTGCTCCCGGAGCGCCGCCGTCCGGCCGACAACGAGGACACCGGATTTCGGCGGCCGGGCCTCGGCGAACGCCTCGCCGAGGCTGGCGATCGTGCCGGTGATCGTGGACTGCGACGGCAGCGTGCCGTCCATGACGAGCGCCGCCGCCTCGTCGGCTGGCCGCCCGTTCGTGGTCAGGGCCTTGAGGATCTCGGTGACCTGCCGCGGTCCCGCGTAGCACACGATCGTGCCGCCGAGCGCCGCCAGCGCCTTCCAGTCCACCTGCGGCTTCCCGCTGCCGTCGGCCTCGTCGCCGCGGACGAACGTCACCGTGTCGCCGCCACCCGGGTAGGTGATCGGGATCCCCGCGTACGCCGGCACGCCGATCGCCGTCGGCACGCCGGGCACGATCTCGAACGGGATCCCCTGCTCGTGGAGGAACAGCGCCTCGCGGCCGCCGCGGTTGAAGAAGATCGGGTCGCCCCACTTGAGCCGCGCGATGACGCCGCCTTCCCGCGCCTTCTCCGCGATCAGGTAGCAGATCGCCTCCTGGTCCAGCTCGAGCGGCGAGGCCCGCCCCACGTCGATGCGCTCGGCGCGGGCCGGCGCCTCGTGCAGCAGGCGCGGGTGCACCATGTGGTCGTAGATCACCACGTCCGCGGCCTGGAGGCAGCGCAGGCCGCGCGCGCTGATGAGGTCCGGTGCGCCGGGGCCGGCGCCAATCATGTAGACGAGGGGACGTACCACAGGGGGCATTCTACCTGCTGGCCGCCCTTTGCCTTTTACCGTTCCTTCACAATCCCCGCGCGCGGGGAACGTGGGCGCTTAACATCGGGATGGTGAGATGGCGGGCGAGGAGAAACTCGATGACGTCACAGTCCCGCCCGTCCCCACGCCGGCAGGCTCTCGCGGTCGCGGTCCTCGTCCTGGCCGCCTCGGCCGTCGTCCTGGTCCAGGGCCGTCGGCCCGCGCCCCTGCTGCCGCCCCCGGCGCCGGCTGGAAACCCCGTCACCACCGCCAAGGTCAACCTCGGCACGGCCCTCTTCTGGGACGAGCAGTTGTCGTCCACGCGCACGGTCGCGTGCGGGACCTGCCACCGGCCCGAGAAGGGCGGCACCGACCCGCGCGCGCTCGGCAATCCCGCCGGCGCCCTCAACCCGGGCCCGGATGGCAGGTTCGGCACGGCCGACGATGTGACGGGCGCGGCCGGGGTGCCGGCCAACGTCGAGGACGGGACCTATCGCCTGTCGCCGTACTTCGGCATGGCGCCGCAGGTCACGGGCCGCCGGGCCCCCTCGGTCATCGACGCCGCGTACGCGCGGCGCCTGTTCGGCGACGGCCGGGCCGGCGACACCTTCCGCGACCCGATCGGCGGGGCGGTCGCCCTCCAGGGCGGGGCCGCGCTCGAGAGCCAGGTGCTCGAGCCGCCGGTGGCCGCCGCCGAGATGGCCCACGCCGGGCGGAACTGGGCCGAGGTCGCCGCGCGCGTCGCGTCGGTCCGCCCGCTGGCGCTCGCCGCCTCCGTGCCCGGCCCCCTGGCGGCGTGGCTCGCCGGCCGCAGCTACCCGGCGCTCTTCGCCGAGGCGTTCGGCTCCACCGAGGTGACGCCGGTCCGCATCGCGATGGCGATCGCCAGCTACGAGCGGACGCTCTACTCGGATCAGGCGCCCATCGACAGGTTCCTGGCCGGCGACGACACGGCGCTGACGCCGGAAGAGCAGCGCGGCTTCCAGGTCTTCGGCGGCGCCGGCGACTGCGCGCGGTGCCATGCGGGAGGCGTCTTCTCGGACGACCGGTTCCACTACCTGGGCGTGCGTCCGGCCGACGAGGACCCGGGCCGTGGCCGCGTCACCGGCGACGCGCGGGACAACGGGGCGTTCCGCACCCCCAGCCTCCGGAACGTGGAGCTGAAGGCGCCGTACTTCCACACCGGCCGCTTCACGTCCCTCGAGGCCGTCGTCGACTTCTACAATCGCGGCGGCGACTTCGACAGGCAGAACAACGACATCCGGCCGCTCCGCCTCAGCCCGCGCGACCGCGCCGACCTGCTGGCCTTCCTGCGCCGCCCGTTGACCGACCCCCGCGTGGCGTCCGCCTCGGGGCCGTTCGCGCGTCCGCGCCTCTTCGGCGAGGCCGGCTGGCTGCCGGTGATCGTGGATGGCGGGACGTCTGGATCAGGCGGGCTCGTCCCGGCCGCGGTGGCCGTCGAGCCGCCGGTGCTCGGCAACCCGAGCTTCACGGTCGGCATCTCGGGCGGCCTCGGCGGCGCCCAGGCGCGCCTGGTGCTCGACACGGCGGTCCCGCCGCGCGGAGCGGTACCCGCGGGCCGGTACCAGTTCACGACGACGCTCGCGGGCACGGGCGCCGGGGCGGGATTCGGGTCGGCGGTGGTGGCCCTGCCGGGCGACGCGGGCCTCGCCGGCGCACAGGTCTACGGGCGCTGGTACGTGGCAGACCCTGGGGCGCCGGGAGGCATTGCCGCCTCGCCGGCCTTCGGGATGGTGCTGAGGGCGCCGCGCTAGCGGCGCCGGTGGCACCCCAGGCACCAGAGGCACCTCAGGCACCCCAGGCACCTCAGGCACCCTAGGTTCCCGAGTTCCTGACGCCTTCGAGGATCTCGCCGGCGCCGCCGGCGAGCAGGGCGGCGGCGAGCCGTTCGCCCACCGCGGCGGCGTCGCGCCGGGGCCCCCGGGCCTCGTGCCGGACGACCCGGGATGCGTCGGGGGCGATGACCACGCCCGCGATCGCGAGGTCGGCGCCCTCGATGCGCGCGATCGCGCCAATGGGCATCTGGCACCCACCGCCGAGCGCCCGGACGACCGCGCGCTCCGCCGCCAGCGCGTCGGCGGCGTCGGCGGCGTTGATGGGACCGAGCGCGGCGGCGACATCGTCCCGGCCCGCGGCGTGCTCGATCGCGATGATGCCCTGGCCGGGTGCGGGCGTGCAGACGTCGGTCGGGACGGCGAGCGAGATCCGGTCGCCGTGCCCGAGCCGGCGCAGGCCCGCTGACGCGAGCACGATGGCGTCGCACGCGCCGGCGTCGAGCTTGCGGAGCCGCGTGTCGAGGTTGCCGCGGATGCCCGCGAACGTCGCGCCGGCCAGCAGGTGCCGGAGCTGCGCGACGCGGCGCACGCTGCTCGTGCCGATGCGGGCCGCGGGTCCGAGGGCTGCGGCGAGCGCGGCCGGGTCCGCCACCGGCGAGGCCCCCGACGGCAGCACCACGGCGTCGCGCGGGTCCTCGCGGGGCAGCACCGCGCCGATCGTCATGCCGTCAGGCAGCAGGGCCGGCATGTCCTTGCTGCTGTGGACGGCGAAGTCGATGCGGCCGTCGAGGAGCGCCTCCTCGAGTTCCTTGACGAACAGCGACTTGCCGCTCGGGGCGGCCGCCGGCGGCGGTACCGCGGCCGCGATGGGCGCCCCCGGGTCGCCGGCGGGCAGGGTCGAGCCGCCGGGCCCGAGGCCCGTGCCGGCCTCGTCGCCCGCCGTGCGGATGACGACGATCTCGCACGCGGGCCCACCGGCCTCCTCGATCAGCCGCGCGACCGTGCGCGCCTGCCACAGCGCGAGCTGGCTGCCGCGCGTCCCGAGCTTCATCACCGCTTGCCTGCCTTCTGCATCTCGTCCGAACCCGACGAACCCGACGAACCCGACGAACCTGGCGAACCTGGCGAACCTGGCGAACCTGGCGAACCCGACGAACCCCCGTCCTCCGGCAGCGCGAACAGCTTGCTGAGGGCCTCGGCGTACTGCCCGAGCACCTCGGGGTCGCCGGCGGTCTTGAGCTGCTCGGTCGGCTGGAGCAGGAGCTTCTCGATGATGAGCCGCGTGATTTCCTCCACCCGGCTCCGGGCGTCCGGCGGCAGTTGCGCGAGCTTGGGCTCGAGGCGCTGCAGCTCGGATCGCCTGATGGTCTCGAAGCGCTGGCGGAGGGCCACCACGGTGGGGATGGCGCCGCGCGACTTCTGCCACACGGCGAACTTCTGGACCTCCTCGTCGACGATTTGCTCGGCGCGGCCGGCCTCGCTCCCGCGGCGCTCGAGGTTCTCGCGCACGATCGCCTGGAGGTCGTCGATGTTGTAGAGGAACACCTGCTCGATGTCGCCCACGTCCGGCGAGACGTCGCGGGGCACCGCGATGTCGATCAGGAAGAGCGGACGCGTGCGGCTGACGGGCACCGACGCCTGGATCCGGGCCTTGTCGAGGATCGGCACCGGCGACCCCGTGCACGTGATGACGATGTCGGACTCGAGGAGCGCCGACGGGAGCTCCTCCCACGGCGTCACGGTGCCCTCGACCTCCGCGGCGAGCTGCTGGGCGTTGGCGAGCGTGCGGCTCGTGATGGCCAGCCCCGCGATGCCCTGCGCCTTGAGGTGCAGCGCCGTCAGCTTGCCCATCTCGCCGGCGCCGATCACCAGCACCTTCCGCCCGTGCAGGTTGCCGAAGATCTTCTTGGCGAGGGTGACCGCGGCGAAGCTCACCGACACCGCGCCCTCGGAGAGCGCCGTCTCGGTCCGGACGCGCTTGCCCACCCCGAACGCGAAGTGGAACAGCTTGTTGAGGAGGGGGCCGGAGGTCTGCTGGTCGGTGGCGACGCCGTAGGCGGTCTTCACCTGCCCGAGGATCTGCGGCTCGCCGACGACGAGGGAGTCGAGCCCGGACGCGACGCGGAACAGGTGCCGCGCCGCCTCGGTGTCCTGGTGCACGTAGAGGTGGGGGGCCACCTCGTCGGCGGGCATCTGGTGGAACTCGGCGATGAACCGCACGAGCTCCTCCCGGGCGGCGGCCGTGTCCTCGCACGCGACGTAGAGCTCCGCCCTGTTGCACGTCGACACGACGACGGCCTCGCTGGCGAGGGGGCGCCTCGCGAGTTCCTTTACCGCCAGGTCGAGGCCGCGGCTGGAGAAGTCCAGGCGTTCGCGGAGTTCGACCGGCGCCGTCCGGTGGCTTGCGCCCACGAGCAGCAGGTGCACGGCAGTCAGATCAGTAGAAGTTGTGGCTCTCGGTCAGGAAGTAGCTGACCGGGACGAAGTTCAGCAGCACGATCGCGAAGCCCACGAGCGACATGTACGCGCCCCGCCGCCCGCGCCAGCCGAGCGTGCGCCGGGCGACCAGCTGGAAGGTGTAGACCAGCCAGCTGATGATCGCGACGAAGATCTTCGGGTCGCCGATGGACATCGCGTTCACCCGCGCGTCGCCGGGCAGGATGCTCTGCACCTGCACCGCCCAGATGCCGCCCATCGCGATCCCGATCGTGAGCAGCACCCACCCGATGAACACCGCGCGCTGGTTCATCACGTCGAGCGACTGGAGCGACGGCAGGCGGGTGTAGAAGTAGCCCAGGTGCTTCGCCTTGATCTCCTTGAACTGCAGCACGTAGGTGATCCCGATCACCGCCGCGAGCCCGAAGCTCGCGTAGGCGAAGAGCATCGACGACACGTGCAGCCAGAAGAGCGGGCTCTCGAGGATCGGGGAGCGGGGCTCGAGGCCCGGCTCGAGCACCGCCGGCAGCAGCTGCGCGGCGACGATCAGCGGGAGCACGAAGATGCCGAGCCCCCGCTCCTCGGTCGACACCTCCGTGTAGAGGTACGCCAGCACGAGCAGCCACACGAACGTCGAGATCGCCTGCGTCGTGCCCACGAACGGGACGTGCCCGACCTCCATCGTCTGCATCCCGATGACGAAGGAGTGCGCGAGCGCGCCCGCGCCGAGCAGCGCCGTCGCGGCGCGGCCGGGCCCGGGCTGGCGGCCCGCGAAGTGCACGGCGTACGCCGTGAGCGCCAGGATGTAGAAGACGAGCGGTAGCGCCTGCATCAGTGCGACGAGGGGGCGTAGTAGCCGCGCTTCGTGCGGGGCGTGGCGTTCGCGCGATCCACCTGCACGACGAGCCGGCGCCAGGCGCCGTCACGGCGGGGGTTCTTGGACGTGTACCCGAGGACGTACTGGCTCGAGAGCTCGTCGGCGATCTGCCCGTAGATCCCCTTGAGCTCCGCCGCGTCGTCCGGGAAGAACGAGCGGCCGCCGGTCTCCTGCGCGAGCTGGCGGAGCACGAACTCCGCCTCGCGGAACCCGCGCGCCGACGCCGTCTCCTTCGGCTGCAGCCCGATGGCGTAGATCGACGTCTCCGACCGCTTCGCCAGCTCGAGCACCTCCTCGTACGAGACGAGGCTCGACGTGTCCTCGCCGTCCGACAGCACGATGATGGCCTGCCGCCGCAGCTCGTCGGCCGACCGGGCCTTCACCTTCGCCAGCTCCTTGAGCGAGATGTAGAGCGCATTGTGGAGCGACGTCGACCCGCCGGCCGCCGTCGACCGGATGGCCCGCTCGAGCGCCGCCTTGTCGTTCGTGAAGTCCTGCGCGATCTGGACCCGGCTGTCGAAGTCCACCACCTGCGCGAGGTCCTGCGGCCGCAGCGTGTTCGCGAAGCCGATCGCCGCGTCCTGCGCGACCTCGAGCCGCTGCTCCATGCTCGCGCTCGTGTCGATGAGCAGCGACAGCGCGATGGGCTGGCTCTTGCGGTTGAAGAAGATCAGGTCCTGCTTGACCCCGTCCTCGAACACCGAGAAGTCCTGCTCGTCGAGGTCCGTGACGTAGCGCCCCTCCGGGTCGACCACCGTCACGTTGAGCGACACGACCTCCACGCCGGCCCGGAACACCTGTTCCCCCTGCGGCGCCGCGGGCGCCTGCTGCCGGGCGCCCACGCCGGCCGGCGTGAGCAGCGCCAGCGCGAGACCGATGCCCAGGGCGGGCCTCATCATCGCGGCTCCCTCACGGGCGCGCCCCGCGGGCGGGCGTGCCGTGCGCCTCGATCCCCGCCGCCGTCGCCGAGACCTCGACCGTCTCCGGCGGGATCAGCGAGCCCGGGCGCGCGTAGGTGACCTTGTACTGGTGGGTCAGGATCGCGGCGAGCTCCGAGAGCCGCGTCTCGTACGCCATGCTGCTCAGCACGTCGACCCGCGTGCCGCCGCTCTCGATCGGGCCGCGGTCGAGCACCGTCGCCCGCTCGCGCGCCGGGGAGTCGCCCAGCCCGGCGCCCGGCGTCTGCAGGACCACCGCGTGCAGCGCCGCGCCGCTCGCCCCGAGCGCCGACAGCACCTGCGTGTGGTGCAGCTGGCTGAACTCGGTGCGCTCCGTCACGACCAGCACGATCGCCGCCCGGGTCTCCGGCCGCTTGCCGAGCCCCTGCGAGACCTCGCGGATCGCGTCGAGGAGGGTCGCACCGCTGCCGGGCCGCGCGAAGATCCGCTGCGAGGCGTCCACCAGCTTCGCCGGGTCGGTGGTGTAGTCGGCGAGGATCGTCGGGCGGTCGGCGATGCCCACGAGCGCCGTCGGGCCGGCCGCCGCGATGGCCGGCAGCGCCGCCTTGAGGGCCTGCCGCAGGTTCGCGACCGTGTCGGCCGCCGGCGCGCTGTCGTCCACGACGACGGCGATGGCCATCGGCTCGGTGGCCGGCGCCACCCGCAGGATCTCCCGCCGCACGCCGTCCTCCCGGACCGCGATCTGGCTGGCGTCGAGCGAGTCGACGGGGGCGCGGGTCGCCTCGTCGAACGCGCTGACGTAGACGACGCGCTCCTCCGCCTGTGCGCGGGCCGCGAGCGGGACGGGCGTGACGAGGCCGGGGATGAGGGCGCCGGGAAGCGCGAGGCTTCCGGCGAGGACGAGGGCCGCAGCTGCTCTGGTCATAGGCGTGTTCGCTCGGCCGAGGCGCGGTGACAAGGCTACGGCCAGTATATTGGATCGGGGGCCGTCTCCTCACTACACTGGCCTCGTGACCCAGCCTCCGCCGACCAACATGCAGGTGCTCGGGCAGTTGAGCACCATCGGCCTGTCCTTCGTCCTGGCCCTCGTGATGGGGTTCGGTGGCGGCTACCTCGCGGACGGCTGGCTCGGCACGACGCCGTGGCTGTCCTTCCTCGGCTTCTTCATCGGGCTGGCCGCCGGGGTGCTCAACGTCTACCGGATCATGCAGTTCGCGAACCGGCGGCCGCCCCCGGACGGCCGGGCATGAGCGCGGCCGGCGGGGGAGACGTGGTCGCGCGCGTCGCGCGCGACACGGCGATCGCCGTGGCCGTGCTGGCGGCGCTGGCGGCGGCGATCCTGCCGGGACGGCCGCGGGTGGCGCTGGGGGTCGTCGGGGGCGGGCTGCTGGTGGGGCTCAGTTTCTGGGCGATCCGGGGCGGGGTGGACGGGATCCTGGCCCGGGCGGCGGCCGGGGGGCCGGACGGGGCGGAACCCCGCGGGGGGCGGGGCTGGGCGCTAGTGAAGGTTTTCACAAGGCATGCTATACTCGCCGCCGCGGCCTACGGTATGATGGTGCGTTTGCATCTCGACCCGGTCGGGATGCTGGTGGGGGTGTCGGCCATCGTGGCCGCGGCTGCCGCCGAGGCCATCCGCGCGGGCCTGGGGCCCGGTGGCCCCGGTCGCGGCCGGTAAGCGCCGGCCGTGTACCCCCGGCGGCCTCATTTTCCGGTGTGTTTTTTCGCGTTTCGTGATTTCGTGTGCTGAGGAGGCGTTAGTTGTGAGCACCCGACGGTCCGTGCTTTCCCTGATGGTCCTGTTCCTGCTGGTTGGCGCCGTGGCGCCGGCCTACGCCCAGGAGACGGGTTCGATGGCCGACAACGGCCTGGTCCAGTGGTCGATCATCACCGCGGGCTTCGCGCTTGCGTTCGCGGCCGCGTTCGGCGCGCTCGGCCAGGGCCGCGCCGTCAGCTCGGCCACCGAGGCGATCGCCCGGAACCCTGGCGCCGCCGGCGAGATCCGCGGCGCGCTGATCCTGGGCCTCGTGCTCATCGAGTCGCTCGTGATCTACGTGCTGCTCGTCTCGCTGATTCTCTTCTTCATCAAGCCGTTCGGCGGCTAGCCGCCCCCGGCGCGGCCCGGGCCGCGCGAACGGACCCGCACTCGTGACACGGGGGCGCGCCAGGTGGCCGCGCCCCCGTGCCATGTACGCCCCCCGTGCCCTCACCCGGGTCCCCCCGTTTCCTGCTTTCTTACTTCTTACTTCTGACTTCTTACTTCTTACTTCCTCAAGATCCCCCATGCTGGACCTGCTCCTCCTCGCCATGGTCGTCATCTGGGGGAGCAATTTCTCCGTGATCAAGGTCGCGCTCCGCGACTTCCCGGAGCTGCCGTTCAACGCGCTGCGGCTGCTGCTGTCGTCGGCGATCCTGGTGGGGCTCGTGTGGTGGGACCGGCGGCGGCGGGCGGCCGGCGGGCGCGACCGCGCCCCGGTGTTCACCCCGGCGGACTGGCGGCGGCTGGTCCTGCTCGCGCTGGTGGGGCACCTGGTCTACCAGCTGTGCTTCCTCGGGGGCGTGGCGCGGACGAGCGTCGCGAACAGCTCGCTCATCTTCGGGTGCACGCCGGTGATGGTGGCGCTGCTCTCGTCGCTGGCGGGGCACGAGCGGGTGCCGCCGCTGCGCTGGGCGGGGGCGGCGCTCTCGGTCGCGGGCATCTACGTGCTCATCGGTCACCGCGCGGCGCTCTCGACGGCCACGGTGCTGGGCGACGCGCTCATGTTCGCGGCGATGACGTGCTGGTCGGCCTACTCGGTGCTGTCGAAGCCGCTGCTCGCGCGGCACTCGCCCCTCGCCGTCACGGCCTGGTCGATGACGATTGGGGCGGTGCTGTACGCGCTGGTCACGGTGCCGGCCGCGCGCGCCACCGACTGGGCAGGCATCTCGGTCCAGAGCTGGGTGCTGATGGTGCTCTCGTCGGTCTTCGCGCTCGCGGTTGCCTTCCTCATCTGGTACACGGGCGTCCAGCGCATCGGGAGCTCCCGCACGGCCGCCTACTCCAACCTGACGCCCGTCGTCGCGATGGCGGTTGCGGCGGTGTGGCTCGGCGAGCCGGTCGCGACGACCCAGCTCGCGGGCGCGGCGGCCATCCTGGGCGGCGTGCTGATCACGCGCTGGAGCGCGGCGCCCACGCCGCCTGTCGGCCGCCCGGCCTGAACGGGGGCCCGGTACCGGGCCCGACGTCGCGGATTCCCGAGGGTTTTCGAGGCGACATAGATATTGTCAATGGCTCAGCTTGCGTTGGCGCGGGCGCGTGAGTAATCTCCAAGCCATCCTTTTTCAGGATCCGTGGGTTCATGGCTCAGTTTCGGGCCGTACCACATGAGGTCCGGCCCACCCACGGGGCCTTCGTCCCGGCGTCCCGTTCATACGTCACTCGGCGCGATTCATCCCGGCGGCTTTCGGCGTCATTCGTCGTTCGTGACGCGTTTCCGCGGCCCCGGCCGTGGTTGTCGTTGTTCCAGCAGGAGGGTGAACGTAATGACCAGGCTCCGTATTGTGGTCCTGTCGATGCTCGTCGGCATCGCCATGGCCGTTCCCGCCGGCGCACAGGATCAAGGGCGTCTGCAGGGCACCGTCACCGACGCGCAGCAGGCCACGCTTCCCGGCGTGACCGTGACCGCGACGTCGCCCGCGCTCATCGGCACCCAGACGGCGATTACCGAGATCGACGGCCGGTATCGCTTTCCCTCCCTTCCCCCCGGCCGCTACACGCTCACCTTCGAGCTGAGCGGCTTCCAGACCGTCAAGCGTGAAGGCATCGTCCTCGCGCTCGGCCAGACGCTGAACGTCGACCAGGGCCTCCAGCTGGCCACCCTCGAGGAGACCGTGACGGTCACGGGCGAGGCGCCGATCGTCGACGTGAGCTCGACGAAGGTGGGCTCGGAGTTCAACGC
>JBFWOG010000025.1:0-60984 GCA_050250645.1 Vicinamibacterales bacterium
GGGCGGACCGAGTTCACCAACCGCGAACTGAGGCTCGACAAGTCGCTGCAGCTGCCGGAGTGGAAGGACAACCTCGAGAGCCGGCTCCTGCTGCTCCGACGCCGCCTCGAGCAGAAATGCCCCGACATCCGGATCGTGCCGACCGCCCGCGGGCGCTTCGCCCTCGAGGTGCGGACGAGCCTCGACCTGTCGACGAGGGGGTAAGACGGGTTCGTCGGGTTCGTCGGGTTCGACGGGTTCGTCAGGTTCGTCAGGTTCGATGAACGTCAGGCAACAGGAGACGCCACGAAGCGCACGAAGGGCACGAAGGATGTCGCGAAAGTCTTCGTCTTCGTGTGTCCCTTCGTGTTCGTCGTGCCCTTCGAGGGGTTACTCGTTCTGCCCATGAGATGGGGTTCGCCCGACGTCGGCCTTCTGCCTTCTAACTTCTAACTTCTGACCGACTCACCGCCTACCCAGGCAGGTGTTCCGCCAGGAGCGCCGTCACCACGTCTGGCGACTCCGCGTGGATCCAGTGGCCGCCCGCGCGGTGGTGCAGGTGCACCCGGTCGCCGGCGCGCTCGAGACGCTCGATGGCGCCCGGCGTCACCACGCTCGATTCCGACGCCTTCAACAGGTGCACCTCGATTCCCCCCGGCGGCGCATCGACGACATTCCAGAGGTCGGTGACGAAGAAGTCCTGCATCAGCCGCTCCATCACGTCGAAGTCGAGCCGCCACGCGAAGCCGTCGCCGTCGCGCTCCAGGTTCGTCGCCATCCACTGGCCCACGCCCAGCGGGAACCCGCCGGCGACAATCAGCTGGACGGCCTCGTCCCGCGACGCGAACCGCGAGGGACCGGAGCGGACGATGCGGAGCATGTCCCAGGCGCCGCCGGACGGCGGCCGCGCCTCGGGCGTGGAGTCGATGACCCAGACCTGGCGGAGCGACGCCAGCCCCGCCTCGGCGACCGCGAGCGCCACCTTGCCCCCGAACGAATGCCCGAGGATCGCGTCCGGCGCCAGCCCGGCCGAACCGGTCCAGTCGATGACGTCGGCCGCCAGGCCGCGGACCGTGTCGCCGTGGGCGCCCGGCCCCGACCCGCCGTGGTGCGGCAGGTCCACGAGCCAGCACGCGTAGTCGGGACGCGCCGCGTTGAGGCCGCGCGCCACGGCCTGCAGGTTCCGGCCGCGGCCGTAGATGCCGTGCAGCATGACGATGGCGCGGGGCGCCGTGTCGCTGGCGGCGACGCGGGTGGCGGACAGGCGGTGAGATTGTGGGCTCTGACTCATGCGAAAGGACCAGTGTACTCGCCGCAGCGGCCCACGGGGATCGACGACAGGCAACCCCGCGAAGGGCGCGACGGGCACGAAGAGGAATCACGAAGGCTCTCTCGTCTGGTGCCCAACGACGGTGCTCCACGATGGTGCGCCGCCTGGAATTCCAGCGCATTGCGCTTCGTGGCGTCCTTCGTGTCCTCTGGCCGTGCTTCGTGGAGTTCCTTGTCGCCACGCCCGCGGCTGACTGCGACCCGGGCGGGTGTGTCGTATCCTGATGTCCGTCACGAACAGGGAGACCGACGACATGGCGCGACAGTACTGGCTGATGAAGTGCGAGCCCGACGCTTACTCGATCGATGACCTCGAGCGGGACGGCAAGACCAGCTGGGAGGGCGTCCGCAACTACCAGGCGCGCAACTTCATGCGGGACCAGATGAAGGTCGGCGACGGCGTCCTCTTCTACGCGTCGAACGCCGACCCCTCCGGCGTCAGCGGTCTCGCCGAGATCGTGCGCGAGGGCTACCCCGACCACACGGCGTGGAAGAAGGGGCACACCTACTTCGAGGAGGGCAGCTCGAAGGACGCCCCCACGTGGTTCATGGTGGACGTCGGGTTCGTCGAGCGCTTTCCCGAGGTCGTCTCGCTCGCCACCCTCAAGGAAACGAAGGGGCTGGAGGCGATGAAGGTCACCCAGAAGGGCAGCCGTCTCTCCGTCCAGCCCGTCACGAAGGCCGAGTACGACATCGTCGTCAAGCTCGGACGCCGGAAGCGCTAGGCAACCGACTCCAGGAGTTGCCCGGATCGCCGGCGCCGTATTAAAGTTGTATGCAACATGCAACTTAACGACGCCACGGACTATTCCCTTCGCGTACTCCTCTACGCCGCGTCCAGGGCGGACACGCGCTGCACGGCCGAGGAGGTGGCCTCGGCGTTCGGCATCTCGAGGCACCACGTCGTGAAGGTGGTGCACGGCCTGGGCCGGCTCGGGTACCTGGCCACGCACCGGGGTCGCAGCGGCGGCTTCACGCTGGCGCAACCGGCGGCGCGCATCCGGATCGGGGACATTGTCCGGAAGACGGAGTCGACGCTGGACGTCGTCGAGTGCTTCGCCCCGGCCTCCAACGCGTGTCCGCTGGCCGCGGCGTGCGGGCTCCAGGACGCGCTCGGTGAGGCGATGGCGGCCTTCCTCGCGGTGCTCGACCGATACTCGCTCGCCGACCTGCTGGCGCAGCCTCGCTGGGCCGCCCGCGTCGCGGCGGTGGCCGCGCGGTGATGCCGATGGTCCCGCCACGCCCCGATATCACGTCGCGCGAGCAGATCACCGCGCTCGTGGACGCCTTCTACGCCGGGATTCGCGCCGATCGGGCGCTCGGTCCCATCTTCGACGACGTGGCGCACGTCAACTGGGACGAGCACCTCCCGCGGATGTACGACTTCTGGGAGACCGTGCTCCTCGGTGCGGCGTCGTTCAAGGGCAACCCGCTGGCCATCCACCGCGCGCTGGCGCGCATCACGCCCCTGCCGGCGGAGCTCTTCGCGAGATGGGAGCTGCTGTTCCACGCCACGATCGATCGCTTGTTCCTCGGACCCGTTGCCGACAACGCCAAGCGCAGCGCGACGCGGATCGCCTTCACGATGCAGGTGCACATCGGCCACGACCGCCTGATGGGCGTCGCGCTCTGAGGAGGGCGTCGACGTGAACACCGTGCATCGCTGGCTCTGCGGGTCTCGCGCCTGGCGCCACCATGTCGAAGGGCGCCTGCTCCCCTGGGCGCTGGCGGGAGTGGACCTGGGCGCGGCGGTGCTGGAACTCGGCCCGGGGCCCGGCCGCACGACGCGGTGCCTCAGCGGGAACGGGCGGCGGGTGACGGCCGTGGAAGTCGACGGCCGGATGGCCCGCGAGCTCATACCGCTGCAGGCCCGCCGCGAGGTCACCGTGGTGCAGGGCGACGCATCGGCACTGCCCTTCGCCGACGCGGCATTCGACACGGTCGTGGCGTTCACGATGCTGCACCATCTGCCATCAGCGGACCTGCAGGATCGTGTCTTCGCCGAGACGGCTCGCGTCCTGCGCCACGGCGGGCTCTTCGCCGGGACGGATGGGCGGGCCGGCCTGATCTTCCGGCTCCTCCATGCCGGCGACACCATCACCGTCGTGCCGCCGGACGGACTGGGCCGGCGGCTCGAGGCCGCCGGCTTCGTCGACGTCGAGGTCGAGACATCGCCGGGGGCGTTGCGCTTCCGCGCCTGGCGGCCGCCGTGCTCGCCTACCGTTTCACCGGCACCATCGGCAGCTCGATGAAGCTCGCCGCGCCCGCGCCGTGGTACACGCGCTGGGTCGCCTTCACGTAATCACCGGGCCTGGCGAAGAAGATGTTCGGCACGAAGGTCTGCGGGTTCCTGTCGTAGAGCGGGAACCACGTGGACTGCACCTGGACCATGATCCGGTGCCCCGGCTGGAACACGTGGTTGGCCGTGGGCAGCACGAACCGGTAGGTCAGGGGCGTGCCCGGCTCGATGGGCTTCGGGTCCGACACGCTCTCGCGGTAGCGCCCGCGGAAGATGTCCATCCCGATCCCGAGCTGGTACCCGCCCATGGGCGGGTCGTCCGGCATCTCCGCCGGGAAGACGTCGATCAGCTTGACCACCCAGTCACTGTCGGTGCCGGTCGTCGACGCGACGAGGTTGACGATGGGCGCGCCGCTGATGCGCACCGGCTCGGTCAGCGGCTCGGTCTCGTAGACGAGCACGTCGGGCCGCGTCGCGAACTCGCGCTGGTCCGCCAGGAGCCACGTCCGCCAGCGCGCGCCGTCGGCGAAGCTCACCGGGCGCGTCAGGTACGGCACCGGCTTGGCCGGGTCGGACACGTACGAGTCGCCGCCGGCCGGCGCCTGCAGGTCCGTCGCGGTCGGCGCGGTGAACGAGAGGCCCTGGCCCGCCGAGAGGTAGAGCGGCGTCATCTTCGTCTGGCAGTCGGCGCAGGCGAGCGGCCACTGCTGGAAGCGATCCCAGTGGTTCTCGCCGGTGCTGTAGATGAGGACCGGCGGCGTGTCGGCCTTCGGCGCGCCGTCCTTCAGGTACTGGTCGAAGAACGGCTTCTCGACGTCGCGGCGGAACTGCAGCGCCGTGTCGCCCTCCCACTTGAGCGGCCCGAGCGAGTAGCCGTCGTAGTTGACGCCGCTGTGGCGCCACGGTCCCATCACCAGGTAGTTCTTGTCGTTGGCCGTGTCCTTCGGCTCGACCGCCAGGTAGCTGTGGATCGCGCCCCACATGTCCTCCTGGTCCCAGATGCCCTGCAGCCACATCGTCGGCACCGTGAGCGGCTGCTTCGCCATCTCCCGGTCGAGCGCCTGCTCCTGCCAGAACTGGTCGTAGGCGGGGTGCTCGGCGACCTTGCGCCAGAAGGGGAGCTGGTCGAGGCCGTGCGCGGTGGCGAAGGCGCCCGCCGACCCCGCGCGCAGGAAGTTGTCGTAGTCGTCGTAGCCGTGCCGCGGGATCTCGACGCCGCCGCCGCGCGCCGCGGTCTGGCCGGCGAAGTAGTCGAAGTTCGTCTGGCGGTAGGCGCCGTAGTGGAACCAGTCGTCGCCCATCCAGCCGTCGACCATGGGGCTCTGCGGCGCGGCGACCTTGAGGGCGGGGTGCGGATGGACGAGCGCCATCACCACCGTGAAGCCCTCGTAGGAGCTGCCGAGCATGCCGACCTTGCCGTTGGACTCCGGCACGTTCTTGACGAGCCAGTCGATCGTGTCCCACGCATCGGTGGAGTGATCGACTTCGGTCGGGTTGAGCGGCCCCCTGAGCGGCCGCGTCATGACGTAGTCGCCTTCCGATCCGTACTTGCCGCGCACGTCCTGCCACACGCGGATGTACCCGTCGTCGACGAACACCTCGTCGCCCTGGGGCATCGTCGCCCGCATGCTGGGCGAGAGGGTGCGCTCGGCGCGGCCCGCGGCGTTGTACGGCGTGCGCGTGAGCAGGATCGGCGCATGCGTGGCGCCCTTCGGCACGACGATCACCGTGTAGAGCTTCACCCCGTCGCGCATGGGGATCATCACGACGCGCTTGTCGTAGTCGAAGGTGCGCGTCGGGGTGGTGAAGCTCGGCGGGATGTCTGGGGTGGAGGCAGGTGTCTGCGCCTGGCCGAAGGCCGGCGCCGAAAGCGCGAGAAGGGCCGCGGCCACCAGCAGGTGGCGGACCGTCAGGGCAACTCGATTCATGAGGGCACTCCCATCGAGGAAATCCGGTCGATCCATCTTACCGAACAAGCGTTCTGGGAGAAGGGTCCGCCCGAAACTGGGTCCTGAATCCCTCTTTCGGACCCGGGGGACGGAGGGGGGGCGGAGGGGGGACAGTCCCGGGACTGTCCCCGTTCCGGGGCTTTGGGGCACAATGCCCTCATCCGCGCCATGCGCCACCCCGCCGCCCGTCGCGCCAGGTTTCCGGGAGGCCCCCTCCTCGCGGCCCTGGCCCTGCTCGTGCTCGCCGCCGCGCCCCTCGGCGCGGACGAGGGCTGGGTCGTCCAGCGCCTCGAGATCCGGTACGACATCCAGCCGGACGGCACCGTCCTGGCCCACGAGGCCATCGACGTCGATTTCCGCGGGCTGTCGCGCCACGGCATCTACCGCGACCTCGTCACGGTCGTGGACTACGACGCGGAGCACAACCGGCGCTACGACATCCGCCTGCTCGGCGTGACGGACGCGGACGGCGAGGCCTACGAGGTCGAGACGACCACCGGCGGGGCACTCACGCGGTTCCGGATCGGCGATCCGGACCGCACGGTCTCCGGGGCCCAGGCCTACCGGCTCGACTACCGGCTCCGCCGCGCCCTGAACGCCTTCCCCGATCACGACGAGCTGTACTGGAACGCGTCCGGCACGTGGCCCGTGACGGTGTCGCGCACCTCGGTCGTCGTGACGGCGCCGCCCGGTGCGATCGACCGCGTCTCGTGCTTCCAGGGCGCGGCGGGATCGACCGAGCCGTGCGACGCGCGCGTGGCGGGCGGGCAGGCGACGTTCACGGCCACGCGGCCCCTCGCCGAGGGCGAGCAGCTCACGATCGTGGCGGGCCTCGTCAAGGGCGCGGTGGCCGAACCCGAGCCGCTCCTGGTCGCGAAGCCGCGGGGGTTCTTCGGCGCGTTCGCGGTCACGCCGCTCACGCTCGGCGTCCTCTTCGCGGGCCTGGCCGCGGTCATCGGCGGCCTCGGCACGCTCTGGTGGCGCGTCGGGCGCGACCGCCGGTACGTGTCGCTGCACTACCTGTCGCAGGATGGCAACGAGGAACGCGTGCCGCTCTTCGGCGCCGATCCCATCGTGGTGGAGTTCGAGCCGCCCGACGGCCTGCGGCCCGCCCAGATGGGCCTGCTCCTCGACGAGCGCGCCGACACCCTCGACGTGACCGCCACCATCGTCGACCTCGCCGCGCGGGGCTACCTGAAGATCACGGAGATCCCGAAGACTGGCTGGTTCGGCAGCACGGACTGGCGGCTCGACCGGCTCAAGCCGGCCGACGCGGCCCTGCTCGAGTACGAGCGCATCGTGCTCGACGGCCTCTTCGAGGACGGCGCGAGCCGCACGCTCTCGGACCTGAAGCAGAAGTTCTACACCCACCTTGCGACGGCGAAGAAGGCGCTCTACGCCGACGCCCTCGAGCGCGGGTGGTTCCCGCGCAACCCGAACACCGTGCGGATCGTCACGCGGGTCGTCGGCGTGCTGCTGCTGCCGGCCGGCGTCGCGGCCACGCTCGTGCTCGGGATCGAACGCGGCCTCGGCCTCGTCGGCCTCCCGCTCATCCTCGCCGCCGTCCTCACCCTGATGATTGCCGGCGCCATGCCGAGGCGGACGGCGAAGGGCCGCGAGGCGATGCGCCGCTCGCTTGGCTTCGCGCGCTACGTCCGCACGGGCGAGACGGCCCAGCAGGCCTTCGCCGAGCGCGCCAACCTCTTCACGGCCTACCTGCCGTACGCGGTCGTCTTCAACTGCGTCGAGAAGTGGGCGCGCGCCTTCAAGGACATCGACCTGCAGCAGGCGACGGCGGGCTGGTACGCGGGCTCGACGGCCTTCGACGCGCACACCTTCTCGTCGAACCTGGGCAGCTTCTCGTCGTCGGTGTCGCAGGCCATTGCCTCCACGCCCGGCGGGTCAGGCGGAAGCGGCTTCTCCGGCGGGTCGTCGGGCGGCGGCGGCGGCGGGGGCGGCGGCGGCAGCTGGTGAGGGGAGGCCTCGAACCGTGACGATCGGCATCTGGATCGGGCTCGCCGCCGTCCTGGCGCTCGCCGCCGGCGCGATGGTGATCTACAACGGACTCGTGCGCGCGAAGCAGCACGTCAGGGAAGGCTGGGGCGCCATCGACGTCCAGCTCCAGCGCCGGGCGTCGCTCATCCCGAACCTGGTCGAGGCGGTGAAGGGCTACGCGGAGTACGAGCGGGGCACGCTCACGAAGCTCGTGGAGGCGCGCGGCGCGCTCGGCACGGCGCAGGGGCCGGCCGCCGCGGCGCGGGCCAACGCGGAACTGAGCGGGGCGCTGCAGACGTTCTTCGCGGTCGCGGAGGCCTACCCCGACCTCAAGGCGACCGAGCGCTTCGCCGCGCTGCAGGCAGACCTCGCCGACACCGAGAACAAGGTCGCCTACGCCCGCAACTACTACAACGGCGCGGTCGAGACGTACAACAACCACGTCCAGACGTTTCCGGGGATGCTGGTGGCCGGCGCCGCGGGCTTCGCCCCCGCGGAGTTCTTCTCGGCCACCGAGGCGGCGCGGCAGGCGGTCAGCGTCTGACCTCGGGGCGCCCGCGAGGCGGGAGGGGGAGGCGGCCGCGCGGCCGGGGAGGCCGCGCGGCCGGACCCGTGGCTACTTGGGCCGCTTGTTCACGTTGCTGATCTGGAGGTCCCAGCCGTCCGGGTCCTTGACGTGGTAGCTCTCGAAGCCACCGTCCTGGAAGTCCGCGCGGGGGTTGAGGCCGCGGCGCTCGAGCTCGGCCTTGACCATGTCCTTGTCCCACGGCGTGACGCCCCACGAGATGTGGTTGATGACGCCGGTGATGGGCGCCTGGGCCCCACCGCCGGGGCCGCCGCCAGGGCCGCCGCCAGGGCCGCCCTGGCCGCCACCCGGGCGCCGCCCGTTGCGGATGATGATCCCGCCGATGTCGCCGATCTTCATCGTGACCTGCGAACCGGTGTCCTCGCCGGGCTCCCAGCCCATCAGGCTGGTGTAGAACTCCGAGCTCTTCTTGTAGTCGGCGACCGCATACGAGATGTGGTCGAGCCAGGTCGTCTTCCACGGCGCGGCGGCCGCGGCGGCCACGGGCGCCGTGGCCATGCCGGCGGCCGGCACGGCGGCGGCGGCCACGGCCAGGCTCTTGATCAGTTGGCGCCGGTTCATCCGGCCGTTCTCGAAGTCCTGCAACAGCTTCGCGATAACACTTTCCACGGGAGTCTCCTTCGCTGCGTCCGGGTCGGCGGGCGCGTCCGGCTGAGCCGCTTCCGCGCACTATACACCCGCGGGGGCCGGGGCGACAGGGCACGCGGCCCGGTCCCCTGGAGGTTCTGCTGGTCCAGGCCCGTCCCGGCTCCCGCGTTCCCGGAGGCCTCTCGTCGCGAGCCGTTCCGGCGGGGCGTCACCTGGTGCCGCAGGAGAACGCGATGTCGAACGCGAGGGACGCGTCATCGAGCGACTGGCCCTCGGCGGCATCCCTGCCGGCCAGGCCGGTCGCGTGCACCACGCCGCGCATGCGCCGCGACGCCTTGCCGGCGTCGTGCACCTCGATGTCGAGCGTCCCCTTCCCCCGGAACTGGTGCGTGTCGAACGCGGCGTCGTTGAAGGAGACGTCCATCCAGTCGAGCGGGATCTCGCCCGTCTGCCCGGTGGCGATGGGGTCGCGGGTCATCAGCGCCACGTCGATCCGCTGCCAGTCGCCGGCCGCGAACGACAGGCCGAAGTTCGCCCACATCGACGGGTCGCAGTTGCCGATGAGCGATGCGTCGGCGACGTCGTCCGGCACGAAGCGCCCGGCGATCGCCCCGTGGGTCTCCAGCGTTGCCGCCGTGACCACCGTCGCGCCACCCAGGGCCGTGCCGGTGTCACCGACCGCCTGTGGTTCGTCGCCGGCCGCGCCCGCCGGCCCACCACACCCCGCGCCGAACAGCACGAGGCCAGCCGACAGGAGCAGGCCGAACCCGAGTCCCCGCGGTGGGAGTAGCTGTCGCATGCGATCCTCCTGCGCCGCGCGATCCGAAGACCGTGCCTCGCGATCACGAATCCGTGGGTATCCCCGGCGGCGGGGCGCATGTTTTCGGGAGAGGGGGCGGGTCCCGCGCGTACCTGGCGGGAGGGGTGCAAGACCGGATCCAGCGGGGAGGGCCCGGGAGGGCCTCGTCCCCGCGGCCGGCGACCGAGCGCTCAGGCGCGCCCGGCGAACTCGCGCGTCTCGGTGTGCACCTTCACCTTCTCGCCTTCCTTGATGAACAGGGGCACCTTGATCTCGAGGCCGGTCTCGAGCGTCGCGAGCTTCGTCACGCTGCCGCTGGCGGTGTCGCCGCGGATCGCCGGCTCGGTGTTGGTGACGGTCAGCTCGACGTGCGGGGGGAAGACCAGGCCGATCGCCGTGCCGTTGTACTTGTGGATCTGGACGATGACGTTGTCGACGAGCAACAGCCGGTCGTCACCGACCTGGTCGGCCGTGAGCGTCAGCGTCTCGAACGACGCCTGGTCCATGAAGTGGAACTGGTCGTCGGCGTAGAGGAACGACGCCGTCACCATCTCGAGGTCGGGTTCCCGGAACTTGTCGCCGGCCTTGAAGGTCTTGTCGAAGACCGCGCGGGTCAGGAGGTTCCGCATCTTGAGCCGCACGAGGGTCTGGCCGCCGCGCGCCGTCGGCTTCGAGATGTCCACGTCCAGGCAGTGGTAGGGGGTGTCCTCGTACTCGAAGTACATCTTCCGCTTGATCTCGATCGCTTCGAGCATCGCTGCCATGTCGGGGGCCTCTCTGATAGTGTTCGGGGCACCGGCCGGTGCCGGACCCCCCATTGTACCGGAGACCGGATGGATTCCCTGCCCCTGGCCTCCTTCCGGGACGCCCAACTGGGGCTGCTCGACGAGATCGCCATCGTCCCCGCCGCGCGCGCGCGCCCGCGGCAGGGATGGGCCGTCAGGGCCACGGCCAGGGCGGCTGCCAGCCGGCAGACACCGCGACCTGCCCATCGGCAAGCCCCCGCGCGAGGTCGAGGCGAATGACGCCCGCGATGCCCGGGGCCGTGATGCGAAGGCCGGCGCCGGTGTCGACCTGCCACGCCGAACGCGTGCCGTCGCGGCGCGCCCACGCGCGGGCGGCGTCCCCGAAGACGGCCAGGGCCACCCCGATGGCCCCCCGGTGAATCGGGCGCGCGTACTCGAGTGACGCATGCGCCAGGCGGCGGCCGAACACCGGGCCCGCGAGCACCCCGCCGTCGAGCAACGGATGCGCGCGCAGGAAGGCGGACCGAGCGTGTCCCACGCCCGCACCCGGCCAGAGATCGAGCGGAGCCGGCGCGCTCGCCGATGCCAGGCCGGCCACGGCGCTCCAGCCAGCGGCGGCGCGCCGGCCTGTCGATCGCCAGGCCGCCCGGACGGCGGCCGTGGCGAACCCGGCCCGGTCCCCGGCGGGCGCCCAGGCTGCCGCCCGCGCACCAAGGGCCACGTGATCGCGGCCCAGCCGCAGCTCGAGGCCTCCGTCCAGGCCCGCGTGGCTCGGGCCGTCCCACCCATCGAGCACGGCGCCGGCTTCCCAGCGGAGGACCCCGGTCCGCCAGTCCGAGAGCCGGGCGGCGGCGTGCCGGTGCGACAGGCGCACGGGAGCGCGAACGCCGGCGCCTGCGTAGGACTGCCGCTCCCACGCCGCCTCGATGCGCGTCACGCCAGGGAGCCGGCCCGGCGACGGCAGCGCGATCCCGAAGGCCACGCGTGGCCGCTCGCGCCAGTACCGCCAGGCGCCGCTCCAGAGTTCGCCGCTGCCGGTCGGGCTCGCCAGGTCCACGCGGAGCTCGCGAGCAATCAACGCGCGGCCGCCCAGCGCGGCAAGTGACCACGGCGACGATGGCGCGGCGGCGCGCTCGTGGACGGCGACGTCGACCTCCGCGCGGCCGTCCTCCCCGAGCCGGTAGGCCACCCGGGACGAGGCCGTCGCCGGAAGGGCGTCCAGGCGGTGCCTGGCCCGGTCGAGATCGCCGGAGGTGAGCGTCGCTCGCGGCGCGAGGTCGAGGGCGCGGTCCACGACCGGATGGCGTGTACGCCGAAGCCCCTCGATGCGCACGACGTCGATCGTCGGCTCGCCCAGGTGATTCCAGGCGTCGAGGGCGCCGCCGGTATCGCCGTCGAGATAGCGGCTCGTCGCGAGCAGCCGCCATGAGTACTCGTCGAGGGGCGAGAGGCGTGTCGCCCGCGAGGCCAGGCGCGCCGCGTCGGCCCAGCGCTTCTCCAGGAAGCGCACGGCGCCGAGCTCGCGCCACCCGGCCGCGTCGCCGGGACAGGCGGCAGTCGCGTCCTCGAGCAAGGCCGCGGCCGCCTCGAGCGCGTGGGCGCGGGCCAGGGCGACGCCCCGATCGACCCGTGACGCGCACACCCCGGCGTCGCCGGGTGAGGCCGGCGCCGGCCGCGTGGCGATTGCGGGCGCAGGGCCCGCGCCGCGTGGCTCGCCAGCCGAGGCGAGGGCTTCGCCCGGCAGGATCAGCAGCGACCAGTGATTGGCGGCGGCCCAGCGCCGTTCGAAGTCCGTCGCGGCGATCTCCCGGAAGGGCCCGCGCGCGGGGTCGTGCGCCACGACGGTGTCACCGCGCCACCCGATCACGACGATGTAGTGGAAGACGCCTGGCCGGTCCTCGATGAGCGCCACCACGGGGCGCCCGTCGGTCAACTGGCGCCGCACGTCGGCGGCGGTCACCTCGCCGCCGAGCGCGTGGGTGGACCAGCCGAGGCCCTCGACCGCCGCGGCGAGATCATTCGCGTGGATGCCCTGCGCAACGGGATCGACGAGCCGGGAGAAGTCCGCGGGGTAGACATCGCGGTCGCCCCAGTAGCGCAGCACCATCGCGACCGCCGCGCCCCCGCAGAGCGCCTCGGGCTGCGGCAGGTAGGGCACGTCGATGAGCGGAGGCCGCCCGTCCTGTCCGGTGCCGTCCGCACGCGGCGCGGCGGCCGGCGTCGCGCCGCTGGCGATCAGCAGCGCGACGAGCCACGCGCCGCGGTGCGGGAGCGTCCAGGCCATGGCCCTACTTGACGAGCAGGATCACGATGATCAGGACCAGCAGCAGCGTGGTGGTCGAAATGACGACCGTGTTGGCGCCGCCGGCGCGCGCCTCGTCCGCCTGCGCCGCGTAGTTGGCGAGCTGGGCGAGCTCCGCCCCGTCGAGGGTGGCCACCGCAGAACGCGCGTCCGCGAGGTCCATGCCCAGGCGCTCGGCCGCAGCCGCGGCCTCCGGCGTGTCGAGCGCCTCCAGCACGCTGGTCCGCGCGGCGGTGGTGGCGTCCGAGCGCTCGGCGAGGGCGGCTGCCATGTCGCGCGTGTCGAGTGCGTGGGACTGCTGAGCCGCGAGCACCGGCGACGCGAGGCCGGTGAACACGGCCGCCATCACGATGGCGACTGCCTGTCGTACTTTGCGCATCACACTTCCTCCATGAGGGCAACGGCGTGCCATTACGTGGCGCGCCGTCGGTGCCACGGACGGGCCGGCTCGCGTGCGCGTTCCTGGGCACGCGCGCCGGATTGAGGCACACCTGGCCCGGCACAGGCGAGTGGTTCGCCTGCGCCGTCCGCCCGCAGATCCGATTGTTGAGATGGAGAGTGCAAGTCCGCGGCCAGCAGGTGGGCCGCGGCGCGGACGGGCTAGGCGCGGACGCCCGGCAGCCCGCCGCCGGCGGAGACGGGAAGCTCGACCAGGTCGGTGCCGAGGTCGGCGGCCGCCGCCACGCCGAGCAGCGTGAGCGTGCGCGAGAAGTCGTCGCGGAGAATCTCGATCGCGCGGCGGACACCGTCGCCGCCGGCCGCGCCGAGGCCGTAGGCGTACGCCCGTCCGATGAGCACGGCCCGGGCGCCGAGGCAGAGCGCCTTGGCGATGTCGCTGCCGCGCCGGATGCCGCCATCGAGCAGGACCTCGATTTGCCCGTCGACCGCGGCCACCACCTCGGGCAGCACGCGAATGGTCGCGGCGACGCCGTCGAGCTGCCGGCCGCCGTGGTTGGAGACCACCACCGCGTTCGCGCCTTCGTCGATGGCGCGCCGCGCGTCGTCGCCGCGATGCACGCCCTTGACCACGATGGGGCCGTCCCAGGCGCGGCGAATCCAGGCGAGGTCATCCCAGCACACCGTGGATTGCGCCAGCGCCGCGCCCACGTCGGCGTACGCCATCGGGCCCTGCCCGGGCAGGACGACGTTCGGGAACTTCATCATGCCGCCATCGCCGAGGAAGCCGGCGAGCCAGGCGGGGCGCGACACGATTTGCCACAGGTACGGCAGCATCACGAACGGGTTGTAGGAGAGCAACTCCTTGACGCCGTTCCTGACGTCCCGCTCGCGGAAGCCGGCGACCGGCGTGTCGATCGTCACGACCAGCGCCGCGAACCCCGCGGCCTTTGCGCGCTCGATGGCCGCCGTCGCGACGTCGCGGCCGCCGAGCAGGTAGAGCTGGTACCACGCGGGCCCGGTCGTCGCCGCCTTCACGTCCTCGAGGCGGCACCCCGAGAGGGTCGAGAGGATGTAGCCCGTGCCTGCGCGTCCCGCCTCGCGCGCGGCCACTTCCTCGCCGCGCGGATAGAACATGCGGCTGCTGCCGACCGGCGCGAGCATGAACGGGAGCGCGAGGCGGGTGCCCAGCACGGTCGTCCCGAGGTCCGGGGCGGGGTTGGCCACGGCGCACCGGGGCCGGAAGACGACGTCGTCGTAGGCCCGGCAGTTCTCGCGGAGCGTGATCTCGCTCTCCGCGCCGCCGTCGATGTAGTCGAACGTCATCCGCGGCAGGCGGCGCTCGGCCTGGCGGCGGAGGTCGGCGATGGAGACGACGCGGGGAGGGGCGACGTTGTAGGCCATGGGCGGTGCGGAGCCGCGCCGATCCTACCGCACAAATTTGCAGGAGACCCAGACAGTTTTGTCCAGATCGCGGAAGGCGATCCGGACGGCGCCGAGCTGTGGCACAGTGCTCCGCATGCTCAAGCCCCTCCGCTCCCGCCTCGTCCTGGTGGCGCTCGTGGCCGGCGTGCTCCTGCCCGCCCTTGCCCTCGCCCAGGCCCGGACGCTCGACGTCGACCAGGCGACGATCGCCGACATCGCCAAGGCCCTCGACGCGGGCACGCTGACCGTCGAGCAGCTGGTCGGCATGTCGCTCGCGCGCATCAAGGCCTACGACGAGCAGGGCCCGAAACTGAACGCCATCATCACGCTGAACCCGAAGGCACTCGAGACCGCCCGGGCGCTCGACGCCGAGCTCAAGGCCGGCCACCGCCGCTCGCCGCTGCACGGCATCCCCGTGGTCCTCAAGGACAACTTCGACACGGCCGACATGCCCACCACGGGCGGGTCCGTGCTGCTCGAGGGCTCGCTGCCGCCAGACGATGCGTTCGTCGTCAAGAAGCTGCGTGACGCCGGCGCCATCATCCTGGCCAAGGTGAACATGTCGGAGTTCGCCTCGGGCAGCACGCACAGCTCCCTTGGGGGGCAGTCGCTGAACCCGCACGATCTGGCGCGGAGCCCCTCCGGCTCCTCGGGCGGCACCGGCGTCTCGGTGGCGGCCGGCTACGCGCCGCTCGGCTTCGGCACTGACACCGGAGGCTCCATCCGTGGCCCGTCAACGGCGAATGGCGTCGTGGGCCTCAAGCCGACGCACGGTCTCGTGAGCCGCGACGGCATCATCCCGCTCGCGCTGAGCTTCGACACGGGCGGCCCGCTGGCGCGGCATGTCGCCGACATCGCAGCGGTGCTCTCCGTCGTGGCCGGGCCCGACCCGGCGGATGACGCGACGGCCAAGATCGGCACCCATCCGCATGCCGGCTATGTCGAGGGCCTCGACGCAGGGGCGCTCAAGGGCGCGCGAATCGGGTTGGCGCGCGACTTCCTCGGCCAGGACGAAGAGGTGGACTGGGTCGTGGAGGCGGCGGTCGAGGCCATGAAGAAGGCCGGTGCGACCGTGGTGGACGTGCGGTACCCGAAGTGGCTGCTGGACGGGATGGGCGACTTCTACACGGCCGTGCGCTGGCCGGAGTTCCCCACGCAGATCCAGGCCTACCTCGCCACGCTCAAGCCGGGCTTCCCGAAGAACCTCGGCGAGCTCATCGAGCGGTCGAACCAGTTCGTCGCGACGCGGCCGGACGGCGCCGGCCCGAACCCGAGCCGTTGGTCGCTGTTCAAGCGCGAGGCGGCCAGCGGGACGATGGACGACTACGAGTACAAGTCGGTGCACGACTTCGTGCTGCCGGCGATCCGGACGGTGGTGGAGGGCATCTTTGCCGCGCAGCAGCTCGACGCGATCGTGTATCCGACCTCGCCGCGCCGGACGGGCCTCATCGCCGCGCCTCCGGGGGGCGGCGGAGGCGGGCCGTCGGGCACCAACATCGCGAACCTGAGCGGCTTCCCGGACCTGATCGTCCCGGCCGGGTTCACGAGCGACCAGCTGCCAGTGGGCATCTCGTTCTTCGGCACCGCCTTCAGCGAGCAGAAGCTGCTGTCGCTCGGTTACAGCTTCGAGCAGGCGACGCACGCGCGCCGGCAGCCGGTCAACACCCCCACGCTGCCTGGCGAGGCGATCCGGGTGCCACAGCAGGAGCAGTAGCGCCGGGCGCCGGTGTCGCGCGGCGGCTGGCCCGGCCGGGGGGCCGGCGCGCGGCGCCGGATGCCCCCGCCGGCCGGCGACATCGGGTAGCCTGTCGCACGTGGCGAGTGCGAGACCCAGCCGGCTGCGCGGCTGGGCGATCCGGGCGGTGGTGCTGTTCCTGGCGGTCTACGCCCTCGGCCTCTTTCGCGTACCCACCCTCATTCCCTACCTCGCGGTGTTGCTCGTGGTCCTGGCCGACCTGATACGGGCGGTCGCGGCCGGCCGCCCGGGCCTCAGGCACCGTCCGCCTCAAGAGACTCCCTCCGCCGACCGCGCGGTCACGCATCGGGGACCGTCTCAATAAGTCGTATTGACTATATTTGTTTAAACAGTTATCATGGTCCCATCATGAGATTCGGGCCCTGTTTCAGTGGGCTCAATAACTTGTTTAAACAAACACAGCGCAGACAACAAACTGAGGAGCCCCGCCCATGAGCACCGTCATCAGCCCCGCCGCCACCCGCACCTACACGGCCGACCTCGCCCATTCGGAGGCCGCCTTCCAGGTCCGGCACCTCATCACCAAGGTGCGCGGCCGCTTCAGTGACTTCGCGGCCACCATCGAGTACGACGAGGCCGACCCGACCCGCTCGTCCGTCTCGCTGACCATCCAGGCCGCGAGCATCGACACGAACCAGGCGGAACGCGACGCGCACCTCCGCTCGGCCGACTTCTTCGCGGTGGACGAGTTCCCCACCCTGACGTTCGTCAGCACGGGCATCACCAGGAAGAGCGACGACGCGTTCGATGTCGCCGGCAAGCTGACCATCCGCGGCAACACCCGCGACATCGTCCTGCCCGTGACCGCCCTCGGCAAGGCGAAGGACCCGTGGGGCAACGAGCGCCTGGCCTTCGAGACCGAGATCACGCTCAACCGCAAGGACTACGGCCTGACGTGGAACGCCGCGCTCGAGACGGGCGGCTTCCTGGTCGGCGACGAGGTGAAGGTGAGCGTCTCGCTGCAGGCGATGTAGCGACGGCCCTACCTCACCGCGGCGCCCGTGAGCTGGGCGACGGCCGCCAGCGTGGTCTGGGCCGCGTTCAGGCCCAGGCGGAAGTCCTTGTCGGAGAAGGTCGAGTAGCGATCGGTCGGCTGGTGCCAGTGCGGGTCCCAGCCGCTGCCGATCTGCACGCCCCGCTCGTTCTCGCGCAGGCTCACCGCCGGCACGAGGTCCATGAACGACGACGAGTCGGTGTTCGTCATGTGCGGCCCGACCGCCGCCGGGTAGTCGGTGGCGTAGCCGGCGTTGGCCTTGTGGAGGGCCCACGCGAGCTTCTGTGACTCCGCCGACATCTTCGAGTCCATCTGGAACTCGATGTTCACGTCGGCCTCCGGGCGCTGCTCCGGGCTGAGCGTGCCGTCGGCCCGCGGCATGCCGTGGTCGAACAACATCATGTCGTGCTGGATCATCCCGAGCCACTTCGGCTCGGGATACCGGCCCGACCCCGCCGGATCTTCCTTCCCCTGCAGCGCCGCGCGCTGCTCGACGTAGGCGCGACTGCCGTTGAGGCCCGTCTCCTCGTTGTTCCACAGGATGAACCGGATCGACCGCTCGGTGGTCACCCCGGGCAGGTTGAACACCCGCGCGAGCTCCATCACGATCGCCGTGCCCGACCCGTCGTCGTTGGCCGCCTCACCCCAGCCGTGACCGTCCATGTGGCCGGCGACGATGTACATCTCGTCGGGATGGGTGGTGCCGACCTTGGTGCAGTAGACCTCCTCGCGACGGCCGGGCGTCGTCGGCTCCGAGTTCAGCTTGCGGAGCGCCTCGTCCGGCTGCTTCATCGGATCGGTGTTGACGCCGGTCGGCGCGCGGATGCCGCGCGGACGGCCGCCGCCCACGGCGGTCGGCGGGCCGGTCTGGGCCGGGCGCTCCGGCCGTGGCCCCGTGCGCGGGGGCGGCGGCTGGTAGTCGTAGACGACCCGCTCGGTGTTCGTGCAGCCGTAGCTCTTGAGCTGCGCCTCGATCCAGTCCACGGCCTCACGGTTGCGCGTCGTCCCCTGGCGGCGGTCGCCGAACGCGGTCAGGCCCTTGATGGTCGCCTTGTACTTCTCGAGGTCCAGGTGACCGACCAGCGTCGCCACCGGGTCGGCGGCCTGGGCCGCTGCCGGGGTCGTTTCGGGGCGGGCCGCTGGCCGCGTGGCCACCGGCATGACAAGGCCAGCGACGAGGCCGGCGGTCGCAAGGGTCAGCAAGCTCGAGCGCATGGGAACTCCTCCAGGCGGAGTGTAATTCAACCGGGTTCGTCAGGTTCGACAGGTTCGTCGGGTTCGACGGGTTCGCCGGGTTCGACGGGTTCCTCAGGTTCCTCGAGTTCCTGATGTTCTATCTGTGCATCTGCGCTATCTGGGCATCTGCGTAATAAGACGGATCACGGTGCCCCAGCCCGCGTACTCGACGCGCGCGAGTTCCTCGACCTCCATCCCGGGCGCGAGATGCGCCCGCCCGTCCCAGCCGGCCGGCTCGCGGAGCGACACGCCGACGTAGCCGCCGGGGCCGGTGCGCCCGATCAGGTGGAGCGGGCGGTCCTTTCGCGTCGCGAGCGGCTGGTCCGCGGCGGCGGCCCTGGCGTCCGCCGACAACGGCGTGCAGGCGTCCCGCGCGTCGCACCGCTCCGTGCCGGGACCCACGAGCGCGAAGGGAATGGCCTCGAGGCACCGCTGCCACGCCCGGAGCGCGGTCATCGTCGTCTCGTCGGGCAGGTCGGCCCAGAGCCCCCCGTCGTAGTGGAACGTCGTGTAGAACTGCGCGACGCGCGAGACGGCCCCGTAGGCGCAGGCCACCGCCGGCGACGGCTCGTGGTCGTCCGCCCCGCCGACCCCGCTCGTGCCGAAGTTGATGGGCTCGCCTGACAGCACGGGCATCCGCGGGCGGCTCACCACCGGGAGGTCGGCCACGTCCACGAGCCAGGCAAACCCCTCCTGCCCGCGGCGGCGCGGCAGGTGGACGTCGACGAAGTCCGCGGGCGGCCGCGCCCAGGTCGTCTCGCCCGCGATTGCCCCGCTCGTGTTGGAGAGATTCAGGAGGCTCCCGGGCGCGGCCGCCGCGATCAGCCGCCCCAGGCCGACGACCTCGTCATCGGCCCCCGCCATGCCGATGTGGTCCCACTCGTTGGCCACCTCGTAGAGCACGTGCGCGCGGCTCGAGGTGAGCCCGACCACCCTGGCGGCCATCGCGCGCGCCCTGCCATCGACCGCCCGCGTGTAATGCCCGCCCCGGTCGGGCACCGAGCCACCGAGGGGCTCGAGCGCGCCAATCAGCGTGAGCCGGACGTAGAGGCCCTCGCGCCCGATCGCGTCGACGAACCCCGGCAGCTCGCCGTAGAACCGCTCGCCGAGGTCGGGCCCGACGTGCAGGCCCCGCGCGTCCCAGAAGGGACCGCCGAGCGTGAGGATGACGCGGAGCGCGGTGACGCCCTCGGCGCGCATCGCGCGCGCGTAGCCCGTGACGTGCGCCCGCTCGCCGGCGAGCCACCGGGCGTACAGCGCGAACGCCGACACCTCGCGGTAGTCGGCCACCGCCCCGGTATCCGCGCGGCAGAAGAAACGGCCGCACGCCTCCAGCCGCGGCAGCGGAGCCTGCCCCGACGGCGCCGCGGCAAGGACCACCAGCAACATCGCCAACGCGGATACCGACTTCACGCGTGTCATCACCTGGTTAAGACGGCCGCGGAGGCAGGGATGTCGGGGCCACAGATGGCAGAGGCCACAGATGGCACAGATGGCACGGATGCGCACATAGAACTTCAGAACCGAGGAACCCCTGGAACTGAGGAACCACCACTCCTCTCCCTCCGTCTATAGCTCTTGACGATATATGCGCTACGGATATAGTTACCCCATGGCTACCGACGAGCCCCGCCCCGACGACCTCCTGCCGCTTCCGGCGGCGACGTTCCACATCCTCATGGCGCTGTCCGGGGAGGACCGTCACGGCTACGCGATCATCCAGGAGGTCGCCGCCAGGACGAGCGGCGAGGTCAGGCTCGGCGCCGGCACGCTCTACCGGTCCATCCAGCGCATGCTCGAACAGGACCTCATCGAGGAGATTCACGCGCGGCCCGCGCCGGAACTCGATGACGAGCGCCGCCGCTACTACCGCATCACGCCGTTCGGCGAGGCGGTGGCCCGCGCCGAGACGCGACGGCTCGGCGGGCTGCTCCGCATGGCGCGCGCCAGCGGCTTCGCGCCAAGGGGGACCTCGTGAGGATCTACCGCGCGCTGCTCCACCTGTACCCCGCCGCGTTTCGCGCCCACTATGCCGGTGAGCTGGTCGCGGTCTTCGCGCGGCGACGCCGTGAGGTCTCCGGCGCGGCCGTCGCCTGGCTCTGGCTGGATGCGCTCGCCGACGTCGTGTCGAACGCGGCGCGCGTCCACGCGGACATCCTGCGCCAGGACCTGCGCGACGCCCTGCGCGCCGCCAGCCGCGCCCCCGGCTTCGCGCTCACCGTCGTCGTCGTCTCCGCCCTCGGCATCGGGGCGACCACCGCGACGTTCTCCATCGCGGACTACGTGCTCGTGCGCCCACTCCCCTACGCGGACGCCGGCCGGCTCGTGCACGTGTGGCAGGACCAGTCGGCGCGCGGATACTCGCGGATGGAGCTGTCGCCGGGCAACTTCCGCGACTGGAAGGACGCGCAGACGGCCTTCGAGTACATGGCCGCCTATACGGGCGTCTCGGCCAACCTGGTCGGCGTGGGCGACCCCGCCCGGCTCGACGGCACGGCGGCCACCGAGGACCTGTTCCCCATGCTCGGCGTCCAGGCGGCGGTCGGCCGCGGCCTCGTGTCGGCCGACTACCTGCCCTCCGCCGAGGCCGCCGTCGTGCTCTCGGCGCGGGCCTGGCACGTCTACTTCCAGGGCGACCCCGACGTCGTCGGGCGCGCGATCACGCTCAACGACACGCCGACGACCGTCGTCGGCGTGATGCCGGAGGCCTTCGGGTTCCCGTCGCGGACGAGCGACTTCTGGACGCCGATGCGCTTCGGGCCCGACGACTTCGAGGACCGGGCAAACGTCTACCTGCGCGTGACCGCCAGGCTGAAGCCCGGCGCGACGATGGCGGAGGCCCGCGCCCAGCTCGGCGCGGTCGCCGCGGACCTCGAGCGGCGGTTCCCGCGCGAGAACGCGCAGACCGGCGCGACGGTGGTGGGCCTGCGCGACGAGGTCTCCGAGCGGCCGCGCCTGCTGCTCTACGCGCTGGTCGGCGCCGCGCTCGCCGTGCTGCTCATCGCGTGCACGAACCTGGCAAACCTGCTGCTCGCCCGCGGTCTCGCGAGGCGGCAGGAGATGGCGGTCCGGGCCGCGCTCGGCGCCGGGCGCCAGCGCCTCGTGCGCCAGACGGTCACCGAGAGCCTGCTCCTGGCCGGCGTGGGCGGGGCCATCGGCCTCGGACTCGCGGCGGTCGCGGCGCCGCTCGTCTCGCGCCTCGTGCCGACCGCGCTTCCGCTGGGCGACCTGCCGGGCATGGACGTGCGGATGCTGCTCGTGGCCGCCGCGGCGACGATTGCCACGGGCATCGGCTTCGGCGTGATCCCGGCCCTTCGCGTCCACCGGCTCGCCGACGCCAGCGCCCTCAGGGACGGCGCCCGCGCGGGCACCAGCCGCGGCACCGAGCGCCTGCGCGCCGGGCTCGTCGTCGCCGAGGTGGCGGTGTCCATCGTGCTCCTCGTCACCTCGGGCCTGCTGGTCCGCGCGCTGTGGCGCGTGCAGGGCATCGACCCCGGATTCCGGACGGACGGGGTCCTGACGCTGCGCACGCAGCTGCCGCTGCCCGAATACGAGTCAACGGCGCGGCGCCAGCAGTTCTACGACCGGGTCATCGGCGACATCCGCGCGCTGCCCGGCGTCTCGAACGCGGCGTACATCAGCTTCCTGCCCATGGTGATGCGCGGCGGCATCTGGCCGCTGGCCCCCGGCAACCAGCCCCCGGTTCCCGGCGACGCGCCGACGGCCAGCCTGCGCTACGTGACGCCCGGCTTCTTCGACACGCTGGGCATCCCCGTGCGGGCGGGCCGCGACGTCGCGGACACCGACACCGCCTCCAGCGAGTGGGTCGCCGTGATCAGCGAGTCGCTGGCGCGGCGCTTCTGGCCGGACGAGACGGACGTGCTCGGCCGCTTCATCCACGTCGCGTTCCAGCCGCGGCGCGTCGTCGGCGTCGTCGCGGACATCAAGGTGCGGGGACTCGAGCGTGAGAGCGAGCCGCAGGTCTACCTGCCGTCCACGCAGGTCCCGGACGGGGGCCTCATCTTCTACACGCCGAAGGACCTCGTCGTGAAGTCCACCGTGCCCGCCGGCGCGCTGCTGCCCGCCATCCGGCGCATCGTCGGCCGCGCCGATCCGCGGCAGCCGATCTCCGACGCACGGATGCTGGCCGACGTGGTCGACAGCGAGACGGCGCCTCGGGAGAGCCAGTTGTGGGTCCTCGGCGCGTTCGCGGGGGTCGCGTTCCTGCTGGCGGCGATCGGCATACACGGCCTGCTGGCCTTCGCCGTGTCCGCCAGGGTCCGGGAGATCGGCGTCCGCCTGGCGCTCGGCGCCGACCCCGGCTCCATCGTCCGGATGGTCGTGGCGCGCGGAACCGCGCTGGCGGGCCTCGGCGCCGTGATCGGCGTGGCGCTGGCCCTGGCCGCCGGGCAGTCGCTCCAGGGCCTGCTGGCGGGCGTGGACCCCGCCGACCGGTGGACCCTCGCCGCAGCGGTCGGACTCGCCACCGCCATGACGCTCCTCGGGTCGGTCCTGCCGGCCCGCCGCGCGGCTCGGGTGAACCCGATGATCGCGATGCGGGCCGAGTAGGCCGGGCAGACGCCGCGGGACGGTTACGGGTTCTTTCCCGCGCCGATTCCCGTAGAATGGCCTCCTCGAGGAGGACCCACGATGCCCAACGCCCGAGCCGGCCGCAACGATGCCTGCCCCTGCGGGAGCGGGAAGAAGTTCAAGCGCTGCTGCGCGACCAAGGAGAGCGCCGCGGGGACCAGCAAGCTCGTCATCGCGATCGTGGCGGTGCTGATGGCGGCGGCGGTGATCATGGGCGTGGCCTCGCTCGGCGAGGACGGCAGCGCCGCGCCGGCCGGCCAGGTCTGGTCGGCCGAGCACGGCCACTACCACGCCGCGCAGTAGTCAGTCCTTCGGGTTGGTCCCGAAGACGGTCAGCTCGGTCGTGAAGCCCCTGTCGTTCATCTCGAGGATCGCCCGCACCATGTGGGCGATGTCCTCGCCGTGGAGCTTCGTCGGGTTGTCGGCCTGCTCGAGACCGGATGACCGGAAGAAGTCGGTGATGACCTCGCTCGGGTTCACGAGGAACACCCGGACGTCATGCGCGCGCAACTCGGCCCGCCAGCACTCCGTCATGCCGCGGAGCGCGAACTTGCTGGCGTAGTAGGCCGTGCCGTTCGCCGCCCCCCGCAGACCCGCCGTCGACCCGATGTTGACGATGTTGCCGCGCTTGCGGGCGACGAAATGCCGCGCGGCCGCGCGGCCCATCAGCATCGCGCCGGTCACGTTGGTCGCGAACACCGCCTGGAAGCTCTCCAGGTCCATGCCGACCAGCGGCTTGAAGACGCCGACGCCCGCGTTGTTCACCAGCACGTCGAGGTGGCCGAACCCGTCGAGGACTTCCTGCATCGTCCGCTCGACGTCCGCTTCCCTCGCGACGTCCGCCCGGATGGGCAGCACGCCGAGCGCCCTGGCCGTGTCGGCCAGCTTGCGCTGGTCGCGGCCTGTCACCGCGACCCTCGCGCCGGCGGCCACCATCGTCTCCGCAATGGCCCGCCCGATCCCGCCCGTCCCGCCCGTGACGAGCACCGTGGCTCCTGAAAGTGTCATGGGGGTATTGTCCCGCATCCTGCTAGAGTGCGCCGTATGCCGACCCGCCGCGAGTTCCTCGGTCTCCTGGCCGTGCCCGCCCTCGGGCTGGCCCCCTCCTGGCAACCCGAGCCCCCGTACGACCTGATCGTCGCCGGGGGCCGCGTCATCGACCCCGCCAACGGCGTGGACGGGGTCGCCGACGTCGGCATCGTCGGCACCCGAATCGCGAGGGTCGGGCCGGCACTCCGGAGGTCGGCCGGCACCCGCGTCGTCGACGCCGCCGGCCGGATCGTCACCCCCGGGCTCGTCGACGTGCACGTCCACGTCTTCGACGGCGTCGCCGGCGTCGCGGCGCCGGCGGATACCGGATGCCTGGCGCATGGCGCGACGACGGTGGTCGACGGAGGCTCGGCGGGCGCCACCACGTACGAGGGATTCGACAAGTACGTGATTCAGCGGTCGCGCACCCGGGTGTACGCGGCGCTCAACATCTCCACCGTGGGACTGGTCACGCTCGACGAGCTCGCCAACCCGGCCTGGGTGGACCCGAAGGCCGCGGCCGACGTGATCCGCCGGCACCGGGACCGGATCCTCGCCATCAAGATCCGCCTCACCGGCAGCCTGGCGCCTGGCCGGGATCTCCAGGTGATCGACCTGGCGCGGCGGGCGTCCGACGAGGCGGGCGTGCCCCTGATGGTGCACATCGGCGGCTCACCCTCGCCGCTCGCCGACATCCTCGGGCGGCTGCAGCGGGGCGACATGCTCACCCATACCCTGCGCGAGGACGCCAACGGGGTGCTCGACGAGCAGGGGCGGGTGCGCGACTCCTTCGTTTCCGCGCGCGCGCGCGGCGTGGTGATGGACGTCGCCCACGGGTCGGGCAACTTCTCGTGGGAGACGGCCGAGCGCGCCGCGGCGCAGGGCTGGTGGCCGGACACGATCTCGAGCGACCTGCACTCCCGCAACATGAACGGGCCCGTCATCGACCTGCCCGCAACCCTGTCCAAGTTCCTGCTGCTCGGCCTCCCGCTCCCCCAGGCCGTCGCCCGCGCGACGTCGGCGGCGGCGGCGGCGTTCGCATTCCCCGAGGGCTGCGGGTCACTGGCGCCCGGCGCCACCGCCGACGTGGCCATCCTCCGGATGGACGAGTCGCCGTTCACCTTCACCGACTCGAGGCGCCAGACCCGCACCGGCCCGCGCGGCCTCGTTCCCGACACGACCGTGCTGGGCGGCCGCGTCGTCGACGTCTCCACCCTCGGGTGAGCGGCGGGACGATGGCGGCGTCACGGGGTACACTCGTCTGTCGTGGGGCATGCGGCACAGCGACGGTGGGGCGTGCTCTGCCTGCACGGGTTCGCCGGGACACCAGCGGAGTTCGGCCCGCTCGTCGACGCGCTCGAGCGCGAGCGCTTCGAGGCGGAGGCGCCGCTGCTGGCCGGACACGGCGCGGGCGCCTCGGCCCTCGGGGCCGCGACGCGTGAGGATTGGCTGGCGACCGCTCACGGCTCCCTGGCGGCGCTCGCCAGCCGCACGGCGGCGCCGGTCGCCGTCGTCGGTGCGTCGATGGGCGCACTGCTCGCGGTGGACCTGGCGTGCAGTCACCCCGATCTCGTCGGTGCCCTCGTCCTGATTGCGCCGCCCGTCGGTCCCGGCCCGGGGGCTCGCGCCCGGCGGGGCCTTCAGCGATGGGCACGGCGCCTGTGGCCTGGCGGCCGCCTCCGGCAGGCGGCGCCCGGTCCAGGGCGGGCGGATGTCGCCGACCCTGCCGCGGCGGTAGCCATCGGCCCTCCGACACCGGCCCCGCTGTCGGCCGTGATCGAGTACGAGCGGCTGCTCGGTGAGTCCGAGCTCCTGTATGGGGACGTACGGCAGCCGGTGCTCGTCGTTCACGGCCGGCTGGATCGGACGGTGAGGCGGAAGGACGCCGAGGCCGCCGCCGCAAGGCTCGCAGCGGGCGCCACCGTCGAGACGCTGTGGCTGGACCAGTCGGCTCACCTGGTGGCCATCGATCGCCAGCGGGCGGCCCTTGCCGCGCGCGTCTGTGTGTTCCTGCGCGAGGCCCTCGCGCCGTCGATACCCGGAGTGACCCCGTGACCTCATCGTCCCAGGACTGGCGCCGCTACTGGTCCGACCGCACGTTCGACCCCTCGGCTGGCCTCGAGCTCGGGCACCTGCTCGCGGCCGGGGGAACCGGGTGCGCCGCGGGCGGCGTCGGCGAGGACGCGTGGCGGACGTTCGTCGCGGACGTGGCGGACATCCTCGAGATCGGACCGGACACCAGCGTCTTCGATGTCGGGTGCGGTGCCGGGGCCTTCCTCGCGCCCCTGCACGGCATCGGTTGCCGCGTGGGCGGCATCGACCTGTCGCCGGCCCTCGTCGCCGGCGCGCGGGCCGCGATGCCGGGCGCCGACGTCTCGGTCGGCGACGCCTCGGCGCTCGACCCGGCCGACCCGTGGGACGTGGTGCTGTCGATGGGCGCCTTCGGCTGCTTCCCCGACCACGCGTACGCCCGAGGGGTGCTCGCCCGCATGGCCGCCAAGGCCACTCGCGCCGTTGCCGTGCTCGACGTCCCGGACGAGGCAGACCGCGCGGAGGCCCTGGGCGCTGGCGGGGGCGCCACCGGCGAGCCGGAACCGCTCTTCTACCCCCGCGGCTGGTTCCTGCGCCAACTCGCCGAGATCGGCCTGACGGCCGTCCAGATCGGCGACCAGCGGATCGCCGGCTACGCCGCCGGGCGCTTCAGGTTCAACGTGTTCGGGAAAGTGTAGGGGAGGCCTCGGCTGGATCGCGCCTCGTTGGGCCGGCCTCGCGGCCGTTGGGCCCGGGGCCGGTCGCGCAGATCCGGTTGGGCATCGCCCGTCGGTTTGGGTCCCGACGCGCACCCCGTGCGCGGCCCAACGAGGCCGCAGGCCGAGGCCCACTGAGGGCGGAGCCCGAAGCTCAACGCGCGCGCAACAGGCGTTGCGCGCGCGAGGACTTTACCTGAGCTGCGGCGGCAGGCCGAGGAAGCCGCGCGAGCTGTAGTCGATCATCGTCAGGAAGATCAGGATCGCGAAGAAGAAGAACCCCGAGACGACGACCAGCTTGGTGAGCCGGCTGCTGTACTTCACGTGCATGAAGAACAGCACGACCAGCGTGCCCTTGAGGACGGCGATGGCCAGGGCGACCGCGAAGCTGAAGGCGCCCAGGTTCAGGTACGCCGCGCCGACGGTGGCCGCGGTCAGGACCATGAGTGTCAGGAAGATCGCGACGTACGAGCCCTTCGATGCGATGTGCGACATGGCCTAACCGTGCCTCTCGACGAGGTAGAGCAGCGGGAACAGGAAGATCCAGACGATGTCGACGAAGTGCCAGTACAGGCCGGCCATCTCGACCGGGGCGTAGTACTGGGCGTCGAACTTGCCCTTGTGCGCCATCCACCCGATGACGCTCAGCAGGCCGATGCCGACGATCATGTGGATCGCGTGCAGGCCGGTCATCAGGAAGTAGAGGCTGAAGAACAGCTGCGTGCGGCCCTGCAGGAGGGCGTTGTGCGCCTCGACCCCGCCAGCCTCGGCGATGGCGGCGGCCGACGAGCTGTGGCTTTCCTCGGACGCCTCCATCTCGGCGCCGGCCGCGCCGGCCTCTTCCCAGACGAAGGTCGGGCCCGGCACGTGGTGCTCGACGAACTTGTGCTCGTACTCGACGGCCTTGACGCCGAGGAACACCCCGCCGAGCAGGATGGTGAGGATCAGCCAGCGGACGATGGCGCCCTTCTCGTTGACCTGGGCCGAGCGGACGGCGAAGGCCATCGTGAGCGAGCTGCCGATGAGCACGGCGGTGTTGAACCCGCCGAGGGTGATGTCCAGGGTGCGGCTGGCCTCGGCGAACGCGTCGAAGTACCAGACCCGGTACAGGGTGTAGGCCATGAACATGCCACCGAAGAACAGGACTTCGGTGAGCAGGAACACCCACATCCCGAGCGTGCCCGCCTCCTTCTGCTGCTGCATCGTCGAGAAGTGATGCTGCAGCGCGGGGTGGTGGGCGTGTGCCTCCCCGTGGGCGTCCAGGTGTGCGACCGCGTCAGACAACGTGCTTCTCCCCCGCCACGTGCGGCGTGTACTCGTAGGGCTCGTGCGTCACGATGGGCGTGACGGCAAAGTTCTCGGTCGGCGGCGGCGAGGCGATCTGCCACTCGAGGCCGGAGGCCGCCCAGGGGTTGGGGCCCACGATCTCGCCCTTCTTCAGGGACCACACGAGGTAGATGACCGGCAGCAGGTAGCCAACGCCGAGCACGGCGGCGCCGGCCGACGACATGACGTTCAGCACCTGGAACTCATCGACGTAGGCATGGTAGCGGCGCGGCATGCCCATGTAGCCGAGGATGAACTGGGGGAAGAACGTCAGGTTGAAGCCGACGAACACCAGGATCGCGGCGATTCGCGAGAAGAACTCCGAGTACATCCGGCCGAACATCTTCGGCCACCAGAAGTGCAGGCCGCCCAGGTACCCCATGATCGCGCCGCCCACCATGATGTAGTGGAAGTGCGCGACGACGAAGTAGGTGTCGTGGACGTGGATGTCGATGCCGAGCGTCGCCAGGAAGAGGCCCGTGAGGCCGCCCACGAGGAAGAGCCCGATGAACCCGTAGACGTAGAGCATCGGGGCCTCGAACGAGATCGACCCCTTGTAGAGCGTCGCGGCCCAGTTGAACGTCTTGACCGCCGACGGGATGGCGACCGAGAAGCTCAGGAACGAGAACACCATCGCGGCGTAGACCGAGATGCCGGCGACGAACATGTGGTGCGCCCACACGATGAAGCCGAACACCGCGATCGCCAGCGACGAGAACGCGACGAAGCTGTAGCCGAAGATCGTCTTCCGCGAGAAGGTCGACAGCACCTCGCTGATGACGCCCATCGCCGGCAGGATCATGATGTAGACGGCCGGGTGCGAGTAGAACCAGAAGAGGTGCTGGAAGAGCACCGGGTCGCCGCCCCGGGTCGGGTCGAAGATGCCGAACCCGAGCGCCCGCTCGACGAAGACCATCAGGATCGTGATCGCGACGACCGGCGTGCCGAGCACCTGGATGAGGCTCGTCGCGTAGTGCGCCCACACGAACAGCGGCAGGCGGAACCACGTCATCCCCGGCGCGCGCATCCGGTGGATCGTGACGATGAAGTTCAGGCCGGTGAGGATCGACGAGAACCCGCTGATGAAGACGCCGAGCGCCGTCGGGATGACGTTGGTGTTCGACGCGGCGGCGCTGTACGGCGTGTAGAACGTCCAGCCCGTGTCGACGCCGCCCGCCACCATCGCGAACAGCGTGAAGATCGCGCCGACGACGTAGATGTACCAGGACAGCAGGTTGATCCGCGGGAAGGCCAGGTCCTTCGCGCCGATCATCGGCGGGATCAGGAAGTTCCCGAGCACCGCCGGGATCGACGGGATCAGGAAGAAGAACACCATGATCACGCCGTGCATGGTGAAGAACTTGTTGTAGGTGTCCGACGACACGAGGTCGCCGGCCGGCGTCGTGAGCTCCAGGCGGATACCGACCGCGAAGAGTCCGCCGAGGAAGAACATCACCGAGATCGAGATCAGGTAGAGGATCGCGATCCGCTTGTGGTCCTTCGTCAGCAGCCACGACTTCAGGCCGTGGCCGTTGTTCAGGTAGGTGAGCGACGGGAGCTCTCGTGTAGCGTCCATGGCGGTTTACTCGTTCTGCCCGGAACTCGCGCCCGGGGCCTCCGGTCGGGGCCCGTCAGCGGGCGGCGGGGCCGCGCCCTCGGCGGGCGCCGCCGACGGCGTCAAGGTCGTCTCCGGCGACAGCGACTTGATGTGTTCGATCAGGGCGACGAGGCCCTCCTCGCTGACCAGGCCCTGGAAGGTCGGCATCAGCGGCTGGTAGCCCTTCACGATGCGGGCCTGCGAGTTGAGGATCGACTCGCGCAGGTACGCCTCGTCGACGACGGCGGTCGAGCCGTCGGTCAGCTCCACGGTCGTGCCGATGATGTCCTTGAGCGACGGGCCGCGGCCCTGGCCGTTGTCGAGGTGGCACGACGTGCACGCGAGGTCGTTGAACATGCGCGACCCGCGCTCGGCGAGCGACCCCTCGGTGCCGCCACCCGCCAGCCACGTCTGGTACGCCGCCGGCTCCATCACCACCACCTGGCCGATCATGCCGGAGTGGTTCGTCCCGCAGTACTCCGTGCAGAAGATGTGGTACGTCCCGGCCTTGCTCGCCTCGAACCAGAGCTCGGTGTAGCGCCCGGGGATCGCGTCCATCTTCGTGCGGAAGGACGGGAAGTAGAGGCTGTGGATCACGTCCTCGGAGGTGATCGTCACCTTCACGGGGCGGCCCACCGGCACGTGCAGCTCGTTGATCTCGCGCTGGCCCTCGAGGTGCTGGAACTTCCACATCCACTGCTTGCCCACGGCGTAGACCTGCATGGCCTCGGCCGGCGGGCGCCGCACGTGGTAGTAGACCGAGGCGCCCCACCCGAACATCACCATCGCGATCATCGTCGGGATGACGCTCCAGAGGAGCTCGAGCGGCAGGTTGCCCTCGATGCGCGCCCCGACCTCGCCGTCGTGCTTCCGCCGGTATTTCAGGCCGAAGAAGACGACGACCGCCGAGACCAGCACGGCGAAGAACGCCGCGGTCGCGAGGATGAAGAAATAGAGGGCGTCCACGTCCGGCGCGAACGTGGAGGCTTGCTCGGGAAACAGCGGAATGCCGAATGAAGACATAGGTTACTGCCCGGCGCGCTTCTCGCGCCGAATCGCCACCACCACGAAACCAACGAGCGCCACCAGCGTCACCGCGCCGCCCACGCGCACGGTATTCATCGCGACGAGCCCGTACGACCCGGTCTTCGGGTCGTAGTGGTAGCAGTAGAGCAGGATCTTGTCGACGGCCGATCCGATCCGGCCGGCGGACGACTCCATCAGCGCGAACTTCACGTCGCGCGGGGCGTACTCGATCCCGTAGAAGTACCGCGACAGCCGGCCGTCCGGCGTCACCACCATGATGCCGCTGGCGTGCGCGAACTGCTGCGTCGCCTCGTCCCAGCGGTAGCTGAAGCCCGCCGCCTTCGTGAGTGCGGCAATCGACTCCTGGCTCCCCGTCAGGAAGTGCCAGCCGGCCGACGTCCCCGCCCGGCCGTACCGGTCCATGTAGGACGCCTTCTTCGCGGAGGCGAGCACCGGGGTCTCCCGCGGGTCGAAGCTCACCGTCACCACGTCGAAGTCGCGTCCCGCCGTCTCGTCGAGCGCGGTCAGCGCGCTCGTCATCCCGTTGAGCACCTGCGTGCAGAGCATCGGGCACTCGTAATACACGAACGCCAGCACCACCGGCCGCTCGCCGAAGTAGTCGCCGAGCCGGACGTCACGCCCGTCCTCGTCCTTGAACGGCAGGTCGAGCGGCAGCTGCTCGTTCAGCCGCTGGTCGATCGACACGCCGGCGAGCTGCCCCACCGCCTGCCCGGACGGGGTCGCGGGGGCGGCCTCGACCCCGGGCAGCGTGGACTGCGCGGACGCCGCCGTGGCGCTCACGAGCGCCGCCAGCGCCACCGCCATTCCCCGGACTCTCAGATTGCTCACGTCGTTCACCACTGCGGGCAGTCGTTCGCGGAACCTGCCCCTGTCTCGCGCGGAATCCCGCGGTCCGCTAGCGCACCACCAGCGTGCGGCCGGCCGAGCTGTCGGCGACCACCTCGCCGGCGGTGTCCGCGCCGCCGGCCCGCGCCGGCAGCCCGCCCGGCTGCTCGAGGAGGCGCATGGCCTCGTCGATCGGGATGCGGACGATTCCGCTGTCCTTGTCCACCCACCCGTAGCTCGAGAGCACCTCGCGCTCGTGCTGCTTGAGCAGGTAGACGTCCTTGAACGGCTGCGTCTGCAGCCGTGGCGCCGGCGGGACCGTCGACTGGCCCGCCGCCAGCGGGAAGACCTGGGCCGCCTGGTCGGCGGCCGTCTGCGTGCGCTCGAAGTGCCAGAACGTCGCGTACACGATCCCCGCGGAGATCAGCATCGCGACGGAGAGCCACACCGCGAACCGGTACCCGATACCCGGTTCGATGTCGGTGTGCTCGTACTCCGCGCCTTCCGGCGTCGGCCCGTATTCGGGATCGTGTGCGTCGTGGGACATCTCGGCTTCCTAGTGCACGTGGTGCGTCAGGGCCTTCGCGAGGCCGGGGTCGTTCACCGGCAGCAGCGGGCGGCCCCGCAGGTGCATGGTGTACAGCGTCACGAAGATGCCGCCGAGCGCGATCGGCAGCGCCACGTCGAGCAGGGTCAGGCTCACGCCGTCCGGGTGGAACTCCGGCGCGACGTGCCAGTAGTACTCCACCACCCGCGTGCAGATGAGCCACGTCGCGATCACGCGCAGGCGCCCCGCGTTGCGCTTCAGGTCGCGCGACAGCAGCAACGCGTACGGCAGCGCGAAGTTCAGCAGGATGATGAAGATGCTCACCCAGATGTAGCTGTTGTCCCACCGCGCCAGGTAGTGCGGGATCTCCTCGACCGTGTTCGCCGACCAGATGATCAGCAGCTGCGAGAAGGTCAGGTACGCCCACAGCATCAGGAAGGCGAACAGGAGCTTGCCCAGGTCGTGGAGGTGCGACGGGCTGATCACCTTGTCGAGCGGCGGGACCTGCGCCAGCATCACGAGGATGACGATCGCGAACGACAGCGCCGAGAGGCCCTGCCCGCCGATGTACATCAGGCCCCACATGGTCGAGAACCAGTGCGGGTTCACCGACATCGTCCAGTCGACGACCGCGAAGGTCACCGTCAGGCCGTAGACCACGAGGCCGCCGCCGGAGAGGCGGGCCATCTTGTCGAGCAGCGACGGGTCGTTGGTCCGGTCGTGCTCCGCCGACCACGAGGTCAGCAGCCACGCCATCGCCGACCAGATGGTGAAGTAGAGCACCTGGCGGACGAGGAAGAACGTCGGGTTCAGGTACGGCGCCTTCGCCTGGAGGACCTCGTCGGCGGCGACCGCGTCCGCGTGGCTCCAGTGGTAGAGGTGCCCCATGCCGAGCACGATGGGGATGAACAGCACCGCCATGTAGGGGATCGTCCGCACCGCGGCCTCGAGCGGGCGGCGGATGACGACGCCCCACGCGCCGCCGGACAGGTGCTGCACCATCAGGATGGCGAGGCTCCCGAGCGCGACGCCGATCCAGAAGGTGTAGGCGACGAGGTACGCCTCGTAGAAGCGGTCGAGGCCGGCCATCGCGAAGCCGGCGCCCGCAAGGAGGACGCCGACGACGGCCGCCGCCATCCCCGCCCGCTGCAGCCCGGAGAGGCTCTCCGGCGCCTGATAGGTCTCAGTCGTTGCCATGGTTCTACTGCCCGCCTTCCGGGGCCCCGGCCGCCGGCTCGTCCAGGCGGCCGCGCATCGCGGCCGGCACGTCGGCCACGGGCGCGTGCTGGCTGAGCTGGAGCGCGCGGATGTAGGCGGCGATCAGCCACCGGTCGCGCACGGGCACCTGCTCGGCGTAGCCCTGCATCGCGCCGAAGCCGTTGGTCATCACGTCGAAGAAGTAGCCGATCTTCTCCTCGCGCAGCCGGTCGTTGTGGTACGAGGCGGCCTGGCGCAGCCCGCGCTGCACCACCATCCCGTTGCCGTCGCCGAGCGCGCCGTGGCAGGGCGTGCAGTAGATGTTGAAGCGCTGCTGCCCGCGCAGGAGGTCGTCGTGCGAGATGGCGAAGGGGAAGTCGGCGACGTACTCGCCGTTCTCCTTGCCGGTGTAGAGCGCCTCGTCCTCGCGGAGCCAGCCGCGCGCCACCGTGCCGACGGGCGCGGATCGCGACCCGCGGCCGTCCGTGAAGAACGGGCTGGCCTCGAACGCCTCCAAGCGCGGCGCGTCGTGCATGTCCTGCCGGCAGCCCGCGGCCGCCAGCGCCAGGACGCCGAGCACCAGGAGAGTCTTACTCCGCAACGTCGTACACTCCCTTCGCCCCCAGCCCCTCGAGGAACCGGGCCGTGCCCGCGTGATCGAACTTCGGGTCGCCCGACTCGATCACCAGGAAGAACTTGTCCGAGCTCGCCATCGAGAAGCGCGGCACGTTGAACACGGGGTGGTAGGGCTGCGGCAGGCCGTTCAGCGCCAGCATCCCCACGGCCGCGGCGATGGCCGAGAACAGGATCGTCAGCTCGTACGACGGGATGATGAACGCGATCCAGCTCGCGAACGGCCGCCCGCCGATGTTCAGCGGGTAGTTGATCACCGAGACGAAGTACTGGAGCGCGAAGCCGGAGAGCATCCCCGTGATGCCGCCCGCCAGGATGAGCTTCGGCAGGTTCGTCCGCTTCTTGTGCAGGATGTCGTTCAGCTCCTCGATCGGGAAGGGCGAGTACGCCTCGGCCTTCTCGTAGCCCTCCGCCACCGCCTTCTGGGCGGCGTCGACGAGCTCCTGGACCGTGTCGAACTCGGCCATCACACCGTGGAGCGGGTTGGTCGCTGCTGCGCCGTGCATGGGTTCCTCGTGCCTCTCAGCCTGTCCGCGCCTAGTGACCGTGCCCGTGCCCGCCCATGTCCGGCTTCGATTCCGGCAGCAGGGTGCGGACCTCGAACATCGCGATCATCGGCACGAAGCGGATGAACAGGAAGAACAACGTAACGAACAGGCCGATCGTGCCCGCGAAGGTCAGGAAGTCCCAGAACGTCGGGTAGTACATCCCCCACGACGAGGGCACGAAGTCGCGCGCGAGCGTCGTGATGACGATGACGAAGCGCTCGAGCCACATCCCGAGGTTGAACACCAGCGACAGCACGAAGAGGAGCTTCGTGTTCTGCCGGACCTTCTTGAACCAGAGCAGCTGGACGACGCCGATGTTGATCCCGATGAGCGTCCAGTAGAACGGGCCGTAGGGGCCGAACATGCGCTCCCACATCATCCCGCGCTCGTACGGGTTCGCGCTGTACCACGCGAAGAAGGCCTCCATCGTGTACCCGTAGCCGACAATGAGCGCGGTCGCCAGCATGACCTTGGCCATGTTGTCGATGTGCTTCATCGTGATCAGGTGCTCGAGGCCGTAGGCCGCGCGGATCGGGATCGCCAGCGTCAGCACCATCGCGAAGCCCGAGTAGATGGCGCCCGCGACGAAGTAGGGCGGGAAGATCGTCGCGTGCCAGCCCGGCATCACCGCGACCGCGAAGTCGAAGCTGACGACCGTGTGCACCGAGAGGACCAGCGGGGTCGACAGGCCGGCGAGGATGAGCGACGCCACCTCGTAGCGGTGCCAGTGCCGCGCCGACCCGCGCCAGCCGAGCGACAGCGCGCCGAACACCACCCGCTTGACCTTCGACGCCGCGCGGTCGCGCATCGTGGCCAGGTCGGGGATGAGGCCGACGAACCAGAAGATGATCGACACGGTCGCGTAGGTCGAGACCGCGAACACGTCCCAGATGAGCGGGCTGCGGAACTGCGGCCAGATGCCCATCGTGTTGGGATACGGGAACAGCCAGTACGCCGCGAGCCACGGCCGGCCCGTGTGGAACAGCGGGAAGAGCGCCGCGCACATCACGGCGAAGATCGTCATCGCCTCGGCGAAGCGGCTGATCGACATGCGCCACTGCTGCTTGAAGAGCAGCAGGATGGCCGAGATGAGCGTCCCGGCGTGGCCGATGCCGATCCACCAGACGAAGTTGACGATCGGGAAGGCCCAGCCGACCGGGATGTTGTTGCCCCAGATGCCCGTGCCCTTGACGACCAGGTACCCGAGGGCCATCTGGAGCCCCATGAGCAGCGACAGGCCGATCAGGAAGCCCCCGACCCACCCGAGCGGCGTGCGCTGGGAGAGCGGGATCTGGGCGACCGACTCGGTAATCGACTCGAAGGTCTGTCCCGGTCCGAGGACCGGCGTCTCGAGGACGGCCGTGGACGATGCCGGTGAAGGATGCGCCATCAGTGCTGCTCGCTCGACTCGTGCGACTCCGCCGTCGCGTGGTGCCCGCCGACCATCGGGTTGGCCGGGAGCGCGGGGTTCGGGTTCCGCACCGCCGCCAGGTAGGTCGTGCGCGGCCGCGTGTTGAGCTCCGCCAGCGTCGCGTACTTGCGCGGGCTCGCCTTGAGCTTCGCGACGCGGCTGTCCGGGTCGTTGATGTTGCCGAAGACGATCGCGTCGGTCGGGCACACCGACTGGCAGGCGGTCAGGACCTCGCCGTCGCGGATGTCCCGGTCCTCACGCTTCGCCTGGATGCGCGCCGCGTTGATCCGCTGCACGCAGTAGGTGCACTTCTCCATCACGCCGCGGCTGCGGACGGTCACGTCCGGGTTGCGCTGCAGCTTGAAGGTCGGCGTGTTCCAGTCCTGGTAGAGGAGGAAGTTGAACCGGCGCACCTTCCACGGGCAGTTGTTCGAGCAGTACCGCGTGCCCACGCACCGGTTGTAGACCATGTCGTTCAGCCCCTCGTCGCTGTGCACCGTCGCCGCGACGGGGCACACCACCTCGCAGGGCGCGTTCTCGCACTGCTGGCAGGGCAGGGGCTGGTAGTACACGTCCGGGTTGTCGAGCTCGCCCACGTAGTAGCGGTCCACCCGGAGCCAGTGCATCTCGCGGTTGACCTTCACCTGGGCCTTGCCGACGACGGGGATGTTGTTCTCCGCCTGGCACGCCACGACGCAGGCCGCGCAGCCCGTGCAGGCGTTCAGGTCGATCGACATCCCCCACTGGTTGCCCGTCCACTCCTTCTCCGCGTAGAGCGAGATGGGCTTCTCGAGCGACATGTGCTCCATGTCGCTGGCGAACTTCGGGTTCGCCTTGAATTCCTCGAGCGTCGCCGACCGCACGATGTTGCGGCCCTCGATGCTCCAGTGGTCCTGCGTGCTGACCAGGTCGTAGGTCCCGCCGGCCACCGCCAGGTCCGCGGCGCCGAACCACGGCGCGGACGAGCCGCGCAGCGCGTAGGCGTTGAACCCGGTCGCGTTGCCCAGCCGGCCCGCGCGCGAGCGCCCGTAGCCGACGTGCAGCGTGACGACGTCGGCGGCGTGGCCCGGGTCGATCCAGACCGGCACGTCGAGCGTCCGCCCGTCGACCGTCAGCGTGACCAGGTCCCGCGACTCCAGGCCGAGCCGCTCCGCGGTCGCCGGGGCGATGAGCCCGGCGTTGTCCCACGTGAGCTTCGTGACCGGCTTCGGCAGCTCCTGCAGCCACCCGTTGTTCGCGTAGCGGCCGTCGTAGATCGTCGGGTCGCGGCGGAAGTTCACCTCGATCCCGTCCACCGGCGCGCCCGGGCGCGCCGCCGTCGCCCAGCCCTCGGCGAGCGCGACCTCGCGCGGCGCCGCGGCCGTGCCCGCGATCAGCCCGTCGTGGAGCCAGCGGCGCCACGGCTTCTCGAACGCCGTCGGGTCGGTCGCGCCCTGCGGCTGCGCCATCCAGTACTCGCGGACGATGTCGTAGCTCGTGCGCTCCGGCCGGTCCGTGAACGTCGCGAGGATCTCGTGCGCCGACTTGCCGCCGTACATCGGCTGGATGAGCGGCTGCACGATCGACACCGTGCCGTCGATCGTCCGCGCGTCGCTCCACGCCTCGAGGTAGTGCGCCGCCGGCACGTGCCAGTGGCAGAGCGTCGCCGTCTCGTCGAGGAACAGGCCCGAGTGCATCCGGGTCGGCACCTTGCTGAGCGCCTCGCCGAACTTGAAGTCCGCCGGCGCCGTCTGCACCGGGTTCGCCTCGCCGAGGATGACGAGCAGCTGGACGCGGCCCGCCTCCATGTCCACCACGAGCTCGCGCAGCGCCGCGAGCTGCTCGGACGGCTCGATCTCGGGGGTCGGCAGGTAGGTCACCGTCTCGCCGCGGTTGCCGAGCGTCTCGTTGATCGCGTGCACGATCGCGTGCACGGCCGCCGGCTGCGCGTCACCGGCCAGCACGGCCGAGCGGCCGCGGTGCGCGGCGAGGTCGGCGGCGATGGCGTCGACGTAGGCCTCGGTGCCCGCCGGCGCCTGGCCGGTCACGCCGGCCACGCCCACCTTGGCGGCCACGGCGCGCGCGAACGCCTCGACGTGGCTGCCCTTGAGCGGCAGCCGGTGATCGGCACGGCCGCCGGTGACCGACGGCGTCGGCTCGACGACGTAGAGGCGGTTGAGCTGGTCGGGGTCGGCGTCCACCTTGCGGCGCGCGGCGAACTGCCGCGCGGCCTGCAGGTTCGCCGGGCCTTCCGAGGCGAGGAAGTCGGCGTCGAACGAGACGATGACGTCGGCCTTCGACAGGTCGTAGACCGGCTCGACGTACTCGCCGAACGCGAGCCGGGCGCCGGCGCGCGCGTTGTCGCGCGGCATCGGCTCCCACTGGATCCACCTGGCCTCGGGGTAGTCGGCGAGCACGCCGCGGATCTGCGCGGCGAGCGTCGGCGAGTTCACCGTCTCGGTGAGGAGCCGGAACCCGGCGCCGCGCGTCGTCGCCTGGGCGGAGATGGCGGCGCGGATGGCGGTGATGAAGCCGCTCCACGGCCGGATCTCGCCGAGCTGGACGACGGCCTGCGACCGATCCGGGTCGTAGAGCGTCAGAAGGGAAGCCTGCGCGTAGAGGTCGGTCGCGCCGCGGCCGCCGGGATGGTCGGGGTTGCCCTCCACCTTGGTGGGCCGGCCCTCATGGCTCTCGACCAGCAGGCCGGTGGCCACGCCGCCGAGGCTCATCGCCGTGGCGAAGAACAGGGGACGGCCGGGGATCTCCTCCTCGGGCTGCCGGACGTAGGGCACGATGAGCTCGGTCGGCTGGACCGTGCACGCGCTGACGCCGGCGAGCGCGAGCGACGCGCCCATGAGCTTGAGGAAGGAGCGGCGGCCCACCGGGTCGAGCCACTCCGACGCGTTCGACGGGAACTCGCGGTGGAGGAAGCTCTGGAACTCGGGCGTCTCGGCGACGGCCTCGAGGCTCCGCCAGTACTGCTTGCCGTCCGCGCCCTTGAGGCGCGCGCGGATGGCGCTCAAATCTAGTTGCTCTGCACTCATCGGTCAGATACCGGGCCGGCGGGCCGGCCCACACGCGCGTCTAGCGGTGGCAGACGGAACAGCTCGTCATGTGGGTCGGGCCCGCGATCTTGTACTCGGCGACCAGCTTCGGCCCGAGGACATCCTGGCTCACGGCGGGCACGTAGCCCATGGTCAGGACCTGATCGCGGGGACGCACGTACTTCTCGGGGTTGCGGTGGCACTGGAGACACCATTCCATCTGGAGCGGCGCCTTCTGCAGCATGAGCGGCATCCGGTCGACGCGGCCGTGGCAGGTCTCGCAGCCCACGCCCTTCTTCACGTGGATGCTGTGATTGAAGTAGACGAAGTCGGGCAGGTCGTGCACGCGCACCCACTGCAGCGGCTTGTCCTCGCGAAAGCTGGAGCGCACGGGCTCCAGGTACGGGCTGGTGGACCAGATCTGCGAGTGGCAGTTGATGCAGGTCTTCGTCGGGGGAATCCCCGCCGACGGCGAGACCTCGACGGAGGTGTGGCAGTAGCGGCAGTCGATGCCGATGCCCCCCACGTGATGCTGGTGCGAGAACTGGACCGGCTGTTCGCGGAACGTGTTGGCCGTCGTGACGTAATCGGAACGCTGCAGGACGAGAATCGTCCCCCCGAGTGTCAGTACGACGAAGAGGATGCCGAACAACGACGCGCGTGACCAGGCGTTGGCGCTCTTACGGAAGACCTGCGACATGTCCCCTGCACACCCCCATCGACAGAAACCGAGGCAGCACTGTACCCCGAGAATCCGGCAGGGAGCTATGTTGTGAAAAATTTCGCAAGCTGGTTTGTATCACAGAAAACAGGGCCGGTTCAAGGAACCCGCGCCGCGAGGGGCACGTATATAAAAGGTCATAACGGCGACTCGTTTGGTCGCCAATAACCACACCTGCAGGCAATGTAGTGGTTGGTTGTTCGCCCAACCACTACCGCTGCCCCTTCCCATCCCCCGGCGCCTGTTCCCGCTCGTATTCGCGCCCCAGCGCATACCGCTCCATCCACCACAGTCCCTCGGCCGCCTGCGCCACCACGTGCCGCAGTTCCCCCCAGCTGTGCGCCTCCCGCGGCCCCACCAGCAACCGGGTTGTCACCCCGTTCGCCTTCAGCCCGCGGTACATCTCGACCGACTGCGGCATCGGCACCCGCTGGTCGCGCTCGCCCACGATGAGCAGCGTCGGCGTCGTCACCTTCGACACCTCCGAGAGCGGCGACTGCGCCCACAGCGACGCGAACGGCGCGTCGCGCTGCCACGGCGTGCCGCCGAGCAGCAGCGCGCGATCCTCGCGCGAGTCGGTCTGCGCGAAGAGCGAGATCCAGTTCGCCACGCCGGAGGTCGAGATCGCCGCCTTGAAGCGGCCGGTCATCGTGATCAGCTTGTTCGTGAGGTGGCCGCCCGCGCTGCCGCCCATCACGACGAGCCGATCCGGATCCGCCACGCCCATGGCAATCACCTTGTCGACGCCCGCCAGCACGTCGTACTGCTGGTTCTTGAAGTACCCGTCCACGACGTCCCGCCGGAACGCGTCGCCGTAGCCGGTGCTGCCGCGGTAATTGGGGCGCAGCACCGCATAGCCGCGGCCGGCGAGGACCTCCAGGTAGGTGAACGGGTTGTTGAGGCTCCCGAACTGGTCGCTGAGCGAGGGGCCCCCGTGCAGCGACACCACCAGCGGGTACCGCTCGCCCGGCCGGTAGTTCGCCGGGTAGTTGAGGAGACCCTCGATCGTGACGCCGTCCCGGCCCGTCCACGTCACCTTCTCCTGCTTCGCCAGCAGGAAGGTCTCGGCCAGGTACCGGTGCAGGTGGGTGACCGGCGTGGGCCGGGTGGCGCCGGCCTCGAGCCGCCACAGCTCCACCCGCGTCGGCTCGTTCAGCGTGAACACGTCGCCGCCCGCGTACTGGCGCCAGTTGCCGACGGCGTGGTCGCCGTCGGTCAGCGCGCGGACGCCGCCGCCGGACGCGCGCATCTCCATGAGCTCGGCGTGCACCCCCAGGTTGGCGACGAACCGGATGCGCTGGCCGTCGGCGCTCCACTCGGCGCTCTCGACCTCGTACGGCGCGTCGGGCTCGAGCCGCGTGAGCGGCCCGCCGGACGCCGGCATCGTGAAGACCTTCACGTTGTAGTACGGCTCGAGCGCGTCGTTCACCTCCGCGAGGAACAGGAGCCGCGACCCGTCCGGCGAGAAGCGCACCTCGTGCTCCTCGACGGCGTTGTCGGTGACCTGCACGGCGCCGGTGCCGTCGGCGGCCATGACCCAGATCTCGCCCTTCGCGCTGTCGTCCGGCAGGGGGCTCGGCGCGCGACGGTGCGCGATGCGGCGGCCGTCGGCCGAGATCGTGTACTCGAGGACGGTGGTCCCCGGCGGGGTCAGCGCCGTGGCCGTGCCGTCGAGCGCGACCCGCCACAGGCGGCGCGGGCGCCAGTCCGCGTCGAACTCGTAGACGTCGTCCTGGGCGCGCTGGCGGGCGCGCTCGGCCGGCGTGGGCGGGTCGGCCGCCAGGAAGAAGAGCGCGGCGCCATCCGGCGCCCAGCGGAGGCTGCCCGGCGAGGACGGCAGGTTCCCCACGCGCTGCGCCTCGCCGCCGCTCCCGTCCATCGGGAGCAGGTAGATCTGGCCCGCCGCGTCGCCGTCACGGCGCGCGACGAACGCCAGCGTGCGCCCGTCGGGCGACCAGCGGGGGCTCGACTCCCCCCGCGCGTCGAAGGTGAGCTGCACGGGCTCGCCGGCCCCGTCCGTCGGCGCGACGTAGATGTGCGGCATCAGGCGGTTGATGGACCAGTCGGCCCTGAGCAGCATGAACGCCACGCGGCGCCCGTCCGGCGCCACCTGGGGGTCGGCCACGATCGGGACCTCGATCGTGTCGGTGATCGTCATGGGCCGCTGGGCCTGTGCGGCGGGCCGCGCCACGAGGGCGGCGGCCAGGAGCAGGGCGGCGGCGGCAACGGGGGGGATTCGTCGCATCGTGATCATTCCTGGGGGCGGCCCGGCGCCGGCTGCCCGTCACCGGGGGGGACCTCCCACGTGTACTCGCGGTCGAACAGCCACTTCTCGAACCACTCCATCTCGATCTGGTACTTGAAGAGGCGGTGGCGCAGCTCCTGCCAGCCGTGGCCCTCGCGCGGCGCCACGTAGAGGTGGGTGGGCACGCCGTTCGACTTGAGCGCCCGGTACATCTCGACCGACTGGGGCATCGGCACGCGCGGGTCCTGCTCGCCGACGAGGAAGATCGTCGGCGTCGTCACCCTGGCGACGTCCTTGAGGGGCGAGTGGTCCCAGTAGAGGTCGATCGGGGCGTCCGGCTGCCAGGGCGTGCCGCCGAACCACGGCGTGCGGAACTCGCGGTGGTCGCTCTGGGCGTACATCGAGATCCAGTTCGCCGCGCCGGCGCCGCTCGAGGCCGCCTTGAACCGCGTCGTGAAGGTGATGACCTTGTTGGTCATGTGGCCGCCGGCGCTCCAGCCCATCTTGACGAGCTTGTCGGGGTCGGCCAGCCCGCGGGCGATCACCGCGTCGGCCCCGGCGAGGACGTCGAGGTGCGCCTGCTTGAAGTACCCCTTCACCATGTCGCGGAGGAACGCGTCGCCGTAACCGGTGCTGCCCCGGTAGTTCGGCTTGAGCACGGCGAAGCCGCGGCCGGTGTACACCTGCACGTCGCCGGCGACGCCGAACTTGTCGGACGCCGCGGGCCCGCCGTGCGTGTACACGATGAGGGGCAGCCGCTGGCCCTCGACGCGGTCGGCGGGGTAGGAGAGCAGGCCCTCGACCTCCTGCCCGTCCTGGCCCTTCCACGTGATGCGCTCCTGCCGCGCGATCCGGAACCGCGCGAGCGTCTCGTCGAACACGGCGGTGACGCGATGCGGCTCGGCCCCGCCGTCGGCGGGCAGCGTGTAGATCTCGGTCGGGCGGTCCGCGGTGTTCATGGTGAACACGTGCATCGCGGCCCCGGGCACGTAGCTCCAGCCCGCGAGGCTGTGGTCGCCGCTCGTCAGCGCGGTCGCCCGGCCCGTCGCGGGATCGACGCGCATGATCTCCTCGCGCACGCCGTGGTTGGCCGTGATGAAGATGCTCCGCCCGTCGGCCGCCCAGCGCGCCCGCTCCACCTGGAAGGGCGCCGACGGCGTCACCAGCCGGGCGGCGCCGCCCGCGACGGGGACCACGAAGACCTTGTCGTTGTAGTACGGCTCCCACGCGGCGTTCGCGTCGGCGACGAAGAGCACCGTGGACCCGTCGGGCGAGATGGTCGGCCCGCTCTCGGCGATGCGGTTGTCGGTGAGCTGCGTCGCGCCGGTGCCGTCCGCGTTGGCGACCCAGACCTCGGCGTCGCGCAGGAACTCCAGCAGCGGCGACGGCTGGCGCACCATCGCGATCTGCCGGTCGCCGGGACCGAGGCTGTACGACATCACCGAGAAGTCCCCCTCGGTGACGCGCGTGGTCCGTCCCTCGAGGTCGGTCCGCCAGAGATGCCGCTGCGCGAAGTTGGTCTCCTCGAACGCGTAGGTGTCGTCGCGCAGGCGCGTCTTCTCGCGCTCGGCGGGGGTCGGGGCATCGGCGGCCACGAACCAGATCGCGGCGCCGGTGGAGGACCAGGACAGGCTCCCGGGCGCGGTCGGGTGGGCCGTGAGCCGGCGGGCCTCGCCGCCGTCGGCCTCGAGCAGGTAGATCTGCTCGGCCTGGTCGCCCTCGCGGCGCGCCAGGAAGGCAATCGTGCGCCCGTCCGGCGACCAGCGCGGGCTCGACTCGCCTCGCTCGCCGTAGGTCAACTGGACGAGGTCCGTGCCGTCCACGTCGATGCGGTACACGTGGCCGACGCGGCGGTTCGCCTTCCAGTCGGCGCGCTCGATCACGAACAGCACCTGCCGGCCGTCGGGCGAGAGTTGCGGATCCTGGACGCCGGGCATCTCGAGCGCGTCCACGAAGGTCATGGGGACGCGATCCTGCGCGGCGGCGGGCAGGGCCGCGACGAGCACGAGCGTGGCGGCCAGGCCGCGGACGAGACGGAGGGTCGGGCGCATGGAGGGCTCCTTCGCCGGAGATCGCCGGGACCGCCCGATCTTATCGGGTTCGTCGGCCGCGACCCCTGAATTTATCGCCGCGAGGCCCCGCCGCGTGGCCTTCCGCGTGACCACCCGGGTGACGGGCTCCGATGGGCATCGGCCCGCGAATCCGGATCTTGACAAATCGGATACCTCGACTGCATAACTTACATGCCGCAAGCGCATGGCGGCGGGTGACCCGGTGCTTCCCCACTGTCGTTGCCCGCGCCATGCGCTCCTTTTATCCCACGACAGTGAAACGACGACGGTGCGGCGCAACAATGCGCCCGCCGCACCGCCAGATCACCAGATCACGAGATCACGAGATCACGAGATCACGAGATCACGAGATCACCAGATTGTTCTTGCCGGTGTTATCGTCCCCCGCATGAGAATCCTGAGGCTCGCGGCGGTCGTGCTGGTGCTCGTCGGCGCGCCAGGCGTGCTCTGGGGCCAGGCCGCGGCGAGCGGCGCGCAGGCGGGCGCCCAACGCTTCGAGCGTGTCCGCGCGCTCGCGCGCGCCGCGCTGGCCTCGACCGGGGCGCCCGGGCTGTCCGTGGCCATCGGCGGCGAGGGCGTCGTGCAGTGGGCCGAGGGGTTCGGGCTGGCCGACGTCGAGCAGCAGGTGCCGGTCACGCCCGACACGGTCTTCCGCATCGCGTCGATCTCCAAGCCGATCACGGCGACCGCGGTGATGCAGCTCGTCGAGCGCGGCCGCGTCTCGCTCGACGACCCGATCCGCAAGTGGGTCCCCGCCTTCCCGGCGAAGGGGGAGCAGACGATCACGATCCGCCACCTGCTCACCCACACCTCGGGCATCCGCCACTACAAGGACGGCGAGTTCAACCAGGTGTCCGCGTTCGGGTCGGTGGACGAGGCGATCGCGATCTTCAAGGACGACCCGCTGCTCTTCGCGCCGGGCACGCGCTACAGCTACTCGACCTACGGGTACAACCTCCTGGCCGGCGTCGTCGAGCGGGCGTCGGGCCTCACGTTCGAGGCCTACGTGCGCGACAGGGTCTGGGCGCCGGCCGGCATGACGCGCACCGCGCTCGAGCATCCGCAGGACATCGTCATGCGCCGCGCACGCCAGTACGTCCGGGGCCCGGCGCCGGCCGGTGTCAGGAACGCGCCCTACACGGACCTCAGCATCAAGTGGGCGGGCGGCGGCGTGATCTCCACGGCCAGCGACCTCGTGCGGTTCGAGCTCGCGCTCGAGTCCGGCGCGCTCGTCAAGCCGGGGACACTCGAGCAGATGCGCACGGCCGCGACACTCGCCGACGGCTCGCGAACCGGCTACGGCCTGGGCTGGATGGTGCAGACCGGGGCGGATGGGCGGCGGTCGTTCGCCCACAGCGGCGGGGCCACCGGCGGCACGACCTACCTGCTGCGCGACGGGGCGACCGGTCTCACCGTCGCGGTGCTGGCCAACGTGGAGGACGCGCCGGGCCTCGGCGATCTCGCGCGCGCCCTGGCGGCGGCGGGACGGTGAGCGATTTCCCACCCGGCCGGCCCACGCCCGATGGGGCTTGCGGGCCGTGCGCGAGACGGTATACTCCTGTCACTCGCGCGCGACGCCCGCGCGCTCCCCGAACACCATGAGCGACCGGAAGTACCGGCAACGCGGCTACCAGGACGACGGCCGACCGCGCGAACCACGCGGCGAGGGCGCGGGCGCCAAGCGTCCCGAACGCGAGCCTGGCGCGCCGGCGGGCGCACGGCGCATCTCGTCGGAGGGCGCGCGCAACCCCAGGATGCCCGGGTACCGGCGCGTGGCCCGGTGCGCCCGGTGCGGCACGTTCGTCGACGCCGAGATCCTCTCGCGGAGCGCCTGCGCCAAGTGCGGCCAGGACCTGCACGCCTGCGTCCAGTGCGTGCACTTCAACCCCGGCTCGCGATTCGAGTGCGCCGAGGCCATTCCCGCCCGCGTCAGCCCCAAGGACGCCGCGAACGACTGCGACCTGTTCCTGCCGCGCACCTCCTGGGAGCGCGAGACCTCGTCGGCCGTCGCCGCCAGCCCGGCCGCGCCGTCCGGCGCCCGCAAGGCCTTCGACGACCTCTTCAAGTTCTAGCCGCCAGCCCGGCCGCACCCGGGGGCCTATAATCGGGAGATGGCCCTTCTGTCTCCTCAGGATGAACAGGTACTCCGGCAGCATCTCACCGCCATCCAGAAGCCGGTGACGCTGCTGCTCTTCACACAGACGATCGGCGGCACCGAGAGCGGCCTCGTCGCCAAGCAGGTGCTCGACGAGATCGCGACGCTCCACGACCAGGTGACCGTCGTCGAGAAGAACTTCGTGCTCGACACCGACGACCGCGCGAAGTACGGCATCGACAAGTCGCCCGCCATCGTCGTCCTCGCCGACGGCGAGGACACGCGGATGCGCCTCTACGGCGCCCCGACCGGCTACGAGTTCGTCCCGCTGGTCGAGGCGGTCCTCCTGGCCGGCACCGGCGTCGTCGACCTCATGCCCGAGACCCAGGCGCTCATCGCCGGCGTCACGACGCCGACGACGATGCAGGTGTTCACGACCCCCACCTGACCGCACTGCCCCAGGGCGGTCGTCCTGGCATTCAAGATGGCGATGCTCAACCCGCACATCACCGCGGAGTGCATCGAGGCCACCGAGTTCATGGACCTCTCGCGGCAGTTCCGCGTCACCGGCGTCCCCAAGACCATCGTCAACGGCGAGATCGAGATCCTCGGCGCGCTGCCCGAGGACGCCTTCGTGCGCGCCGCGCTCGGCCTGGGCGACGAGACTGGTGAGGACTCGGGAAGTTAGAAGTTAGAAATCAGAAGTCAGGAAGTCGGCGTCTGAAGAGTGGGTAGAATCGTGGCGCTTCGAAAGGAGGCGCCATGATTCGCACCCGGACGGCCTGGCTGGCCGCGCTCGCGGCCCTCGTGTCCTTCCTGGCCTTCACTCCCCCTGGCGCGACGGCGCGGGCGCAGGGCGGCAAGCGTGTCTACATCTCCGTGGACATGGAGGGGATCAGCGGGGTGTCCGGCGGGGACCAGACCTCGGCTGGCGGCGCCGAGTACGGGCGATCCCGCAGGCTCATGGCCGAGGACGCCAACGCCGCCATCCGGGGCGCCTTCGCGGGCGGGGCGACCGCCGTCGTCGTCAACGACTCGCACGGCGGCCAGCGCAACCTCCTCCCGGAGGATCTCGACCCGCGCGCCAGCCTCATCTCCCACAGCTTCAAGCGCCACGGCATGATGGAAGGCCTCGACGAGACGTTCGACGCGGTCATCTTCGTCGGCTACCACGCCAAGGCCGGGTCGCCGCGCGGCCTCTTCGCGCACACGGGCTCTGGGGTCGTGAAGGACCTCCGCATCAACGGGCGCTCGGTCGGCGAGGGCGGCATGAACCAGGCGCTCGCGGCGTGGTACGGCGTGCCGGTCGTGATGGTGAGCGGCGACGACGTGGCGGTGGCGCAGGCGAAGGCGGTCGCGCCAGGGGCCGAGGGCGTGGTGGTGAAGCGGGCGATCAACTCGCGCGCGGTGGAGCTGGTGCCGCTCGGGGACGCCCGGCGCGCCATCGAGGCCGGCGCGCGCGCCGGCGTCGCCGCCGCGACGCGTGGCACGCCCGAGCGGGCCGGGCAGTACCGCGTCGAGCTGGCCTACAACAACGTCACCTACCCGGAGATCGCGACGGCCTTCCAGGAGATCGAGCTCGTCGCGCCGGACACGGTCGCCTTCACCCGCGCCTCGATGCCCGAGGCCTACCGGATGATCCGCGTGCTGTACCGCTTCATCAACCCTGACTGATGAAGTGACCCCACCACGAAGAAGTCCTTCGTCCTCACTCCGCGGACTTGCGCGCGGCGTCGAGCGCCGCGACGGACGCGGCGTCCATCGTCACGGCCGCGGTCTGCACGACGCCGGCGGGCCCGAGCGTGAGGGTCACGGCGAAGACGCCGTCGAACGGCGTGTCGGCGCCGCGCAGGCGACCCGACAGCCAGCACTCGCCCGACACGGCATCCCCGGCGCCGTCGAAGACCCCGCGCACGAGCGACGCGTCCGGCAGGGCGTGCTGCACGGCCTTCATGACGAAGCGATAGCCGGCGGGCCCGCGCGCCAGCATGAGCACGAGCGGGTCACCCGGGGGCCGGCCGAGGAGCGACTCGAACGGCGCGCCGTTCAGCAGGAACTGCGTCCGGCGGTCGAACAGTCCGTCCGGCAGGTCGAGGCTGCGCCGGTGGAACGCCTCGATGAGGGCGTCGAGGCGCGCGATCAGGCCGGGATCGGCCGCCATCCGCGCCCCTCCTCCAGGAGGAACCGCGTGTCCTCGGGCACCTCCCACCCCGGCATCGCCGGGTACGAAGGGTCGCCCGGCAGCGTCAGCACGGTCCCGGCCTCGCCGCGCACGAAGCCGGGCATCACGCGCGCGATCGGGGTGGTCCTCGCCCAGTCGAGGGCGGCGGCGAGCGTCGCGAAGCGCTCGAGCCGGCGCAGCGTGGTCCAGGTCGGCGGCGGCAGCTGGATGTCGCCGGCGCGGCAGCGGGCAATCGCGTCGTGCGGCGCGAGCCACTCGAGCGCGGTCGTCTCGCCGGCGTCGTGGCGCGGCGACTGGCCCTCGGGCATCACCGTGAGGAAGAAGCGCGTGTCGTAACGCCGGATCTCGATCTCGGGGGTGACCCAGTGCGCAATGGGCACGAGATCCGACGGCGGCACGCGCACGTTGGCTTCCTCGGCGAGCTCGCGCGAGGCGGCCACGCGGTAGGGCCACTCGGCCGCCGCGTCCAGGTCGTCGAACCGCGCGGCACGGGCGTCGGCCGGCGGGGTCACCGCGCGATCGGCGTCGTCCACGCGGCCGCCGGGGAACACGTAGGCGCCGGCCATGAACGCCACCTGGTCGTTGCGGCGGACCATGAGGACCTCGAACGCGGGGTCCGCCGCGCGGAGCACGACGACGGTGGAGGCGGGTCTGGGTGTAGCCACGGACATCGCTACAGGATATCCTGCCCCGGAAGCTGGAGGTCCGCAGGTGATCAACCGGGAAGACCGAGGGAATGTCGCCGTCGTCCGGATGGCGCACGGCAAGGTGAGCGCGCTCGACCAGGCGCTCGCCGAGCGGCTCGTCGGCGAGCTCGAGACGATCCGGAAGAGCAACGCCGGCGCCGTCGTCCTGACGGGCACGGGCTCGGCCTTCTCGGCCGGCGTCGACCTGTTCCAGGTCGTCGACGGCGGCAGCGCGTACGTCCGCCGGTTCCTGCCGCAGCTCGACGCGCTGCTGCGCGCGCTGCTGACGTACCCGAAGCCGGTCGTGGCCGCCATCAACGGCCACGCCATCGCGGGCGGCTGCATCATGGCGGCGGCCTGCGACCACCGCGTGATGGCGGAGGGCGCCGGGCGCATCGGCGTCCCCGAACTGGCGGTGGGCGTCCCGTTCCCGACGCTTGCCCTGGAGATCGTCGCGGCGCGCGTGGCGGTGCCGGCCCTGCGGGGGCTCATCTACACGGGCCGCACCGTGCACGTGGACGAGGCCGTGGAGATCGGCCTGGTGGACGAGGCCGCCGAGCCGGAGCACCTGGACGACCGGGCGTGGGAGGTGGCGGTGCAGCTCGCGACGATCCCCGCGAAGTCGTTCGAGCTCACGAAGAAGGCGTTCGCGGGGCCGATCGTCGAGCGCGTGAAGGGCATGGCGGCCATCGACGCCGCGGTGGCCGAGGCGTGGTCCGCGCCCGAGACCACCGAGGCCATCCGCACGTATCTCGGGAAGACGATCGGGAAGAAGAAGGAGCGCTGACCGGCTACGCCTCGTCGGCGTCGGTCCAGCTCTCGAGCACGCGGATGTAGTTGGCGCGCTCGAACGCCGCCGGGTCGGCCACACGGCGCTGGCTCATCGAGCCGCGGATCACGGCGAGCGCGTGCGCGCCGCGCCTGTCGATCCAGTCGTTGAGCCCCTCGACGAGCTGCCGCGCGTGGCCGGGCCCGTGGCGCAGCAGCGCCGAGGTCGTCATCACCGCATCGGCGCCCGCCAGCACGTACTTCACCACCTGCTCGGCCGTCTCCACCCCCGTCGTCGCGGCGAGCGACGCGCGGAGGCGGCCATGCAGGACGGCGATCCACAACAGCGGCAGCCGCTGCTCGGCGGGTGTGCTCAGCTCGAGCGACGGCGTGACCTCGAGCTGTTCGAGGTCGAAGTCCGGCTGGTAGAACCGGTTGAAGAGCACGAGGCCGGACGCGCCCGCGTCGACGAGCCGCGCCGCCATCTCGCCCGGCGCGCTGAAGTAGGGGCTCAGCTTCACCGCCACGGGCACGCTCACCGCCCCGACCACCCGCCGCGTGATCGACACGTAGCGGTCCTCGACCTCCCGCGCGCTGGCGGACTCGGCCGAGGGGATGTAGTAGACGTTCAGCTCGATGGCATCCGCGCCCGCGGCGGCCATGTCCGCCGCGTAGTCGGCCCAGCCCTCGGGCGTGACGCCGTTCAGGCTCGCGATCACCGGGACGTCCACCGCCGCCTTCGCCCGCCGGATCAGCTCGAGGTAGTTGTCCGGGCCGACGCGCAGGCCGTCCATCGGCGGGAAGTATCCCGCCGCCTCGCCGACGCTCTCGGCGCCGACCGCCGCCAGGCGCTCGATGGCGGCGGTGTCGGCGCGGATCTGCTCCTCGAAGAGCGAGAACATCACGATGGCGGAGACCCCGCCGTCCTCGAGCCGCCGGATGCCGTCGAGCGACTTCGAGATCGGCGACGCGGACGCGACGACCGGGTGCGCCAGCTCGAGCCCGAGGTACCTGGTGCGCAGGTCTGCCATCTAGTGGACCGTCTCGAGTGATTCAGTACTATGAATGGCGGTGTCGAACCGCCGATCGACGGCCGCGACAACGGAGCGGCCGGTCGTGATTCGGGGCGTACACATCACTCGCCTCCCGCCTGGCGGCGGCCTCCGTCGATCGCGGCCATCTGCTCGTAGAGTGCCCACCGGCGCTCGATGCCCGCCTGCGCGGCCCCCAGCATCTCGTCGGCGCCAGAGGGGTCGGCGAGCATCACCATGCGATAGCGCAGCTCCTGCTCGGCGAACGCGCGGAGCGGCAGCGTCGGCCGGGCCGAGTCGAGGGCGAACGGGTTCTCCCCGCTGGCGCGCACGCCCGGGTTGTACCGCAGCAGCGGCCAGTAGCCCGTGTGCACCGCGCGGCCCTGCTGGTCGAGCCCGTGCCGCATGTCGATGCCGTGGGCGATGCAGTGCGCGTAGGCCAGGACGATCGACGGCCCCTCGTAGGCCTCGGCTTCCCGCAGGGCCTGCAGCGTCTGCTGCGGGTTGGCGCCCATCGCGACCCGGGCGACGTACACGTTGCCGTAGGAGATGGCCTGGAGCGCGAGGTCCTTCTTCTCGGTCCGCTTGCCCGCGCTCGCGAACTTCGCTGACGCCCCGAGCGGGGTCGCCTTCGACGCCTGGCCGCCGGTGTTCGAGTACACCTCGGTGTCGAGCACCAGCACGTTGACGTCGCGCCCGCTCGCCAGGACGTGGTCGAGCCCGGCCGACCCGATGTCGTAGGCCCAGCCGTCGCCGCCGACCAGCCACACGCTCCGCCGGACGAGGTGCCCGGCCACCGACGCGAGGTGGGCGGCCAGGGGATGGGCGAGCGTCGCGAGCGTGGCCTGCAGCTCCGCCACGCGGCGGCGCTGGGCGCGGATCTCGGCCTCGGTCCGCTGGGGCGCCTCGACGAGGGCGTCCGCCAGGGCGTCCCCGATCTCGCGGCGCAGCAGGCCGACGAGCCGCCGGGCCACGGCGAGCTGGTGGTCCGCGGCGAGCCGCATGCCCAGCCCGAACTCCGCGTTGTCCTCGAACAGCGAGTTCGACCACGCGGGCCCCCGGCCCTCGCCGTTGACCGCCCACGGCGTCGTGGGCAGGTTGCCGCCGTAGATCGACGAGCACCCGGTCGCGTTGGCGACCAGCATGCGGTCGCCGAAGAGCTGGGAGACGAGCTTCAGGTACGGCGTCTCGCCGCACCCGGCGCACGCGCCCGAGAACTCGAACAGGGGCTCGAGGAACTGCGTGCCGCGCACGGTCGAGAAGTCCACGTGCCCGCGCTCGGTCACCGGCAGGGACTCGAAGAACGCCGCGTGCGCGCGCGCCTCGTCGATGCGCGGATCCGTCTTCGCCTCCATGTTGATCGCGCGCCGGCCCGCGGCCTCCGGGCTCCGGACGGGACACACCTCGACGCACAGGCCGCACCCCGTGCAGTCCTCCGCGTACACCTGCAGCGTGTAGCGCGTGTCGGGGAACCCGCGCGCGTCGATCGGGGCGGCCGGGAAGCTCGCGGGTGCCCCGTCGAGGCGCTGCACCGGGTACAGCTTCGAGCGGATCACGCCGTGCGGACAGACGAAGCCGCAGTTGCCGCACTGGATGCAGAGGTCCGGCTCCCACTTCGGGATCTCCGGCGCGATGTTCCGCTTCTCCCACCGCGCCGAGCCGCTCGGGAACGTGCCGTCCACCGGCAGGGCGCTCACCGGCAGCTCGTCGCCGCGGCCCGCCATGATCGGCTCGACGACCCGCCGCACGAACTCCGGCGCGCCGGCGGCGACGATGGGCAGCATGGCCCGGGCGCCGGTGGCGCGCGCCGGAACGGCGATCTCGGCGAGCGCGGCGACGGTGCGGTCCACGGCCTCGTGGTTCCGCGCCACGACGTCCTGGCCCTTCGCCCGGTAGGTCTTGGCGATCGCCGCCTTGATCTTCGCGATGGCCGCCTCGCGCGGCAGGACGCCCGAGATGGCGAAGAACGCCGTCTGCATGACGCTGTTGGTGCGCGAGCCGAGGCCCGCCTCCTTCGCCACGCGGTCCGCGTCGATCACCCACGCCCGGATCCGCCGGCCGACGATCGTCTCCTGCACGGCGCGCGGCAGCCGGTCCCACGTCTCGGCCGGCCCGAGCGGGCTGTTGATGAGCAGCGTGGCGCCGGGCGCGGCCAGGGCCAGCACGTCCACCTTCTCGATGAACGAGAACTGGTGGCAGCCGATGAACTGCGCCGACTGCACGAGGTAGGTGGACCGGATCGGCCGCGGCCCGAAGCGCAGGTGCGACACGGTCCGCGACCCCGACTTCTTCGAGTCGTACACGAAGTACGCCTGGACGTGGACGTCCGGGTCCTCGCCGATGATCTTGATCGTGTTCTTGTTGGCGCCGACCGTCCCGTCCGAGCCGAGGCCGTAGAACACCGCGCGGAACACGTCGGCCGACTCGGTCTGGAACGCCGGGTCCGCCTTGACGCTCAGCCCCGTCACGTCGTCGTCGATGCCGACGGTGAAGTGGGCGCGGGCCGGGCCGGACGCCAGCCAGTCCAGCACGCCCTTCGCCATCGCCGGCGTGAACTCCTTCGACGACAGGCCGTAGCGGCCGCCGACGACGCGGGGCCGCGGCCCGCCGGCCGACTCGGCGAACGCCGTGAGCACGTCCTGGTAGAGCGGCTCGCCCGGCGACCCCGGTTCCTTGGTGCGGTCCAGCACCGCCACGGCCGTCACGGCCGGCGGCAGCGCCGCGAGGAACGCGTCGGCGGGGAACGGGCGATACAGGCGGACCTGCACCAGGCCGACCTTCTCCCCCTCGGCGGCCAGCCGGTCGACCGCCTCGCGCGCGGCGCCCGCGCCGGAACCCATGATGACCAGCACGCGCTCGGCGTCGGGCGCGCCGGCGTACTCCACGAGCCCGTACCGCCGGCCCGTCCGGGCCTCGAAGCGGGCCATCGCGCGCTCGACGATGCCCGGGACGGCCAGGTAGAAGCGGTTCACGGCCTCGCGGGCCTGGAAGTAGACGTCGGGGTTCTGCGCCGTGCCCCGGATGAACGGCTGGTCGGGGTCGAGGGCGCGGCGGCGGTGGGCGAGCACCAGGGGCTCGTCCACGAGCGCGCGCAGGTCGTCGTCGGACAGCAGGGCGACCCGCCCGATCTCGTGCGACGTCCGGAACCCGTCGAAGAAGTGCACGAACGGCACGCGCGACTCGAGGGTCGCCATCTGCGCGACGGCGGCCAGGTCGTGCGCCTCCTGCACGCTGGCCGAGGCCAGCAGCGCGAAGCCCGTCGCCCGCACCGCCATCACGTCCTGGTGGTCGCCGAAGATCGACAGCGCCTGCGCCGCCAGCGATCGGGCGGCCACGTGGAAGACCGCGGGCGTGAGCTCGCCCGCGATCTTGTACATGTTCGGGATCATCAGGAGCAGGCCCTGCGACGCCGTGAAGGTCGTCGTGAGCGCGCCGGCCTGCAGCGAGCCGTGCACCGCGCCGGCCGCGCCGGCCTCGCTCTGCATCTCGACGACGGCGGGCGGCTGTCCCCAGATGTTGGGCTGCCCCTCCGACGACCACTGGTCGGCGAGTTCCGCCATCGTGGACGAGGGCGTGATCGGGTAGATCGCGCACACCTCGTTCAGCCGGTACGCGGTGCGGGCGCAGGCCTCGTTGCCGTCGATGGTGGCGAATGCGGGCGCGGGACGCGCCGTGGGGTCGGCTGGCTCGCTCATCACGTCACGGTCCGGTCGTGGGCTCGGGCACCATGTCGATCGCATGGCAGGGACACTGCTCGAAGCAGACGGCGCAGCCCGTGCACTTCGCGTAGTCGTACTCGTACCGCTGGCCCGGGCCCAGCTTGATCACCGCGTCTTCGGGACACGCGGCGTAGCAGCCGTCGCACTCGAAGCAGTTGCCGCAGGAGAGGCAGCGCTGGGCCTCGTACTCCGCCTCCTCGCGCCCGAGGCCGCGCGCCACCTCGTCGAAGGACGACTGGCGGCGGGCCAGCTCGGCGCGCGCCTCCGGGCGGTGCGCCGCATCGGTGTAGAACCAGAGGTGGAGCTTCTCGTAGGTGGCCAGGGGATGCCGCGGGGGCTGCTCGGCCGTCGCGCCGCGCAGCCAGGCGTCGATGTGCCGCGCCGCGCGCTTGCCGTGCCCGACCGCCACGGTGACGCTGCGGTCGGCCGGGACCATGTCGCCGCCGGCGAACAGGCCGGGACGGCCGGTCATCATGCCCGCGTCCACCTCGATCGTCCCATCGTCCCTGAAGGCCAGCCCGTCGACGCCGCGCAGGAACGCGGTATCGGTGTCCTGGCCGAGGGCGAGGATCAGGTCGTCGGCCTGCAGCGTCTCGAAGCGGCCGGTGCCGCGCGGGCGGCCGTGCTCGTCGAGCGCCATCTCCTCGACCTGGATGTCGGCGCCGTGCACGGACGTAATCGCGCGCAGCCAGTGGATCTTGACGCCTTCCTCGAGCGCCTCGGCCGCCTCGAAGTCGTGCGCGGGCATGTGCTCGCGGTCCCGGCGGTAGATGATGAGCGGCTCGTGACCCAGCCGGAGGGCCGTCCGCGCCGCGTCCATCGCGGTGTTGCCGCCGCCGTAGATCGCGACGCGGCGGCCGAGCTTCGGCCGCTCGCCGTGCTCGACGTCCTTGAGGAAGCTGAGCGCGTCCACCATCCGGCCGGCGTCGCGCGCCGGGATGGAGGTGCGCTTCGACACGTGCGCGCCGACGGCGACGAAGACGGCGTCGAACCCGCCCTCGCGCCACTCGTCCTCGAGCGACCGCACGACGTGGTTGAGCGTGATCGTGACGCCCATTGCCGCGACGCGCGCGATCTCGGCGTCGAGCACCGCGCGGGGCAGGCGGTACGCGGGGATGCCGAAGTGCATCATGCCCCCCGCCAGGGGACCGGCATCGCGCACCTCGACGGCGTGGCCCCGGCGCGCCAGGTGGTAGGCCGCCGACAGGCCGCTCGGGCCGGCGCCGACCACGAGGACACGCCGGCCCGTGGCGGGAGCCGCCGCCGGCAGCGGCCAGCCCTCGTCGAGCGCGAGGTCCCCGAGGAACCGCTCGACCGAGTGGATCGTCACCGACCCGTCGAGGCGGTCGCGGTTGCAGGAGGACTCGCACGGGTGGTAGCACACCCGCCCGTGAATCGCGGGGAACGGGTTGTCGGCCACCAGCGTTTCCCACGCCTCGCGGTGACGCCCGGCCTGGGCCAGGGCCAGCCAGGCCTGGATGTTCTCACCGGCCGGGCACGCGTGGTTGCAGGGGGGCAGCAGGTCGACGTAGACCGGGCGCCGCATGCGCACGGGTCCGGTTTCGTGCCGGCGCGCGAGGTCCGGGGGCGTCGTCAGATCCCGAGAGGTATCGCCCATGGAGAATCCCGGGGGATGGATCGCACGGATTGTACCAGCCCGGGGATCCCCTTGAATAGCGGTCCTGGCTGCCAGTCCGTGGCCGGCAGGCGCCTGTCCGCCGGATTACCGGCAGGTTTCTGGGGACGACGGGTCAGTCCCGACGGCGGAGGGTGACCACCGTCTCGATGTGGTCGGTGTGCGGGAACATGTCCACGGGCTGCACCCGGACCACCGCGTAGCCGTGATCGACGATGCGGGGGAGCTCGGCGGCCAGCGCGTCGGGATTGCAGGAGACGTAGACCGCCCGCGGCGGCGCCAGGTCGCCGAACACGGCGTCGAGCACCTGGTCGGGGCAGCCGGCGCGCGGCGGGTCCATGACGACGGCGTCGAAGCGCGCGCGAGAGAGCCGGCCGAGCGCCTGCTCGACGTCGGCCGACAACACGCGCAGGCGCCCATCGGGCAGCCGGTTGAGCCGCGCGTTGGCCTCGGCGTCGCTCGTCGCCTGCCGGTTTCCCTCGACCGCCGTCACGGTGCACCCGCGCACGGCGAGCGGCAGCGCGAAGAGGCCGCTGCCCGCGTAGAGATCGAGCACCAGGGTGCGGTCCGGTGGCGCGTCGCCGATCGCGCCCTCGATTACCTCGTCGACGAGCACGGCGGCCTGGTCGGGGTTGGTCTGGAAGAAGGCAATCGGCGAGACGAGGAAGGGCGTGCCGAGACGATCCTCGCGCACGTGGGCGCGGCCGTCGAGCCGGATCGTCTCCCGGCCGACCATGAAGGGGCCGGGCTTGTAGTGGACGTTCAGCAGGAGGCCGTCCGGCTTCTCGCCGGAGGCGAGGAAGCGGCGGATCGGGGCACGGAGGGACTTGTCGTTGCGCGTGACGACGAGCATGGCGACGGCCTCGCGCTCGTCCGCCGTCGTCCTGACGATCAGGTGGCGCAGGATGCCCTCGAGCGCCGCGCCGGCCGCGGGCACGTGGGCCCGCACGAGCTCGTCACGCAGCGCGAAGGCGATCCGGTTGGCGCGCGCGGCATGCACCGGGCACTCCGTGATGGGCACGACGGTGCGCGACCCGGCGGCGTAATGTCCCATGACGAGCCCGCGGCCACGCGGCCCGGCGCCGAAGACGAACGCCGCCTTGTGCCTGAAGCGCCACGGCGCCGCCCCCGCGGGAACCGTCATGCCCGTCATCGGCCGCACGTCCACGCCCGTGCCCTCGAGCACGGGCCCGAGCAGGGCGGCGAGCCGCGCTGTCTTGCCGCTCAGCTGATCAGGATAGGACTGGTCCTGGATCTGGCAACCGCCGCACGTGCCGAAGTGGGGACAGATCAAGAGCAGGGTGCCAAGGGTGCCAGGGGTGCCACAGGTGCCAGGGGTGCGCCGTCAACGTGCCAAGGGTGCCAAGGGTGCCAGGGGTGCCAGGGGTGCGACGCGCCTGGCTCGCGGCTCTACTTGATCCCCAGCAGGTCGACTTCGAAGACGAGCGTCGCGTTCGGGGGGATCACGCCGCCGGCGCCGCGCAGGCCGTAGGCCATGCCCGGCGGAATCGTCAGCACGCGCGTGCCGCCGATCTTCATGCCGGCAACGCCCTCGTCCCAGCCCGGGATCACCTCGCCGGCGCCGAGCCGGAACTCGAACGCCTCGCCGCGGTCCTTCGAGCTGTCGAACTTGGTGCCGCGGTGGTCGGCCGCGTCGGGGCTGTAGAGCCAGCCGGTGTAGTGGACGCTGACGGTCATGCCCGGGCGGGCTTCCGCCCCGTCGCCAACCGTCGTGTCCGTGCTCTGCAGGGAGGTGATGCCGTAGTCGGGCATGGGGGCGTTCGGATCCTCTTGGGCGCCCCCGCAGCCGGCGGTCACGCCCAGACCCACCAGGGCCCCGAGCAACGCAACCATGCGCACGAGGCGCGGCAGGCGGGAAGCGGCGTGATTCATCCCGTCATCGTATCACCCGCGACACCGCCTTCCGACCCGGTAAGGAGTTACGCGGACGGTAAGCCGCCCGGGAGGGGATCGCCCGATTGGCGGGGACTGGCGAGCGGTACGTGCGTTGCCATTCCCGGGGCGGAGGATACCGACATGGGATACCGACTCACGGGCGCGGCCGCCGCACTGGCCGCCGCGGTTGCCTGGGGATGCGCGGGCGGCGGCAGCAGCCCGGCCGCCAGCCCCACGGCGCCAAGCCCCGCCGCGCCGGCGCAGTCCGCCGTCACCGTCAGCATCGTGTCGTCGAGCGGCAACCGGGCATTCACGCCCAACCCCGTGGCCGCCAAGGCCGGCGACTCGGTCCGCTTCGTCAACAACGACGCCCTGACGCACCACATCGTCATGGACGATGGCTCGGCTGATCTGGGCGTGGTGGCGCCGGGCGCGACGTCCCAGGCCATGACGCTCCAGGACGCAAAGGCCACGACGTTCCACTGCCTGCTGCACTCGTCGATGGTCGGCAGCATCAACGGCGATGCCCCGCCAGAACCGCCCGTCTGCACCGATCCGACCGGCTATACCTGTTAGCGGGGTCGACGCCAGCCTTGCCGGACAGATACTACGAATATTCGTGATCTACGATATTTCGTGGAACACAGAGAACGAATAATCGTAGTATTCGTCCGTGCAACTGGGAAGCCTGCCACCGTTGATGCTGCAGATGGCACAGGAGCGGCAGGCCGGGGCGATTCCGCGGCTACTCGTCGACGGCATCGCCGCCGATGCGGGCGTCGTGCTGGTGCGGCTCTGGCTGCTCGGCCGGGGCGACGTGTGCGCGACCTGCCGGATGGCGGGGGAATGCGGCAACCGGGAGACGTGTCTCCACCTGGTTGCGAGCGCCGGGAACCCGAGTGGTGGCGGCGCCTATGCGCGGCTCGACGGTGACTTTCGACGCTTTCCGCTCGGCCGGCGCAAGATCGGCGAGGTGGCGGCCACGGCCACGCCCATCCTCGTCCGGCACCTCCGTGGCGATGAAGCCTGGCTGGTCAATCCCGGGTGGGCCTCACGCCAGGGCGTCCGCACCTTCGCCGCCCACCCCCTCGTGTACCGGGGCGATGTGCTCGGCGTCATCGCGCTCTTCGACCGCGAGACGCTCGGCGAGGAGCACGTCGGCTGGCTCCGCCTGCTGGCCGATCACGCCGCCGTGAGCATCGCGAACGCCCGCGCGTTCGAAGTGGCGACGGCGGCCCTCTCGCGACTCGAGGCCGAGAACGCGAGCCTGCGCGCGCAGGCGGCTGATGGGACGGCCGCCGCCGGGTCCCCCGGTGGCGGTGAGCGGGCGCCGATGACCCGCGACGAACTCCGCCAGCTCGAACGGCAGAACATCGCGCGGGCGCTCGAGGCGTCCGGCGGGCGGGTCTTCGGCGCGAACGGCGCGGCGGCACGGCTCGGGATGAAGCCGACGACACTGGCCTCGCGCATCAAGGTGCTGGGGCTGGGTCGAACGCGCGCGTGAGCGGCAGCGCGCGGGGCGACGGTGTTACTTCCTGCCACGAAGGGCACGAAGAACACGAAGGGCATCACGAAACATGGAGTCAAGGGACGGAGCCGGCTTCGTGGCTGGCTTCGCGTTCCTTCGTTGCTTCGTGGAGTTACCTGTCCGTCCCCTGCGGCTCTCTCGTCCGTGGCGCTACGGCAGCCGCACCTGCCCCTCCATCATCGGCTGGCCCGACAGCCGTACCGCGACGTAGAACCGTCCGGCCACGAGTTGTGGCCGCTGGTAGGGCGGCAGCACGATCGTGCCGCTTGCCGCCGGCGCCGCTGGATTGAACAGCCGCGCGATGACGGGCCCGCCGTCGGTTGGCGCGCCGTCGTGCAGGGTCGCGGAGAGGAGCGCCGCGGACCGCACGGCCCACTCGTACCGCAGCTCGCCGCTCGACGGGTCGTAGCTGAAGGCGACCGTCGCCGGCTGCCCGCTGCCCCCGAGCGCGACAGTGAACGACATGGGCGCCGGCGGCGTGCCGTTGACGAGCGCGGGCGTCGTGGGCGGCTCGCGGCGGGGCGCCGCGGCCCGCTCGTACGCGTAGGCCAGCCGCAGCAGCGCCGTTTCCTGCCAGGGCCCGCCCAGCACCTCGAGGCCAATCGGCACGCCGTCGTCGGTGAACCCGGCCGGCACGCTCATCGCGGGCCAGCCGGTCGTCGCGCTCAGCTGGCAGTTGGTCCCGCGCTGCGCCTCCTGCACCACCGACGGGCGGCGCCGCAGGGTCGGGTAGGCCATCACGTCGAGATCGTGCTCGTCGAACGCGGCCTGCACGAGCGCGGTGACGGCGGCGCGGCGCGCGTTCACCACCCGGATGGCCTCCGGGTCCGGCTCCGTCCTCGCGCGCACCGACAAGGTGGGCACGAGGGCCGCGTGCAGGAGGCCGCCGTCCACGATTTCGGCGAGCGACGAGACCGGCGCGCCGGGCGCTCCCGCGAGGTACTCGATCAGGTCGGTCTTGAACTCCAGCGCGATGAGGCTCGAGCCGCCAAGCCGCTCCTCGAGGCCTGGGACGGCGATCTCCACGAGCGTCGCGCCCTGCGCCGCCATCGCCGCGAGCGACTTCCTGGCAATCGCCGCGACCTCCTCGTCCTCGGGCTCGTCGCCGAAGAGATCCTTCAGCACGCCGATGCGCACGTCCTTCAGCGTCGCGCCCTCGAGCGCCGCCTGGTAGGACGTGGGAATGTGGCCGGCGCTGGCCGCCGTTGACGCGTCTGCGGGGTCCGCCCCGACGGTCGCATCGAGCATGATGGCGAGGTCGGTGACGGATCGCGCAAGGGGGCCCCCGATGTCCTGGGTGTGCGACAGCGGGATGATGCCGTCTCGGCTCGACAGCCCGCGCGTCCCGCGCAGCCCGAACAGGTTGTTGTTCGCCGACGGAATCCGGATCGACCCGCACGTGTCGCTCCCCATGCCCGCGGCCGCGAAGCTGGCGGCGACCGCCGCGCCCGTGCCACCGCTCGAGCCGCCGGGCGTGCGCGCGGGGTCGTAGGGGTTCAGCGTCTGCCCGCCGAGCGAGCTGATCGTCATGATCCCGGCCGCGAGCTCGTGCATGTTGGTCTTGCC
>JBFWOG010000026.1:0-5624 GCA_050250645.1 Vicinamibacterales bacterium
GACTAGTCCCTACCGCGTCGTCGCGCGCTCGACCCCCAGCACCCCCTGCACCTTGCGGAGCGACTTGATCACCTTCTCGAGGTGCTTCAGGTCCTGGATCTCGACCGTCATGTCGATGCGGGCGTGGTGGGCGCCGCTGCCGGCGATGGCCTCGAGGTTGAGGATGTTGGTGTTGATGTCGGCGACCCGCGCCGAGAGCTCCGCAATCATGCCCTTGCGGTCCTCGACCTCCATCATCAGCCGCACCGTGTAGGACGCCGCGTCCGTCCCCTTGTCCCACTCGACGTCGATGCGCCGCTCGGGCGCGTAGAGCAGGTTGAGCACGTTCGGGCAGTTGGCGGAGTGGACCGAGACGCCCTTGCCGCGGGTGATGTAGCCGACGATCTTCTCGCCGCGGATCGGGTTGCAGCACCGCGCGCGGAAGACCATCATCTCGTCGATGCCGCGCACCTTGATGCGGTCGCTGCCGGCGCTGGGGTTGAAGACCCGCTTGACGGCCGACACCACCGGGTGCTCGGGCGCCTTCTCCTTGAGCTCGTGCTGCGGCACCAGGCGCTCGAGCACCTGGCGGGGCGAGAGCTTCCCGTAGCCGATCTGGGCGTACAGCTCGTCGGGCTTCTGGACGCCGAACTCCGACCGGGCCGCCTCCCAGGCCGGCCCTTCGAGCGCCTTCGCGGGGTTCACGTCGAAGCGGCGCGCGTCCTTCTCGAAGAGCTTCCGGCCGAGGTCCACGGCCCGGTCCTTCTCCTCGCCCTGGACGAAGTGCTTGATCTTGTTGCGGGCGCGCGAGGTGCCGGCGAAGTTCAGCCAGTCGCGGCTCGGCTTGTGGGTCGCGTTGGTCAGGATCTCGACGATGTCGCCGTTCTTGAGCCGGGTGCGAAGCGGCACCATGCGGCCGTTCACCCGGGCCCCGACGCACTGGTGGCCGACGTCGGTGTGGATGGAGTAGGCGAAGTCGATGGGGGTGGCGCCCTTCGGCAGGACCTTGACCTGGCCCTTCGGCGTGAAGGTGTAGACCTCCTCCGGGTAGAGGTCGATCCGCAGGTTGGTCAGGAACTCCTGCGGGTCGCGGACCTCCTGCTGCCACTCGAGGAGCTGGCGGAGCCAGGTGAAGTACTGCTCGTCGCGGCCCGCCCCGACGCGGCCTTCCTTGTACTTCCAGTGGGCCGCGACGCCCTCCTCGGCGCGGCGGTCCATCTCGTCGGTGCGGATCTGGACCTCGAAGGGGAACCCGCGCTCGCTGATGACCGAGGTGTGCAGGGACTGGTAGCCGTTCGGCCGGGGCATCGCGATGAAGTCCTTGATGCGGCCGGGCACCGGGGACCAGGTCTGGTGGATGATGCCCAGGGCGGCGTAGCAGTCCTTGACCGAGTCGGTGACGATGCGGAGGGCGACGAAGTCGTAGACCTGCTCGAGCTCGATCTTCTGGCGCTTGAGCTTGAGCCAGATGCTGTAGAGGCGCTTGATGCGGCCGTCGAGGCGCAGGACGGGGACCTGGGCCTCCTCGAGCTTGGCGCGGACCTCGGTCTTGAGGAGCTCGATGACGCCCTCGGTGGCCTTCCGCCGGGCGTCCACGCGGGCCTTGAGCGACTCGTAGCCGACCGGCTCGAGGTGCTTGAAGCAGAGTTCCTCGAGCTCGTTCTTCACCTTGCTCATGCCGAGGCGGTTGGCGATCGGCGCGTAGATGTCGAGGGTCTCCTGGGCGGTGCGGATGCGGCGCTCCTCGGACATGAACTGGAGGGTCCGCATGTTGTGGAGCCGGTCGGCGAGCTTGACCAGGATCACGCGGATGTCGTCGACCATCGCCAGGAGCATCTTGCGGAAGTTCTCCGCCTGGCGCTCCTCGCTCGACGAGAACGGGATGGCGCTGATCTTGGTGACCCCCTCGACGATGTGGGCGACGTCCTCGCCGAAGGTCTCGCGGATCCGCTCGATGGTGGTGAGGGTGTCCTCGACGACGTCGTGGAGGAGGCCGGCGGCCACGCAGACGACGTCCAGCTTGAGGTCGGCGAGGATGTCGGCGACCTCCAGGGGATGGACGAGGTAGGGCTCGCCCGAGTGGCGGACCTGCCCCTTGTGCTCCAGGGCCGAGAAGACGTAGGCCCGGCGCAGGAGCTCGAGATCGCCGTCGGGACTGTAGGCCCGGACCTTGTCGAGCAGATCCTCGAAGCGAATCATGAAATTCGGTGTCTAACCGGCAAGAAGGGCCACCTCAGCCCATCATAGGTGCGGGGTTGCAGGGGGTCAAGAAAGGGGGCTATAATCCGCCCTCTTGCGGCTCACGCCCGGTCTCCGGCGTCTGAACTAAGTACGACACTCTTGTCAGGGAACGTGAAGGGGGAAACGATGAGGATCCGTTCTACAGCGGCGTACCTCGCTCTGGTGGCCGGGCTTGGGCTCGCGCTGGCGGGTTGCGGCAAAATGGGCGAAGTGATGGCCATGAAGGCCTTCAAGGATGGCAACAAGCTGTACGCCCAGAGCGACTGGCGCGCGGCCGCCGAGAAGTACGAGGAGGCCCGCCAGCAGGACCCCAACAACGCGGCCATCTACTTCTACCTCGCGAACTCCTACGACAACATGTACCGGCCGACGCGGGCCGGTGAGGCCCAGAACGACGCGTACCTGACCAAGGCCATCGAGAACTACAAGCTCGCGGCCGAGAAGAACGAGGACCCGCAGATGAAGCGGCTCGCCCTCGAGTACCTGGTCGCCGCGTACGGGCCCGACAAGCTCAACGACCCGACCATGGCCGAGCCCGTGGTCCGGCAGATGATCGAGCTCGAGCCGACCGAGCCGTCCAACTACTTCGCCCTCGCCAAGATCTACGAGGATTCGGGCGAGTACGAGCTGGCCGAGGAGACCTTCCAGAAGGCCAAGCAGGCCCGCCCGAACTCCCCGGACGTCTACATGCAGCTCGCCGGCTACTACAACCGGCAGGGCGACTTCGAGAAGACCATCGAGGCCCTCCAGGAGCGCGTGAAGCTCGAGCCGAACAACCCGGAGGCCTACTACACGGTCGCCACCTACTACTGGGACAAGGCTTACCGGGACTTCCGGATCACCGACGCGGAGAAGATGCAGTACGTCATGGACGGCCTGAACTCGGTCGACAAGGCCATCCAGATCAAGGACGACTACATGGAGGCGATTGCCTACAAGAACCTCCTGCTCCGCCTCCAGGCCAACCTCGAGAAGGACCCCAAGAAGCAGCAGGCCCTCCTCAAGGAGGCCGACGTCCTCCGCGACAAGGCCACCGAACTGCGCAAGCAGAAGGCCCAGGGCAGCGAGTAGCCGCCCCGTCACAATCGGTCAGGCAACCTAGCAAGGGGCCGCTTCGCCATCTGGCGGGGCGGTCCCTTCCGTCTTTCCCCACCTTTCGCCCCCGCCGCCCCACCCGCCGCAGCCTCAGCCATTTACCCACCCGTAACATGCGGGTGGTATCGTCGATCGGTCGTTTTTCGGCATATTTCCTACTGTCATTTCGGAGTCGAGTACGAGGACCTGGAGAGTCAGATGAAGCACTTGATGAGTACCCTTGCGGCGGTGCTCGTTCTGGTCGCGACGGCGATGCCCGCGACGGCGCAGAACGTCACCACCGGTTCGTTGAGCGGCGTCGTGCGCGACGCGCAGGGCGGTGTCCTGCCGGGCGCGACGGTCGTCGCCGTGCACGTCCCGACCGGCACCACCTATGAGCAGGTCACGCAGGCCGACGGCCGCTTCACGATCCTGAACGTCCGCGTCGGGGGCCCGTACGAGGTCACGGTCACGATGCCCGGGTTCCGGACCCAGACGCTCGGCAGCATCACCGTGGCCCTGGGCCAGTCGAGCGACCTGCCGGTGACGCTGCAGCTCGAGACCATCACCGAGACGGTCCAGGTGACGGCGGAGGCCTCGTCGGTGTTCACGAGCACCAACACGGGCACGGCGGCCAACATCGACACCGAGGTGATCGAGAACCTGCCCACGATCTCGCGGAGCCTGCAGGACTTCGCCCGCGTGAACCCGTACTTCAACCAGACGGCGAGCAACTCGGACCCGTCGGCGCTGTCGGTCGCGGGCCGCAACACCCGCTACAACAACATCCAGATTGACGGCGCGGTCAACAACGACCTGTTCGGGCTCGCGGCCTCCGGCACGCCCGGCGGCCAGGCCGACGCCGAGCCGATCAGCATCGACGCGATCCAGGAGCTCCAGCTCGTCGTCTCGCCCTACGACGTCCGCCAGGGCGGCTTCTCGGGCGGCGGCGTGAACGCCATCACCCGGAGCGGCAGCAACCAGTTCCACGGCACGGCGTTCTTCTACACCCGCGACCAGAACCTGGTCGGCAACGGCATCAACGACATCCCGATCGCCACGTTCACCGACAAGCAGGGCGGCGCCAGCATCGGCGGCCCGATCGTCCAGAACAAGGCGTTCTTCTTCGGCAACTTCGACCTGCGGCGGAAGAACACGCCGACCGGCTACTCCATCGGGGGCACGGGCACCGACTTCGGCCACCAGGCCGAGGCGCAGCGCTTCATCGACCTGCTGAAGAGCAAGTACGGCTACGACCCCGGCGGCCTCGACGAGTTCATCAGCGCGACGAACAACAACAAGGTCTTCGTCCGCGGCGACTTCAACCTCGGGCCGAACAGCCAGCTCACCGTCCGCCACAACTACGTGGACGGGTTCAGTGACGTCGGCAGCCAGAACAACTTCACCTACAAGCTGCCCGACAACTTCTATCGGTTCAACACCACCACGAACTCGACGGTCGTGCAGCTCAATTCGACCTTCGGCATGATGGTCAACGAGGCGCGCGTCACCTACCAGCGGATCCGCGAGAACCGCGGCGGCAACACGCCGTTCCCGCAGGTCCAGGTCGACCTCGAGGGCGGCGGCCAGCTGCGCGCCGGCCGCGAGCAGTTCTCGACCGCCAACGCCCTCGACCAGGACGTGATCGAGGTCACTGACGACCTGACGATGGTCCGCGGGAACCACACGATCACGGTGGGCACCCACAACGAGTTCTTTCAGTTCGCCAACCTCTTCATCCGCGACAACTTCGGGACGTACCGCTTTTCGAGCCTCGACAACTTCGCCGCCGGCCTGGCGCAGTCGTTCGACTACAGCTTCTCGCTGACGGGCAACCCGAAGCAGCCGGCGGAATTCTCCGTGCGGCAGCTCGGCTTCTACGCCGGCGACCAGTGGCGTGTCGCGCCGAACTTCACGCTGACCTACGGCTTCCGCTACGACAAGCCGGTCTTCCCCGACAAGCCGACGGCCAATCCCGACGCGCTCGCGTTCGGCTACGGCACCGACGTCGTGCCCGGCACCCAGACGCTCTCGCCGCGCGCCGGCTTCAACTGGGATCTCAGCAACGGCGGCGCGACCCGCCAGCAGTTGCGCGGCGGCCTCGGCCTCTTCGGCGGCCGGACGCCCTACGTGTGGCTGTCGAACCAGTACGGCAACACGGGGATCGAGTTCCGCCGGCTGAGCGTCCGCTTCAACGCCAACAACGCGATCCCGTTCGTCGCGGACCCCAACGGCCAGCCGAACTCGCTCGGCAGCGCGTCGACCAACGAGATCGACGTGGTGGACCCCGACTACTCCTTCCCGCAGCTCATCCGCGGCAACCTCGCGTA
>JBFWOG010000026.1:5724-42312 GCA_050250645.1 Vicinamibacterales bacterium
ACGCGATCCCGTTCGTCGCGGACCCCAACGGCCAGCCGAACTCGCTCGGCAGCGCGTCGACCAACGAGATCGACGTGGTGGACCCCGACTACTCCTTCCCGCAGCTCATCCGCGGCAACCTCGCGTATGACCGGAGCCTCCCCTTCGGCATGGTCGGCACGGTCGAGCTGCTGTTCTCGACGACGGTCAAGGACATCAACTACCAGAACCTCAACCTGACGGCCGCCAGCACCCTCGAGGACGGCCGCACGGTCTACGGCCGGGTCAACCCGGCGCTGAGCGACGTGATCCTCCTGACCAACACCGACCAGGGCAACACCTGGAGCATCGCGACGACGCTGTCGAAGACCCTGAGCAAGGGCTTCCTGATGAACGGCTCGTACCTGTACGGCCGGGCGAAGTCGGTCAACGACGGCACCTCGAGCCAGGCGCGTTCGAACTGGATCAACGTCTACACGGCGGGCAACCTGAACGACGTGCCCGTCGCGACGTCGAACTTCGACGTCCGGCACCGCATCACGCTGTCGACCTCCTACCTGTTCGACCTGAAGGCGGCGCACGTGACCGCGTCGGTCTACTACAACGGCCAGAGCGGCCGCCCCTACTCCTACCTGTTCGGCAGCGACGTGAGCAGCGACGGCAGCACCACCAACGACCTGCTCTACTTCCCGAACCCCGGTGACGTCACCATCACCGGCGGCACCTACGAGCAGCTGGCCGCGTTCATCAACGCCGGCAACTGCACGAGCCTCAGCGCCGGCTCGATCCTCGCGCGCAACATCTGCCGCGCGCCCTGGACCAACACCCTCGACTTCCACCTCGCCGTCGAGGTCCCGGTCGGCCGGTTCCGTCCGGAGTTCACCTTCGACCTCCAGAACCTGCTGAACCTGTTCGACAGCAGCAAGGGCCAGGTCGAGTACGCGACGTTCAACGACCTGCTGGTCACCCGCGCGACCACGTCGAACGGGCAGTACACCTACCAGCTGAACGACGCGGTCGTCGGCAAGGCGGCCCGCTGGTCGCGCGACGACCTCCGCTCGCGCTGGCAGGGCCAGCTCGGCCTCCGCATCCGCTTCTAGGGCGCGGACGGCCGGTACGCACGAACGGCCGGGGTGGCACATGCCGCCCCGGCCGTTTCCCTTGTACGCGACCAGGTGCTCGAGTTTGGGACAGAAGGATCCGCGGATCGACCTTCCGGGCTCCGCAGCTAGGGGGCCAGCATGCGGCCGTAGACTTCCTTGACGAGCTTGGCGCCCACCCGGGCCGTGAGGTCCCGGATGTCGCGCCTGGGATTCAGCTCCACCACATCGGCACCGACGACGGCGCCAGCGGGAAGGGTGTGCAGCAGGCGGACGACCTCCGCGGTCGAGAGGCCGCCAGGCTCCGGGTGCGAGACGCCCGGGGCGAAGGCAGGGTCGAGGCCGTCGAGGTCCAGGGAGACGTAAATGGGCCCCCTCAGGGCCCGCAGGGGCGCGTCGGCGAGTTGGGCGAGGCCGTAGACCTCGACGCCGAAGCGGGCGGCCTGCTCGCGCTGGTGGCCGCTGAGGGTCCGGACGCCAACCTGGATGAGCCGCGCCGCGAGCCCGTCCTCCATTACCCGCGCGAACGGGCAGGCGTGGGAGTAGCGGTCGCCGGTGCCCGGGGGGCCCGGCGGGAACTGGTCGTAGAGGTCGCCGTGGGCGTCGACGTGGACGACCGTCAGGCCCTCGTGGCGGGCGGCGACGGCCCGGAGGACGGGATAGGTGACCGAGTGGTCGCCGCCGAGCAGGATGGGGCGCTCTCCCGCCTCCAGGAGGCCGGAGACGGCCCGCTCGATGGCCTCGCGGGCGCCGGCCGGGTCCTCGCCGACGCTGACGTCCCCGGCGTCCCTGAGGGCGCCTGGGGCGCCGAGGTCGTGTCCCTGTTCGTTCCAGGTGTTGCTCGACTCGTGCCAGAGGGCGGCGCGGATGGCGGCGGGGCCGGCGGCGGCGCCGGTCTCGAACGAGGAGGAACGGTCCCAGGGGAGGCCGAGGAGGGTGATCATGGGGCCCTCAAAACACGACGGGCCGCCCGTGTGGGGGCGGCCCGCCGCTGATCCGTCGCGTGCGTGGAGTGGAGGGGTACGTTTACTGCGAACCGGGGTTGACGTTCGCGCCCGCGGCGCGCCGCATGCCCTCGGTGACGATCCCGACCTTCTCGACACCGGCGCCCTTGGCGGCGTCGATGACCTCGACGATGTCCCCGTAGCGGAGCGCGCCCGCGCCGGAGATGAACATCGTCTTGTCCTTGCGCTCCTCGAAGATGCTGCGGAGCCGTTCCTCGAGCTGCGGGACAGTGACGTCCTGCTTGTTGACCGAGATGCGCCGATCGGCCGTGTACTCGAGCACGATCTGGCTGACGTCGATCTGCTGCTGCTGATCGGGCGTCTTGGTCTCGGCCGGCAGGTTGACGTCGATGCCCTTCTGCGAGAGGGGCAGGGCGGCCATGAAGATGACGAGCAGCACGAGCAGCACGTCGATCATGGGCGTGATGTTCATGTCGCCCGTGACTTCGAGCTTCTTGGCGGTGACGACCTTGTCGGCACCGAGATGCTGGTGTGCGTGCGCCATCAGTTGCCTCCCGCCTGGGCCTTGCGCTCGGCGATGAGGCCCATGTCCTCGACGCCGGCCGCGCGCAGCTCATCCATGGCGTCCATGATCTTGCCGTACGCGGCGTCTTCGTCAGCCTTGATGAGGACGACGCGCTCCGCCTTGCCCTCGAGGATGTCCTCGACGCGGCGGCGCAGGTCGGTGTCGGGCACCTGCACGCCGTTGACCCAGAACCGCCCGTCGGCGGTGACGGCGACGACGGTCTGCTCCTGCGTCTCGGGCTTGTCGATGGTGTTGGCCGCGGTAGGCAGCCGAACGTCGACGCCCTTCTGCAGCATCGGGGCGACGATCATCATGATGATCAGCAGGACGAGCATGACGTCCACGAGGGGCGTCACGTTGATGTCCGACTTGACGCCGCCTTTGGCGCCGCCGACATCCATTGCCATGGTACGTTCTCCCTTGCCCTGATCGAGTCTTCAGGGTCCCGCGGCGGGACCCCGCCCCGGCGCCGGGCCCGCCGCCTGGCGGGCCCGGTCCGTGACCAGCCTAGGCGGCCGTCTTCTTGATGAAGTAGTCGACCATCTCCGAGGACGAGTTGTCCATCTCGACGTTGAAGAACTCGAGCTTGCCGGACAGGTAGTTGTAGAACCACACCGCCGGGATGGCGACGAAGAGGCCGAGCGCGGTCTCGACGAGCGCTTCGGCGATACCGGCCGAGACGGCGCCGATGCCGCCCGAGCCCGTCGACGCGATGCCGACGAACGCGTTGATGACGCCGACGACCGTGCCGAGCAGCCCGACGAACGGGGCGGTCGCGCCGATGGTCGCGAGGCCGGAGACGCCCTTCTTGAGGTCGTTCGACGTGAGCGCCGTGGCGCGCTGGATCGACCGGCGGACGGTGTCGAGCAGGTCCTCACGGGAGAGGTTGGCCCCGCTCTCGTGCTGGAACTGGTACTCCTGCAGCCCGGCGAGGACGACCTTCGCGAGGTGGCTGTAGCGGTACTCCTTCGCCGACGAGAGGGCGATGGCTTCCTTGAGGCGGCCTTCCTTCAGATGCTTCGCCACGAGGGGCGCGTACATCTTGGACTGCTTCGTGGCCTGGCTGAACGTGTAGATCCGCTCGATCGCGACGCCGACCGACCAGAACGACATGATGAACAGGATGACCGCGACGGCCATCGCAGCCGGGCCCATCTGATTGAACATTTCGACGAGATCGAGACCGCCACCCTCCATCGTTCCCCTCCAAGAGAAAGACGTTTGTTACCGAGATGAGTCGCCCGGGTGGGTGGCCCGGGCGACGGAACTAATCGAACCCGTGAAGTCGTCTCTTACTGCAGCGTGAACTGGACGGTCACCGTCATGATGACGGGCACCGGCACGCCGTTCAGCAGCGTCGGCGTGAACTGCCACTGCTTGACCGCGTCGAGCGCCGCCTGATCGAGCAGCGGAATCGAGCGGAGCACCTTGGCGTTCTGCACGTTGCCGTCCGGGCCAATCGTCGCCTCGATGATGACGATGCCCTGGACACGCGCCGACTGCGCAATCGGCGGGTAGGTCGGCCGCACGTCGCGGGTCTTCTGCGGCGGCTTGATGTTGCCGCCCACGCGGACCGGCTGGCTCGGCGGCGGCGGCGGCGGCGGCGGCGGCTCCGGAATGCCACCGGTGATCCCGCCAGCCACACCACCGACGATGCCGCCCTCGACGCCACCGACCGCGCCCTCGAAGCCGGCCTCGATGCCGGTCTCAGGCTTGATCTCCGACGGCGCCTCGACGGGAGCGGCCGCCGGGTTCACGTCCACCTGCGGCTTGGGCGCCGCCGGAGTCGGCGGCGGCGGCGGCGGTGGTGGCGGTGGCGGTGGTGGCGGCGCCGCCACGAACGCCATCATCGATGGCGGCGTGGGCAGAATATCAGCCGCCATCAGCGGGATGATGATCATGGCGCCGACAATGGTCGCCTCGAGCAGCATGGTGAGCGGTACCGTGTACCAGGCCTTGCTGCCCATCTTGATCGAAGGATCGACGACATCGCCGAACATGTCGCGTGGCACGTGCTTCCCCTCCTGACCTCCCGCAGTGGCGGTGAAGGCCGCCGATTATAGCGAGCGCTGAAAAAGGGTGTCAAACGAACGGCTGACCCTGGTGGTCAGTGTCCGGTTACCGGGTTAGACACCGGCTGGGGAAAAGTGCTCCGTGGAGCGAGGGCTTTTCCTGACCACCGGTCCCGGTCCGTCACCGGGAGCCTCTGACGCGCAAAAAGCTCGGGCATTCTACTCAGCGCGCTCGTCATCCGTCAACGACTGGATGCGGTCTTGCCCATTCTTTTTACAGATAGGTTCGAACCGTACCGCACACGCCCCTCGTCCGGACGTCCCGCGGCCCGTTGGCGGCGGGCGCCGGCCGGCCCCACCCGGGGACCGCGCCGGCACCAGCGCCACTAATCTACTGCATCCAGGACACGATCAGGGGCGCGAAGATCACCGCCGTGATCGTCATGAGCTTGATCAGGATGTTCAGGCTCGGGCCCGACGTGTCCTTGAACGGGTCGCCGACCGTGTCGCCGATCACCGCGGCCTTGTGCGGCTCGGAGCCCTTGCCGCCCAGGTGGCCCTCCTCGATGTACTTCTTCGCGTTGTCCCACGCGCCGCCCGCGTTGGCCATCATCAGCGCCATCAGCACGCCCGTCACGAGCGCGCCCGCCAGCAGGCCGCCGAGGCCCGACACGCCGAGCACCGCGCCGGCCGCGACCGGCGCCGACACCGCGAGCAGCCCGGGGATGATCATCTCGCGAATCGCCGCGCGCGTGGAGATCGCGACGCACCGCGCCGAGTCCGGCTCCGCCGTCCCCTCCATCAGGCCCGGGATCGTCTTGAACTGCCGGCGGACCTCCTCGATCATCTTGTACGCCGACCGGCCCACCGCGTTCATCGTCAGCGCGGAGAAGATGAACGGCAGCATGCCGCCGATGAGCATCCCGATCAGCACGTTCGGGTTGTCGAGCTCGAGCGACAGCCGCCGCGGATCGAAGGCCGCCACGCCGCCCGCCGCGTCCACCGCCGTCTGGACCGTCGTCCGGAACGTCGAGAAGAGCGCCAGCGCCGTCAGCGCCGCCGACCCGATGGCAAAGCCCTTCCCGATGGCCGCCGTGGTGTTGCCCACCGCGTCCAGCGAGTCGGTCCGCTGCCGCACCTCCGGCCCGCAGCCGCTCATCTCCGCGATGCCCCCGGCGTTGTCCGCCACCGGGCCGTAGGCGTCCACGCCGAGCGAGATGCCCAGCGTCGAGAGCATGCCCACCGCGCTGATCGCGATGCCGTAGAGGCCCGAGAGCTCGAAGCTCACGTAGATCGCCAGCGCGATCACCAGGATCGGCAGGCCGCACGACATCATGCCCACCCCGAGCCCCGCGATGATGTTCGTCGCCGGGCCCGTCATCGACTGCTGCGCGATGCTCTGCACCGGGCCGAGGTCCTTCGCCGTGTAGTACTCGGTGATCTTGCCGATCGCCACGCCCGCGGCGAGGCCGGCGACGACGCACCAGTAGACCGCCATCGGCACGCCGAGCATCCGCACCAGCGCGAAGCCGGCCGCCAGCACCAGCGCGGACGCGACCAGCATGCCCCGGAAGAGCGCCGCCTGGATCTTCGTCTCGTCGTTGGTCCGCACGAAGAACGTCCCGAGGACCGACGCCACGATGCCGGCCCCCGACAGGATCACCGGGAACAGCACCAGGGCGCCCTGCACGGCGCCGAACCCGGCCTCCGGCGTCCCCCACAGATCGGCCGCCGTCGCGGCGCTGAGCGCCCACGCCAGCGCCACCGACGAGATGATGCTGCCCACGTAGGACTCGAACAGGTCGGCGCCCATGCCGGCCACGTCGCCGACGTTGTCGCCCACCGAGTCGGCAATCGTCGCCGGGTTCCGCGGGTCGTCCTCGGGGATGCCCGCCTCGACCTTGCCCGACAGGTCGCCGGCCACGTCGGCCGCCTTCGTGAAGATGCCGCCGCCCACGCGCGCGAAGAGCGCGATCGACGAGGCGCCCAGCGAGAAGCCGAACAGCTGCTCGGTCGCCGCCGGCCCGCTGCCGTCGACGCCGCCGAAGAACATGTACAGCCCGGTGATGCCGAAGGTGCCGAGCGCGACCACCGTCAGGCCCATGACCGCGCCGCTCGAGAACGCCACCCGCAGCGCCTCAGCGAGCCCCGTGCGGGCCGCCTGCGTCGTCCGCACGGCCGCCGTCGTCGCCGTGCGCATGCCCACCCAGCCGGCAATGGCCGACAGCGTGGCGCCCACGACGAAGCTCATCGCCGTCTCCGGGCCGTGCTTGGGCAGGAAGGCCGCGAGCAGCCCGACCATCACCAGCACGAACACCGCGAGCACGGAATACTCCACCCGCAGGAACGCCATGGCGCCGGCGCGGATGAGCGCCGCGATGCGCTGCATCTTCTCGGTGCCCGGATCCTTCTGCCCGATGGCGCGGATGAGGACAAACGCGAAGAGGGCCGCCAGCACCGGCGCCCCGAACCCCAGACCGAAGAAAAGTTGCCGTTCCATGATCTCCTGTACCGCTCACGTCTCGGTTCGGCCCGCCGCGCGGCGGGCCCCTGGATGATTGCCTGACGACTGCGACCGGCCCCGGCGGGCCGGTGTCATGCCTCGATGCGCATGGCGTAGAACGACCGCCACACGAACACGAGTCCGACGACGAAACACGCTGCCGCGAGGGCGTGACCGAGGCCGGCCCCGTGCCGGGCGGTCACGTAGACCCCCAGCTCGACCGCCAGCAGGCCGAACAGCGTGGTGAACTTGATCACCGGGTTCAGGGCCACCGACGAGGTGTCCTTGAACGGGTCCCCGACCGTGTCGCCCACGACCGAGGCGGCGTGGAGGTCCGTGCCCTTCATCTTGAGCTCCGTCTCCACGATCTTCTTCGCGTTGTCCCAGGCCCCGCCCGCGTTGGCCATGAAGATGGCCTGGAACAGCCCGAAGAGGGCGATCGAGATCAGGTAGCCGATGAAGAAGAACGGCTCCACGAACGCGAACGCCAGCGTCGAAAAGAATACCGCGAGAAAGATGTTGAACATGCCTTTCTGCGCGTACCGGGTGCAGATCTCCACCACCCGCCGGCTGTCCTCGACCGACGCCCGCTCCGTCCCCTCCAGCCGGATGTTCGCCTTGATGAACTCCACCGCCCGGTAGGCGCCGGTCGTCACCGCCTGGATGGACGCCCCGGTGAACCAGTAGATCATCGCGCCGCCCGTGATGAGCCCGAGCAGGAACGGCGGGTGCAGGATCGACAGCCGCTCGATCCCCGACGTCAGCCCCTCCGTCAGCGCCATGATGATCGAGAAGATCATCGTCGTCGCGCCCACGACCGCCGTCCCGATGAGGACCGGCTTGGCCGTGGCCTTGAACGTGTTGCCGGCCCCGTCGTTCTCCTCGAGCAGGTCCTTCGCCGCGCCGAAATCCGCCGTGAACCCGTGCTCCCGGCGCAGTTCGTCCGCGATCCCGGGGATCTGCTCGATCATCGACAACTCGAAGACCGACTGGGCATTGTCCGTGACGGGGCCGTAGGAGTCCACCGCGATGGTCACCGGGCCCATGCCGAGGAAGCCGAAGGCGACGAGCCCGAAGGCGAAGATCGCCGGGGCGCTCATCAGCGCGCCGAGGCCCAGCGTCGAGACGCCGTAGGCCACCGCCATGAGCCCCATGATGGCCAGCCCGAGCCAGTAGGCCGAGAAGTTGCCGGCGACCAGCCCCGACAGGATGTTGAGCGACGCGCCGCCCTCGCGCGACGAGGTGACCACCTCGCGGACGTGCGCCGAGCCGGTCGACGTGAACACCTTGACCAGCTCGGGGATGATGGCGCCGGCCAGCGTCCCGCAGGTGATGACCGCCGAGAGCTGCCACCACAGGGCGTGGTTGCCGCCCAGGTCGGGAATCAGGACCGCCGAGAGGGCGAAGGTCAACGCCACCGACACGAGCGAGGTGACCCAGACGAGCGAGGTCAGCGGCGCCTCGAAGTCCATCCGGGCCGCGCCCCGGTACCGCGCGCGCGCCACGGCGTTGTTCACGAGGTACGACGCCGCCGACGCGCCGACCATCATCACCCGCATCATGAAGATCCAGACCAGCAGCTGGACCTGCACGCGGACGTCGGGGACGGCGAGCAGGATGAACGAGATCAGCGCGACGCCGGTCACGCCGTAGGTCTCGAAGCCGTCGGCGGTCGGCCCGACCGAGTCGCCCGCGTTGTCGCCCGTGCAGTCGGCGATCACGCCCGGGTTCCGCGCGTCGTCCTCCTTGATCTTGAACTCGACCTTCATCAGGTCGGCGCCGATGTCCGCGATCTTGGTGAAGATGCCCCCCGCGATGCGCAGCGCCGCCGCGCCGAGCGACTCGCCGATGGCGAAGCCGAGGAAGCACACGCCGGCGTAATCCCCGGGGACGAACAGGAGGATGGCCAGCATGAAGAGGAGCTCGACGGAGATGAGCATCATCCCCACGCTCATCCCCGACCGGAGCGGGATGTCGAAGACCGGGAAGGCCTCGCCGCGGAGGCTCGCGAAGGCGGTGCGCGCGTTGGCGAGCGTGTTGATCCGGATGCCGTACCAGGCCACGCCGTAGCTGCCGGCGATCCCGATGAGGCTGAACACCAGGATGATCGCGATGCGCCCGGCCGGGAACCCGATCAGGGCGAAGTAGGCGACGATGACCGCCCCGATGAACCCCTCGAGCACGAGCAGGAAGCGCCCCTGCTGCAGGAGGTAGGTCTTGCAGGTCTCGTAGATGATGTCCGACACCTCGGCCATCGACCGGTGCACGGGCAGCCGGCGCACGGCGGCGTAGGTCCAGGCGCCGAAGAGCAGCCCGAGCACGCACGCCACGAGCCCCGTGAGGAGGATCTGGTGCCCCGTGAGCCCCAGGAAGGAGACCTGGGCCAGGTCCGGCAGGTGGAGGTTCACCTCGCCTCCCGGCGTGTGGGCCGGCGCGGGCTGCGCGCCCGCCGTCCACGCCCCCAGCGGCCCCGCCGCCGCCACCAGCCCCGCTACCGCGATGCGCCGCACCACGCCGCCGCCGACTCGGTTGGAGTTCGCCATAGGTTGGGCGCCTGTCCGCCCTGGCCGTGCCCTAGTGAACCGTTCGCACTGAAGAGGTGCCCTCGCCGACCGTCGTCCCTAGACGCGATAGTCCTTCACGCGATCGCTGCCCGGCCGCCCGGACAGGCGTCCCGGCAGCGCCATGCCGCCGGTGAGGAAGATGCGGATGCCCTCCTCGACCGTGACCTCGGGGTAGAACACCAGGTCGCCCGGGTAGACGACGATGTCGCCGAGATACAGGTGGTTCGTGGGCACGTAGACGGCCACGTACGGCTGCGGGCCGTCGCCGCGATCGAGCGTGAACTCGCGCGTCAGGAAGCCCATCACGAGGCCCTTCCGGGGATCCTCGATGAGGACCACCTTCTTGAACCCCGCCTCGTTGTCGGGCGAGAACGCTGCGACCAGCTGCTTGACCGGCGCGTAGATCGTCCGGAACACGGGGACGTGCAGGAGCCAGCCCTCGGCGCGCTGCAGCATCTGCTTGCCGATGACGTTGGTGGCCAGGGCGCCGACGAGCAGGATCACGCCCGCCGTCATCGCGACGCCGAGGCCCGGCACGTTGCGGCCGAACAGGTTCGTCGAGACGGGCGTGGCGATCCCGTCGATCACCCGGAAGATCCAGACGAGCGCCGCCACGCTGATGATGAGCGGCACCGTGACGAAGAACCCGGTGATGAAGCGGCGGCGCAACCACTGCATGGGTCCCTACCGGGCCAGGAGCCAGACGAGGGCCGCGGCCGCGAGCGCGAACCGGTAGATCGCGAAGCCGGTCAGGCGGTGGTCCGCCAGGTACCGCAGGAAGTACTTGATCGTGAAGTAGCCCACCACCGCGGAGACGACCACCCCCACCGCGAAGAACGCCACGGGCAGGGCCGCGACGCCGACCTTCGCGAGGTCCAGGCCCTCCTTGAGCGCCGCCGCCAGCACGGCCGGCAGGCTCAGCAGGAAGACGAAGCGCGCCGCCGACTCGCGGCGGAGGCCGATGAGCAGCGCCACGGTCAGCGTGGCGCCCGACCGCGAGACCCCCGGCACCAGGGCGGCCGACTGCGCCACGCCGATGAGGAGCGCCTCCAGGTAGGTCACGGTGGCCGCGTCGCGCGCGTGCGTCCCCAGGCGCTCGGCGAGCACCAGGCCGACGCCGCCCGCCGCCAGCGTCGCGGCGACGACCGACGGGGTCCGGAGGCTCCCCTCGACCGCGTCGGCGAACAGGAGGCCGACGATGACGATGGGGATGGTGCCGACGACGATCAGGCGGACGAGCCGCTCGCTCGCCCCGTCGCGCCCGGCGAGGGCGCCGGGGCCGGCGAGGGTCATGCGGACGACGTCGGCGCGGAAGTAGGCCACGACGGCGAGGAGCGTGCCCACGTGGCACGCGACGTCGAAGGCGAGGCCGAAGCGGCCGGGGTCGAACCCGAAGAAGGCCCTGGCGAGGATCAGGTGGCCGGAACTGGAGACGGGCAGGAACTCGGTGAGTCCCTGCACGACGCCGAGCAGCGCGGCCGCGAGCAGATCCACGGCGTCGTGGGGCCTAGGACGCCCGGCGGCCGGCGGCGCGGGCCGCCTGGGCGCGCGCGGCGGCCGGCTTGCCGCCGAGGATGGTGGCGAGGGCCGACGCGATGAAGACCGACGAGTAGGTGCCGACCAAAATGCCCACGATCATCGTGAACGCGAAGCCCTTGAGCACCTCGCCCCCGAGGAAGAAGAGCGAGACGACGGACACGAGGGTCGTGCCCGAGGTGATCGCGGTGCGCGACAGCGTCTGGTTCACGCCGAGGTTGACGACGTGCTCGAGGCTGTCGCGGCGCATCGACCGGAGGTTCTCGCGGACGCGATCGAAGATGACGATCGTGTCGTTGACCGAGTAGCCGGTGATCGCGAGCAGGGCCGCGACGACGTTGAGCGAGAGGTCGTAGTTGAAGAACGACAGGAACGCGAGCGTGATCAGCACGTCGTGGAGCGTCGCGACGGTGGCGCCCACGGCGAAGGTCAGGCTGAACCGGACCCAGATGTAGAAGAGGATGCCGACCAGCGACGCCAGGGTCGCGTAGATGCCCTTGAGCTGCAGGTCCCGGCCGATGACCGGGCCGACGATCTCGGTGCTGATCACCTCGAACTGCCCGACGTTGGCCTTCTGGATCGCCGCGATGACCGACTGCGCGCCGGCCTCGAGGGCGGTGCCCTGCTCCTCGCCGACCATCGGGAGGCGGATGAGCAGCTCGTGGGCGTCGGGGTCGCCGTACGCCTGGACGACCTTCTCGCCGGGGATCACGTCGAGGGCCCCGCGCACGTCGCCCGCGCCCACCGGCTGGGAGAACTTGACGACGACGATGGTGCCGCCGGTGAAGTCGATGCCCATCGGGATCCCGCCGCGCGCGATCATCAGGCCGATGCCGACCAGCAGGACGAGCGCCGAGGTGGCGATGGCGTGCCAGCGCCAGCGGAGGAAGTCGATGTGGGTGTCGTGGAGGATCTGCATACGTTCGGTCCGCTAGATGCTGAGCGTCGTCACCTGCCGCCGCGACAGGATGAGCTCGAACATGGTCCGCGAGACGAAGACCGCGGTGAAGACGTTCGACAGCAGCCCGATCGTGAGCGTGGTGGCGAACCCGCGGATGGGGCCGGTGCCAAACTGGAAGAGGAAGGCCGCCGAGATGAGCGACGCCACGTGCGTGTCGAGAATCGTGAGGAACACCCGGTCGAAGCCGGCGGCCACCGCCTGGCGCACGCCCTTGGCCGTCGCCAGCTCCTCCTTGATGCGCTCGAAGATCAGGACGTTCGAGTCCACGCCCATGCCGATCGTCAGGATGAAGCCCGCGATGCCCGGCAGGGTCATCACCGCGCCCAGGTACGACATCAGCCCGAGCAGGATCAGGAGGTTCACCACGATCGAGGTGAGCGCGTTGATGCCCGCGAGCCGGTAGTAGAAGAGCAGGAAGAGCATCACCGCCAGCAGCCCGACGACCGACGCGGTCACGCCGGCGCGGATCGAGTCGGCGCCGAGCGACGGGCCCACCGTGCGCTCCTCGAGGTAGGTCAGCGACGCCGGCAGGGCGCCCGACCGCAGCGTCAGCGACAGGTCGCCGGCCTCCTGCTGGGTGAAGTTGCCCGAGATGCGGCCCTCGCTGTCGATCCGCGAGTCGATCCGGGGCGCCGAGTAGACGCGGCCGTCGAGGACGATCGCCAGCTGGCGCCCGACGTTGGCGCCGGTGAACGTCCCGAACTTCTGCGCGCCCTCGTTGTTCAGCGAGAAGCCGACCGCCGGGCGGTTGTTCTCGTCGAGCGTCGGCCGCGCGTTCCGCAGGTCGCGCCCCGTCACCGCCGCCACGCGCCGGACGACGTAGTACACGGTGCTGGGCCGGTCGCCGGGGGCGCCCGTCTCGCTCTGCCCCGGCAGGATCTCGAGGTCGGGCGGCACGTTGCCGTTGTAGGCCTGCCGCGCGGACGCCTCGTCCGGGAACGGGCCCTGCTCGACCAGCTTCAGCTCCAGCAGCGCCGTCGACCGGATGATCTCCTTCGCGCGCTGCACGTCGGTCACGCCGGGCAGCTGCACCAGGATCTGGTCCGCCGCGCTGTGCCGCGCCACGATGGGCTCGGCCACGCCGAGCTCGTTCACGCGGCGCTCGATCGTCTGGAGCGCCTGCGTCACCGCCTCGTCGCGCAGCTGGATGACGTAGGTCGGCTTCATCTCGAACGTGTAGGACCCGTTGGTCCCCGACGCCCGGTTGAAGACCGCCTCGACGTCGGTCAGGTCCTGGCGGAACGCCTGGTCCTGGTCCGCGGGGACGCCCTGGACCGCGAACGACGTCACGCCGGTCTCGGTGATCGACCCGACCGTGATGTTGTCGGTCCGGAGCCGCTCGCGCAGCCGCTCGACCGTCGTCTCGTTCTCCAGCTTCAGCGCGTCGTCGGTCTGGACCCGGAGGACCAGGTGGACGCCGCCCTTCAGGTCGAGGCCCAGCCGCACCTTCTGGCCCGGCGGGTAGAACGACCAGACCGAGAGGCCGATGACGGCCAGGATCGCGATGACTTTCCAGCGCAGGTTCTTCGCCATGGTCCTTACGCGTTCGGGGCGTCCACCACGGGCGCCTGCCCCTGGTAGCCCACGATCGAGCTCCGCGTCACGTCCACCCGGACGTTCTGCGAGATCTGCAGTTGAACCGTCTCGTCATTGAGACGGGTGATCGAGCCGAGCAGGCCACCGGACGTCACCACCTTGTCACCGACCTTCAGCGCCTGGAGGAACTCGCCGACCTTCTTCTGACGCCGCTTCATCGGAAGCAGGATCACGAAGTAGAAGATGGCGAGGACGAGGGCGAAGGGGATGAGCTGCACCAAGGGGTTCACCCCCTGGTCGGGCGGTGCGGCCATGGCCAGCAGCAACCCGGGAATGGTCACTACCGTAGACATCATGGAATCAGCGGGCGGCGAGCAAAAGTTCGGTGGAAGTCCTGTCTGAACTTTTCGAACGTGCCAAACGCTATAGCGTTTCTGATTCGCCCCATCGTGTCAAGGTAAAAGTGGAGATTATGCAACGTGTTAAGGGTCCCTCCGGTCATCTCGCCGGCCGTGTGGAGGTGCCGCAGGTAGGCCCGCGAGAAGTGCCGGCACGTGTAGCACCCGCACGCCGCATCCACCGGGCCGTCGTCCTCCGCGAAGCGCGCATTCCGGATGTTGATCGGGCCCTCGCGCGTGAAGAGCTGCCCGTTCCGCGCGTTCCGGGTCGGCATCACGCAGTCGAACATGTCGATGCCCCGCGCGACCGCCTCGACCAGGTCGACCGGGGTCCCCACCCCCATCAGGTACCGCGGCTGCCCTTCCGGCAGCAGCGGCGCCGTCGCCGCCACCACCTTGTACATCTCCTCGTTCGGCTCGCCGACGCTCAGCCCGCCGATCGCGTAGCCCTCGAACCCGATGTCCAGCGTCAGCGCGGCGCTCCGGGCCCGCTCCGCCAGGTCCGTCCCGCCCTGGACGATGCCGAACTGCACCTGCCCGGGGGTGGAGACGGGCACCCCGGCGGCGCCGGCGCGCACCGCCTCGAAGCGCGCGCGGGCCCGCCGCGCCCAGCGGGCGGTCCGGTCCACCGCCGCGGCCATGGCCTCGGGCGGCGACGGCAGCGGCGGGCACTCGTCGAGCACCATCTGGATGTCGGCCCCGAGCGCCGACTGGATGTCCACGGCGGACTCGGGCGTCAGGTGGTGGAGGCTGCCATCGAGGTGGGACCGGAAGCGCACGCCCGACTCGTCCAGCGTCCGGCGCGCGGCGAGGCTGAACACCTGGTAGCCGCCCGAGTCGGTGAGCATCGGCCGCGACCAGCCCACGAAGGCGTGGAGGCCGCCGCGCCGCGCGATGAGATCCGCGCCGGGCCGCAGGTGCAGGTGATAGGTGTTGCCGAGGACGAGGCCGGCGCCGACGTCCTCGAGGTCCCGCGCCGTCAGGGCCTTGACCGCGCCCTGCGTGCCGACGGGCATGAACGCGGGGGTCTCGACCGACCCGTGCGGCGTCGACAGCCGGCCGCGCCGGGCGGCACCGTCACGATGGGTCAGGGCGAAGGCGAAGGAGGACACGTCGCGGTGCTTGCTATTATCGCATCGTGAAGAAGTTGCGCGTGGGCGTCATCTACGGCGGGCGGTCGGGGGAGCACGAGATCTCGGTCGCCTCCGCGGCGTCGGTGTTCAAGCACATCGACAGGACCCGCTACGAGCCCGTGCCCATCCGGATCGAGAAGGACGGCCGGTGGACGGTGGCCGACCGCCCGCCCGCCGCGATGTCGGCGGCGGAGGTCATCGAGCGCGCGCGCGCCGAGGCGCCCCGCGCGCCGCGGCCGGGCCGCGAGACCGTCTTCGCGCCACGCCCCGGCGACGAGACCGTGCTCACCATCGAGCGCCGGGCGGGGGCCGACGGCGAGAGCGACGCCTTCGTCACGGGGCTCGGCCTCGACGCCGTCTTCCCCGTCCTCCACGGCCCGTACGGCGAGGACGGCACGGTGCAGGGCCTCTTCGAGCTCGCCAACGTCCCCTACGTCGGCCCCGGCGTCCTCGCGTCGGCCGTGGGCATGGACAAGGCGTCGATGCGCCTGCACTTCGCGGCGCACGGCCTGCCCCTCGCCGCGTGGCGCTCGTTCACCGACCACGACTGGGCGCGCCGGCGCGCGGCCGTCGAGGCGGCCCTCGCGCCGCTCGGCCTCCCGGTGTTCGTCAAGCCGGCCAACCTCGGGTCGAGCGTCGGCATCTCCAAGGTCAAGACCGCCGACGCGCTCGCCCCGGCGATCGCCGCCGCGCTCGAGTTCGACAGGAAGGTCGTGGTCGAGGCGGCCGTGCCGGACCCGCGCGAGATCGAGTGCGCGGTGCTCGGCAACGACGAGCCCGAGGCGTCGGTGCCGGGCGAGGTGCTCCCGGGCCGCGAGTTCTACGACTACGAGGCGAAGTACCTGGACGAGGGCTCCCGGACCGTCGTGCCGGCGGACCTGCCCGAGGCGACGGCCGCCGAGGTGCGGCGGCTGGCCATCGCGGCCTTCCAGGCCATCGACGCGGCCGGGCTGTCGCGCGTCGACTTCCTGCTCTCGCGCGCGACGGGCGCGCTGGTCGTCAACGAGATCAACACCATGCCGGGGTTCACGACGATCAGCATGTACCCCGCGCTGTGGCAGGCGAGCGGCGTGAGCTACACGGCGCTCGTCGATCGGCTGATCCAGCTCGCCATCGAGCGGCACGCGACGCGCCAGCGGCTGCGGACGAGCGTGATGTGACGGGGCGCCGGGTGCCGCGGGCGCTCGCGGGCGCGGCGGTGGTCGCGGCGCTCGCGCTGCCCGGCCGGGCCCAGGCCCCCGACCCGCCCCCGGCGCCCGGCGGCCTCACCGGCGCCGCGGCCGTCGCCGCCGCCTACGACCTGGTGATCGACGCCGGCCTCGACGCGCTGCCCGCCCGGCTGCGGGCCACCTGCGGCCCGGCCCCGGCCGAGGCCTGCGCGGTGCTCGAGGCGGTCGGCCTGCAGTGGGACCTCCTGCTCGACCCGGCGGACCGCTCGCGCGACGAGGAGCTCGCGCGCCGCATCGAGGCGGCGATCGCGCGCACCGGCGCCTGGGTGGCGCGCGAGCCGGGGCGGGCCGAGGCCTGGTTCTACCGCGGCGCCGCCTACGGCGTCCGCGTGCAGTGGCACGTGCTGCGCGAGCGCCGGCTCGCCGCCGCGCGCGACGGCAAGCGCATCCGCGAGGCCATGCAGCGCGCGCTCGCCCTCGACCCCTCGCTGCACGACGCGCAGTTCGGCCTGGGGATGTACGAGTACTACGCCGACGTCGCGCCGGCCGTCCTCAAGTGGTTCCGCTGGATCCTCCTGCTGCCCGGCGGCGATCGGGCCGAGGGCCTCGGCCTGATCCGCGGCGCCCGGACCGACGGGCAGATCGTCGCGGCCGAGGCCGACTACCAGCTCCACCTGATCGACCTCTGGTACGAGCACCGCTTCGACGAGGCGCTCGCCATCGTCCGCGACCTCGGCGCGCGCTTTCCGCACAACCCGCTCTTCCCCGCCGCCGAGGCGTCGATCCTCGCGTCGTACTTCGACGACCCGGCCGCGAGCCTCGCCGCGTCGGAGCGCCTGCTCGCCCGCGCGCGCGCCGGCGAGGTGCGCCACCAGGCGCTCGCGGCCGTCACCGCGCGGCTCGGCATGGCGCGCGCGCTCGCCGCGCTCGGCCGCGGCGCCGAGGCGCGCGCGCTGCTCGAGGCGATCGTCGCCGAGCGGCCGGCGGCGCCCGCCGACGCCGCGGTGCGCGCGGCGCGCCTGCTGGCCACGCTGCGGTAGCGCAGCGCGCGACACGCGCGGCGTCACCGTCGTCACGCGGCGGCGCGCGACACGCCGGGAGCGCGGCGGGACGATCGACGCGACGAGCTGCGGGCGCGACAGAAGCGTCAGCGCGCGCACGAATCCGATCCGCGCGGACGTCCGATGGTCGACGCCGCGCCGCGACCGCGCGCGTCACGCGCGCGGCGCGCGCGGCGGATCGCTACAGGCGCGCGTGCGAGCGTCCGACAAGAACGGGTATGCGGCGCGCGAAACGTGATCGACGCGCGTGCGCGGACGGGATCGAACGGGCGTCGCCGCGCGCGGGCGGCGAGGTTGACACGAACGCGCCGTTTGGGCTTGTGGCCAGGACGCCACGGCGCCCGAAAGTTTTGACAACGAGCGACGATTTGTGCTTGACAACCGTTTCTTCTCATCCATAATCTACATCTGGTATGAGGGCGGAGGGCTCAGGCCACTGGTTGTGAACTACTCACAGCCCGTCGGTAGCCTTGAACGGCAGGAGCCGGCCCCCTTCAGGAGGACCAATGGCGAAGAAGGCAAAGAAAGCGGCCAAGAAGGCCAAGAAGGCCGCCAAGAAGGCCAAGAAGAAGTAAGGCCGCTTCGACACCGGGGCGGCTTCGATGAAGCCGCCCCACCTTTTTCTGAGACTGCGCGTCGATCACGACGCGCACACGGAGCGTGAAGGGGCCGGCACGCGCGGGCTGAGTGCCAGGCGGCAGAAGCGACCGCGGCGGCGCGGCAAGCCCTTCCGCACAACCCAACCTGAAGGGGGGGATTAGACCGATGGCGAAGAAGGCGAAGAAGGCCGCCAAGAAGGCGGTAAAGAAGACGGCCAAGAAGGCCGCCAAGAAGGCCGCGAAGAAGCGGTAACACGCTTCCCGTGGTACGAGATCGGGGGGACGACCGCGGGTCGTCCCCTTTTTTCATGTACCGAGGAACCTGAGGAACGCGAGGAACCGAGAAACCGAGGAACCGAGAAACCGAGGAACCGAGCAACCTACCGCGGCGTGTCCCCGATCCACCGCACGCCGTCCCACACCCGCACCGACCGGATCACGTCCCACTGCGACAGCCGGTCCACCACGTCCATGCCCGCGACCACCTGGCCGAACACCGTGTAGCGCCCGTCGAGGTGCGGCTGCGGCGAGTGCGTGATGAAGAACTGGCTGCCGCCGGTGTCCGCCCAGTCGAGCGCCATCCCCACCGTGCCCCGCATGTAGGGCCGCTCGTTGATCTCGTCGCGGATGGTGTAGCCCGGCCCGCCTTCCCCGTCCCCGCGCGGGTCGCCGTCCTGCACGACGAAGTCGGGGACGACGCGGTGGATCGCGGTGCCGTTGAAGAAGCCGCGGGCCGCGAGCGCGGTGAAGTTGGCGACGGTCCGCGGCGCGTCGATCACCGCCAGCTCGACCTCGATCGTCCCCTGCTCGGTGTCGATATACGCGATGGGCGTCACCTCCGGCGCCGCCAGCGCCGCGTTGTCCGAGAGGGCCGCGACGGGGCTCGCCGGCGCCGGGCGGATCGCCCGCGTGTCGGCCGACGGGTCGAGCGTCTCGAGGATCTCGGCCGCCCGCAGCCGCATCGCCCAGTCCTGGTCGCCGAGCGCCCGCGCCGCCGCCTCGCGGCCCGCGGCCGGGTCCACGACGGCCAGCGCCGTGAGGATGCCGGCGCGCGCGACGTAGGTGCCGTCGCGCTGCGCGCGGTCGAACGCCGCGGCGAGCGCGGCCCCGGCGCCGGCGGGGCGCACCGTCGCCAGCCCGCGCGCGGCCGCCAGCCGCACGACCGGGTCGTCCGAGCCGAGCTTGTCGATCAGGATCGCCCCGGCCGACGGCGCGCCGACCTTGACGATCGCATCCAGCACCGCCGGCACCACGCGCTGGTCGCCGTCGTCGAGCATCACGGTGAGGCGCGGCATCGCGCGCTCGGCGTCGAGCTGGCCGAGCGCGGCCGCCAGCGCCGCGCGCACGCTCCACTGCGGGTCGGGGTCGAGCCCGGAGATCGCCGCGAGGAACGTCTGGGGGTCCGTCGCGGCGAGCGCCTGGAGCGCGCCGGCCCGCATCGACGCCCACGGCGCCGAGACGAGGTCGAGCAGCAGGTCGAGCGCGCTCTCCGGGTGGAACGCGGTGAGCGCGGTCATCGCCTCGAGCCGCAGGTTCCGCGAGAGGTCCGGCGAGGTGAGCAGCCGCACCGCGAGGTCGGCGGTCTCCGGCGCGCCGATCGCGGTGAGCGCGCGGAGCGCCTGGACCCGGACGGCCTCGGGCTCCCGGTCGCTGCCCGCGAGCGCGAGCAGCGCCGGCGCCGCCGGGGCGTGCCTGATGGCGCCGAGGCCGCGCGCGGCGAAGGCGCGCGTGAGCTGGCCGCCGCCGTCGAGGAGGGCCATGAGCACGCCGGCGGCGCGCGGGTCCTCGATCCGCTGGAACGCATAGGCGACCGGCCACCACCGGCTCGTCGGCAGCCCGTCGGGGCCGACCATCGCGCCGGCCAGCTGCCCGTACGCGCCGAGCCGCGTGAGCGCGTAGAGCCCGAGCCGCACGGCCTCGACCTCCACGCCCTTCGGGTAGCCCATGTCGTCGGGGTCGATCCCGTCGAGGACGCCCGCGGCGAGGTGCGCCTTCACCATGGTCGCCACCGCGTCGGCCGCCGGGCGGAAGCCGATGAGCCCGAGCGCCTCGGCCGCGCGCCCCTGCACCCGCGGGTCGGGGTCGGCGAGCGCCGCCATCAGCGGCTCGGCACCGGACTCGTCGCCGATGAGCCCGATGGCGAAGGCCGCCATCTGCCGCACCTCCGGCTCCGGATCGCCGGCGAGCAGGCCGGCGAGCGGCGCGACGCCCTCGGCCAGGCCCACGCGGCCGATGGCCAGGGCGGCGCGGCGGCGGATCTGCGGCTCCCGGTCGCCGGTGAGCGCCACGAGGTCCGGCCCGGGCGCGGCCGGCGGGGCCGCGGCGCCCGCGGCGTCGGCGGGCGGCGCGGGCGGCGTGGCGCGGAGGATGCGCTGGTCCTCGAGGCCGAGGATCGACGCCCGGCGCTGGTCGAGCGTCGGCTCGACGGGGCCGGCGGGGCGCGCGCCGGTCGTGGCGCAGGCGGAGGCCAGGAGCGTGGCGGCGAGGACGGCCGCCAGGGGCGGACTCGGGCGTCGGGTCATCAGGATGTGGCGCCTTCTGCCGCGATCGTGGTCGCCCGCAGGGTGGCCGCGTCGAGGCGCGCCGGCACCGGCGTGACGCCGATGCCCGGGGCCTCGGGGACGGCAATCGTGCCGTCGGGCGCGACCTCGATGGGCGGGTCGATCAGATCGGGCTCGTAGTACCGCCGGCTGGCGGCGATGTCGCCGGGGAGCGAGAAGTTCGGGAGGCTCGCGAGGTGGATGTTGTGCGCGCGGCCGATGCCGGTCTCGAGCATGCCGCCGTGCCAGACGGGCACGTCGTGCGCGGCGCACAGGTCGTGCAGGCGGATCGACTCGCCATGGCCGCCGACGCGCCCCGGCTTGATGTTGATGATGCGGCACGCGCCGGCCGCGATCGCGTCGCGCGCGATCCGCACCGTGTGGATCGACTCGTCGAGGCAGATCGGCGTCCGGATCGCCGCCTGCAGCGCCACGTGGTCCATCACGTCGTCGTAGTCGAGGGGCTGCTCGATCATGAGCAGGTCGTGCGCGTCGAGGCGCGCCAGGTGCGGGGCGTCGTCCAGCGTGTAGGCGGCGTTGGCGTCGACCATCAGGGGGACCGCGCCGAAGCGCGCGCGCACGCGCTCGACCGCGTCGATGTCCCAGCCCGGCTTGATCTTGATCTTGATCCGCTGGTACCCGGCGGCCAGCTCGCGCGCGACCTTCTCCTCGAGCTGGTCGAGCGAGTCCTGGATGCCGATCGAGACGCCCGAGGCGATGCGCGTCCGGGTCCCCCCGAGCGCCCTCGACAAGGGCACGCCCTGCTGGCGGGCGTAGAGGTCCCAGGCCGCCATCTCGACGGCGGCCTTGGCCATGTTGTGGCCGCGGACGCGGGCGAGCGCGGGGAACACCTCGCGCGGGTGCGCGAAGTCGCGCCCGACGACCAGCGGGGCCAGGAAGGCCGTCAGGATGTGCCAGACGGTCTCGGTGGTCTCGGCGCTGTAGTACGGGTTGGCCTCCGCGACGGCCTCGCCCCAGCCCTCGTGGCCGTCACCGGTCACGCGGACCAGCACGAAGTGCCGATCGTGGATGCGGCCGAAGCTCGTCTCGAAGAAGCTGACGAGCGGCAGCCGGCACTGCCGGATCTCGAGTCGCTCGATGCGCATGGATGTGTCGGTATGGGACCCGGGCGGGCCTCGCCGGGGGAGCCGGCGCCCGCCACCCGGACCCTCGAGAACGATATCATGCGCTATACTCGCGCCGCCGTGGCGTTCCGCTATATCGCGATTGAGGGCCCGATTGGCGCGGGCAAGACGCGCCTCGCCGAGCGGATCGCCGCCAGGCTCGAGGGCGTGGCGCTCCTCGAGGAGACCGAGAACCCGTTCCTGGCCGACTTCTACGACGAGCGGCCCGGGGCCGCCCTCCAGGCCCAGCTCTTCTACCTGCTGAACCGCCACCGGCAGCTGCTGGACCTGCGCCAGGCCGATCTCTTCCGGCACACCACGGTGTGCGACTACCTGTTCGACAAGGACAAGATCTTCGCCTACCTGAACCTCGACGACAACGAGCTGTTCATCTACCAGCGGCTCTACGACCTGCTCGCCAAGGACGTGCCGCCGCCCGATCTCGTCGTCTACCTCCAGGCCCCCACCGAGGTGCTCCTGCGCCGCCTCAAGGAGCGGCCGAAGGAGGCCGACCGCCCGCGCACCCGGCCCGACGCCGACTACCTCCGCGAGCTGAACGAGGCCTACCAGCACTATTTCTTCCACTACACCGCGACGCCCCTGCTCGTGGTCGAGACGTCCGAGTTCGGGCCGGACGCCAGCGAGGAGGCCGTCGACGACCTGCTGCGGCAGGTCCAGGGCCTGTCCCGCGGCACCCGCTACTACGTCCCGCGCACCGGCCACTGACGGGGCGTGGTCCGGGCGATTCCCCCCGGACCCGTGCCGTTCTTTGCACTTTGCGCCCGGCACTTGCTAAGCTCAGGTTCCTATGGCGTGGTTCAAGAAGGCCCGCAAGCCCATCGCGGCGCCCGAGAAGAGCAGCCGCGTCCCTGAGGGCCTCTGGGTCAAGTGCCCCGCGTGCGACACCATCCTCTACAACAAGGATCTCGCCGCGAACCTCAGCGTCTGCCACAAGTGCGCCCACCACTTCCGGCTCTCGGCCGAGGAGCGCCTGCGCTCCCTCTTCGACGGGGAGCGGTGGGTGGAGCAGGACGCCGGGCTCCGCTCGAACGACCCGCTGCAGTTCACCGACACCAAGCCCTACCGGAGCCGCCTCGAGGCGAGCCAGCGGGCCACGGGCCGCAACGACGCCATCATCGTCGGCGTCGGCGCCATCGACGGGCTCGAGTCCGTCGTCGCGGCGATGGAGTACAGCTTCATCGGCGGCAGCATGGGCGTCGTGATGGGCGAGCGGATCGTGCGGGGCATCGAGACGGCGCTGGAGCGGCGCGTCCCGATGATCATCGTGTCGTGCTCGGGCGGCGCCCGCATGATGGAAGGCGCCCTGTCGCTCATGCAGATGGCGAAGGTCTCCGCCGGCCTCGCGCGGCTCGACAAGGCCGGCCTGCCCTACGTCTCCATCCTCACCGACCCGACGACCGGCGGCGTCACCGCGAGCTTCGCGATGCTGGGCGACCTGAACATCGCCGAGCCGCGCGCCCTCATCGGCTTCGCGGGCCCGCGCGTCATCGAGCAGACCATCCGCCAGAAGCTCCCGGAGGGGTTCCAGCGCAGCGAGTTCCTGCTCGAGCACGGGATGCTGGATCTCGTCGTCGATCGCCGCGAGCTGAAGTCGACGCTCGCCGGCGCGCTGCGGTTCATGGGCGCGCGGTGAACCCGCTCGACCGGCTCGCCGAACTCGAGCAGTTCGGCGTCAAGCTGGGCCTCGATCCCATCCGCCGCATCGCCGCGGCCCTCGGGCATCCCGAGCGCTCCGCGCCCGTCATCCACGTGGCCGGCACCAACGGCAAGGGATCGACCGCCGCGATGATCGAGCGGGCGCTCCGCGCGGCCGGCCGGCGGACGGGCCGCTACACGTCCCCCCACCTCAGCCGGATCGAGGAGCGCGTCGCCGTGGACGGCGAGCCCGTCGCCGCGGCCGACTTCGCGGCCGCGGCCACCACGGTCCTCGACACCATCGACACCCTGCGCACCAGCGGGGCGCTCGAGGCGATGCCCACGTTCTTCGAGGCCACGACCGCGATTGCCTTCGAGGCCTTCCGCCGCGCCGGCGTGGACGCCCTGGTCATCGAGGTGGGCCTCGGCGGGCGCTTCGACGCGACCAACCTCGTCGAGCCCGCCGTCACCGCCATCACCTCCGTGGATCTCGACCACCAGCAGCACCTCGGCGCGACGCTGGCCGCCATCGCCTTCGAGAAGGCGGGGATCGCCAAGCCCGGCGTGCCGCTCGTCGCCGGGCCGCTCGCGCCGGAGGCGCGCGCGGTCGTCGCCGACGCCTGCCGGGCCGCCGGGGCGCCGCTCGTGGACGCGGCCCGGGGATGCGTGGTCAGCGCGCGGATGGACGGCGGCCACGCGGTGCTCGCGGTCACGACCCCGGCGCGGCAGTACCCGCCGACGCGCCTGGCCTTGGCGGGGCGGCACCAGGCCGACAACGCGCTCGTCGCCATTCGCGTGCTGGAGCTCGCGGCGGCGCGCGGCCTGCCGGCGGACGGCGGCGCGATCGCCACGGGGCTCCGGGAGGCGAGCTGGCCGGCCCGGCTGGAGTGGCTGGCCACCCCCGCGGGCCGCGTGCTGCTCGACGCCGCCCACAACCCGTCCGGCGCCGCGGCCCTCGCGGCGTACCTGGCCGACACCGGGCTGGCGCCGCTGCCGATCGTCGTCGCGGCGATGCGCGACAAGGACGCCGGGGGCCTCGTCGCGGCGCTCGCGCCCGCCGCGTCGCTGCTGGTGGCCACCGAGGCGCCGTCGCCGCGCACGCGGACGGCCGCCGACCTGGCCGCCGTTGCCGGGCGCGCAGCGCCGGGCGTCCCCGTGATCGCCGAGCCCGACCCCGCGGCCGCGCTCGCGCGCGCGCTCGCCGGCGGCGGGCCGGCCGTCGTCGCCGGCTCGATCTTCCTCGTGGGACCGCTGCGCGCGCGGCTCGCCGGCGGGGCCCCGTGAGGCGCTGTGCTATCCTGCGGCCACCGGCTGTCCGGTCCCGCCCGATGCTTCGCCACACGCCGCTCGTCCTCTTCCTCGCCCTCGTCGCGCTCGCCGCGGCGGCACGCCCGGCGGCGGCCCAGCTGCTGCCCGGCTGGAATGCGAAGCAGTTCACGCTCGAGCGGCTCGACGCCGACCGCGTCCGCCTCGGCGGGCAGGTCGAGATCGTCGGCGAGGGCCCGAACGCGGGCCAGCAGATCTTCGCCGACACCGTCGAGTGGAACCTCACCACCGGCGAGTTCGTGGCCGAGGGCAACGTGGTCGTCTCGTCGGCCGAGGCGCGGATCTCGGCCGAGCGCGTCACGTTCAACACGCGCACCCGGCTCGGGACGTTCCACACGGCGAGCGGCATCGCGTCGCTCGGCGACCGGGCGCAGCAGGACATCAGCATGTTCGGCTCGCTCGAGCCGGACGTCTACTTCTACGGCCGGACGATCGAGAAGATCGGCCCCGACAAGTACCGGCTCCACCAGGGCGGCTTCACGACCTGCGTGCAGCCCACGCCGCGCTGGGAGATGGTCAGCTCGACGGCGACGATCGACATCGGCGACTACGCCGTGCTCAAGAACGCCGTCCTGCGCGTCAAGGACGTGCCGCTCTTCTACCTCCCGTTCCTCTACTACCCCATCCAGGGCGACGGCCGCGCGACCGGCTTCCTGATGCCGAGCTACGGCACCTCCACCTTCCGCGGCCAGTCGATCAGCAACGCCTTCTTCTGGGCGATCAACCGCAGCCAGGACGTGACGCTGTTCCACGACTGGTACCTGAAGACCGGGCAGGGCGCGGGCGGCGAGTACCGCTACACGACCGCCCCCGGGTCGGAGGGCCAGCTGCGGGCCTACTGGCTCAACGAGCACGAGGCGGAGTTCTCGCGCGCCGGCGTCACGACGACGCGGCCGGCGTCCCGGAGCTACGAGGTGCGCGGCTCGCTGACGCAGTCGCTGCCGGCGAACCTCCGCGCACGGGCGCGCGTCGACTACTTCTCGAGCATCACGACCCAACAGCTCTACAACAACAACATCTACGACGCCTCGCGCCGCCAGCGCACGATCAACGGCAGCGTCTCGGGGACCTGGTCGAACCTGACGCTCACCGGGACGTTCCTGCGCAACGAGCTCTTCCTCTCGGACACCCAGTCCCTGGTCAACGGCAACGCGCCGCTGCTGAACGCCAACGTGTCGAGCTTCAAGCTCGCGCCGCTGCCGGTCTTCCTCTCGCTCACCAGCGAGGCGTCGAAGGTGCTCTACCTCGAGCGGAACGCCCCCACCGGCGCGGACCCGACCGAGCGCGACCGCGGCCTGGCGCGCTTCGACCTGCTGCCCACGCTGCGGGCGCCCCTGACGAACCTGCCGTTCCTGAGCGTCAACGTCGGGTTCTCGTTCCGGCTCACGCACTTCAGCCAGAGCCTCGACGACGACGGGGTGCAGGTCGCCGTGCCGCTGACCCGGCGCTACGCCGAGATGCGGGCCGATCTGCTCGGCCCCACCTTCAGCCGGGTGTTCTCCCCGGGCAACGGCTTCGCCGACCGGCTCAAGCACATCATCGAGCCGAGCCTCTCGGTGTCGCGCACCACCAACATCGACAACCAGGACCAGGTCGTCACCATCGGCAACTCGCAGGACGTGGTCTACGGCGGGGCGACGCGGTTCAACTACGCGCTCACCAACCGCGTGCTCATCCGCAAGGCGGCGCCGCCGGCGACCGCCGGCGCGGCCGCCACCCAGGCGGCCGCCGCGACCGCGCCCCGCGAGTTCCTGACCGTGGCCCTGACCCAGAGCTACTACACGGATGCGCGGGCCAGCCAGACCGACCTCGCCTACCAGTCGAGCGGCCTCCGGCCCCCGTCGAAGTTCTCGCCCGTCGCGCTCGTGGCCCGGACGGCCCCCACCGCCCTCAGCGACGCCACGCTGCGCCTCGAGTACAACCACGAGGACCACTTCATCCAGTCGATCAGCGCCTCGGGCAGCATGAACTACCCCATCGCGCGCGTCACGGCGGGCTGGAGCTCCCGGCGGCAGGTCACGGGCACCGCCGACAACGCGCTCAACACCTCGACGACGCTGCAGACCCCGGACGGGCGCATCGGCGGCACCTACTCGTTCAACTGGGACATCACGCGCGGCGTGGTCCTCCAGCAGCGGTGGATCGGCAACTACGCCGCGCAGTGCTGCGGGTTCGCCATCGAATACCAGCAGTACAACTTCCCGGGCTCGACCCTGTATCCGGTGCCCCAGGACCGCCGCTTCAACTTCACCTTCACGCTGGCGGGCCTCGGCACGTTCTCGAACTTCTTCGGCAGCTTCGGCGGCCAGCAGCGTTGAGGGGGACCCCGGAACCGCGGAACCGTGGGTTCCTGGGGCTGTTGAGGTTCCTCGGGTTCCAGGGGTTCCTGGAATTCCCCGGGTTCGTCAAGGCCTGAGACGTCCGAGCCCCATCGGTGCATCCCGTGGCCATCCGTGCATCTGTGACCATGTGCATCTGTGGCCATCTGTGTCCGGGCTTTCGGTGCATCTGTGGCCGGGGTAAGATAGGCGGCTGACATGAAGGGACTCATTCTGAGCGGGGGCAAGGGCACCCGCCTGCGGCCGTTGACCTACACGTCGGCGAAGCAGCTGGTGCCCGTCGCCAACAAGCCGGTGCTCTTCTACGGCATCGAGGCGCTCGTCGAGGCCGGCATCACCGACATCGGCATCGTCGTCGGCGACACGCAGGCCGAGATCCGGTCCGCGGTGGGCGACGGGTCGCGGTGGGGCGCGACGGTGACCTACATCCCGCAGGACGCGCCGCGGGGCCTCGCGCACGCGGTGCTGATCAGCGAGGCCTTCATCGGCCAGGACCCGTTCGTGATGTACCTCGGCGACAACCTGCTGGCGCGGGGCATCGTGCCGTTCGTGGAGCAGTTCGTCGCGAGCCGCCCGGCCGCGCAGATCCTGCTGACCCAGGTGCCCGATCCGCAGATGTTCGGCGTGGCCGAGCTCGAGGACGACCGGGTGGTGCGGCTGGTCGAGAAGCCGAAGGAGCCGAAGAGCGACCTCGCGCTGGTCGGCGTGTACATGTTCAGCGCGGAGATCTTCGCCTCCGTGAAGCGGATCACGCCGAGCTTCCGCAACGAGCTCGAGATCACCGACGCGATCCAGGACCTGATCGACCGGGGCCTGACGGTGACGCCGCACCTGGTGGAGGGGTGGTGGAAGGACACCGGGAAGCTCGAGGACATGCTCGAGGCGAACCGGCTGATCCTCGAGACGATCGAGCGCCGGGTGGACGGGTCGGTGGACGAGGCGTCGCGGATCGAGGGCAAGGTGGTCATCGAGCCCGGGGCCGTCGTCGAGGAGTCGGTGATTCGCGGGCCGGCGATCATCGGCGCCGGGGCGCGCATCTCGCACGCCTACGTGGGCCCCTTCACCGCGATCATGAACGACGTCGAGGTGCGCCACTCGGAGATCGAGCACAGCATCGTCCTCGAGGGCGCGTCGATCCACGACCTGGAGACGCGGGTGGCGGACAGCCTGATCGGCAAGGGCGCCCGGATCCACCGCCTCCCGTTGAAACCGTCGGCGTTCCGGTTCATGCTGGGTGACAACTCGGAAGTGTGGGTTCGCTGGTAGGCCACGGATGACACAGATGGCACAACCGCAGAAGCAGATGACGCGGCCCGCGGGGCCCGGGAGGCGGCCGTGAGCGACCCGTCGAAGTACGCGTCCCCCGCGGTCAAGCACCCGCGGATCGAGGGCGTGAAGATGAAGCCGCTGCGCCTCATCCCCGACGAGCGCGGCTGGCTCATGGAGATCCTCCGCCGCGACGAATCCGAGCTGTTCGACAAGTTCGGGCAGGTGTACGTCTCGGCGACCTACCCCGGCGTCGTGAAGGCGTGGCACTACCACAAGCACCAGACGGACAACTTCGTCTGCGTCACCGGGATGGTGAAGCTCGTCCTCATCGACACGCGCGAGGACTCGCCGACGAAGGGCGCGATCAACGAGTTCTTCCTCGGCGAGCAGAACCGGACGCTGGTCCAGGTGCCGAAGCTCGTCTACCACGGCTGGAAGTGCGTGAGCACCGAGATGTCGCTGGTGGTGAACGTCCCGGACGAGCCGTACCACTACGCCGACCCCGACGAGTTCCGGCTCGAGCCGCACGGCACGCTGCCCTATGACTGGACGCGCAAAGATGGTTGAGGTCCTCGTCACGGGCGGCGCCGGCTTCATCGGCAGCAACTTCGTGCGCCACGCGCTCGCGGCGCATCCCGACTGGCGCGTCACGACGCTCGACAAGCTCACCTACGCCGGGCGCCGCGAGAACCTCCACGACGTGATGGACGACCCGCGCCACGTGTTCGTGCACGGGGACATCTGCGACGCCGCCACCGCCGGCCCGCTGGTCGAGGCGGCCGAGGTCGTCGTCCACTTCGCCGCCGAGACGCACGTCGACCGCTCGATCATGGGCGCCGGCGACTTCATCAAGACCGACGTCGAGGGGTCGTTCGTGCTCCTCGAGGCGGCGCGCCGCGCGCCGAAGCTCCGCCGGTTCGTCCAGATCTCGACCGACGAGGTGTACGGCAGCGTCCCGACCGGGGCGAGCCGCGAGACCGACGAGCTCAAGCCGCGCAACCCCTACGCCGCCAGCAAGGCCGGCGCCGACCGCCTGGCCTACAGCTACTTCGCGACCTACGGCGTGCCGGTCATCGTCACCCGCGCGTCGAACAACTACGGCCCGTACCAGTTCCCCGAGAAGGTGATCCCGCTCTTCGTCACCAACCTGATCGAGGACATGCAGGTGCCCCTCTACGGCGACGGCGGCAACATCCGCGACTGGCTGCACGTGGCCGACCACTGCCGCGCCGTCGACATGCTGATCGAGCGGGGCGAGAACGGCGAGGTCTACAACATCGGGGGCGGCAACGAGGTGACGAACCTGGAGCTGACCCACCGGATCCTCGAGCTCACCGGCCGGCCCGAGACCTCCATTCGCCGCGTCCAGGACCGGCAGGGCCACGACCGGCGGTACGCGCTCGACACCTCCAAGCTCCGCGCCATGGGCTGGGCCCCGGTCGAGGACTTCGCGTCCGGCCTCGCCGCGACGGTGGCCTGGTACCAGGCCAATGAGTGGTGGTGGCGGCCGGTCAAGGAAGCCGACCCGGCGTTCAAGGCGTACTACGAGCAGCAGTACAACCGCAGGGGGTAGATCGCGGTCAGGTGCCTGGGGTGCCTAGGGTGCCTGGGGTGCCTAGGGTGCCTGGGGTGCCTAGGGTGCCTCAGGTGCCTGGGGTGCCTCAGGTGCCTCCGGTGCCGCTCCGCAGCCGGGCCCCCGTTGGCTATCTGCGCATCTGTCTGTCTCTGTGCATCTGTGTGGTCCGCGGATCTGCGTGATCGGCGCACCTGTTTCCTCCGTGTCATCTGTGCTATCTGTGCCCCTGTGAGTTCCGTCGTCCTGGTGACCGGCGCGTCTGGCTTCGTGGGCAGCCACCTCGTGGACCTGCTGCGCGCGAGTGGCGCGGACGTGGTGGGCTGGCGGCGGCCCGGCCAGCCCGCGGCCGGCGGCGCGCCAGGCGTCCGCTGGGAGCAGGTCGAGCTGCTCGATCGGGAGGGGGTCGCGCGTGCGCTGGCCGCGCTCGCGCCCGCGGCGATCTACCACCTGGCCGGCTCCGCCCATGTCGGCCAGTCGTGGACCAACACCCGCGAGACCTACGAGGGCAACGTCCTCGCGACCCACCACCTGCTCGAGGGGCTGCGGCGCGCGAACCTGCGTCCGCGTGTCCTCGTCTCCGGCTCGGCCACCATCTACGCCACCCAGGACCGGCCGATCGTCGAGTCCGACCGCCTCGAGCCCAACAGCCCGTACGCCACGAGCAAGCTGGCGCAGGAGATGCTCGCCGCCAGGGCCTGGCAGGACGATGGCATCCCGACGCTGCTGGCGCGGGCGTTCAACCACATCGGGCCGCGCCAGGATCCGTCCTACGTCGCGCCGAGCATCGCCAGGCAGATCGCGGAGATCGAGGCCGGCCGCCACGAGCCCGTGCTGGCCATGGGCAACCTCGAGCCCCGTCGCGACCTGACCGACGTGCGGGACACGGTGCGCGCCTACGTGGCGATGATGGCCTCGGCCACGCCAGGCACCCCCTACAACGTCTGCAGCGGGCACGCGCTCCCGATCCGCACCCTCGTCGAGACCTTCGTCCAGCGCGCCACGGTCCCGATTTCCGTCGTGCAGGACCCCGGGCGCTTCCGGCCCAACGACATCCCGGTGCTCGTCGGCGACCACCAGAAGCTCTCCGCCGACACCGGCTGGCAACCCGCGATCGCCCTCGAGCAGACGATCGACGACCTGCTCAATTACTGGCGAGACACGGTGAGAGCCTGAAGAAGTTAGAAGTTAGAAGTTAGAAGTTAGAAGTTGGAAGGACGGATCCCAGCGAGGCGGCGGAGCCGCCGAGTCCCAGCGAGCGGAGCGAGTCCCAACGAGGGCGCGGAGCGCCCGAGGCCCAACGCGCCCGTGGGGCGCGGCCTGACGGGCCCAACGCGCCCGTAGGGCGCGGCCTGACGGGCCCAACGCGCCCGTGGGGCGCGGCCCGACGGGCCCAACGCGCCCGTGGGGCGCGGCCCGACGGGCCCAACGCGCCCGTAGGGCGCGGCCTGACGGGCCCAACGCGCCCGTAGGGCGCGGCCTGACGGGTCCAACGCGCCCGTGGGGCGCGGCCTGACGGGCGAAGCGAGTCCCTTTGAGAGTCCTGATTACCGGCGGCACCGGCTATCTCGGGCGTGCGATCGTGTCGGCGCTGGCGGCCGCGGGCCACGAGCCGGTGGTCTACGCGCGGACGGCGTCCGCCAGCGGGCTGCCCGGCGTGCTGGTCGACGGGGACGTGCGCGACCGGGCGGCGCTGGCCGCCGCGGCGCGCGGCGCCGACGCCATCTGCCACAGTGCGGCGCTCGTCAGCCTCTGGCGCCCACGTCCGCGCGACTTCGACGAAATCAACGTCGGCGGCCTGGCCAACGCGATCGCCGCGGCCGGGGAGACCCGTACCGGGCGTCTCGTCTACACCTCGTCGTTCCTCGCGCTGCCGGCGCACGGCCGCGACCAGTTGCTCGCGGCCAACGACTACCAGCGGACCAAGGTGCTGGCCGCCGGCCTCGCCGACCAGGCGGCCGCCGACGGCGTCGCCATCGTCCGGCTCTACCCCGGGGTCGTCTACGGCCCCGGCGTGGCGACCGAGGGCAACCTGGTGGGCCGGCTCGTGCGCGACCACCTCGCCGGGCGCCTGCCTGGCCTGGTCGGCGCGGACCGCCGCTGGTCGTACGCCTGGGTGGACGACGTCGCCGCCGCGCACGTGGCGGCCCTCGAGCGGGCGCCCGCGGGCAGCCGCTACGCGCTCGGCGGCGACAACGTGCCCCAGATGCGGGTCTTCGAGATCGTGCGCGACCTCACGGGGCGCGCGCTGCCGCGCCGCATCCCCTTTGCCGCGGCCACGCTCGCCGGGGCGATGGACGAGGCGCGCGCCGCCCTCCTGGGCCGCCCGCCCCTCATCACCCGCGGCGCGGTCGCGATCTTCCGCGAGGACTGGTCGCTCGCGAGCGACGACGCCGTCCGGGACCTCGGTTTCCGGGTGCGGCCGATCGAGGAAGGTGTGGCAGCATTACTGGCATCCCTGTGAGCCGCTATTCCGAGACCGGCCGGCAGAGCGTCCACGTCGCCATGGTCGCCTTCGCCTTCCTGCTGCGATGGCTGACGTGGCCCCAGGCGGCGGCGATGGCGGTCGGCGCGCTCGTCTTCAACTTCCTCGTCCTGCCCCGGATCGCCCCGGCGATCATGCGCGAGGGCGACCACGACACGGCCCGCGCGGGCGTGCTCTTCTACCCGCTCGCGGTCCTGGGGCTCGTGCTCGCGTTCCGCGACCAGCTGGCGCTGGCGGCCGCCGCGTGGGCGGTAATGGCCGTCGGCGACGGCTTCGCGACGATCGTCGGCACCTCGGTGGCCGGCCCCCGGCTGCCGTGGAACCCTGACAAGACATGGAGCGGCCTGGCGGGCTTCGCGGTGACGGGGTCGGCGGGCGCGCTGGTGCTCTGGACCTTCGTGGCGCAGGCCCAGGCGGCGCAGCCGCCAGCCGCCATCATCCTGTGGGGCTCGATCGCCGCGGCGGTTGCCGCGGCCTTCGTCGAGACCGTCCCGGTACGGCTCGACGACAACCTTTCGGTGCCCGCCACGGCCGGCCTCGTGCTGTGGATGGCGTCGGAGACGGTTCGCTGGCCCCTGGGGGCCGGGTGGGGAGACCAGGTCGCCATCGGGCTCGCCTTGAACGTCGTCGTCGCGATCGGCGCATGGTCGCGCCGCAAGGTGACCACGGGTGGCGCGGCCGCGGGCGTCGTGCTCGGCACGATCATCTACCTCGGGGGCGGGCTCGGCGGGTGGCTGGTGCTCGGCGCCGCCTTCGTGGTCACCATCGTCTCGACCCGCCTGGGCGGCCGGCGCAAGGCGGCGCTCGGCATCGCCGAGGACCGGGGCGGGCGGCGCGGCGCGGGCAACGTGATCGCGAACTGCGTCGTCGGCGCCGCCGGCGCGTGGATGGCCGCGGCGGCCGGCGGCGCCTGGCCCGGGTGGGCGGGCGCCATCGTCCTCGTGACCGGCCTGGCGGCCGGCGCGAGCGACTCGGTGGCGAGCGAGATCGGCAAGGCGTTCGGCGGCCGGCCCCGGCTGCTGCCGGCCTTCACGGTGGTGCCACCGGGCACGCCCGGCGCCGTGAGCGTGACGGGCACGCTGGCAGGCCTGGTCTCGGCGGCGCTGGTCGCGGTGCCCGCGGTGGCGTTCTCGCTGCTGCCCCTGGCGGCCCTCCCGCTGGTGGTCGCGGCCAGCACGGCGGGCGCGGTGACCGAGAGCCTGCTCGCGGCGCGCCTCGAGCACCGCGGTATCCTCAACAACGACCTGCTGAACGTCATCAACACCGGCGCCGCGGCCCTGGTCGCGTTCGCCTTTGCCAGCCCCGCGTGGCTGCCGGCGCGCTTCGTCCTATGAGCCGCATTCGCCTGTACTTCGAGTTCGGCCGGCCGTTCACGCTCCTCGCGCCCGCGCTCGGCTTCCTCTCGGGCGGGCTGACCGCCGTGGGCGCATTCCCGGCGGAGCCGCTCACGTGGGACGTCCTGCAGTACCCGCTGCTCGGCGCGCTCATGGCCGCCGTGCTCAACGCCGCGTCCAACGCGCTGAACCAGATCTACGACCTCGACATCGACCGGGTGAACAAGCCGAAGCGGCCGCTGCCAACCGGGCGCATCTCGCTCCGCGAGGCGTGGGTGTACACCTGGATCACCTACGCCATCGCCTGGGTGCTCGCCTGGTTCGTCGCCCCGGGCGGCCGCCACGAGTGCTTCTGGATCGTGGTCGTCGCGACCCTCATCACCTTTCTCTACTCGGCGCCGCCCTTCCGCACCAAGCGCCTCGGCATCTGGGCGAACGTCACCATCGCCATCCCGCGCGGCGTCCTCCTCAAGGTCGCCGGCTGGTCGGCGGTCAAGACGATGGCGGGCGTCGAGCCCTGGTACATCGGCGCGATCTTCGGCCTGTTCCTCCTCGGCGCCTCGACGACGAAGGACTTCGCCGACATGGAGGGCGACCGCCAGGGGGGATGCCGGACGCTGCCGATCGAGTTCGGCGTGACGCGCGCGGCCTGGATGATCTCGCCGTCGTTCGTCGTGCCCTTCCTGATGATCCCGGCGGGCGCGTGGGCGGGGATTCTCACCGGCAGCTTCTGGCTGCTCCAGGCGCTCGGCGCGGGCATGGTCGCCTACGGGATCTACGTCTGCTACCTGATGCTGCGCCGGCCCGAGGACCTCGCCGTCGAGGAGAACCACGTGTCCTGGGCCCACATGTACCGCATGATGTTCGTCCTGCAGATCGGGTTCGCCCTCGCCTACCTGCTCTAGCGAGGCGGGGTCCCGCGTGGCCGCTAGGGCACCGTGACGACGACCTCGTTCGACGCGGGACCCGTGCCGCACCCATTCATCGCGCGCACCCGGACGTAGTAGCGGCCGGGCGGCGCGCCAACCGCCAGGCTGGTCGCTGTCGTCCTTAGCGCGGCCAGGTCGGAGGCGCCCGGCGCCGATCCGGCCTCGACGATGTAGCCGGCCGGCTCGGCAGGGCCCGCCGGCGCGCTCCACGCAAGCGTGACGCGGGCTCCCGACAACCCGAAGCCGAGCGGGCCGGGCGCGGCCGGCGCGCAGCCCCCGCCGACCGTCACGACCGCCTCCGGCGACGGCGGCCCGGCCGCGACGCCGTTCAAGGCGCGCACGCGCGCGTAGTAGACGCCGTCCGGTGCCGAGGCGGCGAGGGCGGTCTGGGTGCCGAGCGTGAACACGGCCAGGTCGTTCGCGCCGGTCGTGCTGCCGGCCTCCAGGCGGCAGCCGGATACCGCCTCCGCCGGCGCGTCCCACGAGAACAACACCAGCGAGCCGGCCACCGACGACCTCAGCGCGGGCGGCGGTCCCGGCGGCACCAGGACGCCGTCGCCGGTGACGACGATGGTGCGGTTGGTGGGCACGGCGGACGCCGAGACGGTGCGGCCGTCGAGGAAGGTGACCTCGACGTCCACGGTAGTCGCGGCGCCGAGACCGACGTGCATCACCGGGTCGCTCTGGGACAGGTAGCCGAAGCCGCTCTTCGCTTCGCGGAGGGCGATGAGCGCGGCGCTGCCGGGACGGGTCACGCGGAGCTTCGCGCCGAAGGCGCCTGCCTGTCCCTCGGGCGACACCAGCCTGACCTTCAGCCACCGCCCCCCGTCCAGGTCGTTGCGTACGAGCGCCGGCGCGCCGAACTTCGCGGTCACCACCGAGTCCATGTCCCCGTCGTCGTCGATGTCGGCGAAGGCGACGGTTCGCGGGTCGGGCACGGTGCAGTCGTTGCCCACGCAGCCGTCGGCTGGCTGCGGACCGGGATAGGAGGGACCGGGGACGAAGCCGGCGTGCCCGTCGTTGAGCAGTACGTACGGCAGGCCCGGCAGCGTGATGTCGAGGTCTCCGTCGTTGTCGAGGTCGGCCAGCCCGGCGGTGAAGCCACCGAAGCGGCCCGACGGCACCTCGCCCGCGAACCGGAAGCTGCCGCCGCCGATGTTGAGGTACACGTAGGCGGCGCGGTCGAAGCCGAGGCGCCGGGCCGGGTCGCGATCCTGATCGATGAGCACGAGGTCGATCCGGCCGTCGTTGTCCAGGTCGCCGCTCGAGATGCCCGTCGTCGCGCGGTGGTGGATACCGATCGACGCGGGCGGCACCACCGTGAACGCGCCGCCGCCGTCGTTGCGGAGCACCCCGAGGTCGCCCGTGTAGTTCGGCAGGATCAGGTCGAGGTCGCCGTCGCCGTCGTATCGGTCTCGGCGCCGCCCTGGCCCGCCGGTGTCGTCACCAGCGGGCCGCTCGTGATGGCCGTGAAGCGCAGGCCGCCGTCGTTGCGGTACAGCTCGTTCCTGTCGGGCACCGCCTCGTCGCTTCCCTTGTCGCCGTTGGCCGCGAAGATGTCGAGGTCGCCGTCCGCGTCGACGTCCACCCCGAGCATGTCGCGGGTGCCCGCCATCCCGGCGGGTGTGACGATTCCTCCGCATTCCGGTGCACTCCGTGCTGTTCGTCCCATCTCGCCGGGCGAGGCCGGCTCGCGGCCGTGCGGCTCCGCCCCGGGCAACCTGCCGTACAAGACGGCAAGTGGCGTGCCCTTCGAGTCCAGGACTTGCCAATCGACCGCATTTCGCCTTATCTTCGTCTCACCGTGCACCGCGACGACCTGCTCTTCGACCTCGGTCCGCGCCGCCCGTCGACCCGCGACGTGGCGCTGGCGGTCCGGGCTGGCGGCGTGGCGGCCCTGACGGAGGCGGAGCGCCTGGCCGACCAGGCGAC
>JBFWOG010000026.1:42412-59349 GCA_050250645.1 Vicinamibacterales bacterium
TGCACCGCGACGACCTGCTCTTCGACCTCGGTCCGCGCCGCCCGTCGACCCGCGACGTGGCGCTGGCGGTCCGGGCTGGCGGCGTGGCGGCCCTGACGGAGGCGGAGCGCCTGGCCGACCAGGCGACCTACCAGGAGGTGCGCTGCCGCTCGTCGCTGAACCGCGTGCACGGGATGCCGTTCGCCTGGACGCTCAACCCGTACCGCGGCTGCACGCACGGCTGCCACTACTGCTTCGCGCGGCGCTACCAGTCGCAGTTCGAGCTGGATGCGGGCGACCAGTTCGCCTCGGTGATCTTCGTGAAGACGAACTTCGTGGAGGTGCTGCGGCGCGAGCTGGACCGTCCCGGCTGGACGCGCGAGCAGGTGGCGCTCGGGACGGCCACCGATCCGTACCAGCCGATCGAGGGCCGCTACCGGCTCACGCGGGGCGCGCTCGAGGCGCTCGCGGCAGCGCGGACGCCCGTGGGCCTCGTGACCAAGGGCCCGATGGTCGTGCGCGACCGCGACGTGCTGCAGGCCTTCGCCGGGCGGGCACGATGCACGGTGTACATGAGCGTGCCCACCGTGGACGAGGACGCGTGGCGGGCGCTCGAGCCCGGCACGGCGCACCCGCTGCAGCGGCTCCGCGCGGCGCGCGCGCTCGCGGACGCCGGCATCGAGACCGGCGTGCTCGTGGCCCCGATGGTGCCGGGCCTGACCACGCAGCCGGCGCGGCTGGAGGCGACGATCAAGGCGATCGCCGACCACGGCATCACGTCGGTCGGTGCGATGCTGCTGCACCTCGACGGCGGCACGCGCGAGCACTTCATGGGCTTCCTCGCGCGCGAGTACCCGGCGCTCGCCCGCCGGTACGACAGCCTGTACGCGTCGAAGTACGCGCCGCCGGACTACCGGGCCCGCGTGGGTGAGGTCGTGGGACTGCTGAAGGCGCGCTACGGCCTCGGCGCGCGCCGCGACCGGGAGGGGGACGGACGGGCCCCCAGGCCGCCGGCCCCCACATCCGTGGAGCGCCAGCAGGCGCTGGGGTACGAAGACGGTTCCTGAGTTCCCGGGTTCCTGAGGTTCCTCGGGGTCCTTCTCCCTAGGCGATGCCCGCGAGCGCGTCCTGGGCCACCGCCTCGACGGCCACCTCTCCGCCGGCGACGACCAGCCGGAAGGCGTCGGCGTCGCCCCACATCTGGCTGAGGGGAATCTTGACGCGGTCATCGATGACCCGCTTGAGGAACCGGGCGCCGTAGGCGACGCTGTAGCCGGACTCCACGAGGGCGTCCAGCGCGTCGGCCGCCACCCACAGGCGCTTGCCGTGCGCCTCGAGCGCCGCCGTCACCCGCGCGAGGTGCGTGCGGGCGATCTCGGCGACCTCGTCCCGGCCGAGCGGCCCGAACACGATGGTCTCGTCGATGCGGTTCCTGAACTCGGGTGACATCCGCCTCTCGAACTCGCGCAGCACCTCGCCCCGGACTTCGGCCAGGCCGACCTCGCCGTTCCTGAAGCCCAGCGGGCTCGACAGCCGGCGGAAGTGCTCCGCGCCGAGGTTGGACGTCATGATGACGACCGCATCGCTCAGGTACACCTTGCGGCCCCGCCCGTCGGTCAGCCAGCCCTCGTCGAAGGCCTGGAGGAACAGGCTGAGCAGCTCGGGACTCGCCTTCTCGATCTCGTCGAGGAGCACGACCGAGTAGGGGTTGTCGCGCAGCTGGTTGGTCAACACGCCGCCGCGGTCCGACCCGGCGACGCCGCGCGGCGCGCCGATCAGCTTGTCGATGCCCCCGCGGCCGTCCTGGTACTCGGACATGTCGATGCGAATGAGCTTGCGGTCGTCGCCGAAGAGCTGCTCGGCGAGCGCCTTGGCCAGTTCCGTCTTGCCGACGCCCGTCGGCCCGAGGAACAGCAGGACGCCATCGGGCCTGTCGAAGCCGTCCTTCAGGGGACCCTTGGTCAGCACCAGCCGCCGCGCGAGCGCCCCGACCGCCTCGGGCTGGCCGATCACGCGCATGGACAGGCCGGACTCGAGGTGCCGGAAGCGGTCGGTGATCTCGCGCTCCACCATGTCCACCGGGATGCGCGCGTCGTGGGCGACCACCTCGACGACGTCACCGGCCGTGACCTCGGGCCGCTCGGCGATGGCGGTGCGCACCGCCGCCGTGTCGAGCCAGCCGATGGCCTTGTCGGGCAGCCGCAGGTGCCGCTGGTAGCGATCCGACAGCGCCAGGGCGCGGTCGACGGCCGCCGTCGAGACGCGCACGCCGTAGTTGCGCTCGAAGCGCGGGCGCAGGCGGTCGAGGATGAGCCGGGCCTCGTCGCGCGACGGCTCGGCCACGTGCACCGTGCGGAACCGCCGCGCCAGCGCCTCGTCGTCCGCGATGTGCTGCTTGTACTCGGTGAGCGTCGTCGCGCCGATGATGCGGACCTCGCCGCGCGCGAGGACCGACTTGAAGATGTTGGCCGCGTCCGACGGCGCGCCGAGCGCCGAGCCGGCGCCCACCATCGTGTGGGCCTCGTCGATGAAGAGCAGGTAGTTGGGGTGCTCGCGGATCTCGCGGAGCACGTTCTGGATGCGGTCCTCGAACATGCCGCGGAGCATCGTGCCCGCCACGAGCGAGTTCATCGCCAGGTTGAGCACCTGGCAGCCGCGGAGGGCGGGCGGCACGCTGGACGGCTCGAGCTCGAAGCGGCGCGCGAGCGCCTCGGCCACGGCGGTCTTGCCCACGCCGGGCTCGCCGACGAGCATCACGGAGTTGGCGCGCTCGCGGTGGCAGAGCACCTCGATCACCTGCTGCAGCTCCGCCTCGCGGCCGAAGACCGGCGAGAGCCGGTCCTGCCGCGCGAGCAGGTTCAGGTTGACCGCGAACTGCTTGAGGAAGGGCGGCAGCTCGTACCGGCGGCGAATCGCCTCGTCCCGCAGCTGCACCTCGCGCACGACCGCCCCGAGCCGGACCGACACCGACTCGCCGTCGAGGCCGAACTGCCGGAGCGCGAGGGCGACCGCGCCGCGCGGCTCCTCGAGCAGCGCCGAGAAGAGGTCGTGCCCGTCCGCCAGCTCGCGCCCGCTGCGCAGCGCGTGCTGGATGCCCAGCCGCAGCAGCGCCTGCGTCGCCGGCGGCACCCGAATCGCCGTCGTCGGCCGCTCGCCGATCTCACCGAGCCGCGCCTCGACCGCCCGCAGCACCTCCTCGGGACTGGCAGCCAGCTCGTGCAGGACGCGCGAGAAGACCTCCCACTCCACCTCGGCGAACGCCACGAAGAGGTGCTCGCCCGCCAGCATCCCGTGACGCCGGCGCCGGGCTTCGTCCTCCGCCCGGTCGAGCACCCGCAAGGCACCGTCGTTCAGCTTGGTCAGGTCGAGATCGAGATCTTCCACTTGGGACTCCCTCCCACTCCCGGCGAGTGGGACCGCCCTCACGGACAGCAAGTACGAGGCCAAGTCGAACTGGCCCCATGGCAAGGAGTTCCCGTGGCTCAGCTGCGGGCAGTACGGCCCCAGCCGTCCTCCGACGTGAGGCGGACCAGCATCCCCGCCACCAGGGCGGCCCTCGGCGCGAGTGACGGAATCACGACATGCTCGTGGACGGCATGGGCGCCGTCGCCGACCGCACCCAGCCCGTCCAGGGTCGGCACGCCGAGGGCTGCGCAGAAGTTGCCATCGGACCCGCCGCCCGTCCCGCCCTCGTCGACCGTCTGCCCGAGGCCCGCGCCCACCTCGCGCGCCAGTTCCAGCAGCCGGACCACGCCGGCGGAGCGCTCGAGCGGCGGACGGTCGATCCCGCCGCGCACCTCGAGGGTCGCGCCCGGGAGCACGGGCCGCAGGGCGCGGAGCGCCGCGTCCACGCGGGCGGCGTCGGCCGCGGTGGGCACGCGGACGTCGATGACGGCGCGCGCCTCGGGGGCGACGACGTTGGCCCGGCTGCCGCCGCGGATGAGCCCGACGTTCACCGAGACCCCGCGGTCGAGATCGTGCAGCGCCTCGACCGCGACGATCTGCCTGGCGATCTCGCGGATCGCGCTCACGCCCTTGCCCGGGTCCACGCCCGCGTGCGCCGCGACGCCGGTGACCACGAGCTCGTACTGTCCGCAGCCCTTGCGGCTGGTCTTGAGCGCGCCCCCGGGCAGCGATGGCTCGAAGACGAGGACCGCGTCGCTCGCCCGCGCCTCGGCCTCGAGCAGGGCCCGCGAGGTCGCGCTGCCCGTCTCCTCGTCCGCGGTCCACAGCATCACGACGCGGCAGCCGGCTGGCGGGGATGCCGCGAAGAGCGCCCGGGTGGCCAGCGCCGCGATGGCGACGCCCGCCTTCATGTCGAAGACGCCGGGACCGTGCAGGCGATCGCCCTCCCGGCGGCAGGGCATCCGTCCGAGCTGGCCCACCGGCCAGACCGTGTCGAGGTGGCCGAGCAGCAGGATCTGGCGGCGGCCCTGGCCGAACTCCACGCGCAGGTGGTCGCCGGCGTCCTCGGCGGCGATGCGGCGCGGACGCCCGCCGATCGCCCGGAGACGGTCGGCCGCGAGGTCGACGGCGCGGTTGACGGCGGCGGGGTCGTCGGTGGGCGACTCGACGCGGACCAGCGCCTCGGTGAGCTCGAGCAGCCAGGGCGCGTCCGCGAGACAGGCGGCGGCGGGGTCGGTGGTCATCGTGAAAGCGTGCCTATAATGGGAGCGTGAAGACGCGCTCGCTTCTCGTCGCCGCGGCGGCCGCGCTCGCGGCCCTCGCCATCGGGCTCGCCCCGGCCTCGGCCCAGGTCCCCCAGCCGTTCCCGCGGCCGGGCCAGCCGCCGCCGGCCGCGCCCGCGCCCGCCGAGGGCCAACCGGCGGCGCCGGCCCCGTCGACGTCCGCCGACGCGCAGACGGCGGGCCCGACCGAAGCCGAGCTCGGCGTGCCGGTGTACCCCGCCGCGCAGTTCATCACGTCCTACGAAGCGGGCCGCGGCCAGCGCTTCTACCTGTACGGCGTGATGTCGGGCTTCGAGGAGATGGTCACCTACTACCGCACCGTCCTCAAGGACCGCGGCGACCGCCTCTTCGACTCGCCGCCGACCCACATGTTCGAGACGGCGCGGTTCCGCGACGAGTCGATGGCCTTCCCCCCGAGCGTGACGGTGAAGGACTACACCTTCGGCGGGTCGGCCGGCTACCCGAACCCCGTGGCCGGCGCCGATCCGGCGCGCTACCCCACGGTCATCCAGATCGTCCCCGCCCCGCCGGGCACGCCCCAGCGCTAGCCGCGCTACTGCTTGACGTAGATCTCGCCGGCCTTGCGGAACTCGGCCGACTTCTCGTCCATCCCCTGCTTCGCCATGTCGCGGACCTGCTGGGTGATCTCCATCGAGCAGAACTTCGGTCCGCACATCGAGCAGAAGTGCGCGACCTTGGCGCCGTCGGCGGGCAGCGTCTCGTCGTGGTAGGCCCGGGCGGTGACCGGGTCCATCGCCAGGTTGAACTGGTCCTCCCAGCGGAACTCGAACCGCGCCTTCGACAGCGCATCGTCCCAGGCGCGGGCGCGCGGGTGCCCCTTCGCGAGATCCGCGGCGTGCGCGGCGATCTTGTACGCGATCACCCCCGCCTTCACATCGTCCCGGTTGGGCAGGCCGAGGTGCTCCTTCGGCGTCACGTAGCAGAGCATCGCGGTGCCGTACCAGCCGATCATCGCGGCGCCGATCGCGGAGGTGATGTGGTCGTAGCCGGGCGCGACGTCGGTCGTGAGCGGGCCGAGCGTGTAGAACGGCGCCTCGGCGCACCACTCGAGCTGCTTCTCCATGTTCTCGCGGATGAGGTGCATCGGCACGTGGCCGGGGCCCTCGTTCATGACCTGCACGTCGTACTCCCAGGCGATCTTCGTCAGCTCGCCCTGGGTCTGGAGCTCGGCGAACTGCGCCTCGTCATTGGCGTCGGCGATGGCGCCGGGCCGGAGGCCGTCACCGAGCGAGAACGAGACGTCGTAGGCGCGCATGATCTCGCAGATCTCGCGGAAGTGCGTGTAGAGGAAGTTCTCCTTGTGGTGCGCGAGGCACCACTTGGCGAGAATCGACCCCCCGCGCGAGACGATGCCCGTCATGCGGCTGGCGGTCATCGGGATGTAGCGCAGCAGCACGCCGGCGTGCACGGTGAAGTAGTCCACGCCCTGCTCGCACTGCTCGATGAGCGTGTCGCGGTAGATCTCCCAGGTGAGCGCCTCGGGCCGGCCACCGACCTTCTCGAGGGCCTGGTAGATGGGCACGGTGCCGATGGGCACCGGCGAGTTGCGCAGGATCCACTCGCGGGTCTCGTGGATGTTCTTGCCCGTCGAGAGGTCCATCACCGTGTCGGCGCCCCACAGGGTCGCCCAGCGGAGCTTCTCGACCTCCTCCTCGATCGACGACGACACGGCCGAGTTGCCGATGTTGGCGTTGATCTTCACGAGGAAGTGGCGGCCGATGATCATCGGCTCGAGCTCGGGATGGTTGATGTTGGCCGGGATGATGGCGCGGCCGCGGGCAATCTCGTCGCGGACGAACTCCGCCGGCAGCCCCTCGCGGGCGGCCACGAACGCCATCTCCGCCGTGATCTCGCCCCGGCGGGCGTAGTACAGCTGGGTGACCGCCTGCCCGGCGCCGGCCGCGGCGCGCCGCCGCGCAATCCACGGCTCGCGCAGCTTCGGCAGCCCGTCCTTGACGTCGTGGCCCTGCGGCCCGCTGGTGTCGTACAGCCGCACGGCGGGGTCGCCGTTGGTCAGGGTCACCTCGCGCGCCGGCACCCGCAGGTGATCGGCGCCGTGGACGACGTCCTCGTGGACGCGACGGGACCCGGGGAAAGCGTCGCCGTAGTGCTGTTCCATCTCTCCGCGCTCCCTCCGCCCACCGACGCGCCGAAGACGCGCAGGTGGGCCAGGTTCCAAGGGTCGATCTCAATCTTCCCGGATGGAAGATGCCCCTGGCGGTTGAACCCCCATCATACCGCCCCCGGTTCCGGACCGGCCGCGGGGTACGCTTGCAGGGACCGCCGGTTCCACGTTCCTCGGATTCCTCGGGTTCCTCGGGTTCCTCGGGTTCCTCGGGTTCCTTGGTTCCTTGGTTCCTTGGTTTCTTGGTTTCTTGGTTTCTTGATTCTTAATTCTTGATTCTTGATTCCTGTGACTCCCCTTCCCGTTGACGCCCACGTCCCGGCCCTGCGCGCGGCGCTCGCCGAGGCGCGGGCGGCCGTCCTGACCGCCGCACCCGGCGCGGGCAAGACGACCCGCGTCCCGCCGGCGCTCGTGGACCGCGGCCCGGTGCTGCTGCTCCAGCCCCGGCGCGTGGCGGCGCGCGCCGTGGCGCGCCGCATCGCCGAGGAGCGCGGCTGGACGCTCGGGGCGGAAATCGGCTGGCAGATGCGCCTCGATCGCCGGTTCGCGGCCGACACGCGGCTGCTCGTCGTGACCGAGGGCATCCTGACCGCGCGGCTCCAGCAGGACCCGCTGATCTCGGGCTTCGCCACGGTCGTCCTCGACGAGTTCCACGAGCGCAGCATCCACGCCGACCTCGGGCTCGCGCTGGTCCGCGAAGCCTGGCGGGCGCGGGACGACCTGCACGTGGTGGTCATGTCGGCCACGATGGACGACGCCCCGGTGTCGCGGTTCCTCGGCGGCTGCCCGGTCCTCGACGTGCCCGGCGCGCCCCACCCGCTCGCGCTCGAGTACGCCCCCGGGGTGGGCGTGGCGGACGCGGTGCGCGGCGTGCTGCCACGGACCCCGGGGCAGGTGCTCGTCTTCCTCCCGGGCGCGCGGGAGATCGCGCGCGCGGAGAGCGACCTGGCGGGGCTGGCCGCGGCCGGCGTCGAGGTCGTGCCGCTCCACGGGGGGCTCGAGGGCGAGCGCCAGGACCGCGCCGTCTCGCCGGCCAGGGGGCGGCGCGTGATCCTCGCCACCAACATCGCCGAGACGTCGCTCACGGTGCCAGGCGTGACCGCGGTGATCGACACCGGCCTGCAGAAGATCGCGCGCGACGACCCGTCGCGCGGCGTCGACAGCCTTGCCACCGAGCGGGTCACGCGGGACGCGGCCGACCAGCGCGCCGGGCGCGCCGCGCGCCTGGGCCCCGGCCTCGCCGTGCGCCTGTGGGACGCGCGCGATCACCTCCGCCCGCACCGCGAGCCGGACGTCGCCCGCGTCGACCTCGCCGGTCCCGTGCTCGAGCTCCTCGCCTGGGGCGCCGACCCGTTCACCTTCGAGTGGTTCGAGAAGCCCACGGCTGACCGCATCGCGGCGGCGATGACGCTGCTCGCGCGCCTCGGCGCGGTGGAACCCGAGGAACCCGAGGAACCCGAGGAACCTCAGGAACCTCCCTCGCGCCCGCGCCGCATCACCGAGCTGGGCCGCCTGCTGGCGCGGCTGCCGCTCCACCCGCGGCTCGCGAGGCTCCTCGTGGCCGCCGGCGGCGCCTTCGAGGCGGCGGCCGCGTGCGCGGTGCTCGGCGATGCCGGCGCGCTCGCGCCGCGTGGCGCCGCCACCACCTGCGACCTGCTCGCGGTCATCGACGAGTGGCGGCGCGTGCCCCCGCACCTGGCGCGCGTGGCCGAGGCGCTGCAGCGGGCCGCCGCCACCGCCCTCGGCGCGGAGGCGCGGGCGCGGGTCGACGAGGCGGGCCTCCGCAGGGCGATCTTCGCGGGCTATCCGGATCGCCTCGCGCTCCGGCGGGCGCCCGGCGACGACCGCTTCACGCTGGCCTCCGGCCACGGGGCGCGCCTGGCGCGCGAGAGCGGGGTCAGGGACGCAATGCTCGTCGTGGCGCTGGACGTCACGGCCGGCAGGCGGGACGGTCACGCCGAGGCGTTGATCCGCGCGGCCAGCGCGGTGGACCCGGACTGGGTCGCGCCGACCGCGATCGGGACCGAGCACGCGATGAGCGGCGGCGTGGTGCGCGCCGCGCGCGTCGCGCGCTACGGCGCGCTTCGGCTCCGGGTCGACCCGTGCGCCCCCGACCCCGCCGCCAGGGCGGCGCTGCTCGCCGAGGCCTGGCTCGCGCGGCCGCTCGACGAACGGACGGCCAGGCTCGTCGCGCGCGCCCGCTTCGCGGGCCACGCGCTGGATCTCCCCGCGCTGGCGTGCGCGGCGGCCGACGGCGCGAAGGACCTGGAGGACCTGGACATCCGCCCGTGGCTGCCCCACAACGTGGCCCGGGACATCGACCGCCTGGCCCCGGAGAGCCTGCCCGTCCCGAGCGGCCGCGCCGCGCGCCTCGAGTACGACGCGCACGGGCGCGTGGCGGCGTCGGTCAAGCTGCAGGAGCTCTTCGGCCTGGCCGACACCCCGCGCCTCGGGCCCCGCCAGGTGCCCATCACGTTCCACCTGCTCGCCCCGAACGGCCGTCCCGTGCAGACGACCGACGACCTCCGCAGCTTCTGGGACCGCACGTACGCCGAGGTCCGCAAGGAGCTACGCGGGCGGTATCCGAAGCACCCGTGGCCCGACGACCCCTGGACGGCGCAGCCCACGGCGCGGACGACACGCCGGAGGGGCGAGGGCTCCTCAGGTTCCTGAGGTTCCTCGGGTTCCTCGCGTTCTTCCCGCCTACTGCGCTTCCACCGCCTTCACGAACGCGTCGAAGCTCACCGGCGCGCCGTGGAGGGGCACGATGCGCGCGACGTCCAGCTTGCGCTCGCGGATGTGCTTCAGCAGGTTCGCCGCGTAGGGGTTGTAGTCGAAGCTCGAGCTGAACGCGTCGGCCTCGACGATGAGGCGGTCCTTGGGGAAGTACGCCATCAGGATGGCGTCCCCGTGCGGGTTGCCGGAGAGATGGTAGATCTCCATGCGCTGCGACCCGTCCTCGATGACGCGGGAGTCCTCCACCGTCTCGACGGTGATCGGCTTCGGGGCGGCCGCCAGCCGGTCCGGCACGAGCGTGTGCGGGCGGCTCGCGGCCGCCTCGTAGTACTCCCGGTTGGACGCGTGGGTGATGACCGTCAGTCCCTCGGCCACCGCGGTGCGCAGCCCGCCGGTGTGGTCGAAGTGATGGTGCGTGCTGAGCAGGTAGGTCAGCGGCTTGCCGGGCACCGTCTCGCGCGCCTTCGCGATCACGGCCTCGGCCCGCGCCTCGCTCTGGGGCGCCTCGATGAGCAGCAGGTGGTCGGCGAACTCCACGAGCGCGCTGTTGTGGCTGCCGCCGGCCAGCAGCCACACCCCCGTCCCCACCTTCTCGACGGTCACCTCGATCGGCCGCGGCGCCGGCGGCTCGGCGTTCCGCGCGGCCTCGGGCGCGGCCAGCTCGCCTGTCGCCTCGTTCACGTCCAGGTCCGTGTAGTGGTACTCGGCCGTCTTGTACGTGTCGGTCGTCACCGTCACGTTCAGCGGCAGGTAGATCCCGGAAGCGTTCGCCCACTCGTCGAAGCTCGTGGTGATCACGACGTCGCCGAGGTTGGGGTTGGCCGCCGGCGAGCTGATGCGCAGCGGGAGGTTCGTGCCGGCGTCGATCGCCAGGGTGAACGCCCGGTCGCTGCCGGGGGGCGTGATGTCCACGAGCCGGGCCCCGTCCGCGGTTCGCGCGTTGGCCAGCGTGGCGCCGGGCTCGAGCGCGGCACGCACCAGCACCGCCGGGTGGTGGTAGTACTCCGCGCGGCGGTCGCGGGCCACGTCCGCCGGGGCGCGCGAGGCGGCGCCCGAGGGCGAGACGGTGTAGGCGACATCGCCATCGAGCCCGTAGACCTGCGCCTGGGCGCCCGGGCCCTGGTAGTAGAGGAAGTTGGGCGTGCGGGTCTGCTCGACGCGCAGCCGCCCGGCGGTCACGTCGATCGACGCCTTGTAGGGCCGCAGCTCGAACTGCTGGCCCGTCGCGTCCATCGTCATGTCCTGCCCGAGGTTCCAGGCGGTCCCCCGGCCCGCGAGGACGATCGTGCGCAGGCCGGCCACGCGGTCGTGTCCGCCGAGGGCCTCCGCGGCGTCGTTGACCACCTGCTGTTCGGGGGTCGGGCGGGCACAGGCGGAGAGGGTCAGGGCCAGGGCGAGGACGGCCGACATCGCGCGCATGATCGGAATCTCCCTTCGGGTCTGACTTTCGCACGCCGGGCCGCCCGCGTCCACCCCGCGCGCGATCCGGGTAGACTAGGGACCCGGACACGGGGCGTGCGGGAAGGGCGGGGCGTGACCCGCCCGGTCGTGCGATTTCACCAGGAGACAGTGCCCATGAGATCGGTTTCGCTGCTTGCGCTCGGCCTCACCTTGATTGCGCCCGCTTTCGCCGCCGCGCAGACCCCGGCCGAGCAGATGGCCGCGGCCGTGCTGGCCGCCCCAGCCGAGCTGCGCGACGGCGCCGGCGTCCTCGGGTTCGATGCGGACGGGAAGGTGGTCACGCTGCGGCCGTCGAAGAACGACCTGCTGTGCCTGGCCGACAACCCGGCCAACGAGGGCTTCGAGGTGGACTGCTACCACAAGGACCTCGAGCCCTACATGGCCCGCGGCCGCGAGCTGCGCGCGCAGGGCATCACCGGCAAGGCGAGCTACGACGTCCGGTGGAAGGAAGTCGCGGACGGCACGCTGAAGATGGCGCGCGAGCCGCGGGCCCTCTACATCCTGACGGGCAAGAGCTACGACGCCGCCACCGGGACGGTGGCCGACGAGTACCGCCGCTGGGTGTTCTACTGGCCGTTCGCGACCGCCGAGTCCACCGGGCTGTCGACGAAGAGCCAGACGGGCACGCCGTGGTTGATGTACCCCGGGACGGCGGGCGCGCACATCATGATCAGCCCGCCCAAGCAGTGAAACTCGAGTAATCAAGAATCAAGAAGTTAGAATTCTTGATTCTTGATTCTTAATTCTTGATTCTCCCGCCGAGCGCCTAGCGCTTCGGCGGGAGGAATTTCTTGTCGATGATGGCGACCACGACGTAGTTGGGGTCCACCATCTCGTTCAGGTCGATCCGGGCCACCTTCGACAGCAGCTCGTAGGCATCGAGGGGCGCGAGGCCGTAGTCCTTCTGGATCCACTTGATGAGCTCGGTGAACGCGATGCGGAGCGCGTCGTCCACCGGGCGGTACGAGCCGAGCGCCATCAGCGACGTCTCGTTCTCGAAGCGGGGCCACTTGGTGGCCTGCCCCTTGATCACGTCCACCGACAGCCGCACGTGCATGGGCACCTCGATGCCCGTGCCCGCCACCTCGCCCTCGCCCTGCGCGGCGTGTCCGTCGCCCAGGTACAGCAGCGCGCCAGGCGCGTTGACCGGCAGGTAGACCGTGTAGCCGGGGCTCACCTGCGGCGAGTCCATGTTGCCGCCCCACTCGCCGGGCGTGATCGACATCCGCGACTCGCCGCCGGGCGGCGCGACGCCGAGGCAGCCGAGGAACGGGTGGAGCGGGATCTTCACCTGGTGGCCGGACTCGTTGGCCTTGTAGGTCGCGACGCCCGCGGCCTCGTCGATGTCATAGAACCACACCCGCTCGGGCAGGTCGGCGTTGAGCATCGGCGTGTACAGCGTCGTGTTGAGCGCGCCGAACCCCGGGGCGAGCGCGCCGACGCCCTGGTTCCCGTCGATGTCCAGGTCGAGGACCCTGACGACCAGCGTGTCGCCGGGCTCGGCGCCCTCGATGTAGAACGGGCCCGTCAAGGGGTTGTCCCCCTTGACGAGCGCCATGGTGTCGCCCGGCTTCCGGATGACGTTCCCGAAGGCGTCGAGCGTGTTGGTCTCCAGGACGTCGCCGGGCTTGAGCCGCGCGACCGGCTCGGCGACGCCGTAGACGTACTTGACGTTGGCGGACGTCGCCTCGTGGGTGACCACGGCCGGCTGGGGCGCGGCCTGCGCGGCCGCGAGCAGCCCGATGAGCAAGAGACCCTGCATGTCAGTGTCCTCCGGGCGGCCTACTTGCCGCCGAGACGGGTGAGCGCCGCCGCGGCGCGGTTGACCTGCTCGGCGAGCGCGCCGACGGCGGTCGACACGCGCGTCACGCCCTGCCGGGCCTCGTCCCACTGCTTCTCCTCGATGCCCTCGCGGATCATCGGGAGCGTCTTGACGCCGTAGCCCGTGTAGTAGCCCGGCGCGTAGAGCTGGTGGCGGAACCAGTCGCGCCGCGGCAGGCCGTCGTCGCTGCCGAGGCGCCGCTCGGAGGTGTAGACGAGCTGGTTCACCTGCCGGAGGGTCTCGGTCTTCGCCATGATGGCGTCGGTCGAGGCGCCGGGCACCGAGGCGTACGCCTTCTCGAAGGCCTGCGCGGCCTTCGCGAGGCTGTCGATGGCGGCGGCGAGCGGCTCGAGATCCACCTCGGGCGCGTCCTTCATGCCGTCGTGCAGCTTCCGGATCTCGTCCAGGTAGCGCGCGAGCGTGTCGGACGTGTCCTCGAAGCGGAACGGCAGCACCGGCGCGTCCGCCAGGCGGAGGATGGCCGTGCCCGTCACCTGCGACAGCGCCTTGCCGTACTGGAAGTCGGTGTCGGAGAAGGTGGTGTACCAGTTGAACGAGTCGTACATCGAGTGGTACACCCCACCACCACCGTCGCCCCCGAAGCCGAGGTTGAGCGACGCGAGCGTCAGGTGCTGCAGGAAGGGCGTGTAGTCGGATCCCGAACCGAGCGGCGCGATGCGCCACACCGGGTCCTTCTCGGCCGCGGGGCGCTCGGCCTCGGGCAGGCCCGCGATGGTCTTCGCGCGCGCCTGCTCCAGCACGGGCTTGCCGGTCCGCGGGTCGGGCACGTCACGCGCCACCTCGGTGATGAACTCCTGGAGCGAGTGCGAGCCGCCGGCGCCGAGCCAGCCCTTCCCGTTGCCGTCGGTGTTGATGTACACCGCGGCCTTGCCCTTCAGCTCGTCCTGGTGCTCCTCGGCCCACTCCGTCGACCCGAGCAGGCCCCACTCCTCGCCGTCCCAGAGCGCGAGCACGATCGTCCGCTTCGGCTTCCAGCCCGTCTTGACGAGCTCGCCGAGGCCGCGCGCCGTCTCCATCAGCGACACCGCGCCGCTGATCGGGTCCGCCGCGCCCGCCACCCAGGCGTCGTGGTGGTTGCCCATGATGATCCACTCGTCCGGGAACGTCGTGCCGGGGATGCGGACGACGACGTTGTAGAGCGGGCGGTACTGCCAGTCGAACTTGAGCTTGAGGTGGAGCTTGGCCGGGCCGGCGCCCAGCTTGTAGGTGGTCGGCAGCGCGCCGCGCCACGACTCGGGCGCAACGGGTCCGCCCATCGCCTCGAAGATCGGCAGCGCGTCCCCCCACGAGATGGGCATCACCGGGATCTTGAGGATCGTCGTGGCGTCCTCGGGCTTGAGCGGCGTGCCCGTCATCGCGCCCTGGCCCGGCGTCAGCGGATCGCCGGGGTACACGGGCATGTCCATGACGCTGCCGCGCTGCACGCCCTGCGCCGGCCGGTACGGCCCCTTCGGGTACACGTCGCCCTGGTAGAACCCGTCATCCTTCGGGTCGGAGTAGATGAGGCAGCCGATCGCGCCGTGCTCGTAGGCCACCTTCGGCTTGATGCCGCGCCAGCTGCCGCCGTAGCGCGCGATGACGATCTTGCCCTTCACGTCGATGCCGAGCTCGGCGAGCTTCTCGTAGTCCGCCGGAATCCCGTAGTTGACGTAGACCACCTCGCCCGTGACGTCGCCGTCGGCCGAGTAGGCGTTGAAGGTCGGCGTCAGGTTGTCGTCCATCGTGTCGGGATCGGACGGGACCGGCGGCTCCTGGATCTGGAGCACCCGGCCCTCGGGCGCGACGAGCTCGAGCTCGCGCGCGACGGGCCAGGGCATGTAGGCCTTCGTCTCCTCGATCCTCGCGTCGAGGCCGAACGACTTGAACTTCTCGAGCGCGTACTCCGCGACCTTCTTCGACGCCGGCTGGCCCGCGACGTGTGGCACCTCCGTCATCGCGCGCATGTACTCGCGCAGCCGGGCCGGGTCGGGCACCGCGCGGAACTGGTCCTCGATCCGCTTCTGCGCCGCGACGCTGTCGTCAGGAAAGCCGCGCAGGCCCTGTGACTGGCCGCTGACGCCCGCCGGCAGCGCGGCGCACAGGAGGCCGGCGAGTAGGGCTCGCAAGTACCGGTTGTTCATGGTCTCTCCCCGTATGAGTGGATGACGACGCCGCTACTCGAGGCGGCGCAGGATGAAGCACTTCAGGTAATAGGTCTCGGGCACGCCGAGCAGCACCGGGTGGTCCCGGCCCTGCATCCGCTTCTCCACGACGACGACGGGCGCGTGGCTGTCGATCGACGCCTCGTAGATCACCTGGCCGAGCGACGCCTCGTCCACGTGGTACGAACAGCTGCACGACACGAGGTGCCCGCCCGGCGTCAGCAGCCGCAGCGCCCGCAGGTTGATCTCCTTGTAGCCGGCGAGCGCCTTCGCCGCCGCCGCCTTGTTCTTGGCGAACGCCGGCGGGTCGAGCACGATCGTGTCGAAGCGCGCGCCGTCGCGCTCGAGGCGCCGCAGCTCGTCGAACACGTTGGCCTCGCGCGCCGTCAGGTTGGTGATGCCGTTCTTCGCGGCGTTCGCCGTGATGTGGCCCACCGCCTCGGCCGACGCGTCGAGCGCCTCGACGGTGTCGGCGTGCGCCGCCAGCCGCAGCGCGAACCCGCCGTGGTACGAGAAGCAGTCGAGCACGCGGCCCCGCGTGTACCGCGCCGCCGCCTCCCGGTTCTCCCGCTGGTCGAGGAAGAGGCCGGTCTTCTGCCCCTGCCAGGGATCCACGTCGTAGGCGATCGGCCCCTCGGTGACCGCGATCGTCCCGGGCACCTCGCCGTGCAGGATCTCCACCACCTGCTCGAGCCCCTCGAGCAGCCGCACGCGCGGGTCGTTCCGCGCGAGCACGCCCCGCGCGCCCGTCAGCTCCACCAGCATGGGGACGATGCGCGGCATGAGGGCGTCCATGCCCTGCGACAGCGCCTGGACGACGAGGTAGTCGCCGTAGAGGTCGACGACGAGCGACGGCAGCAGGTCGGCCTCGCCGTGGACCAGGCGGTAGGCGGTGGCGTCGATGCCCAGCGCGGCGCGGCAGGCCAGCGCCGCCTCGAGCCGCCGCCGCCAGAAGGCGTCGTCCACCGTGGCCTCGCCGCGGGCGATCATCCGGAGCGCAATCTGCGACTCGGCGCTGAAGAGGGCGCGCCCGATGACGCGGTTGCGCGGCCCCCGCACCTCGACCACCGAGGCCGGGGGGGCGTCGGCCTGCGCGACGTCTGCTCTGTAGATCCAGGGGTGGCCGTGCCGGACCCGATCCTCGCCGCGGGCCGAGATGACGATGGTGGGGAGCGTGTGGCTGCTAATGGAGCGAATCCTCTCAGAATGCGCGTGCCGGCCGGGACCGGCCGGCGGTACCGCCCCTCAGTGTACAATCTCGCGCGTGAAGGTGGCGCTCGGGGCGGATCATGCGGGGTTCGGGCTCAAGGACGCCCTGAAAGGCGTGCTCGAGGGCCTCGGCGTCGAATTCCAGGACTTCGGCACCTCCACGGCGGAGTCGGTGGACTACCCCGACTACGCCGCCGCGGTGGCCCGCGGCGTCGCGGACGGGACCTTCGACCGGGGCCTCCTGGTGTGCGGGAGCGGCGTCGGCATGGCCATCGCCGCCAACAAGGTGCCGGGCATCCGCGCCTCCGTCGTCACCGACACCACGACCGCCCGCCTCGCGCGCGAGCACAACGACCTGAACGTCCTCACCCTCGGCGCCCGCCTCACCTCCGAGGCCGACGCCGCCGCCATCGTCCGCGCCTTCCTCACGACCGACTTCGCCGGGGGCCGCCACGCCGGCCGCGTCGGCAAGATTCACCAGCTCGAACCGCGCTGACGCCCTTCACAAGACACGCCACGAAGGCACGAAGCGCACGAAGGACGCACGAAGCCGGCAATCTCTGAACGAGAGCCGGACTTCGTGGGGACTACTTCGTGTTCTTCGTGCCCTTCTATGAAGCGGCCGTTGAGAGTCAAGCTCCACGTGGTTCTGTGTGTCGTCCCTTGTCGTTGTCCCTCGCCGGAGCCACGATGCGATTCACATGGGGCCGTGGGCCAGAGCCGGGCGGCCTTCT
>JBFWOG010000027.1:0-27129 GCA_050250645.1 Vicinamibacterales bacterium
CGTAGGTCGCGACCGCCTCGCCCGCCACGCGCGTCAGGTTGCCGCTCAGCGTGTCGCCGTTCACCAGCGCGCCGCTCGTGATGCTGTAGGTCAGCGCCGGGTCGGTGTCGCCGTAGACCTTCGTCTGCGCATCCGCCGTCACCGTGACCACCCGGGGCGTGATCTCGAGGTTCGCCCCCACGTAGGTCAGCACGTAGTTGCCGCCCGCGGCCAGGTTCCCCTGCCCGATCGCGTAGGTCCCGACCGCCTCGCCCGCCGCGCGCGCCAGCGCGCCCGTCAGCGTGTCGCCGTTGACCAGTGCCCCGCCCGTGATGCTGTAGGTCAGGGCCGGGTCGGTGTCGCCGTAGACCTTCGTCTGCGCATCCGCCGTCACCGTCAGCGCCAGCGGCGTGATCTCGAGGTTCGCCCCCACGTAGGTCAGCGTGTAGTTCGGCCCCGCCGTGAGCCCGCCCTGCTCGATGCCGTAGAGGCCGACGGCCTCACCAGACACGCGCGCCAGGCTGCCGCTCAGCGTGTCGCCGTTCACCAGCGTCCCGCCGGTCAGCTGGTAGGTCAGGGCCGGGTCGGTGTCCCCGTAGACCTTCGTCTGCGGATCCGCGGTCACGACGATGACGAGGGGCGTGATCTCGAGCTCGCCCTCCACGTAGGTCACCGTGTAGTTGGCCCCCGCCGTCAGGCTGCCCTGCTGGATCGCGTAGGTCGCGACGGCCTCGCCAGGCACGCGCGTCAGGCCGCCGCTCAGCGTGTCGCCGTTCACCAGCGTCCCGCCCGTCACCTGGTAGGTGAGCGTCGGGTCGGCCGAGCCGTAGACCTTCGTCTGCGGGTCCGCGGTCACCGTGATCGGGCGCGGCGTGATCGTCAGGTCCGCCGGCACGTAGGTCAGCGTGTAGTTGCCGTTCGCCGCCACCGTGCCACGGCCGATCGCGTAGCTCCCGACCGCCTCGCCCGCCGCGCGGGTCAGGGCGCCGCTGAGCGTGTCGGCGCCGACGAGCGTCCCGCTCGTGAGCGTGAAGGTCAGCGCCGGGTCCGCGTCGCCGTAGACCTTCGTCTGCGGGTCGGCCGTCACCGTCAGCGGCCGGGGCGTGATGGTGAGGCTGGCCCCCACGTAGGTCAGCGCGTAGTTCGCACCGGCCGACACGCCGCCCTGCGAGATCGGGTAGGTGCCGACCAGCTCGCCCGCCGCGCGCGTCAGGCTGCCCGTCAGCGTGTCGCCGTTCACCAGCGTCCCGCCCGTCAGCTGATAGGTCAGGACCGGGTCCGCGTCGCCGTAGACCTTCGTCTGCGGCGCCGCCGTCACCTCGATGGCCCGCGGCGTGATGACGAGGTCCGCCGGCTGGTAGGTCAGCGCGTAGTTGCTCCCCGCCGTCACGGTGCCCTGCTGGATCCCGTAGGTGCCGACGAGTTCGCCCGCGGCGCGCGAGAGGCTGCCCGTCAGGGTGTCGCCACCGAACAGCGTGCCCGCGGTGATCTGGTAGGTGAGCGCCGGGTCGACCTCACCGTAGATCTTGCTCTGGGGGTCGGCGGCCACCGTCAGGGGGCGCGGGGTGATCGTGAAGTTGGCGCCCGTGAACGTCAGCGCGTAGTTCGGGCCGGCCGTCAGGCTGCCCTGCTGGATGGCATACGTGCCCACGTCCTCGCCCGCCACGCGCGCGACGGCGCCGGTCAGGGCGTCGCCGCCCACCAGCGAGCCGGAGGTGACCTGGTAGGTCAGCGCCGGGTCGATCTCGCCGTAGACCTTCGTCTGCGGGTCGGCCGCGACCGCGATGGCGCGGGGCGCCACCGTGAGGACCCCGTCCACGTAGGAGATGGCGTAGTTGGCGAGCCCGGTGCCCACCGCCGCGCTCGGGGTGATCGCGTAGGGCGAGCCGGCGACGGAGGCCGTGGCGGGCGCGCCGGCGCTCGCCAGGGAGACGGCCGTCAGCGTGTCGCCGTTGACGAGCCCCGACCCGCCCAGGGTGAACTCGGTGCCGACGAACGCGACGGCATCGCCGTAGGTCTTCGCCTGGCTGTCGGCGGTCACGGTCAGCGGGCGCTGGGTGACGGTGAACGTGCCGGCGAAGTAGGTGATGTCGTAGTTCCCGAGGTTGGTGCCGACCGCCGCGCTGGGCGTGATCGTGTAGGGCGAGCCCGCCACGGTCGCCGTCGGCGCCCCGCCGGCCGTCGTGAGGGTGACGCTCGTGATCGTGTCGGCGCCGACGAGGCCGCCGGTGACGGTGAACTCGGACCCGGTCAGGGTCACGGAGTCGCCGTAGACCTTCACCTGGCTGTCAGCCGTCAGCAGGATCGGCCGCGGCGTGATCGCCGCCATCGCGGTCGGCTCCACCGGCACGGTGTAGTTGCCGGCGTCCAGGCCGCTGATGGTGAAGCCCGTGACCGACACGCTCTTGCCGGTCCCCACGGCGGCCGTGTCGAAGGTGCCCACCGGGTTCACGGAGCACGACACGTCGTCATTGCCGAGCACGCCCACGAGCGCGCAGGAATGCACCGTCGCCGTCGTCGTGCCGTCATAGGGCTTGTCGTCCGCGAGGACGGTCGCCGTGATGGGCAGCGGCGTGACGCTCGCCGTCGTGGTCGCCGTCGTCGTGGTCAGGGTGTAGTTGTAGGCCTTCGGCCCGGTCAGGGCGAGGCCGGTTCCCGTGACTTCCTTGCCGTTGGCGACGTTCTTGTCGTCGAAGGTGGCGCTCGACGCGGTCGCCGAGACCTGGCCGGCGTGCGCGGCGAGCAGGCCGTTGACGACGATGCTGTTGAGGGTCGCGACGTCGCCGCCGTTGTAGGCGCGGTCGTCGGCCGTAATGCTGACCGTGACCTCCTTCGGCGTCCAGAGCACGGTGTCGGAGTCGGTCTTGTTCGAGACCTTGCCCTGCACGGTGTCGGTGCCGACCTCGGTGCTCGTGTAGCAGAGCGTCGCCTGGCCGTTCGAGTCGGTGAACGCAAACCCGTCGAGGCCCGCGTTCGGACCGGCCGTGATGAGGAAGTCGAGGCGGACGCCCTCCACGGGCTGCGCGGGCACCTGGAAGTCGGTCGCGATGGCCTGCACGCACGTCTGGTCGCCGATGACCTGCGTCGAGCCGATGACGTCGATCTGGACCTCCTCGACGTTCGCGACGGGCGTCAGCGCCTGGCCGCCGGGATACGCGTAGGAGGTCAGCGTGGAGAAGCCGTAGGAGATGACGCCGAAGGGACGGGAGCTCAGCAGCGTGTGCGCGCCCTGGCCGACCGCGACACGCGCGTACCAGTAGTCCGAGGTCCCGATCTGCGCGAAGCCCGCGGTGGGCACCGCCGTGCCGTCGACCGTGACGTCCGACACGGGCACGCCGGCCACGGTGCCGGCGTTGACGCTGTCGGTGGGGATCGTCAGGTTGACGTAGTTGACCGTGAAGACCTGGTTGGCGTTGACCGGCGTCGCGACCCCGTACGCATCGAGGTACTGCTCCTGCGGCGGAATCAGCGTCATCGAGGGGTCGGCGTACGGCAGGCCCCCGTTCGTGACCGTGTCGTAGAGGTAGCTGGTGATGAACTGCGAGACCAGCACGGGCTCATTCGACGTGATGTGCGCCGCGCTCGGCAGCGCCGCGGTCGTCAGGAACTGGCCGGCCTGCAGCGTCGTGTTCACGCCGTTGATGTTGACGACCGTGTTGGGACGCGCGGCGAGCACGCGGACGAAGTCGCCCTTCACGCGGGTCGCGCTGGGCACGTAGAAGAACTCGCGGCCCCACGTGTCGGTCGACGGCAGCATCTCGAGCAGCGGGTCGCAGGGCGCCGTGCCCTGCGGCACGTACGCGCACCGGTTGCCCGCCATCAGGCCGATGGCATGGTTGGCCGTCACCTTCGTGCCCGTCAGGTCGTCGGTCGTCGCGCTGCCGACCATGCGCCAGGTCTCGCCCTGCTGCAGCGCGAACTGGAAAGGCACGCCCGCGGCATGGGCCCCCACCGTGACGCTCGGCGTCACCGTCACCGTCGTGCCGTTCTCCGTGCCGACCACGACGAAGTGGGACCCCGAGGTGGAGACGCCCGCGGTGCCCGGGTAGGACATCACGTAGTACTCGGTCCCGAGCGACGCGGTGGGGATGCCCAGGAAGCCGTCGACGGTCTGGGACTGGTCGGTGAAGCCGTAGAGCGCCACGTCGTTGTTGGCCACGACGTGGATGGCCTTCAGCTGCGCCGTCTCCGGCGTCGAGACCTCCGCCGCGTTGTTGACGATGATCGTGGCCGTGCCGCTCGTCGCGGGCGGCGTCACGGTAATCGTGAACGGCTGCGGCCCCGACGGCGTGAAGACCGTGCCCGTCGTCGTCTGCTGGGCACTGATGATCACCGACAGGCCGTTCGCACTCGCCCCCGTGTAGTTGATCGGGTACGCGAACCAGAAGTCCTTGCCACGCGTGTCCAGCTGGGCCGTCACCGGCGGGCTCGACAGGAACGGCAGGAAGCAGATACCCAGCAAGAGGGCGAGAAGGGAGAGGCGACGGGGGCGAAGGTTGGCCATAACCTGAGACTTCTGGTGACGAGTTTCGTCAGTTGGCTTGCATTCCTGCCAGTAGAACCAGATGCTCGCTGGTCCAGGAGGCAGATCAAAGCAACAGAATGGTATTTAGAAGCACACTACCTGTCAACAAGATGTGCGATGGCGCACACAAATACCGTAAAACGACCCATGTCGTCCATAGAGTCGTCTTGATGACTATTAATTACGTCTAGATTTCAGCGGACCAGAATCCGGTCCGGAGGCAGGAGGTCAATCCAGGCTTTTCAGGAAGAAACCGGCGCTCAGGCCTCTCATGAGAACGGCAGCCACCCGGGCAGTAGTCTCCGGGTGGGGTCGCCGCCGTAGCTCATCGGCGACACGGCTCAGCTGCCGGAGGTCGACGAGCGCGTGGACCGCGGCCGACCCGTCGAGCCACGCGAGTGCGTCCCGCAGGTCGCCGTAGTGGGCGACCAGCCGTCCGGGCAAGTCCGCCGACTGCTGCCCGCGCCTGACGGCCAGGCGCACCTCGTCCGGAAGCATCCCGCGCAGCACGGCCCGCCCCAGCGCCCGGTCGCCGCTCAGGCCCCACCAGCAATCCGGGACCGACAGGCAGCGGGCGATGACCCGCGGATCGTGCGTCGGGTCCCGGAACACCAGGCCGTGCGCGGCGGCGGCGCGCGCCCAGAACGCGCCAATCGCGTAGCGGCCCGGACGGATGTAGGCCAGCGCGCCGGCCGACCGGGCGTGGGCCGCGAGTTCGTCCTCCACCGCCGCCTCCCCCAGCCGGAGGCGGTCGAAGGCCTCGACCGACAGGGCCGAATGGGCCCGCCACCTCGGCTCCCCGCCCCCCAACCCGAGGGCGCGCCGCGCCAGCCACGACCGAAGGCCTGCGTGGAGCGGCGCCGGCAGCACGCGACCGGCCAGGGCCCGGCAGGGCCCGCGGCGCAAGAGCCGTCCCAGCGGGAGCCGCCCCGGATCGCCACCGTAGGTAATCGTCCCATTCCCTCCCTGGCCGGTCAGGACGCACCGGACGCCCGCCGAGCCGGCCGCCCGGCACAGGGCGTGGATCATGGGGATGTTGGGTGCGGCAATGAGCGGCTCGCCGTAGGTGTCGACCGCCGCCCGGAGTTCGGCGATGGGGCTCGTGTCCGCCCTCACGTCGAGGTGCTGCCGGATCCCGGCGAACCGGGCCGTCGCCGCCGCTCCGGCCCACTCGTCGAACAGCTCGGAGCCGGCCACCCATCCCCGATCACCCGGGGCGGGCATGAACGTGAGCGCGGTCAGTGCCTCCCCCCGCCGGGCGAGCGAGCCGGCCGCGACCGCCGCCACGGCGCCCGAGTCGAGTCCACCGCTGAGGGTCACGCCCACACCGCCGCGATGGCGCGTCATGTCGCCGACCGCGCGCGTGAACGTCTCGCGCAGGGCCTCCGCGTACTCCTCCTGCCCGCGCAACCGGAGCTCTGGCGTCTCCTCGGGTCGCCAGTAACGCCGCGTGAGGTCCCCCGTCGGAGTGAACTCCCGGAGGTGGGCGGGCGGGAGCCGGCGGATCTCGCGGTAGGCTGTCGCCGCCCCCTGGAACGCCGGCGCGGCGAGGAGCAACTGCGCCACGTATCGCTCGTCGAGCGTGCACGACAGGCCGGCGGCCGGCCCGATCGCCCGCAGGTCCGACGCGAACAGCACCTGGGCGCCATCGCGCCGGTAATGCAGCGCGGTCGTGCCGTGGTGGTCCCGCGCGATCACCAGCCGGCGCTCGGCGGGATGCCAGGCGGCGAAGGACCAGTCCCCGATCAGCCGCTCCGGCGCATCCACTCCCCATCGCGCGTAGGCAAGACGCGCGAGCACGCCGTCGGCCAGGTCCCGGTGGGCCGCCGGCGACAGGCCAAGCGCCCCGGCCACCTCGTGCCGGTTGTCGAGGCGCCCCTCCGCCGTGAAGACGAAGCCCCCGGGGTCGGCGGCCGGCAGATCCTCGTGGACGGCCTCCGGCGTATCCGCCAGCACCGCCTGGCCGAGCATGGCGCCCGGGGCGCTCCACACGCGCACGCCGTCAGGTCCCCATGACGACATGACCTCCTGCACGCGCGCCGGGAGCCGCGGGTCGAGAGGCGCGTCGTCGAGGCGCACTACCCCGAAGATTCCACTCACGCGCCCCCCCAGGCGGCCCAGCCGGCCTGGATCGCGCCGCCGAGCCACGCCACCGCCGGCAGGGTCGCGACGAAGCTCCACACGAACAGGTTGAGTCCCATTACCCACGCCACCACGAGATGGAAGGCCGCGACGCCCCCGAGCGCGACCGCGGCGACACCGGGGGGCAGGAGGAGGACGAGGGGAAAGGCGATCTCGCCGAGGACGATGCCCCTGGCGAGCAGCCCGGCGGCGGCGGGGAACCGGTCGAGACCGCGCGCCATCCGGGCCGACCCGAAGCCGGCCGTCGCCAACACGTGCCGCAGGCTCGTGCCATCCCGCCACCCGGATTCCCTGAGCTTCGCGCCACCGGCGGCGGCGTAGGCGAGGCAGGCCTGCAGCGCGACGAACGCCAGCGCCGCCCGTGTCACGGCGGGCGAGGCCAGGAGCACCGCCGGCAGCAAGGCCGCGAAGACGACATGACCCATCTCGTCCGCGCCCGTCACGCCAAGCGGCAGCCGGATCGTGAGCACGAGGTTGGCGGCCACGACCGCCGCGACTCCGGGCGCGAGGGGCAGCCCCAGGGCCACCGCCACCAGCACCGCAGCGCCGCCCACCATGCGGAGGCCGGCGACGGCCATCACGGCGCGGGCCCCGAAGCGCGCCGGCAGGAGGTGCCCGGTCCGGAAGCCCGGACGCAGGACGGCCCAGTCCTGCCAGCCCCCCGCGTCCGGCCAGCGAGGCCGCGCGAGCAGCTGCGCGCCCGACACGACCTGCCCGACGGCCCCGATTGCCGCGACCGCCGTGAGGGCGGCTTCCGGGCTAGCGGGCACGAACGGGGGCCCCGCCCGGCGCCGCGCCGAAGGGTTGCGGCGGAGAGACGGGCACCGTGACCGGCGGGAGGCCGGACTCATGTGCCCGGGACAGCTGGAGGGCGACCTCGATGTGGTGTCCCGGCGCCAGTGGGGTGCTGGCGGCCAGTCGGCTGCACAGGGCCCGGTAGGCGAGCTCGCCAGGCCGGGGCGTTGTGTCCCCGCCGGGAGCACGACTGGTCTCGGCGAAGTCCGCCACGCGCAGCACGATCATGCGCTCCACCAGGTCCGGGTGCCACAGCCATGCCCAGCCGCGCCGCGGACCGGCGACGGGCACGGCCTGCCAGGCGGTCCCGCGCCCGGCCCCGTCGACCGTCCGCTGCAGCAGGGTGACGTCGTGTCCTGTCGGCCGCGCAAACAGGTGCCAGCGCGGCACCAGCCGCAGCGCGCCGAGCGGTCGCCACCGCCGGCTCGTCAGCCCGCCGATCTGCCGCGCCACCGACAGCGCGAGCCAGCCGGCATAGCCCAGGACGACGACTGCCTCGACCACCGCCATACGAATCCCGTGATGATACCTTTCCCCCGGACACCGCAACGATGACCGCGCCCGTCGATGTGCTGCTCGCCGCACTCTCACCAGGCGAGCCCGGGCCGGCGGCGCCGCTCGACGCCGACGGCCGGGCCGAGCTCCTGCGCCTGGCGGCCCTGCACCGCGTCCAGGCCCTCCTCTACGCGGGGTTGCAGCGCCGCGGCGTGCTCGGGCCGGGCGTGCCGACGGCCGTCGGCGACGTCCTGCGGGCACAGGCACACGCGGCCGCCCTCAGGAACCTGCGCCTGATCGCCGAAACCGGGCGAATTGCCACGGGCCTCGCCAAGGTGGGCGTGCCGGTCGTCGTGCTGAAGGGCCTTCACCTCGCGGCCGCGTATTACCCGTCGCCAGGCCTCCGCGAGATGCTCGACGTCGACGTGCTCGTCCGGCGCCCCGACGTGCCGGCGGTGGCGGCCTGGCTGGCGGCGGACGGCTACCAGCCGCTCGCGCCGTGCGACGTCGCGGTCGAACTGGAAGCGGCCCACCACCTGACGCGGCACGTCAAGGGCGAGTGCGGCGTCGAGGTGCACTGGGACCTGGCGCCGCTCGACACGCCGCTCGGTGTGCCCGTGGACGCGGTCTGGCAGCGGGCGCGGCCGTTCAGCCTGGGGCGCGTCGAGGTCCGCGGCCTCGGCGCCGAGGACCTGCTCGTCCATCTCGCCCACCATGCCATCTGGCAGCATGGCTTCACCCAGGGCCTGCGGCCCCTCGTCGACGCGGCCTGGGTGCTGGCGGCCGGCCCGGGCGTCGACGGCGCGCGGCTGCGGGCGATCGCGGTGGACTCGGGGACGCCGCGCGCGGTCACGCTGCTCATCGGCCTTGCCGTGCGCTTCCTCGGCGCGCCGCCCGTGCCGGGTTACCCCGACGCCTGCCCCGTCCCGCTGCTCGAGACGGCGATGGCGGACGTGCTCGCGGGGCCCGAGTCCGGCCGCATCCACCAGAAGCTGGCGCGCGCCGCCGGCGGCCAGGGCGTCACTGGCGCCCTCCGCCTGGCCGCCCGGGAGGTCATGGTGCCGCGCGGCGAGCTCGCCCGGATCGTCGGGCGGTCCCCCCGGGACCCGCTGCTTCCCCTCTTCTATGGTGTCCGCGTGCTGCAGCTCGCGCGGCAGCATGGTGGCTCGCTCGCCCGGCGGCTGCTGCGCCGCGACCCCGAGTGGGCGCAAGTCCCGGCCCGCCACTCCCTGTACACGTGGATCGAGGACCCGGCAGACCCCTGAGCCGGGGCGGCGTGCGCTAGCGCCCGGCGAGGCCGGCCGCGAAGTCGGCGAAGGGCCGCTGGATGCGGTGCAGGAACGCATCGTCGAACGCCACGCCCTCGCCGAGGTCGCGCAGCAGGTTGGCGACCGCGGCGCCGCCGGCCTCGTCGAGGAGACGCGCGGCGGCGAGGGCGCTCACGGCGTAGGTGAGCGTCGCGTCGTCCGCGTCGAGGCCCCGGAAGGAGCGCGGCAGGTCCGCAAGGGCCACGCGCCGGCCGTCGCGCTGCACCTGCCGGCGCGCCCAGTCGACGCTGCCCTCTTCCTCCATCACCGTCGCGAGGCCCTCGTTCAGCCAGGTCGGCGCAGCGCGCCCGGCCAGGCTGTGCACGAGCGCGTGCGTGAACTCGTGGGCCAGCACGCGGTCGAGTTCGGCCGGATTGTCGAGTGCCCCGCGGACCGGCACGCGGATGATGCCGTCGTAGGCCGCCGCCGCCCAGGGGGGCGAGCGCGTGATGTCGCGGAAGTCCTCGGCGCTGTAGAGGACCACGCCGATCGTCGCCGGGGGGTAGACGGTCAGCCGGTCGGAGACCCGCCAGAAGGCGCGCTCCAGCGACTCGAGCGCCTGCCGCGCGAGGGCCTCGACGACAGGTCCGTCGAACGAGACCGTGAAGTGGTCACCGACGGCGAGGTCCAGCCGGTCGTGCAGGTCGGCCTCCCGGCGCCACCTGTCGAGGGCCTCCCGGGCGTCCGCGTCATCGGGGGACTCGGCGACGACGACCGCCATCTGGTCGATCCCGCCGCGCAGGTCGCCCTGGCGCCGGATCACCTGGGCGAGGATCTTCCGCGCCACCGTCAGCCGTGAGTCCAGTGACAGCGCGCGCTCGAGCAGCCGGCGCGCCTCGTCGTCCTTCTTGAGCAGGAAGGCCGCGGCGCCGGCCCCGAAGTGCATGCGGGCGTTGTCGGGATCGACGGCGAGCGCCTCCGCGAAGGCCGCGGCCGCCTCCTCCGGGCGGTCCGCGTTGAGCGCCGCCCAGCCGGCCTGTTCGAGCATCGCCGACTTCGGCGTGCTCTGCGCGGCCGCGGGACCCGCCGCCAGGGTCAACGCGGCCAGCGCGAGCAGCAGCAGAACGGCGAGGACGCGTGGCGACTGTCGCATCTCGTCTCCATCCTACCTCTCCGGGCGCGCCTCGTCGCCCGGCCCGGTCCCGCCCGCGACGACACGAAGACGTCGCCGGGACGTCGCCGAGTCGTGATGCCTCGTTCCTAGACTCGGCCTGTCACCGGAAATTCATCTTCGTCCCCAAGGAGCCCCATGTCACTCACATCGACCTTCAAGAGCCACGGGCGCATCGTCCTGTCCGCCGGCGCCGCCCTGGCGCTCGTCGCGACGGCCGGCCCCCGCGTCGCGACCCAGGAGCCGGGCGTCCGCCTGACGCCGATTGGCACCTACGAGACGAGGATCTACGACGCGGGCGCGTCCGAGATCGTGGAGTACGACCCCGAGACGAAGCGGCTGTTCGTCGTGAACGCGCGCGCAGCGGGCGTGGACGTGCTCGATGCGACCGACCCGGCCCGGCCCACCAAGATCGCCTTCCTCGACGCGTCGGCCCTCGGTGGCGTCGTCAACAGCGTGGACGTCAGCCGTGGCATCCTCGGAGTAGCCATCGAGGCCACCGTCAAGACGAACCCGGGGAAGGCGGCGTTCTACCGGACGAGCACCCTCGCCCTGCTCGGCAGCGTCCCAACGGGCGCGCAGCCCGACATGATCACCTTCACGCCGGACGGGCTGTTCGCGCTGACGGCCAACGAGGGGGAGCCGAACGACGCGTACACGATCGACCCCGAGGGATCCGTGACCATCATCGACCTCGGCCGCCAGACGGCGACGACGGTCGGGTTCACGGCCGCCAACGGCCAGGAGGCCGCCCTGCGCGCGGCGGGCGTGCGGATTTTCGGGCCCGGCGCGACGGCCGCGAAGGACTTCGAGCCCGAGTACATCGCCGTCGACCCGAACGGGCGCTACGCGTACGTCGTGCTGCAGGAGAACAACGCCATCGCGGTGCTCGACCTGACGACGCAGGCGTTCACGCGGATCATGCCGCTCGGCTACAAGGACCACATGCGCGCCGGCAACGGGCTGGATCCGAACGACAGGGACCAGACCATCTCGATCCAGAACTGGCCCGTGTACGGGATGTACCAGCCGGACGGCATCGCGGCGTACACGGCCAACGGCCGGACGTACCTGGTGACGGCCAACGAGGGCGATTCCCGCGACTACGGTGGCTTCAGTGAGGAAGCTCGCGTCAGCTCGCTGAACCTCGACCCGACGGCCTTCCCGAACGCCGCCTTCCTCAAGGCCAACGGGCGCCTGACGGTCACCACCACGCTGGGCGACACGGATGGCGACGGCGACTACGACAAGCTCTACGCGTTCGGCGGACGCTCGTTCAGCATCTGGGACACGTCCGGCAACCTCGTGTGGGACAGCGGGGACGCCATCGAGCGCATCACCGCGGCGCGCTATCCGGCGAACTTCAACGCCGGCAACACGAACAACACGTTCGAGGACCGGAGCGACAACAAGGGTCCGGAGCCCGAGGGCGTCGCCATCGGCGTGGTCGACGGCCGGACCTACGCGTTCATTGGCCTCGAGCGGATGGGCGGCGTGATGACCTGGGACGTGAGCGACCCGCACCACCCGGTGTTCGTGGACTACGTCAACAACCGGAACTTCTCTGGCAGCCCGACCGCGTTCACCGCGGGCGACCTCGGTCCGGAGGGCGTGGCGTTCATCCCGGGACCGCTCAGCCCGAATCGGGTGCCGATGCTCATTGTCGGTAACGAGATCAGCGGCACGACGACGCTCTACAACGTCAACCCGCGCTAGCGGGTCCCTCGATGCCGTCCGGGCGCGGCGCCAGTGGCAGCCCGCTGGCGCCGCGCGACACCGGACCTACCGCTCGACGGCGAAGATCATGTCGCGATGCACGTTCCCCTGCGGGCGGCCGACCCGGAACCGCGCGAGGCCATCGTCGCCGACCGTCACCGTGAAGCTCTCCCGCGTGCCCATGTCGCCCCGGACGACGAGGCTCCGGCCACGGAGGCGGCGGCCGGCGGCATCGACCCGGTCGATGAACATCATGCCGGGCGAACCCTGGTAGGTGACGACGTCGGCCCGCGTGCGACCGATCTCGAGGGCCGAGACCATGCCGCGGACGGTCACGAATGCGCCGGGCGTCCCGCGGACCGCGAAGTAGCGCTGCTCCCTGAACAGGTGATCGGTGAAGGAGTACACGCCGGGCTCGACGACCTCGGTGGCCTCGGGCGTCGCGCCGCCGGAGACGCGCTCGATGTCCGCCGGAAACGCCGCGACCGCATCCTCCTGCAGGACGAGCTCGCCGGCGCGCGCCAGCGCCGCTCCCATGCCGAAGACGAGTTCCTCGGGAGTCGGGGCATCGAAATAGCTCCCGCCGCCGGCCACGGCCAGCGCCTCGAGGGCCTCGGCCTCGTCGTCGCCGACACCGAGGCCGACCGTGTGGAGCACCACCGCCAGGCCTGAGGCGCGCAGCTCGCGCGCGACCGCCGCCGGATCGCCGCCGCACGACTCCACGCCGTCGCTGACGAGCACGATGACGCCGCTGCCGCCCTCGCGCCGCAGGTCGGCGCCCGCCTCCTGGAGGCTGCGGGCGATTGGGGTCTGGCCCCCGGGGCGGAGGGCGGCGGCCAGCCTGGTGATCTCGGGTCCGTTGCCGGCCGCCGGCGCGAGCAGCCGCTCCGTGTCGGCGCACCCGGCATCCCTGTCGGCCACGCTCACGCGGTGGCCGTAGGCACGCAGCCCGATGGGCAGGTCGGCGGGGAATCCATCGAGGGCGGCTGCGAGGCCCTCGCGAGCCAACTCGATCTTCGGCCGGCCATTCACCTGGCCCCACATGCTGTTGGAGAGGTCCAGCACGATCTCGACGCGGCCGGGCCGCGCGCCGGCGGCGGGGCCGGCGGGCGCGGCGGGCGCGGCGGGCATCGCGCGGTCCGCTGCCTCGTCGAAGGTCGACTCGTCGTACACGCGCGCGTAGGTGCCGCGAGTGACGAGGGCGATGCCGGCCAGTTGGTGCGACACGTCCTCGCCAAGGCTGATCGTGTGGATGCGGATGCCGTCGGCCTCGGCGCGCGCGACGCCTACGGGATCCTCGCCACAGGTCTCCTCGCCGTCGCCGATGATGAGCAGCTCGCGGTGGGTGGCGGGCACGCGCCTCAGTTCGTCGAGCGCCGCCCGCATGGAGGACACGAGCGGCGTGGCGCCCGACCAGCGGACGGCCGCGAGCGCGGCGCGCCACCGGGCGGCATCGAACGGCGCCGCGGCGACGGCCTCGCGCGTCGCGCCGCACTCACCGCCCGGCGCCCCGCCCGGCGGCCCCTCTCCCATCAGCCGCAGGCCCACCAGCGTCCCGGCCGGCAGGGCGGCAAGCGTCCTGAGCAGCCCGCGCACGGCCAGGTCGCTTTTGATGCCGCCTTCGACGGCCTCCCGCATGCTGCCGGAGGCATCCAGCACGACGAGCAGGGCACGGCTGGCGGGCGGCGCCCCCTGGGCCGACGGGCCAGCCACGGCCGTGACGAGGATGGCCGCGGCCAACAGCCGCCGTGCGATGGCGAGGCGCGGTGCGGGCATGTCAGGGCTCCAGCCGGAACCAGACGAGGTCGAGCGTCGCCGTGCGCCGGCCCATCCAGTCCTCCATCGGCACGAAGAACGCGTAGCCCTTGGACTGCGCGGGCGTGTTGTTGACGATGAGCGCGAAGCCCCCGCTCGAAATCCGCGTCGACCGCGTGAGCGCCGACCCGGTCGCCGCGCTCGACTGCACCGTCAGCAGGTTCCGGCGCTTCAGTCCCTTCATGCCGACGTACGGCGTCAGCCACCCGGCCGTCTTGTCCAGCCGGTGAAAACCGATCGGCGAATAGTGCGGCGGCCGCGCGTAGATCTGGAACATGCCCCGCGAGGCCGATGACGAACCCAGGACGACGAACCGGGAGCCAGGCACGGTGCTGACGGCGTCGGTCGGCTGGCCGATTGCCCCGACCTTGAAGCCCTGCCCGAAGCTGCGCCCGGCGATCTCGAATCCGTCGTGGTCGGCGGGATCGGCCTGCTGGACGCAGGCGAGGTAGTCGGCCTCGTCAATCACCCCAAGACCGCGGACGAAGTTCAGCTTTGCGAACGGCAGGAGCCTGTCCCTCGGGATCTGGTTCGTGAGGCCGGAGAACTGCTGGCACACGGGGTGCGCCTGCGCCGGCGGTCCGCCGCGCTGGAACAGCTGGACGTAGGTGGCGAAGTCCTCCTTCGCGCTGAAAGCGCCGTAGGGCGCGGCGAAGCCGGCCTGCACCGCGCTCGGGACGCCGGGATAGGCGCAGAAGGCCTGCAACCCGACGTAGCTGCCGTAGCCCGGATAGGCGATCCGGCCGCTGGCGTTCAGTTGCGTCCACGTCTTCCTGATCGCGCCGTACATGTGCCCGAGGTTGTCGCGGGCGTCATCGACGAGCACCTGGACGTCGGCCGGCAACTGCTCGACGTCGATGTCGGGATCGTCGACGAGGTTGTTGAACGCGTGCACCGACTCGTGGACCAGGGTGTCCCGGATCTGGCCGGGGCTCACTGTCACTACCGAGCCCGCGACGAGCGCCTTCGCGTTGATCACGATGTTGTTGCCCAGCGTCTGCCCCCGCTTCATGGTGGCGACGGTGCTCCCCGCGCACGTCGTGACCTGACCGAGGCCGCTGCCGGGAAACTCGACCATGGCGATGCTGCCGATCGAACCGCGCAGGACGGGGCTCATCCCCGCCAGCGCCTCGTCGAGGGCCGTCGCGAAGGCGGGGTCAATGGGCGAGACAGCCGCGACGTCGCCCTGGTGCGCGACGAGGTCTGGAAGGGTCTCGATGAACAGGATGTGCGGGTAGGCGGCGCCGAGGGCCGACACCGTGGAGGCCGCGTGCACGGTCGGGCCGAACGTGGCGCCGAGCCGGTCGACGAGCGCGGGTCCGCCGCGCGCGTCGGCGAAGCCGGCCAGCGTGGCCCCGTCGAGCGTCGCGACAGTGGCACCGCGATCATCGAGGACACGAAGGCCCGTGGCGCCGGCCACCCAGGGCAGGTAGACCATCATCGACGCCGTCGGCACGGTGCCGGGACGCTGCGTGGTCACGCCCTCGCCCCAGAACTCCTCGACGCGGTCGTGGCCCAGGCTGAACGGCCTGACGGCCAGCGGCCCGTCGGGCCCGTCCAGCACGGCGTAGAAACCGCCAGGACCGCTGAGCGGCGACACGGCCGTCTCGATCAGATCCGCGCGGGCAATGGCGAGAGCCCTGGTCGCCGCGTCGCGCGTCACGGCGAGTCGCAGGTAGGGGCGTGGCTCCGGATTGTCGCCGACCCCGCCCGCGGGACCATCCCCGGCGCGCGGCCACCCGAACCAGGTCGCAAGGAGCACCACCGCGATGCCCGCGGCGATCGGCGCGACTCTCCGCATCGCGGTCACCCCCTATTTCTCGAGCAGGTTGAGGTTGATCGTCGTCACCTCGCCGAGCCGGGTCGCCGTCACCGAGAAGGTGAGCGTCCCCTTCGTGAACTCCGCGCGGCCGAGCATCGGGCTCTGGAACCTCGTCCGGGGCGGCGTCTCGCTCCAGCCGAGCGGCGCCATCTGTTCCCGGTAGGCCGCGAGCACGTCCTGGACCGCCATCGGCGTTTCGAGGTCGATGCGGATGCCGTCCCGGAGCGATGTGGCCTGGCGGCCCGTGGAGGTGACCGTGGCCCCGGCGAGTTCCGGCAGCCCGTGGTCCCTGTACACCGCCGGGTAGTCCCGTTGGGCGGCGGCCAGTGCGACCGTGGCCAGGACGGCGGCCGCGACGGCGAGCAGGACCGTGCAGGGAACGCGGCGCGGCAGGGGTGTCTCGGGCATCGGGGAATCCTCCTGAGCGCATAGCCTACCGAAGCCGGGTACGTCGCGGCCAGTGCCGCCACGCCCGGAGCCTTTCTGGTAAAGTTTGGCCGTTCGCCGGGGCTCGGCCGGCCGGCTCATCCGTTTGGTCGGTCCGATGGTCGCCGTCCCCCGGTCCCGGGCCTCGTCGGCGCGGGGGGACCAACGGCGTGGCCCCGGTCCACTGGGAGAGGTGCATGAGAAGAACGGCGGCGGTGGCGCTGGTCGCGGGGTGGCTGGTCTGGACCGGTCCGGCGCCGCGCGCGTCCGCGCCGCCCGCGGCGCCGGCCGTCTCCCATGCCGCCCAGCCGGCGGGCGCCCAGGCGCCCGCGGCCTTCATCGACGAGCACTGCGTCGCCTGCCACAACGACCGCATGCGGGTCGGCGGGTTGTCGCTCGCCGGCGTCGACGCGACCGACCCGGCGGCGGCCCCCGAACTCTGGGAGAAGGTCCTCCACAAGCTCAGTACCGGACAGATGCCGCCCGCCGGGCGCCCGCGGCCGGAGCCGGCCGTGTCGCACGCGGTGATGGCGAGGCTCGAGACGGCGCTCGACGCCGCCGCCGCGGCGCATCCCATGCCGGGCCGCGTGGGCGTCCACCGGCTCAACCGAACCGAGTACGCCAACGCGATCCGCGACCTGTTCGGCCTCGACGTCGACACGAAGGCACTGCTCCTGCCGGACGAGGCCGACGAGGGCTTCGACAACGTGGCGGCGAGCCTCGCGCTGTCGCCCGCGCACCTCGAGCGGTACCTGAACGCCGCCCGCGACATCAGCCGGCTCGCGGTCGGCGACCGCTCGCTCGGCGCCTCGCCGGGGTCCGTGGTCCTCAAGGTGCCGAAGCTGCTCGAGCAGGACGTCCGCACGAGCGAGGCGCTGCCGTTCGGCGCGCGCGGCGGCCTGGCGGTCGACTACCAGTTCCCCCTCGACGCCGAGTACGTCTTCAAGGTGCGGCTGCGCCGGCAGGTCTACGACTACATCATCGGCATGGGCCAGCCGCAGGACCTCGAGATTCGCCTCGACGGCCGGCGCGTCAAGCGCTTCACCGTCGGCGGCGAGGCGACCGGCACGCCGGGGCCGCTGACGTGGAACGGCGAGATCGTCGGCGAGACCCCGTGGGAGCTCTACATGCACGCGGCCGACGACGGCCTCGAGGTCCGGACGCGGGTGAGCGCCGGCCCCCACGCGGTGACCGTCTCGTTCGTGGACACGCCGTGGCTCCGCGAAGGCGTGAAGCAGCCGCCGGCGGTGGACTTCGGCCGGGGCTCCGACGAGCGGTACGACGGCGAGGCGGCCGTGGACTCGCTCGCCATCCAGGGGCCCTTCGACGCGACGGGGCCGGGCGACACGCCGAGCCGGCGCGCCGTGTTCGTGTGCACGCCCGGGACCGCGGCCGACGAGGCGCCGTGCGCCCGGCGGATCCTCGCGACCCTCGCGCGCCGCGCCTATCGGCGGCCGGTGACGGACGCCGACCTCGCGCCGCTCCTGGCGTTCTACGACCGCGCGCGCGCCGAGCGCGGGTTCGAGGGGGCCGTCCAGTCGGCGCTCGAGCGGATGCTCGTCAGCTTCAACTTCCTCTTCCGCATCGAGCACGAGCCGGCGGGCGCCGTGAGCGGCACGGCCTACCCGTTGAGCGGGGTCGAGCTGGCCTCGCGCCTCTCCTTCTTCCTCTGGAGCAGCATCCCCGACGAGCCGCTGCTCGCCGCGGCCGAGCAGGGGCGGCTCTCGGACCCGGCCGTGCTCGAGGCGCAGGTCCGCCGGATGCTCGCCGACCCGCGCGCCTCGGCCCTCGTCGAGAGCTTCGCGAGCCAGTGGCTGGGCCTCCGGAAGGCCGCCAACTGGGCGCCCGACCCGAACGCGTTCCCGGAGTTCGACGAGAACCTCCGGCGCGCGTTCATCCGCGAGACCACGCTGTTCATCGAGAGCCAGTTCCGCGCCGACCGGAGCGTCGTGGACCTGCTGCGCGCGGACTACTCCTTCGTCAACGCCCGGCTGGCGCGGCACTACGGGCTCCCGGGCGCGTACGGCCAGCGGTTCGAGAAGGTGACCTTCGCCGACGGCTCGCGCGGCGGGCTGCTCGGCCAGGGCGGGCTGCTGATGGTCACGTCCTATCCCGATCGCACCACGCCCGTGCTGCGGGGCACCTGGGTGCTCGAGAACCTGCTGGGCATGCCGCCGCCGCCCCCGCCGCCGAACGTGCCGAGCCTGGTCACGACGACCGAGGACGGGCGCGCGCGGTCGATCCGCGAGCAGATGGAGGTCCACCGGCGCAGCCCCGCGTGCTCGGTGTGCCACGTCCGGATGGACCCGCTCGGCTTCTCGATGGAGAACTTCGACGCGGTCGGCCGGTGGCGCGACGAGAGCGGCGGGGTGCCCGTGGACGCGTCGGCGGTCTTCGCCGACGGCACGCCCATCGACGGCGTGCAGGGCCTCCGCGCCTTCCTGCTCGACCACCGCGAGAACTACGTCCACACGTTCACCGAGAAGCTGCTGACCTACGCGCTCGGCCGCCGCGTCGACTACCACGACCAGCCGGCCATCCGCGCCATCGTCCGCGCCGCCGATGGGGACGGCGACCGCTGGTCGGCCATCATCCTCGGCATCGTCCGGAGCACGCCGTTTCAGATGAGGACAGCGTCATGATGATCACGAAGAGGGCTCTCTCGCGGCGGACGATGCTCAAGACGCTGGGCGCGGCCGTGCCGCTGCCGCTGCTCGACGCGATGGTCCCCGCGCTCACGGCGCTGCACCAGACGCCGGCCGCGCCGCGCATGCGCTTCGGCGCCGTGTACGTGCCGAACGGGGTCATTCCCGGCCAGTGGTTCCCGCAGGGCGTGGGCACGGGCTTCGAGTTCTCGCCGACGCTCGCGCCGCTCGCGCCGTTCCGCGACCGGCTGATCGTGCTGAGCGGGCTCGACAGCCTGCCGCCGCCGCCGCCCGGCGAGCGCCAGTTCAACAACCACGCGGACGCCAGCACGCGCTTCCTCACCGACGTGACCCCCAGCCGGACGCTGCGCGCGGGCGTGTCGGTGGACCAGCTCGCCGCGAAGGTGCTCGGCGAGGACACCACGCTGCCGTCGCTCGAGCTGGCGCTCGAGTCCGTGGACTCGGGCACGTCGTGCGACTTCGGCCGCAGCTGCGTCTACACGGGCACGATTGCCTGGGCCGGCCCGACCCAGCCGCTGCCGATGGAGCACGACCCGAGCGCGGCCTTCGCGCGGCTGTTCGGCGACGGCGCGTCGAGCGACCCGAAGTCGCGCCTCGCGCGCATGCAGTACAAGGGGAGCCTGCTCGACTCGCTCCTCGGCGAGGTCGCGAGCCTCAGGTCGCAGGTCGCCGCGGCCGACCGGTCGAAGATCTCCGGGTACCTCGACAGCGTCCGCGACGTCGAGCGACGCATCCAGAAGGCGATGGAGCACAACGCCGAGCTCCCCGCGTTCGACCGGCCCGCGGGCGTGCCCGAGAGCTTCGCCGACCACGCGCGGCTCATGTTCGACATGCAGCTGCTGGCCTACCAGGGCGACGTCACGCGCGTGACGACGTTCATGATCGGCCGCGAGTTCAGCGGCCGCACGTATCCCGAGATCGGCGTCCCCGACGCGCACCACCCCATCTCGCACCACCAGCGCGACCCGGTGCGCATGGACAAGTGCGCGAAGATCAACCACTACCATGTGACCCTGTTCTCGGAGTACGTGGAGAAGCTCAGGACGACCCCCGACGGCGACGGGTCGCTGCTCGACCACACGACGATCCTCTACGGCGCCGGCATGAGCGAAGGCAACGGCCACGTGCCGAAGAACCTGCCGCTGCTGCTCGTCGGGGGTGGCAGCGGTCGGCTGAAGGGTGGGCGACACATCCAGTACGCCGAGGGCACGCCGCTGGCGAACATGCACCTGGCGCTGCTCGACAAGCTCGGCGTGCGCGTCGAGGAGCTCGGCAACAGCACCGGACCAGTGAGCCTGGACTAGGTTCGTGGTCTCACTGATCGTCGCCGTCCTGCTCGCCGCCACGCCCCTCGTGGACGCCGTCCGCGCCGACGATGCCGCGGCTGTCGTCGCCCTCATCGAGCAGGGCGCGGATGTCAACGCGGCCGAACCCGACGGCGCGACCGCCCTGCACTGGGCGGCCTACCTGGACCAGGCCGACGTGGTGACGCGGCTCCTCGACGCGGGCGCGGAGGCAGGGGTGGCCAACGACCTCGCCGTCACGCCCCTCCACCTCGCCGCGGCCAACGGCAACCTCGCCATCGTCCGCGCGCTCCTCGCCCACGGCGCCGACCCGGACGCGGCGACCGAGGCCGGCGTCACCCCCCTGATGGAAGCCGCGCGGCGCGGCAGCGCGGCGGTCGCGGGCGAGCTGCTCGCGAAGGGCGCCGACGTGAACGCCCGCGAGTCGTCACGGGGGCAGACGGCGCTCATGTGGGCCGCCGCCGGCCGCCATCCCGCCGTCGTCCGCGTGCTGCTCGAGCACCGGCCCGACGTGGGGGCGCGAACGAAGACCCGGGAGCTGACCGTGATGCTCGACCAGGGTCCGCGCCGCACGGTGAAGACCTCGGTGCAGGACGCGCGGCCGATCGAGCGCGGGGGCAGCACCGCCCTGCTCTTCGCGGCGCAGGAGGGGGCGACCGAGTCGGCGAAGCTCCTGCTCGCCGCCGGGGCCGACGTCAACGACACGGCGGCGGACGGGCGGTCGGCGCTGGTGCTCGCGGCCTTCTCGGGCCACGGCGAGGTCGCGCGCGCCCTGCTCGACGCGGGCGCCGACCCGGACGCGGACGGCGCGGGCTACACCGCGCTCCATGCCGCGGCCCTGCGCGGGGACGTCGCGACCGTCAAGGCGCTGCTGGCGCGGGGCGCCGACCCGAACGCGCGGCTCACCAACGGCAGCCCGGTTCGCCGGTTCGGATCGCAGTGGGCCCTGTCGCGCGCCATCGCCGGCGCGACGCCGCTGCTCGTCGCCGCCGCCTACCTCGAGGTGCCGATCGTCCGGGCGCTGCTCGACGGGGGCGCCGACCCGTCGATCGGCCTGCCGGACGGGACGACGCCGCTGCTGGCGGCGGCTGGCGCGCGGGTGGAAGTGCTGACGCGGCCGACCGACCTGGAACGCTGGAACATGGTGGACTCGGACCAGCCCGTCGCGCCCCGCGCCGAGGGCGACGTGCTCGCCGCCGTGACGGCGCTCGCCGACAGGGGCGCCGACGTCAACGCCGCGACGGAAGAGGGCAACACGGCGCTCCACGAAGCGGCCGCGACCGGCCTGACGACGGTGATCAAGGTGCTCGCGGCGCACGGCGCGGCGCTCGACGCGAAGAACAAGCAGGGCCAGACCCCGCTCGACCTCACCCTGCCGATTCCGCCCATCCGCGAGGGCTTCCCCCCGGTCTCCCCGGGATACCCGGAAGCCGAGGCCCTGCTCCGCCAGCTCGGGGCGACAGGCCGGTAGCCTGGGGACAGTCCCGGGACTGTCCCCTCTCTGTCCCCTCTCCGTCCCTGCTCCGTCCCCCGCGCTATTTCGCCGGGTAGATCTGCGGCACGAGGTCGGGGCCGGGGGCCTGCAGGAGCGAGCCGTCGGGCATCACGTCCATGCCGTGGTTGCCGCCCGAGTCAACGGCCCCGAGGAGCTTCCCACTGGCCGCGTCCACCTTCATCAGCCACCCCGGCTGGAGGTTGGCGCCACGCGGGGTCGTCGACAGCCAGAGCGCGCCCCCGGTGAGCGTCATCCCGAAGGTCTTGCCGAACGTGGTCCACTCGCCGAGGAACTTCCCGCGCCTGTCGAAACGCTGGATGCGTCCGTTCTCCCGGTCCGCCACGTAGACCGTGCCGTCCGCGCCAATCTGGATCGAGTGCGGCAGGCGGAACTGTCCGGGACCGGTGCCGGCCGAGCCCCACTCGTTCAGCTTCCTGCCGTCCGCGGAGTACTCGAGCACGCGCGCGTTCCGGTAGCCGTCGGCGATGAACAGGTGGCCGTCCGGCGCGAACGCGATGTCGGTCGTGCTGCAGAAGGCCCCACACGGCGAGGGCTGGCCGCCGACCTCGATCTTCATCAGCATCTCGCCCGTCGGCGAGAACTTGTAGACCATCGAGCTCGCCGCGTCCGTCGTCCACACGTTGCCCTGCGGATCGATGCGGATCGCGTGCGGCGTCGTGTAGAGACCCTTGCCCCACGACCGGAGGACCTTGCCTGCCCGGTCGAGGACGATGACCGGGTCCGCCTTGTCGCCGCGCTGCAGGAGGTAGATGTGCCCGGCGGCGTCGGCGGCCACCCACGAGACCATCCCCATCTCCCAGCCGGCGGACGGCGGGGTGACCTTGATGGGCTCGGCCTGGAGCGGCAGGCGCGGCGCGGTCTTCATCATCTCGGCGAGCGCGGCGTTCTGCGCCTCGAGCCGGGCGCGTTCATCAGGAGTCAGGTCCTTGAGGTTCTGCGCCCCGAGCACGGGCGCGACCACGAGGAGGCAGGCGAGGATTCGCGTCAGCATGCGGCGCACGCTACCACAACACAGATGCGCAGATGAACACAGATGCGCAGATGGAGGAACCTGAGGAACCCCAGGAACCCCAGGAACTTCTTCCCTACTCGACCCTGAGCGCCTCGAGCGGGTCGATGCGCGCGGCGCGGCGTGCCGGCAGGTAGCCCGCCACCGCGGCCACCAGGGCGAGGGTGGCCGCCATCCCCGCGAAGGTGACCGGGTCGGTCGAGGTCACGCCGTACAGCAGGCCCTGCATCGACCGCGCGAGCCACCACGAGGCCGCGGCGCCAATCGCCATGCCCGTCGCGGCCAGGGTGAGCGTCTCGCGGATGATCCCGGCCTGCACGCTGCCGGCCGACGCACCGAGCGCCATGCGGATCCCGATCTCCGGCGTCCGCCGGTTCACCGAGTAGGAGATCAGCGCGAAGATCCCGAGCGACGCCAGGACGAGCGCGAAGGCCGCGAAGCCGCCAAGCAGTGACACGACGAAACGGCGGGACGAGACCGACGCGTCCACGATGGTGTCGAGGGGGCGGAACTCGTTGGCGGCCAGTTCGGGCGCAACGGGCCGGAGGGCCTGCCGGACCGCCCCCGCCAGCGTCGCTGGCGGCAGCGCCGAGCGCATCACGAGGTTCGCCGACGCCAGGTCGCCGCACTGCCGCATCGGCAGGTACATCTCGTTGCCCGACGCGGCCTCGAGCGCGAGGTGCCGCACGTCGCCGACGACGCCGACGACGCGCCAGTTCTCGCGGCCACAGGCGCGGACGATCACCTGGCCCACCGGGTCCTGGCCGGGCCACACCGTGCGGGCCATCGTCTCGTTGATCACGATCACCGGGTCGGTCGCGGCCGTGTCGCGGTCGGTGATGTCGCGGCCCGCCTTCACGGGGACGCCCATGGCCGCCGCGTAGCCATCACTGACGATCCGCACGTACACGGACTCGAACGTGCCGCGTTCGTAGGTCCGGTCCTTCGCCTGGATGCCCCACGTGCGGTTGCGCCCGAGCGGCAGGGCATCGGTGATCGCGGCGGCCTCGACGCGCGGGATGCCGCGCGCCAGGCGCAGCACCTCGTCGAAGTACGCGGCGCGATCGTCCTGGGCCAGGTCCTGCCGGATCGGGTCCACGCGGATCGTCGCGGCGCGCGCGGGCTGGAAGCCGAGGTCCACGTCGAGGACAAGGACGAGGCTCCGGATGAGCAGGCCCGCGCCCACCAGCAGGACGCACGCGAAGGCGATCTCGGCCACGACCAGGCCGTTGCGGATGCGGCCGCGGCGGCGGCCCTCGCTCGACCCGCGCGACTGGTCCTTCAGCGCGTCGTGCAGCCGCCGGTCCGACGCCTGCATCGCCGGCGCCAGCCCGAAGACGAGGCCGGTCACGACGGCGATGGCCAGCGTGACGCCGAGCGCCGTGGCGTCCACCTGCACGCGGTCGAGCAGCGGGATGCGCATGCCGTCCAGCCGCGAGAGCGCCCGGGTGGCGGTCACCGCCAGCCCGACGCCCAGCAGGGCGCCCGCGCCCGCGAGCACCAGCCCTTCCGTCAGCATCTGCGCCACGAGCGCCCGTCGCCCCGCCCCCAGCGCCGCGCGGATCGCCATCTCCTTTTCCCGCCCCGCGGTCCGCGCCAGCAGCAGGTTCGACAGGTTGGCGCAGACGATCAGCATCACCACGCCGACCGCCGCGACGAGCACCCAGAGCGCCAGCCGCAGCCCCCCGCTCACGTGGTCCGCCAGCGGCGTCACGAAGCCCTCGAAGCTGTTGCGGTCGGGGTTCGCCGCCATGAACTGGGAGGCGAGCAGCTGGACCTCCGCCTGCGCGCCGGCCGCGGTGACGCCGGGTTTCAGCCGGCCGATCATCGCCATCGTGTTGCCCCAGCGGTTCGTCTCGGGGCTCAGGGGAAACGCCGTGAACAGGTCGAAGCGTCTGCCGGGGGCGAAGACCGCGCCGAAGTCGAACGACGCCGGCAGTACCCCGGCAACCGTGTACGGCTCGGCGTTGATCGTCAGCGGCGCGCCGACGATGGCGGGGTCGGAGGCGAATCGCCGTTCCCACAGCGCGTGGCTGAGCAGCACCGCCTTCGGGCCGTTGAACGTCGCCTCCTCCGCGGTGAACGTCCGGCCGAGTTCCGGACGGACGCCGAGCACCTCGAAGAAGTTGCCCGACACCGGCACGCTGCTGAGCCGCTCGGGCTCGCCGCGGCCGGTCAGGACCGCGTCACCGACCCCGTAGAACGCGAAGTAGCCGGCCAGCGACTCCAGCGACTCCGACTGCCCGGCCAGGTCGATCATGTGCCCGACCTGCGTGGTCTGGCCCGAGAGCCCTGGCAGGTCGTGGTTGCTGATCCACACGAGCCGGCCGGATTCGGCGAATGGCAACGGACGGAGCAGCAGCGCGTCGACCACGCTGAAGACCGTGGTGCTGGCGCCAATGCCGAGCGCCGCGATCAGGACGGCGAAGACCGTGAAGCCCAGGTCACGCCGGAGCGCGCGAACGGCGTAGCGGAGGTTCTGCGCGAGTCCGTCGATTGACATGGCTACGGGCTTCGACGGTGTCGGCAGCCGGAAGGTTGGCCGATTTAAACCCTGGGTGGCGCCGTCGGGTCTCATCCGGCAAGCTGCCCCCAGCTGGAGATGCCCCGATGAAGCCTGCGCTGACCGCGCTCATGCTGCTGCTGACGGCGGGCGCCGCCGCGCAGTCGCTGCCGGCCCTGACCGGCGGGCCGGACGACTACACGCTGACCGTGCCGTACGTCGAGTACGGCTCCGGACCCGCCCGCCAGGCCTTCACCGTCCGGCTCGAGTCGGCCGACCTCCTGTCGTTCCGGTTGAGCGCCGCGAGCCCGGCGACGCCGCGGCCCCTGGCTGCCGGCACGCGGCTGGTCACCGTATCCGGCGGGCCGCCGTACCGCCTGTCGGTGCCGGCGCTCACCTCGTCGGCGGGCGTCTTCGCGGCGGAGTTCGTCTCGACGGACCTGTCGGTCTTCGCGCTCGACCCCGCATCGGTCCGGGCGCCCGCGCCGACCGGCAGCGCGCCGCCGACGGGCGTCGCCGTCTCGGCGGTCGACCCGAGGACGGTCGGCGCGCGGACCGCGGCTTCGTCCACCCGGCTGGACGTGTCGTGGACGGCGCCGCAGGGCGACGTCCACCACTACGAGGTCGTCGCCAGCGAGTCGGTGGGCGGCACGTCGGTCTCGGCCACGGCCGCCAGCGGGCAGGCGCGGGTGTCGCTGGCCGGCCTCAAGGCCGCGACGACCTACGCGGTGGTCGTGACCGCGTGCCGTGACGCCGCGTGCGCCGACAATGGGTCGGCCGCGCCGGTGACCGGGGCGACCGACACCGAGTACTGGCAGCTCCAGGGCACGGGCCACACCGTCAGCGGCCTCACCATGCCGGTGGCCGACGGCAACGCCCGGCTGAGCGCCACGCGGTTCGGCCCCGAGGCGGGCGCCATGGCTAACCGCATCCAGTTCTACTACGGCCCCTTCGGGTCGGGCCGCCGCTCGCCGCTGTCGACGGCAGCCACCAGCGTCCCCGCAACGGCCGACGACCCGTCCAGCTACCTGTCGTTCACGAGCCGCGCCGCCACGACCGGCCTGATCACGCCGGGCACCGCCACGCCGCTGGTCCAGGAGGTCGCCACCGGCCAGGGCGTGCCGCTGTCGGCGGCGCTCGGGGCCCGGGTGCGCCTGTTCTTCGAGGCGCGGGGCGGCGACGGCAGGACGCGGGTGCTGTCGGTCGACAGCCAGGACGGCTATGTCGGCCAGGACTTCAACCCCGGGCCCTCGGGCGTGTGCGAGGCGGCGGCCGACTACGAGGCCGGCGGCGGCTGCGAGCCCGCGGTCGTGCTCGGCGTGGATGGGGATGCCGTCGGCGGCAATCCCCGCATCAAGAACGCGCGCCAGTTCAAGCTCGCCTGGCCCACGCAGGACGACTGGCGCTGGGACGGCCAGCCGGGACGCTTCATGGTCTTCACGACCGATGACGTGGCTGGCTGCACGACGGCGCGGATGAACCACGGCTACGCCGTCTGGGACGGCACGCGCTTCGTCGTCCAGTACAGGGAGGACGGCTGCCCGAAGCTCTTCGCCAACGCCCAGGCGGCCCTGCCGATGCACGTGGGCGACGTGCGCTACAAGATGTACTACGCGGACCGCACGCGGGAGGAAGGCCGCTACGGCTCGTCCCGCCTGCCGTTCCCGGGGCCAAAGGTGCTGATCTACGCCGACGGGCGGACGAGCGGCGCCGCCGACGTCGTGGACTTCGAGGACTGGGAGGCACAGGCCGGCGCGCGCGATGTGGTGTTCCTCTGGCCGAACGGCGAGGTCCTCGACGCCCGCGCCGAGGGGTACATCGACGACTACCACTTCCTGGCGCCCACCGGCTCACTCGACCTCCAGGTGATGTACCTGACCATCACCGACGGCGTCGTCGTCCCGATCGCCGCGACGGCCGTCCTCGTCAACCCGTGAGCCCGTCCCCATCGCCATCGTCGCCCCCATCGCCACCGTCGTCCGCAGCAGCCCTCCGGGG
>JBFWOG010000027.1:27229-59021 GCA_050250645.1 Vicinamibacterales bacterium
TACCTGACCATCACCGACGGCGTCGTCGTCCCGATCGCCGCGACGGCCGTCCTCGTCAACCCGTGAGCCCGTCCCCATCGCCATCGTCGCCCCCATCGCCACCGTCGTCCGCAGCAGCCCTCCGGGGAACACGGAGACACGGAGAAGACACCGGAGACAACAAGTCGGGACGCACGAACCCGACGAACCCAACGAACCCGACGAACCTGACGAACCCGATGAACCTGACGAACCTGACGAACCCGACGAACCCGACGAACCCGACGAACCTGACGAACCCGACGAACCCGACGAACCCGACGAACCCGACGAACCCGACGAACCCGAGGAACCCGAGGAACCCGGAACCAGGTTCCGAGTACGATGCCCCATGGACATCGCAGGCAAGGTCGTTCTGGTGACGGGCGCGAACCGCGGCCTGGGCAAGGCGTTCGTCGAGGCGTTTCTCGAAGCGGGTGCGACCCGGGTCTACGCGGGGGCGCGCGAGCCGTCGGCGATTCCCGCCGTCTTCGCGGACCCGCGCGTCGCGGGCGTCGCGCTCGACGTGACGTCGCGCGACCAGGTGGCGGCGGCCGCGCGCGCGTGCCCTGACGTCGACGTCCTCGTCAACAATGCCGGCATCCTGCTGAAGAGCCAGGTGCTGACCGACGGGGCCGAGGAGCGCTTCCGCCGAGAGATGGAGGTCAACGTCTTCGGCACGCTGGCGATGTGCCGCGCCTTCGCGCCCGTCCTCGCCAGGCGCGGGGGCGGCGCCATCGTCAACATGCTGTCCGTGGTGACCTGGTTCACCTCGCCGTTCCACTCCACCTACTGCGCCAGCAAGCACGCGGCCCTGTCGGTGACCGACGCGGTGCGCATGGAACTCAAGGCCCAGGGCACCAGGGTCATGGCGGTGCACGCGGGCTTCATCGACACCGACATGGCGGCGCACTTCACGCAGCCGAAGGTGTCGCCGCGGCAGGTGGCCGACCGGACCGTCGAGGGCCTTCGGGCGGACGCCGACCAGGTGCTCGCCGACGAGCGCTCCGAGGGCATCTGGGCCGCGATGCGGAAGGACCCCGCGAGCCTGCGGGCGCTGATGCAGCGGCAGTGGGACGAGGCGCAGGCGCGCCAGGGGTAGGCGGCGCGCCCGGGGCGGGCCCGGGGTTGGCCCCCGGCCTGCCGCATGAGACACTGACCCCATCCCCTGTCCACTGCCGTCCCCGGGGAACGGACGCGGCGCAGCGCCCTCGGTGTCCCAGTCCCGCACGAGGCAGGAGAGCCACACGATGCCGACGGACCCGTCCGGCCTGGAGGGCCGGTTCTTCACGCTGTCGATCGACATGCTGTGCATCGCGCACTTCAACGGCCACTTCACCAGGCTCAACCCGGCCTGGGAAGCGACGCTGGGGTTCACGCTCCAGGAACTCCAGGCCTCGCCGATGTTCGACTTCGTCCACCCGGACGACCTCGCGCGCACCCTCGAGCAGAACCGGCGGGTGCGGGCCGGCGAGCAGGCCCTCGGCTTCGAGAACCGCTACCGCTGCCGCGACGGCTCGTACAAGTGGCTCCTGTGGAACGCCACCGCCGACGTCGAGCAGCAGCTCATCTTCTCGGTCGCGCGGGACATCACGGCCCGCCGGAAGGCCGAGCAGGAGCGCGAGCAGCTCGTCGCCGAGCTGCGGTCGGCCCTCACCGAGGTGAAGCAGCTCCAGGCCATCCTCCCGATCTGCGCCTACTGCAAGAAGATTCGCGACGACGACAACTACTGGCAGACCGTGGAGGCCTACATCTCCCACCACACGCGGGCGCAGTTCAGCCACGGCATCTGCCCGTCGTGCTACGCCACCGTCATCGAGTCGGAGTTCAAGGACCGGCCCGACCGCTGAGCGGGAGGCCCTACCAGGGCGGCAGGGTGTTGTAGAGGAACTCCTTCAGGTACGGATCCGCCGACCCCAGCAGGTCGGCCGCGCGCCCCTCGAAGTGGATGCGGCCGTCGTGGAGCACCATGAACGCCACGCGGGCCGCGTGGCGCTCGTCGGCGGCCACGAGCTGGACGCCCGTCTCCGTGCGCGTGGCCTGGTGGGACGCGATGTAGAAGGCGTCCCGGATCTGGTGCGTGACCACGATCGACGTGACGTGCTGCAGGTCCCGCAGCTTCACGATCTCGTCGTCCACGGTCGACGCGATGACGGGGTCGAGCCCGGACGTCGGGTCGTCGAACAGCAGCAGGCTCGGCCTCGACGCCATCGCCCGGGCGATCGCCACCCGCCGCCGCTGGCCGCCGGAGAGCTCCGACGGCATCCGGTCGATGAACTCGCCGAGGCCGACGAACCCGAGCACCTCCTCCACCCTGGCGCGCGCCTCCCGGACCGGCATGTCCGACTCCTCGTACAGCCGGTAGCCCACGTTGTCCTCGACGGTCAGCGAGTCGAAGAGGGCCGTCTCCTGGAAGAGCATCCCGATGTCGGCCCGAATCGGCAGCAGGTCGCGCTCGCGCAGGTGCTCGATCCGCTGCCCGTTGACGAGGATGGCCCCGGCGTCCGGCCGCAGCAGCCCGAGGATCAGCTTCAGGATGACGGACTTCCCCGCCCCGCTCCCGCCAAGGATGATCCGCATGCTCCCGGCGGGGACACTGAAGGTGAGGTGGTCCAGGACGACGTGGTCGTCGAACGCGAACGAGACGTCCTCGAACGCCACCGCGGCAGCCATGCCGGGGGCTGCCGCAAGACCGGTGCCTTCGGCCACGAGCGTCCGGGCGCGGGATCGGAGGGGGTCGGGCGGGCGGCAGCCGGATTTCCGGCGGCCTCAGGCGGGGACGACGAGCGTCTGGCCGATTTCACTGAGCCCCAGCCGGTCGCGCTCCTCGCGCAGCGCCTCCCGGGCGCGCTCGATGGGCTCGGTGAACGGCTCGCGGCTCAACCGGAACGACTGGTGGTGGACGGGGACGAAGAGCCGCGCGCCAGCCGCGTCCGCCATCGTCACGGCCTGCTCGGGCGTGCAGTGGTTGCGGATCCAGGGGTCGTAGGCGCCAATGGGCATCACGGCCGCGTCGAAGGGACCGAGGCGCCGGTGGTCGCGGAAGGCGGCCGTCGAGGCCGTGTCGCCGCCGATGAGCAGCCGCCGGCCCTCGCGCTCGACGACGAAGCCGGCATAGCCGCGCCAGGTGTCGCGCTGGACGCGCGCGCCCCAGTGCTTCACCTCGATCGCGTGGACGGCCGCCTCGCCGCGCGGCGTCGCGACCCGGACGGACTCGTGCCAGCGGAGCTCGGTCACCGACGCGTAGTGGCGGCGCGGCAGCAGGTCGGAGGTGCCCGCCGCCATCACCGCCGCCGGCCGGCCACGGACCGCGCCGAGCGAAGGCGTGTCGAGGTGGTCGAAGTGCGCGTGCGAGACGAGGACGAGGTCGATCTCGGGCAGGTCGGCCGGCGGGAGCGCGCACTTCACGAGCCGCTGGGGCCCGAGGCTGCCGATGCCCAGGTCGATGCCGATCCGGTCGAAGAGGACCGGGTCGGTCAGGATCCGCAGCCCGTAGAAGTTGATGAGCATGGTGGCGTGGCCGAGCCACGCCATGGTCACCCGGTTGTCGTCCCAGCCGGCGGGCGCCGGCGTGTGGGGAGCGGCCGGGATCTCGCGGCCGAATTCCGCCAAACGCTCGCGGAGGAATCGCGCGCTCCACGAGTTGGAGATACCGGTCCAGGTCGCGCCGATGCCGGCGACCACGCCGGTGGCCACCGCGGCGCGCCGGTTGAGGAGTTTCACCACTGCTAATTGAGACTCGTTCCGCCGGCCGAAAGTTCCGGCCCGGTCGACGCCGCAAGTACGGGCGCCTCGGCCTCCGGGACTTGCCCGTCCGGGACCGGCGCGTCCGGGGCTGGCGCGTCCGGGACTGGCTCGTCCGGGGTCGCGCCGGGTATGGCCGCGACCAGGGCGCGGGCACGGTCCAGCTCGCGGGCACGCGCCGTGGCGCGGTCGATGACCTCGACCGGGGCGCCGCGCGCCGCGAGCAGCGCGATGGCGTTACGGGAGGTGGCCCGGCCCGGCTCCAGGCGGTAGTTGTAGACGAACCCCTTCGAGTCCAGGGCGTCGGTGAAGTGGTACGGGTCGTACGCGCCGGCCAGCAGGTCGACGAGCTCGTCGTCGTGGGTCGCGACCATCACGGTGTGCGGCGCGTGGCGCCCATCGGCCCTGGCCTCGAGCAGGGCGCGCAGCACGGCCTCCGCGGCGGCGATCCGCTCGACGGCGTTGGTGCCGCGGAACAGCTCGTCGAAGAGCATCAGGTGCGGCACCTGCGACCCGGCGGCCCGCAGGATGGCCAGCACCGCGTCGACCTCGACGAGGTAGTAGCTCTTGCCCGTGGCCGGATCGTCGGCGCGGCCGATGCACGTGCGGACCACGAACTGCGGCCCGTCGTAATGGCTCGCCAGGCAGGTGTGGATGGTCTGCGCGAGCACGACGCTGACACCCACCGTCCGGAGGAAGGTCGACTTGCCGGACATGTTCGAGCCGGTGATGATCGCGCCGGTCGGCGGCGCGAGCGTGATCGAGTTCGGGACGGCGTCCGGGATCAGCGGATGGCGGAGCCCCCGCAGGAGCGCGGACGCGGGCTGGAAGCTCGGCCGGGTCCAGCCCGGGGTGCCCTCCCGGAAGCTGGCGATGCCGAGCGCCGCGTCGAGGTCGCCCACGGCGGCCACGATCCGCTGCACCTCGGGCGCGCGCTGGCGGAGGAGGGGGGCGGCGATCGCGAGCGCGTTGACGTCGAGCCAGAGCACGACGTTCAGCGCGTGGAAGAGCAGCGTGCGGGGGTCGCCGGCCGCGGCCGTCGGGTCGGGCGCCGCCCAGCGCGCCAGGCGCCCCAGCCGCACGAGCCGCGCGGTGTCCACCGACAGGGCGCTGATGGTGCCCGGCGCGCCGTCGACGTCCAGCGCCACGCGCGCCTGGGCCGCGGCGACCAGGGGGCTCACCAGCCTGAACGCGTGCACGAACGGCGCGAGGCGCGAGGGCAGCACCGCCCGGAGCGCGAGGTTGCCGAGCAGGAGGGCCGCGAGGAGCAGGCGGGCCGGCCACCAGGCAGGCGCGGCGGCCGCCAGCCCAATCGCCGCGAGCGCAATCGCCGGGAAGAGGGCGGTCGTCTGCAGGCGCTCGAGCACGCCCGGCTGGGCGAGGCGCCAGAGGTCGAAGGCGGCCGGCGTCGCCAGCCGCCCGAGCGCCACCTGCACGCGTTCGCGCGCCGGCACGTCGTCGCCAAGCCTCGTCACCAGCGCGTCGAAGGCCGCGAGGCGCCTGGCGGGCGGCGCCGATCGCAGGCGCGCATAGAGGTGCTGCTGGCCGAGCGGTGTCTCGGTGCGGTCGAGCACCTGGAAGACATCGTCCATGTCGAGGTCCTCCCAGGTGCGGTCGTCAAGGCCGTGGTCGCCGTCCCGCGCGCCGTCGCGGTAGTACGCGGCGATGCCCGCCATGTCGCGCGGCCGGTCGCGGAAGCGTCCCCAGCCGGCGCGGGCGGCCCGCAGGCGCGCGGCCCGCGCGTATCGATCGAGCACCAGCCCGGCGCCGGCGACCAGCAAGAGGACGGTTCCGCCGGTGACGGCGAACGCGAGGGAGGCGTCGTTCACGGATGCATTCTACCGAACGCCTGTGGCATGGACGCGCGCGACCGGCGGACGATCACGCGAGCGTGGCGAGCCGGTAGGTGCCGCGAGCCGGCATGGTCGCGTAGCCCTCGGCGACCAGCGCGCGGTTGCCACGCCCGGCCTCGGCGCGCGACAGGCCGGTCACCCGCGCCAGCTCGCCGGGGATCGTCAGGCCGGCGCCCGCCAGGAAGCACCTGGCGATCTCGCGCACCGCGACCTCGCGGCGCACGCGCCGCGCGAGCTCGCCGGGGAACCGCCCGAGCGCGAGCGTCCAGATATAGGTGAACTTCGGCTGGTAGACGACCTCGCTCGGCACGACGATCATCGCCGCCTGCAGTTCGTCCATCGCGCGCGTGAAGGCCGCGCGGTCGGCGATGCCCGCCTCCTGGCGCAGGTCGGAGGAGGCCATCTCCCACTCGCGGCGGAGCACGCGGAGGATGGCGCGGGCGTCCGCGCCGAGCCGCGCCGCCTCCTGGCCCCGGCGGACACCCCAGATCGCGTGGAAGAAAGGCACCATCCGCGGCGCGAGGAACATCGCCTTCCCGCGCGCGAGCTTGCCGTAGTACACCTTGCCGCGCCGGGCCACCTCGTCCTTCAGCAACCAGGCGTGCGAGGCCTCCTCGTCCTTCTGGACGTTGCGCGGCATCACGGCGTCACGGCGGCCGCACACCGCGACGTACAGGGACGGGCCGGGCTTGCGCGCGTCGGTGAGGCAGAAGCAGAAGCCGGCGCGCTCCACGAACCGTTCGGCATCGTGGGCCGTGTCGACGCGGCGCGCGTCCTCGCGGCACCAGCGCTCGTCGCGGAACTCCTCGATGTCGCCGGGAATCTCGGGCCGTGGTCTCATGCGCGGGAACGGGGCGGCGGCGCCCTCGACCGGACCGCCCGGTCCGCCAGCGCCCCCGCGAGCACGGTAGCACGCGCCGGTGCCGACGGCCTATCGCGGCCCGCGATCAGTCCTGCCCGGTCTCGATGCGAACCCCCTCGAAGGTCACGTCGACCGCCTTCGCATAGCGTCGGCCGTTCACCTTGTCATGCCGCGGGAAGGCGGGCGGCTCGATGTGGACCGTCAGCGTGTACGCGCCGTCACCCGGCAGGGTCCAGTTGCGGCCGTAGTGATAGAGGTAGGGATGCCACAGGAGCGGCTGCGCGTGCGTCCCGAGGACCCGGCCCGCGTCGGCCGCCACGGTGACCGTCACGTCCAGGCAGGGCACGAAGCGGCCGTCGGCGCCGTCGCACACGACGACCTCGATGTGGGCGTTGCCCGCGCCCGGGTCCGTCCACTGCAGCTCGCCGCCGCGGAGCTCGTACATGCCCTCCGCCTTCTCGACGGCGTAGCCCACGAGATACTCCCCCGCGCGGGTGATGGCACCGCCGTCGGCGATGTCGGCAATCATGTGGTCGACCGTCGCCCTGAACGCCTGGCCCTCGGCGCGGGCGAGCGCCAGCCCCCTCGGCTCGGCCTCGTCGCTCGTCCGCATCGGTGGCCGGGCCGAACGTGTGTCCCTGGTCAATGCTGCCTCCTCTCACCCATCGGTGAAACGCGGGCTACCGCGGGCGTGGAAGCCGGCGACACTGGTCGTGACCGCCGGATCGCCACATCCGCTGCCCGGTGATGTCCGGTGGGGTCTCTTGCAGGGATGGTTCCAGATCCGCGCCCGTCTCGTGGGAGCCGCAGGCTCGGAGCATGCGGGTCCTGATCTCCGGAGCGGGAGCCCAGGTCCGGCCAGCCGCGGCCTCACCGACGCGATCACCCTCCCGGGCCACTGACCACCTCGGCCGGGTGGGCGACTCGCGGTCCCCGTGGTGCCGGGATCGACACACACCCGCCCGCCATGAACCTGTCCGGCCGCTTGTGTCGCTTGGTGTCATGAGACCCGTTCCTCGATCCAGAGGTGCGTCCCCCCTCGACACCAGGCTCGTCCTCGCGACGAGGCCAAGGAGACCATCGATGCGCCCGACAAGGCTCTTCGCCACCGCACTCTCATTACTCGTCCTTGCCACCCCCGTGGCCTTCGCACAGGGCCGCGGTGCCGGCCAGGGTAACGGGACTCCTCCGGCAAACGCGGGGGGCGGTGCCCAGTCGATGGTCATCGCGTCGGCCACCACTGACGCCGGCCAGACGACCCTGTTCGTCACGGGCTCGGGCTTCTCGGCCAGCACGGTCGCCACCCTCGGCGGAACCGCCCTGGCCGGACTCGCCGTGGATGGCACCGGCACGCAGCTGACCGCGGCGCTCCCGTCGCCGGGCCTGGCGCCGGGTTCGTACCTGCTGGCGCTCTCGGACGGACCGGCCAGCGCAAGCTTCGGGCTGACGCTGGGTGCACAGGGTCCCCAGGGCATTCAGGGCATCCAGGGCATCCAGGGCGCGACCGGCGCGACGGGCCCGCAGGGTGAGACGGGTGCCCAGGGTCCGCAGGGCGAAGTGGGTCCTCAGGGGGCCACCGGTGCCCAGGGCCCGCAGGGCGAAATGGGGCCTCAAGGTGCCACCGGCGCCACGGGTGCCCAGGGTCCCCAGGGCCTGACCGGCGCTACCGGGGCTACCGGGGCGACCGGCGCGCAGGGTCCCCAGGGTGAAACCGGTGCCCAGGGCGTCCAGGGCGTCAAGGGCGACACGGGTGCCACCGGCGCCCAGGGCCTCCAGGGCGAGATGGGCCCCCAGGGGCTGAAGGGCGACACGGGCGCGCAGGGTCCGGCCGGCACGAACGGCGTCGACGGCGTGGACGGCGCGCCGGGCGCGACGGGGCCGCAGGGCCCGCAGGGCACCCAGGGGCCGCAGGGCGAGAAGGGCGAACCGGGCTCGGGCGGCATCGCCAAGACCCTCTGGGCGAGCGGCTCGCTGAGCGAGCCCTTCCCGGAATACAGCACCCCCGAGGGCTGGAACTACGCCAAGTGCGTCGTCACGCACACGGCTGGCGCCGGTGAGACCGCCATCGTGAACGGCTTCATCGGCAAGCTGTCGGGCAGCCAGGCCACGATGATCGCGTGGCCGGCGGTGAGCACGAACGGGGGCGCCAGCTGGAACGTGGCCGGGACGCAGACCTGGGCGACCTCGCCGGGGGGTGCCTACAGTGCCGCACAGGTCTCGCTGAACGCCGGGATCCGGCTCGCCGAAGGACAGACGTACCAGTTCGGCCTCGTGGGCAACAACTACTACGGGGGCACCTGGTACAACTTCTTCGGCACCTGCGGCATCACCGTGACAATCGCGAAGCAGTAGCCGCGCACCTTCCGAGCCGTCCCCGCGGCGGCGCGCCCACGGCGCGTCACCGCGGGGCGGCCCGCCTCGAATTCCCGCCACGCCCGGGGGCGGCCGTCACTGGTGCCGGAGCGCCGCGAGCGGCGAAGTACGGGCGGCCCGCCAGGCGGGCACGAGCGTCGCCAGGGCCACGATCCCGAGCACGAGGCCCACGGCCCGCGCGAAGGCGACGCCGTCGGTGGCGCTGACGCCGACGAGCATCCCGCCGAGGACCCGGCTGCCGCCGAGCGCCACGACGAGCCCCATCGCCGAGCCAGCCGCCCCGAGCCACATCCCCCGGGCGACGAACGTGCGCACCACCGAGAAGGCCGACGCGCCGAGCGCCATCCGGATGCCGATCTCGTGCGTGCTCTGCCGCACGGTGTACGACACGAGGCCATACGTGCCGAGCGCCGCGAGGGCCATGCCGGCGGTCCCGAAGACGAACAACATCGCCGCCATGAGGTCCATGAGCATCAGCGCGCCGCGCATCCGGCCCGCCAGCGTCTTCGAGTAGACGACCGGCAGGTCGCCATCGATCGCCGCGATGCGCGCACGCGCGAGCTCCGCCAGTTCCTCCGCCTGCCGGGCCGCCGCCTCTGGCGACGCCGCGGCGCCGGGCGGCGTCACGCCCCGGGTGTGCAGGAACATCCCGGGCTGGTAGGCCTGCCGGAACGGCAGGTAGACATACGGCCGGGGAGTCTCGTTGATCCGCACGTACTTCACGTCGGCCGCGACGCCGATGACGGTGCGCCAGTCGCCGCCGTCGACGCGCAGGCGCTGGCCGATGGCGCCAGACGGGCCGCCCCAGAACCGCTCCGCCATGGTCCGGTTGACCATCGCGACGGGCAGGGCGGTCTCGTCGTCGCGGTCCTCGAACGCCCGCCCGGCCAGGAGCGGGATCCGCAGCGCGCGGAAGTAGTCCGTGTCCACGGTGTTGGACAGGAAGGCCAGGTCCTCGTCACGCTGCGGCTCGTAGCCCTCGATCGCGACGCGCCGCGCGGGCGGCGCCAGGAACGCCAGGGGCTCCCTGGCCGCGAGCGTGACCGACTCGAGGCGGAAGTCCCGGCGCGCCTCGTCGACGAGACGGCGGTAGAACGCGCGGCCCCGGGCCTCGTCGTAGCCGCCCTGCTTGACGTCCACGCCGGTGGTGGTGACGAGGCGCGCGTCGTAGCCGGTGTCGGACCGGCGCGCGGCGTCGAGGCTGCGCGTGACGAGGCCGGCGCCGACGAGCAGCAGGAGCGACACCGCCACCTGCGCGACCACGAGCGCGCCGCGCAGGCGCCCCCGCGAGGCCCCGCGCGGCGACGCGTCCTGGTTGATGACCGACACGAGATCCACGCGCGAGCTCTGCAGCGCCGGGACGAACCCGAAGACGAGCGCCGACAGGCAGGCGGCAAGCACCGAGAACCCCACGACCAGCCCGTCCACCTCGATGTTGAAGAAGAGGCGCTGTGGCGCGGCGAGGCCCGCCGCGTACCCGACGAGCACCGGGATGCCGCGCCACGCGACGACGACGCCGAGCACCGCGCCCGGCAGCGCGAGCACCAGGTTCTCGACGACGAGGAGCCGGACGATCCGGGCGCGCGTCGCGCCCAGGGCGAGCCGCACCGCGATCTCCCCGCGCCGCGACACGCCGCGCACCAGGACGAGCCCCGCGATGTTCGCGCAGGCCGTCACCAGCACGAGCAACCCCATGGCGCTCAGCAGGACCAGCGTCGGGAGCAGGATCGACGGCGCGCCGCCGGGCGCCTGCCAGAACGGCACGACCCTGAGCCGCGTGGCCTCGTCCGAGAGCAACCGCTCCTGGCCCCGGGCGGCCCAGAGGGCGCCGACCTGCGCCTCGGCGGCCTCGCGGCTCACGCCGGGCCGCAGCTGCCCCTGGGGATGGAGCAGGCTCGCGTGGCGATCCGACAGGATGCCCGCCGCCGTCGTCTCCTGGCTCCCGAGCGTGAAGCCCAGCGCCGGCGCCATCGTCAGCGGGATGAAGACGTCGACGTCGTAGACGACCGTCGTCCCGTGAAAGGTGGGCGCGGCGACGCCGACGACTGTCAGCGGCACGCCATTGATCTCGATGGTGGTGCCGACGACGCCCGGGTCAGCGCCGAAGTCGCGCCGCCACAGCCCGTCGCCGAGCACGACGACCGGCTGCCGGCCTGGCCCCGCTTCGTCGGACGGCTGGATCGTGCGGCCCTGCCCCGCGCGGACGCCGAGCGAGTCGAAGTAGTTGCCCGTGACCAGCTCGCCCCAGATCGAACGGGAGTCGCGGCCGCGGCCGAGCCCGACCGTCGCCACGAGCGACGCCGACAGCGACGTGAACGCCTGGTCGTTGTCGCGCAGGAACTGGTAGTCGGGATACGAGAGGCCGACGGGGCGGCCGGCGCTCGTCTCGAGGTGCACCACCGCGAGATCCGCCGAGTGCTCGACCCCGGCGAGCGGGCTCAGCGCCGTGGCCTTCAACATCGAGAACACCGTCGCGTTCAGGCCGATGCCCAGCGTGAGGACGCCGATGACGGTGAGCGAGAACGCGGGGTGCGCCGCGAGCCCGCGCAGGGCGTAGCGGACGTCGCTGGCGAGATCGCGGAGGGCCTCGAGCCACCACGGGGTCCAGACGCGCCGCGCCGCCTCCGTCGTGAGGAGGATGTTGCCGAAGGCCTTGACCGATTCGTCGCGCGCGGCCTGCGGGTCGGCGCCCTCGGCGATCCGCTCCGCCTCGGCCATCGCCAGGTGCGCGCGGATCTCGTCCTGGAAGTCCTCGTCGTCGAGTTCGAGGCGGCGGCGCCGGAGCCAGGACAGGATCGACATGGGCTACTCCTTGCCGCCAGGGCCGGCGGCCGGCGTCATGACGCGGCTGATCGCGGTGACGAGCTCGGTCCAGCGCGACTGCTCGCGCGCCAGCTGCTGCTTGCCGTCGGGCGTGATGCTGTAGAACTTCGCGCGCTGCTTCTGGTCGGTCTGCCCCCACTCGGCCGTCACCCACCCACGCTTGGCCAGGCGCTGGAGCGCGGGATAGAGCGAGCCGGCCTCCACCTGGAGGACGTCGGAGGACTGCGCGCGGATCGTCTGCGCGATCGCGTAGCCGTGCTGCGAGCCCCACTGGAGGGTGCGCAGGATCAGCATGTCGAGGGTGCCGTGGAGGAGTTCGGTCCGTGAGTCGGCGCGGGAGGATTCGAGGGTCATGGCTATCGAAACTCTATAGCCTTGGACGTAGAGAGTCTATAGGGGGTTCCACGGCGTACAATACATACCTGAACTAATTTCCATCCCGCCCGTCCCCACCTCACGCCGGGCGTTTCCACGGAAGCACCATGAGCCAGTCACGCCAGCTCGGAGCCAGCGGCATCTCCACGCCCCCCGTGATTCTCGGCGGCAACGTGTTCGGCTGGACCGCCGACCGGGACACCTCGTTCGCCGTGCTCGACGCGTTCGTCGCCGGCGGCGGACGGATGATCGACACGGCGGACATCTACTCGCGGTGGGTGCCGGGACACACCGGCGGCGAGTCCGAGTCGGTCATCGGCGCCTGGCTGGCGGCGCGCGGCCGGCGCGACGACGTGGTCATCGCGACCAAGGTCGGGGGCGAGATGCACGGGAGCAAGGGGCTCCGGCCGGAGCGAATCGCCGCGCAGGTCGACGGATCGCTTCGCCGGCTCGGCACCGACTACATCGACCTCTACTTCGCGCACTGGGACGACCCCGACACGCCGCTCGAGGCGACGCTCGAGGCCTTCGACACCCTGGTCACGGCCGGCAAGGTCCGCGCCATCGGCGCGTCGAACCACGACGCCGCGCGGCTCGCGCAGGCGCTCGACATCAGCGCCGCGCGCGGGCTCGCCAGCTACACGGTGCTGCAGCCGCACTACAACCTCGTCGAGCGCGCCATCTTCGAGGGGCCGCTCCAGGATCTCTGCGTCGCGCGGGCCGTCGCCGCCGTGCCGTACTTCTCGCTCGCCTCCGGTTTTCTCACAGGCAAGTACAGGCGCGCCGGGGACGAAGCCGGCAAGGCCCGCGCCGGGGCCGTCGCCAAGGACCTCAACGACCGCGGTCTCGCCGTGCTCGCGGCCGTCGAGGCCGTCGCCGCCGAGGCGGGCGCGACACCCGCGCAGGTCGCCCTCGCATGGCTTGCCGCGCAGCCGGCCGTCGCCGCGCCGATCGCCAGCGCCACGAGCGTGGCCCAGGTCGAGGACCTCCTCGGCGCGATGCGGCTGACGCTCACCCCCGCCCAGCTCGCCACCCTCGACGCGGCCAGCCGGGCAGTGTAGCGGGGGCGACAGGTTCGACGGGTTCGTCGGGTTCGTCAGGTTCGTCGGGTTCGACGGGTTCGACGGGTTCGACAGGTTCGACGGGTTCGTCGGGTTCGCGCCTGATGTCGGGGACAGGAACGTCGGCCGCGCGGTTGCCCGCAAGGAGATCCCAATAGTACGGGCTGGACACAAGCCCCGCAACAGGAACCACACTCGTGCCACGGCCGGGCAGGTGGGCTCCCGGCACGCGTGCGGGAGGCACCATGGACGAGCCGGGCGACCGCGAGGCCGCCATCCGTGCAGCGGCGGCGAAGCATGTCGTCGTGACGCTGCCAGGCATGGACACGCTGCCGGTGCGGCGGGACGTCACCTTCCGCTCCGCGGCCGGGCGCGCCCTGCTGCTGGACGTCTACTATCCCCCGGCATCCACCGGCCGGCGGCCGCCGGCCGTCCTGCTGCCCATCGCGTATGCCGACCCGGTGTCTCGGGCCCGCGCCTTCGACCCCCTCACCTCCTGGGCGCGCCTGATCGCGGCGTCAGGCATCGCGGCCGTCGTCTGTGGCGCCGAGGCGCCGGCCGACGACGCGCCAGCGGCGCTCGGGCACCTGCGGACCGATGCCGCCGCGCTCGACATCGACGGCGACCGGCTCGGGCTCTTCGCCACCTCGGCGAACGCCGTCGTCGCCCTCTCGACGCTGATGCGCGACCGCCGCGCGCGGACGGCGGCCCTGCTCTGCGGCTACACCATGGACCTGCCGGGATCGACGGCCGTCGCCGACGCGGCCCGGCAGTTCGGGTTCGTCGACGCGTGCGAGGGCCGGTCCGCCGACGACCTTCCACCGGACGTGCCGCTGCTGTTCGTCCGCGCCGGGCGCGACGCGTGCCCCGGGCTGAACGACTCCCTCGATGCCGTCGTCAGCCGCGCCGTCGCGCGCAACCTGCCGGCCTGGCTCATCAACCACGCAACGGGCGCGCACGGCTTCGACCTCGATGAGAGGACGCCCCTCGCGCGCGGCATCGTCCGGGAGGTGCTTGCCTTCCTGCAGCTCCACCTCGGCCGGTAGATGCGAGCCATGCCGTCTCGCGGGAGCCTGGCCCCTCGCCGGGCGTCGCCCGGGCGCGGCCGCCGCGACCCGACCGGGTATGATGAGGCGTCGACGCCACCCACCGTTCCGGAGCAGCCATGTCTGACGAGCAGAAGAAGGTCCCGACGATCGAGCCACTCCCGAACGGTCCCTACCGGGTGACGCACCTCGCGCGGCTCGAGGGCCTGTACGGCGCCGCGGCGCACGACACGCCGGAGATGGTCAAGCTGTGCCGGTGCGGCGGGTCGAAGAACAAGCCCTTCTGCGACGGCAGCCATCGCACCAACGGCTTCAGCGACGCGAAGTCGCCCGACCGTGTCCCCGACAGGCGCGACGACTACGTGGCCGAGGGCATCACCATCCACGACAATCGCGGCATCTGCGCGCACGCCGGCAAGTGCACCGACGGCCTGGCGGCCGTCTTCCGCCTGCGGGAGGAGCCGTGGATCCACGCCGGCGCCGCGTCCCCCGCGGATGTCGCCGCCGTGATCGACACGTGCCCCTCGGGCGCGCTCAGCTACACGATCGACGGCATCGAGCACCGCGACGGCGCCGGCGACCCGGTCGTGGGCTACGTCCCGAACGGGCCGTACGTCGTCCGTGGCGGCGCCGCGGCGCTCGCGGGCGTCGCGCAGGGCGCGGGCGCCTCGTCCAGGCGCTACGCCCTCTGCCGGTGCGGCCGCAGCACGAACAAGCCGTTCTGCAGCGGCGCGCACTGGACCCACGAGTTCGACGAGCACGCGCCGAAGCGCGGCTGACGCGGGGGATCCCGCCGCCGCCGCGGCCCGCCGATGCGCGCGTCCCCACGCGGTCGTCCCGTGGCGCGGGATCGTTGACGACACCGGCTTGTTGAGGCATTGTGAGGCGAATCGGAACCGCGCCGGCCCGCGTGAATCGTCCCGCCACCCCCTACTCCCCCCACGCGCGATGAACACGCCCTCGAATGCTCCGGCGCCGGGACCGGGCGCCCCGGCCCTCCCCGCCAGGGCGCCATCGCCGGACCCACGTATCCCCGTCGTCCCGAAGAACAGCCTGCTGCCGCTGTCGCACGAGCAGCAGGGGCTGTGGCTCGCGTCGCGCCTGTCGGGCGCGGGCGCGGGCGCCGCCTACAACAACGTCCTCGTCCTGCGGATGCTGGGCGATCTGGACGTGCCGGAACTCGAGCGGAGCCTGTCGGTGATCGTGGCCCGTCACGAGATCCTGCGCACGACGTATGTCGAGGTCGCTGGCGCACCGCGCCAGCAGGTGGGACCTCCCGCCCCGGTGCGCCTCGAGCGCCTCACGCCCCCGGCGGAGGTCTGCGCCGCCGGCTGGGACAGCGCGAGCTTCGAGGCGTTCGTGCGGGCCCAGGCCGCCCGCCCGTTCGACCTGGAGCGCGAATGGCCGTGGCGGGGGCAGCTGATCGCCCTCGCCGACCGCGACCACGTGCTCCTCCTGGTGCAGCACCACATCTGTACGGATGCCCACGCCGCAGCACTCCTGTTCGGTGAGCTGTCGTACCTCTACCGCGCGACGGAGACGCAAGCGCCTCTACCCGCGCCGACGATCCAGTACGGCGACTACGCCGTCTGGCAGCGGAGCCGGCCGGCGGCGACCGACGCGCAACTCGCGTACTGGCGGGAACGGCTCGCCCACCGGCCCGAGGAGCTGGGACTCCCGCGCCAGGCCGAGGCGGCGGGCGGCGGCCATCGGCGGCAGCAACGGCGTTTCGTGCTCGAGCCCGGCGCCACGCAGCCGCTCGAGGCGTTCGCGCGCGGGGAAGGCGCCACGCTGTTCACGGCGATCCTGGCGGGCCTGGCGGTCGTGCTCGGACGCATCGGCGGCGACCGGGACATCCTGATCGGCGTCTCCACGTCACTCCGGCGCGCGGCGGACCTGCAGCCGCTCCTCGGCGTGCTCGTGAACGACCTCGTCGTCCGCGCGGACCTGGAGGCGGCCGCGACCTTTCGCGACCTGCTCGCGCAGGCCCGCACCAGCCTGCGTGACGGCTTCGCGCACGCGGTCCCCTTCGACGAGCTGGTACGCGCCCTGAACCCGGACCGGACCGCGGCGCACGGGCGGCTCTGCCAGGTCTCGATCAACTATCACAAGACACCGCCCCACCCTCCCGCCCTGCGCGGCCTGAAGACCGCGGTCCGGCGCCTGGCGGCCGGCGCGTCGCGCTACGACCTCGTGCTGGAAGTCGACCCGGCCGAGGGCGCGCTCCACTGCCTCATCGACTTCGACGCCGCGGCACTCGACCGGCAGGTCATCGATCAGGTCGCCGAAGGCCTCGCGGTGTTCCTGCGCGAGGCCCCGGCGCGCGCCGACGCCCCGCTCGACACGATCCCGACGATCGCGCCCGCCACCCTCGAGGCGCGGCGGCGGGAACTGCCGCGCGGGCTCGTCACGCCGGCGCCGGACACGACCGTCACGGCGCTCTTCGCGGAGCGGGTCCGCGCGACACCCGCGCGCCTTGCCGTCCGCGACGACACGGACAGCTGCACCGCGGCCGAGCTCGACGAGCGCTCGAACAGGCTGGCGCACCTCCTGATCGCGCATGGCGCCGGCCCAGGGGCCCGGATCGGGCTGTGCCTCCCACGCTCGGTCGGGTTCGTGACCGCGGCCCTGGCCGTGTTGAAGGCGGGCGCCGCCTACGTGCCGCTCGATCCGGAGCATCCACCCGAGCGCCTCGCCCGCCTCAGCGGGCAGGCTCGCCTCTCGTGCCTGGTGACGACCCGCCGGCTCGCCGGCCGCGTCACGGCGTCGGGTCCGCCCCTGCTGCTCGTCGACGAACAGGAAGGCGCGCTGGCGCGCCAGGCCGCCACGGCTCCCGACGTGAGGATCGCGCCCGACAGCCCGGCCTACGTGCTGTTCACGTCCGGCAGCACCGGGCACCCGCGCGGTGTCGTCGGCCTCCATCGCGGCATCGCCAATCGCATCGCGTGGATGCAGCGCGCCTATCCCTTCGGCGCCGGCGAGGTGTGCGCGCAGAAGACGGCCATGGGCTTCGTCGACGCCGTCTGGGAGACCTTCGGGCCGCTCGTGTGCGGCGTGCCGCTGGTCGTGCTGCCCGACCCGGTCGTCCGCGACGCCCGCGCGCTCGTCGAGCGGCTGGCGGCCGAGCGCGTGACGCGGGTCGTGCTCGTGCCGTCGCTGCTCGATGCGATCCTCGACCTTCCGGTCGATCTGGCCACGCCCCTCGCGGCCCTGCGCCTCGCCGTCAGCAGCGGCGAGCCGCTCCGCCCCGCGCTCGCCCGCCGCTGCCTCGACCGCCTGCCGGGCCTGACGCTCCTCAATATCTATGGCACCTCCGAGGTCTCGGCCGACGCGACATGCGCCGAGGTGCACGCGGGACTCATCGACGACGTGGTCCCGGCCGGCACGCCCATCGACAACGTCGCCGTCTACGTGCTGGACCGGGGCCGGCAGCCGGTGGCGCGCGGGCAGGTGGGCGAGGTGTGGGTCGGGGGGGCGGCGGTCGCGGCCGGCTACCTCGCGGACCCCGAAGCCACGGCGGAGCGCTTCGTCACGGATCCGTTCACCGGCACGCCGGGCGCCCGCATGTTCCGGACCGGCGACCGCGGACGCCTGCGGCTGGACGGCAGCCTGGAGATCGCCGGCCGGGTCGACCACCAGATCAAGCTGCTCGGGCGGCGGATCGATCCGGGCGAAGTCGAGGGTGCCCTGGAGGCGCATCCGTCGATCCGGCAGGCCGCCGTGGTGTGCCGCGACGCCGATACCGGGCGCCCACGCCTGGTCGGGTTCGTCGTGCCGCGCGAGGGGGCGCCGCCGCCGGCGCCGGGCGAACTGGCGGCGTTCCTGCGCCGCGCGCTCCCCGCGTACATGGTGCCGGCGACGTTCGTCACGCTGGCCGCGCTCCCGCTGACGCCGCACGGCAAGGTCGACAGGCGCGGCCTCGCGTCGCTCGAGGTCGCGCCGGCCGACGATGCCGGACCGCCGCCCGACCCGCCGTCGACGCCGGTCGAGATCGCCCTCGGCGGGATGTGGCAGGACGTGCTCGGGACGGCGGCGCGCTCGGTCGACGACGACTTCTTCGCGGCGGGTGGTCACTCGCTGCTCGCGACCGCCCTCCTCTGGCGGATCCGCGAGCGATGGGGGCTCGACATCGCGCCTGCCGCGCTCTTCGAGCACCCGACGATCCGCTCGCTGGCGGAGCACATCGACCGGAGCGGCGCGGGCGCGCGGACGGCGCTCCCGCCGATTCCCGAGGTGCCCCGTGACGAGCCGATACTCGCCTCCCCGGCCCAGCGGCGGTTCTGGCTCGACGAACGGCTGCACCCGTCGCGCGGGGCGCAGCATCTCTCGGGCGCCTACCTGCTGGCGGGGCCGCTCGATGCCGCGGCGCTCGACCGCAGCCTCACGGAAATCGTCGCGAGGCACGAGGGCCTTCGCACGGGGTGGGAAGACGTCGACGGCGAGCTGCGGCTGACGATCCATCCTGCCCGCGCGCACGAGACACCCGTCGAGGACCTGACGGCCGTCCCGGCGGATGAGCAGCTGGACGCCGTGGGCGATCGCCTGCGGGCCGAGCACGTGCGGGCCTTCGATCCCCGCACGGAGCCGCCCTTCCGCACGCGGCTGTACCGGCTCGCGCCCGACCGCCACGTGCTCGGCATCGTGGTCCATCACGGCGCGATCGACGGCTGGTCCACGGGCCTCCTGCTCACCGAGCTCGGCGCGCGCTACCGGGGCCTCCGGCACGGCCGGCCGCTGGCGCTGCCGCCGGTGCTCCAGTACGCGGACTTCTCGGCCTGGCAGCATGCGCGGCTGGCGGCCGGCGACTTCGACGCGCAGCGGGACTACTGGCGGCGCCAGCTCGCGGGGGCGCCGACCGGGCTCGACCTGCCTGTCGACAGGCCGGGTGACGAGCGGACGGCGCACGCGGTCGCGAGGCACGCCGTCGCGATCGACGACACGCTGACGAACCGGCTGCGGTCGCTCGGCCGGGCCGAGGGCGCCACGCTCTTCATGACCCTCGCGGCCGCGTACGCGGTGCTGCTCGCCCGCTACACCGGCCAATGGGAGCTCGTCGTCGGCACCGTATCGGCCAACCGGCGGCTCCCCGCGACCGAGTCGACGATCGGCGCCGTCGTCAACACGCTGGCCCTGCGCGTCGGGCTCGACGCGGAGGCGGGCTTCGCCCGCGCCCTTCGCCACGCGCGCGCCGTCGTGACCGGGGCCCTCGACAACCAGGACGTGCCCTTCGACGTCGTCGTCGCCGACGTGACCCCGGAGCGCCACGGCGGCCGCGGGCCGCTGTTCCAGACGTTCTTCGTGCTGCAGGACCGCGGGAGCTGGCAGCTGGATCTCGACGGCCTGGACGCGACCGAACTCGACGTCGTCGCCGGCACGACGCCGCTGCCGCTCAGCCTGGTCCTCTACGAGGCGCAGGGCGGCGTGCGCGGCTACTTCGAATACAGCCGCGACCTCTTCGACGCCGCGACCGTCGAGCGGCTCGGCGCCAACCTGGTCACGCTGCTGGGGGCGGCAGCGGCGGCGCCGGAGACGCCGGTTGCCGACCTGGCCGTGGTGAGTGAAGCGGAACTCGCCGAGGTGCGGGCCTTCGAGCGCCGCCCGTCCCGCGATCCGGAGGCGCCCGGGCCCGCGACGGCCCGCCTCGATGAGCGCTTCGCGCACCACGTGTCGCGCACGCCCGATGCCCCGGCCGCGGCGTTCGAGGAACGCGAACACAGCTATCGCGACCTCGACCGGCGCGCGCGACGGACCGCCGCGCGCCTCCGGGAACTCGGGGTCGGCGCGGGCGACGTGGTCGCGGTCGCGGTGCCGCGGTCGGAATCGCTGCTGGTCGCCGTCCTTGGCGTGCTGCAGGCCGGTGCCGCGTTCGTGCTGCTGGCCCCGGAGCACCCGGACGAGCGGCGCCAGTTCGTCGTCGCCGACAGCGGGGCGACCGTGCTCGTCACCCTCACCAGCCAGGACGGCACCGCCGCCGCGACACCGCCGCCCGACGACGGCCTGGTGCTCACGCGCATCGACCGCCCGGCCAGTCCGCCCGCCACGCCGCCCGCCGCGTCAGCCGACGCGCTGGCGTGCCTGGTGTACACGTCGGGCTCCACTGGCGAGCCCAAGGGCGTCCGGCTGTCGCACGGCAACGTGGCGGCGATGGCGGACGCATGGAGCGCCGAGTTCGGCGTCACGGCCCGCAGCCGTGTTGCCCAGATGGTGTCGCCGGCCTTCGACGTCGCGCTCGCGGACATCTTCGCGACCTTGTCCCGCGGCGGGTGCGTCTGCCTGCTTGGCCCAGGCGAGACGCTGCCGGGCCCGGCGCTCGTTCGCGCCCTGGCCCGCCTCGGCGTGACGCACTGGGCGCTCCCCCCCTCGCTGCTGGCCGAGTGCCCGCCGGCGCCGCTCCCCGCGCTGGAAACCATCATCGTCGGCGGCGAGAAGTGCGGCGTCGACGTGCTGCAGCGCTGGTCCGAGGGCCGGCGCCTCTTCGTCTCGTACGGGCTGACCGAGGGGACGGTGCTCGCCACCGCCGAGCCGTTCGTCCCGGGCCGGAAACCCGCGGTCGGGCGCCCGGTCGCGGGGGCGGACGTGGCCGTGCTCGACCCGCGCGGCGCGCGGGTGCCGATCGGCGTTGCCGGAGAGATCACGCTGCGCGGCGCCATGGTCAGCAGCGGGTACCACGGCCGCCCCGACCTCACCGCCCGGCGGTTCGTCCACGACCCCGGCGGCGGGTCTCCGGGAGGCTCGCGCCTCAGGACGGGCGACCGGGCGCGATGGAATGGCGAGGGACGGCTCGAGTTCCTCGGCCGCATCGATCGCCAGGTCAAGTATCACGGCTTCCGGATCGAGCCAGGCGAGATCGAGGCGGCCGCCCGGACGCATGCCGCCGTCGACCAGGTCGTCGTCGACCTCCGTCCGAATTCCCCCGGCAGCCAGGCCGAGCCGGCCCTCGTCGCGTACGTCGTGCTCAGGCACGGTCACCGGGCCAGCGCGGATGCGCTGCGCGCCCACTTGCGCGAGCGGCTGCCGGCGACGATGTGCCCGGCGCACATCGTGTTCCTCGACGCGTTCCCGCGAACGCCCACGGGCAAGATCGACACGTCCGCCCTGCCGGCGCCCGAGCCGGGCCGCCCGGCCGCCGCCCCCCTCGCCAGGGCCGCCGGCGGGACCGAGGCGGCGATCGCGGCCGTGTGGCGCGAGGTCCTCGGGCACGACCGGTTCGGGCTCGACGACAACTTCTTCGACGCGGGCGGCCACTCGCTCGCCGCGGTCCGCGCGCATGACCGGTTGAGCCGGCAGTTCGGCGACGCGCTCACCATCGTCGACCTGTTCGAACACCCGACCGTGCGATCGCTCGCCCGCCATCTCGACGGCGCCGCCCCGGCGGCAGGCCCCGCCGCCCCTGGCACGAGGGACGCCGGCAGCCAGGCCATCGCCATCATCGGCATGGCCTGCCGGTATCCGGGCGCCCGCACGCCGGCGGAGCTGTGGCGGAACCTCGTCGACGGCGTGGAAGGCCTGAGGGCGTTCACGCCCGACGAACTGCGGGCCGCCGGCATCGACGACGCCGCGCAGGCCGACCCCCGCCGGGTCGCCGTGGGCGGCGCGCTGGACGACGTGGATCGGTTCGACGCGGACCTGTTCGGTTACAACCCCGTCGACGCGCGGCTGCTCGATCCGCAGCAGCGCGTGCTGCTGGAGCTGTCGCGCGCGGCCCTCGACGCCGCCGGCTACGACCCGGGGCGCTATGACGGCCGGATCGGCGTGTTCGCGGGCGTGGGCTTCAACACCTACCTGCACCACGTCCTGTTCCCCGGCGGACAGGTGCCGCAGGACGCGGAGGGCTTCGCGGCGATCGCGTCCAACGACAAGGACTTCGCGGCCAGCCAGGTCGCTTACCGGCTGGACCTGCGCGGACCCGCCGTGACGGTGCAGACCGCCTGCTCGACGTCGCTCGTCGCCGTCGACATGGCCGCCCAGGCGTTGCTGTCGGGGCGTTGCGAGATGGCGCTGGCCGGCGGCGTCTCCATCCGCCTGCCGCAGCACACCGGCTACGTGCACGAAGAAGGCATGATCCTGTCGGCCGACGGGCATTGTCGTCCGTTCGACGCGGCGGCCAGCGGCACCGTCGGCAGCAGCGGCGGCGGCGTGGTGCTGCTCAAGCGCCTCGAGGCGGCGCTCGCCGATGGCGACGTGATCGAGGCGGTCATCCTCGGCTCCGCCTCGAACAACGACGGCGCGGGGAAGGTCGGCTACACGGGGCCGGGTGTCGACGGCCAGGCCCGCGTCATCCGCGCCGCCCTGGAGCGCGCGGGCGTCGATCCCGCGAGCATCCAGTACGTCGAGGCGCACGGCACCGGCACGGCGCTCGGCGACCCGATCGAGATCCGCGCCCTCAACGAGGCCTACGCCATCGGCGCACCCGCGCGCATCGCCGTCGGGGCGATCAAGGGGAACATCGGCCACACCGACACGGGCGCCGGCGTGGCCGGCCTGATCAAGGCCGCCCTTGCGCTGAAGCACGGACAGATCCCGCGCACGCTGCACTTCACGTCGCCCAACCCGCGAATCGACTTCGCATCGGGTCCCTTCTTCGTGGCCGCCGACACGCAGCCGTGGCCCGCGGCGACGCCGCGGCGGGCGGCGGTCAGCGCCTTCGGCATCGGCGGCACCAACGCGCACGTCGTGCTCGAGGAGGCACCGGCCAGGACGGATGCGCTCCCGCCGCCGGCGCCGTCCCCCGTCCACGTGCTGCCCGTCTCGGCGCGCACCGAGGCGGCCCTGAGGCAGGTCTGCGCCGACCTCGACGAGCGGCTGTCCGATGGCCCGCCGCCGCTCGCCGATGTCGCGTTCACCCTGCAGGAGGGACGCACCATCCACCCGCATCGCCACGTCGTCGTGTGCGACTCCATCGACGGGGCACGCGCCGGCCTGCAGGCGCGGGCGCGTGGCGCGGCCCCGTGGCCGCGCGCGGGCCACGGCCGGACCGCATGGATGTTCAGCGGCCAGGGCAGCCAGCATCCGGGAATGGGCCGGGCGCTCTACGCCCATGACGACACCTTCCGCCACTGGATCGACAGGTGCGCGGAACTGGCCCGGCCGCATCTCGGCCTCGACCTCCGCGACCTCCTCTGCGGTGACGCGGAGGCGGCCTCCGACCTGCACAGGACACGCGTCACCCAGCCCGCGCTCCTGTCCGTGCAGTACGCGCTCGCGCGCATGTGGCAGGCGCGCGGCGTCGCGCCGGCGGCGATGGTCGGGCACAGCCTCGGCGAGTACACCGCGGCGTGCCTCGCCGGCGTGTTCGCGCTCGACGACGCGCTGTATCTCGTCTGCGAGCGCGGCAGGCTGATGGACGCCTGTCCTCCGGGAGCCATGCTCGCCGTGGCGGCGAGCGAGCCCGACGTGCGCGCGCTGCTCGCCGACGGACCGCCGGGGCTCGAGCTGGCGGCGATCAATGCGCCGGGCCTGTGCGTGGTGTCCGGCGCCCCTGGAGACATCGAAGAGCTCCGCCGGCAACTCGGCCGCAAGCGCATCGCCGCCCGGCGGCTCGCCACCGACCGCGCGTTCCACTCCGCGATGGTGGCGCCCATCGAGGACGCGTTCGCCGACGTCGTCCGCCGCGTCTCACGCGCGGCGCCACGGATCCCGATCGTCTCGACGATGACGGGCCGGTGGCTGACCGACGAGGAGGCCATGGATCCGGACTACTGGCGCCGCCAGCTGCGCCAGGCAGTCCGTTTCGACGATGCGGTGCGGACGCTCGATGCGCGCGAGCGGCTGCCCTTGCTCGAGATCGGCCCCGGCGACACGCTCGCCGCCCTGGCGCGCCAGATCCGGGCGGCCGACGACCCGTGCATCGTCACGTCGCTCCCGCGGATGGAGGCGGCGGATCAGGGTGCCCTGCACCTCGCGCAGGCGGCTGGCCGGCTGTGGGCCGCCGGCGTCGAGCTCGACTGGTCGGCCGTGCGCGCGGCACACGGCCGCCGCGTGGCACTGCCGCCCTATCCCTTCCAGCGTGAGTCGCACTGGGGGAGCGCCGGCGTCGCGCCGGCGCCGACGACACCCAGGGTCGCGGAGCGTCTCGACAGGCGCCCGCTGGACGAGTGGTTCCACGTGCCGAGCTGGCGGCGGAAGCCGCTGCAGGTCGCGGCGCGGCCCGCGGCGGGCACACGCTGGCTGCTCCTCTCGCACGGCGGGGCCATCGCGGCCAACCTGGCAGATCGCCTGCGCGCCGGGGGCGCCGAGGTGGTCGAGGCGCTGCCGGGTCCCGAAGCAGTGGAAGCAAGTGCCCGGCGCTACACGCTCGCGCCGGGCCGGCTCGACGATCACCGCTGGCTGTTGCGCACGCTGAAGGCGCGGGGCTTCGAGCCCACCCACGTCGCGCACCTCTGGGGCCTGCCGGCCTCGGCGCGCGCGGTCATCGGCAGCGAGGGAATCGACGCGCAGCTCGACCTCGGGGTGCACAGCCTGCTCGCGTGCTCCCGGGCGCTCGGGGAACTGCTGCCGAACTCGGACATCGCGTTCGCGGCGGTCACCGCGGGCGTGCTCGACGTGACCGGCACCGAGGATCTCGACCCCACGCACGCCCCGTCGGTGGGGGCCATCAAGACGGTGTCCGTCGAATACACCAACCTGCGCTGCCGGCACGTCGACCTGGCGCTCGAACCTGCAGGGGCCGCCGCGCACGGCGACGCCCAGGCCGGGCACGTCCTCACGGAGTTGCTCACCGCGTCACCCGAGCCCTCGGTGGCCTATCGCGGGGGGCACCGCTGGGTGCCAGGCATCGAGTCGCTGGCGGTCCCGCCGCCCGCGGCACCGGGCCCGTTCCGGCAGGGCGCGACGTATCTCGTCACCGGCGGGCTCGGCGGCGTCGGCCTGACCCTCGCGCGATTTCTCGCCGAGGCCTTTGGCGCCACGGTCGGCCTGGTCGGCCGCGCCGGCGCCCTCCCGCGCGACCGCTGGGATGCCGTGGGTGCCGGCCACGGCAACGCGTCGGACGACGAGCGCGCGCGGGTGCTCGGCCTGCAGGCCATCGAGCGGGCCGGCGGGCGCGCCTGCGTGTACGGCGCGGATGTCGCCGATGCCGACGCCATGCGACGGGTCGTCGCGGACCTGCATGCACGCGGCGGGCCGATCGCGGGGTGCATCCATGCCGCGGGCATCGCCGATTACGCCGGGGTGATTCACCGGCGCGACCGGGCAGCCACGGAGGCCGTCCTGCGAGCCAAGGTGCATGGCACGCTCGTCCTGCGCGAGGCGCTTCGCGACGAGCCGCTGGACTTCATGCTGCTCTGCTCGACGGCCGGCTCCGTCTTCCACGAGGCCAAGTTCGGCCAGGTCGGCTACGCCGCCGCGAACGAGTTCCTCGACGCCTGGGCGCCGTACGCGCGGCGCGTGCTCGGCGTCCCCGCGATTGCCGTCAACTGGGACGACTGGGCCGAGGTCGGCATGAGCGTCGCCGCGGCCCGGCAGTGCGAGGTGCCCGTCGTGAGCGGCCAGCAACGGTGGGCCCTGACGCCCGACGAGGGGGTCGAGGTGTTTCGCCGGCTGGCCGGGAGCGCCGAGAGCCGTGTCCTCGTCTCGATCCGGCCCGTCGAGGACGTCCGGCGAGAAGTCATCTCGACGTTGACCGGCGCCGATCGCGAGAGCCTGCCGGCCGCGACGGGCGGCGATCCAGCAGACAGGCTGCCCCGGCTCTGGCAGGAGACCCTCGGCGTTCAGGACGTGCCGGCCGACGGCGACTTCTTCAGCCTCGGCGGGCACTCGCTGATGGCCATCCAGTTGCTCGGCCGCATCGAGGCGGAGTTCGGCGTGAGGCTGCCCCTCGCGGGCTTCCTCGGCGCGCCCACGCTCGGGCGGCAGGTACAAGAGGTCGAGCGGGCGCTCGCGCGCGCCCTCGCCGGCGCGGCGCCCGACGATGGGCGCGGCGGCACCGGGGAAGTCCAGGATGAGTGGCTGCTGTGAGTGACATCCTTCGCCTGCTGCGCCGTGTCACCGATGCGGGCGTCCGGCTCACGCTCGAAGACGGCAGGCTGGCCGTGCGCGGGCCCGAGGGCAGCCTCACGCCCGAACTGCGATCGGCGATTGCCGCCCGGCGCGACGACCTGATCGCGCTCCTGGGGGAGGACGCCCCGGCCGGGCGGTCCCCGGCGATCCCGCCCCGGCCCGACGCGGGCTGGGCGCCGCTGTCGCCGGGCCAGCGGCGGCTCTGGCTGATCGAGCAGCTCCAGGGCGGCGGCGCGGTCTTCAACCTCACCATGGCGTGGTACCTCGACGGCCCCCTCGACGCCGCCGCGCTCGGCGCGGCGCTCGATGATGTCGTCGGCCGGCACGAGGTGCTCCGGGCGACGCTCGCCGAGAGAAACGGCGAGGTCGTCCAGGTCTTCGCGCCGCTCGCCGCGGGCCGGCTGCAGGCCGAGGCCGTGCCGGCGGCCGACGCCGGGGCCGCCATGGCCGCCCTCCGCGCGCAGACCGACGCCGAGTCGGCCAGGCCCTTCGACCTCACCAGCGAACCGCCGCTCCGGGTACGGCTGCTGCGCTTCGGCGAGCATGCGCACGGGCTGATCGTCACGATGCACCACATCGCGTCGGACCACCAGTCGATGGTGATCTTCGCCGGCGAGCTCGCGGCGGCCTACACGGCCCGCGCGGGCGGCGGGATCCCCCGCCTGGCGGACCTCCCCTTCCAGTTCGGCGACTACGCGCACGCGCAGGCGGCAGGTCCGCGCGAGGACGAGGCGCGGGACCTGGAGTACTGGCGGCAGCAGCTCGACGGCGCGCCGCGCCTCCTGGAACTGCCCACCGATCACGCGCGACCGGCGGTCCAGGCGCCCGGCGGCGGGCGCTTCTCCTTCGACATCGACGCCGCCCGCGTCGCCCCGCTGCTCGCGCTCGGGGCCGAACACGGCCTGAGCCCGTTCATGACGCTGCTCGGCGTCTACGCGGTGTTGCTCGCCCGCTACAGCGGGCAGTCCGAGGTGTGCGTCGGGTGCCCCGTCTCGAGCCGCCGCGCGCCCGGCACCGAGGCCCTGATCGGCTTCTTCGTCGACACGCTGGTGCTCCGCGTGGATCTCGGCGGGGACCCGACCCTCGCGGAGGTGTTCGCGCGGATTCGCAAGACCACGACCGGGGCGCTGGCCCACCCGCACGCGCCCTTCGACAGGCTGGTCGACGCCCTCGGCGTCGAGCGCAGTCCGAGCCACGCGCCGCTCTTCCAGGCGATGTTCGTCCTGCAGGCGGCCGGGATGCCGCCGCTGCGACTGCCTGGCGTCACCGCGACCGAGGTGGAAACGTCCGTCGCCGACGCCGAGTTCGACATCACGCTCTTCCTGCTGCAGCACGGACCTGCCATGAAGGGCCACGTCGAGTACCGCGCGGACCTCTTCGACCAGTCCACCATCGCGCAGATGGCGTCGCACCTGGTGCACCTGGCCGGCCAGTGGCCAGGCGACCCGTCGCGCAGGGTCTCCGACCTCACGCTGGATCGGCCGGAGGATCGCGCGCAGGTCCTCGACGTGTGGAATCCCCCGGATCCCTGGACCTGCGGCGCGTTCGCCGAGTCGGTCCAGCAGCTCATCGCGGCGCGCGCCGCCGGGCAGCCGTCCGCGCCGGCGATCGTCGGCGACGCCGGTGCGCTCTCGTACGCCGAACTCGATCGCGACGCCAACCGCCTGGCGTGGCGCCTCGTCGACCACGGCGCCGAGCCGGCAGACCGCGTCGCGGTGCAGGCGGGCACCACCAGCGAGTTCGTCGTGGGCATCCTCGGGGTGCTCCGGGCCGGGTGCGCGTACGTGCCGGTGCCCCTCGACCTGCCGGCGCCGCGCCTCGCGGAGATCCTCGGGGGAACCGCAGCGACGCTGATGGTCACCTCGCGTCCCCCGGCCGCCGTCGACGTCACCTGCATCGACCCGTCAGCCGGCGATGCCGGGGCGCCGGCGCGGGACGACGCGCCCAGGCGCCCCGTCGACGGCGACAGCCCGGCGGCGGTGTACCACACGTCCGGGTCGACGGGCGCGCCACTGGGCGTCGTCGTCACCCACCGCGGCCTCGCCGCCCACGCGCGCGCCGTCGCGGCGTGCTACGGGCTGGAGCCTGGCGACCGGGTCCTGCAGTTCGCGGCCTGGGACTTCGACGTGGCGGCCGAGGAGGTCCTGCCGGCCCTGTGCAGCGGCGCCACGCTGGTCGAGCGGGATGCCGCCAGCGGGTCGTTCGCCGCGTTCGAACACCGCCTCGCGCGTCACGCGGTGACCGTCCTCAACCTCCCGGCCTCCTACTGGGAGGCGTGGGTCACGTCGGGGTTCGACGGCGGCCGCGACTGGCTCGACGCCCTGCGGCTGCTGGTCGTCGGGAGCGAGCGCGTGTCTGGCGCGGCCATGGCGCGCTGGCACGCCGCGACGGGCGGCCGCATCCGCACCCTGAATGCGTACGGCACGACCGAAGCCACGATCACGACGACCGTGCACGAGGCGCGGCCCGACCGCGACGGCGAGCGCGATGCCGTGCCCGTCGGACGCCCGCTGCCGCACGCGCGCGTCTACGTGCTCGACGCGCGCGGGCGCCTCCTGCCGCCGCTCGTGCCGGGGGAAATCTGGATTGGCGGGTCGGCCGTGGCGGCCGGCTACCTGAACGCGCCGCCCGAACGGGCGGAACGCTTCACCCGCGACCCCTTCGCCCGCGACGCGGACGCGCGGATGTTCCGCACGGGCGACCGCGGCCGGTGGCTGCAGGACGGCGCGCTCGAGGTCGTCGGCCGCGCCGATCGGCAGGTCAAGCTGCGCGGCTTCCGCATCGATCCCGGCGACATCGAGGGCGTGCTGAGCCGGCACCCGCGCGTCGAGCACGCGGCGGTCGTCCTCGCGCGCCAGCCGGGCGCGCCCGACCGCCTCGTCGCCTACGTGAGCGTGACCGGCGAGCCCGCAGGGCTTCCGGCGCCAGCCGGTGCCGAACAGGCGGTCGCCGACGAGCTCGTTGGATTCCTCGCCGACCGGCTGCCGTCCTACATGGTGCCGGCCCTCGTGGTCGTGCTCGACGAGCTGCCCGTCACGGCGCGGGGAAAGATTGACGTCGCGGCGCTCGCGCGGCGCCCCCTTCCGGCGGCGGACGGCGCGGCGCGGATGACGCCGCCGGCGTCCCCCGAGGAAGCCACGCTCGCCGGGATATGGGCGGAGCTGCTCGGCCTGCCGCAGGTCTCGACGACGGACAACTTCTTCGAGCTCGGCGGGGACTCGATCCTCGGGATCACGATGATCTCGCGCGCTCGCGCGCGCGGGCTGATCCTCGCCCCCCACAGCCTGCTCGCGCACCAGACGATCGCCAGCCTCGCGCGCACCTCCACCACGGCTGGCCGGGACGATGCCTCGCCCGGCACGTCCGGCGACGGCGACCAATCGGCCGGCCCAGTGCCCCTCTCGCCCATCCAGGAGCGATTCCTCCATGAGCCGTGCGCGGATCGATCCGCGTACCACCAGGCGGTCCGCATCGACGTGCCCGCGGACCTCGACGAGGACCACCTGCGCGCGGCGCTCCAGGCCGTGGTCAGCCACCACGACGCGCTCCGGTTCCAGTTCCGCGAGGACGCGGGCGGCTGGTCGCAGGCCGCGCTCGACGCGCCCGCCGACCCGCACCTCGAGTGCCACGACCTGGCTGGGCTCGATGAACCCGACCAGGACAGGGCCGAGGCCAGGATCGCCAGCCGCCTGCCGGCCGGCCTGAACCTGGCCGGCGGGCGGCTCGTGCGCGCGGCCCTCGTCGCCCGGGGCCCCTCGCGGCCGGCCACCCTGCTCCTCGTCATCCACCACCTCGTCGTCGACGCCGTCTCGTTCTCGATCGTGCTCGACGACCTCGAGCGCGCCTACCTGCAGGCCCGCGGCGGCCTGCCCATCGTCCTGCCGCCGACGACGACGCCGTTTCGCGCGTGGACGCGGCGGCTCCTCGCCTTCGCCGGGTCGGACGAACTGGCGGACGAAGTCGACGGGTGGGCCGGGACCGTCGAGGGCGCGCCCGCGTTCCCCGACGCCGCGCCGGACGGCGGCGAGATTCGCCACCTGACGTCGGAGCTGGACGCCGCGCGGACGCGCGACCTCCTCCGGCTCGTCCCCGGCCTGTACAACACGCGGATCCAGGATGCCCTCCTGGCGGCCCTGTGGATCGGCGCGCAGGCGATCGGCGCCGGACGCGCGCTGCGCGTGGACGTCGAGGGCCACGGCCGCGACGTGCCCTTTGCCGACGTGGACCTGACGCGGACGGTCGGATGGTTCACGACGATTTATCCGGTGCGCCTCGAGGCGTCGGACCCGGACGAGCCGGCCGCGGTGCTGATGCGCGTCAAGGAGACGCTGCGCGCGGTCCCGAATGGCGGGCTCGGCTACGACGTCCTGCGCTACCTCTCTCCGCGGCCGGAGATCCGCGCGCGGCTCGAGGCCGGGGGGCAGGCCACGGTGCTCTTCAACTACCTCGGCACGTGGCGCGACCAGGCCGCCAGCGGGCCGGCGGGCGCGTGGCGCGCGCGCCCCGTCCTGTCCGGGGCGGGCGCCGACGCCGCGCCCATCCACCGGAGCCACGCCGTCGAGATCAACGGCCAGGTCGTCGACGGCCGCCTGCAGTTCGGCTGGACCTGCCCGGCCGCACTCGAGCCGCGGGTCCGCGCGTGGTCCGAAGCGTTCGTCCGGGCGCTTGCCGACCTGGTCGCCCACTGCCGGACGGCGCCGGCCGGGGCGTACACGCCGTCGGACGTCCCGCTCGCGCGCCTGACGCCGGCGCAGCTGCTCGCCCTGCAGCGCTCCCACGGCGGCTTCGTGCGCGAGCCCGACGGCTGGCGCCGCGACTTCGAGGACGTGCTGCCCCTGACGCCGCTCCAGCTCGGGATGCTGTCCCACTCCCTCCGGGATGCGTCCGGCCAGAGCTACCTCGACCTGCTCGCCCTCACGATCGACGGCGACCTGGACGAGGCGGCGTTCCGGCGGGCGTGGGAGGACGTGGTCGCCCGGCATCCCGCGCTTCGCGCGGCCTTCGTGGCGGAGGGCGTGCCCGAGCCCCTGCAGATCATCCGGCGCGCGGTGCGGCTCCCCTGGCGCGCCGAGGACTGGCGGACGCTCGATCCCGCCGGGATCGCCGCCCGACTCGCGGCCGCGAAGGCCGCCGAAGTCCGGCACGGGTTCACCCTCGGGGACGCGCCGCTGATGCGGCTGTCGCTGCTGCGCGTCGCGGATCACCGGCAGGTGCTGCTCTGGACCACGTCGCACCTGATCCTCGACGGCTGGTCGACGACGATCGTGCTCGGCGAGGTCTTCGCGCTCTACGACGCCCACCGTGGCGGCCGGCCGCGCCGGCTGGCGGCCCCGCCGCCGTTCTCGAGCTTCGTGCGGCGGATCGTCGAGCGCGAGGAGCAGGCCTCGACGGCATACTGGCGCGGGCAGCTCGGCGCGGTGCAGGCGCCGACGCCGGTACCGCTCGGCCGGCGCGCCGGCGGCCAGCCCGGCGAGGCCCCCGCCCCCGCCGGGCGGCACCAGGAGCGGCGGCTCCGGCTCGACGCGCCCCTGTCGGACGGCCTCCGCGCCCTGGCCCGCCGGGCGCAGGTCACGGTCGGCACACTCTTCCAGGCGGCGTGGGCGCTCGTCTGCAGCCGTGACCAGCGCGAGCGCGTGGTCG
>JBFWOG010000028.1:0-58782 GCA_050250645.1 Vicinamibacterales bacterium
GTGCTGTTCGTGGACGAAGCGGGGCAGATGTCCCTGGCCAACGCCCTCGCGGTATCGCCTGCCGCGGGCAGCCTGGTGCTGCTCGGGGACCCGCAGCAGCTCGAGCAGCCGCAGAAGGGCTCGCACCCGGACGGCGTGGACGTCTCCGCGCTCCAGCACGTCATCGGCTCCGAGAAGACGATGAGCCCGAAGCGCGGGATCTTCATGGACCGCACGTGGCGGCTGGCGCCGAGGATCTGCGACTTCACGTCGGAGCTGTTCTACGAAGGGCAGCTCCAGCCCAAGCCGGGGCTCGAGCGGCAGCGGCTCTCGGGTGTGGGCGACCTCGATGGCGCCGGCCTCTGGTGGCTGGCCGTGGAGCACGACGGCAACCGCAACTGGTCTGCTGAGGAGATCGACGCGGTCGACCGGCTCGTCGGCCAGCTGCTCGCGCCAGGCGGCACATGGGTGGACGAGCACGAGAACCAGCGCCCCCTGACGGCCGCCGACCTCCGCATCGTCGCGCCATTCAACGCGCAGGTGAACCGCCTCGCGGAGCGCCTCGCCGGCCTCGGGGTCCCCGTCGGCACCGTGGACAAGTTCCAGGGGCAGACATGCGCGGTGGTCATCTACTCGATGGCGACGTCCCGGCCGGAGGATGCCCCGCGGGGGATGGAGTTCCTCTACAGCCTCAACCGCCTCAACGTCGCGACGTCCCGCGCGCGCTGCGCGGCCATCGTCGTGGCGTCGTCGCGCCTGCTCGAGCCGGAGTGCCGGACGCCCAGGCAGATGCAGCTGGCCAACGCCATGTGCAGGTTCCGGGAAATGGCGAACCGTTCTGGCGATTGAGTAATCAAGAATCTAGAAACAAGAATCAAGAATGCCCGAAAGCGTAAGAAGATAGAGGGATGGCGGACACAACAGATCAGGCGGGCGGGGTCGCGGAACGGGCGGCGGAGCGCTTCGCGGAGACGCGGGACGAGTTCGAGCGGCTGATGGCGACGCTCGGGCGCGCGGCAGCGGATGCGCGGGCGCAGAAGGACGAGGACCTGGCCGAGGCGCTGGATGAGGCGCTCGAGTCGCTCGAGGAGGCCAACCTGCTCGACGCGGTCGAGGGCGCCCTGGCGCTCGACGAGGACGGCGTCGAGGAGGCCGCGCTCGTCGCGCAGGCCGTGGCGAGCTACTGCGCGCCATCGCTGACGGTCGCGGGCGGCAACGGCGAGAGCCTCGAGACCGCCATCCTCTTCGAGGGCGCGGAGTCGGGCGAGGACGCCGTGGCCGGCTGCTACCACTACATGGACGCGCTCTTCGGCACCGAGGACGGCGCCTGGCGCGTCCGCCGCTGCGTCGTCGTCCAGGTCGGCTCCGGCGCCTACGACGTCGTCGAGGCGGTCACGGCGTCCGGGGAGACGCGCGTCCTCTTCTTCGCCGCGGGCGAGCTCGAGGGCGAACCCACGACCGACCTGCGCGAGCTCGGCACCCTGGTCTGGCCGACCGACGATGGCGAGCCGGACGTGGAGATCGACAAGACGCTGCCGGAAGACATGGTGGCGATGGTGATGGGCCACCTCATGCTGCACGCGAGCATGGATATGGTGCGGACGTAGCAGGACGGGGGCTCACCATGAGTCTCCGGGTCCTTGGCGTTACGCTGCCGTCCCACGATGTCGTCCCGCTGCCGGAGCTGTTCGCGCACCGGAGCGCGCTGCACGGGCAGGCACACGTCACGCGGGTGATGGTGCACGCGATCCGGCTTGTGGAGGCCACCGGCCTCCACAAGCTCGGTCCTCGGCTGTGGGCGGCGGTGTTCCTCCACGACCTCGCGCGGACGCATGACGGCGTCTGCCATCGCCACGGCGCCGACGCGGCCAGACGGCTGCGCGAGGAGCCCGAGCTGCAGGCGCGCCTCATCGCCGCCGGCCTCACCCTGGACGACTTCCCGGCCGTCGAGACGGCCGTGACGGCGCACTCGGCCGGCAAGGAGACGTCCCGCGACCACGAGCACTGGCCGCTCATCGCCCTGCTGAAGGACGCCGACGGACTCGACCGCGTCCGCCTCGCCGATCTCGACACACGCTACCTGCGCCATCCCGAGAGCCCAGCCATGGCGGCCTTCGCCCAGCGGCTTTTCGACGCCACCGACGGCCGTGTGCCCACCGGGCCGGGGCACTTCGACGCGGTCTGGGCGGTGGCGACGGGACTGTGACACGGCGAGAGGAAGCCGGGTTCTGACCCTTTGTTCCCGGCGCCCGTCTTTCCGCGCGACACCTCCAACGACCGGCCGGCGTCATAGAGAGTGGCCCAAGGGCGGTCCTGTCCTCTCGCGTGGCGGGCCGCCGTGGCGCACTGGTGTGACGCACCGTCGTGGCGCACCAACGTGGAGCCCCCCGTGCAGCACCCTCGTCCACCCCTACCGTGGAGCACCCTGTGATCAAGACAATTGGACTCATCGGCGCAGGCAAGATTGGCAGCCAGGTCGCGCGGCTCGCCGTCGCCGCCGGCTACAACGTCGTCATCAGCAACTCGCGCGGGCCGGAGACGCTGAAGGACCTGATAGCCGAACTCGGCGAGCACGCCTGCGCGGACACGCCAGCGGAGGCCGCTGCCGCTGGCGACCTGGTCGTCGTCACCGTCCCGCTGAAGGCGTACAAGGACATCCCGGTCGAGCCGCTCGCCGGCAAGATCGTCATCGACACCAACAACTACTACCCGCAGCGCGACGGGCACATCCCCGAGCTCGACAACGAGTCGACGACGACGGCGGAACTGCTGCAGGCGCACCTGCCGACGTCGAAGGTGGTGAAGGCGTTCAACCACATCTACGCGGCCGAACTCACCACCCACGGCCAGCCGGCCGGCACCCCCAACCGCCGCGCGCTCGTGATCGCGGGCGACGATGCGGAGGCGAAGCAGGTGGTGACGGGCCTCCTGGACCAGTTCGGGTTCGACACGGTGGACGCCGGTCCCTTGGCGGAAGGCTGGCGCATCCAGCGCGACACGCCGGGGTACGGGCCGCGTCGCAACGCCGAGGAGCTGAAGAAGGACCTCGCGGTGGCGAAGCGGTATCGGGATATGTAGAAGCGCGGGGACGCCAAGTGTGACCTCCTGTGTCCCAGTCACGCGGGAGACTGGAACGTGGAGGTCACATGCACATCCAGGCCGACCGCGTCCTCATCCCTGCCGGCAGCCCTGTCGTCCGCTACGTCTCCATCACCGTGTCGGCCCCGGAACGTCCACGTGGGCCCGCGCCCAACCGGGGGAGCGACGCAGCCGCCCAGGCGGGCGACGGCCCGCCGGCGAGGGCCGGGGCCGAGGTCGCGCTGGTGCTCGACCGGTCGGGGTCGATGGACGGGGAGAAGATCCGGATGGCGCGGCTCGCCGTGGAGCACGCGGTGCGCCTGCTCGACTCGCGCGACCACCTGGCGGTCGTGATCTACGACAACGAGGTCGAGACCCTGCTGGGCCGCACGCGGGCGTCCGGCGAGGCGAAGCGGATGGTCCTGCGGCGGCTGGCGAGAGCGGACGCGCGCGGGGGCACCAACCTGTCGGGCGGCTGGCTGGCCGGCGCCGACGAGGTGAGGCCGGGTCCGCTCACGGACCCGCCCGGTGCCGGCGCGGCTCCCACGGCGCGCCGGGTGCTGCTCGTCACCGACGGGCTCGCCAACGGCGGCATCGTCGATCCCGACGCGCTTGCTGCCGAGGCCGCGCGGCTGCGCGCCGAGGGGGTGTCCACCTCCACGTTCGGCGTCGGCGCGGACTTCGACGAGGTGCTGCTGGAGCGGCTGGCGTCGACCGGCGGCGGGCATTTCTACTACATCGAGACGGCCCGGCAGATCCCCGACTACCTCGCGAGCGAACTGGGCGAGACGCTCGACGTGATGTGCCAGGACGTGGTCCTCACCCTCGCGCCCGGTCCGGGCGTCGAGGTGACGGTCCTGAACGGGTTCGCGACCGACAGCGTCGATGGCGTGTCGCGCGTCCGGCTCGGCGATCTCGTCGCCGGCCAGGAGGTCCAGGTCGTGCTGGCCCTCTCGTTCGAGCCGCAGCGGCTGGCGCGCGAGGTCCACGTGGACTGCAGCGTCTCGGAGGCCGGTGCTGACGGCGGCCGGATGAGCCTGCGCACGACGCCTGCGGCGGCGCCAGGTGTCGCGCCACTGCCGATGCGGGTGACCTGGCGGGCGGTCACGCCTGGCGAGAACGACAGGCAGTCGGTCAACCGGGACGTGCTGGTCGCGGCGGCGGAACTGCTGGCGGAACGTGGGCGGGCGACGGCGCTTGCCGCCAACCGCGAAGGCCGCTACGACGAGGCTGCGCGGGTGCTCGGCGAGATCGCCACGCAACTCCAGGCCATCGCGAATGACGACCCGCGGGTGACCGCGCTCGTCGACGGCCTGCGCGCGGACGAGCGGGAGTTCGCCGCTGCGATGAACCCCGCCATGCTCAAGAGCCGCCACTTCGCGGCGCACCGGGTGGCCTATTCGCGGACGGAGAGTGGCCGGGCACGGAAGCGCGAGCCGTAGATCCCCGTCCCAGCCTCAGGCGCTGGAGCGCGTGCCGCGAGTCGTCCTGGACTCCGGCAGCGGCAGCCGTGGCTGTGGCGCCGCCATGTAGGCGACGGGCGCGGCGTCGAAGACGAGGCGTGGCGCGTAGCCGTCCCGGGCCGACTCGAGCTGCTCGTAGATCTCCGCCGCCAGGGCGGCAGGGGAGACCACCCGGGCGTGGGGGCCGAAGCCGAGGATCCAGCTCGTGAGCGCCCAGTCCCGACAGACCTTCAGGGTGACGCGCACGCCGCCGCCGTCGAGCTCCTTGACCTCCTGCGACATGTGCCACGCCCGTTCGCGCACGTACGGCGCGACGCGCCGGCTGAACTCCACCTGGATCCGCTCGGGCCGCCCGCCCTGGTTGACGCTGAGCGAGTGCGCCAGGGAGTCGGGCGTCAGCCCCGCCAGCCTCTCGAACCGATCCTTCGTGACCAGGCACTTGCGGATGCGCTCCGCCGCGAACATCCGGAGCTGCTGGTACTCGGGCACGTACGCCGTCAGGTAATACCCGCCATCGGCAAAGGCGACGGTATACGGGTGGACCTCGTAGTCCTTCTCGCGGTCGCTGGAGGCAGAGTAGTAGCGCATCGCCACGACCCGACGCTCGAGCGACGCCTCGATGAGGCGCCCGACGACGGCATCGAAGTCGCGGGCGGTGGGCTTCTTGAGCGCCGCCGGCTTGACGGCGAGCACGCCGGGCAGGCTGTCGAGGAACCTGCGCATCTGCGGCGTCAGCGCCTTCTCGATCTTGCGGTAGGCGCTCGTGAGCCCGGCGGCGAACGGCGTGCCGGTGAGGCCGGCGACGGCCGCCCGGCTGATGTGCAGCGAGCACAGCTCGACGAACGAGAAGCTCGGGTCGGCCAGGGCCTTGAGGGGCGACGCGGCCAGCTTCCACACGGTCCGGCGGTCGCGCTTCTCGTCGGTGAGCGGGAAGCCGACCTCCTGGAGCGCGGCGAGGTCCCGCCAGACCGTCCGCTTGGTGACGCCGAGCGTCGAGGCGAGCTCATCGACGGACAGGCCGTAGCGCGCCGCGTCGAGCTCGACAAGGAGCTTCCACTGTCGAATGACTTCTGCGTTTCTGGGCATCGGGGGGATCCAGGGCAGCCGGGATGCTCGCTTGGGTGCGAGGCTACATGAATGTAGACGGACGCAGTGCACAAGATTCGCGGGCCCGGCGGTGGGGACGGAGGGGGGACGGAGCGGGGACAGTCCCGGGACTGTCCCCGCCCTGTCCCTCCCGGCTTCGCGGCTTGTGACGAACCGTGGGGCGGGGGACGTGCGCCATGACCTCGTTCCGGGGTAGAACCACTCCGAGGGGCGTGCCGTCTAACCTCCAGTGGACTACCGAGGTGCTCTCTTGACCCATTTCCCAGGAAATCTCTCCAGAAATCTCCCCAGAAACATCGCCTGGCTGGTCCTGGCCCTGGCGCTGGCGGCCGCCTCACCGGCCGCGGCGCAGGGGTACAAGGTGCCGGTCGAGTACTTCACGCTGCCGAACGGGCTCAAGGTCGTGGTCAGCGAGGACCACACCGCGCCGGTCGCGCTCGTGGAGGTCATGTACAACATCGGCTTCCGCGTCGAGCCGAAGGGGCGCACGGGCTTCGCCCACCTCTTCGAGCACATGATGTTCCAGGGCTCGGCCAACGTCGGCAAGATGCAGCACGTGTCGATGATGCAGGAGGCCGGCGGCATCGTGAACGGCTCCACGCGCTTCGACTACACGAACTACTTCGAGGCGCTGCCGAGCAACGCCCTCGAGCGCGCGCTCTGGCTCGAGGCCGACCGCATGCGGTCGCTCGACGTCAGCGCCGAGAACCTCAAGAACCAGCAGAACGTCGTCTCCGAGGAGGTCCGGGTCAACGTGCTCAACCAGCCGCACGGCGGGTTCGAGTGGATCGAGATCTGGGCGCGCGCGAACACGAACTGGCACAACGCGCACAACTTCTACGGCGACCTCGCCGAGCTCGAGGCGGCCACGCTCGAGGACGTCCGCGCGTTCTTCAAGACCTACTACGCCCCCAACAACGCCGTCCTCGTCGTCGTCGGCGACACGACCGCCGCCGAGGTGCGCGCGCTCGCCGAGAAGCACTTCGGCAGCATCCCACGCCAGCCGCAGCCGCCGCCGGCCGACGTGAGCGAGCCGCCGCAGACGGCGACGAAGATGTTCACGCGCGAGGACAAGCTGGCGCGCACGCCCGCGCTCGCCGTGGCGTGGCACCTGCCCGAGCGCTTCTCCAAGGACTTCTTCGCCCTCGCCGTGCTCGACCCGCTGCTCAACAGCGACGAGAGCGCCCGGATGTATCGCAAGCTCGTGCGCGACGACCGCCTCGCCGTGTCGTCGTTCGGCGGCTTCAACTTCCTCGGCGGCAACTGGGACATGAAGGGGCCGATGCTCTACACGATGCGCGTCGACTACCTGAACGACAAGAGCGCCGACCAGGTGCTCGCCGGCATCGAGTCGGTGCTGGACGACGTGCGGAAGAACGGGCTCAGCCAGGCCGAGCTCGACCAGGCCAAGACCACGCTGCGCTCGTCGTTCCTCGACGAGATGGAGAGCGGCGGCATGCCGCGGTTCGGCCGCGCCAACCTCCTCGGCGCGTTCGCGCTCTTCGACGACGACCCGGGCAAGATCAACACGATCCTCGACCAGCTCGACGCGGTGACGCTGGCTGACGTGAAGGCCGCCGCCGACAAGTGGCTGGTGCCGACCAACAGGACGTCGATCGACAGCCGGCCTGCGCCGACGACGGCAGAGAAGGGGGGTGGCCGGTGAGCGCCAACGCGTTGCTCAGGAGCCTTGCCCTCGTCGCCGCGTTGACCGTGCCAGCCACCGCCATCGCACAGGACGCGACGCCGCCGCCCATCGGGCCCGAGAAGCCCTTCGTCGCGCCGCCGCGCGTGGAGCGGACGCTGCCGAACGGGCTGCGGGTCATCGCGGTCCGCTACGCGACGGTGCCGAAGGTCACGGCCATCCTCACCATCGGGTCGGGTCTCGCCGTCGACCCGGCGGACCGCGCGGGCCTCGCGCAGTTCGTCGCGGACGCGGCGCAGGAAGGCACGGCGACGCGCGGCAGCGAGCAGATCAAGCGCGAGGTGTTCGGCATGGGCGCGACGCTTTCCGCCTTTGCCGGCCAGGACTCCTCGTCGTTCCAGATGCGCGGGCTCGTCGAGACGCTGCCGAAGATGCTGGATCTCATGGCCGACGTCGTCATCCACCCGTCGTTCCCGGAGGACGAGATCGCGCTGATGAAGGCGCGGACGGCGCAGCAGCTCGAGGCGCAGCTCGCCTCGCCGCAGTTCGTCAACAACACGGTGTTCCGGAAGACGCTCTTCGGCGATCACCCGTACTCACGGGTGGGGCCGTCGCCCCAGACGCTGCCGAACATCACGCGCGCGGCCATCACCGCGTACCACGAGACCTACTACCGGCCGAACAACGCGTTCCTGCTCGTGACCGGCGACGTGCCGCCGGAGGCGGTGTTCGAGGCGGCCGGCAAGGCGTTCGGCGCCTGGGAGCGCGCGGCGGTGCCCGAGACGAAGGCGCCGCCCATCCCCACGCTCAAGGGCCGGCACCTCGTGTTCGTGCAGCGGCCCAACAGCGTGCAGTCGTCGATCGCGGTCGGCAACTTCTCGATCAAGCGCGACGACCAGCGGTGGTACACGCTGCAGCTCGCCAACCAGATCTTCGGCGGCGCGTTCGACTCGCGGCTCGTCCGGAACATCCGCGAGGAGAAGGGGTACACCTACTCGCCGGGCTCGATCTTCCAGGCGATGGCCGACGCGGGGCTCTACAAGGCGGTCGCCGATGTCAGGAACGACGTGACCGGCGCGACGCTCCACGAGATCTACAAGGAGATCGACGCGCTGCGAGCCACGGGACCCGAGACCGAGGAGCTGTCGGACGCCAAGATGTACGCGCGCGGGCTGTTCGTCCTGCAGAACGCCACGCAGAACGGCCTGGCCGCGACGCTCAACACCGCGAAGACGTTCGGGTTGCCCGACGACTACCCGGAGACGTTCCAGAAGCAGATCTCGCAGCCGTCAGCCGAGGCCGTCAAGACGGGCGCCCAGATGCTGCTCGGCTCCGAGAACTCCGTCGTCGTCATCGTCGGCGACTACCCGAAGGTGAAAGACCAGCTCACGGGCTTCACGGACATCACCTTCGTGGGCCTGGATGGGAAGCCGATCCCGGAGCCCAAGTAACGCCACAGATGGGCCACAGATGGGCCACAGATGGGCCACAGATGACACAGATGAACACAGATGCGCAGATGAATATTCGCGACACGGAGACACGGAGAAGGCAACGGAGACACTGAGTCCGCTCTTCTTCACTGACGAGAAAGGGCACCCCTTGCAGGGTGCCCTTTCTTTTTCCGACCCACACACATTGTCTATCTGTGCCTTATCTGTGCATCTGTGGCTTACCTGAGCACCGGTGCCGCGCTCAACCGTGCGGTGGCCATCTTTAGCCCTGGCACTTCAGCAGGTCCTTCGACGTGATCTCCCACGTCTCCGAGCCATCGATGCCGATGGCGACGTCCTCGACGACGCATTCGTCGGCGTCCTCGTCGACGAGCTTGACGTCGTAGCGGCCGACGGGGATGCCGGTGAGCTTGAACTCACCGCCCTCGGCCTCGATGATCTCGTCCTCGAGCTGGTCCGGGCCCCAGTCGTTGTCGTCCACCGTCGACAGGTAGAACTCGTGGATCTCCCACAGCGAGTGGTTGATCACGGTGACCGAGACCTTCTTCTGGGCGGCGTGGAGGCTGGCGCCGCCGCCGCACAGCATCACGGCGGCGGCGAGTGCGAAAACGATACGGCGGGTCAACATGGTCTGGCGACCTCGGGGAATGCACACCGGTACTCGAACCGGGTCGCCGGATTATAGATGAGCTTGGCGGTCCGCGGCGCGACGATCGGTGGTCGTCACGCCGCGGCCGGTAGCGGTCGCGAAGCGGAGGGGTCTGCGGCTAGCCGTTGGCCTTCTGGTGGCAGCCCGCGCACTTGGTCGGCGCGGCCTCGTTCTTCATCTTGGTGTTGGTGGCGACGTGGCACTCGATGCAGACGCCGGCCTTGGCGGTCGGGTTGTGGAACGCGTTGCGCGCCGTCGTCTTCATGGGCGCGGTGGCGGTCTTGGTGTGGCAGCTCTGGCAGGCCTGGTGCTCGGCCGTCAGCGGCTTCTCGGGCTTCGACGCGTGGTGGCAGGTGGCGCAGTCGTTGGCCGAACTGTGCTTCTTGTGGTCGAACTTGACGCCACCCATCGGGTTGCCCTTCAGGATGACAACTCCGGGCGGCGCCTTCTCCTGCGCGGCCACCCGGGCGCCGGTCACACCGACGGCCAGCGCACAGGCGAGCAGGACGACGAGGTTCGCAAGATGACGATGCATAGGGATACCCTCTCCTCCGCGACCGCCGGGTTTCCGGCAGGGCAGGTCACGTTAGGGGCATTGTAAGCAAAGCTCGCGCCGATGCAACCCTGCGCCGGCTCTCGTCCTGGGCGCGCCGCGTGCCCTCCTCGCTCCCTCCGGCGCGGTTTCGGACTGTCGCGTATCGCGTCACTCCCAGTCGGCCGCACCCCAGGAACACGCGCCGCGCCCAGACAGGGGCCGCCCAGACGAACCCGTCGAACCCGACGAACCTGACGAACCCGTCGAACCCGAAAGAACCCCAGGAACCGAGGAACCCGGAACCTCCTGATAGAGTGTTTCCATGCGCACGTGGCAGGTAGAAGCGCGAACCGCTGACGAAGCGGTCTCGGTCATCCGGTCGGGCATGCGGGTCTTCATCCACGGCGCGGCGGCCACGCCGACGCCCCTGCTGGAGGCCCTGGCGCGGCGGACCGACCTGGCGGACGTCACCCTGTATCACCTGCATACAGAAGGGCCCGCCCTCTTCGTCGGACCGGCGCATGCCGGGCGCTTCCACTCCGTTTCCCTCTTCACGGCGCCGAACGTCCGGCACGCGGTCAATGCGGGCACGGCGGAGTTCATGCCGGTGTTTCTCTCCGACATCCCGGCGCTCTTCACCTCCGGCCGCATCCAGCTGGACGTGGCGCTCCTGCAGCTCTCACCGCCGGACCGCCTCGGCTGCTGCACGCTGGGGCCGTCGGTGGACGCCGCGCTCGCCGCCGCCGAGTCGGCCCGGCTCGTCGTCGCCGAGATCAACGAGCAGATGCCGCGGACGCTGGGCCACACCGTCGTGCCGCTGTCGCGCCTCCACGCGTTCACCTGCACCGACCGTCCGCTGCACACGCGGGCGCCCGCGCCGGCCGGCCCGGTGGAGGACGCGATCGGCGAGCACGTCGCGGAGCTGGTGCCCGACGGCGCGTGCCTGCAGCTCGGCATCGGCGCCATCCCGGACGCCGTGCTGCGACGCCTCTTCGGCAAGCAGGAGCTCGGGGTGCACACCGAGATGTTCTCGGACGGCATGATCGACCTCATCCAGGCGGGCGTGGTGACGAACCGCCGGAAGGCCGTGCACGCCGGTCGCACCATCACCAGCTTCGTCAACGGCTCGAAGCGCGTGTTCGACTTCGTGCACGACAACCCGCTCGTCGAGTTCCACCCCTGCGACCGCACTAACGACACCGCGCTCATCAGGAAGAACGATCGCGTGGTGGCGATCAACTCCGCGATCGAGGTGGACCTGTCCGGCCAGGTGTGCGCCGACTCGATCGGCTTCGACATCTTCTCGGGCATCGGCGGGCAGATGGACTTCGTCCGCGGCGCGGCGCTCTCGCGGGACGGCCGGCCCGTCATCGCGCTTCCGTCCACCGCCGCCCGCGGCACCCTCTCGCGCATCGTCCCCGCCCTCAAGCCGGGCGCGGGCGTCGTCACGACCCGCGGCCACGTGCACTGGGTGGCCACGGAGTACGGGGCGGTGAACCTCTTCGGCAAGACCCTCGCCGAGCGCGCGACTGCGCTCATCTCGATCGCCCACCCCGACTACAGGGGCGAGCTCACGGCCGCGTACAAGGAAACCCGCCATGTGGACCTCGGGCGGCGGGGCGGTGGGTGAACGGTGAGTAATCAAGAATCGAGAATCTAGAATCAAGAAGGCGGGCCGGTAAACCTTCCGGGCCGGCCGCGGGTCGAACGGTCCATCATGGCTGTTCATCATCCCGTGTCACCATCCACCCGCCTGGGTGCCGTCGCGCTTGGGCTGGTCGTCGCACTGGTGTGCCAGGGGCGGGGACCGGCGGCGGCGTCGGCGGAGCTGGTCATCGGGCCGGCGGACGGGGTCATCGCGCCTCTGCTCGGTCTCAACATCGGCCCGCACGGCAACGTCGACAACCCGAACCTCACCGAGGCGTACCAGGCTCGCGGCATCCGCCTGGTTCGCACCCACGACTACTACGGTCCGCTCGACATGGCGCGGATGTATCCCGACCGGTCACGCGACCCCCGCGCCGCGGCGTCGTTCGACTTCTCGACGCCGGATGGGGCGGAGGGCCTGTCGTCGGACGAGACGTTCGCGTCGATCCTGGCCGGCGGCTTCGAGCCGTACTTCCGGCTGGGCGACTCCTACAACGACGTCACCCCGCCCACGCCGGGTGAGCTCGACAACTGGGCCGAGGCGGGCGTGCAGGTGCTGCGGCACTACCGCGAGGGCCAGTGGGACGGGTTCGCGAGCGACTTCCGGTACGTGGAGATCTGGAACGAACCGAACGGCCGGCTGTTCTGGCCGCGCACGCCCCGGGAGTACTTCGACCTCTACGTGCGATCCGCGTTCGCGATACGGGCTGCGTTCCCGGACCTCGCCATCGGCGGACCTGGCGTCAACCCCGCGGGCTGCCTGACGGAGAGCGGCCGCGAGTGGGTGGACGCGTTCCTCTACGCCGTCCAGGACGCCGGCGCGCCGCTCGACTTCTTCTCGTGGCACATGTATTCCAACGACCCGGCCGACTACGCCACCTGCGCGGCGTTCTACCGCGGGGCCCTCGACCAGCACGGCTTCGTGGCCACCGAGCAGCACGTGAGCGAGTGGAACACCGAGACCGCCGACGGGCCCGAGGGCGTGAGCCTCAGGGCCGAGGCGCGCGGCGCCGCCATCAACACCGCGGCCTGGATCGCGATGCAGCAGGCGGGCATCGCGCAGGAGACGTTCTACCGGGGGCCCGAGCCCGCCGAGGACTTCCCGCAGTTCTACGGGATGTTCTACGCCGACGGCCGGCCGAAGAAGGTGGGACTGGCGGCGGAGTTGTGGTGGGAGATGACGACCTATCCGACGCGCCGCGCGGTGCTCGGGGGCGCCGAGGAGTTCCACACCCTCGCGGCCGGCAACGCCGCTGGAGAGACAGCCGTGCTGGTGGCGAACACGTCCGGCGCCGTCCGGACGTGGAGCCTCGACGCGCCGCCACCCGGCTTCGTCTACGTCGTCCGCACCGTGAGCGACGATGCGGACGCGGTGACGCGGGAGGTGACCGCCTCGTCGACCTTCACCATCCCGGCGTATGGGGTGCAACTGGTCGCCCTGAAGGCGTCGAGAAGGACGCGCGAGTAATCAAGAACCAAAGGATCTACCGGGGCGGCGGCGGCCACTGGCCGTTCTGGCCGGTCTCGCGCTCGAGGGTGCTGACGACCTCGTGGAGGTCCGAGGCGAGATCGGAGTGCATGCGGACCCGGAAGGTGTCGGCGAGCGCGCGGTAGTAGCCGATGGTACCGGCCTTGCCCGCCTCGGCATTGAACCGCTTCCAGACCTCGTCGCCCAGGCGCCGGTAGTCCTTCAGGATGGCGGTCGCGTTGTGGAGCTTGTCGGCGGCCGAGACGAGCAGCGCGTCGACTGGCGCGTGCTGGACGTGCTCGATGTACTGGGTCTTCCGCGCGATCCACGGCGGCTTGGGCTGCGCGTCGGTGTCGGTGCAGTGCTCGACGATGTCGAGGACGGGCTGGCCGAAGTGCCCGGCGATCTGCGCCCGGACCCAGGCGGGGCCGAGCTCCTCGGGCGCGTCCTCGATGGCGTCGTGGAGCAGGGCCGCGATGGCCTGGTCCTCGGTGCCGCCGTACTCGAGCACGAGCGCGGTGACGGACATCACGTGCGCCATGTACGGGATGGCGGTCTTCTTGCGGGTCTGGCGGCGGTGCACCTTGTGGGCGAGGAGCAGGGCCGCGTCGAATCGCTCGGTGAGCAGCGCGCGGTCGACATGGGCCATGCGGCCCATGGTACCGGCCCGGCGGTGTCCCTGTCGAACCGTGCCGCGTCGGCTACACTCGTAGCCGGAAACCGACATGCCCCATACCATTGCCGTCATCGGCGCCGGCCTCGCCGGCCTGACCGCCGCCCGCCGCCTGGCTGACGCCGGGCATTCCGTGACCGTCTTCGACAAGGGCCGCGCACCCGGTGGTCGGGCCTCCACGCGCTGCCGCGAGGCGTGGCAGGCCGATCACGGCGCGCAGTACTTCACGGTGCGCGATCCCCAGGTGGAGGCGGTCGCCCGCGACTGGCTGGCGCGCGGGGTGGTCCGGCCGTGGGCCGGGCGCATCATGGCCCTCGAACCCGGGGGCCTCGAGGACGTGGCGGTCGTCAGCCGGCTCGTCGGTGTCCCGGGGATGCAGGCGCTGGCCGCCGATCTCGCGACCGGGCTCGACGTGCGGGCGAGCGTCCACGTGGCGCCGATCGCGGCCGCGGGGGATGGCTGGGCGCTCGCCGATGCGAACGGCGGAGCGCTCGGGACGTTCGATCGGGTGCTCGTCACCACGCCGCCCGAGCAGGCCGCCGCGCTCGTCGCGGCGGTGCCGGCCCTCGCCGCCGAGGCGGCGCGCGTGCGCATGGCGCCGTGCCTCGCGGCCCTGGTGACGTTCGAGGCGGAGGTCGGCGTCGAGTGGGACGCCGTGTTCGTCAACACCGACCCGGTGCTGGCGTGGGCCGCGCGCGACAGCAGCAAGCCCGGCCGGCCCTCCCGCGACACCTGGGTACTGCACGCGACGGCCGCGTGGTCCCGCGCCCACGTGGACGACGACAAGGAGACCTACGCCGTGCCGCTCATCGAGGCCTTCGCGCGCGTCGCCGGCCCGCTGCCGGCCGTCGACATCGTCGACACGCACCGCTGGCGCTATTCCGCGGCGGAGGCGCCGCTCGAGGCCGGCGCGCTCCTCGCGGACGATGCCGGCGTCGCGCTGGCGGGCGACTGGTGCGCGGGCTCGCGCGTGGAAGGCGCGATTCTGAGCGGGATTGCCGCGGCCGGGCTGTTCTAGAGCCGCGGTCCGGAGGGATCCACGAAGCGCACGAAGATCACGAAGACCACGAAGCTCCAACAGGATACGGAGCCAGCCCCGCCGGAGTTCGTGTTCGGGCCGTCCTTCGTGTTCTTCGTGGCGTGTCTTGTAGCCCCGCCCTATCCCCTGAACGGCCAGCGGAGAATCGTGACGGCCAGGGCGCAGGGGTAGAGCAGCACGGCAAGCGCGTTCGTCGTGAGGCTCGTGTCGGCGCTGGTGGGCGCCGTGCGCGCGCGGGGCGCGGCTGGTGTGCGGGCGGGTACCTTCGGCGTGGAGGGCGTCGGCGCCTTCGCGCCGCTGGACCTGCCGCGACGCGGCGCGGCTGACGGCCTGGCCGCGCTCGTCGACGTCCGCCTGGGTGTTCGCGCGGTGGTGGTCCTCGCCGCTGGCTCCGCCGCCTTGGGCGCCGCTTTCCCGGCCGACTTCTTCCGGGGCTCCCCCCCATTCTTCGCGGCGGTCTCGTCGCCGCCAGGGCCGGCGGGCGCCGGCGCGGACGCTCCTGGCGAGGCGCTGGCCCTGGGCTCGACCGTCCGTGGCCGACTCGCCTCGGCGGGCGCGTCCGTGCGGTAGACCCAGCCCGGCTTCGGCGCGGGGCCGCTAGTCGGGGGCGTGCTCGGTCCGAACGACGGACGCTTCTTCGCCATCGGTGATCTCGTCTCCGGTCGCGCCGAGCCAGTCGAGCAGCGCGGCGTAGTCCTCGGCGGCACGGCTCTTCGGCGCGTACTCCCAGATCGTCTGGTGCGCCGCCGAGGCGTAGGTCAGGTCGATGCACTGGCGGATGCCGCGGCTGAACAGGCGCGGCCCCATCTCCGGGTCGGCGGCCAGCGCCTCGAGCGACGCGCGCGCGGCCCAGGTCTGCGTGCTGACCGCGGTCGGGATCACCGCCGCGAGCTCCAGCGGGCGGTCTGGCCAGAGCGACCGGATCTCGCGCACGCCGTCCAGCGTCTGGCGGGCCCCCGTGATGGCCAGCGAGTCCATGCCGACCGGCAGGATGATCTCCGTCGCCGACAACAGCGCGTTGTAGGTGAGCAGGTTCATCGCCGGCGAGGTGTCGAAGACGATGGCGTCGACGCCGGTCACCTCGCGGAGGCGGCGGGCGAGGATGGTCTCGCGCTGGACGGTGCCGGCCAGCTGGGTCTCGAGGGCAAAGGCGGACGGGGTGGCGGGAATCACGTCGAGGCCCGGACGGGCGTCGCGAATGGTGACCTCGGCGGGGCTGGCCTCGCCCGTCATCAGTTCGCGGATCGAACGGGTGGGCTCCAGGCCGAGGACGTGGCCGATGTTGCCCTGCGGGTCGGCGTCGACGAGCAGCACGCGGCGGCCGCGCGCGGCGAGCCCCGAGGCCAGCTGGACCGCGGTCGTGGTCTTGCCCACGCCGCCCTTCATGTTGACGACCGCGATTCGGCGCATGGCGTCTCTCGCGGCTCAGGATAACACCCGGGGGACATAGAGTGAGAAACCAAGAATCAAGAATCAAGAATCAAGAATTCAGGTGCGCGGGGGCGTTCCCGGTGTGGCTGGCATTCCGCGTCCCAGGTTCGTCCCCGCGCAAATGCTCCACGGTATTGACACTACTCAGATTATGGATATAGTGTGTCGCCTGTGAAGCGATTCGACCCGCAGGTCCACCTCCCGCTCACTCCCGCGATGTTCCAGGTGCTCGTGGCGCTGGCGGACGGGGAGAAGCACGGCTACGCGATCATCAAGGAAGTGTCGCGGCGCACCGGCGGCAAGGTGCAGCTCCGGGCCGGGACCCTGTACACGGTCATCAAGCGCTTCGTTGCCGACGGGCTCATCGAGGAGTCGGCCGAACGGCCCGACCCCGCGCTGGATGACGAGCGGCGGCGGTACTACCGGCTGAACGAGCGCGGACGCGCGGTGGCGGTGGCCGAGGCCGACAGGCTGACCGAGACGCTGTCGCAGGCACGCGAGAAGCTGGCGCTTCGGGCGGGCGGGCGAGAGCGTTAACGGAATCAAGAAACAAGAATCAAGAAGTAAGAATCAAGAAGGCGAACCAGAGGGACTGAGGAACCTCAGGAACCCGAGGAACCCCCTTCGAGGCGTGCCAATGAGCGTGTCCGATCGGCTGTTTCGCCTGCTCGTCCGCCTGCTGCCCGAGGAATTCCGGGCGGGCTACGCGCGTGAGCTGGCGGTGACCTTCAAGGCCGAGGCGCGGGAGGCCCGGGCGAGCGGCCGGTGGCGCGCCCTCGGGCGGTTGTGGGTCGCCACCGTCGGCGACATCCTGCGCATCGCCCCCGCCGAGCATCTCGACATCCTCTGGCGCGACGTCCGCTACGCCCTGCGCGCCATGGCGGCCAGGCCCCTGCTGACGGGGACGGCCGTGGCCACGCTCGCGATCGGGCTTGGCGCCAACGTCGCGATGTTCTCCGTGGTCGACGCCGTGTTGCTGAGGCCGTTGCCCTACCGAGCGCCGTCCGAGCTGGCGATCGTGCGCGAGACCGCCGCCGGCGGCGATCCGTCGAACATGGGCTACCTCACGTTCCTGGACCTGCGCGATCGCGCGCGCACGTTCCGCGCGATGGCCGCGGCGTCGATGTCGATTGCCACGCTGACAGGGGACGGCCGTGACGCGGAGCGCGTCAACGCGATGCGGGTGTCGGCCACCTACTTCGACGTGATCGGCGTCAGCCCGGCGATCGGCCGGGCGTTCACGGACGCCGAGGACCGTCCCGGCGCCGCGAGGCGGGTCGTCATCCTGGCCGACAGCCTGTGGCGCCGCCGCTACGGCGCCGACCCCGGCATCGTCGGCCGGCCCATCGTCGTGGGCGGCACGCCGTTCACGGTGGTTGGCGTGATGCCGCGGGGGTTCGAGGATCTCGTGGCCGACCGCCTGTACGACGGGGCGGAGTTCTGGGTGCCGCTCGGCTACGACCCGGCCGCGTCGTTTGCGTGCCGGACGTGCCGGCACCTGCGCGTGTTCGGACGGCTGGCGCCGGGCGTCACCGCGGCCGACGCGGCACGCGATCTCGGCGGCATCATCGCCTCCGCCGCTGAGGCGCATCCACGGGAATACGACAAGCCGGGCATCGTCGTGGCCTCGCTCGGCGACTTCTTCCTTGGCCCCGTGCGAACGACGATGCTCGTCCTGTGGGCCGGCGTCGGGGTGCTGCTGCTCGTGGCATGCGGCAACGTCGCCAACCTCCTCCTCCTCCGCGCGAGCGAACGGCGGCAGGAGGTGGCAGTCCGCACGGCCCTCGGCGTGACGACGGGCCGGCTGGCGCGGCAACTGGTCACCGAGTCGTTGCTGCTGGCGCTCGCGGGCGGCGTCGCCGGCATCCTGCCGGCGTGGGCGGCGATCCGGCTGCTGACCCGGCTCGGTCCAGACACGGTGCCGCGCCTGGCGACGGCCTCGCTGGATGCCCGCGCGGTCGCGGCGGGCCTCGCCCTGGTCGTGGTGAGCGGCGTGCTCTTCGGGCTCGCGCCGCTCCGGCAGGTGGTCCGGCGCGATGTCGCCGCCGACATGCACGGCGCCGGGCGCCGGACGGCGGGCGCGGCGACCTGGCGCCTGCGCGCGGCGCTCGTGGGAGGCAACGTGGCCATGGCCGTCCTGCTGCTGGTTGGCGCCGGCCTGCTGGTGCGGACGCTGACCGGGCTGCTGGCGGTGGAGCCGGGCCTCGACCCGTCGCGCGTCATGACGATGAGCGTGAGCCTGACGGGCGATGTCCTCCGCGGGGACGAGAACCGGCCGGCGATCGCGGCGGCGACGCGCTTCTACGACGAGTTGCTGGAGCGCACGCGCGCGCTGCCGGGCGTGGAGGCGGCGTCGGCCGTCACGACGCTGCCGATCGGCAGCGGCATCGACGGCTACGGCCTGCACTTCGTCGGGCGGCCGGAGGAGAACCCGGAGGCGTCGCCCTACGGCGACCGCTTCGTCGTCGTCCCCGGCTTCATCGAGGCGATGCGGATTCCGGTGGTCGCGGGCCGGGCGCTCGCGCGGACCGACGGCCAGGACGCGCCGCTCGTGGTCGTGGTGAACAGGCGGATGGCCGCGGAGATCTATCCAGGCGAGAGCGCCATCGGGCACCAGTTGCGGCTCGGCGACCCGGACGGCCCGCCCCGGACGATCGTCGGCGTGGTCGGCGACGTGCGGCACCACGGGCTGGACGAGGAGGTGGGCTACCAGTTCTACGTGCCGCAGGCGCAGTGGCCGTGGGCGGAGCCCGGGCTGACGCTGGTGGTCAGGACGGCGGGCGACCCCGCCGGCGTCGTGGGTCCGGTGCGGGAGATCGCGCGTGCCATTCGCGTGGCCGGCATCGACCCGGCGCCGCCGGTCACTGACGTCGCGGGCTACGAGGACGTCGTCGCCTCGTCGCTCGGCACGCGGCCGTTTGCGGCGTGGCTGCTTGCCGCGTATGCGGCGGCGGCGCTGCTGCTCGCCGGTGTCGGCCTCTACGGCGCGCTTGGCGTGCTCGTGGGGCAGCGCCAGCGCGAGATCGGGGTGCGCCTGGCGCTCGGCGCGGGTGCGAGCGCGATCCAGCGGATGATCTTCGTGGAGGGGTTGCGCCCGGTGCTGGGCGGCCTTGTGCTGGGCCTGGCTGCGGCGGCCGCGGCCTCCGGCGTCCTGGGCTCGCTGCTCTACGGCGTGGAGGCGCTCGACGGCCCGACATTCGTCATCTCGGCCGTGGTGCTGCTGCTCGTGGCGGCCACCGCCTGCGCCCTGCCCGCCTGGCGGGCCGCCCGCATCGACCCCGCGACGACCCTCCGCGCGGAGTAGCGGGGAGACCGGGGACGGAGGGGGGGACGGAGGGGGGACAGTCCCGGGACCGTCCCGGGACTGTCCCCGCGCTAGCGCTGCTGGCGCTGCCTGGTGAGGTGGGGCACGATGCCGAGGAGGCGCTCGATGAGCATGAGCTTGGCGCGGTGGTGCATCTCGTGCTCCTTGATGCCCAGCAGCATCTCGAACCGCGTGCGGCTCGGGGGCTCGACCGGCGGCGGGAAGCTCACCTTCTCGCCGAGGTCGGCATCGGTCAGCGACTCGAGCCAGGCCGCGAAGCGCTCGCCATTGGCGGTCAGCGCCGCGACGATGTCGGTCTTCGTCAGCAGCGCCTTCTGCAGGTCAGCCGACTCGGCCATGTAGGCGCCGAAGTCCTCGAAGCTCACGTAGGTCTTCTTGTCCACGCCGTGCAGGCGATGCGCCCAATGGGTGGACACCGCCACGTGCGCGAGCATGCTGGCCACGCTGTCGACGTCGGGCGTCGCCTTGAAGCCGTACTGGTCTTCGGGGATGTCCAGGGCAATCTGGATCGTGTTCTTGCGGACCGTCCGGAAGCTGGCTGCCAGCTCCTTCCCACCGTAGTAAGTCATGCGCGCATTATCACGTACGGGGGTTCCGGGTTCCTCACGTTCCTCGGTTCCTGGGTTCGGTGTTCCTCGTGGGCGCGTGGCTATCCACGATCGCGGACGCGCTGGTCGAGCAGGCTGCGCACGCGGTGGCCGAGGGCGGCGGGGCTGAAGGGCTTGGGGAGGAAGCGCTTCGGGTCGATGGTCACGTCGGTGGTGCCGGCCACGCCGGTGTCGGCGAAGCCGGAGACGAACAGCACCTCGAAGCCGCTCCGGAGCGCCCGCAGCTCCTGCACGAGGCGGTGGCCGTTCATGCCCGGCATCACGACGTCCGAGACGACCAGGTCGAAGACCGCCCCCGCGTGCGCGAGCGACAGGGCCTCGACGGGGGACCCGGTCGCGATGACGGAGTACCCGAGGCGCTCCAGGCACGTGCGCGTGAGCTCCCGCACGGTGGCCTCGTCCTCGACCACGAGCACCCGTTCCCGGCCGCCGACAATCTGCGGCGCCTGCTCGGCACGCTCGTGCTCGCCGGCGTGGTCTGTCGCCGGCAGCACCACCTGCATGCTGGTGCCGCGTCCAGGCTCCGACTCCACGTCGATGAAGCCGCCGGCCTGCTTGACGATGCCGTAGGCGGTGGCGAGGCCGAGGCCGGTGCCGCGCCCGACCTCCTTGGTCGTGAAGAAGGGCTCGAAGAGGTGGGCCTGCACGTCCGCGGACATCCCGGTGCCGGTGTCGTCGACCGAGAGGCAGACGTGCTCCCCCGGCCGCGCGCCCGGGTGCCGCGCCGCCTGCTCATCGCCGAGCTGCAGGCGCCTCGTGCGCAGTGTCAGCGTGCCACCCTCGGGCATCGCGTCGCGCGCGTTGACGACGAGGTTCATGAGGACCTGCGCGAGCTGCGCGGGATCGATGCGGACGCGGACGCCCTCGGCGCCCGGTGACGGCACGACCGTGATGTGCTCCCCGATCAGCCGGGGTACCATGCGCGCCTCCTGGCGGAGGAAGTCGTCGATCGCGATCACCTTGGGCTCGTCCGGGTGGCGGCGGCTGAAGATGAGCAGCTTGCGCGTGAGCTCGGAGGCGCGGTTGGTCGCGCGCACGATCTCGCCGGCCTTGGCGGCCATGCCCGGGTGCCGCTCCGCGTCCGCCTCGAGCAGGCTCGCGTAGCCGGAGATCACGGTCAGCAGGTTGTTGAAGTCGTGGGCGACGCCGCCGGCCAGGCGGCCGACCGACTCCATCTTCTGGGCCTGCAGCAGCGACCGCTGCAGCGATGCCCGCTCCTCCTCGGCGAGCTTGCGCGCGGAGATGTCGCGCGCCGCGCAGTACAGCACCTGCTCGTTGCCGAGGTCCACGCCGATCGCGCTGACCTCGACCGGCACGGTCGTGCCGTCGGCGCGGCGGTGCATGGTCTCGAAGACGCGCGCCGTGCGGAGGTCCTGGCCGATCTCGTCGAGCAGCTGGTCGCGGCCCCACTGCGCGTCCCAGTCGGCGACGTTCAGGCGCGGCGCGTCGTCGGGGTCGTAGCCGAGCAGCGCGTAGAACCTGTCGTTGGCCTCGAGGAGGTTGCCGTCGCGGTCGAGGATGTGGATGCCGTCGAGGGCGGCCTGCATCAGGGTCCGGTAGCGCAGCGCCTCGCGCGCGGTGCGCGCCTCGCTCGTCTTGCGGTCCGTGATGTCGTGGACGATCGCCTGGACGAACGACCCGTTCGCCAGCTCCACGCGGTTCAGCGTCACCTCGGCGTCGTACTCGCGCTCGTTGCCCTGGACGTGCCGCCACTCGAACCGCTGCGGCTCCCCCTCGCTCGCCGCCTTGATGAGGCGCGCCGCCTTCTCGGCGGAGCGCTCGCCGTCGGGCTGGACCGCGGGCGAGAACGCGACCGGCGACCGGCCGAGGATGGTGTCGCGCGAGTGCCCGAACAGCTCGACCGTGCCGGGATTGCACTCGACGATCCGGTCGCCGTCCAGCAGGAAGATGGCGTCGCGCGCCGACTCGAACAGGACGCGGAACTTGGCCTCACTCGTGCGGATGCGCTCCTCGGCCTCGCGCTGGCGCGCCTCGCGCTCGAAGTTGTCGAGCGCCAGCGAGACGTCGCGGGCCAGCTCCTCGAGCAGCGCGACGAGCTCCGCGTCGAAGAACCCCGGCTTGGCCGCGTAGAGGTTCAGCGACCCGATGGACCGGCCGGCCCGGCGAATGGGAATCGCCGCCGACGAGCGGACGCCGGCGTCGCGGGCCACCGCCTTCCAGGGCCCCATCCGCTCGTCGTCATCGAAGTCCGGCACGACGTGCGGGCGCCCTTCGCGGATGGCGGCGCCCGTCGGGCCCCGGCCCTCCGCCAGCATCGGGTCGATGCTCAGGCGGACGCGCGAGACGTAGACCTCGCCGATGCCGTAGCCCGCCCGCGGGACGACCTCCAGCGTGACCGGGTCGACGAGGCCGATCCACGCCCCGACGAGCGACAGGTGTCCGACCGCGATCCGGCAGAGCTCGGGGAAGAGCTCCTCATGGCTCCGGCACCGCACCATCACCTGGTTGGCCTCGCGCAGCGCGCCGTAGAAGTCCGCCATGCGGGTCAGCCGCGATGCGCTGGACCCGGCGGCGCCGAGATCCCGCAGCATCCCGATGACGGCGTGCGGCCGGCCCGTCTCGTCCAGCGCGATCGTCGTGCGGTGCTCGGTCCACACGACCCGCCCGTCGCGCGCGATGAGGCGCACCTGGATGGCGGGGAACGCGGCCGGGTCGGCCATCGCCTGCTCGAGCGCCAGCCGGTCGTCCGGGTGGACGAGCTTCAGCCCCAGCCCGGGGTCCGCGTAATGCTCGTCCGGGGTATAGCCGACCATGCGGGTGATCGCCGGGCTCACGTAGTCGAACCCGGGCGGGTCGATCCGGTAGACGAAGACGACGTCGTCGGTCGACTCGATCAGGAGCGCGAGCGACTCGACCGGTGACCGGCGACGGGACACGGACTCTTGGCTCACGATGGTGGCGACGCTTCTGAGAGGGCGGTAGCGACGGAATCCCGTCAGGCAACCCCTGGATTGGGGCACCGGACGGTCGGGAGAGCAAGAAGGGTACCGGAGGGGCCGCCGGGATTCCCGCCCGGAGGCGGAGGCCATCCGGCCCCCGCCCCCGTCTGCGGGTGATGTCCCGCCGTCAGTGTCGGCCGGGCGCCATGGTGGCGGCGCCCGATCCCTCGACGGCCTCGGCGGTGCCGTAGAAGATGCCGTTGAAGAGGAACTTGAAGGTGCCGTGCGGCTGCGCGCGGAAGGTGATCTCCGGCCCGAAGAGGAAGACCTTGCCCTTGCCGAGCGTCGCCTCGACCGCGGCGGTGCCGCCCTCGAGGTAGTGCTGGCCCCACGCCCATCCCGAGCGGAGCGGCTGGCCGTCGGCAAACCACGCCACGGGCCTCACGCCCTCGAGCGACGCGTTGGGCGCGAGCTCCATCACCGGGTCCTCGTCGAAGAACACGTCCACGGTCTTCTCCATCCCGTAGGCCAGCGGGTTGGTGTTGTCGACGGCGATGCGCAGGATGCTCCCCGGGATGAAGAACTTCGTGCGCGGCAGGTCGTGCCGGTTGCCGTCGTCGCCGACCTCGGTGAGGTGGTCGCCGAGCGGCAGGCCGAGGTGCTGGCCGAGCACCGCGGAGTTGGACCAGGCGATCGCGACGCCGCCCTGCTCGACGAACTGCTTGATCATCGGGATGGTCTTCGCGACCGTCACGCGGCCCAGGTGGTCGCGGTACTCCGCCGGGATGTCCTCGGGCCTGGGCTGGCCGCCGCCGAAGCCGCGCGCGTTGTCGTCGCCGGGGATGCCGCCGTCGGGGAACAGCAGCACGTCGTACTTCGCCTTGAGGTTGCCGGCATCGAGCGTCTGCGGATACACGACGTCGAAGGCGAACTCGAACTGCTCGAGCATCCAGCGCACGTGCCCGGACGGCATCGATCCGCCGTACTGGTCCCACAGCGCGATGCGCGGCTGGCGGAGCTTGTAGAGGCGCCCGGCCGGCCTGGCGGTGACGGCGGTGAAGTCGAGGCCGAGGTCGGCCGCGGCCTTCTGCAGGACCGCCTTCGTCGAGGCCTTCGCCGGGATGAAGATCGCGCCCGTGCCGTCGGCGCTCTGGTACGTGCGGTCCGCGACGAAGTAGGCCTCCTCGCCCGCCTTCAGGAGGCGGTTGACCGCGATGACGGCGTCGTTCTGCCGCTGCGCGACGACGTAGCCGACCGCGCCGGCCGCGTCGGTGACGGTGCCGGGCGCCGGCGTGACGACGTCGGGAATGGCCTCGAAGCTGCCGTCGAACGCGTCGAGCACGCGGTCGAACTTCACGCCCATCTGGTACGCGAGCGTCCAGCCGGTCACGTCGTAGGGCGGGATGGGCGGGCCGCCGGGGTACTGGAAGTCGTTCGGGTGGTCCTGGGGCTCGAACATGTCGAGCACGTGGGGCCGGAAGGCCTGGGCGGTCTTCACGACATAGGACCCCGCGGGGTACTGCGTGCCGCCGGCGGTGAAGGGCGCGGTCGCGCGGTCCACGGCGACGCCGGCCTTGATCAGGATGTTGACGAACTTGGTGGCGGTGAGGAAGTCGCCGCTGCCGGCGGGGATGACGTAGCCGCGCGGGTCGCGCCACTCGGGCTTCTTGAGCAGCTCGAAGTACTTCGTCGGGACGGGCGTGCGCATGCCGCCGGCGGTCATGCGGGGATCGGTCTCGCCGCCGTTGGCGCCGCGCGTGTCACGGGCGACGGCGGCCTTCACCTCGGCGATGCGGCTCGGGTAGTAGGTCCAGGTGTCGGTGCTGCCCTTGCGGATCGCGTTCCGCCCCATCAGGTAGATGTTGTAGAGCAGGGTCTCCCGGTAGCGCTGCGCGAAGTCGAGCACCGCGTAGTTGGCGGTGAGCGAGTAGTCGATCGACTGGCGGAAGTGCCACGGCTGGGGCGCGATCGGGAACGGGAAGTCGCCGACGGGGAGGATGCGGTCGGGGACGAACGGGATCTCGATCGGCGTCGGGTTGCCGATGGTCTCGGTGAGCAGGCCGATCTGGTTGTGGAAGTAGGGCATCGTGCGGAGCCCGCCGTTCCACCACGTCGAGTAGTTCGACCCCGAGCGCGTGGTGACGCCCGGCTTGCCCTCGGCGTCGAAGCGCGCGTGCATGGCGGCGCCCACCTGGTCGAGCTCGTTGACGACGATCGGGTCGTAGACGTAGTTGAACGGGTCGCGGAAGGGCGGGGAGAACATCACCGTGCCGGTCGGGCCGGTCTGGTGGTGGTTGTAGACGATCTGCGGGAACCAGACGCGGTAGAGGATGCGGTTGATGTTCACCGACTCCGGCTGGTTCATCATGAAGAAGTCGCGGTTGTTGTCGTGCCCGACGTACTTCTGGTACAGGCGGGGGATGGCGCCGGTGCTGCGCTGCTTCGGGTCGTCCTTGCGCATGTACCAGTCGGAGACGAGCTCCATGCCGTCAGGGTTGGCGTGCGTGGCGAGGATGATGACGTCCTTGAGGAGGCGCATCGTCTCCTCGTCGGTCCGGCTCACGAGCTGGTAGATGGTCTCGGTGAGCTGCTGCGCGCCGAGGACCTCGGTGGCGTGGAGGCCGCCGTCGATCCAGACGACCGCCTTGCCCTCCTTCGCGAGGGCGCGGGCCTGCTCGTCGGTGAGGCCCTCGGCCTGCGAGAGGCGGCGCGAGATGTCGCGGTAGTGGTCGAGGCGCCGGAAGTTCTCGGGCGCGGTGATGATGGCCATCAGCTGGTCGCGGCCCTCGGCGGTCTTGCCGATGCTCTCGACCTGCATCCGGTTCGATTCCTTGTCGAGCAGGCGGACGTACTCGCTGAACTTGGTGTAGTTCGGCAGCACGTAGTCGGCGCCGATCTCGTGGCCGAAGAACTGCTGGGGCGAGGTGACCTTCGGCGCCTGGGCCAGGGCCGGAGCCGCGGCCAGCAGGAGCACCAGGAGGCCGAGCACGGATGAACGCGCGCGCACAGACATAGGGTCCCTTTCTGACGGAGGAGGCGCGCCCGCCGAGGCGCGCGTCGGAAACTGTACAAGGTTTCCGACGCGGCGGCGCCGCCATTTCCGCCGCCCCGCCGGGGGACCGGGGCGGCGGCGCCGGGCGCCTGCCGGCTGGCTTCAGGAATGTCGCAGATCTATAAATCGCTACAATTCTGTAGCCATGCTTTGGCCGTACGTCATTCCTGTAGTAGCGTGATCCGCATGCCCCACGCGCGCTCCGCCCGCTCTACCAGCGAGTTCGCCGTGCTGGCGGAGATCGGCCGGGACCTCGGGACGGCCACCAACCTCCGCGGCGCGCTCGCCCACGTCGTCGAACAACTCGAGGAGCTCGTCGGCGCGACGAGCGTCGGCGTCTGGCTCCGCCAGCCCGACGGCGAGCAGCTGTCGATCGCGGCCGCGACCGGCATGGCCTGGCAGGCGCAGCGCCGGGCGCGCTACCGCATCGGCGAGGGCGTGACCGGGCGGGTGGCCCAGACCGGCAAGCCGGTGGTCGTGCCCCGCGTGTCGCGCGAGCCGCTGTTCCTCAACCGCACCGGCATCTTCAAGCGGGTGGGGACGCGCGAGGCGTCCTTCATCTCGGTGCCGATCCACGTCGACGGCAAGGTCGGCGGGGTCCTGAGCGTGATGCTCCCCTTCCGCGCCGACGGGCGGCTCGAGCACGTCGTCGAGGTGCTGAACGTCGTCGGCGTGATGCTCGGGCAGGCGGTGCGGGTCGAGGCGCTCGTGCAGGCCGAGCGGCAGCGGCTGACCGAGGAGAACACGCAGCTCAAGCAGGAGCTCCGCGAGCGCTACGACTTCCGCAACATCGTCGGCACCAGCCGGCCGATGCGGTCGGTGTACGAGCAGATGGCGCAGGTCGCGCCGACGAGCACGACGGTGCTCATCCGCGGGGAGTCGGGAACCGGCAAGGAGCTCATCGCGCACGCGATCCACTACAGCTCCGACCGCGCGGACGGACCGTTCATCAAGGTCAACTGCGGGACGCTGCCCGAGAACCTCGTGGAGTCGGAGCTGTTCGGCTACGAGCCGGGGGCGTTCACCGACGCCCGCACGACCAAGAAGGGCCGCTTCGAGCTGGCCGAGGGCGGCACGCTCTTCCTTGACGAGGTCGGCGAGCTGAGCCCGGCGACCCAGGTGAAGCTGCTGCGGGTGCTCCAGGAGCGGGAAATCGAGCGGCTCGGCGGCACCAAGACGATCAAGGTGAACGTCCGGTTGATCGCCGCGACCAACAGCGACCTGGACGAGGCGATCCGGCAGCGGACGTTCCGGGAGGACCTCTACTACCGGCTGAACGTCTTCAGCATCTTCGTCCCGCCGCTGCGCGAGCGGAAGTCGGACGTGCTGCTCCTGGCGGACCACTTCGTCGGCAAGTACAGCCGGGTCCACCGCAAGGAGGTCCGCCGGATCGCGACGACGGCGATCGACATGCTGATGAGCTACCACTGGCCGGGCAACGTGCGCGAGCTGGAGAACGTCGTCGAGCGCGCGGTGCTGGTCTCGTCGGGCGGCGTGCTGCACGGCCACGACCTGCCGCCGACGCTGCAGACGGCGGAGGTGACGGGGACGCTGCCGCGGGCGTCGCTGACCGCCGCGGTGTCGGCGCTCGAGCGCGACCTGATTCTCGACGCGCTCAAGTCGGCGCGAGGCAACGTGGCGCGCGCGGCGCGGCTGCTCGACTCGACCGAGCGGATCGTCGCCTACAAGATCCGGAAGCTGGGCCTGGATACCGCCCGCTTCCGCAGCGCGCAGAAACCCAACGTATTTGTCGGCTGAGGATCCTCGGATCCGACACGAATGTCGCCAGTCGCGGGCGCGACGGCGGGGCCGCGTCTCCCGTAACCCACTGGGAATGCAGACGTTGGATGGTATTCGGTGGCTCCATCCGCGCTGCGCATCGATCTTGCTATCTCCTTTCGGGCGCCGCCGTCCGGCGGCGCTGGCTCGACCCCGAACGGAGGCACGACACTCATGAACTACGCGGACATCGCCTGGATGCTGGTGTCCACGGCGCTGGTACTCCTGATGACCCCGGCGCTCGGATTCTTCTACGGCGGCCTGGTGCGCTCGAAGAACGCGCTCAACACGATGATGATGAGCGTGATCTCGCTGGGGGCGGTCGGGGTGGCCTGGGCGCTGCTGGGCTACTCGCTGTCCTTCGCCCCGGGGACCTCGCTCGTCGGGGGGCTGGGCCACGCGCTGCTCGTCGGGGTCGGCCTCGAGCCGCAGGGCACCATCCCGCACCTCCTCTTCATGGCCTTCCAGGGGACGTTCGCCATCATCACGGCGGCGCTCATCTCGGGCGCCGTCGTGGAGCGGCTGCGCTTCGCGCCCTACCTGGTCTTCCTGGTGCTCTGGTCGCTGTTCGTCTACAGCCCGGTGGCGCACTGGGTGTGGGGCGGCGGCTTCCTGGCCGAGCTCGGGGCGCTCGACTACGCCGGCGGCACGGTCGTGCACGTCAACGCGGCCGCGGCGGCGTTCGTCGCCGCCAAGGTGATCGGGGCCCGCAAGGACTACGCGCGGCAGGCCCTCATCCCGCACAACGTGCCCTTCACGCTGCTCGGCGCGGGGCTGCTGTGGTTCGGGTGGTTCGGCTTCAACGCGGGCAGCGCACTCGGCGCCAACGAGGGCGCGGTGCTGGCCTTCGTGAACACGATGTTCGCGCCGTCGGCGACGCTGGTGGTCTGGACGCTGCTCGACCTGAAGCGCGACGGGCGGGTGACGGCGGTCGGCGCCGCGACGGCGATGGTCGTCGGGCTCGTGGCGATCACGCCGGCGGCCGGCTTCGTCGGCCCGATGTCGGCGATCGCCATCGGGGCGATCGCGGCGGTGCCGAGCTACTTCGCGCTCATCTGGCGGGCGCGGACGAGCCTGGACGACTCGCTCGACGTGCTGGCGGCCCACGGGCTCGGTGGCACGGTCGGCGCCCTGCTGACCGGCGTCTTCGCGGAGAAGGCCTGGAACGGCACGGTGGACGGGCTGCTCTTCGGCAACCCCGCGCAGCTCGGCATCCAGTTCGCGGGGGTCGCCGTCGTCGCGGCCTACAGCCTGACGGTCACCTTCGTCCTGCTGAAGGCCATCGACCTGGTGCTGCCGCTGCGCATCTCGAAGAGGGACGAGGGGATCGGCCTCGACGTCAGCGAGCACGGCGAGGAGGCGTACAGCGGCGGCGAGGGGCACCTGCTCATCCCGCCCGACCTGCTGGCGCGCTCGACCGTCGCGGTGCCGCGGATGGCCGAGGGGAGGACGTCATGAGACTCATCGTCGCGGTCATCCGTCCGGAGAAGCTGAGCGAGGTCCTCGAGGCGCTGTTCCGCGCCGACATCCGCGGGCTCACCATCAGCCGCGTGCAGGGGCACGGCGGCGAGACGGAGCACGTCGAGACCTACCGCGGGACCACGGTCAAGATGGCGCTGTCCGAGAAGGTGCGCGTCGAGATCGCCGTCTCGGAGGCGTTCGTGCGGCCGGCCATCGAGGCCATCCTGAACGGCGCGCGCACCGGCGAGGTCGGCGACGGCAAGATCCTCGTCCTGCCCGTCGAGAAGATCTACCGCATCCGGACCGGCGAGCAGGACCAGGACGCGGTCACGCCCGTCGGCGAACTGAAGATCTGAGCGTCGCGTGGCCGCCCTGGCCACAGAGACACAGGGACACAGAGGCGGGCACAGGGCGCCCGCGCCTCCAGGGCGGAACACGGAGGCACGGAGAAGACAGGGAGGCACGGAGGGTTCGTCTTCGATCCGGCGTCCCTGGGGCGGGCCGGCTGACTGGCAGCCGGGGCGTGAGGCACGAGAGCCCGGCGCAGAGAACCGAAGCCTTCGATGGGCCGGCTCTCTCCGCCGGGCTCTCGTGCCTCACGCGCGGCGCTTCGCGCCGCATGCCCGCCTGGGGCGTGGAAACCGGCGGTCGTCGCCCTGTCTTGTCTTCGGGCTTCCGCGTCAATCCGCGTCCATCCGCGGAACGGCCTGAGGCCGAAGGCCGGCAAACCCTTGCGGTACACTGGCGCCCATGCGCGCCACCTGCCTGCTGCTCGGCCTGCTCCTCGCCGCCGGACCCGCGGCGGCTGACACCTCCGACCGCCTCCTGCAGCTGATGGGCGCGTCCGGGGTCTCGGGCTACGAGACGGACGTCCGCGACCTCGTCGAGATGCAACTGCCCCTCTGGGCGCGGGTGCGCGCCGACAACCTCGGCAACATCGTCCTGCGCATCGGCAACGGCGGGCCCCACACCCTGGTCGTCGCCCCGCTCGACGAGGGCGGCCTCGTCGTCTCGGCCATCACCGAGGACGGCTACCTGCGGGTGCATCGGCACACGAGCGCGCCCGGCTTCGCGCTCGCCACGCAGTACCTCGTGGGCCAGCCGATCCGGATCCGCACGTCGTCGGGAACGATGGTCAACGGCGTCACGGCGACGCCCTCCACGCACCTGAGCCGCTTCAGCCCGGCCGGGGAGGTCCGCCGCGTCAAGGACCTGGACGACGTGTGGATCGACGTCGGCGCCCGCGACCGCGACGAGGTGGCGGCGCTCGGCATCCGGATGCTCGACAGCATCACGCTGCGGCACCGCGCGACGCGGCTCGCGGGCGGGCGGGTGGCCGGCCCCGCGGCAAGCCAGCGCGCCGCCGCGCAGGCCCTCATCGACCTGGCGCTCGGCTACAACGAGCGACCCGGCGTGCAGGGGCAGGTGAGCCTGGCGTGGGTGACCCAGACGCAGTACGGCAACCGCGGGCTCCAGCGCCTCGTCGAGACGCTGAAGCCGGACCGCGTCGTCCTGCTGCGCGGCGCCGTCAGGCCTGCCGAGGACACGCTCGGCACGGTCGGCGCCGTGGGCGGCGGACCGATCCTGGCCGACGACGATGCGGCGGGCCGGCAGGCCGCCAGCGGCGCGGGCGTGACCGTGCAGACGTTGGCCGCGGACCGGGTGCGCGTGACGGTGCCGGGCCGGGACGTGCCGGTGCAGGTAATCGCGATGCCCGCGCTCTTCGCCGGCACGCCTGTCGAGACCGCCGATGTCGCCGATGTCGGCGCGACCGCGCGGCTCGTGGGCGCGATGGTGGGGTTGCCCCCGCCCACAGATGCACAGGCCACGGATGCACAGGCCACAGATGCACAGATGAACGCAGATGCACAGATGAAGACAGATGCACAGATGGGAGCGGGCGGAGGGGTCGCTTCCTCTGTGCCATCCGTGCCATCTGTGGCCTCTGTGGCGTTGCTCGAGGAACTCATCGAGACCTATGGGGTCTCCGGGCACGAGGGGCCGGTCCGCGACGTGGTGCTGAAGCACATGCCCGCGTGGGCGACGCCGGTCGTGGACGACAAGGGCAACGTGACGGTCACGTTCGGCTCCGGGGGCAAGCCGCTGCTGTTCGTCGCGCACATGGACGAGGTCGGCTACGAGATCACCGGGATCGAGGCCGACGGGCGCGCGACCGTAACGCCGCGGGGCGGGATGTATCTCTCGCTCTACGAGGCGCAGCCGATGGTCGTTGTCACGCCCGCGGGCCTCGTGCCGGCGGTGATGGCGCCCCGGCCCGGGTATGCGTCGGCGGCCGCGGCACAACCCGCTGCGGGCGACCTGCGGCTCGACTTCGGCACGACGACGGCGGCGGCCACGGCCGCCCTCGGGGTCGCGGCGGGGCAGAGCGCGTCGATCCGCAAGGACTTCATGCCGCTCGCCGGCCCGCGCGCGGCGGGCCGGGCCATGGACGACCGCAACGGCTCGACGGCGCTGCTGCTGGCGCTTGCCACCGTGGACCCGGCGGCGGTGGGCAACCGCGTGACGTTCGCCTGGGTGGTGGAGGAGGAGACCGGCCTGGCCGGCGCCGCCTTCCTCGCCGGGCAGGGGCTCCGTCCCGACACGGCGTTCGCCGTGGACACCTTCGTCTCCACCGACACGCCCGTCGACGTACACCGGGTCGCGGGGGCGCCGCTCGGGGGCGGCGCGGTGCTGCGGGGCCTCGACAGCCGCACCGTCGTCCGGCCCGACGTCATCGACCGGATCGTGGCGCTGGCGTCCCGCGAGGGCATCCCGCTCCAGGTCGGCGTGACCAGCGGCGGCACCGACGCGTCGGCCTTCAGCGAGACCGGGGCGATTGACGTCGGCCTCTCGTGGCCGGGCCGCTACTCGCACTCGCCCGTCGAGATCATGGATGCCCGCGACCTCGACGCGCTCGTGCGGCTGATCGTCAGCCTGGCCTCGCAGTACTGACGATGAGTAATCAAGAATCGAGAATCAAGAATCTAGAAACGAGAACAGCGGAAATGGGGCCTGTCCCCTTTTTCGCTGTTCTGGTCGCGCTGATGGTGGGGATGGGCATGGGCTGCAGCACTGGACCGGGGGACGGGCGGACGATCGCGCCGTATGGCACGTGGGCCTCGCCTTTGACGGCGGCGCGGGCGACGGCCGGCGCCCTTCGCTTCGACCACATCGTCGCCGACGGCGACGACGTGTACTGGGTGGAGGGACGGGCGGTCGAGGGCGGCCGCAACGTCGTCGTGCGCCGGACGCCCGACGGCCGCATCAGCGACGTCACGCCTGCCGGCTTCAACGTGCGGTCGCGCGTCCACGAGTACGGCGGCGCCGCGTACACCGTGGCCGACGGCACGGTCTACTTCTCGAACTTCGCCGACCAGCGCCTGTACCGGCAGGCCGCGGGGGGTGACCCCGAGCCGCTCACGCCCGAGGGGTACTTCTACGCCGACTGCCGGCTCGACGCCGGGCGCCGCCGCCTCCTCTGCGTGCGCGAGGACCACACCGGCGCGGGCGAGCCCGTCAACACGGTCGTGGCCGTCGCCGCCGACGGCGCAGGCGGCCGCGACGCGGGGACCGTGCTGGCCTCGGGCGCCGACTTCTACTCGGATCCCGTCCCGAGCCCCGACGGCACGCGGATCGCGTGGCTCGAGTGGCGGCACCCGAACATGCCCTGGGACGGCACCGAACTGTGGACGGCGGAGGTGACCGCGTCCGGGGCGCTGGGGACCAGGACGCGCGTGGCCGGCGGACCCGACGAGTCGGTCTTCCAGCCTTCGTGGTCGCCGGGCGGGACGTTGTACTTCGTCTCGGACCGCACCGGCTGGTGGAACCTGTACCGCCTCGGCAACGGCGGGGCGGTCGAGGCCATCCGCCCCATGGCGGCGGAGTTCGGCAAGCCGCAGTGGACCTTCAGCATGGTCACCTACGCCTTCATCACCGACAAGCGGCTGGTGGTGACCTACGCGGAGGACGGCCGCTGGAAGATGGCGCTCGTCGAGACCGACCCGCGCGTGTTCGAGCCGCTCGACCTCGCGCTCGAGCCGCTCGAGTCGGTGACGGCGACCGTGCGCGACGTCTACTTCATCGGCGGGTCGCCCACCGAGTCCAAGGTCATCGCGCGGATGACGCTCGCCGCGGTCGAGGCCGAGGTGATCCGGCGCTCGGCCGGCGAGCCCATGGACCCGGCGCTCGTGTCCGTGGCCGAGGCGGTCACGTATCCCTCGGATGCCGGCGACGTCCACGCCTTCTATTACGCGCCCCACAACCCCGCGTACGCCGCGCCGGCGGGCGAGCGGCCGCCCCTGCTCGTGCTGAGCCACGGGGGGCCGACGGGCTCGACCGACGACGTGCTGGACCAGGAGGTGCAGTTCTGGACGACGCGCGGGTTCGCGGTGCTCGACGTGAACTACAGCGGGTCGACCGGCTACGGGCGTGCGTACCGGGACCGCCTCAGGGGCCAGTGGGGGATCCTCGACGTGGCTGACTGCGTGCGCGGCGCCACCTGGCTCGTCGAGCAGGGCAAGGCCGACCCCGCGCGGCTGGCGATCCGCGGCGGCAGCGCGGGCGGCTACACGACGCTCGCCGCGCTGACCTTCCACGACGTCTTCAAGGCCGGCGCCAGCTACTACGGGATCAGCGACGTGGAGGTGCTGGCCACCGACACGCACAAGTTCGAGTCCCGCTACCTGGACTCGCTCATCGGGCCCTACCCCGAACGGAAGGACCTCTACGTCGCGCGCTCCCCGATCCATTTCACCGACCGCCTGTCGGCCGCCCTGATCCTCTTCCAGGGACTCGAGGACAAGGTCGTCCCGCCGAACCAGTCGGAGATGATGGCCGAGGCGGTGCGACGGAAGGGACTGCCGGTGGCGTACGTCCCGTTCGAGGGCGAGCAGCACGGCTTCCGGAAGGCCGAGAACATCATCCGGAGCCTCGAGGCCGAGCTGTACTTCTACGGCAAGGTGTTCGGCTTCACGCCGGCCGACCCGATCGCGCCGGTGGAGATCGATAACTTGCCTTGAGGGGGTTGTCGGGTTCGTCGGGTTCGACAGGTTCGTCAGGTTCGACAGGTTCGTCGGGTTCGACGGGTTCGTCAGGTTCGCGGTACACTGGTGGTGCTTCTCCTCCTGGAGCGCCATGACCTCACGATTCCTTCGCGCCATCCTGGTCGTGCTCGGGCTCGCGACGCTGGCGGCGGTGCCGGCGGCCGCGCAGGGGCGGGTCCGTGTCGGCATCCTGCCCTTTGACGTGGCGAACGTGGACGGCGGCAGCCAGTCGGCCGCGGCGGCGCTGGCCAAGCTGGTGCGCGTGCAGCTCATCACCGACCGGCGGACGCAGCCGGTGCTCGTCGAGCTGGCCGCGGGCGAGGAGCTCCCGCTCCCGGAGGGCCGGCTCGCGGAGCTGGCCGCGGCGTCCGGGGTGCAGGTGATTGTCGCCGGCACGGTGCTCGAGGCGACGACGACGCACGGCAGCAACCGTGTCTACACGCCGCGCGTCGGCGGCGTGAGCCTCGGGGGCAGCCTCTCGCGCACGCGCGCCGAGGTCTCCATGCACGTGGAGTTGTCGGGCGCGGACGGCCGCGTCACCGACACCTTCGAGGTCGAGGGCGACAACACGGACGTCGGCGTCGGCACCGACATCTGGACCGCGCTCGGCAGCTTCGACGTCGGCGACTCGGGCTGGGACAAGTCCCCGATGGGCAAGGCCCTCCGCGAGGCCGCCGAGAAACTGGCGTCGGAGGTCAAGACGCGCACGCGCTGATCCGCCGGAGTCCCCGCCGGCCCGACCGCCCCCAAGGGCAGGGAACCCGACATGCAGGTCAAACGCTTCTTCGAACCATCCATCGCGCAGACCAGCTACCTGATCGGCTGCGCCGCCGCGGGCGAGGCGATCGTGATCGACCCGAACCGCGACGTCGAGCAGTACCTGCGCGCCGCCGCGGCCGAGAACCTCGCCATCACCCACGTGACGGAGACGCACATCCACGCCGACTTCGTGTCGGGCGGCCGCGAACTCGCGCAGCGGACGGGCGCGACGCTCCTGCTGTCGGACGAGGGCGACGCCGACTGGAAGTACCGGTTCGCGGACGAGGGGCGGCTCATCCGGGACGGCGACCGCATCCGGATCGGCAACGTCACGGTGGAGGCCGTCCACACGCCGGGGCACACCCCGGAGCACCTCAGCTTCCTCATCACCGACGGCGCGGCCGCCGACCAGCCCATCGCGGCGGCCACCGGCGACTTCATCTTCGTCGGTGACGTCGGCCGGCCCGACCTGCTCGAGAAGGCCGCGAAGGTCATGGGGACCATGGAGGCGAGCGCGCGCACGCTGTACCGGAGCCTCGAGCGCTTCAAGAAGCGCGACGACTGGCTGCAGATCTGGCCCGGCCACGGCGCGGGCTCGGCCTGCGGCAAGGGCATCAGCGCGGTCCCGCACAGCACGCTCGGCTACGAGCGCCGCTTCAACTGGGCGTTCCAGGCGAAGGACGAGGCCGACTTCGTCACGGGCGTGCTCGCCGGGCAGCCCGACCCGCCGACCTACTTCGCCACCATGAAGCGGGTGAACAAGGAGGGGCCGGCGATCCTCGGCGGCTTCGCGATGCCGGGCCGGATGGACGACCACCTGCTGCCGGACCTGCTCGCCCGCGGCGCCCTGGTCGTCGACACCCGGCCGGCCACCGAGTACGCGGCCGGCTTCGTGCCCGGCACGATCAACATCCCGCTGAATGCGAGCTTCGTCACCTGGGCCGGCTGGCTCGTCCGGCCCGAGGACGACCTCTACCTGATCTTCGGGGAGGGCGCCGAGATCCGCCTCGCGGAGGCCGCGCGGGCACTCTCGCTGATCGGCCTCGACACGGTCTCGGGCTGGGTCGGCTCGAGCGCGATCACGCGCTGGGCCCAGCACCACGCCGCGCTCGGCCAGGTCCGGCAGGTCGCCCCGGGCGAGGCCGCGCGCCTGCTCGACGGCGCCGGCGCGCGCGTGATCGACGTCCGGACGCCTGTCGAGTGGGCCGAGGGCCACCTGCCGGGCGCGACGCACATCCCCCTCGGGTACCTGCCGGGCCGCCTCGACGAACTCCCGCGCGACCAGCCTCTCCTCATGCAGTGCCAGGCCGGCGCCCGGTCCGCCATCGCCGCCAGCCTCCTCGAGCGCGCTGGCTTCACCGAGGTGCTCAACCTGACGGGCGGCTACGAGGCATGGGTGGGGCAGGGCTACGCGGTGAGTCGGGAGTAACTGAGAATCAAGAATCAAGAATCAAGAATCAAGAATTTAGAAAGGAGGGATGAGACGCGGCTCAGTTGGCCGTTCCCCGGGGTGGCGTAAGATGTGGGCGGGGGTGCCGCCATGGCCTCGCTGACTCGCCGCCACCTGGTTCTCTTCGCCTTCATCGCCGCCTTCACGACCGCCCTTCCCGCGCAGCAGGGCACGCTCACGCCCGCCGAGATGCAGCGGCGCCGCGACCTGGAAGCCAGGCTCCAGGAGATTGCGGTGGTCGAGCGGCGCGTCATGATCCCGATGAAGGACGGCGTGCGGCTCGCGACCGACATCTACTACCCGAAGCAGCGCACGGGCCCGGTGCCCGCCATCCTCGTCAAGACGCCGTACAACATGAACTTCTGGGACGTGCGCAACGGCGTCCCGGCCGACATGTCCCGCATCGTCGAGGCCATCGAGCGCGGCTACGCCTACGTCGGCCAGAACGAGCGCGGGCACTTCTACTCCGAGGGCAACTACGACATCCTCGGCGCGCCGATCACGGACGGCTACCAGACCATCGACTACCTGACGAAGCAGCCGTGGTCGAACGGCAAGGTCGGCACGACCGGCTGTTCGTCGACCGCCGAGTGGCAGCCCGCGGTCGCGTCGCTCAACCACCCCGGCTTCGCCGCGATGAACGTGCAGGGCTTCGGCGCCGGGGTCGGCAAGATGGGCCCGTACTGGGAGCAGGGCAACTGGTATCGCGGCGGCGCGATGCAGATGCTGTTCATCACCTGGATCTACGGCGAGCAGAACCAGGTGCGGCCGATGTTCCCGCGCGACACGCCGCAGGCGGACCTGGTCGCGGCCGGCCGGCTGTTCGACCTCGCGCCCCGCATGCCGCCGGTCGACTGGGACGAGGCGCTCTGGCACCTCCCGACACAGGACATCATCAAGTCCGTCAACGGGCCCAAGGGCATCTTCGCCGACCGGATGCCGGTCGAGACCGGCGGCATGATGCAGCAGCGCGAGCCCTCGTCCGCGGCGTGGCGCAAGGGCGGGCTGTGGCACGACGACATGCCGCTGAACCTGCCGGGGCTGTGGTTCATGTCGTGGTACGACGTGTCGGTCGGGCCGAACCTCGAGGGGTACAACTACGTTCGCCGCACCGCGCGCGAGCCGTTCAGGGACCAGCAGTGGGCGATCATCGCGCCCGTGGCGCACTGCGCCTACACCCGCGCGACCGAGGACACCATCGTCGGCGAGCGGAGCATGGGCGACGCGCGGCTCGACTACAACGAGATCATCTACGGCTTCTTCGACAAGTTCCTGAAGGGCGAGGCCAACGGCCGCATCGAGCAGCAGGCGCGCGTGACCTACTACACGATGGGCGCCAACAAGTGGCAGACCTCGGATGTCTGGCCACCGGCCGCCGCCGAGCCGATGACGTTCCACCTGTCGAGCGGCGGGAAGGCGAACTCGCTCACCGGTGACGGCCGGTTGACCATGGCGCCGCCCGAGGTGGACCAGCCCGACACGTTCGTCTACGACCCGATGAATCCGGTGCTGTCGTACGGCGGCAATGTCTGCTGCACCGGCAACGCCGTCCAGGCCGGCTCGTTCGACCAGCGCCGGATGGAAGCGCGGAACGACATCCTGGTCTACACGTCGGATCCGTTCGAGGACGGGCTCGAGCTGAGCGGCCCGATCGTGCCGACGCTCTACGTGTCGTCGGATGCGAAGGACACCGACGTCACCGTCAAGGTCCTCGACGTCTACCCGGACGGCCGCGCCTACAACCTGGACGAGTCGATCCAGCGCATGCGCTATCGCGAGGGCTACGACAAGCGGGTGTGGATGGAGAAGGGGCAGGTCTACAAGGTCACGCTGCAGCCCCTGAACACCAGCAACTACTTCGCGCCCGGCCACCGGCTCCGCATCGAGGTGTCGAGCAGCAACTTCCCCCGGTTCGACCGGAACCTCAACACGGGCGGCCACAACTTCGACGAGTCGAGGGGCGTCGTGGCCACCAACAGCGTGCACCACTCGACGCAATACCCGTCGAGCATCACGATCAGCGTCGTGCCGGCCGCGCGCAGCTCCCTGGCGAGGCAATAGGCCCGCTCTCGACGCCACCCGGGCGCCGGCCGGACTCCGGATTCCCCATTTCCACGGAACAGGGACGCCCCCTGTTCCGTAGATTGGGTCATGACCGACCTCCGCCTGGCCCTGCGGATGATGGGGAAGCAGCCCGGCATGGCGCTGCTGGCCGTCATCGCCCTCGCTCTCGGCATCGGCCTCACGACGACGATGTTCAGCATCGTGAACGGCGCGGTGCTCCGGGGGCTGCCGTTCCCGGAATCGGACAGGATCCTCCACATCGCGCCCTTCGACCTCGCCTCCCAGGACGATGGGGAGATGAAGGTCGACACGTTCGCCGAGGTGGCGCGCCGGCAGACGTCGTTCACGGAGCTGGCCGGCTTCCAGATCGCGACGGCCAACGTGGTCGGGCCGAGCGGCGTCCCCGAGCGGTACGTCGGCGCGTCGGTGACGGCCAACACCTTCCGCCTGATCGGCGCAGCGCCGATCCTCGGCCGCGACTTCAGGGACGAGGAGAGCCGGCCTGGCGCCGAGCCGGTCGTGATCATCGGCTACCGGCTGTGGCAGGAGCTGTTCGACGGCGCGCCGGACGTCATCGGGCAGGCCGTCCGGGTCAATGGCACGCCGCGGACCATCGTCGGCGTGATGCCCCAGGGCTTCCTGTTCCCGGTGCGCAACGAGATCTGGCCGGCGCTCATCGTGGACCCCGGCCAGGCGGTGGCGGGCGCGGCCCCGGGGGCGCGGTCAGCCGGGCGGCTGCAGGACGGCGGCCTCGAGGTGATCGGGCGGCTCAGGGACGGCGTCTCGCGCGACCAGGCGTCGGCGGAGATGGCGACGGTCTGGCGCCAGCTCCAGCTCGAGTTCCCGGACCGCTACGACGGCTACACGACCGAGGTGAAGGGCTACATCGAGGAGTTCATCGGCAGCGAGACGGTGGACGTCCTCTACGCGATGCTCGCGGCCGTCTTCGGCGTGCTGATCATCGCGTGCGTGAACGTGGCGAACCTGGTACTCGCGCGGGCGGCGGTGCGGTCGCGGGAGATCGCGGTGCGCACGGCGATTGGCGCGAGCCGCTGGCGGGTGATCCGGCAGACCCTCGTGGAGGTGCTGGTGCTGGCGACCGCGGGGGCCGTGGCCGGCCTGGCGATCGCCGCCGCGGGGGTCGAGCTCTTCAACCGGGCGATCGTCGACACGCAGCCGCCGTTCTGGATCGACATCCGCATCGACGGCACCGTCCTGCTGTTCGTGACCCTGGCGACGGTCGTGGCGGCGCTGGCCGCGGGGGTCGCGCCGGCCCTGCGCGCGTCGCGGGCCGACCTGACCCTGGTGATGAACGACGAGGGCCGCGGCAACAGCAGCATGCGGATGGGCCGGTTCAGCCGGGGGCTCGTCATCGTCGAGATGGCGGTGTCGTTCGGGCTCCTCGTCGTCTCGGGGCTCGTCATCCAGACGATCGTCAACCTCGGCGCGGTGGACTTCGGCTTCGCCATGAAGGACGTCTGGACCGCCCGCGTGATGCTGTCGGAGGCCGACTACCCCGGTGACGAGCAGCGGCGCCAGGCCGCCGACGCGGTCCTCGAGCGGCTGCGCGCGCTGCCCGGCGTGCGGCAGGCGGCCCTGGCCACCGCGATTCCGTACAACGCGCCGCGCACCGCGATCAAGTTCCCCGGCCGGGAGTACGCGACCGAACGGGATTACCCGCTGGCGCACAGCGTCACTGCCACGCCGGGCTATTTCGAGGCCCTGCGCGTGTCGATGGTGGACGGACGCGACTTCGACAGTCGCGACTCGGCGACCGGCGCGCCCACGGCCATCGTCGACCAGTCGTTCGCGCGCACCCACTTTCCCGGCGGCGCCATCGGGCAGCAGGTCGCGCTCGCGACGGGCGATCATCAGGAGTGGCGGACCATCGTCGGCGTGGTCCCGGACCTCGGGATGGGCCGGACGCCTGGCGACACCGTGCCGGAAGCCATCTACCTGCCGATGGCGCAGGCGCCGGCGCGTGGCCTGATGCTCGTGGCGCAGGCCGCCGGCGTCCCGCTCGAGCTGACGTCCGTCGCGCGGGATGCCGTGCGGGCACTCGATCCAAACCTGCCGCTGTACAACGTGTCGACGATCGAGCAGTCGGTGCAGCAGGGCGCCTGGGCCTTCCGCGTCTTCGGGACGCTGTTCCTGGCGTTCGGGGTGTCGGCCATGTTCCTGGCGACGGTGGGCCTGTACGGGGTGATGGCCTTCTCGGTGAGCCGGCGGACGCAGGAGATCGGCGTCCGGATGGCGATGGGCGCGGCGGGCCGGGACGTCCTGGGGCTGGTGTTGCGCCAGGGCCTCGTGCAGGTGGCCGGCGGCATCCTGATCGGGGCCGGGCTCGCGGCGGTCCTGGGCAACGCCCTGACCGTGCTGCTGTTCGAGGTGAGCCCGCTCGACGTCCCGACCTTCGTCGCCGTCGGGGCGGTGCTCGCGCTCACGGGCCTGGCGGCGTGCCTGGTGCCGGCGCTGCGCGCCTCGAGGACCGACCCGATGGAGGCGCTGCGGTACCAGTAGGAAAGGCATCCGCGGATGAACGCGGATGAACGCGGATGTGCACGACGGCGGCTGCACCCGAAGGGTGCAGCCCTGGCGACACAAGGCCGCCGGAGACAAGACGCACCGGGGCGGGCGGACGGGTCTTGTCTCCGGCGGCCTTGCGCCGCCAGAGCCGAGCCGCTTCGCGGCTCGGCCGCCGTCGAGCGCACCCGGCAGCGGCCCCGCCAGGTGACCGGCACGCCGATGCAACCATTACCCCCACTGCCGAGGCGTCTTTATCCGCGTCCCTCCGCGTCCCTCCGCGGATGGCTTCTCCGGCCTGTGGTTCTAGTAACATCGGTCCCGTGAAGAAGCTCCTCGGCGGGTGCCTCGTGGCCGGGCTGCTGCTGGGCGCCGGCCTGGCGGTGGCCGGCTACTTCGCGTACCGCGCGGCGCGTCCGACGCTCGACAGCGCGCGCGCGTACCTCGCCGGGCTGTCCGGGTTGGGCGACCTGTCGGCGGTCGAGGCCGAGCTGACGCGGACGGAGGCCTACGCGCCGCCGGCGACGGGGGAACTCACCGCGGACCAGGTGGCGCGGTTCGTCCGGGTCCAGCAGCACGTGCGGGACGCCCTCGGCGCGCGCATGGACGAGATCGAGGCCAAGTACCGCAACCTCAAGCTCAACCGAGACGACGCGCAGGCCGCCTCCGTGGCCGATGCGCTTCGCGCCCTCGGCGAGGTCAGCCGGGTGGTCGTCGACGGCCGGCGGTTCCAGGTCGAGGCGCTCAACCGCGAGCGCTTCTCGCGGACCGAGTACGAGTGGGTCCGCGCGAGGGTCTACCAGGCGGCGGGCCACGAACTGGCCGGCGGCCTGGACCTCGGCCAGGTGGAGCGCCTGGCCCGCGGCGGCCTGGCGGACGCGGGCGTCGCGGTGCCCGACGTGCGGCTGCCCTCGGTGCCCCTGCCCGAGGTGCCGGCGCGGAACCGCGAACTCGTGCGGCCCGTGGCGGACCGGCTCGGCGAGTGGCTGCCCCTGGCGTTCTTCGGTCTCTGACCATGCCCGTCGCCCTCAAGCCGGGCCGGCGGATGTCGATTCCCCTGTTGACCCGCGTCCTGTGGGGATCGGCCTGCCCCGGACGCCAGTGCCATGCCGCCTGACCCCACGCCGCTCGATGCCCGTCTCGAGGCGCTGCTGTCGATGCCGCACGTCCTCGTGCTGGTCCTCGATCCCGACGGGCGCGTCCGGCACCTGAACCGGGCCGTCGAGGTCCTGGTCGCGCGGGCGGCCGCGGCCGTGCGCGACGTGCCCTTCCGCGAGCTCATTCACGCCGCCGATCATCCCCAGCTCGACAGCTGGCTCGACGCCCTGCGCCAGACCGGCGAGCAGCCCGGCCACCTGGAGGTGCGGGTCGCGGTGCCCGGGGACGTGGATCGCTGGGTCTCGTGGAGCGCCGCCGCGGACCGGCACCATCACGAGCTCCTCGTCTTCGGGAAGGACGTGTCCGCCCGGCGCGGGAGCGAATCCAGGGCCGCCGAGGTGGGCCGGCGCCTCGCCGAGGCGCAGCACATCGCCCGCATCGGCAGCTGGACGTGGGACGTCGCGAGCGACCGGACGACGTGGTCAGAGGAGATGTACTGGCTCGTCGGCCTCGACCCGTCCATGCCGGCGCCGCGGTACGAGGATCACCCGACGCTCTACACGGCGGACAGCTGGGCGCGCCTCCGGCAGGCCGTCGCCGCGGCCGTGGAGCGCGGGCTGCCCTACCAGATCGACCTCGAGCGCCGGTTGCCGGACGGCGGCACGCGCGCGTACGTCGCCCGCGGGGAGCCGGAGCGGGGCGCCGACGGCCGGGTCGCCCGCATCTCGGGCACGCTGCAGGACGTGACCGACCTCCGGGCCGCCGAGCGCGCCCGCTACCAGACCGAGCAGCGGCTGCACCACCTCGCGGCGCAGGTGCCCGGCTGCATCTACGAGTACCGGGTGTTCCCGGACGGCACGTCCCGCTTCGTCTACATGAGCGAGGGCGTGCGCGAGCTGCTGGGGGTGGACCCCGAGGCGGTGTGCGCCGACGTCGACGCGATACGCGCGGCGATCCTCGAGGAGGACCGTGAGCCGATGGAGCGCTCGATCGCCGAGTCGGTGGCGTCGATGCGCGAGTGGCGGCACGAGTTCCGCGTCAGGCGCCCGGACGGCGAGCTGCGGATCATCCGCGGCCAGTCGCGCCCGCGGCGCCTGGCCGACGGCACGGTCGTCAAGTCGGGCCAGTTGACCGACGTGACGGGCCTGCAGCGCGTGGCCCGGCTGCTGGACGAGACGCAGCGGACGGCGAGCGTCGGCGGCTGGGAGGCGGACCTCGTGACCGGCCGGCTGTACTGGACCGACGAGATGTTCCGCATCTTCGGCGTCGCCGGCCCGTCGCCGCCGGCGCTGGCCGACGCGCTCGACCTGCTCGGCCCGGCCCATGCGTCGCGCGCGCGCGCGCAGCTGGCGGCCGGCGAGGACATCGACGAGGAGATCCTCGTGACCGGCGGCGACGGCGAACCGCGCTGGGTGCGGTTCAAGGGCCGGTCCGAGCGGGCGGGCGGCCGCGTCATCCGCACGTACGGTTCGGCGCAGGACATCACCGCGCTCAAGGCCTCGGAGATCGCGCTCCGCGAGAGCGAGGCCCGCCTCCGGGCCCTCAACGCGCAGATCCCCGGCGTCCTCTACGACTACTGGGTCGCCCCGGACGGCCGGGACGGGCTGCACTACATCAGCGACGGGTGCCGCGAGATCTTCGGCGTGGCGCCGGAGGCCGCGCTGGCCGACATGTCGCGCATCTGGGCCCTGGTCCACCCGGACGACGTCCCGGTGATGCGCCAGACGATGGCGGAGTCGGCGCGCACCGGCACGCCGTGGCGCTACGAGTTCCGCGTCCAGCGTCCGGGGCACGACACGCGCTACCTCCGGGCGCACGCCGTCCCGCGCGTGTCGGCGGACGGCCTGACGGTGTGGGCGGGCAAGCTGTCGGACGTCACCGAGGAGCAGCGCGTGGCGCGGCTGCTGGAGCAGACGCAGGAGGCGACGGGCGTGGGCGGCTGGGAGGTCCAGCTGCCATCCATGCGGCTCTTCTGGACGGACGAGACGTTCCGCATCCACGAGCTGCCCGTGGGCGCCCCGCCGGATGTCGGCGGAGCGATCGCCTTCTATGCGCCCGAGGCCAGGGCCGTGATGTCCGCCGCGGTCGATCGCGCCATCGCGACGGGCGAGGGCTGGGACCTCGAGCTGCCCTTCACGACCGCCCGCGGCCGCGAGCGGTGGGTGCGCGCGGTCGGCAAGGCGCACGTCCGGGAGGGCCGCGCGGTCTCGCTCTACGGGTCGATCCAGGACATCACCGAGGTCAAGCACAAGGAACAGGAGCTCGTCGCCGCGCGCGAGGCCGCGCTCGACGCGTCGCGCGCGAAGTCGCGCTTCCTCGCCAACATGAGCCACGAGATCCGGACGCCCATGAACGGCGTCCTGGGGATGGCCGACCTCGCGCTCGAGTCGTGCGAGAGCGACGAGCAGCGCGAGTTCCTCCAGGTGATCTACGACTCGGGACACCACCTGCTCGGCATCCTCAACGACGTCCTCGACCTCGCGAAGGTCGAGGCCCGCAAGATCGACATCGAGCACCGGCCCTTCGACCTCGCGGCCCTCATGGCGGAGACCGCGCGGCCGTTCAGCGCCCAGGCGACACGGCGCGGGCTGCGGTTCGACGTCCGGCTCGCGGGCGCGCCGCCGCGCGTCGTCGGCGACAGCCTGCGCGTCGCGCAGGTCCTGCGGAACCTGCTGTCCAACGCGTTCAAGTTCACCACCGCCGGGTCGGTGACCCTCTCGGTGTCGGCGGATCGCGACGGGGCGACCGAGATCGCGGTCGCCGACACGGGGACGGGGATCCCGGCCGACCGCGCGTCGCGGCTGTTCGAGCCCTTCACCCAGGGCGACGAGTCGACGGCGCGGCAGTACGGCGGCACCGGCCTGGGCCTGGCGATCTCGAACGAGCTGGTGGGGCTGATGGGCGGCTCGATCGGGGTCGAGAGCGAGGTCGGCCGCGGGTCGACGTTCCGCGTCCGGCTGCCGCTGCCATCGGCCGAGGCCCTGCCCGCGACGCTGCGCGCGGGCGATCCCCAGGCCGGGGAGCGGCCGCAACTCGGCCTGCGCGTGCTCGTGGCGGAGGACAACCCGGTCAACGCGCGCGTGGCCTCCCTGATGCTGACGCGGCTGGGCTGTCGCGCCACGATCGCGGCCAGCGGACATGCCGCCCTCGAGGCCCTTGGGCGGGCGTCGTACGACGTGGCGCTCCTGGACCTCGACATGCCCGGCCTCGGCGGGCTCGACGTGGCGCGCCGGATCCGCGACGGCGAGCGCGAGGGCGGCCACCTGCCGCTCGTGGCGCTCACGGCTGACGCGATGCAGGGCACCGAGGCCCGCTGCCTCGAGGCCGGGATGGACGGCTACCTGACCAAGCCCATCGGCCTCGGGCCCCTCGCCGGCACGCTTGCCCGCCTCGTCCCCGAATCCGCCCACTGACGCCCGCGCCCTCAAGAACGACGGCCGGCGGCCGATTACAGGAGAGCCGCAGGTCCATGGCCGTACCGAGACCCCTGCCCGCCGAGGGCCACACGCTTGCCGACCCGGCCGCCGAGGCGGCCCGGGCGGCTGTCGCCGCGCTCGACGCGGCGATCTTCACGATCTCGCTCGACTCGCAGGTGCTCTTCGCGAGCGAGGGCGTCAGGGCCCTGAGCGGGTTCGAGCCCGAGGAGTTCCTGGCCGACGGCGAGCTCTGGTTCCGGCAGCTGCACCCGGACGATCTCGACACGGTCGAGGCGGCCTTCGCGCGCCTCGAAACCGAGGAGCAGGTCGAGTACGAGTACCGCTTCATCCGCAAGGACGGCAGCATCTGCTGGGTCCACGAGCGGATGCGGCTGCGGCGCGACCCGGGCGGGCGCGTCGAGTGCATCGACGGCCTCGCGATGGACGTCACGGTGCGGCGGGCGCTGGCGGACCGGCTGCACGACGCCCTCGATGAAGCCGCGCAGTTCCGGCGCGTCTTCGAGATGGGGAACGTCCTGGCCGTGATCGCGGACTTCGACGGGGTGTTCCAGGTGCTCAGCCCCGGCTGGCGCGCCGTCATGGGCTACCAGCCGTCGTCGCTCGTGGGCCGCCGGCTCCTCGAGCTCGTGCACGCGGGCGACCTCGACCGGACCGCGCAGGAAGCCCTGAAGCTGATGTCGACCGGCCTCGAGACGAGCGGCTTCGAGGCGCGCTTCCGGTGCCACGACGGGTCGTACCGGTGGCTGCTGTGGAACCTGACGTCCGACCTCGACGCGCGGCGCATCTACGGGGTCGCGCAGGACGTGACCGAGCGGCGGATCATGGAGGAGGCGCTCCGGAGCAGCGAGGAGCGCCTGCGGATGCTCGCCGCGCAGGTCCCCGGCTGCATCTACCAGTTCCGGCTGTGGCCGACGGGCCGCCGGGAGTTCACCTACATCAGCGAGGGCGTCTCGGCGCTCCTCGGCGTGTCGCCGGAAGACGTCTACTCCGACCACTCGCTGCCGTGGTCGTTCGTGCCCGCCGAGGAGGTCGACCAGCTCTGGGCGAGCATCGACGAGTCGGCGGCGACCGGGGAGCCGTGGGTGCTGGACTTCCGCGTCGACCTGCGCGCGGGCGGCCGGAAGATCGTGCACGGACACGCGCACCCGCGGGCGCTCAGCGACGGCAGCATCCTCTGGTCCGGGCTGCTGACCGACATCACGACCCAGCGCCGGCAGGAAGAAGAGCTGATTCGCACGCGCGAGGCGGCGCTCGAGGCGTCGCGCGAGAAGTCGCGGTTCCTCGCGAACATGAGCCACGAGATCCGGACGCCGATGAACGGCATCCTGGGCATGACCGCGCTGGCGCTGGGGACGGCGCTCACCGACGAGCAGCGCGAGTACGTCGAGGCCGTCCGGCAGTCGGGCGAGTCGCTGCTCGCGATCATCAACGACATCCTCGACATCTCGAAGATCGAGGCGCGGCGCATGGCGGTGGAGCAGATGCCGTTCACGTTGATCCGCGTGATCGACGAGGCGGTGGCGTCGAACCGGCCGCGCGCCAACGAGAAGGGCCTGCGCCTCGACGTCACGGTGGCGCCCGGCATCCCGGCCCACGTCATGGGCGACCCCCTGCGCATCGGCCAGATCCTCCGCAACCTGCTGTCCAACGCCGTGAAGTTCACCGAGCGCGGCCACGTCCACCTGACGGTCTCGCCCGGCGACAGTGGCGCCGGCGTGCACTTCAGCGTCGAGGACACCGGCCTGGGGATCACCAGGGAGCAGCAGCGGCACATCTTCGAGCCCTTCCGGCAGGCGGACGGCTCGACGACGCGGCGCTACGGCGGCACGGGCCTCGGCCTGAGCATCTCGCGGGAGCTGGCCACCCTGATGGGCGGCCGCTTGTGGATGGAGAGCGAGCCGGGGGTGGGCAGCGTCTTCCACTGCGCGTTGCCGCTGGCCGCGGCGCCCGACACCCTGGAGACGGCCTCGGCCCTGGCCCGGCTGGAGTCGGGTCCCACGGCGCACCGTGAGCTCGGCCTCCACATCCTGCTGGCCGAGGACAACCCGATCAACGCCCGCGTGGCCACGCGGATGCTGCAGCGGCTCGGGTGCTCGGTGGTCGGGGCGGACACCGGGCTGCGCGTCCTCGAGACCCTGGCTGGCGGCGGCTTCGACCTCGTGCTGATGGACGTGCAGATGCCCGACATGGACGGGCTCGAGATCACCCGCACGATCCGGGACCGCGAGCGGGGAACCGGCGCGCACCTGCCGATCATCGCCCTCACCGCGAATGCGATGAAGGGCGACGAGGACCGCTGCTACGCCGTCGGCATGGACGGCTACCTCTCCAAGCCCATCGCCATGGACGCGCTGGCCCGCGAACTGCAGCGGGTGGTGGCGCGCGTCGGGACGGCGACCGGCGCGCCGGAAGCGGTCCACGCCGTCCCGGACGCGCCGAGGCGACGGGCCGCTAGCGGCGGCTGATGCGCAGGCCGCCGTTCGTCGTGCGGACCTTGACGGGCGGGCCGCCGTCGCCGAGCGTCGTCGAGACGCCGCGGCGGAAGGAGAGGTCGCCCTGCACGGTGATGGGGAAGTCGGTGCGGAAGCCGCCGTTGACCGTGCGCGTCTCCAGCTCGGCGTTGTAGCCGGCCGGGATGTCGAGGCTGACGCCGCCGTTGGTGGTCTCGACGTCGAGGCCGCTGCCCGACCACCGGTTGCCGGCCAGCACCACGTGGAGGCCGCCGTTCCGCGTCCGGCCGCGCACGGTGCCGGCGAGATCCGAGAGGTTGACGCCCCCGTTCCGCGTCTCGAACCGGATGTCGCCGGTCACCCCGGCGATCGTGATGCCGCCGTTGTTGGCGTCGAGGTCGAGGTCGTTGGTCCTCGGCACGCTGATCCGGTAGCTCACCGACCACGACTCGCGCCGCGACGTCGCGGGGCCCCGCGCGCTCACGCGGCCGCTGCCCGAGAGCACCTCCACCTCGCCCGCGAGGGCCCTGGCCCGCTCCTCGCTCCTGGCGGAGGTGCGGACGATGGCCCGGACACGAATCTCGTTGCGATCCCACGCTTCGACGCGGATGCCGCCGTTCTGCCCGGCGTCGACCGACAGTGCGCCGGCCGGCAGCGTGCTCTCACGCACCTCGCAGACCTGCTCGTCCTCGTCGTCGCCCCAGGACCGTGACTCCTCGCAGGGGTCGGCGCTCGCCGACTGGCGGAGCGCGAGGGCGGCGGCACCATGGAGCCGGACCCGGACCCGCGCGTCGAGGACCTCGCGCAGCCGGACCCGCAGTTCGTCCCTGGTATCGAGCCGGATGGCGAGCGCCGAGTCGCCATCATGGTCGAGGTGGCGCAGCGACCGGCCGACCTCGCGCATCGCGCGGCTGACATCGCGCATGGCGCGGCCGACCTCGCGCGAGGAGTCCCGGACCGCGTCCCGGACGGATTGGCGCACCGAATCCCTGATGGTCTGGCGGATCTCACGCGCGTCCTGCGCGGCCGCCGGCCCGGCGCCAAGCGCGCCTGCCAGGACGACCACGGCGACGGTGATGGGGAGGCGAACAGTCATGTCTCCGGATCTCCTTCCGTAGTGGCTTGGACGAGATCCGGTGGGCGGGAGTTGCCCTCCCTGGAAAGACCCAGAATCAAGAATCAAGAATCAAGAATCAAGAAAGGGGGCGGGTCCTGATTCTTGATTCTTGATTCTAAATTCTTGGTTACTCATCGCCAGTGCGAGTGGGCCTGGCGGGGTCCGAGCACCACTCGCTCCAGGAGCCCGCGTAGAGGCGGGCGCCGGACAGGCCGGCGTGCTCGAGGGCCAGCAGGTTGTGGCAGGCGGTGACGCCAGAGCCGCAGTACATGATCACGGATGACGGCGCGTGGCCGCCGAGGGTCGCGCTCCATTCCGCGCGGAGGGCCTCCGGGGACTTGAAGGTCTTCTGCTCGGTCAGGTTGTTCCCGAAGTGGTGGCTGGCCGCGCCGGGGATGTGGCCGCCGACCGGGTCGAGCGTCTCGCCGATGCCGCGGTAGCGGTCGCGGGTCCGCGCGTCCACGAGCTTCACCGCCGGGTCGCCGAGCGCGGCCGCGACCTCGTCGGCCGTCAGTCGCCAGCCGGGCCGCGGCTCCCCCGTGAACGTGGTGGCCGCCCACGACTCCTCGCCGGCCCGCACCGGCAGGTCCGCGGCGGTCCACGCCGCGTATCCGCCGTCGAGGACGGCCACCGCGTCGTGCCCGAGCCATCGCAGCATCCACCACAGGCGCACCGCGAACATCCCCGTGTCGCCGTCATAGGCGACGACCTGGCACCCCGGCCGGATGCCGAGCGCGGAGAACCGCGCGCGGATTTCGTCGGGCGACGCAAGCGGATGCCGCCCGTTGCTGCCGGTCATCGGCCCCGACAGGTCGTTGTCGAGGTGCGCGTAGCGGGCCCCGGGCACGTGGCCCTCGGCGTACTCGCGCTCGCCCTGGCTGGTGTCGGTCAGCGAGAACCGGCAGTCGATGATCACGACGTCCGGATCGTCGAGACGGGAGGCGAGGTCGGACGGGGAAACCAGGGTGGTGAACATGGAGTAATCCAGAATCAAGAATTAAGAATCAAGAACAAGAAACAAGAAACAAGAAACAAGAGACAAGAAGAAGGGACCCTTTCTTGATTCTAACTTCTTGATTCTTGTTTCCCGGTGAGGGCCTCGGCGAGCTGGTGCAGGAACAGGCCGACGTCGGTGACGATGCCGACCGTCTGGGTCGAGCCGCGATCCGAGAGCTTGGTGACGACCGCGGGGTTGATGTCCACGCAGATCACCTTCACCCACGACGGCAGCATGTTGCCGACGCCGATCGAGTGCAGCATCGACGACAGCATCACGACGACATCCACGCCGGCGAGCGCCTCCGCGTAGGCATCCTGCGCGGCGGTGAGATCCATCATCGTCTCTGGCAGCGGGCCGTCGTCCCTGATCGAGCCGGCGAGGATGTACGGCACGCCGTGCACGTGGCACGCGTGCATGATTCCCGTCGTGAGCACGCCGGTCTCGACCGCGCGGGCGAGCCCGCCGGCGCGGCGCACGGCGTTGATGGCCCGCATGTGGTTGCGGTGCCCGTGCTCGACGGGGTGGCCCGAGACGAAGTCGATGCCGAGGGACGTGCCGGAGAGCGCGACCTCGACGTCGTGCACGGCGAGGGCATTGCCCGAGAGCAGCACGTCGACGTACCCGCGCTCGATGAGCTGGCAGAAGTACGGGGTGCCGCCCGTGTGCACCACCACGGGGCCGGCGACGAAGGCGATGCGGCCGCCCGCGGCCTTGACGGCACGGAGCATCGACGCCACCCGGGCCACGGCGACCTCGACGCGGCGCTCGGACGAGACGTCGTTGCTCATGAAGCCGAAGCTGGGCTTGTCGCGCGACTGGATGTCGGGCAGGACGCGCACGCCCTGCATGCCGCAGACGACCTGGTCGCCGGGCTGGAGATCGCGAATCTTGCGGCACTCCGCCGCGCCGTCGCGCACGACGATGGCCGCGTCCATCCGCTGGCGTCCCACCGGCACCCATTCGCCCCCGAGCCGGACCTCGGTGCGATGGTTCGTCGTCGAGTAGAAGTCCTCGGGAGCCGCGCCCGGAAGGTCGTTCTCGCGCACCAGCGCGTCGGGCGTGCCGTGGACGTAGCAGCCGAACGAGGACAGCTTCGTCAGCAGGTCGTCGAGGCCGGCGGCGCTCTGGTCGCTGACCTTGATGGCCAGCGACGACGGGTCGGCGTTGGTCCGCCCGACGTCGAGCGACAGGATCTCGTAGGTCGCCCCGTGCTCGACGATGGTGGTGAGGATCGCCTGCAGGTCGCCCGAGTCGATCAGGTGGCCTTGCGCCTGGATCGTTTCTGAGAACACGCGCCTGTATTCTACCGCTCCGGCGGGTTCGGGAAGGCAAGCCATCCGCGGACGGACGCGGACGGACGCGGATTCTGCGGGTAGGGCGCGCCGCAGGCCCGCCGGTGCCGGGACGGAATCAACTCGGCCGGGGAAGGCCCAGGCGCCTCTGTGTCTCCCGGTCTTCTCCGTGTCTCCGCGTCCCGCCGGAGGCGGGCGAGGCTACCGCGCGGTCTGCAGGGCGCGGATGCGGTCCTCGAGCGGCGGGTGCGTGGAGAGCAGGGCGAACCACGACTTCTTGTCCGAGATCTTCATCGTCGCCAGCGAGGGCTGGCTGGTGTCCACGAGCTCGTGGGTCGTCCGGAGCCGCTCGAGCGCGCCGATCATGGCGGCGCGGCCGGCCAGCGCGGCGCCCCCGGCGTCGGCGCGGAACTCCCGCGCCCGGGAGAACCAGGCGACGATCATCATCCCGAAGAAGCCGAGCACGATCTGCATCACGATGACGACGACGAAGCTGAGGATGTACGAGTAGCGCTCGTCGACGGCCTGGCGGACGATGTTGGCGATGATGCGCGCGAAGAACATGACGAACGCGTTCACGACGCCCTGGATGAGGGTCATCGTGACCATGTCGCCGTTCTTGATGTGCGACACCTCGTGCGCCAGCACACCCTCGATCTCCTCGGGCCGCATGGAGCGGAGGAGCCCGGACGAGACCGCGACGAGGCTGCGCGACCGGCTCGGCCCGGTCGCGAAGGCGTTGACCTCGGGCGACTCGTAGATGCCCACTTCCGGCATCGGCAGGCCGGCCTGCTTCGTCAGCCGCTCGACCGTCCGGTACAGCCAGTCGGCCTCGGCGCGGCCGGTGGAGCCGTCCACGAGCTTCACGCCCATCGCCATCTTCGCGATCATCCGCGAGATGAGCAGGGAGATGAACGCGCCGCCCATGCCCCAGAAGAGGCAGAAGACCATCAGCGCGCCGTAGTCGAGGCCGCCGCCCGGCTGGATGTAGCCACCGATGCCGAGCAGCGCCATCACGATGGACAGCGTCACCATGATGGCGATGTTGGTGACGACGAAGAGCAGGATGCGTTTGGCCATGGGTGTATCCGGGTTCGTCAGGTTCGTCAGGTTCGTCAGGTTCGTCAGGTTCGACGGGTTCGTCGGGTTCGTCGGGTTCGCCCGGGTCGCCGCCCGCTACTTGACCGGGGTGTAGCCCTTCGCGAGCTTTTCGCGCGCGGCGGTCACCTCGCGGTGGAAGACGAACAGGTTGTCCGCGTTGTCGTTCTTGTCGGTGAAGTTCCAGGTCCGGCCGCCGCGCTCCTTCACGCGGAGGTTCTTGTCCAGGTAGTTCACCTCGAAGGTCTCGACGCGGGCGTACGGCAGGTCGAAGCCATCGTTCTTGTTCGTCGTCTCGTACCGGAGGCCGTCCACCGTCGCGACGAGCGTCCCGTCGCAGGACCCCATCCGGTGCTTGTGCACCACGGGGATCCGCTGGTTCAGGCGGACTTCCTTGAACCGGAGCTCCACGTCGTTGGGCCCCGGCACGAGGTCGACGGTCCGCTCGACCGCGTCGAGCCCCTCTATCGATACATTCAGACGCTTGGGACCCGGCTGGAGTTTCTCCAGGGTGAGCGGCGTCTTCCCGACGAACTGCCGGTCGATGAAGGCGGAGGCCCCCGGGACGTCGGTCGTCAGGGTGAGGGTGGCGGTCGTCGGCGCCTCGGCGGCCGGTTCCGGGGGCGGCGCCTCGGCGCGGGGCGCGGGGCGGCGGGCGGGGCGGGGCGCCGGGGCCTCCGGGGCCGGTTCGGCGGCCGGGGGGGGCGGCTCGGGCCGAGGCGCCGGGCGTTCCACGGCGGCCGCCGGGGCGTCGGGCTCGGGCCGGGGCGCCGGCGACGACCGGTAATAGACGACGCCGGCGACGAGCGCCAGCACGAGGAGGCCGCCGGCGATGAGCGGCGTCTTTCCGCCGGATCCGCCGCCCGGCGCGGATTCGCTGAGAACGCTCACGATCCTAATGCTAGCATGCGCGCATGCACAGACTCCTGGCGGCGGCGGCCCTCGCGGCGGCGTTCGCCGTGCCCGCGGCGGCCCAGGGCCGGCTCGGCGTGGACTTCACGCCGTCGCTCGTCCCGATCACCACCGGCATCTACGTCTACGAGGGGCCGCTGCCCCTCAAGGGGGAAGCCGAGGTCGTCCGGACGAACTCCCTCGTCGTGGTGACCGACGCGGGCGTGGTCGTGGTCGACGGGCAGGACACCCCCGAGGAGGGCCGCCGGCTGCTCGCGGCGATCCGGCGGGTGACGCGCGCGCCGATCCGCTACCTGGTGAACGCCTCGCCGCACGGCGACCACGTCAACAGCAACGCCGTGTTCGCCGCCGAGGGCGCCACGATCGTCGCCCACGAGAACGCGCGGGCGGCGATGGCCGAGGCCCGGGCGCAGGCGCCGGGGACGGCCCCGACGCTGCCCGGCATCACCTACCACGACACGATGCGGATCGAGGTCGGGGGCGTGGGCCTCGAGCTGCACTACTTCGGGCCGGGACACACGCGCGGCGACACGGTGGTCTACGTGCCGTCGGCGAAGGTGGCCTTCCTCTCGGAGCTCTACTTCAACGGGGTCTTCGCGTCGCTGTCGGAGGGCCACGCGACCGAGCACCTGGCCACGCTCGACCGCGCGCTCGCGCTCGACGCGGACTGGTGGCTGCCCGGGCACGGATACGTGAAGGGGCAGTCGCAGGCGCAGCTGGCGGCGGGGGCCCGCCGCTACCGCCGCAACGTGCAGGCGGTGCGCGACGCGGTGGCGCGCCGTGTCACCGCGGGCGAGTCGCTCGAGCAGGTCCTCGCGGGCATCGACGCCGATCTCGGCGAGTTCGCGGACCTGCCGTTCTACCGGTACCTGAAGACCGGGTGCGTGTCCGGCACCTACACGGCGCTCGGCGGCGTCAAGTAATCGAGGGGGCCCCGGCACGGGCCCGCCTGGCGGAACATGTCATCTCCCACCGTTCTCTGTCTCGCGTCGTACTTCAAGGGCGCCGACTTCCTCCGCGAAGCCCGGCGCCAGGGGGCCCGCGTCCTGCTCGTGACCTCCGCCAGCCTGAAGGATGCCGACTGGCCGCGTGACGCGCTGGACGACGTCTTCTACATCCAGGACGTGCAGAAGCGCTGGAACCTGGACGACCTGATCCTGGGGGTCAGCCACGTCGCGCGGACCTCGCCCATCGACCGCATCGTGCCGCTGGACGACTTCGACCTGGAGCGGGCGTCGGCCCTGCGCGAGCACCTGCGGGTGCCGGGGATGGGGGAGTCGACGACGCGGCACTTCCGCGACAAGCTGGCGATGCGCGTGAAGGCGGCGGAGGACGGGCTCCCGCAGCCCGCGTTCGTCCACGTCCTGAACACGGAGCGGATCCGCGCCTTCTGCCAGCACGTCGCCCCGCCGTGGGTGCTCAAGCCGCGGCACGAGGCGGGCACGATCGGCATTCGCAAGATCTACGGCGAGGACGAGCTCTGGGCGGTGGTGCACGCGCTCGGCGATCGCCAGTCGTACTACCTGCTGGAGCAGTACGTGCCGGGCGACGTCTTCCACGTGGACGCGCTGGTGTACGGCCGCGAGGTGCTGTTCAGCGCGGCCAGCCGCTACGGCATGCCGCCGTTCGAGGTGTCGCACTCCGGCGGCGTGTTCACGACGCGGCTGCTCGAGCGCGGGTCGCGGGACGAGCGGACGCTGCACGAGGTGAACCGCCGGCTCCTGAGCTCGCTGGGGCTCGTCTGGGGCGTGTCGCACACCGAGTACATCCGGTCGTCCGAGGGGCAGTGGCATTTCCTCGAGACGTCGGCGCGGGTCGGCGGGGCGCACATCGCGGAGCTGGTGGAGGCGGCGACCGGCCTGAACCTGTGGGCGGAGTGGGCGAAGATCGAGGTCGCGGGCGGCGAGCGTCCGTACGCGCCTCCGCCGCCGCGCCAGGACTACGCCGGGCTGCTCGTGTCGCTGGCGCGGCAGGAGTGGCCGGACCTGTCCGGGTATGTCGAGCCGGAGGTGGTCTGGCGGCTCAAGAAGCGCCACCACGCCGGCCTCATCGTGGCCTCGCCGAGCCACCAGCGCGTGGCGGACCTCGTCGACGCCTACGCGGCGCGCTTCACGGCCGACTTCGTCGCGGCGATGCCGCCCGGCGACCACCCGGCCGACTGACGCCGGCCACGGCCGGACGGTCCACAGACGAACAGGCCACAGAGACACAGGGACACCGAGGTGTCCTCGCGTGATCACGTACACAGAGGCGTGCCCGGTTGCCCGGCGCGTGGGGGTCCGCTGCGCGGAAGACGAGAACACGGAGACACGGAAAAGGCAGGGAGGCACGGAGGAAGGCCGCCTGCGTGTACGCCCCGCCGCGACGACTGACGCCGACGCCGAGCGACAGGCTGACAAGCGGACGGTTCGACGGGATGCCGTGGGACTGATGGCTCCCGAGGCGGGCGCGCGGCGCGAAGCGCCGCGCGTGAGGTAGAAGAGCACGGGGACAAGAACCCGGCATAGCTCGACCCGGGCTCTTGTCCCCGTGCTCTTCTACCTCACGCCCCGGCTGCTACGCAGCCGGCCCGCCTGCAGGGCGCCCGAACGTGGCCAGAACTCCGTGCCTCCCTGTCTTTCTCCGTGGCTCCGTGTTCCGGCGGTCTTCTCTGAGCTCGTCCTCTGTGTCCCTGTGTCTCTGTGGCAGCCTTCCGGTGCCGCGCGTTCACCGGTGCAGCGAGTAGGTGACCTTCATGATGAGCGAGCGGTTTGCCTGGCCGTCGAAGACGCCACCCGTGTACCGCGTCTCGTTGAAGACCACGTAGAGGTTGTCGATCGTCCGGAAGATGTAGTTGAAGCGGACCTGGGTCGCCGCGAGCTGGCCGGCGCTGTTGTACTGGACGAAGGCGGACGTGAGCAGGTTGGTCGAGAAGGACAGGTTGGCGCGCAGGCCGAAGAGGTGCGTGACGAAGTCCCCGGCGCCGAGGTGGACGTCGTTGGTCGAGTACGACGGGTTGAGCGACAGGAGCCGGCCGGGGCGGATGTCGCCCGCGACGGTCAGCGTCCGCTTGTCGCCGTCGTAGAAGGCCCCGCTGCTCGCCGTGAGGCTGCCGCTGACCTTGCGGCCGTTGTAGGTGCGCACGGTGACCGCGCCGCTCGTCCACTCGTAGAAGCCCGCCGGCAGCACGACGCCCGGGCCGATCGGGAACGGCCGCACGACCCGCTCGGCGCTCGACGTCGCGGAGAGCTCCAGGCGGTCGCCGCTCTCGAACGCGGTCGCGAGCGTGAACTGGCGGTCCCGGCTCCGCAGCTCGCGGTCCCCGTCGTGGTACCAGACGAGGCTCGGCGTCAGCTCGAACTGCCGGATGCCCCAGCGGCCCGGCCGGGGCTTGAGCGACCCGCGGACGCCGATCAGGCGCTCCCGGACGCGGACGAACCCGATGCCCGGGGTGAAGTCCGGATCCACGTCGATGTAGTTGGCGCCCACCTCGACCAGGTCGTCCCGCCACTCCGCGCCGAGCTGCCGGGCCCACTGCGGCGCGCGGCCCCGGTCCGTGGCGCGCGCGACCAGCCCCATCACGTTGACGTTGCGGAAGAACGTGAAGCGCGCGTCGGCGCCGACGACGGTGTTCCGGCCGCCGTTCCCCTGCCTGTTGGTGACGATGCCGCCGATGTAGGAGCGGCCGAGGATCTCCTTGCGGACGCGCCCGACCGCGAAGTTCTCGCCTCCCGCCCCGCCTTCCGGCCCGGTCTGCACGTTGAGCAGCCCCACGTCGTAGCCGGACACCTTGCCCGTGAGCTTGGCGCCCACGCGGACGGGCACCGGCTCGCCGGACGGCGACAGGCCGATGTTCCGCGTGTAGAGCAGGTCGAGCGGCGGGGGCCCGAAGTGGAGCAGGCCCACGCCCATGCGCAGCGAGTCGGCGCCCTCGATGAAGAACTGCCGCTTCTCGGGGAAGAAGAGCGAGAAGCGCGTCAGGTTGACCTGCTGCTGGTCGACCTCCGTCTGGGCGAAATCCGGGTTGGCGGCCAGGTCGGCGGTCAGCGTGGAGGTGACCGCGTACTTCAGGTCGTCGATGCCGACCTGGCCGATGAACGAGGCGCCTTCCGGACGCGTCACCGCGCCGAGACGCTCGACGCCCGCGACGGCGTAGGGGCGGATCCGGAGGCGCTCGGCCTGGCGGATGCCGGCGATGCCCGCGAGGTGCCCCGCCTGCGAGACGTTGTGGAAGGTGTAGTCGCGGCCCCACCCGGCCCAGTAGTCCAGCTCGTTGTCGCGCTTGATCACCCGCTCGAAGTTCACGCCCCAGGTCTGCTCCTCGTCGGCGGTGAAGCGCAGGATCTTGAACGGGATCGCGATCTCGACCGTCCAGCCGGCGGGGCCGATCGCCGCCGCCGCGGTCCACTGCTCGTCCCAGTCGGCCGCGTAGAAGCGCGCCTCGTTGCGGACGAGCGCGTCGAACCGCGTGCCGCGCGGGTTCACGCGGAAGACGAACGCGTTCCGGTGGTCGTGGTAGCTGTCGAGGAGCACGGAGAACGTGTCGTCGCTCTCGAGCGTGTTGTCCCGGCGGAGTTCCGTGGCGCGGATGGCGTCCGGCTGGCTGTCGGCCAGGGCGGCGGCCACGTAGAGATGGGTGGCGTCGTAGGCGATGCGGACGGTCGTGGCCTCGGTGGCCGCCGCCCCCTCGCGCGGCTCGCGCTGCCGGAAACCGGAGATCGCCGGCGCCTGCGCCCACGCCGGGTCGTCGAGACGGCCGTCGATGACGGGGGCGGCGTCGACACGGACCGCGCGGGCGACCGGCTGGGCCGGTTGCGCCGCGGCGGCGCAGGGCATGGTCAGGAGCAGGGCGGCAAGGCGGAGTCGCAGTCTCACGGGCCCGGCGAGGATAACACCGGTGGCGTGTCACGGACGGGCAGGCCACAGAGACACAGGGACACCGAGGTGTCCTCGCGTGCTCACGTACACAGAGGCGTGCCCGGTTGCCGGCGCGTGGGCGGCCCGCTGCGCGGAAGAGCAGAACACGGAGACACGGAGGAAGGCAGGGAGGCACGGAGGAAGGCACGCCCCGGCTGCTATGCAGCCGGCCCGCCTGCAGGGCGCCCGGACGTGGCCGGAACTCTCCGTGCCTCCCTGTCTTCTCCGTGTCTTCTATGAAGCGGCCGTTGAGAGTCAAGCTCCACGTGGTTCTGTGTGTCGTCCCTTGTCGTTGTCCCTCGCCGGAGCCACGATGCGATTCACATGGGGCCGTGGGCCAGAGCCGGGCGG
>JBFWOG010000029.1:0-55364 GCA_050250645.1 Vicinamibacterales bacterium
CTGCGCGCGATCCGCGGCGGGCAACACGACACACAGGCGAGGCATGAACATGCCCGCCACCGTACAGAATCCCCGCACCGAAGTACAGGGAATTCATGTACTAACCTTTCGCGCGCAGGAGACTAGGCGGCCGTCACCGGGGCGGGCCGGCGAGGTGGACCTCGCGCCAGGCGGCCACGCGCGGGTCCATGACGCGGCGCCAGAGGGGTGGGACCAGCGCCAGCGCGAACATCGCGCCGTAGCCCGCCGGCAGCTCCGGCGCCTGGTCGCGCAGGTCGAGTGCCGCGTAGCGCCGGCTGGCGACCAGGTGGTGGTCCGCGTGGCGGGCGAGGTTGATCAGCAGCCAGTTCGTCACCCGGTAGCGCGAGTCCCACGAGTGGCACGCCGCCACCGGCTCGTAGCGGCCCGGCGCCAGCTCGCGCCGCTCGAGCCCGTAGTGCTCGACGTAGTTGATCACCTCGAGCTGGGCGACGGCGACGAGGGCCTGCGCCGCCAGGAGTGCCACGCCCGCGCGGCCGAAGACCCATGCGGACGCGCCGTACATCAGCGCCTGCGTCAGCGCGTAGCGCGCCATGCGATTGGCCGGATGCCACGCGCTGCCGTGGCGCGTCCGGACGCGCCGGCGCTCGATGCGCCAGGCGCTCGCCAAGCTGCCGCCCATCGTCCGCGGCAGGAAGCGGTAGAAGCTTTCCCCCGCTCGGGCCGTGGCCGGGTCAGCGGGCGTCGCGACGTGCCGGTGATGGCCGTACACGTGCTCGATCGCGAAGTGCGGGTAGCTGACCATGGTCAGCAGCGCCTCGCCGAGGGCGCGCTCGATTCGCGAACTGCGGTGCACGAGCTCGTGGGCGTAGGTGATGCCCACCGTGCCGGTGCATGCGCCGACGCCGAGCGCGAGACCCGCGAACGCCGGGCCGTCCAGGGCGCCGCTGGCGGCCAGGCCCATCGCCCAGGCGACCAGCAGGCCCTGCACGGGGATCCAGGCCCACGTGATCACCCGGAAGGCGAGCCCCTGCTCGAGGCTCGCGGCCGGGGCGCCGCCGGGCGCCGGCGCCGCGCGTCCGCTGAGGGCGTCGACGACGGGGACGCCCGCGAAGGTGACGAGGACGGGCAGGAACATCCACGGCCCCCCGGCGCGCGCGCAGAGGACGACCATCGGGGGCAGCAGGTATCCCAACGCGTACGGGAGTGCCTTCATGTCGCGCCTCCACCCATCGTCCCGACCGGCCGGCTCCACCCGGGCCGGGCCGCCGGCCGGGAGGGGGTCCCCCCGGCCGGGAATCCCGGCGCGGGACGCGCCTGCGCACTTCCGTGCCGGGGCGCGTTGCCGTTGCCGGCGCCGGCTTGCTACAGTATCGGACAACTCGTCGGCTGTCCTGTCCGGGTTCTCGAAGAAATCATGGCGCGTGTTCTCATCGTTGACGACGAAGCCCCCCTTCGCCAGTTACTGACCCGGATCGTCCGTGACGCCGGTCACGAGGCGGACCAGGCGGAGACGGCCGAGGCCGCGCTCGAGGTGATGGCGGCCAACCCCGCGGCCGTCGTGTTCTGCGACGTCCAGATGCCGGGGCAGGGCGGCGTGTGGCTGACGATGCGGCTGCGCGAGCAGTTCCCGGCCTCCGCGATGGTGCTGGCCACCGGCGTGTCCACGGTGCCGCCCGCGGTCAGCATGCGATCCGGCATCGTGTCCTACCTGCTCAAGCCGTTCGGTCGGGCCGAGGTGATCTCGGCGCTCGAGGCCGCGCTCGCCTGGCACCTCCAGACCGTGGCCAACGGGCCGCGCGTGGAGGACGGGGCGGATCGCATCGAGGACTGGCTCGAGCACTTCGAGTAGTCGCGCCGCTCCCGCGGGCCGCGCCGCCCCGTCGCCGGCGCGAAACGCCGGCCGTGCCTCCGGCATCCATACACGGGAGGCATTCATGGTCACGATCCGGCGCGGCGACGACCGCGGACACACCACCTACGGGGGCTGGCTCGACAGCCGTCACGCCTTTTCCTTTGGCGACTACTTCGATCCAGCGGCGATGGGCTTCCGGTCCCTGCGCGTGCTGAACGACGACCGCGTCGCCGGCGGCGGGGGATTCCCCACCCACGGGCACCGGGACATGGAGATCCTGTCCTACGTGATCGAGGGCGCGCTGGAGCACCAGGACAGTGCGGGTGGGGGCGGCGTGATCCGGCCGGGCGAGATCCAGTTCATGCGCGCCGGCAGCGGCGTGCGCCACAGCGAGTTCAACCACTCGCCGGACGAACCGGTGCACTTCCTGCAGATCTGGATCGTACCCGAGCGCCAGGGCCTCGCGCCGGCCTACCGGCAGCAGGCCTTCGACCGCGCCCGCGCGGCCGCGGCCCCGCTGCTCCTGGCGAGCCGCGACGGCCGTGACGGCAGCATCGCGCTCGCGCAGGACGCCGATGTCTACACGTCGCGTGCGCCCGAGGCCACCACGCACCGGCTGCCGCTCGCCCCCGGCCGGCAGGCGTGGCTGCAGGTGGCCAGCGGCGCGATCACCCTGGGCGGGGAGCGCCTCGTGGCCGGGGATGCGGCGATGGTGACCGATGAGCCACACCTCGAATGGACCGGCGCCGCCCCCGACACCGACGTCCTGGTCTTCGACCTCGCGTAGAGGCACGAACGCCCGGAGCGGATAGCCGCCCCGGGCGTGTGTCTCTCACGTCACGACTGCAGCGCGCCGGCGCCCCCCTGGCACCAAGGGCGCACTACTGGCACCCGTAGCACCCCTGGCACGAGGGCGCACCCCAGGCACCCCAGGCACCCCAGGCACCCTTGGCACCCCTGGCACCCCTGGCACGAGGGCGCACCCCAGGCACCCTTGGCACCCTAGGCACTCCTGGCACCCTGGCGGCTGCTACCAGATCTTGACCCGCTGCGCCGGCGCCAGGAACATCTTGTCGCCGTCCTTGACGTCGAAGGCCGTGTAGAAGGCGTCGACGTTCCTGACCGGCCCGACGGCCCGATACATCTCGGGCGCGTGGGGATTGGTCAGCACGAGGCTGCGCATCGAGTCGTCCCGGCGCTTGGCGCGCCAGCCCTGGACCCAGCCCATGTAGTAGCGCTGGTCGCCCGTGAGGCCGTCGATCACCGGCGCGTCCTTGCCGCCGAGCGACTTCAGGTAGGCCCGGTGGGCGATCTCGAGGCCGGTGAGATCGCCGATGTTCTCGCCGAGCGTCAGCTCCCCGTTGACGTGGAGGCCGGGCAGCGGCTCGAACTGGTTGAACTGCTCGACCAGCATCCGCGTCCGCTTGGTGAACTCCTCGGCGTCCTTCTCGGTCCACCAGTCGCGGAGCGCGCCGTCCCCGTCGTAGTGCCGGCCCTGGTCGTCGAAGCCGTGGCCCATCTCGTGGCCGATGACGGCGCCAATCGCGCCGTAGTTGACCGCGTCGTCGGCCGCCATGTTGAAGAAGGGTGGCTGGAGGATCGCGGCGGGGAAGACGATCTCGTTGCGCACGGGGTTGTAGTAGGCGTTGATGGTCTGCGGCGTCATGCCCCACTCGGTGGGGTCGATGGGCTTGCCGACCTTCGCGAGCTGGAAGTTGCTCTCGGCGATGAACGCGCGGGTCACGTTGCCGAGCAGGTCGTCCGGCAGGATGTGGACGGCCGAGTAGTCGCGCCACTTGTCGGGATAGCCGATCTTCGGCGTGAACTTGGCGAGCTTGGCCTGCGCCTCCTTCTTCGTCTCCGGGCCCATCCACTCGAGGCCGTCGATGCCCTCGCGGAAGGCGGCGCGCAGGTTCTCGATGAGCTGTCCCATCCGCGCCTTCGCCTCGGGCGTGAAGTGGCGCTCGACGTACAGCTTGCCGAGCATCTCGCCGAGGTTGCCGTTCAGCAGGTTGACGCCGCGCTTCCAGCGGGGCTGCTGCTCCTCGACGCCGTTGAGCGTCCGGCTGTAGAAGTCGAACTCCGCGTCGGCGACCGCCTTGTTGAGGTACGGCGCGAAGCCGTTGAGGAGTGACGCCTTGATGTACGGCTTCCAGCGGTCGACGGGCACCTGCGCGAACATCGCGGCAAACGCCTTGACGTAGCTCGGCTGCGAGACGACCACGGCGGGGACCTCGGCGATGCCGAGCTCCGAGAGCCACGCAGCCCACTCGAAGCCGGGGAACTCGGTGGCGAGGTCGGCGGTGGCGACCTTGTTGTAGGTCTTCACGGCGTCGCGGTTCTCGACGTTCGTCCAGTGCGCGCGCGCCATCCGCAACTCGAGTTCGAAGTTCGAGCGCGCGCTGGCGCCCGGCGTGGCGACGCCCCCGAGGCCGAGGATCGTCTCCAGGAACGCGACGTACTTCTCGCGGTATTCCTTCAGCCGGGCGTCGTCCTTCAGGTAGTAGTCGCGGTCGGGGAGGCCGAGACCGCCCTGGAAGACGTAGAGGATGTCCCGGGTGGGCTCCTTCGCGTCCCCGTCGACGAAGCCGACGAGCGGGTTGATCAGGTTGAGCTTGAACATGCGCGCGAAGTAGCGCGCGAGGTCCTCACGGGTCGCGATGCGGTCGATGGCGTCGAGCTCGGGGCGGAGCGGGTCGAGCCCGAGCTGCTCGACCCGGGCCTCGTCCATGAAGCTCTTGTAGAAGTCCCCGATCTTCTGGGCGTCGGACCCGGGCGCCTGGTCGGGCGCCGCGGCGGCCTCCTCGACGATGGCCCGGAGGTCGGCCTGGGCCTTGTCGAACAGCGCGTCGAACGTCCCATAGGACGCCTTGTCGGCGGGGATCGCGGTGGCGTCGAGCCACCCGCCGTTGACGTGCCGGAAGAGATCGTCCTGGGGCCTGACCGCCTGGTCGAAGGTGGAGGTGTCGATCCCGGACGAGGGGGGCGCCGGCGGGGGCGCCTCCGGCGTGCCGGCGCAGCCGGCGGCCACCGTGGCCGCGACGAGGAAGGTGGACAGTCGCTTCATCAGGAGTACTCCCTGCGGGGGGGCGGGATGCCAGGTGCCGGGTGGCACGATCGGCAATGATACCCCCTCGCCGCGGACGCGGTAGAATGCGGCGGCCGGAGCGGCGGACGGCAGGCTGGAGGAGGGCGGGGCAGTGGACGACGCGGTGGTGGTGCTGGCGGGTGTCGCGGGCGCCCTGCTCCTCGCGGTGGCGGCGTGGTCGCTCTGGCGGCTGCGCGGCTACCAGGAGCGCGCGCGCGAGTTGTCCGAGGCGCTCGAGGCCCGCACGACCGAGCTCGAGTCGGCCCGGCTCCAACTCCAGCGCCAGAGCACCGAGGACAGCCTGACCGCGGTCGCCAACCACGAGCAGTTCCTCGACTTCCTCGAGCGCGAGTGGCGCCGGGCCCGGCGCCACTCGCGATCGTCCTCGTCGACCTGGACAACTTCCGCGCCTACAACCGGCAGTTCGGCCGCAAGGCCGGCGACGACTGCCTGCGGCAGGTGGGCCGCGTGCTGGCCTCCACGGTGGGCCGCGCCGGCGACCTCGTCGCCCGCTACCACCGCGACGAGTTCGCCATCGCGCTGGCGTCGACCGACAGCCTCGGCGCGTCCAACATCGCCGAGCGGGCGCGTGCCGCCGTCGAGGCGCTGCAGGTGCCGGCGTCGAGCGACGCGCCGTCGGCCGTCGTCACCGCGAGCGTGTCGGTGGCCGCGGCCGTGCCCACGCGGGACTCCGCGTGGGAGGAACTCGACCTCATCAAGGCCGCGCGGTTCGCGCTGCGCGAGGCGCGCGCGGCCGGGGGCAACCGGGTCCTGCGGGGTTCGCTCGGCCAGGCCAGCCGGCCCGAGGTGCTCGGCCAGGCCGGCGGCTGACGTGGGTAGCGGGCTACCCACAAGTGACACGCGGCGACGCCCTGGCGTGTAAGGTCGTCTCGCGCCGTCGCGCCTTCATGCAGGAGATTCCATGACCCAGGTCCAAACACGCCGTGCCGGGCGCTGGCAGCGGCTTTGCTTCTTCATGGCCGCAGGCCTCGCGCTCGTGGTGGTCGGGGCCACGGCCCCCGTGCCGCTCGGCGCCGACCCGCTGGCCCACACCTTCTCGATCGTCGCCCGCGATCCGGCGACGGGGGAGATGGGTGTGGCGGTCCAGTCGCACTGGTTCGCCGTGGGGTCGATCGTCACGTGGGCCGAGGCGGGGGTAGGCGTCGTCGCCACGCAGGCGTCCGTGGACCCGGGCTACGGGCTGCGCGGGCTCGGGCTGATGCGGCAGGGGGTTGCCGCGCCGGAGGCGCTCCGGCGGCTCGTGGCCGACGACCCGCAGCGGGCGGGCCGGCAGGTGGCGATGCTCGATGCCAGGGGCCGTGTCGACGCCTACACCGGGCCGTCGGCCATCGCGGCGGCGGGCCACCACGTCGGCCAGGGCTATTCGACCGAGGCCAACATGATGGCCAGCGATCGTGTCTGGCCGGCGATGGCGAAGGGATTCGAGGAGGCCACTGGAGACCTGGCTGACCGCCTGCTGGCGGCCCTCGACGCCGGACAGGCCGCCGGCGGCGACGTCCGGGGAAAGCAGTCGGCGGCGCTCCTCGTCGTGAAGGCGGAAGGGACGGGGCGGCCGTGGGTCGGTGCGGACCGCGTCTTCGACCTGCGGGTGGACGACGACCCGGAGCCGATCGCCGAGCTGCACCGGCTCGTGCGCCTGCAGCGCGCCTACGGCCACGCCAATCGCGGCGACGAGCTGATGGCGGAGCAGAAGGTGGACCAGGCGCTCGTGGAGTACGCGGCGGCCAGCGCGCTGGCGCCCGAGATTCTCGAGCTGCCGTTCTGGCACGCGGTGACCCTGGCGTCGATCGGGCGCGAGGCGGAGGCGGCTCCGATCTTCACCGCGGTGTTCAAGGAGGAGCCCGTCTGGGCGGAGCTGCTGACGCGGCTGCCGGCGGCGGGCCTGTTCCCGGACGACGCGGCGCTCATCGCGCGGATTCGAGCCCTCGCCCCGCGCCAGTGACGCCTGTCGTCCTCCAACGCGAGGAGGGACGTGATGTCGTTGCGCTGGGTGCTGACGGGAGTGTTGGTCGCGGGACTGGCGCTGGCCGGTATCGCGTCGGAGATGTCAGGGTCGTCGCCGGCGACCGAGACGGTCACGGTCCCGGCCGGGGCCGAGCTGGCCGTCACGCTGGAGAGCCGGCTGGCCTCGGACGTGAACCAGGCCGGTGACACGGTGCGCGCCGCGCTCGCCCGGCCGCTCGCGGTCGACGGACGCACGATCGTGCCCGCCGGCGCGGCGGTGGAGGGCGTCGTCACGAGCGCGCGTCCGTCGGGCAAGGTGAAGGGGCGGGCGCACCTCGGGCTTCGCTTCACGGCGATCGAGGTCGACGGCGACACGCGGGAGATCGCGACCTCCGAGGTGAGCCGCACCGCGCCCGCCACGAAGAAGGCCGACGCCGAGAAGATTGGCATCGGCGCGGGCGCGGGCGCGATCGTCGGGGCGATCGCCGGCGGCAAGAAGGGCGCGGCCATCGGCTCGGCCGTCGGCGGCGGCGCGGGCACCGGCGTGGTGCTGGCGACGGCCGGCAAGGAGGTCGAGTTCGCGCCCGGCCGGACGTTCACCGTCAGGCTCACCGGGCCCCTCGCCGTCGACGTGCCGCGCTCCTAGCGTGGCGCCGTGGATCGAGCGGGCGGCCGGTCCGGCGTGCTAGGCTGCGAGGCGCGCGGGAGCCGGCCGGGCGTCGTGCGAACAGGGACCCATGCGACTCGAACTCGACCGGTGCGTCGTGCGTCCGTGGGCGGCCTCCGACCTCGACGCGCTCGTGCGGCACGCGGACAACCCGAACGTGGCGCGCCACCTGCGCGACCGCTTTCCCCATCCCTATGGCCGCCAGCACGGCGTCGAGTTCCTGGCCGCCGTCATCCGCGCGCCGCGGCCCACCGTCTGGTGCATCGAGGTCGACGGCGCCTGCGCCGGCGGGATCGGCATCGAGGTCGGCCGCGACGTGGAACGCGTGTCGGCCGAGATCGGCTACTGGCTGGGCGAGCCCTACTGGGGACGGGGCATTGCCACCGAGGTGCTGGTGGGCGTCACTGCGGAGGTGCTGGTGCGCTTCGACCTCCAGCGCGTGTTCGCCATGCCGTTTGCCGGGAACGCGGCCTCGATCCGCGTGCTCGAGAAGGCCGGCTACGTCCTCGAGGGCCGCCTCCGCCAGAGCGCCGTCAAGCACGGGCGCGTCGTCGACCAGCTGGTGTACGCGCGCTACCGGCCGGACGCGCCGGGGGACTGAGCCGTCCCAGGGCCGCCTGGGCTAGACTGCTCGGTCATGCGCACCCTGCTTGCCAGCCTGCTCATTGCCGGTGGGGCCGTCTCGATGCCGGCCGCCCAGCCCGCCACGTTTCCCCTGACCGTCGACAGCATCATGCGGGGGCCGGAGCTCGTCGGGTTCCCGCCGAGCGACCTCCGGTGGTCGGGCGACTCGACGCGGCTCTACTTCGAATGGCGGATGCCGCTCGAGGACGAGGCCGCCACCTGGGTCGTGGGCCGCGACGGCGGCACGCCCGAGCGGTTGAGCGACGCCGAGCGGCGTCTCGCGCCCCTCGCCGACGGCACGTGGGACGCCGCCCGCCGCCGCATTCTCGGCGTCGACCAGGGCGACATCGTCATCATCGACACGGTGGGGCGCCGGCGCATCCAGCTCACGCGCACGACGGCCACGGAGTCGAGCCCGCGATGGGCGCTCGACGGGACGCACGTCACGTTCCTGCGGGACAACAATCTCTTCCTCGTCCCCGTCGACGGCGGCGGCGACGGCGCCAGCGTCCAGCTCACGGACATCGGTCCGAGGGCCGCGTCGCCGAAGCCGACCGACAGCCAGGCCTTCGTGCGGCGCGAGGAGGAATCGCTCATCGACTGGGTCGAGCGGCAGAAGGCGGTGCGTGGGCGCCGGGAGGCCCGCGACTACGCCCTGTCGCCGCCGCGCTTCGAGCTGGCGGCGCGCGAGCGGATCGTCGACGCGGGCCTGTCGGCCGGCGGGACGTTCGTCTACCTGCTGGTCGGGGAGCGTCCCGAGGGGCGCTCGGCCGAGGTGCCCGCCTACGTGACCGAGTCGGGCTACACCGAGGACATCCCGTCGCGGACCAAGGTCGGCGACGACCAGGAGGACCGGCGGCTGGCCGTGCTCAACCTGACGACGCGCGAGGCGCGGTGGATCGGCCTGGACGGCGTCGTGGACACGGTGGTGCTGCCGGCTCACGAGCCGGAGGACGGCCCCGCGCCCCCGCGGCCGACGCCCAAGCCGACCCGCGCCGCGAGGTGGCAGTCCATCTCCCTGTCGCCCGACGGGCGTCACGTCGTGGCGCTGGTGCGCTCGGCGGACAACAACGACCGGTGGCTGGCGCTCGTGGACCCGGCGACGGGCGGCACGACGGTGCTCGACCGCGTGCACGACGAGGCGTGGGTTCGCGAGGGCGGCTTCGGCTGGCTGCCCGACAGCCGGCGGCTGTGGTTCCTGGCCGAGCACGACGGCTGGATGCACCTCTACACCGTGGACGTGGCCGGCCCGGCGCCCGCGGCCCGGCAGCTCACCTCGGGCCGCTTCGAGATCGACGCCGTGCAGGTCTCGCCCGACGGCGCGCGCTTCTACATCGAGTCCACGGAGGCGCATCCCGGCGAGCGGCAGATCTACGCGCTGCCGGTGGAGGGCGGCGAGCGGACGCGGCTCACGACCACCGCGGGCGGGCACGCCGGCGTCCTCTCGCCGGACGGCCAGGTGTTCGGCCTCGTCTCCTCGTTCGCGAACCGGCCGCCCGAGGTGTTCGTGATGCCGAACCGCCCCGGCGCCGAGGCCAGCCAGGTGACCACCAGCTCGTCGCTCGAGTGGCGAAGCTACAAGTGGATCGAGCCGAAGCTCGTGACCTACACGACGCGGGACGGCCAGACCGTCTACGCGCGGCTCTACACGCCGGAGATGGTGGGCGCCCGCCGCGCGCGCGGCAACCCGGCCGTCGTCTTCGTCCACGGCGCGGGCTACCTGCAGAACGCGCATCGCTACTGGTCCAGCTACTCGCGCGAGTACATGTTCCACCACCTGCTCGCCTCGCGCGGCTACGTCGTGCTCGACCCCGACTACCGGGCCAGCGCCGGTTACGGGCGCGACTGGCGGACGGCGATCTACCGCTGGATGGGCGGGCACGACCTCGACGACGTCGTGGACGGCGTCGCCTACCTGGCGAAGGCCGAGCGGGTCGACCCGGGCCGCGTGGGCGTGTACGGCGGGAGCTACGGCGGGTTCATCACGCTGATGGCGATGTTCACCTCGCCCGACACGTTCGCGGCCGGCGCGGCGCTCCGGCCCGTGACCGACTGGGCGCACTACAACCACCCGTACACCGCCAACATCCTCAACGAGCCGCAGGAGGACCCGGAGGCCTACCGGAAGAGCTCCCCCCTCTACTTCGCGGAAGGACTCAAGGGCCGGCTGCTGATCTGCCACGGGATGGTCGACACGAACGTCCACTTCCAGGACTCCGTGCGGCTGGTGCAGCGCTTGATCGAGTTGAGGAAGGAGAACTGGGAGCTGGCGGTCTACCCGGTAGAGAACCACGGGTTCGTGGAGCAGACCAGCTGGGCGGACGAGTACAAGCGCATCCTCGCGCTGTTCGAGACGACGCTGAAGCGCTAGGCGCGGACGCCCCGCGGCTCAGGCGGCGCGGTTGAAGGTCTCGAGCCCCCAGCCGTGCAGGATGAGCGTGCGCTCGAGCGCCATCTGGCGCCTGAGCGCGGCGGGTTCGTCGTCGAAGCGCTCGGTGCGGACGAATCCATCGAAGTCCACGATGTCGAGCGTCCAGCCGCCCTCGTCCAGCCGGGACAGGCTGTGCGCGATCACCAGGCCGTTGCGGACGTAGCTCCAAGTCATGCCGGACAAGTAATCGGCGGCGGGCGGACGAAGTTGAATTCGGCGGGGGCGGTGGTAGGATCGGCGCGATTCGCATGTTCAGTGGCTATTCCGACCTCATCGCCCGCCTCGACGCCGCCGTGGCCTCCGGCGACCCCGACTGCGTGACGGCGGCGGTCAAGCGCGACCTCGAGTGCCTGCTCGCCGGCCACTGGCGGCTGCCCGAGCGGTTCAGGGCCCCGCGCCCCGACTGCTACGCGCGCCGGCTCCTCCACGAGGACCCGGCGGGCCGCTACACCGCCGTGGTGATGACCTGGGGACCGGGGCAGGGCACGGCCGTCCACGACCACGGCGGCCTCTGGTGCGTCGAGGGCGTCGTGGAGGGAGAGATGCGGGTCACGCAGTACGACGTGGCCCGCGACGACGACGGCGCGTACCGGGTGGCGGCGTGCGGCGAGCCGCTGCGCGCGGGCGTCGGCACGGCCGGGCGCCTGATCCCGCCGACCGACTACCACGTGCTCGAGAACGCCAGGCCCGACGCCGCGTCGATCACGCTCCACGTCTACGGCGGGAGCCTCGACAACTGCCGGGTCTTCCAGCCCAGGCCGGATGGGCGCTTCGACGAGACCTTCCGCAGCCTGTCCTACCACGAGTGAGCGGGCTGCCGCGGTGGGTGCTCGGCGCGCGTCCCCGGCGGACGGCGGGCCGCGCCGCGGTACTCGTCCTGGCCAGCCTCGTCCTGTTCGGCTACGTCCTGCTCCCGGTGCGCGGCGTCGGCGTCAGCATGCAGCCCACGATCGCGCCGGGGGAGTTCCTCCTCGTCAGCACCTTGACCTATCGCTGGCGCGCGCCGCGGGCCGGCGACATCGTCGCGGTGCGGCTGGCCGGCCGCTCGGTGGTCTACGTCAAGCGGCTCGTGGCCCTGCCCGGCCAGACCGTGGCCTTCGACGAGGGACGGCTGGTCGTCGACGGGCGGCCGCAGGCGGAGCCCTACGTGGTCGAGCGGGCACCGTGGCGCATGGCGGCGGCGCGGCTCGGTCCCGATCAATACTTCGTCGTGGGCGACAACCGGGGAATGCCGCGAGCGCAGCACGACATGGGCGTGGTCGACCGCGCGCGGCTCGTCGGCACGGTGGTGTTCTGAGGCCGGGCATGCGGCTTGACCTGCGCGCGATCGTCGTCGTCGTCGCGCTCGCCGCGGCAGGTGTCGCGGCGTGGCGCTGGCTGGCGCCGGGCGACGAGGCGCAGATTCGTGGAGCGCTCGACCGCATGGCCGCCTCGATGCGGGCCGAGACCGGGGAGGGCGAGCTGGCGCGGCTGGCCCGCCTGCAGGCGCTCCGCGATGAGCTGTCGCCGGACCTCACCGTGGACGCGGGCGAGCCGTTCGCCCGCCTCGCCGGGCGCGAGGAGGCGGTGGCGACGGCGGGACGGTTCGTCGCGTCGGTGCGCGACCTCGAGATCCGGTTCGTGGACGTCAGCGTGTCGGTGGCGCCCGGGGCCGAGACGGCCACGGTCTCGCTGACCGCCGAGGCCCGGTTCACCGACCGCTCGGGCCCGGGCTTCGACGCCCGGGAGCTCGAGATGGTCTTCGGGCGGCGGGATGGCCGGTGGCTCCTCGAGTCGGTCGCGCTCGTCCGCGTGCTTCAACCGGTCGGCCGAGGGCCGGCCCGCCGGGCGGCGCCCGGCCCAGACGTGCAGGTGACATGACCTTCATCGACCTGAACTTTCGCGGCCACCAGCGTGTCATCGCGTCGGCGGTCCTCCAGGGGCCGGACGGCATCGCGCTGGTGGACCCGGGGCCCACCTCGTGCCTGCCGGCGCTCGAAGCCGGCCTGGCCGGCCTCGGGCTGGGGCTCGGCGACGTCCGCGCCCTGCTGCTGACCCACATCCACCTGGATCACGCCGGGGCGGCCGGCACCATCGTGAGCCGTGTGCCCGGCGTCGAGGTCTACGTGCACGAGCGCGGCGCGCCGCACATGGTGGATCCCGCGAAGCTGCTGGCGAGCGCCACGCGCCTCTACGGCGACCAGATGGACACGCTCTGGGGCCGGTTCGACCCGGTGCCGGCGTCGGCCGTCCGGCCGCTCGCCGGGGGCGAGACGGTGACCGTCGCGCGCCGGCCGTTCCGCGTGGCGTACACGCCCGGCCACGCGAAGCACCACGTGAGCTACCTGGACGAGGCGGACGGCACGGCCTACGTGGGGGACACCGGCGGGATCCGGGTGAGCCACGACTACCTGCTGGCGCCGACGCCCCCGCCAGACATCGACCTCGAGGCCTGGGAAGCCAGCCTCCAGCTGCTCGAGGCGTGGTCCCCGGTCCGGTTGTTCCTGACCCACTTCGGTCCGACCGGTAACGCCCTGACGCACCTGGGCCGGTACCGGGAGACGCTGGCGCGGACCGCCGCGCTCGTGCGCGATACCCTTGGCGGGGAGGGGGAGGACGAGGCGCGCATCACCCGGTTCACCGAGGCCCTGCGCGCCGACGTGCGCCAGGCCATGCCCGAAACCGACGCCGTCGCCACCGAACTCGCGGCCCCCTTCGATCAGCTGTGGCAGGGACTGGCCAGGTACTGGAGGAAGAGGGAGTAATCAAGAATCGAGAATCAAGAATTTAGAAACGGGGCTGTTCTTGATTCTTGATTCTTGATTCTTGATTACTCCCGCTTCCTCAACTGGCGACCGCCAGCGGCCTCGGGGGGACGTGGCGCTCCGTGCCGGGGGAGGCGAGGACCCTGAGCGCGTAGCCGGACGGCGTGCCCGTGGACCGGCGGCAGGGACCGACCTGCCACACGGCCGACAGCAGCCGGCCTTCCCGCCAGCCGGGGGGCAGCGCCTCGGTGCCGGTCGCCGACCGCTCGATCTGCAGGTGCACCAACCGGTAGAGCGGAATCGCCGCGGCCGTCTCGCATTCGACCGTGACCCCACCCGCGTCGACATGCCGCGCGAGCACGGACGCGACGCGCGTCGCTCCCGACGCGTCCTTCCAGGTCAGCCGGGCCGGGATTGCCAGGCGGGGCGCGGTGCCCCCTGGCAATCCCTTCGGTGCCAGAAATGTCATCTCAGCCACGTCGAACCCCCAGGTAGAAAGTCGCACTTCAAAACAGGTGCAGCGGCGACTCAAGCGAATCGCCCGCGATCCCTACTCCAAAGTTCGGGCCGTCGGGGGGTAGTGCGGCCCCAAGTGGATACTTGGTGCCCATTCGAGGACTTGGAAGGACTCTAAGTGACAACTGGCTGGGACGAGAACGCAGAGGTGGTGTATACCAGGTATCCTGAGTAGACCAGTATTGGCTACTTGGTATGCACTTCGGGGGCGCCGTCGAGGCCGAGGCGACGGAGCTTGAGGTAGAGCCCGCGTCTGGTCAGGCCCAGCGCCCGGGCGGACTCCGAGATGTTGCCGCGATGCCGCGCGAGGGTGTCGCGAATCAGGTTGCGCTCGATCTCGTCGACGACGGAGGCGAGCGTCTGCCCGCCGCGCAGGGTGACGGGCACCTGGGCGGCGGCCTGGCCGGGGGACTCGTGGGGCGCGGTGTCGTGCAGGTCGGGCGAGAGGTGCTCGGGACCCACGACGCCCGCCGGCGGGGCGAGGGCGACCGCCCGCTGGATCTCGTTGCGGAGCTGGCGCACGTTCCCGGGCCACCAGTACTGCGAGAACAGGTCCAGGACCTCGCTGCTCAACTGCACGTCCGGCTTGCCCAGCCGCTCCGACGCCTCGCGCAGGAAGTACGTGCTCAGGTGCGGGATCTCCTCCCGGCGCTGCCGGAGCGGCGGGACGTGGATGCGGATCACGCTCAGGCGGTAGTACAGGTCCTCGCGGAACTTGCCCTCCGCGACGCGCTGCTCGAGGTCGGCGTTGGTGGCCGCCAGCACCCGCACGTCGACTCGCTGCGGCCGCGTCTCGCCGACCGGCATGATCTCGCCGTGCTCGAGGAAGCGCAGGAGCTTGGGCTGCACGTCGAGCGGGAGGTCGCCCACCTCGTCGAGGAACAGGGTGCCGCTCCCGGCGGTGCGCACGAGCCCGGGCTGGTCGGACACCGCGCCGGTGAACGCGCCGCGCCGGTGCCCGAACAGCTGGCTGTCGGCCAGCTCCCGGGTCGTGGTCGTGCAGTTGTAGGGGAGGAAGGTGGCGGCGCTGCGCGGCGACCCGACGTGGATCGCGCGCGCGACCAGTTCCTTCCCGGTGCCGCTCTCGCCCGTGATGAGGACGGTCAGGTCGTTGCCCTGCAGGCGCTGGATCTGGTCGACGACGCGGTGCATGGCGGCGCTCGCGCAGACGAAGCCGGGCAGGAGCGGCTCGAGCGGGCGCTCGACGCTCGCGTCGATCGCCTGCGTCGGCCGCTCGCGCGCGCCACACAGGTCGAAGCCCTGGCGCGCGACGGCCGCCATCATCCGGATGCGCCGCAGCAGGTGCGGCCCGAGCGGGCGCGCGGAGGCCAACGCGATCGCCCGCGGGCCGTCGGGCTCGCGGCCGATGGCCTCGAGGACGAGCGTGCCCGCCCCGTACGCCGCGCCCTGCACCGCGAGCCGCGCGACGGTGCGCGCCCCGTCCGCGTCGGCCCCGGAGAAGGCGATGAGGCGCACGTCGCCGCCCGGCAACTCGGCGAACACCGTCGCGACGTCGGCCGAGGCCGCCTCGACGAGCGCGGTGGACAGCTCGCGGGCCAGGAGTTCCGGCAGCACCGCCGCGTCCACCAGCCGCCGCACGAGGGCGTCATCGGCGTCGGCGGGGGAGCCGACGTACTCGCCGGTGCCGACCGTCTGCTCGGAGGCCATCGCCGCGCGGGCTTCCTCGAGGTCGCGGTGGGCGCCGAGGGACTTGAAGACCTGCGCGGCGTACTGGAAGTGGCGGTTGGCGGTCGAGCGCGCGCCGGCGCGGGACGCCATGCGTCCCAGCGCGAGCTGGCTGACCGCCGCCTGGTACCGCTCGCCGACCAGCTCGAACACGCTCGAGCTCTGCGCGATGTCGTGGTAGGCCTCGGTCGTCCGGTTCTGGCCCGCCCGCAGCGTGCCCCGCAGCCGCAGGAACTCGCCCCACGCGCCCGGCGTCAGCCGCGGGTCGAGCCGGCTCTCCACCTGGCCCAGGCGGTGCTCGGCCTCGTCCACCCGCCCGGCGGCGAGCAGCGCCTCGGCCGCGATGAGTTCGGCCTCGAGCGCCTCCGCCGGTGGCGCCGCCGGCGAGCGGGCGATCTCGTCGGCGATCGCGATCGCCTCGTCGGGCAGGCCTCGCCGCGTTGCCAGCCGCGCCGTGATCGCGCGCACCGACCACTCGTACCAGCGGCTCGTCTGGCGCCCGTAGGCGCCGTACGCCTCGGCCGCCCGCTGGAGGTACTCGGCGGCGTGCTCGTAGTCGCCCCGCATGAGCGACATCTGCGCGAGCGAGTCGTAGACCGCGCCGGTCGTCTCGTGGAACTTGACCGCGTTGCGCGCCTCGAGGGCGCGGTGCAGCACCTGCTCGGCACGCTCGAGATTCCCGATGCGCACGCAGATCTGGCCGAGGGTGGCCAGCGCGACCGACAGCCCCGGTCCCGCGCCGAGACCGTCGCGGAGCGTGACCGCCCGCTCGGCCAGCGCCAGCGCCTGCTCGTGCCGGTGGCGCATCAGCGCGACGTTCGCCTGGTTGCCGCAGATGATCGACAGCACGTCGTCGGCCGACAGCGCCGCCGCGAGGCGCTCCGCCTGGCGCAGGGCCGCGACGGCCTCGTCCACGCGCCCCGACTGGGCGAGCATGACGCCCGACAGGGAGTGCACCATCGCCAGGTGGCGCCGGTCGCCGGCCGCGTGCAGGGCCGCCGCCGCCTCGGCGATGTGCTCGCGGACGATCGTCAGGTCGCCCACCTGCTGGTAGCAGAGCCCGAGTTCGTAGTGCGCGAGCCCGATGGCGCGCGACTCGTGCGCGATCTCCGCCTGCTTCAGCGCCCGGCCGTGCAGGGCGATGGCGCGCGAGACCTCGCCGCGCGCGTAGGCGATGCGGCCGTGGAGGCGCCACAGCGTGGCGAGGATCACCGGCGGCACCGCATCGCGGATGGTGTCGGGCGAACGCCCGAGGATGCCGCTGGCCTTGGACAGATCGCCCTGCAGCAGCAGGGCCTCGGCCAGCAGGCCGCGAATCGCCAACTCGTCGTGCCGCGTCAGCGAGGACGACTCGAGGACCGGCTCGAGCAGCTCGACGGCGGCGGCCGCCTGACCCCGTTCGAGCGCGGCAGTCGCCCTCGCGGCGACAGGCTGTAGGGCCACGCTGACCACGAGCGTGAGTATACCAAGTATCCAGTTGCGTATAATTCAAACCTCCACATGGACTTGAACGCCGGAGGCCGTACGGACAGCGGCCCGCGCCCGCAGAACCAGGACTGGCTCCACTGGGACCTCGACCTCGGCCTCCTGGTCGTGGTGGACGGGATGGGAGGCCACAACGCCGGCGAGGTGGCCGCCAGCCTCGCCGTGGAGGCGGTGACGCGCTTCATCGCCGACAGCCGCGACTGGGCGGACCTGACGTGGCCCTTCGGCTTCGACCCCGCCATCAGCACGGCCGGCAACCGGCTGCTGACCGCCGTGCGCCTGGCCAACCGCCGGATCTGGGCGGAAGGAAGCGCCCACGAGGCCTTCAGCGGCATGGGGACCACCGTCGTCGCCGGGCTCGTCGAGGGCGGGCACCTGACGCTCGTGAGCGTGGGCGACAGCCGCGTTTACCGGTGGCGGGCCGGGACGCTGGAGCAGCTGACCGAGGACGACACGTGGCTCTCGGCCATGATCCAGGCCGGCGTCGATCCGGCGAGCCTCGCCGGGCGGCATCCCATGCGGCACGTGCTCACGGCCGTGGTCGGGGCCAGCGACGAATTGACGGCCCGCGTCCGGGAAGAGGACCTGCAGGCGGGCGACCGGATCCTGCTCTGCAGCGACGGGGTGCACGGCAGCCTGCCCGACGCGCGGATTGCCGCCCTGCTCGGCGGTCCGGGCGGCGCGGAGGGGCTGGCGGCGGCCCTCGTCGACGCGGCCCTCGCGGCCGGGACGACCGACAACTCGACGGCCCTCGTCCTCGTCTGCACATGACGATCGGAGCCTGAACGTTCAGGCGGCGTCGCTGACCCACGGCGCGGCACGTCCCTGCCGTGTCGTCGACGTCGCGCTGCGCGGGCGGCGTTACCCCGCCTGTTGGGGAAGGCGGGGCAGTCCGGGGCAACGGCCGTGGCGCGCGCCTCGTATAATCAGGAGATCGTGTCCGTCCGGTTGCCCCGATTCCTGTTCCTCGTCGCCCTCCTCCTGCAGGCTGCCTGCGGTGGGGCCGACGCGCCCGCGCCGCCCGCGGCGGCGCCGGCGTCCCCGCCGCCGGCGGCGGGGCCCGCGTCGCCGGAGCCGGCGTCCGGGCGCCCGCGGGTGGTGTTCCTCGGCGACAGCCTGACGGCGGGCCTCGGGCTGCCGGTCGAGGAGAGCTACCCGTCGCTCATCCAGGCGCGGCTCGATGCCGCGGGGTACGGCTACGAGGTCATCAACGCCGGCGTGTCCGGCGACACCTCGGCGGGCGGGCTGCGGCGCCTCGAGTGGGTCCTCGACGGGCCGGCGAAGGTGCTCGTGGTCGCGCTCGGCGGCAACGACGGCCTCCGGGGCCTCGACCCCGGGGAACTGCGGCGGAACCTGACCGCGATCATCGAGGCCGGGCGGCAGCGCGGCCTCACCGTCGTGCTCGCCGGGATGGAGGCGCCGCCCAACTTCGGCGCCGACTACACCGCGCGGTTTCGCGAGGTCTACCAGGACCTCGCGCGCGAGTACGACCTGGCCTTCATCCCGTTCCTCCTGCAGGGCGTGGCCGGCGACCCGGCGCTGAACCAGGCGGACGGCATCCATCCGAACCGACGGGGCGCGGAGATCGTGGCCGAGACGGTCTGGCGGGCGCTCGAGCCCGTGCTGGGCGCCCCTGCCACGGAGACCGTGTCCCGATGATCCGTCTCGAAGGCGTCTCGAAGACCGTACAGAGCGGCGGCCGGCCCTTGACGATCCTGCGGCCCCTCGACCTCGAGGTCCGCGACGGCGAGTTCCTCGCCATCATCGGGCCGTCGGGCAGCGGCAAGTCGACCCTGCTCGGGCTCATCGCGGGCCTGGATGCCCCGAGCGGCGGGCGCATCGAGATCGCGGGCACCGACATCACCGCGCTCGACGAGGATGCGCTGGCGGGCCTGCGGGGCGAGAAGATCGGCTTCGTCTTCCAGTTCTTCCACCTCGTCCCGTCGCTGACGGCGCTCGAGAACATCCTGGTGCCCATGGAGATCGCGGGCCGGCGCGACGCGCGCCAGCGCGCCCAGCAGCTGCTCGACGAGGTGGGGCTCCACGACCGCGGGCACCACTACCCGTCGCAGCTGTCGGGCGGCGAGCAGCAGCGCATCGCGATTGCGCGGGCGCTCGCCAACGCCCCGCCCCTCATCCTGGCCGACGAGCCGACCGGCAACCTCGACAGCACGAACGGCCGGCACATCCTCGACCTGCTGCTCGCGGTGCAGCAGTCGCGGCAGGCGACGCTCGTGCTGGTGACCCACGACCCGGCCATCGCGGCGCTGGCGGACACGCGGCTGACCCTGCGGGACGGCGCGCCGGTGCCGGCCGAGACGACCGCGGCGGCCACCGGGGTGGGAGCGCGGCCGTGACCTTCGTCGTCACCATGGCGCTCCGGGAGATGCGGGCGTCCTGGCGGCGGCTGCTCTTCTTCTTCATCTGCATCTCGATCGGCGTCGGCGCCATCGTCGCCCTGCGGTCGGTGATCCAGAGCGTGCGGCAGGTGTTCGCCGGCGAGGCCCGCGCCCTCATCAGCGCGGACGCGGTCATCTCGAGCAACCGGCCGCTGGACGAGGCGCTGACGGCGGAGATCGATCGCCGCCTCGAGGCGGCCGGGGCCACGAGCGTCGAGGCGATCGAGGTCGCGACGATGGCGCGCGCCGAGGCGCGGCCGGACGGCACGGCGCGGATGGTGGAGCTGCGCGGCGTCGAGGCCGGCTTCCCGTACTACGGCGCCCTCGAGCTCGAGGGGGACGCGCCGTACGACCACGCGCTGCTGGCCGGCTTCGGGGCGCTCGTGCGGCCGGAGCTGCTGCCGCAGCTTGGCGTCAAGGTCGGCGACCGGCTGCTGATCGGCTCGCATGCCTTCGAGATCCGCGGGGTGGTCACGCGCGAACCGGGCCGGCGGCTGGGGGCCTTCAGCCTGGGGCCGCGCGTGTTCGTGGACCTGGCGGACCTGCGGAAGACGGGCCTGCTGACGTTCGGCAGCCGCGCGTCGTACCAGCGGCTGGTCCGCGTGCCGGACGCGGCGCTCGACGCGCTCGTGGCGGACCTCCGCGCCGACTTCGCCAACCAGTTCGCGCGCGTCCGGTCGTACAAGGCCACCGAGAACGACGTCGGCGAGGACTTCGGCCGCGCCGAGGACTACCTGAGCCTCGTCGGGCTGGTCATCGTGATCCTCGGCGGCATCGGCGTCTCGAGCGTCACGCGGGTCTTCGTGCAGCAGAAGCTCCGCAGCATCGCCGTGCTGAAGTGCCTCGGGGCGCGGTCGAACCAGCTGCTGGCGATCTACATGACCCAGATCGTGGTGCTGGGGCTGGCCGGGAGCCTGCTCGGCGTGGCGCTGGCGTGGGGCGCGATCGCCGCGATCCCGTCCACCCTGGCCGCGGCGGCGACGCCGGGCATCGACGTGCACTACGGGCTCACCGGGCCGGCCGTCGCCCAGGGCGTGGGCATCGGCCTGCTGGTCTCGGTGCTGTTCTCGCTCGTGCCGCTGCTCGACGTCCGGCACGTGAAGCCCTCGCTGCTGCTGCGTGACGAGCCTGGGGGCGCGGCCACCGACGCGGTGCGGGTCGTCGTCATCGGCCTCGTCGGCGCCGGGCTCGTCGCCCTGACGGTGTGGCAGGCCGGGTCGCTCCGGGTGGGCGGCATCGTCGCGGGGGGCTTCGCCGTGACGGCCCTCGGGCTGCACCTGGCGGGCATGGCCCTCATCCGCGCGATCACGCCGCTCGCGGCGAGCGCGTCGTTCCCGCTGCGGCACGCGGTCCGGCAGATCAGCCGGCCGGGGAGCCAGGCCCGCATCGTGCTGCTCGCCGTCGGCCTCGGCAGCTTCTTCATCGTTGGCGTCCGGTCGCTCCAGGAGAACCTGGTGAGCGAGTTCTCGATCGACATGGCCGCGGACGCGCCCGACATGTTCCTGCTCGACATCCAGCGCGACCAGGTGGACGGCGTGCGGACGTTCCTGGCGGGGCAGGAGGCCCCGGGGGCGCCGCCGGCGCGGCTCGTGCCCGTGTTGCGGGCGCGCGTCACGGGCGTGCGCGGCCGGGACGTGGCGCTCGACGACTACGAGGACGTGCGGGGGCGGGGGTCGCTGGCCCGCGAGTACACGGTGACCTACCGGGCCGGCCTCGAGGCCAACGAGACCGTCGTCGACGGCACGTTCTGGGACGGGACGCCGTCGGCCGACGGGGAGGTCTCGATCGAGGAGAGCATCCGCGACCGCTTCGGCATCCAGGTCGGGGACCGGATGCGCTTCGACGTGCTCGGCCGGACGGTCGAGGCGACGGTCGGCAGCGTCCGGCGGGTGGACTGGACGGAGGGCCGGGCCGGCGGCTTCATGTTCGTCTTCCGTCCGGGGCTCTTCGACGACGCGCCGCACTCGTTCGTCGCCTTCTTCCGGGGGCCGGCCGGCTCGGCGGACCGGGCGCGCATCCAGAGCGGCCTCGTCTCGCGCTATCCGAACGTCTCCGTCATCGACGGCCGCGAGATGCTCGACACGATCCGGACCGTCGTGGACAACGTGACGCTGGCCGTCACCGTGGTCGGGACGCTCGTGGTGCTGAGCGGGCTGCTGATCCTGGTGGGGGCGGTCGCGATGACCAAGTTCCGGCGGGTGTACGAGGCGGCCATCCTGAAGACGCTCGGGGCGACCCGGCGCATCATCGCGAGCATCCTGGTGCTGGAGTACGGCGTGCTCGGGGCGCTCGCGGGGACGGTCGGCTCGGTCGCCGCGATGGGCCTGACGTGGAGCATCAGCCGGTTCGCGCTGGACATCCCGTGGCGCCCGCTGCCGGGGCTCACCCTGGTGGCGATCGGGCTGACGGCGGCGGTCGTCGCGGTGGTCGGCGTGGGGGCCTCGTGGGAGGTCCTGCAGCGCAAGCCGCTGGCCACGCTGCGGGCCGAGTAGGGGCGTCGCGCGGCCCCGGAACCGGCGCGGTGGCGTGGTATGATTCGGTGTTGACCCGCCTGTGAGGGGCGGGTCCGTGGGAGTGGGAGTAGATGAACCTCGCGACCTACAAGGACAAGCTGCTCGAGAAGCGGAACGAGCTCCTCCAGACCGCCGGCGTGCGCCCCATCCAGACCTCGATGGAGCACAACAACGGGCGGCAGGGGGACATGGCGGACCAGGCCTCCGGCAACAACGAGGTCCACATCACCCTGCGCCTCAAGCAGACCGACGCCAAGATCCTGCAGGCGATCGACGAGGCGCTCGTCCGAATCGACAAGGGGTCGTACGGGATCTGCCGGGACTGCGGCGAGCCGGTCGCCGAGGCCCGGTTGAACGCGATTCCCTGGACGCGGGTGTGCATCACCTGCAAGGAAAAGCAGAAGGCGTGACTCCGAACGACCTGCAGCAGCTGCTCCGGGACTTCTACGTCGAGCGCCTGGCCCTCCTGCTCCGGCACGAGGCCTCCGCGACGTTCGTCCCGGATTACGACATCAACAACGCCTACCAGTACGTGCTGAACCGCGAGGAGACCCACGTCTCCTGGCTGCAGCACGCGCTCGTGGACGCCGGGCTGGACCTGCCGCCCAACCCGCCCGCGCCGGCGGTGACCCCGTCGGCGAAGGGCGCCGCGGGCATGGCCGAGGTCGCCCGCGAGGACGCCCGCCTCAACGCGGCCTTCGTCGCCAAGTGGCAGCCCCGCGTCGCCGAGGTCAGCCACGCCCGGCACCGCAACATGCTGAAGGTGGTGCTCGGCGAGATGCTCGAGCAGACCCGCATCTTCGAGCAGGCCGCCGCCGGGCGGACCGATCTCATCGGCACGGCCCTGCCGGGAACCGAGCGGCGCGGCGTCGTGCTCGGCGCCCGCTGGCTCGAGTAGCCGCCACATGATCCCCGTCGCGGTCGCCCTGGGCAGCAACCTGGGCGACCGCGCGGCCCACCTCGCCTTCGCCGTCGCCCGCCTCGAGGGCCTCCTCTCCGGCCTCCGGCACTCCACCTGGCACGACACGGCTGCCGTCGGGCCCGGCGACCAGCCCCGCTACCTGAACGGCGCCATCGTCGGCGGCACCACGCTCGGCGCGCGCGCCCTGCTCGACGCCCTCCTCGCGATCGAGGCGGCCCGCGGCCGCGAGCGCCCGTGGCCGGACGCCCCTCGCACCCTCGACCTCGACCTCATCTTCTACGGCACGTCGGTCATCGACGAACCCGGCCTCCAGGTGCCGCATCCGCGGTTCCGGGACCGTCGTTTCGTCCTGGGGCCCCTTGCCGAGATCGCCCCGGAGTGGCGCGACCCGGAGACGGGCCGGACGGTGGCGGAGCTGCTCGAGGCGTTGCCGGCCGCCTGACGGCGGCCATCCGCGGATCGACGCGGATGGACGCGAATGGTATGCGGGCAGCTGCGTGACCGTCGGATCGCGTGGACTCCCCGCAGACCTGCACGGGTGACTCCGCCCGGCGCGCGCCGAAGGCGCGCAGTGCGGGTATGACCGGTCGCTGGAGAGCCTGGCAGCATCGACCGCGGGCTCTCCAGCGGCCGGTCATACCCGCACCGCGGCCCCTGCGGGGCCGCACGCCGGGCGGTCTCGCTGACATGGGTCCGTTCGTCCGCGTCCATCCGCGTCCATCCGCGGATAATTGAGCCCCGTACAGCACGACGGGCGGCGCCTGTGCGCCGCCCGTCTCGCGTTTTCGGGGTGTGTCGCCCGTCGATCAGGCGTGGGTCTGGGCGCGGCGGAAGATGCCGCGCCAGCCCTCTTCGAAGAGGGTGTAGACCGCGGGGACGAACACCAGGGTCACGAGCGTCGACGTCATCAGGCCGCCGATGACGACGCGGGCCAGGGGGGCCTGCAGCTCGGAGCCCTCGCCGATGCCGAGCGCCATCGGCACCAGGCCGAGGACGGTGGTCGACGTGGTCATCAGGATGGGCCGCAGCCGGTTGCGGCCGGCGAGCTCGACGGCCTGGCGCAGCGGCATGCCGTCGCGCCGCCTGAGGGTGTTGGTGTAGTCCACCAGCAGGATGGCGTTGCTCACGACGATGCCGGCCAGCATGATGACGCCGATGTAGGCCTGCATGCTGAAGGCCGTGCCGGTCAGCAGCAGGGCGCCGACGACGCCGATTGCGGCCATCGGGACCGAGAACATGATGATGAACGGGTCGCGCAGCGACTCGTACTGCGACGCCATCACCGTGTAGACGAGGATGATCGCGAGGACGAGCACGAGCTGCAGCTCGCGGAAGGAGCGGTTCTGCTCCTCGACCTCGTTGCCGAAGCCGACCTGGAAGCCCTGCGGGATGTTCAGCGAGGGGATCCGGGCCTGCACGGCCTGCACCGCGGTGCTGAGCGTGGTCTCCACCTCGGCGTCCACGCGCTGGACGCGCTCCTGGTTCTTGCGGTCGATCTGCACGGGGCCGAGCTCGCGCGCGGTCACCATGACGTTCTTGGCGGGCAGCACCTGGCCGGCGGGCGTGCTGAGCAGCACGTCGCCGACCGAGGAGATCTCGCCGCGGTCCTCGGCGCGGAGGCGGACGACGATCGGGAACTCGTTGCCGTCCTCGCGGTACATCGCGGCCTGGGTGCCGGCGACGTTCGTGCGGATGGTGTTGGCGACGCCCGTCACGGTGAGGCCGAGCAGGGCCGCCTTGTCGCGGTCGACGCGCACGGCGATCTCCGGCCGGCCCTCCTCGCGGCTCAGGCGCGAGTCGGCGATCCCCGGGGTCGAGTCCATCAGCGTCTTCAGGTCCTGCGCGAGCTGCTTCGACTCCTCGAGGTCGTGGCCGCGGACCTCCACGGAGAACCGGCTCCCGCCGCTGTTGTTGCCCATGCCGCGCATCATCTGGCCGCCCGACGGCCGGGTGCGCACGACGACGCCGGGGAGGCCGTTCAGCTCGCGGCGCAGCACCTGGGCGATCTCGTCGCTGGACCGCTGGCGCTCTTCCTTGGGGACCAGGCGGACGTCGATGTTGCCGCGGTGGGTGGAGGAGTTGCCGAAGCCGCCCCCGCCCGCCTGCGTGATGAGCATCGTCGCCTCGGGCACCGCGGCGCGGATCTCGTCCTCGAGGCGCGTGAGGACGGCCTCGGTGACCTCGATGCGGGTGCCGACGGCGAGCTCCGCGTCCACGCGGACCTGGCCCTCGTCGGCGGTCGGCTGGAACTCGAAGCCGACGCGCGGCAGGAGCAGCAGGGCGGCGAGGAACAGGGTGCCGCCGGTCGCGAAGACGGTCGGCCGGTGGTGGAGCGCCAGGTGCAGGGTGGCCTGGTAGCGCGTGTCGAGCCAGGCCAGGCCGCGCTCGCTCATCCCGTAGAGCGCGCCGAGCACGCCGCGGCGCTGGTCGGCCGGCGTCTCGAGGTTGAGCAGCCGCGAGCAGAGCACCGGCACGATGGTCACGGCGACGAAGAGCGACATCACCAGCGAGAACACGACGACCGCGGCGAGCTGGCCGAACATGATGCTCGAGATGCCCGTCAGGAAGAACATCGGGACGAACACGGCGACGTGCGTGAGCGCCGACGCGAGGATGGCGGACCAGACCTCCTCGCTGCCCTCGATGGCCGCCGTCATGCGGTCCTTGCCCATCTCGAGGTGGCGATACGTGTTCTCGAGCACGACGATCGACGCGTCGACGATCATGCCGACGCCGAGGGCGAGCCCGCCGAAGGTCAGCGTGTTCAGCGTGTAGCCGCCGAAGTAGAGCAGCGCGAACGTGCCGATGATCGAGATCGGGATCGACGCGCAGATGATGAGCGTCGAGCGGACGTTGCGCAGGAACGCGAAGATGACCAGGATGACCAGCCCCGCGCCGAAGAGCGCGGCCTCGCGGACCGCGGCGATGGACCGCGAGATGAACTCCGACTGGTCGTCGAGGACCGTCAGCTTGACCCCCGGCACCTCCATGTTGATGCGGTCGATCTCCTGCCGGACGCTGTCGGCCACCTGGATCGTGTTGGTGCCCGACTGCTTGGTGACGCGCATCTGGACGCCGGGCTTGCCGTTGATCCGCGTGATCGACCGGCGGTCCTCGGTGCCGTCGCGCACGTCGGCGATGTCGCGCAGGTAGACCGGCACGCCCGCGCGCGTCATCACCACGAGGTCGCGGATCTCGTCGAGGTCCGTGAACTGGCCCGGGCTCCGCAGCAGGAAGGTGCGGTTCGCCTCGTCGATCTCGCCGAGCGGGATGTTCTGGTTCTCGGTCCGCAGCATCTGGACGACGCGGTCGACCGAGAGGTTGAGCGCGGTGATCTTCTCGCGCGACAGGTCCACCCGCACCTGCCGGCGGAGCCCGCCGTTGATCGTGACCGACGCCACGCCCGACGCCCGCTCCATGCGCGGCGACAGGTCGTGCTCGGCCAGCTCGCGGAGCGCGACCACGTCGTAGTCGCCCTCGACGCCGACCGTCATGATCGGCATCGCGTTCGAGTCGAACTTGAAGATCGTCGGCGCGTCGGCGTCCTCGGGCAGGCGGCCGCGGATGCGGTCCACGCGCGTCCGCACCTCGTCGGCCGCCTCGTTGAGGTCGGAGCCCCAGAGGAAGTTGAGCCGGACGATGCTCGAGCCTTCCGACGAGGTCGAGTTGATCTGGTCGAGGCCGGCGACCGCGCTCACGGCCTGCTCGATGGGCCGCGTGACCAGCTCCTCCATCTCGAGCGGGCCGACGCCGTTGTAGTTCACGCGGATCGTCAGGCTCGGGTACTCGATGTCCGGCATCAGGTCGACGGGCAGCCGGGTCAGCGAGATGGCGCCCAGCAGGACGACCACGAAGCTGATCATGAACATCGTCACCGGGCGGTGAATGGCTATGCGCGGAATGCTCATCGGACGATCCTTGTTGTCTCGAACGCCTGGTCACGGCCGGCGGTGAGGCCGGCGCCCCCTGTGCGGCCTACTGCGGCCCCTGGCCCTGCGGCCGCGGCCCCTGGCGCGGGCCGCCGCCCTGCCCGTCGGGCCGCGCCCCGCCGCGGTTGCCCGCGCCCGCGGCGCCCTGGGGCCGGCCCTGGCGGCCGCCCGGGCCGCCGCCGGGCGCCTGGCCCGCCGCCACCAGCTGGTCGTTGGCGCGCAGCGAGCCCGCGCCGTTGACGACGATCGTCGCGCCCTCCGCGATGCCGTCGAGCACCTCGGCCTTGTCCGGTTCCTCGAGGCCGATCCGCACCGGCACGAACACCGCGCGGTTCTCGGGCGTCGCCTGGAAGACGCCGCGCTGCCCGTCGTAGTCGACGACCGCCGCCTTCGGCACGACGAGCACGTTCGGATGCTGCTCGACGGTCAGGGTCACGCGGGCATACATGCCGGGCTTGAGCCGGTTGTCGCCGTTCGGGATCTCGATCTCCATCTCCGCGGTGCGCGTGGCCGGGTCGAGCACCGGCGCGACGCGCGCGATCTTCCCGTGGAAGCGCTCGCCCGGATAGGCGTCGACCTCCACGATGGCCGGGTCACCCGCCTGGACGAACCGCAGGTCCTTCTCCACGACGTTGGCGACGAGCCGCAGCGAGGAGATCTCGACGACGGACGCCACGGGCGCGTTGGTCGACACCCACGCGCCGGCGTCGACGTTGCGCTTGCCGACGAAGCCGTTGACCGGCGAGCGCACCTCGGTGTTCCCGAGGTTGATGCGGAGCTCCTGCAGCCGGGCCTCGGCCTGCGCGAACTGCGCGCGCGCCAGGTCGAGCTGCGCGACCGCCGACGTGTAGCGCGCGTCCGCATCGTCGAGGCTCTGCTTGGGCAGCAGCTGCCGCTCGTAGAGGTTCCGCGAGCGCTCGAGGTTCGTCTCGGCGTACTTGAGGTCGGCCTCCCGCTGGCGGATCGTCGCCTGGGCGACCTGGTAGGACGCCTCGGCCTGCTTCACCTGCTCGACGATCTCGCGATCCTCGAGCTTGGCGATCAGCTGCCCGCGGGACACCGCGTCGCCCAGCTTCACGTTGACGGTCTGCAGGCGCCCGCCCGTCTTCGGCGCGACGTCGACGGTCTGCGCGCCGATCAGGTTGCCGACGACGGTCAGTTCGGCGACCACCTCGCCCCGCCCGACGGTGCCGAACTCGACGGTCATCGGGGGACGGAAGCTGCCGCCGCGCCCGCCGAAGCCGCCGCCCGGCCCCCCGCCTCCAGGCCCGCCGCCGCCCGGGCGCTGGCCCGCCTGGGCCGCGCCGGCGGCCGCCGCGGCCTGTTCCTTCGAGAAGAGGCCGAAGTAGGCAGCCGCACCGGCTGCCAGGACGGCCACGAGTCCAATCGTCACGACTTTACGCATATGAGTGCCTTCGCTGGACCTGTCCGTCGCCCGCCGGCCGCTAGAAGCTGCCGCCGCCCCCGCCCCCCGGGGCTTCCTGCACGCGCTCGAAGTTCACGAGCGACTTCCGGTAGTCGGCCAGGGCCCGGAGCTCGGAGTTGGCCGCGTCGGCCAGGTCGCGCTGCGCCTGGACGACGAAGAAGTTGGTGGAGAGCCCCACCTCGAACTTGCTCTGCTCGGCCTCGAGCCGGCGCTGCGCGAGCTCGCGGGCCGCGCGGGCCGCCTCGACCCGCTTCAGGTTGCTCTGGACCGTCAGGGCGGTGTTGGTCACCTCGGTGGCCACCTGCAGCTCCAGCGCCCGGAGCCGCGCTATCGACTGGTTCTGCTGCACGCGCGCCCGGGCATACTGGGCCTCGGCGTTGCTGCCGCCAATGGGGTAGCTGAGGGTGACCGACAGGTTCCACGTCGGGAACGCGCGCTGGCTGAGCAGGGAGAGGGCGTCGCCGTACCCGCCCGGGATGACCTCGGAGATGCTGCCGCCGAGCCCGTTGCGCACCGTCCGCGTGCCCCCCTGGCCCGTCGCGCCGTAGACGGCGTTCAGGTCCAGCGCGGGGAGCGACTGGTTGCGGAAGTAGCGCATCGAGACGTCGGTGCTCTGCAGGTTCTTCCGGGCGCTCACCAGGTCGGTCCGCTGCGCGAGCGCCGTGCGCACGGCGCCCTCGATGTCGTTCGGCGCCGGCTCGAGCGACGGCTGGTCGACCGGCACGAGCTCCTGCCGCCACAGCGGGTCGTCGGTGCCGCTCACGATGTAGCGCTTGAGGGTGAGCGCCGCCGTCTGGAGCGTCGCCTCGGCGGCCGCCAGCGTCTGGCGCCGGGTGGCCGCCTCCGCCTCCGCCTGCACCACGTCGATCGGGGCCAGCGTGCCCACCTCGACCCGCGCCTGGTTGTCCTCGACGAGCTTCTCGGCCAGCGACAGCGCCCGGCGGGCCACATCGACGCTGCTGCGGGCGAAGACGAGGTCCCAGTAGGCGTTGCGCACGTTCGCGAGCGTCTGCGACACGGTCGCCCGCAGCGTCTCCTCGGCGACCTCGCGGTTGATCTGCGTGATCGCGATCTGCTGCCGCGTGTTGTCGATGAAGAGGCCCCGCAGGAGCGGCTGGGTGTAGACCGCCGTGAGCTGCGTGTTGTAGCTCGGGTTGAACGTCGAGAACGTGCTGTTGGTCTCCTGCCGGGTGTTGTTCCAGGAGAGCGAGAAGTTCCCGCCCATCCACGGCACCGACTGGTTCACCCCGACGTTGTAGGTCGTCGTCTGGTTCTTGACGCTGTTGCCGCCGTTCAACTGGTTCGTCGCCGGGTTGGTCTGGTCGCGCTGGCCCAGCGTGGAGCTCGCCACCGGGTGGTAGGTGTTGCGGAGCCCCGCGATCTGGAGGTCGATGGCCTGCGGCGAGAGCCGCTCCACCGCGATGTCGAGGTTCTGCTCGAGCGCCAGCTGCACGACGTCGGCCACGCTCAGCTCCCGCTGGCCGCCGGACTGCAGCTCGAGGGCCGCGGTGACGGCCGAGGGCGCCTGCGCCTGGAGGCCTTCCTGGTACCGCTCCAGGGCCTGGCGCACCAGCGCCTCGGAGCGCGCCTGGTCGGCGGAGCCCGCCTGGCCGGCGAGGGCGAACGACGGGGAGGCCGCGAGGGCGGCGGCGAGGATGAACCGGACGGACTTGCTCATGATGCTTCGACCTGGTGACGGCTGGCCCGACGACTGCTGCGCGCGCTCGGCGACCGGCGGCCCGAACGCCGGGCCGCGCCCGCGGCGCACCCCCGCGCGCATCGCCGGGCGGGCCGCTCTGGCAAAGGAAGTGGGTGCAGTCCGGACGGCCCGGTCGGCGCGCCGCCGCCGGGGCCCGGGGACTCCGGAAGGGGCGTCACTCGCGCGGCGGGCGCTGGCTGTGCCGCTGCTTCTCGCGCGCCTCGAAGAGCGCCTTTAACTTGACGTGCTGTTCGGCGCTCAGGATCCGGCGCATCCGGTAGAGCATCAGCGTCCGGTTCTTCGACAGGTCGGCCCGCGCGTCCTCGACGCGCTCGACGAACGCCGCCAGTTCCGCCTCGCCCGCCCGGGCTTCCGCCACCATCCGGGACAGCTCGTCCTCGAGCTTGTCGAGGGCCCGCTTCTGGGCCCGGAGCGTCGGCCGCGCGTCCTCGAAGACCTTGTCGATGCGCGACACCTGGTCGGGGGTCAGTTCCATCTCCGCCTGGAACTTGGCGTCCTGCCACCACTTGAACCCCTGCGCGGCCGCCGGCAGGCAGGTGGTGGCCACGACGAGTGCCAAGACAAGCAGAACTAACGACTTACGGGACCTAGCCATATCGCTTTCCCGGGTTACGACGCGCGCCGGTCCGGTGTTTACGGCCGGGCTGCCCCTCGACATCCGGGCGGGTCAGGCGGTGAAGGTCTCGAGGCGGCGGATGGCGGCCTCGACCAGGTTGTCGGGGGTCGAGGCGCCGGAGGTGAGGCCGACCACGACCGGGCCCGAGGGGGGCAGCCAGCCGTGCGTCGTCACCTCGCGCTTCTCCGCCACCGAACGGTGGCGGATCTCGGTGGGCGAGACCAGCCCGTCGGGGTCGGCCACGTGGTAGGTGGGCACCCGCTCGGCGCAGATGCGCGCCAGGTTGCAGGTGTTGCTGCTGTTGAAGCCCCCGACGACGACCATCATGTCGAGGCGCTGCTCGGCCAGGAGCGTGATCAGGGCGTCCTGGCGGTCCTGGGTGGCGCTGCAGATCGTGTCGAAGGCCCGGAAGCGGCTGGCGAGGTCCGCCTCGCCGTGGCGCTCCCGCATCGCCTCGCGGAACATCTCGCCGATCTCGAGCGACTCGGAGCTCAACATCGTGGTCTGGTTGGCGCAGCCGATGCGTTCGAGGTGCAGATCCGGGTCGAACGCGGGGGAGGCGGCGGCGGCGAACCGCTCCATCAGGGCGGCCCGCCGGTCGGGCCGCGGGGCGCGGATGTAGTCGCAGACCTCGCCGGCCTGCGCCTTGTCGAGCACCACGAGGAACTGGCCGTCCGGGTAGGCGAGCGCCTGGGAGGCGGTGGCCCGCGTCTCCTCGTGCCAGTACTTGCCGTGAATCACGGAGGTGAAGCCGTCGGCGGCGTAGCGCTTGACGTTCTTCCACACGTTCAGCACCGACCCGCAGGTCGTGTCCACCAGGGTGCAGCCGAGGCGGTCGAAGGCGGCGAGTTCCGCGATCGTCACCCCGAACGCCGGCAGGATGACCACATCGTCGGCGCCGAGGCTCGCGCCGTCCTCCCCGGGGTCGGTGAGGAAGCGGACGCCCTGGGCCCGCAACTGGTCGTTGACGTGGGGGTTGTGGATGATCTCGCCGGTCAGGAAGACCCGGCGATCGGGGAAGCGGCGGCGGGCCTGGTAGGCGTAGTCCACCGCCCGGTCGACCCCGTAGCAAAAGCCGAACTCGCGGGCGAGGTGGACCGTCAGCCGGCCGGCGGCATACCGGTAGTCCTGATCCTTGACCTGCTGGACGAGGGCCGAGTGATAGCTCGCGGCGAGCGCCCCGGCGACCTCGTGCTTGAGGTCCAGTCCCTTGCGGAAGATGAGCGACGGCACAGACGCCGATCTTATCGGATTTCGGCGAGCGACGGGGTGAGGGCGTCGAGGGCCCGCAGTTCGGCGGCGCGGCGGAGCTGGACGGCGGCGTCGATTTCGCCCAGCAGCTCCTCGTCGCTGAGCGCGGCGCGGGCCTGGACGATCTGGGCGGCGCCCTCCGCCGGGCGGACGGGCCCGACGCGGTCGAGGGCCGACGGCTGGGCGGACGGGAGGGTGCGGCCGGCGGCCGGCAGCAGGTGCACGATCTGCCCGGTCAGGAGGCCGATGATGAGGCCGGCCGCGGCGGCGACGCTGACCCAGCGGCGATTGACGCCGCCGATGGGCAGCGAACTGCGGCGGACGGGCGACGGGAAGGGCACGACACGGGGCGCGCGACTGAGGGCGGCCACCCGGTCGAGGATACGGGCCCGCTGGGCGTCGAGATCGGTGTCCGGGAAGCGGGCGTCGGCCTCGGCGGCGGCCTCGGCGCGCAGTTCGTCCATGTCGGCGGTCAGCCGGGCGAGCTGCCAGCCACATTCCGGGCAGGCGGCGGCGTGGGCGAGGGCGTCGTGGTCCTCGGCGTCGGCGGTGTCGCGCGTCGCGATCAGGGCGAGGGCGACGAGCCGTTCCGGGGGGACGTGCAATTCGCGCAGGCTCATGCGTTTTCTCCCAGCAGCGCGCGGAGCTTCCGGAGCGCCCGGAACAGGTGCACCCGCACGGTGGCGGGGCTCATGCCGGTCGCTTCGCTGATTTCGGTCGCCGTCTGTTCCTCGAGGTGGCTGAGCGTGAAGACCAGCTTCTGGCGGTCCGGCAGGGTGGCGACCGCCTTGGCCACCTGCTCCCACCGTTCCCGCGCCAGCACGCGCCGTTCGCTCGATGCCTCGGTGCCCGGCATCTGTTCCACCAGGCGGATGTCGCTGTCCTCGGACGGTTCCACCAGCCAGCGCTGCTGCCGGGTCCGGCTCTTGATCCGGTCGAGGCAGGCGTTGACGAGGATCCGGGTGAACCAGACGTCGAAGGAGAGGTCCTCCCGGTACTGCCCGATGTGGAGGAACACCTTGATAAAGGCGTCCTGGACCGCCTCGTCGGCATCGGCCGCGTCCCGCAGGTAGTGATATGCGATGCGCAGCGCCCGCCGCTGGAGGAGGCCCACGAGATCGCCGAACCGGTCGCGCGCCTGCTCGGTGTCGCCGGCGGCCACCAGGCCCTTGACGTCGGCCGCCACGACGGAGGCGGGCGTAGGGCCGGTGTCCCCGGCGCGGCCGGGCGGGCGCGAAGCGGACTCGGCGGTCGGTCGTCCTGACATCTCTTTACGGGGCAGGCCGCGGCGCTGTTTACCGGGATTGTAACAGGACCGGGCCAAACGTATCCCCCTTATTGACTTAGCGTGATCCGAGTCAGTACGATCATTCGCTTTGAGTCCGGCCGAGGCGGGCCGGTGGAAATGGGGGCCGGCGCGCGAGCGGACCGGCCGGTCTATGGGGAGTCGTCAACACATGAGCACGATGCAGGTGGGACCGACACGCGGCCTCGAGGCCAGCGGGGTTCGCACGACGGGGCCGGTGCACTGGAACCTGCCGACCGCCGCGCTGTACGAGCATGCAATCCGGCGTGACGAGGGCGTCATCGCGGCCGGCGGGCCGCTGGTGTGCCGCACGGGCGCGCACACCGGGCGATCGCCGAACGACAAGTTCTTCGTCAAGGAGCCGGTGAGCGACCCGCACCTCTGGTGGGGGAAGGTCAACCGCCCGCTCGCCGCCGAGCACTACGACGCCCTCAAGCGCGACATGCTCGCGCACCTCGCGGGCGCCGAGCTCTTCGTCCAGGACCTCTACGCCGGCGCCGCGCCGGGGTACCGGCTGCCGGTGCGGTTCATCCACGAACTGGCCTGGCAGAACCTGTTCGTGCGCAACCTGTTCATCGTCCCGCCGGCCAGCGACCTGGCGGCGTTCGACCCGCAGTTCACCGTGATCACGGCCCCCGGCTTCAAGGCGGATCCGGCGCGGCACGGGACGCGCTCCGACGTGGTCATCGCCGTCAACCTCGCCACGCGCGAGGTCCTCATCGGCGGGACGAGCTACGCCGGCGAGAACAAGAAGTCCATCTTCACCGTGCTCAACTACCTGCTGCCCCTGCAGGGCGTCCTCGCGATGCACTGCTCGGCCAACATCGGGAAGGGCGGCGACACGGCGCTCTTCTTCGGGCTCTCGGGCACCGGCAAGACGACGCTGTCGAGCGATCCCCACCGGCAGTTGATCGGCGACGACGAGCACGGCTGGAGCGACGAAGGGGTCTTCAACTTCGAGGGCGGCTGCTACGCGAAGATGATCAACCTCTCGGCCGAGGCGGAGCCGCAGATCCACGCGACGACCGAGCGGTTCGGCACGGTGCTCGAGAACGTCGTGGTCGACCCCGTCTCGCGCGCGCTCGACCTGAACGACGGGTCGCTCACGGAGAACACGCGGGGCGCCTACCCGATCGAGTTCATCGACAACGCCGTGCTGAGCGGCGTCGGCGGGCACCCGAAGAACATCGTGATGCTGACGGCCGACGCCTACGGCGTGCTGCCGCCCATCGCCCGCCTCAGCCCGGAAGGGGCGATGTACCACTACCTGTCGGGGTACACCGCGAAGGTCGCCGGCACCGAGAAGGGCGTGACGGAGCCGACGGCGACCTTCAGCACGTGCTTCGGCGCGCCGTTCCTGCCGCTCAACCCCAACGTCTACGCGCGCGGCCTCGGCGAGCGGATCGCCAGGCACCAGGCGCGGGTGTGGCTGGTCAACACCGGCTGGACCGGCGGCCCCTACGGGGTCGGGTCGCGCATGAAGATCGCCTTCACGCGCGCGATGATCAAGGCCGCGCTCGCCGGCGAACTCGATGGCGTCGCCTACCAGCGGCACGCCGTGTTCAACGTCGACGTGCCGACCAGCTGCCCGGGCGTGCCCGCCGAGGTGCTCGACCCGCGCGGCACGTGGGCCGACCCGGCCGCCTACGACGCGCAGGCGCTGAAGCTGGCCGCGATGTTCGTCGAGAACTTCAAGAACTTCGAGGCGGACGTCGACGCCGCTGTCGTCGCCGCCGGCCCCCGGGTCTAGCGCCCGGGGCCCGTGCCCACCCCGGCCCCGGGCGCGCCAGCGCGCCCGGGGCGTTTCGTGCCCGCGAATACCAGATGTCGTCCACCGAGTTCGAAGCCGTCATCGGCCTGGAGATCCACTGCCAGCTCCTGACGGCCACCAAGATCTTCTGCGGGTGCCCCACGAGCTTCGGCGCGCCGCCGAACGCGCACGTGTGCCCGGTCTGCCTCGGGTTCCCCGGCGCCCTGCCCGTCCTCAACCACGCCGCCGTGGACCTCGCCGTGCGGGCGGCCCTCGCCCTCGGCTGCGACGTGCAGGCCGAGTCGGTCTTCGCGCGCAAGAACTACTTCTACCCGGACCTGCCGAAGGGCTACCAGATCTCCCAGTACGAGCGGCCGCTCGCCCTCGGCGGCGGGGTCGACCTCACGGTCAACGGCGCGACCCGCCACGTCCGCCTCACCCGGATCCACATGGAGGAGGACGCGGGCAAGTCGCTCCACGAGGGGTTCGCGGACTCCGACCGCCGGACCTACCTCGACTTCAACCGCGCGGGCGTGCCGCTCATCGAGATCGTGAGCGAGCCCGACATGCGCAGCGCCGAGGAGGGCGCCGAGTTCTTCGAGCGCCTGCGCCAGCTCCTGGTGTGGATCGGCGTGAACGACGGCAACATGGAGGAGGGCAGCCTCCGCTGTGACGCCAACGTGTCGGTGCGCCGCGTCGGCGACCCCACCCTGGGCACCAAGGCCGAGGTGAAGAACGTCAACTCGTTCCGCTACCTCCAGAAGGCGCTCGAGTACGAGATCGGGCGCCAGGTCGACGTCGTCGAGCACGGCGGCCGCGTCGTGCAGGAGACGCGGCTGTTCGACTCGGCGCTCGGTCGCACCTACTCCATGCGGAGCAAGGAGGAGGCGCACGACTACCGCTACTTCCCGGAGCCCGACCTGCCGCCGCTCGTCGTCTCCGCCGGGCGGCGGGACGCGATCGCCGCGGCGCTCCCGGAGCTGCCCGAGGCGCGCCGCGCCCGGTTCGTCGCCGAGTACGGCCTGCCCGAGTACGACGCCGCGCTGCTCACGCAGGCGCGCGGGCTGGCCGACTACTTCGAGGAGACCGCCAGCGCCTGCGGCCGGCCCAAGGCCGCGAGCAACTGGGTGATGGGCGAGTTGCTGCGGACCCTCAAGGAGGGCTACGTGCCGATCGAGCGCGTGCCGCTCCGGCCCGCCGCGCTCGCCGGCCTCATCCAGCTCGTCGAGGACGGCACCATCAGCAGCTCCGTGGCGAAGGACGTCTTCCAGACGATGTACGCGACCGGGCGCGCCGCCGCCGAGATCGTCGACAGCGAGGGGCTGCGCCAGATCTCCGACGAGGGCGCCATCGACGACATCGCGCGCCGCATCGTCGACGCCAATGCCGCCGTCGTCGAGGAGATTCGCGCGGGCAAGGACAAGAAGCTGCAGTTCCTCGTCGGGCAGGTGATGAAGGAGACGAAGGGCAAGGCCAGCCCGCCGCTCGCGAGCGCCGCCATCCGGAGACTCGTGTTCGGCGACAGCTAGCAGCGTGACGAGCATCCGCGCCTCCCGTCCGGCGCTCCTCGTCCCGGCCCTCGTCTACCTCGGGCTCGCGGTCGTCCTGACCTGGCCGCTGGCGGCGCGCCTGACGACGGCGCTCGGCGCGCTCGACGGGGCGGGCGATCCCTACCTGAACCTGTGGAGCCTGGGCTGGGGCGTCCACCAGTGGACCACCGACCCGCTCGGCGTGCTCGCGGGCCGGGCGTTCGACGCCAACATCTTCCACCCGGCCGCGGCCACGCTGACCTACTCCGACCACCTGCTGCTGCAGGCGCTCGTCCTCGCGCCGGTCTACGCCGTCAGCGGCAACCCCGTCCTCTGCTACAACCTGCTGCTCCTCCTCTCGATCGCCGCCTGCGGGCTGTCGGCGCACGTGCTGGTGCGCGGCGTGACCGGAGGCGCGTGGGCGCCGTGGGTGGCGGGCCTCGCGTGGGCGGGCTGGCCGTACCACACCGCGCACCTGCTGCACCTGCAGTTGCAGGCCCTGTACTTCCTCCCGTTGGCGCTGCTGGGCCTGCACCGGGTCGCCGCCGCGCGCCGCGCGGCCGACGCCGTATGGCTCGGCGTCGCCGCGGCGCTCCAGGCGATCTCGTCGGTCTACTACGGCGTGATGACGATGATCACGCTGGCCGTGGGGGCCGTGACGCTCGCGGTCACCACCGGCCAGTGGCGCAGCCGGCGGCTCGCCGCGCGGCTCGCGCTGGCCGCCGTCGTCGGCGGGCTCCTCGTCGCGCCCGTCGCGGTCCCGTACCTGCGCGCGGGCCAGCAGGAAGGCTTCGGGCGCAACCTGTACGAGGCGGCCAATCACGCGGCCAGCGTCGCGAGCTACACGCAGGTGCCGGCCTCGAACCTGCTCTACGGCGCCACGGGCTGGCTCGCGCCGCGCGCGCCGGCGCAGGGCGCGCGCGACCACAGCGGCGTCGAGGACCAGATGTTCCCGGGCGTCGTGCTGCTGGGGCTCGCGCTGGTCGGCCTGTGGCGCGGGTGGCGGAGCGACCATCGCCCGGCGGTGGTGACGGCGTTCGCGCTGGTGGTGGCGGGCCTCGCGCTGTCCGCCGGCCCCGAAGGCGCGCGCTGGCTCTACGCGCCCCTGTACGACCATGTCTTCGGCTTCCAGGCCGTCCGGGCGCCGGCCCGCTTTGCGGTCGTCGCGATGCTGGGGCTCGTCGTGCTCGCCGGCGCGGGCCTGCGCGCGCTGACGGACGGCCGGACCGCCCGGCAGGCCTCGCGGATCGCGCTCGTCGTGCTGGCGTTGATGGCGGCGGAGTACGTCAACCGTCCGCTCGCCCTCGTCGCCGCGCCCGCCCTCGAGACCGAGGTCGGGCAGTGGCTCGCGCGCGAACCGAATCCCGGCGCCGTCGTCGTCCTCCCGCTCGGGACCGACGCCGACAACACGCCCGCGATGGTGCAGTCGCTGGAGCACTGGCGGCCGATCGTCAACGGCTACAGCGGCCAGCGGCCCTCGTTCTTCCCGGCGGTGGCCGAGAGCCTGGCGGGCTTCCCGTCGCCGGACGCGCTCGTGACGCTGAAGGAACTCGGCGTGCGCTTCGTCGTCACGCCGGCGCCGGTGGCCGCGCCCGCGGGGACGCCGCTGCCGCTCGTCGAGCGCGCGCGGTTTGCCAGCGGCGTCGTGTACGAGGTGGTGTGGACCCCGGAGAGCGAGGCCGCGCTCGACGTCGCGGCCGGGCCCCCGCCGCCGCCACCCGGCACCGTGCCGTTCGCCGCGGGCGAAGAGGCGACCTACGAGGTCCGGTGGGACGGCGGCCCCATCGACCTGCCGGCCGGCACCGCGGTCGTCCGCGTGATGGACGGCGGCTCGCCGGGGCTCGGCGACCCGCCGGGGGCCCGCTGGACGTTCGAGGCGTCGGCCACCACGGCCTCCTGGGTCTCGTCGTTCTTCGAGGCCCGCGATCGGTTCGCGACGGCCGCCGACGCAGGCCTGCTGCCCCTGGTCCACGTGCGCGATCTCCACGAGGGGCGCCGCGAGCTGGCGCGCGCCTACGTGTTCGATGCCGCGGCCCGGCTCGTCCGCGTCGGCGAGACGCCCGCGGCCGCGCGCGAGGCGGCGAGCCTGGCGCTGCCGCTGGCCGCCGGCGCGCGCGACGCGCTGACGGCCTTCTTCTACGTGCGCACGCTCGCGCTTGCCGAGGGCGACATCGTGCGCGCGCCGCTCAACGAGGCCGGCCGGGCCGTGCAGCTCGAGGTGACGGCCGGCGGGGTGGAGCGGATCACCGGCCCAGGGGGACGGCCGATGGTCGCCCGGCGGCTCACCGTGCGGCTCGGCGCGCGCGTCGAGCGGCGGACGCCACCGGCGATCACGCTCTGGATGAGCGACGACGAGCGGCGCGTCCCCGTCGCCGTGGTCGTCGAGGCCGGATTCGGCCGGGTGCGGGCGGACCTTGTAGACTACCGTCGGTGATCGAGACCCACGGTGTCGCCAAGATGTACGGCCGGGGGGTATACGCCCTGCGGGACCTCACCCTGTCGGTGGACAGGGGAGAGTTCATCTTCCTGACGGGCCCGAGCGGGGCGGGCAAGAGCACCCTGTTGCGCCTCCTGCTGCTCCAGGAGCGGCCGAGCGCGGGCGACGTGATCGTCAACGGGCGCAACCTGGCGCGGCTGTCCCGCCGGGAGGTCCAGGCCTACCGGCGCTCGGTCGGCTTCGTCTTCCAGGACTTCAAGCTCGTTCCCACCAAGAGCGTCTTCGAGAACGTCTCCTTCGCCCTGCGCGTGCTGGGCGTGCCGATCGAGCAGCAGCGGCGGCGCACCTACCAGGTGCTCAAGTGGGTGGGCCTCCAGCACCGGCTCAACGCCTATCCGCTGGAGCTCTCGGGCGGCGAGCAGCAGCGGGTCGCGATTGCCCGCGCGCTCGTCAACGAGCCGCAGCTCGTCCTCGCCGACGAGCCGACGGGCAACCTCGACCACGATCTGTCACTGGAGATCCTGGCGCTCTTCCGCGAGATGAACGCGGCGGGGACGACCGTCCTGTTCGCGACCCATGACACGGAGCTCATCCGCGCGGGCGCGCGGCGGGTCGTGCACCTCGAGCACGGACGCCTCCAGGAGCCCGGCGCATGAGGGCCCTCCGCTACGCCCTCGAGGAGGCGGCGGCCAGCATCCGGCGTGGCGGCCGCTCGGCGGCGATGTCGGTGGGCACGATCGCGATCGCCTTCCTGACCCTGGGGGGCTTCCTGCTGGTGTCCACGAACCTCGAGCGCGTGGTCGCGCGCTGGGCCGAGGCGGCGGAGCTGTCGGTCTACATGCAGGACGATGCGCCGGAGTCGGCACGCGCGGCGCTCGAGGCCCGGCTCGTGGCCCACCCGGCGGTCGCGGCGGTCGAGTACGTGTCGAAGGCGGAGGCGCTGGCGCGCTTCCGGAGCGACTTTCCGGAGCTGGCTGACGTGGCGACCTCGATCGAGGGGAACCCGTTCCCCGCGTCGTTCGAGGTGCGCGTGCGGCCCGACCCCGGGTCCTCGGGCGCGGCCGAGGCGCTCGCGGCCGATCTGGCCGACGACGCGGGCGTGGCGGACGTGCGGTACGATCGGCAGTGGCTCGCGCGGCTGCTGGCGATTGTGGCGGGCGCGAAGGTCGCGGGGCTGGTCGTGGCGGGCGTGCTCGTGCTCGGCGCGGCCTTCACGGTCGCGGCCGTGGTGCGGCTGTCGCTGCACGCGCGGCGGGACGAGGTCGAGATCATGACGCTCGTGGGCGCGCCGTTCACGTTCATCCGCGGGCCGTTCGTGATGGAGGGCCTGCTGCTCGGCGGGGCGGGCGCCACGGTGGCGTTCGCCGTCCTCTGGGCGGCGTTCTTCGCGCTGCGCGCGCTGGCCGGCGTCGAACTCGCCGAGGCGATGGGCACCGGCGACGTGCTGTTCATCGGCGCGCGGCAGGGGCTGCTGCTCGTCGGCGCGGGGCTCGCGGTGGGGGCCCTCGCGGGCGCGGCCGCGTCGCGCGCGGCGCGCTGACCGCCGACGCGGATTTGACACGGGTGTCTGTATCTTTTTACACTGGAGGGAGTTTGGAACCAGCCGAGGCCAAGGAACGTATGCCGCGATTCCTGACCGACCGTCCCGTTCCGTCGACCTCCTCGCCCCGCATCGAGTTCTACCGCGAGGAATTCCGCCGGCACCACAGGTGCCTGCGCGCGCAGCGTGAATACTTCTCGGAACAGGCGATCGCGGGCGTCGAGACCGCGCTCCTGCGCATCATCTCCGAGATGGAACACCTCTCCTCGAGCGCCGACGCCGACACCGTCGTCGCCAAGCTCCTCAAGGAATTCGACGTCGTCACCAGGCTTTCGGTCTGGTCCTCCCCGCGTAAGGTCCACTGATTTCGCCGCCCGTCCCGCTTCGACGTGACCTCGCGGCCATCGCCCGCGCGGGCGTGGCGCGCGCGAGCGCGCGGGCGGCCGTGCGGCGCGCGCTCGCCGATCCGTCCGTGCGCCGGCTCGTCGGCGACGGACCGGTGTCGGTCGTGGCGGCCGGCAAGGCTGCGTCCGCGATGGCGGCCGCGGCCGGCGAGAGCGGCCTCGTGGTGCGCGAGGTGCTCGCCGTCGGCACCCACGCCGGAGACGGGCTCGCGCCCGGTGTCGAGTGGCACACGGCCGGGCATCCCTTCCCGGACGAGCGGAGCATGGCCGCCGCCGGCCGGGCCCTGGCGGTCGCCCGCGGCGTGCCGCCGGACGGCTGCCTCCTGGTGCTGCTGTCCGGCGGGGCCTCGGCGCTGCTGTCGCGGCCGTGTGATGGCCTGACCCTCGCCGAGAAGCAGGCCGCCATCCGTCGCCTGATGCTCGGCGGCGCCGACATCCACGCGCTCAACACCGTCCGCAAGCACCTGTCCGCCATCAAGGGCGGGCGACTGGCCGCCGCGTGCCCGGGACGCACGGTCACGCTCGCGGTTTCCGACGTCGTGGGCGACGACCTGGCCGTCATCGGCTCGGGACCGGGGGTGCCGGACCCGTCCACCTGGGCGGACGTGGCGCGCATTCTCGAGCCCTGGCTGGGGGACGCGGCGCTCGCGCCCATCGTCGCGCTCTGCCGCCGCGGGACCGCCGGCGAGGTGGACGACACGCCGAAGGCCGGCGACCCCGCGATGGCCCGCGCCGCGGCGCTCGTCATCGGCAGCCGGGCGGACGCCGTGGCCGGCGCGGCCGCCGAGGCGGCGAGCCGCGGCTACCACGTGGTCCCGATCGCCGAGGCGGTGACGGGCGAGGCCCGGGACGCGGCGCCGGCGTGGCTTCGCGACGCGGCCGCGCGCGCGGCCGGCGTGCCCGGCCCGGTGGCGGTCATCTCTGGCGGCGAGACCACGGTCCGCGTGACGGGGACCGGCCGGGGCGGCCGTAACCAGGAGTTCGCCCTCGCGCTGGCCGGCGGCCTCGCCGCGCTGGGGCGGCCGGCCGCCGCCACGAGCGTCGGCACCGACGGCATCGATGGCCCGACGCCGGTTGCCGGCGCGATTGCCGACGACACGACGACCGCGCGCGCCGCCGCCGCCGGCCTCGCGCCGCCGGAGACCTACCTCGATCGCAACGACTCCTACGCGTTCTTCCAGGCCCTCGACGACCTCATCGAGACCGGGCCCACGGACACCAATGTGGGCGATCTGCAGATTTTGTTGATCTCGTGATCTCGTGATCTCGTGATTTGCCGGTCCGCGCGGGCGCGGACGCTCCGCCATCAGCGCCCACTCGTCGAGACCACCAGATCACCAGATCACCAGATCACAAAATCACCAGATCACCCGATGAGATCACAAGATCACGAGATCACCAGATCACGAGATATATGATGCCTTCATGACCCGTGACAGCGTGCTGCGCCAGATTCGCGAGCGGGTGAACCACCCCGCGACGGCGCGGGAGCTGATGCGCGTGCTCGCGATCCCCAGGGACGAGCGGCACGCCTTCCGGCGGCAGCTCGACGCCCTCGTCACGGACGGCGCGCTCGTGCGCGTGCGCGGCAACCGGTACGGGCAGCCGGACCGGATGGACCTGGTGGTGGGGCGGCTCGAGGGGCACCCGGGGGGCTTCGGCTTCGTGGTGCCCGAGCGGCCCATCGAGGGCGCGCGCGGCGACATCTACGTCGCGGCGCACGAGCTCGGCGACGCGCTGCACGGCGATCGCGTGGTCGTGCGCGTCGAGCGGATCCGGGCGGACGGCCGGCACGAGGGCCACGTCGTGCAGGTGCTCGAGCGGGGCACCGACACCATCGTCGGGCGGTTCGAGACCGACGGAGCCGGCCTGAGCTACGTCGTGCCCTTCGACCGGCGGCTGACCGCGGACGTGCAGGTCGCGCGCGGAGACACGCGTGACGCCGAGCCCGGGGAGATGGTGACCGTCGCGATCACGCGGTGGCCCACGCCGGGCCGCGGACCGGCCGGGCGGGTCATCGAGGTGCTCGGCGGCATCGACGACCCGGGCGTCGACACCGAGATCATCCTCCGCAAGTACGGCATCGAGGACGAGCACACGGCGGAGGCGGTCGAGCAGGCGCGGCGGATCGGCACCGCCGTCCGCGCGCGCGACCTCGCGGGCCGCACCGACTTCCGCGACCGGGTCGTCGTCACGATCGACGGCGAGCACGCGCGCGACTTCGACGACGCGATCTCGATCGAGCGGCTGCCGAACGGGCACTACTGGCTGGGCGTCCACATCGCGGACGTCGCGCACTACGTCGAGGAGGGCACGCCGCTCGACCTCGAGGCCTACGATCGCGCCACGTCCGTCTACTTCCCCGAGCGCGCGGTCCACATGTTCCCGTCGGAGCTGGCGACGGGCCTCTGCAGCCTCAACCCCCACGTCGACCGGCTGGTCCAGTCGTGCCTGATGGAGGTGGACGGCCGCGGCGAGGTCGTGCGCTACGAGATGCACGACGGCGTCATCCGCAGCGACGAGCGCATGACCTACACCGCGGTCAACGCCCTCCTCACGGGGGACGACCCGGGCCTGCGCGAGCGCTACGGCCCGCTCGTGCCGATGTTCGAGCGGATGCGGGAGCTGTTCGAGATCCTGAACGGCCGGCGGCGCCGCCGCGGGTCCATCGACTTCGACCTGCCCGAGGCGCAGGTGGTCCTCGACGCCGACGGGTTCATCCAGGACATCATCGCGTCGGAGCGCAACGTCGCCCACCGGATCATCGAGGAGTTCATGCTCCTCGCCAACGAGACGGTGGCGCGGCACCTCGAGACGTCCGGGATTCCCGCGTTGTACCGCATCCACGAGGCCCCCGACCCGTTGAAGGTGCTGGAGTTCGACGAGTTCGTCAGCTCCCTCGGCTTCAGCCTGGGCGTGCCCGCCGGCGGCGTCAAGCCCCGGCATTTCCAGGCCCTGGTCCGGAAGATCCACGGGACGCCTGAGGAGCGGCCGATCGCGTTCCTGATGCTGCGGACGATGCAGAAGGCGCGCTACGACGTGCTGAACGTCGGGCACTTCGGGCTGGCCGCCCACACCTACACGCACTTCACCTCGCCGATTCGCCGCTACCCGGACCTCGTCGTCCACCGGCTCCTGCGCGAGGTGCGGCGGGGCGCCGTCACCGACGAACGCCGCGGGGAGCTGGACGACGACCTGCCCGAGGTGGCGCGCCACACGTCGGAGCGCGAACGCCGGGCGACCGAGGCCGAGCGCGAGCTGGTGCAGTGGAAGAAGGTCCGCTTCATGGCGGACAAGGTCGGCGAGGTCTACGAGGGCTACATCACCGGGGTCGCCCCGTTCGGGCTCTTCGTCGAGCTGATCGAGCACTACGTCGAGGGCCTCGTGCACGTGTCGACGCTCGCGGACGACTACTACCGCTACAACGAGCAGGGGCACACGCTCTTCGGCGAGTCCACCCGCAAGGTCTACCGGCTCGGCGACAAGGTGTCCGTCCAGGTGGTCCGGGTCGACATGGAGCGGCGGCAGGTCGACCTCGGGCTCGAGGACGTGCTCGACGCGGTGCGCGCCGACGAGCGGCGCCGCGGGGCGCCGCGCAGCCAGGCGCGCCCGAAGAAGGAACAGCGCAAGTCCACCCCCGAGGAGCGGCGGCGCCGCAAGGCGGCGCGGCCCGGCAAGCGCGAGCGCGCCCAGCGCGCGCACAAGTCGAAGCGCCGCTGATGGGCCACATCGTCATCGGGACCGCCGGCCATATCGACCACGGCAAGAGCACGCTCGTGCACGCGCTCTCCGGGATCGACCCCGACCGCCTCAAGGAGGAGAAGGCCCGGGGCATCACGATCGAGCTCGGGTTCGCGCACGCGGCGATCGACGGCGAGACCGTCTCGTTCGTCGACGTCCCGGGGCACGAGCGGTTCGTGCGGACGATGCTGGCCGGGGCCGGCGGCATCGACGCCGTCCTGCTCGTCGTCGCCGCCGACGAGGCCGTGATGCCGCAGACGCGCGAGCACTTCGAGATCTGCCGCCTGCTGAGGGTGAAGCGGGGCCTCGTCGCGCTCACGAAGGCCGACCTGGTGGACGAGGAGACGCTCACGCTGGCGCGCCTCGATGTCGCGGAGCTGGTGGCGGGGTCCTTCCTCGACGGCGCGCCCGTCCTCGCCGTGTCGGCGCGGACCGGCCAGGGGCTGGCGGAACTCGGCTCGGCGCTCGTCGCGCTCGGCCACGGCGCGGCCGCGCGGCCGTCCGACGGGCCGGCCCGCCTGCCGGTGGACCGCGCGTTCACCATGGCGGGCTTCGGCACGGTCGTCACCGGCACGCTCGTGTCCGGCCGGGTCCGCGTCGACGACGAGCTGCTGCTCGTGCCCGGGGACCGGCGCGCGCGCGTGCGGGGCATCCAGGTGCACGGCCGCCGGGAGGACAAGGCCGTCGCGGGGCAGCGCACGGCGATCAACCTGGGCGGCGTCGACCTCGACCAGGTCGAGCGCGGGATGACGCTGGCCGCCCCGGGTTCGCTGGTCGAGACGAGGCGGGTCGATGCGCTGGTCGAGCTGCTGCCGGGCGCGAAGCCGCTCAGGCACGGCGCCCGGGTGCGCGTACACCAGGGCACGCGCGAGGTGATGGCCAGGGTCGGCCTCATCGGTCCGCAGGCGGCCACGCTCGAGCCGGGCACGCAGGCCCCGGCGCGGATCCGCCTGGAGGCGCCGCTGGCGCTCACCCGCGGCGACCGCCTCATCCTGCGGGCCTATTCGCCCCTGTCGACGATCGGCGGCGGCAGCGTCCTCGACCCGGCGCCACCGCGGGCCGGCGTGCGGACCGCGGCCGGGCTGGCGAGGGCCGCCGCGTTGACGCCGCGAGGGGAGGCGGACGACGACAGGCGCGCGGCCGCGCGCATGATCGCGGACGCGGGCCGCGAGGGCCTGGCCCGGGCGGCGCTCGTGCCCCGCGCGGGCATGGCCCCCGGACGCGTCGGCGCGCTCGTGGCGGCGCTCGAACAGGCGGGGGAGGCCGAGACGGCGGGCGACCGCCTCGTCGAGCCGGGCGTGCTCGCCGGCCTGGCCGGGCAGCTCGTCGCGCTCGTCGCGGCGCACCACAAGGCCGAGCCCCTGGCCGAGGGCCTCCCGCGGGAGGAAGCGCGCGCGCGGATCTCGGCGGGGGGCGAGGCAGTGGTCTTCGAGGCCGTCCTCGCGCGGCTGGTGCAGGCCGGCACCATCGTGGCCCGCGACCGCCTCGCGCTCGCGACCCACCGCGTCGAACTGGACGCGGGCGACGCGAAGGCGCAGGAAGCGATTGCGCGGGCCTACCTGGAGGGGGGGCTGGCGCCGCCGGATGCGCGGCAGGTCGCGGAGGCGGCGGGCGTGACTCCGGCCGTGGCCGAGACGCTCACGGCGCTGCTCGTGCGCAGGAAGGTCGTGGTGCGGCTGGGCGGGCAGGTGTTCCACGCCGACGCGCTGGAGGCGCTGAAGGCCGGAGTCCAGGCGCTGAAGGCCTCAGCGCCTGGGGGACAGGCGACCCTTGACGTGGCGGCGTTCAAGGAGCGATACGGGGTCACGCGGAAGTTCGCGATCCCGCTGCTCGAATGGCTCGACCGGGAGCGCGTGACGCGCCGGGTAGGCGACGCGCGGCTCGTGCTCTGACCCGCGCTACTTGTGGTGCTCCGGGTTCTCGTCCATCGCGTCCTTGACCGAGGACTTGAAGTTCTTGATGCCCATGCCGATACCCTTGCCGATCTCCGGCAGGCGGCTCGCCCCGAAGATGAGCATGATGATCGCCAGGATGATCAGCATCTCCGGCAGTCCGATAGGACCAAACATTACTGGCTCCTTCTGGCCGCGGTACGCGGCCGTTCTCGTGATTCTAGCACTTTCGCCACTGGGGGGACCGGCGGCGCCCGAGGCGAGCCAGTTCCGGGCCGACGTCACGCTCGTCGAGGTCTACGCCAGCGTCAGCGGCCCGGACGGACGGCCCGTGCGCGATCTCGGCGCTGATGACTTCACGGTGCTCGAGGACGGGGTGCCCCAGCCCGTCGGCGCCTTCGCCGCCGGCACGGTCTCGGCGTCGGTGGCGCTGGCCATCGATCGCAGCCTGAGCATGGCCGGCGCGCCCCTCCAGATGGCGCGGACGGCGGGCCGCGTCTTCCTGGCCTCGCTGCGGCCCGACGACCGCGCGATGCTCATCGGCATCGGCGGGCAGGTCGAGGTGCTGGCGCCGCTCGGGACCGACCGCGCGCCCCTCCTGGAACAGCTGGCGTCGCTCGACGCCTGGAGCACCACGGCCCTGCGGGATGCCATGATCCGGTCGATCGAGCTCATCGATGGCGCCCACGGCCGGCGGGCCGTGGTGCTCGTCTCCGACGGGCGCGACCGCTACAGCACGGCCACTGAGGCGGATGTGCTCGACCGCGTCCGGCGCGCGAACGTGCTCGTCTACCCGATCGCGCTCGGCCCGGCCCGGCCGGCGCTCTTCGTCGAGGCGGCGGCCCTGTCGGGCGGACGATCGTTCGCGCTCGAGTCGCCACGCGGCCTCGTCCCGACCCTCCAGGCGATTGCCGAGGACCTCCGCGCCCAGTACCTGCTCGGCTACGTCCCGACCCGTCCGTGGCCGGCCGGCGGCAGCGAATGGCGGGACATCACGGTCAAGGTGAACCGCCCTGGCGTCCGCGTCCGCGCCCGCGCCGGTTACGCGACACGCTAGCCGCCGGCGAACCGGGCCGAACCCGAGGAACCCAAGGAACCCAAGGAACCCGAGGAACCCGAGGAACCCGAGGAACCTGAGGAACCTGCCCGTGTAGCCAAGTGTCCGCTTTGAGCGTCAGAAGAGAAGACACCGGTGTGGCGGGCGTGCTCGCCGCCCGCGCACGGAGCGGTGGTTTGGGGCGAAACCGGCGATCGCCGGAAATGGCCCATGTTTTGCTCTTGTCACTGTCCGGAGCGTCGGTCAGAATGACCGGGCGCCGTCAGTTGTGATTGCCTGATGCAGGAAGCGCCTCGCCCCAGCGCGCCGGAATCGTCGGTCGAGTCATCGGCCCGGCTCCACGTGCGCGCGGATCGCCCGCCGGACATCCACTTCGGGTTCGAGGACCGTCACTCGCGCGTCGGCGTCGGCGCGTCGGTCGGCGCCCACATCCTCTTCGGCCTCCTCGTCGTCATCATCCTGCGCTACGCGCCCGAGCCACAGGCCATGGACGTCGCGCCCGACCGCCTGCCCGAGGGCATCGTCTGGCTCGCCGAGCCGGGACCCGGCGGTGGCGGCGGTGGTGGCGGCAACGAGAACCCCGAGCCGCCGCGCGTGGCCGAGCTGCCAGGCAAGGACAAGATCACCGTCCCCGTGGAGCGTCCGCCGGAGGTCAGTCCGCCCAAGGAGGCGGAAGAGCCGCCGCCGCTCGAGGCGATGAACATCCCGGCCAAGACGTTGTCGGCTGGCGAGGTCGAGTTGCCGGGTGTGCTCGAGAGCGCGAACCTGGCGGCGACCGCGTCGGAGTCGGCCGGCAGCGGCAGCGGCACGGGCGCCGGCACGGGCACCGGCGGCGGCGTCGGGTCGGGGCAGGGGTCGGGTCTCGGCGCGGGGTTCGGCGGCGGCACCGGCGGCGGCGCATACCGGCCCGGCGCCGGCATCACGCTGCCGCGCGTCGTGCGCGAGGTGAAGCCCCAGTACACGGCCGACGCGATGCGGGCCAAGGTGCAGGGCACCGTGTGGCTCGAGTGCGTCGTGATGCCCGACGGCACCGTCGGCGACGTCAAGGTGATCCGCTCGCTCGACCCCGTGTTCGGCCTCGACCAGGAAGCCATCAAGGCTGCCCGCAACTGGCGCTTCGTGCCCGGCACCCGCCAGGGCGAGCCCGTCCCGGTCATCATCACCATCGAGCTCACCTTTACGCTTCGGTAGCAGGATCAGGTTCGACAGGTTCGACAGGTTCGTCGGGTTCGGCTTGGCGGTGCACCCTTGGCACCAACGGCGCGCTGCCGGCGCGGGTTGGCACCCATGGCACTTTGGGGGCGCACCCCTGGCACACGTGGCACCCCTGGAACCGTTGGCACTCTGGCTCTTGCTATCCTGTAGCGTGGCCCTGACCCGTCGTTCCGCCGCCTGGCTCGTCGTCGCCCTGTCCCTCCTCGTCATCGTCGGTGGCGCCACCGACCTCTCGCGCCTGCTGGCTCGCGACCGGGTCGTCGAGGCCGCCGAGGGCATGCCCCGCCCGCGCGGGCGGTCGACAACGATGGCGGGGATGGCGATTGGTGTCGGGCTCGCTGGCCTGATCGGCGGTGTCGCCGCGCTGCTGCCGAAGTCCCGTCCGCGCGGGCAGTCCGGGCACCCGGGCGCCTGAGCGCCGGGGCGCCTGTGCGACACTGGCGCGCATGAGATCCAGGTTCGGGGCGCTTCCGTCCTCCGCGGTGGCCGCGTGCGGCCTGTGCCTGCTGGCCGGCGGTGGCCAGCCCGTCGACGACCCTGGCCGGGCGGCCGCGGACGCCGCCGTGGCGGGCATCGAACAGCGGGCCGTCGGCGAGGGCCCCGCGCCGCGCCTCGTGGCGAGCTTCGACGGGCTCGGGGTCGGCTTCGAGGGCCCCCACGGCGCGTCGACGGGCCGCAACCCGTCGGACAACAGCCTGGCGGTCGGGCCGAACCACATCGTGCAGATCGTCAACTCGAAGCTCGCCATCTACACCAAGCAGGGCGAGCGGTTCGACGCCACGGGACGCGTCCTCTACGGCGCGGCGAACACCAACACGGTCTTTGCCGGCTTCGGCGGCAGCTGCGAGAGCCGGAACAACGGCGATGCCGTGGTCCGCTACGACCAGCTCGCGAACCGGTGGCTCATCGTCATGCCGATCTTCCGCCGCGCCGAGGCCCGGCCCGACCAGCCGGAGGTGCCGGCGCCGGGCGGGCCCGCCATGCGCAGCGTGCCCGGCGTCTCCGGGCAGCCCGGCCGGGCGGCCCGGCTTTCGCCGCCGGCCGCCGCGCCGGCCGGGGCGGCCGCGGGCCGCGGACGCGACGCGGGCAGCGGGACCCCGGAGCCCACCGGGCCGTTCTCGATGTGCTACGCGATCAGCGCGACCGACGACCCGACGGGTGAGTACTACCGGTACGAGTTCCTGCGGCCCTTGTTCCCGGACTACCCGAGGCCGGCGGTCTGGCCCGACGGCTACTACGTCCCGACGAGCACCGGCGACGACGTGATCGAGAAGCACGTGTGCATCGTCGAGCGCGACAAGATGCTCCGGGGCGAGCCCGCCGACGAGCAGTGCCTCGTCATCGGCGACGTGAACTTCCTCAACAACGCCGACCTCGACGGGACGGCGCTGCCGCCGGCCGGCGCGCCGAACATGATGCTCGCCACGGGCGGGTCGCAGCTGACGGGCGATCTCGACGACGATGGCGTGTATGCGTGGAACGTGACGGTCGACTGGGCCGATCCGGCGAACACGCGGTTGTCGCCGGTGCAGAAGATGGCCGTCGCGCCGTACGGGTACCTGTGCGGCGGGCAGTTGACCAGCTGCGTGCCGCAGCCCGGTGAGGAGCGGCGGCTGGATGCGCAGGGTGACAAGCTGATGGCGCGCGTGGTGTACCGCCGCGTGACGGAAGGCGGGGAGGGCCACGAGTCGGTGGTCGCCGTGCACTCGGTCGGCACGGAGGCCGGGGGCGGGGGCGTCCGCTGGTACGAGTTCCGGGTGAACCCCGATCGCACCCTTGTCCTCCACCAGCAGGGCACGTTCGCCCCGGACGCGAACTACCGGTGGATGGCGAGCCCGGCGATGGACAGGTTCGGGAACATCGGGATCGGGTACTCCCACGGCGGGGCGTCGGTGTTCGCGGGACAGCGCTTCTCCGGGCGCCGCCCGTCGGACCCGCCAGGGCAGCTGGGCCTCGGCGAGACGACGCTCGTGGAGGGGCAGGCCGCACAGGCGAGTACCTTGCGCTGGGAGGACTACACGCAGACCGCCGTCGACCCGTCGGACGACTGCACGATCTGGTACGTCGGCGACTACTACCAGGCTGGCGCCACCACCTACTCGACGCGGATCGGCGCCTTCCGCCTGCCCGGCTGCGGCTGACAGACACCACGAGCCGGGACCCTGACGTTCCCAGCTACCTCCCCCGGCCCCTCGTCCTGGGCGCGCCCCGTGTGCCCGCGGCGCGGGCCTCCGGGGAGCTGACGCTCGAAACCGCACCTCCGTCCGCTCGGATTGCGGTGCTGTCGCTGGGGGACGCGGCCCTCCGCAAACGGCGGAGCGGCCGCGTGCACTCCTCGCTCCCTGCGGTGCGGTTTCGGGCTACCGCGTGTCGCGTCACTCCCAGTCGGCCGCGCCGCGGGCACACGGCTCGCGCCCAGCCCGGGGCCGCCCAGGTCGAACCCGTCGAACCCGTCGAACCTGACGAACCCGACGAACCTGACGAACCTGACGAACCTGTCGAACCCGCCGAACCCGACGAACCCGCGCTAGGATGTGCCATGCGCATCCTCGCCACCGTCCTCGCCCTGTTCCTCGCGCCCGCGGCCGCGGCAGCGCAGGCCGCGTTCCCGGCGCCCGTCGAGGCGGACTTCGTCGCGCGCGACGTCCGGTTCGACAGTGGGCAGACCCTGCCCGAAGTGACCCTCCACTACCGCACGATCGGCACGCCTCGCAAGGGCGCCGACGGCGCCGTGACCAACGCCGTGCTCATCCTGCACGGCACGGGCGGCACGGGCCGGGGCTTCCTCAGCGAGTCCTACGGCGGTCAGCTCTTCGGCAAGGGCCAGATCCTGGATGCCGAGCGCTACTTCATCATCCTGCCGGACAACATCGGGCACGGCCAGTCGAGCAAGCCGAGCGACGGGCTCCGCATGGGGTTCCCGGCGTACCGCTATGCCGACATGGTGCGGCTCCAGCACCGGCTGGTGACCGAGGGCCTCGGGCTGACGCGGCTGCGGCTCATCATGGGGACCTCGATGGGCGCGATGCACGCCTGGATGTGGGGCTACATGTACCCGGGCTTCGCCGATGGCCTCGTGCCGCTCGCAAGCAACCCCGTCGAGATCGCCGGTCGCAACCGCGTGTGGCGCAAGGCGCTCGTCGACGCCATCGTGACCGACCCGTCGTGGAAGGACGGCAACTACACGTCGCCGCCGCTCGGCATGCGCAGCGCGATCGGCTTCCTGCTGATGGCGACCAGCGTGCCGCTCCAGTGGCAGAAGCAGTGGCCGACGGCCGCCGCCGCCGACACGTGGCTCGAGGAGCAGGTGCAGGCGCGGATGAAGAGCGTCGACGCGAACGACATGATCTACCAGTTCCGCTCGTCGGAGGACTACGACCCGTCGCCGCACCTCGCCGAGATCACGGCGCCGCTGCTCGCGATCAACTCGGCGGACGACTTCGTGAATCCGCCCGAGCTGCCGATGATGGAGCAGCTCATCACCAAGGTGCCGCATGGCCGCTTCGTGCTGATCCCGATCTCGGACGAGACCCGCGGGCATGGCTCGCACTCGCGCCCGCAGCTGTGGGGCAGGGAACTGCAGCGATTTCTCGAGGGGTTGCCGCCGCGCTAGGGCCACAGATGCCACAGATGGCACAGATGCACAGATGAGTGTCTGTGTCGTTCCCAACGAGGCCCGGAAGGGCCGAGGCCCAACGGACGCGGAGCGGCCGGCCCAACGCTGGCGGAGCCAGCGGCTCGACGCGCATGGCGCGGCCACGAATGACGCAGATGAGAACCACGGAACCTGGGGAACTGAGGAACCTGAGGAACCTGAGGAATCTGAGGAACCTGAGGGACGCGCGTCCCTGGCGGCCGCCGTTCATGCGCGCGCTCGCCGCGGCCGTGCTCTTCGCGGCCGTGTCGGCGTGCGCGCCGACGGCCTCGGCGCCAGCCGCCGCGCCCGCCGAAGACTGGTCCGGCTTCGGCGATCTCGAGAACGTCCTCAACTGGACGCCCGAGCAGCAGCTCCGCGGCTACCGGAACATGGACCGGATCTACCCGACGCGGCCGGTGCCCGCGAGCGGGGACCCGTACCCGCTGCCGGACCGGCCGAGGGACCTGTCGGACGTCCGCTACACGGTCGACGGCACGGCGTTCGACATCGACGCCTTCATGACCCACGACCACGTCGTCGGGCTGCTCGTCATCAAGGACGGGGCCGTGGTGCTCGAGCGGTACGCGCAGGGCAACACCCCCGAGACGAAGTGGTACTCGTTCTCGGTCGCGAAGTCGGTCGTGTCGATGCTGATCGGGGCGGCGGTGAAGGACGGGTACATCCGGAGCCTCGACACCCCGGTGACCGCCTACCTGCCGGTGATGGCCGGCTCGGCCTACGACGGGGCGAGCATCCGCAACGTCATGCAGATGGCGTCAGGCGTGGAATGGGACGAGGACTACGCCGACCCGGCCTCCGACATCGCCAGCATCGGGGGCAGCGCCCTGGACCGCCTGCGTTACCTGTCGCGCAAGCCGCGTGTGGCGCCACCGGGCACGGTGTTCAACTACAACACCGCCGAGACGAACCTGCTTGGCGCGGTGCTGCGGGCCGCGATCGGGAACAACCTCTCGACCTACCTCGAGCACGAGATCTGGCGGCCCTTCGGCATGGAGCACGACGCGAACTGGCTGCTCCTGTCCGAGGACGGGGCGGAGCACGGCGGCTGCTGCATCAGCGCGACGCTGCGCGACTACGGCCGGCTGGGGCTCTTCGCGATGCGGGACGGGCGGCTGCGCGACGGCACGTCCGTGCTGCCGGACGGCTGGATGCGGCTGACGACGACGCCGTCGGCGGCGAACCCGGGGTACGGCTCGCTCTGGTGGCTGAGGGGTGGGGGCGTGTTCGAGGCGGTCGGCATCTACGGCCAGTCGATCCACATCGACCCGGGGAACGACCTCGTCATCGTCACCCATGGCGCCTGGCCGCAGGCGACGAACCGCGACCTGTCACGGCACCGCGCCGCGCTCTTCCAGGCGGTGACCGACGCGCTTGCCGGCGGTGCCCGGCGCTGATCGTCCCGGCGTTTCCACCGGGTACAAAACAAAGGCCCGGTGAGCCGAAGCCCACCGGGCAAATCTTCAATCTGAAATCTTCAATCTGAGATTTAGTACATCCCGCCCATGCCGCCGCCGCCGGGCATGCCCGCGGGCATTTCCTTCTTCTCCTCGGGGATGTCGCAGACCAGCGCCTCGGTGGTGAGGAGCAGGCTGGCGATCGACGAGGCGTTCTGCAGCGCGTTGCGGACGACCTTGGCCGGGTCGATGACGCCGGCCTTGACCAGGTCCTCGAAGACGTCGGTGGCCGCGTTGTAGCCCTCGTCGCCCTTGCCGTCCTTGACCTGGGCCACGATGATCGAGCCCTCGAGACCCGCGTTGGTGGCGATCCACCGGCAGGGCTCCTCGATCGCGCGCTTGATCAGGTTGGCGCCGACCTGCTGGTCGCCCTCGAGCTTGAGGCCCTCGAGCGCCTTGCTGGCGCGGATGAGGGCCACGCCGCCGCCGGGCACGATGCCCTCCTCGACGGCCGCCTTGGTCGCGTGCATCGCGTCCTCGACGCGGGCCTTCTTCTCCTTCATCTCGGTCTCGGTGGCCGCACCGACCTTGATGACGGCGACGCCGCCGACGAGCTTGGCGAGCCGCTCCTGGAGCTTCTCACGGTCGTAGTCGGAGGTGGTCTCCTCGACCTGGTTCCGGATCTGCTTGACCCGGCCCTCGATGGCGCTCGACGCGCCGTCGCCCTCGACGAGGGTCGTGTTGTCCTTGTCGATGGTGACCTTCTTGGCGCGGCCGAGGTCCTCCATCTTGATGTTCTCGAGCTTGATGCCGAGATCCTCGGTGATGGCGCGGCCACCCGTCAGGATCGCGATGTCCTCGAGCATGGCCTTGCGGCGGTCGCCGAAGCCCGGGGCCTTGACGGCCGCGACCTGGAGCGTGCCACGCAGCTTGTTGACCACGAGGGTCGCGAGCGCCTCACCCTCGATGTCCTCGGCGATGATGAGCAGCGGCCGGCCCGCGCGGGCGACCTGCTCGAGCACGGGCAGGAGGTCCTTCATCGAGCTGATCTTCTTCTCGTGGATCAGGATGAGGGGGTTCTCCAGCGAGCACTCCATGCGCTCCGGATCGGTCACGAAGTAGGGCGAGAGGTAGCCGCGGTCGAACTGCATGCCCTCGACGACGTCGAGCGTCGTCTCCAGCGTGCGCGCTTCCTCGACCGTGATCACGCCGTCCTTGCCGACCTTCTCCATCGCCTCGGCGATGATCGTGCCGATGGTCACGTCCGAGTTGGCCGAGATGGTGCCGACCTGGGCAATCATGTTGCCCTTGACCGGCTTGGCCATCTTCCGGATCTCCTCGGTCATCACCTCGACGGCCTTCTCGATGCCGCGCTTGAGCTCCATCGGGTTGGCGCCGGCGACGACGTTCTTGGCGCCCTCGCGGTAGATGGCCTGCGCGAGCACGGTCGCCGTCGTCGTGCCGTCACCGGCCGTGTCCGACGTCTTGCTCGCGACCTCGCGGACCATCTGCGCGCCCATGTTCTCGAGCGGGTCCTTGAGGTCGATCTCCTTGGCCACCGTCACGCCGTCCTTGGTGATGGTGGGGGAGCCGAACTTCTTGTCGAGGACGACGTTGCGGCCCTT
>JBFWOG010000030.1:0-49596 GCA_050250645.1 Vicinamibacterales bacterium
CAGTGCCACCACGGCGGAGCACTGTCAAGCTGGAAACGTGGCTTCTGCACGCGGATGACAAATACTTGCAGGACCCGACAGAACGGTCGCGCGATTCTTCGCGGTCCCTCGATTTTGTGGGGTAAATCGCGACATTTGCGTCCGGCCGTCGTCATTTCTGCAGGGTTCCCGAGGACCACGTTCGGGCACCTGTCCCGCCTGAATGACGGCGCGACCCGACCCGACTCGGATGACAGGTCAAGGTCAGGAAACGCGGGGTGCGGGGTGCAAGCGGCGCCAGGGTGCAGAGGGAGGAGTGCGACCGTACGGGATCGCTCGCGCGAGGCGGCGGTCCGCGCCGCGGGCGGGGAGAACCCGAGGAACGCGAAGAACCAGGAACCGGAGGAACAGGGCCCCGTGCCCGGGCGAGAGCGCGGCCTGCGAGTCCCCCGGGATTCGAGGGAGTTGCCCCGACGGCCAACGGTTTGCTATAGTCGTGGTTTGCCAGCCGACGTTCGGGTCCTCCCGGCGCGTCGTGCGCCCTCCGACGTGGGCCCGTAGCTCAACTGGCAGAGCAGCAGACTCTTAATCTGTTGGTTGTAGGTTCGATTCCTACCGGGCTCACCACAAGTTCTCAGACAATTCCTTTGCCCTAAAGCGGCCGTCCAGCCAAGTCCCGTGCTTGCCCCAGTACGCCCATCTGGGAAGACGGGAACTCGACCGGTGACGCGAGCCGGGATCTGGATGTGAAGCCGCGCTGAGTCAACGCGGAGCGGCGGTGGTATCCGCCGACCGTCGTCATGGCGCTTTCCTGCCCCGCCGGGACGCGGGCGACTTCCAGTCCTCGAGCTTCAGGCCAGGCACCCGCTGGAACTCCGTGGTGTTGTGCGTGACGAGCGTCAGTTCGCGGGCCTTGGCCTGGCCCGCAATCAACACGTCGTACGGACCAATGGGCGTGCCCTTCGATGCGAGGTGCGCCCGGATCTGCCCGGCCTGCCGCGCGTCTTCCTCGTCGAACTCCAGCACCGCAAACTGGAGGGCGTCCACGCGGGCGACGTTGTGGTCCACCCGCTGGCTCTTGAACGCTCCGTAATACAACTCGTGGATCACGACCGCCGACACACCGAAATCTCGTGGCGCGTGGGCCCGAACGCGTCGAGCGATTGGTGAGGTCGTGTCGTTCAGCAGGGCGATGACGGCGTTGGCGTCCAGGAGATACCGCATCAGCGGAAGACCTTGCCGAGCCCGGGCCGCTCCGGCGCCTCGGGCTGGTCGCGGACGGCCGACGCGAAGTCCTCATCGACCTCGCCTGCAAGGGCATCCAGCCACTCCCATGACTCGGGAACCGGTTCCAGCACGATGGCGCGGCCGCGTCGCCGAATCCGGACCTCGCCCGCGTCCACACGGAACGCACGCGGCAGCCTCACCGCCTGCGAGCGTCCTGACCAGAAGACCTTGGCCGTGTCCATTGGGCACCTCCCGAGTGAGATATACCAAACGAATATATCACGCCTCTTGCGTGTCGGGGCGGTCGCTCCCCTGACCGGTGCCTCCGAGTTCGCGTCGTTCAGCCCCGGCCCCCTGCCCAGCACTCACCCCTTCCGCCGGTACGCCGTCGCCAGCGCATCGGCGTACTCGTTCCACCGGTTCCCCGAGTGGGCCTTGATCCACTTCATGGTCAGGCCGGGATGGCCGTGGAACAGCTCGTAGAGTTCCTGGACGAGGTCCAGGTTCTTGATCGGGCCGTCCTTGTTGTTCTTCTTCTTCCAGCCGCGCGCCTTCCAGTCCTTCGCCCAGATGGTGATGGACTTCACGCAGAGGTCGCTGTCGCTGTAGATGACGGCCGTGTGGTCGCGCGGCACCATCTGGCACGCGGCGATCAGGGCCGAGAGCTCCATGCGGTTGTTCGTGGTGTGCGGCTCGTGGCCGCTCCGCTCGGCGACGACCTCGCCGCCCACCACGTAGACCGCGCCCCACCCGCCAGGCCCGGGATTGGGCTCGGCCGCGCCATCGGTGAAGACGCCGTCGGCCGGGCCGGCCGTGTACTTGTCGAGCACCTGCGCCGTCGTGAGGTTCTCCTCGCGCGCGCGCGGCTTCGCCGCCCCCTTGAAGCACTTGGGACACCGCCTGGGCGCCCAGCCCGGATACTTCGCAAGGGTGGCAGGCGGCGGCGTGAACTCACTCTGGCAGTGTTCGCAGACGAAGGGCATCGTTCGAGAGTACAACAAGACGTCCCGGCCGCCTCGCGCCAGCGAATCGGCCACATGGAGCCCGCTCCCGAGCTCGCACCAGCCCCATCGTGCCGTATCGATTGTTCGCCGAGAACGCGACTAGCCGCCCAATGCCTCGACGTCGCCCAGGTCTCTCGCTCGCCCTGTCGCCCGCTTGTTCTTGATGAACGCGTCCCGCCCAATCACATCGACGGTGATGGGACCGAAGTCGGCCTGGACACGGGCTGGCCACGCCTCATCGAACGTCACGCCTGACAAGTCGGTGAGCACGTCAATCCGCACCGGTGGCAGGCCCATCTGGAACACGACACCCGGACGACTGAAGTCGTCGACGGTGACCTGTTCGACGGGAGCGCCGAACGCCTTCAATGCATTGACGATCCTGGCCGCGTTGCCCGGCGTCGGTTCCACCCACACATCCAGGTCGCCCGTCGCCCTCGGGCGGCCGTGAACGCCCAGCGCATACGCCCCGACGATCAGGTACCTGACCTCATGGTCGGCGAACGCGCGCAGTAGATCGAGGAAGTCCTGATGCATCTGGGAACTCACCGCGGAGCCGATACTGGGCCTCGCTCAGCGTCCACACCTGCAGCACCCGGTCGGCCACGGGCAACGCCAGCCAGTAGGCCGGGTCGTCGCGATCGTGTGCCGCCAGTGAGGGGTACACGCGCACCTGCATCCGGGCCCGGCGTTCTGCGGCAGCCGTCATGGGTTCAATTATGTCAGGGAACCCCAACGATGGCCCGTCTGAAGCGGCTCGGCCGTGGTGCACCGCCTCAGCGCGTCGCGGTCCCCTCGGTCGCGTTCCCGAACACCCCCCCGAAGAAGTCACCGGGATTCCACGCCGGCCGCGCCGTCTCCTGCGCCACCTGCCAGCCGACCAGGAAGTTCACCTTCGCATGGCCCGCGCCGGCCCCGAAGTCGAAGGCCTGCGACATGTCGTCGTTGGGCTTGTGGTACACGTCGCGGCGATAGGCGGCGTTGATCGCCCCGCCGTCCCGCGCGTCACCGGTCGGCGTCCCGAACAGCATGGCCACGAGCGCCCCGTCAGCAACCCGCTGAAGACGCGCGGCCTCCCCTCAGCGCCGTGACCGTTCAATCCCGAGCGCCCGGATCTTCGAGACCATCGTCGTCGGCTTCATGCCCAGCAGGTCGGCCGCGCCGTCGGCGCCGTAGATCCGTCCCCCGGCGCGCCGCAGGGCCTCGAGGATGCTGTCGCGCTCGAGCTGCCTGATCGCGGCCCGGCTCAGCAGGCGCGCCTCCCCGGTTGGCGGCACGCGCTCCACGCGCTGCCCTCCGGCCGCCTCCGGGAACTGCAGCGGCCCGCCCTGCCACAGGATGACCGCCCGCTCGACCAGGTTCTGCAACTCGCGGATGTTCCCCGGCCATTCCTGCGCCGCCAGGCGTGCCAGCGTCGCCTGGCTGATGCGAGGCACGGGACGATTCAGGCGCCGCGCCGACTGGCCCACGAAATGGAGAATGAGGCCGGGGATGTCATCGCGCCGCTCCCGAAGCGGCGGAATCTCGATGGGGAACACGCTCAGCCGGTAGTACAGGTCCTCGCGGAAGCGCCCCTGCTCGACCTCCTGGCGCAGGTCGCGGTTGGTGGCCGCGATGATCCGCACGTCCACCCGGCGCGTCCGGCCCTCGCCGACCCGCTCGAACTCCTGCTCCTGCAGCACCCGCAGGAGCTTGGCCTGCATGGCGAGCGGCACCTCGCCAATCTCGTCCAGCAGCAGCGTGCCGCCGTCGGCCAGTTCGAACCGGCCCACCCGATCGGCGGCGGCACCCGTGAAGGCGCCGCGGACGTGGCCGAAGAACTCGCTCTCGAAGAGGCCCTCGGGGACGGCGCTGCAATTCACCTTGATGAGCGGGCGGCTCGCCCGCCCGCTCCTGTCGTGAATCGCCCGCGCCACCAGCTCCTTCCCGGTGCCGCTCTCGCCCGTCACGAGCACTGAGGCGTCTGTCGGCGCGACCAGCTGCACCTGGCGCAGCACCTTCTGCAGCCCGGGGCTCTCGCCGACGAAGTCGCCGATGCCGAGCGCCGAGGTGACCTCGTCCCGCAGGTACGAGTTCTCCTGCTCGAGCTGCGCGCGAAGCGACTCGATCTGGTCGAAGGCCCGCGCGTTGGCGATGCTGACGGCGGCGTAGTCGGCGAAGATCCGCAGCCACCGGAAGGCCTCGTCATCGAGCAGGCCGCGGTCGAAGAGCGCCAGGACGCCCAGCGTGTCGCCACCATGGACCAATGGCTGGGCGGCCATCGAGCGCACCCCCTCCCGGGCGAACCAGTCCCGCTCGGCAATCCAGGGCTCGTCGCCGCGGAGGCCCGTGAAGAGCAGCGGCTCCCCGGTCTCCGCGACGCGACCAATCTTGCGCTCGCCCACGCGAAACAGGTGGAACCTCCCGTCGTCGCGGCTGTAGTCGGCCGACGGGTCCCGTGACACGCCGGCGCTCGTCGCGAGGTGCAGAAGCGACTGCGCGTCACCGGCCTCGCGCACGGGACAGACAGGGCAGCGCGCATACGACTCGCGCAGCCAGATTCTCACGAGCACCGAGTTCGGGCACGCCGCCAGCCCACCGGTGATCGCCCCGAGCACCGCCTTGAGGCTCCGCGAGCGCGCCGTGTCGACCATCACGTCCGGCAACTGGAGCGTGTTCACTCGCGAAGACTACGAATATTCGTTGACAACTGCAACGAATTATTGCCGTCACCTTGTTTTCGTTGCCGTCAATACAGGTGCGCTCATTCACAGAACATCAATTGATTGAACCACTTGGACGTCAATGGCCGGCCTGGCACCCGCATTGATACCTGAGTGATGCGCAGCCATTAGCTGCACCGCTGCCCATGGTGGGCAGGGGAAGGAGACCACAGATGACTTCCATCGTTCCCTTTGATCCCGCGGTGGCCGAAGGCCGCACCAAGGCGCTCCTCGACGGCGTCAAGGCCAAGGTCGGCGCCGTGCCGAACCTGTTTCGCGTCCTCGCCCACGCCCCCGCCGCGCTCGACGCGTACCTCGGCCTCGGCACCGCCCTGTCCGCGGGCCGCTTCGATGCCACCCTGCGGGAGCGGATCGCCCTGGCCGTCGCCGAGTGCAACCAGTGCCAGTACTGCCTGAGTGCCCACAGCTTCATCGGCGGCAAGCTCGGGCTCTCCGAGGTGGCGCTCACCGATGCCCGCGCCGCACGCGCGGACGATGTCCGCACCGACGCGGTCCTGAAGCTGGCGCGCGCCATCGTTGCGGAGCGCGGCGTCCTCCGCACGTCCGACATCGAGCACGCGCGCGGCGCGGGCCTCGACGACGCGGATGTCATCGAGACGGTCGCGGTCGTCGTCCAGAACATCTTCAGCAACTACGTCAACCACGTGGCCGGCACGCCGGTGGACTTCCCCGCCGTGTCGCCGGGCGCCGGCTGCGCCGCCGCGGCTGGCGTCCCGGCCTGACATCACGTCGCGCCGCGTCATTCACCCACACCATCGTCTCGTTCACGCCTCGAGGGAGGCCGTCATGAATCGCGCTATCCGTCTGTCTGTCACCGCCCTGCTCCTCGCCGCCGCCAGCGTCGCTGCGGCGCCCCTCGCCCGCGCCCAGCAGGCGACGCCCACCGTGCCGCACTTCGCTGGCCCCCGCGCCGACGTGCCGGTGCCGCGTCCCGGCATGACGCCCGTCAAGGGCCGCGTCGGCCTGCTCGTCACCGATCCGCAGAACGACTTCCTCAGCCCGCAGGGCGTGGCCTGGGGCGTCGTCGGCGAGAGCGTCAAGGAGAACGGCACCGTCGAACACATCGAGCAACTGCTCGAGGCGGCGAAGGCATCCGACGTGCCGGTCTTCGTGAGCCCCCACTACTACTACCCGCACGACCACCGCTGGCAGTTCGCAGGCGCGCTCGAGGTGCTGATGCACGACATCGGGATGTTCGACCGCAAGGGCGCGCTCACGCAGGCGGCGTTCGAGGGATCCGGCGCCGACTGGCTGGAGCGGTACAAGCCGTACCTGAACGACGGACGGACGATCGTCGCCAGCCCCCACAAGGTCTTCGGGCCCGAGACCAACGACCTCGTATTGCAGCTGCGGAAGGCCGGCATCAGCCAGGTCGTGCTGGCCGGCATGTCGGCCAACCTCTGCACCGAGTCGCACATGCGGGAGCTCGTCGAACAGGGCTTCGAGGTCGTCGTCGTCACCGACGCCACGGCTGCCGCCAAGCTGCCGGGCTTCGACGGGTACGAGGCGGCCTACGTGAACTTCCGCCTCATCGCCAGCGACGTCTGGAACACGGCGACCGCCGTGACGCGCCTGTCGGCGCTCAAGTAGGCCGCGCGGCATCCGCAACGAGAGGACCACGACATGTCCACGCCGACACGCCCGCCCGTCCCGCCGTTCACCCGCGACACCGCGGCAGAGAAGGTCCGCATGGCCGAGGACGCCTGGAACAGCCGCGACCCGGAACGCGTGGCGCTCGCCTACACGCCGGACTCGGCGTGGCGCAACCGGTCGGAGTTCGTCGTCGGCCGCCCGGCCATCGTCTCGTTCCTGCGCCGGAAGTGGGCGCGAGAGCTGGACTACCGGCTCGTCAAGGAGCTCTGGGCGTTCGACGCCGACCGCATCGCCGTCCGCTTCGCCTACGAGTGGCACGACGACAGCGGAAGCTGGTTCCGGTCCTACGGCAACGAGAACTGGGCGTTCGACGCCGGTGGGCTGATGCGACTCCGCCTGGCCAGCATCAACGACCTGCCGATCCGCGAGGGCGACCGGCGCCTTCGTTGGCCCGACGGCCCCCGGCCCGAAGGCCATCCCTCGCTCACGGCCCTGGATCTCTGAGGACGGCGGTCGCGGCGCCCGTCGCCGCGACCCCGGCCACCACGCTCGCACGCATGCGCGTGGCGCGCCGCGCCCCGCGCACTCTACTCGGTAATCCGCAACCCTCAATCTCCGGGAGTGTCGTATGTCGAAGACCGCAATCGTCATCTATTCCGATCCGAAGTCAGGCAGTGAAGAGGCCCTCGGACGCCTGTTCAACGGCATGTTCGTGGCCTACGAGCTGCTCGAGAAGAAGCAGGACGTGGTCCTGATCTTCCAGGGCACCGGCGTGCGCTGGGCCAGCGAGCTGGTGAAACCCGAGCACCCGGCGCATGCGCTCTACGACGCGGTCAAGGACTGCGTGGTGGGCGTGTGCGGCGGCTGCGCCGACGTGTTCGGCGCGACAGCGGACGCCCGGAACGCTGGCGCGACGCTCGTGCACGAGAAGGCCATTCCGGGCACCTCCGGCATTCTCGACCTCTCCAAGTACCTGGACGCCGGCTACCGCGTCCTGAACTACTGACCTGCCACAGAACACCGTGAGACAGCGGGACCCCCATGGGGGTCCCGCCCCACTTCTCCTGGAGGCATCCTCGTGACCGAGTCCTATCATCGAGGCGAGATCGCGGTTCAAGAACTGGCGGGTGAACGGAGCCAGGCCGTCCTCAACGGACGCGTGCTCTCACGGACCATTCCCGCAGCCGCCCGGCCCTTCGTCGGCCAGCAGTCGTCGGTCGTGATCGGCTGGCTCGACGCGTCAGGCGCCCCCTGGGCGTCGCTCGTCGTGGGCGAGCCGGGATTTGCGTCCTGCGACGAGGGCGGGACGGTGGTGACACTCGAGGCGACGGACAGCGCCCTGCCCCTTGGCCCGCCCCAGGACGACATTCGCGCGGGCGACCCGCTCGGCATGCTCGTCATCGACCTGGCCACGCGGCGCCGGCTGCGCGTCAACGGTCTCGTCGAGCGCTCCATGCCAGGTGAGCTCCGCGTGGCCGTCGAGCAGGCCTTCCCGAACTGTCCCAAGTACATCCAGCGTCGCGAACGCGTCGAGGCGGCAACCACCGCTCCGACGGCCGCGACCTCGGCGAGCGTGGGCCTCCCGGCCGACCTGCCGGCATGGCTGTCCCGTACGGATACCGCCTTCGTCGTGAGCGTCGGACCGGACGCGCGGCTCGACTGCTCCCACCGCGGCGGGCGACGCGGGTTCATGCAGATGGACGGCGATGCCGTGCTCGTGCCCGACTACCCGGGCAACTCGATGTTCTGCAGTCTCGGCAACATGGCGGTGGATCCGCGCGCCGGGCTGGTCCTCGTGGACTTCGACGCGCGCCAGCAGCTGCACCTGAGTGGCGAGGTCACCATTGACATGGCCCGGCCCGACCCGGCCGGGCGTACCGCGGGTACGGGACGGTGGTGGAGATTGACGCCCCGCACGTGGGCCGTCTCTGCCCTCGCCGGGACGGCCCACTGGCGTCTCGTCGACGAGTCGCCCTTCAACCCGCGGGTCGAGCCATGAGGCAGGAGGCCGTCGAGCGGTGCCGTTCGAGGCGCCACGCGCGGGTGCGACCATGAGACTCCGGGTCACGGACATCCGCGACGAGGCGGAGGGGATCCGCTCGTTCGACTTGCGCGACCCGGGAGGGGCCGAGCTGCCCCCCTTCGAGGCCGGCGCCCACATCGAGGTGACGATCGAGTGGCCGGACGGACGGACCGCGGCGCGGCACTATTCGCTGCTCGGGGACCCGCGGGACCAAAGCCGTTACCGGATCGCCGTCCTCCTGGAGCCCGCGGGCCGGGGCGGATCGCGGTTCATGCACGAGCGCGTCGAGACAGGGTCGAGCCTTCGCGTCGGGTCGCCGGCGAACGGCTTTTCCTTACGCGAGGCCGACCACACTATCCTCATCGCCGGGGGCATCGGCATCACGCCGATCCTCAGCATGGCCCGGACGCTGGGACAGCAGGGGCGCAGCTTCGAGGTGCACTACGCGGCGCGCACGCCGGCGCGGATGGCGTTCCGCGACGAGCTCGAGGCCGTTGCCCGCGGGCACGCGCACTTCCATGTCACGGGAGCCGACCCCCGGAGGTTCGACCTCGCTGCGATCCTGGCCGCGCCCGTCCACGGGGCGCGCGCCTACGCGTGTGGACCGCCCGCGATGATCCGCGCCGTGAGCGCCGCCAGCGATCAGGCCGGCTGGCCGAAGGACCGGATCCATTTCGAGGGCTTCGGCCTGCACCAACGGCCCGGTGACCGGGCCATCACGGTCACGCTCGAGCGTTCGGGGCTGACCGTTGAGGTGGCCCCTGGGGTTGCCGTTCTTGACGCCCTCCTGGATGCCGGCGTCTGGGCACCCCATGAGTGCCGGCGCGGCACGTGCGGCTCCTGCATGACACGAGTCGTCGCCGGCGAGCCAGACCACCGCGATGTCTGCCTCCCGGAAGCGCTCCGGGACCAGTTCATCTGCACGTGCGTGTCTCGTGCGCGCACCGGTTATCTCACCCTGGACCTGTGACGGAGTCCCCACGAGCCACTGGCGGGCCAGGCCAGGCTGGCGGTCGCGTCGGGCCTCAATCGCGCGTCCCGCCGTCCCCGAACACCCCCCCGAAGAAGTCACCGGGATTCCACGCCGGCCGCGCCGTCTCCTGCGCCACCTGCCAGCCGACCAGGAAGTTCACCTTCGCATGGCCCGCGCCGGCCCCGAAGTCGAAGGCCTGCGACATGTCGTCGTTGGGCTTGTGGTACACGTCGCGGCGATAGGCGGCGTTGATCGCCCCGCCGTCCCGCGCGTCACCGGTCTCGAAGCCGCTCTTGATGAAGAGCGACGGGATGCCCTGGCGCACGAAGCTGAAGTGATCGCTCCGGATGAACAGCACCTGCTCGGGGATGGGATCCTCGCCAATGGCCAGGCCCAGGCGCTCGGCGGCCCGCGCGACAGGCGTCGCCAGCGTCGAGTGCTGCGCGCCGTAGGGGACGATGTCGAGCAGCGGGTGGAAGAGGAAGGGCATGTCGAGCGTGAGGTCGGCGACGATGCCGCTCATGGGCACCGTCGGGTGGTGCGCGAAGTAGTCGGACCCGAGCAGGCCGCGCTCCTCCGCCGTCACGAACAGGAACAGGATCGACCGCCGGGGCGGCGCCGGGAGGTTCGCGTAGGCGTGGGCGATCTCGAGGACGATCGACACGCCCGAGGCATTGTCGTGCGCGCCGTTGTAGATGTCGTCGCCGTTCACCGCGACGCCGCGCCCGAAGTGGTCCACGTGGGCCACGTAGACCACGTGCTCGTCCCGGAGCGCGGGGTCGCTCCCCTCGAGCCGCGCCACGACGTTGGCGCTCTCGACGTCCCTGTGGGTCGAGCGCGTGACCATCGACACGCGCGTCGCCAGGTCGAAGGCCTGCGGGGTGCTGGCGGTCGCGGCCGCGAAGACGTCCGCGGGCGCCTTCGGCGCGCCGGCGAAGAGCGCCTCCACGCCCGGATGGTTCAGAGACGCCGATCCCCGCAGCGCCTCGTCGCCGCGGCTGGGGTTGCCCTGCGCGTCCACCCAGGCGTAGCTGCCCTGCTTCCCGGTCGCCACGCTCACGTCCCAGCGGAAGCGCGGGTCGTCCGGCGAGGTGAAGCTGATCGTGCCGATGGCGCCGCGCTTGACGGCCTCGGCGTCCTTGACCGTACCGGACGAGTAATAGGCGCGCTCGTTGCTCGGCAGCATCGCCGGCGCGCCGCTCAGGAACGCCACCACCTTGCCCGTCACGTCCACGCCCGAGGCGTAGTCGTCGTAGCCCAGCCCCGGCGCGCTCACGCCGTAGCCCACGAACACCACGGGCGCATCCTCGATCGCGGACTCCGCGCGGCGGTGGTCGGCCGAGAGCATGTAGTCGACGCCGTAGGTGAGGGTCTTGTTCCCCGCCGGCGACCGCACCGTCATCGAGCTGGCGCCCTCGTCGACGATGCTGTTGCGGAGGGGGACGCGCTGGCGGAAGCCGCCGCCCTCGCCGGCGGGCGCGAGGCCGTCGGCCGTCAGCGTGGTCTCGACGTAGCGGAGCGCGCCCTCGAAGCCCTCGGTGCCCAGGCCGCGCCCCTCGAGCTTGTCGTCCGCCAGCACCTTCATGTGCTGCTCGATCCGGGCGCCGCTGATCCCGTCGAGCGCGGCGGCGATCTCCGGTGAGTCGAGCGCGGCCGGGTCCTGGTTCACCGGGGCGCCCGATCCCCCGCACGCGCTGACGAGCGCGGCAAGTGCCACGCCAAGGACGATCCCGTGCCCAGTCTGCCGGCTCATGCTCGCATCCTCCGGTGGTTTGGTTCACGCGGTCCCGGGGATGTCCCCAGGGCCGGCCACGGCCCCTGACCTTACCCTATGCGGCGGGCAAATCGCCCGCGAACTTCGTCGGAGGCGCCCCTCAAGACGAAGGGCGGAGGCCCGCCCCCGGGACATACAGCCCGAGGACGAACGCTCCGCCCTTCTCATTCACGACCGCCGCACGGCGCCGGGCACCGCACGACAGGCCGCACCCGGGCCGGCCATCGAGGGCGGCCCGGGCGCGCCCGGCTAGGCCACGTCGAACCTGTCGAGGTTCATCACCTTGTCCCACGCCGCCACGAAGTCGCTCACGAACTGCTCCTTCGCGTCGTCGCACGCGTAGACCTCGGCGAGGGCCCGCAGTTCCGAGTTCGAGCCGAACACGAGGTCGACGCGGCTGGCGGTCCACTTGACCTTGCCCGTGGCACGGTCGTGCCCCGTGAAGGTCTCGGCGGCCTCCGAGGCCGGCTTCCACTCCGTGCCCATGTCGAGCAGGTTCACGAAGAAGTCGTTGGTCAGCGTCTCGGGCCGCGACGTGAAGACGCCGGCGGGCGAGGCCGCGGTGTTCGCGTTCAGGACGCGCATGCCGCCCACGAGCACGGTCAGCTCGGGCGCGGTCAGCGTGAGCAGCCGGGCCCGCTCGACGAGCAGCGCCTCGGCCGGCATCCCGAGGCCCTTCCCGAGGAAGTTGCGGAAGCCGTCCGCCTTCGGCTCGAGCACCTCGAAGGCCTCGACGTCGGTCTGCTCCGCCGTCGCGTCGGTGCGACCCGGCGTGAAGGGCACCTCGACGTCGACGCCGGCGTTCTTCGCCGCCTGCTCGACGGCGGCGCAGCCGCCCAGCACGATCACGTCGGCCAGCGACACCTGCTTGCCGCCGGACTTGTTGAACGCCTGCTGGACGCCCTCGAGGGTCTTCAGGACCTTCGCCAGCTCGGCGGGGTTGTTGACCTCCCAGTCCTTCTGCGGGGCGAGGCGGATGCGCGCGCCGTTGGCGCCGCCACGCTTGTCGGTGCCGCGGAAGGTCGAGGCCGAGGCCCACGCCGTGGAGACGAGCTGGGCGATCGACAGGCCCGCCCCGAGGATCTTGCCCTTGAGCGCGGCGATGTCCTTCGCGTCGATGAGCTCACCGGTGACCGGCGGGACCGGGTCCTGCCAGATCTGCGGTTCCTTCGGCACGAGCGGCCCGAGGTAGCGGGCGATCGGGCCCATGTCGCGGTGCGTCAGCTTGAACCAGGCCTTCGCGAACGCGTCGGCGAACTCCTGCGGGTTCTCGTAGAAGCGCCGCGAGATCTTCTCGTAGGCCGGGTCGAACCGGAGCGAGAGGTCGGTCGTCAGCATCGACGGCGCGTGGCGCTTCTTGGGGTCGTGGGCGTCGGGCATCGCGCCCTCACCCGCGCCGCCCTTCGGCTTCCACTGGTTCGCGCCGGCGGGGCTCTTCGTGAGCTCCCATTCGTAGCCGAAGAGGTTCTCGAAGAAGTTGTTGCTCCACTTCGTGGGCGTCGTGGTCCACGTGACCTCGAGGCCGCTCGAGATGGTGTCGCCGCCCTTGCCGGTGCCGTAGCTGCTCTGCCAGCCGAAGCCCTGCGCCTCGAGCGGGGCCGCTTCGGGCTCGGGCCCGACGTGCGTCGCGGGACCCGCGCCGTGGGTCTTGCCGAAGGTGTGCCCGCCGGCGATGAGCGCCACCGTCTCCTCGTCGTTCATCGCCATGCGGCGGAACGTCTCGCGGATGTCCTTCGCGGCCGCCAGCGGATCCGGGTTGCCGTTCGGCCCCTCCGGGTTCACGTAGATGAGGCCCATCTGCACCGCGGCCAGCGGGTTGGCCAGGTCGCGGTCGCCGCTGTAGCGCTTGTCGTCGAGCCACGTGGCCTCGTTGCCCCAGTTGACCTGGTCGGGCTCCCACACGTCCTCGCGGCCGCCGGCAAACCCGAAGGTCTTGAACCCCATGGACTCGAGCGCGCAGTTGCCCGCGAAGACCATCAGGTCGGCCCAGGAGATCTTGCGGCCGTACTTCTGCTTGACCGGCCACAGCAGGCGGCGGGCCTTGTCCAGGTTGACGTTGTCCGGCCAGCTGTTGAGCGGCGCGAAGCGCTGCTCGCCGCTGCCCGCGCCGCCGCGCCCGTCATGGATGCGGTAGGTGCCGGCGCTGTGCCACGCCATGCGGATGAAGAGCGGGCCGTAGTGGCCGTAGTCGGCCGGCCACCAGTCCTGCGACGTCGTCATCACCGCCTCGATGTCCTTCTTGAGGGCCTCGAGGTCGAGGGTCTTGAACTCCGCGGCGTAGTCGAACCCGGGGCCCATCGGGTCACGGGCGGGCGGGTTCGGGTGGAGCACCTTCAGGTTCAGCTGGTTCGGCCACCAGTCCTCGTTCGTCCTGCCGGTGTACGCCTTGCTCGAGAAGGGGCACTTCTTGTCGTTGTCCATCTTCGCGTTGACCTCTCGTGTGGGTGGGGTGTCCCCCCGGTTGTCAGTCCTGGGGACTGTCGTCGCGACCCGTCGACGGGTCGGGTGTGCGCCCGCTCCGCCGCTGGCGCCTGGCGGTCGGCGGGTTGGTGCTGGAGGACGCGCGGGACTGGGCGAGGCAGTCCGGACACCGTCCCCAATACGCGACCTCGGCCTCGTCGATCTCGTAGCCCCGGTCGTCGGCCGCCGTGAGGCACGGGGCGGCGCCAACCGCGCACTCGACGTCGACGACGCGGCCGCAGACGCGGCAGATCAGGTGGTGATGGTTGTCGCCGACGCGGTCCTCGTAGAGGGCCGGCGAGCCAGCCGGCTGGATGCGGCGCACGAGCCCCTCCGCGACCAGGACGCCGAGGGCGTCGTACACCGACTGGAGCGAGATGGCGCCAATCCCCGACCTGACGATCTCGGCGACGCCGTCGGCCGTGATGTGCGGATGCCCCGAGACGGCGCGCAGGACGGCGAGCCGCTGGGCCGTGACCTGGATGCCACGATCACGAAGCAGTGCCGCGGGGTCCGTGACCACGTGACGAGTCTACCCCAAGTTTGGAGTAATTCCAAACTTTGAAAGTTTAGGCTAATAGCCGTGCCGCGCCAGGGTCACGGCGCCACGGCCGGGTAGCCCGCGACGCCCGGCGGGAATCCCGTCGTCAGGCCGGGCACATCGACCGCGGCGGGATCCCAGTCGTGGTCGTACATCTCCTGCACCATCCAGTAGGCGACGGTGTTGGAGAGCATCTCGCGTTCGTCGCGAAGCGAGTGCTTGAGGCGCACCATGAAGTCGCCGATGTCACCGGCGCCCGTGACGCCGTGGTCACCGGGCAGCGGCGGGCGGTCGGGCAGGTAGATGGTCGGGATGCCGGCGAACGCCTCGTCCGCGACCATGCCGCGATAGTACAGCGGCCCCCAGACCTGGCCCGCGTAGTAGGCGAAGTCCCCGGCCGGCAGGATCGCCTCGCCGAGCGAGGGCCTCACGTCGGCGTACGGGGCGATGATGATGCGGTCGGGCGGCAGCGTGAAGCCGGAGAGCGCCTGCAGGAAGAACACCAGCCAGTTGGTCCCGGCGGTCAGGCCGGACGAGACATTCGATCCCGCCTGGCTGCTGACGACGGCCATCGCGCGGGGCCAGTCAATCGCCAGCCCGCCGAATTCCTCGTGCGCCTCGAAGGCGCCGCGCAGCGCCTCGAGCATGAACGTGCCGACCATGACGTTGTTGAACGGGATCGGGAACGCCTCCGACGTCCCTTCGAAGAAGCGGCTGTTGACGTCGGCGCTCGTGAACGACTCCCCATCCCCGATCGACGCGAGGTAGTCCTCGGTCATCGCGCAGGCGTAGTCCACCAGCCGGCGGATCTCCCCGGTGTGCGCCGTCCACGCGGACTGGCCCAGCTGCGCGAGCCAATGGTCCGACGTCTGCCGGTTGAGCGCCCGCACGGCGGCCACGTGCGTCCGCATCGTGGCCACGCGCGCCCGCCACCGGTCGTCGCCGGCTTCCTTGAGCGTGGCCAGGTACGCGAGCGCGGGGCCGATGTGGCTGATGGCCGTCAGCTCGTAGAAGCCGTTCGTCCGGTTCGCCCGGAACCGCACGTGGCCGAGCTGCGCGCGGTCCTCCGGGCCGTACACGTAGATGTCGGAGCCCACCAGGAGGACCAGCGGCCCCGGGCCTCCGGTAGCCGCCTCGCGCGCGGCCGCGGCCTGCGCGAGCATCTCCCCCATCGTCGGCTGGGAGGACGGGTAGTCGGGCTCGTCGCGTCCCGTGAAGTCGAAGAAGAGGTCCATGAAGGCGGCAGGCGCCGTGTAGCCGCTCGTGGCCTGCGCCGCGAGGTGCCCGGGGGCGAGCAGCAGGGCCGCGAAGAGCCAGAACAGCGGGTGCCAGGAGCCGTGGAGCTGGCGCGATCGACTCAATGGGAACCGTCCTTTCCAGGATGCCGCGACCGGATTCCCGGACAGCTTACAGGCTGGGGGCCTCGCGGTCCCGGTCATCGCTGCCCTGTCGCCGGCAGGTCCACGGGTCGCAGGCCAGGGCCGCCCGGCGCGCGTCGCGCCCACGGCACGAACGAACGCGGGCCCGGCAGGACGACACGGCGCCCGGTCGCGATAGCATGTCACTCACTCGGGAGATTCAGGGTGATCGACGTCACGAACCAATCGAGCGCGCGGGGCGGCGCCGAACCGCAAGAGACAGCCCATCCGGTGACGCTCGTCACAGGCATCTACGAACGGCAGCCAGACGATGCGCTCGGCGGGCGGGGACGGCCGCTGGACTTCTACTTCGAGTCGATGTCGCGCCTCGCCGGCCTCGGCGCGCCCTGGGTGATCAACACGGACCCGTCACACGTCGACCGGGTCACCGACTTCGCGGGCACGTTGGGCGTCCCCGTCGCGGTGGTGCCGCGGGCCCTCGCGCACGTGCCGCGCTTCGCGGACATCCAGGCGGTGCGCGAACGGCTCGGCGTGCGGTTCCTGCCCATCCGGGACCGCTGCCACGCGCTCTGCTTCGGCAAGATCGCCTGGACGGCGGCCGCGGCGGCCGCCCCGTGGTTCGGCAGCGGCCACGTCGTGTGGGTCGACGCGGGCCTCGCACACGAGGGCCTCTTCCCGCCCAGGCTCCGGGAGCCGGGCGGCGCCTTCACGCCGGCCGTCGTCAAGGCCTGGCAGGCGTCGCCGCTCACGCTCGCCGGCCTGCCGCTTCGCGCCCCGGCGCTGAACGACGTCGAGGTCGCGGCCATGATCGCGGCGACCGGGCTCCCCGCGCCACCGTCCACCCATGTGGTCGGCGGCGTCTTCGGCGGCGCGCGGCGCGCGGTGCTGGAACTGGCGCTCGAGTTCGACCGGCTCCACGCGGCGCTGCTCGACCGGGGCCTGCTGGGCACCGAGGAGAACGTGCTGTCGCTCTTCGCGGCCCTCCACCCCGGGCACGCGGTGGAGACGTTCGACACCTGGCACCACGCCGACTCCCCCCACTCACGGCCGGCGGCGGGCGAGGTCAGCTTCCACCGGCTGTTCGAGGACTGGGCCCGCCGGCCCGTCACTTGACCCGCACGGCAGGAGGCAATAGACTCCTTATCAGGAGGTTGCTGCCGTGGCCCTCGCCGACCGCTACCCCGCCACCCGCTATCCGCTGCCCGCGCCCCCCGACCTCGGCGCCCGCGCCGAGCGCGAGCGGCTCTCCCCCGCCGCGCTCAAGGCGTTCTTCAACATCATGGCGCGCTGGAAGGTGAAGGACGAGGAGGCGCGCGGCCTGCTGGGCGGGGTCACCAACGGCCCGTTCTACGAGCTCAAGCGCAACCCGGACCGCGTGCTCGACACCGACCGGCTCACCCGCGTCTCGTACCTGGTCGGCATCTTCAAGGCGCTCAACATCCTGCACGGGAAGGCGCTGGCAGACGAGTGGGTGCGGCTCCCGAACACCAACCCGATCTTCGGCGGCCGGACGCCCCTCGCCTACATGCTCCAGGGGGGCCTGCCCGCGATGCAGGTGGTCCGCCGCCTGCTCGACGCCCGGCGCGCGGGCTGATGGCGCTGCCGCCGGAGTCGCTGGTCCGCCAGTTCGACACGCACCGCCTCGTGCCCTCGCGGCACCTCAAGGGCGGCGACAGCGTGCTCGTGGCCATCGCGGACGACGACGAGCACCTGCAGGCGATCTTCGAGCTCGACGCGGCGACGAACGACCGCGTGCTGGCCGAGCGCGGACGCGCGCCAGGCATCGGCGTCGACGAGCTCGTCTTCGGCGTGCCGCACCACGCGGTGATCAACGCCGCGTTCTGCCACCCGCATCCGCTCGGCGCGCGCTTCAATGGGCCCGACCGCGGCGCCTGGTACGCCGGCTTCGCCGTCGAGACCGCGCAGGCCGAGGTCGCGTTCCACAAGACGGTGCAGCTCGCGGAGGTCGGCCGCCTCGAGGACTCGGTCACCTACGACGACTACCTGGCCGACTTCAGCGCCAGCTTCCACGACCTCCGCCGCGCGCCGGCGTTCCGGGCGTGCCTCGCGCCCGACACCTACGTCCACGCGCAGGCGCTGGCCGAACGGCTCCTCGACGCCGGCGCCCTCGGCATCGTCTACCCCAGCGTCCGCCACGCCGGCGGCACCGCCGTGGCGTGCTTCCGCCCGGCGCTCGTCGGCAACGTGCGGCGCGGGAAGACGTGGCGCTTCACGTGGGACGGCTCGCCCACGCCGGTCGTCGCGGCGATGCGCTGAGGGGGGCGGGGGCCAGCCACGAAGCACACGAAGAACACGAAGTAGCGAATCGTGCGGCAGATTGAACCCGTGCCGCAGGGAGCGAGGAGGGCACGCGCCGTCCCATGCGACAGCGGCCGGCTGGCGCTCAGCGCGACGCGAGCAGGTGGTACGCCAGCCCGATGCACATGCCGTAGATGACGAACGGGTTGACGATGGCCGGGCCGAGCAGGCTGGCGCCGAACCACCAGGCGAGCGCGATGCCGGGGGCCGCGCCGAGGGCGGCCGCGCTCGCCAGGCCCGCCAGCCCGCGCGCCTGCAGCCACCGGTAGGCCGGGGCGCCGTACGCCAGCACCAGCACGAGGGCCACCGCCACGGCCTCTGCCGCCTCGATGGGCGTCGCGTCCACGCCGAGGCCCGGCGCGCCGCCGCCGCCGGCGCCCACCAGGACGCGAACCAGCGCCATCAGCGTGCGCGGCGACCCGAGCGTGGTGGCGACGAACCCGGCCAGGCCGCCGGCGGCGGTGGCCACGAGCGCCCGCGGGAGGTCGCAGGCCAGGTTCCGGAGGAAGGCGGGCACGCGCGGCTCAGTGGTGGTGCCGCTCGTAGGTCTCGATGTCGGCGATCTCCTTGTCCCGCTGCCGGCCGATGGCCTTCGGCATCGAGCGCTCGCGAGCGGTCGCGCGGGTGCCGTCGGAGTCGACGGCGAAGAGCGAGGGGAGCTTCTCGAGGTCGGCGCCCTGGCAGGACGGGCACGGCGGGACGGTCCCACCGCGCACGAGGGCCTCGAAGGTGTGCCGGCACGCGCGGCAGCGGTACTCGAAGATCGGCATCCGCCTCCCCGGCCCCCCTACTTCGACTTCGACGGCAGCGTCTTGACGACGCAGGTCGCGTAGCGGCAGTTGTCGGAGTTGGCCGACCCGAGGCGCTCGAGCAGCGCGACCGTCTCGGGGAACTGCATGTTGTGCGCGCGCGGGCCGTTGGCCATGTCGGCGACGGTGTCGCCGGTCTCGGCGGTCGCGTCCTTGTCGGCCTCGCCCTCGCCGCCGAAGACGTTCTTCGCGCGGGCCGTGACGTCGGCGCCCATCGCGACGAGGTAGAGGATCACGTCGTGGTTGGCGGTCAGGCCGGCGCCGTGGAGCGGCGTGTAGCCCTGGTTGTCCCGCGCGTTGACGTCGGCACCCACCTGCTCGACGAGGTACTTCACCGCCGCCAGGCGCTGGTTCGGCGCGAAGTTGGTCACCTGCGGCTCGAGCCCGTAGCCGGCGGCCACCTGCAGCGGCGTGGCGCCGCTCGCCGACGGGATGCTCGGGTTGGCGCCGCCGGCGACGAGAATCTTCATCGCCGGCACGTCGTTCGCCTTCGCCGCGAGCCAGAACGCCGTCGCGCCCGTCGGGTTCGCCCAGTCGCCGTGGAACGTGCGGTACCAGGGCTTGATGGTGAGCCGCGCGTCCGGGTCGGCGCCCTTGTCGAGCAGCGCCTGCAGCAACTCGAGGTGCGTCGTCTTCTCCTCGACGACGGTGGCCGGCGGATACCAGGTGCGCTCGGGCCACTGCGCGTCGACGGTCGCGTAGAGCGGGCCGAGGCCGTTCTTCGCCAGCAGCGTCGGGTTCGCGCCGCGGTCGAGCAGGAGCTTCGCGATGTCGAAGTGGCCGTTGACGATCGCCAGCGTCATCGGGCTCATGCCGTCGGAGCCATTCTGCTCGTCCAGGTCGGCGCCCGCGTCCACGAGGGCGCGGACCGCGTCGAGGTACCCCTCGCGGGCCGCGAGCAGCAGCGCGGTCTGGCCGCCCATGGAGCGGATGTCGCTGCGGCCGCCCTCCGACGTGATGCCGCGCGTGCCCTTCCCGCCGGTCTCCTGCTTGTAGCGCTCCCCGAGCGGGATGATGGGGCTGACGATGGTCTGCGCGTCGAGGTCGGCGTGGCGCGCCGCGAGGGCCTTGATGACCTCGACGCGGCCGCGCGCGGCCGCGAACATGAGGGCCGTCTGGCCGTGCGTCGCCTCCCGGGCGTTGACGTCGGCGCCGCGCTCGAGCAGCAGGTCAACCGCCTCCACCTGGCCCGACGCCGCGGCGAGCATCAGCACGGTCGTGCCGTTCGCATTGGCGGCGGTCGCGTCCGCCTTGTGGTCGAGGAGCAGCCGCAGGCTGGCCGTGTCGCCGCTCCTGGCCGCCATCATGAGCGGCGTCAGGCTGCCGAGGCGCGTCTCGGCGGCGACGTTGGCGCCGTGATCGAGCAACAACGCCGCCATCTCGGGGTTGCCGCGGTAGACGGCCCAGTGGAGCGCCGTGCTGCCGTCGCCCTGGGGTTGGTTGACGTCGGCCTTCTGGTCCAGGAGGGCGCGCACGGCGGCGAGGTCGCCCTGCATGGCGGCGTCCGCCAGGGGGCTCTCCTGCGCGAGCGCCGGCGCGGCGCCGACGAGCAGCGCGAGCGCGAGTCCAATCAGCGTGTGCCTGGCAGTCATCCGTTCTCTCCCGCGCCCTGCCGCGCGTCGTCCCCGTGGCGCGCCCCACTGGCGGCGTGCATACCCCGCATCACCACCGGCCGCTCCTGGTCGCGGCCGCCGATCCGCGTTTCGACACCGCCGTCCATGGGACGCAATCAGTCGATACGGCCCGCTAGATATCCAGCGTGCCCGTGCTGTTGCCGACCGCCGCCGTGTCGACACCGAGCTTGTTCACGACCGACAGCAGGATGTTCGCCTGCGGCGTGTCGTCGTCGCACTGGACGTGCAGGTTGCCCGCGAACTGGCCGTTGCCGTGGCCGACGAGCACCATCGGCACGCGCCGGTGGCCGTGGACGTTGCCGTCGCCCATCGGGCTGCCGTAGAGGACGACGGTGTGGTCGAGCAGGTTGCCGTCGCCATCCGGCGTGTTCTTGAGCTGCTCGGCGAAGTAGGCCAGCAGCGTCAGGTGGTAGCGGTTGATCTTGCCCTGGTCCTCGATGGTCTCGGGACGCTCGCCGTGGTGCGAGGCCGAGTGCCACGGCGTCAGGCAGCCGCTCTCGGGGAACACGCGGTTGCTGGTGTCGCGGCTCATCTTGAACGACGAGACGCGCGTCACGTCGGCGGCGAAGGCGAGCACCTGCAGGTCGAACATCAGCTTGACGTGCTCTTCCCACGAGTCGGGCACGCCGATGGGCGCGGCCGGCAGCTCGCGCTCGGGTCCGTGCGACAGGTTGTAGGCCTCGATCTTCTGGATGCGCCGCTCGATCTCGCGGATGTTGTCGAGGTAGTCGTTCAGGCGGCTCGTGTCCTTCGCGTCGAGGCTGCGCGTCAGGCGGGAGATGTCGCGGGTGATGGTGTCGAGGATGCTGCGGTTGATCCGCGTGCGGTTCGCCCGGTCCTCCGCGGAGCCGCCGGTGCCGAACAGGTCCTCGAAGACCAGGCGGGGGTCGCGGGTCATCGGCAGGGGCGTCGTCGGGTCGGCCCAGCTGATGGTGTCCATGTACGCGCAGCTGTAGTTGTAGCCGCAGGTGCCGGACGAATCGAGGTTCTCGATGCAGAGCTGGATCGACGGCAGGGGCGTGTCCTGGCCGTACTGCTGCGCGTACATCTGGTCGATGGACGTGCCGTTGTGGATGTCCGAGCCCTCGGTCTGCTTCGGGTGGGCCGCGGTCAGGAACACGGCGCTCGACCGGAAGTGGTCGGCGCCGACCTCCTCGGCGGTCAGCGGGTCGGCGGCGTTGCACTGCGTGCCGCTGACGACCGTGAGGTACTCCCGGTAGGGCTCGAGCGGCTGCAGGAGCTTCGTGAACTCGAAGTCCTTGCCCGTCGTTGCGGGCGACCACAGGTGGTTGACCGTCCCGTACTCGGTGCTGCCGGCGCTGCCGTGGACCATCTCGATGCCGGTGAAGCGGCTCTTGCTCCGCACGGCGTCGACTTCGCGACCGAGGGCGACGGCGGGCACCATGGCGTCGAGGAGGGGCAGCGCCACGACGGCGCCCATCCCCCGGAGCACGGCGCGGCGCGACAGCGCCTTCTTCGTGATGAACATCAACAGACTCCTCTAGCGAACCACGTCCAGGTCGGTGACCGGCTACTGCGCGGGCCGGGCGGTGTCCGTCTCCGGCGCGAGCGTCCTCATCTCGAACGGCGCGCTCGTGACGACGCCCATCACGAAGGCCGAGAAGCGATTGCCGGCGCGCGAGGCCTGCCGCGTGATCGCGCGCACGGTCGGCATGTCCTCGGGCACGAGCACGCGCCCGAGCCCGTAGCTCAGGAGCCGCTCCGTGAACCCGTCGATGAACGCGCCGGCGTTGGCGACGAGGGCCCCGCGCACGCTCGCGGGCCCCGACACCGGCGTGCCGTCGAACAGCTGGCCCGACGGGTCGATCGGGTTCCCGCCGTCGGTGGTCCGCCAGCGGCCCGTCGCGTCGAAGTTCTCGAGCGCCAGCCCGATGGGGTCCATGATCTTGTGGCAGCCGGCGCACGCGGGGTTCGCGCGGTGCGCCTCCATGCGCTCGCGCACCGAGAGCACCTTCTCGTTGTTGACCGTCTCCTTGAGCGGCGGCACGCCGGGCGGCGGCAGCGGCGCCGGCGCCCCGAAGAGCACCTCGAGCACGTACTTGCCGCGCGCCACCGGCGAGGTCCGGTTGGCCAGGGACGTCTGGGTCAGGATGGCGCCGCGGCCGAGCAGCCCGAAGCGGTTCGGGTCGTCGAGCTGCACGCGGCGGAACCGCGGTCCCGACACGTTCGGGATGCCGTAGTGCTTCGCCAGCACCTCGTCGACGAACGTGTAGTCGGCGGTCAGGAGGTCCGTGATCGGGCGGTCCTCGCGGACCACGCTGTCGAACAGCAGCTCGACCTCGCGCCGCATCGACGTCGCGAGGTTCTTCGTGAAGTCCGGGAAGATGGTCGGCTCCGGATGCACCTCGGCAAGGCCCGTCAGGCGCAGCCACTGCGCCGCGAAGTCCGTCGAGAGGCTGCCGGCGCGCGGGTCGGCCAGCATGCGGCGCACCTGGCGCTCGAGCCCGGCGCCCGTGCCCAGCTCACCGCCGGCCGCGGCCGCCAGCAGCGCGTCGTCCGGCGCCGAGCCCCAGAGGAAGAAGGACAGCCGCGAGGCCAGCTCGAGGCCGTCGAGGCGATAGGTCTCGCCGGGGCGCGTGCCCTCGGGCACCCGCTCGAAGCGGAAGATGAACTCCGGGCGCGCGATGGTCGCCTGGACGACCGTGCGGATGCCCGCCTCGAACCCGCCCTCCTGGCGCCCCACCTCGTACATCTCCATCAGCGTCTTCACGTCGTCCGGGGTCGCCGGGCGGCGGAAGGCGCGGCGGACCAGGTCGTCGACGATGCGACGGGCGCACGCCGGCTCCTCCGCGGCGGACGCCGGGCGGCAGGTCAGGATGCGGTCGCGGCTCGGCGTCTCCGACACCCCCGACACGTTGGTCGGCCCGACGACGGTGAGCGTCTGGAGGTGCGGCAGCGTCGTCATGCCGGGATGGAGGCCGACGCTGACGTCCATGATGGTCTGCTCGACCAGGCGGACCGAGTCCTCGACCGCGCCGTCGGCCTTGGTCACGAAGGCCGCGGCGAGGCGGTGCGGGCCGGCCGTGACGTGCACCGGGTCGGTGACGAGCAGGCCGGTGTTGCCCTCGAGCAGCGGGTCGATGGTGAAGGCCGCGGCCCGCGCGCCGTCAATCGAGATCTCGAGCACCTGCCCCTGGAGCGACTCGGGGAGGTTCCCGCCGATGAGCTCACCCAGGTAGTAGTAGTAGAGCTCGGCCTGGAAGGTGTAGTCGCCGTCGGCCGGGAACTGGTGCACGACGGCGGTGCCGCCGCGCGTGCCGAACGGCGCGCCCTCGACGTGGCGCATCTGGTTGACGACCTTCGGCACGTCGTACTTCGCCATCACCGGCGGCGCCTGCGGGTCGCCGAGCGCCTGGCGCGCCACCTTGTCGGCGGCGCGGACGTAGGCCTGCATCAGCGTCGGGTTGATGGTCAGCGCGTCGGCCATGTTGTCGAACGAGCCGGTGCGCGCGTCGGGCGGCAGCATCGCCGAGACATCGATGTCGACGTCGAGCAAATCGGCGATCGCGGCGCGGTACTCGCGGCGGTTCAGCCGGTGCAGCTCGGGGGCCTTGGCGTACGGGTGCCGCCCGGCGAGCTCGTCGATGCGCGTCTCCATCGCGACGCGGAACGCCTCGAGGGCGCCGTCGGCGGGCCGCCGCGCACCGGCGGGCGGCATCAGGCCCGCGCGCAGCTTCTTGATCACTTCCTCACTCTGCGCCGGCGTCAGCTCGGGATGGACGAGATCGATCTCGCTCCACGAGAACCCGCCGGCCTTCGTCCTGTCGTTGTGGCACCCGGCGCAATAGGTATCCACCAGCGCCTGCTGGGAGGCCACCGAGGCGGACTGGGGGACCGGGGCCGGCGCCTGCGGGCGGCCCGCGGTCTGCCCGGCCTGCGAGGCCAGGAAGACGAGGATCCAGATGGAACCGGCGCCGACAAGTGAACGCCTCATGGACGGGTCTCCCGAGGGTGAGCCTTCCCGCGACGGAAGGCAGCCCGGCGCGAACGGCCGCACCGGCGAGTGATGTTCGTGATGTCGCGGATTGTAAGGGGGTTACGGGTCCGGCACAACACCGGGGATGTAATCAATTGTTCCAATCGACGAGCTGGCCCGGCGCCGCCCGCGGGCCCGCGGGCGACGGGCCCGGCGCTAGCGGACGGCGAAACAGTAGAGCCTGGGCCCCGCTCCACCGGGCGGCGGCGCGCAGGCGAGCGCCTGCCCGGAGTTCCAGGCGGCAGCCGGGCTGGCGCCCATCGCCTCGCCCTCCGCGACCGTCCAGTTGTCACAGGTGCGGCCGACGGCCGCCGTGCCATCCGGCATCGTGCCCGTGAAGATGGCGGTCTCGCCCGGGACGACCGCGGCCCCCGTCTCGGTCCGCAATACCGCGGCGCCGAGCGCCGCCTTCGTGTGCAGGTCGACGGGCCCGCGTGCGACCAGCGTGCCCGAGGCGTCGTACCAGGGCCCCGCGCCGATGCGATCGCCCGCGTTGACCGCGGGCGCGTCCTGGAAGCTGGTGCTGAGGTAGGCGCGCCACGTCCGGTCGCCGGCGCCGGCCGCGTCGGCCAGTTGCTGGCAGACCCGGTCCGCGCCCGCCAGCCCGCCCAGCTTGCCGCCGGGCACTGGCGTGCTCGTCACGAAGAAGCTCATGCGATTCTCGGCCGGCGGGACGACGGACGCCTTCGGCGCGGTCAGGGCCGCCAGGTCCACGAGCGTCCGGGCCTTGTTGCGCTCGAACACCACGAACCGGCTGGCCGGATCGGAGAAGTGGAACGTCGAGCCGTCGGGCAGGCTGGCGGACGCGAACCGGAAGACCTCCGGATTGGCGGCCCGCAACAGGGGCGTAATCTCCCGCCCGGCCTGATCGAAGGCCGTCCCGAACTCGTTGCGCGCGCCGCCGCCCGTCTTCGACACGTGGCAGGTGCCGCACCCCTCCACCTCCGGACGCCGCATCGGGTCGGCCTCCAGGGCCGCCAGGTAGGGCGGGCGGGCTTCGGCGGTACGGAACAAGCCGGCGGCCGGCGCCAGCACGGCGAGGGCGACGATCCAGCGGACGGCGGTCACGGCACGGGCGCTCATGGCGGCGCAGTCTAGCGCAGATCGGCGCGTGCTCCTAGGCACCGCCGCCGCCGCGCCGCGCGCGGCGTCCCTGCAGGATCTGGACTCCCCTGCCGATTACCCCCAGAATGGTGAGCGAGCGCGAGCGACCCTGATGTACGCATGGCTCTCCCCCCGGGGCCCCTTCTTCGGCGCGATTCTCGTCCTCAGCCTCGCTTCCGTGTTCCTCACGGGCTGGTGGTGGCAGGAGCTGCGGGATCGGCAGGCCGAGGCGGACGCCGCGCACTTCAACCGCCTGGCCGACGATGCCGTCGAGCGGGTCGTCGAGCGAGTCCAGGCCTACGAACAGGCGCTTCGGGCCGGCGCGGGCCTGTTCGCCGCCAACCGTGACGGCGCCGTCTCGCGGGACGCCTGGCGCCGGTTCGTCACCACGCTCGACCTCGACCGCAACTACCCCGGCATGCTCGGCCTGGGCTTCATCCGGCGCGTGCCGGCCGCGGCCCTCGGCGACTACGCCGCCGGCATCCGCCGCGCGGGCGTCGACGGGTTCACGGTCAGTTCGGTGCCGGGCACGTCGCTCTCCGAGCCGTCCGCCTACGTGATCGAGCAGGTCGAGCCGGCAGCCAGGAACGCCGCGGCGACCGGCCTCGACATCGGCAGCGAGCCCAACCGCCGTGAAGCCGCCGACCTGGCGTCCGCGACGGGCCAGACCCGCATGACCCGCCCCATCACGCTCGTCCAGGACGAGCGGCAGACGGCGGGGTTCCTGATCCTGCTCCCCATTCCGCGCGAGACCGGCGGACCCGAGGTCCCCGACTGGGTCTATGCGCCGCTCATCGGTGAGCAGGTGTGCGCGGGCGTCCTGCCCGACGTCAGCGAGATCGCCATGGCGGTCGTGGACGGCGTCGGCGACGACCCGATGGTCATCTACGCGTCGGAGCCGGACGACGCCGCCGCGGCGCACCTGCGGGAGACGTCGCTCCTGCTGGCGGGCATGCCGTGGCGCGTCCGGATCTGGTCCACCGGGGCCTTCCGGACCGCGGCCGACAGCACGTCGGACTCGGCCTTGCTCGCGGCGGCCCTCGGCTTCAGCGTGCTGCTGACGACGCTGCTCGTGCTGATGTACCGCGGCCAGGGCGCGGCGCTGGCCCGGGCGAAGGACAGCGACGAGCGCCTCCAGGTCGCCGCCGATGCGGCCGGGCTCGGCCTCTGGCACTGGACCGTCGGCCACGACCACCTGCGCTGGAACCCCCGCATGTTCACTATGTTCGGTGTCGCCCCGCGGGAAGGCACCCTGGCGGTCGGGGACTTCCTGGCGTGCGTGCACCCCGCCGATCGCGACGGCATCTCGGCGGCGCTCGAGGCGGCCATCGCCGGGAGCGGCTCCTACCGGACGGAATACCGGGTCATCCAGCCCGACGGCAGCACGACGCACGTCCTCGCCGCCGGCCGGGTGATCCACACCGGCGCCGAGGGCCCGGCCATGGCGGGCGTGTGCCTGGACATCACCGACCGCGTCAAGGCCCGCGAGGACCTCGAGCGGACGACGCGGATCAACCGCCTGTTCGTGGAGCACGCGCCGGCCGCGATCGCCATCTTCGACAAGGACCTGCGCTACCTCGCGGCGAGCCGGCGGTGGTACGAGGACTACGGCCTGGAGGGCTCGCCCCTGGTGGGCCGGTCCCACTACGACGTCTTCCCGGAGATCGTCGAGGGCCACCCGTGGCGGGACCTCCACCAGCGGTGCCTGGCCGGCGAGGTGCTCGCGCGGGCCGAGGACCCGTTCGACCGCGGCGACGGGCGGACGCAGTGGCTGCAGTGGGCCCTCCACCCGTGGCGCGAGCCCGACGGGTCGGTCGGCGGCCTCATCATGTTCACGCAGGACGTGACCGCGCAGGTGCTGGCGCGCGAGGCGCTCGACGCCGCGCGCGAGGAGGCCACCGCCGCCCGGGAGGTGGCCGAGCGCGCGGCACTCGCGAAGGCCGACTTCCTCGCGACGATGAGCCACGAGATCCGCACGCCGATGAACGGCGTGATCGGCATGTGCGACGTCCTGCTCGGGAGCGACCTCGATGCCCAGCAGCGCGAGTGGGCCAACACGATCCAGTCCTGCGGCGAGACACTGCTCTCGCTGCTGAACGACATCCTGGACCTGTCGAAGATCGAGGCCGGGCGCCTCGAGCTCGAGTCCCGTCCCGTGGACCTGCGCGCCCTGGTCCACGAGGTGGGCCTCGTGTTCGCGGAGGAGGCGCGGCGGAAGGGCATCACCGTCGACATCGCCATCGCCCCGGCCCTGCCGGCACGGCTCCTCGGCGACGAGATCCGGCTGCGGCAGGTGCTCTTCAACCTGGTGTCGAACGCGGTCAAGTTCACCGAGCGCGGCGGCGTCCGCATCGCGGTCGACGTGGACCGCCATGCGGCGGGCCGCACCGCGCTGCGCCTCCAGGTCAGCGACACGGGCATCGGCATCCCGGCCGACCACCGCGATCGGCTCTTCCAGCCGTTCACGCAGGCCGATGCCTCGACCACCAGGCGCTACGGCGGCACCGGCCTCGGCCTCACGATCACGCGGCAGCTGGTCGAGCTGATGGGCGGCTCGATCGCGCTGGAGAGCACGGTCGGCGCGGGCACGACGCTGACAATCGAGCTGGCGCTCGCCGACACGGCCGAACCCGGCGCCGCGCCGTCCACGGGCGAGGGGTCCGGGACGCCCGCCGGCGCGCGCGCGCGGTCCGCGTGGCGCGTGCTCGTCGCCGAGGACAACCCGGTGAACCAGCGGCTGATTCGCCTGCAGGTCGGCGACCGGGCGCGCGAGCTGGTGGTCGTCGACGACGGGGCGGCGGCGGTGGCCGCGCATGCCGCCGGCGAGTTCGACCTGGTGTTGATGGACTGCCAGATGCCGGTGATGGACGGCTTCGCGGCCACCGAGGCGATCCGCCGGGCCGAGGCCGCGGCAGGCCGCCCGCGCGTCCCCATCGTCGCCATCACGGCCAACGCGCTGCGGGGCGACCGTGAGCGCTGCCTGGCGGCCGGCATGGACGAGTACCTGACCAAGCCGCTGAGGCGCGCCGACCTGGAACGCCTGTTCGACGGCCTGGACCCGGCGACGGCCCGGCCCGAGACCTTCGACGGCCTGCGCGCCTCGATCGGCGAGACCGGCATCGCGGCGGTCCTCGACGTCGCCTGCGCGTCGCTGCCGGACATGCGGGCCCGGCTCGACGCGGCCGCGCAGGCCGCCGACGCCGCCGGGCTCGCCGACGCCGCCCACGTCATCAAGGGAACCGCGCTCGTCTTCGAGGCCGGGCGCCTCGTCGACGCGGCCGAGGCCGTCGTGGGCGCGGGCCGCGCGGGTGACGTCGACGCGGCCCTGGCGGCGCTGCCGGCGCTGCGGTCGGCCGTCGACGACGCGCTCCGCGAGTGGCAGCAGGCGCGCAGCGCGGGGTAGCGCCGGCCGGCGCTACCGCGAGTCCCGCCGGACGTCCTTCAGCCCGATCGCCTGCGTCTGGTAGTTGACGAGCTCGATCGTGCGGCCGTCGGCGCTCGTCCTGACGGCGGCAGTCGCCGGCGCCAGCGAGCCCACGCCGTTGCCGTCATCGTCCAGCCGCAGCTCGACGAAGGTGATCGGGTAGTCGGCCACCGGCGGCTGGTTGACCTGTTCCCAGTACGACACCGGGCGGTCGGTCGCCAGCAGGATGCGGCGCCCGCCGTCCTCCCCCGGTTCCTCGACGGCATACCGGAGGTTGTACGCGAGCTCGCCTGGCGTGTTGATCGTGCCGACAGGGGGCTGCCGGCGCAGCGCCTCGAGGAGCGCGTCCGGGCCGCCGTCCTCGAGCGCGGCGGCCAGCGCCTTGCTCTGCTGCGGCGTCGTCCAGCGCGTGATGGACATCTCGACGCGGGTGGCGACCGAACCCGAGCGCGGCCCGCCGAGCCCCAGCGCGACCGCCGTGTAGTGCTCCGCCGGGGTCGCTGCGCCACCGGCCGCCGGGCCGGCAACAAGCGCAACCGCAGCCACGGCGGCGAAAAGACTTCGCAAGGTCATGGCGACCTCCTTTCACCGTGCTTCTTGTGCAACCTGCCTGCCGGCCGGCACACGCGCTATTTTCGGGGGTTGCTGGCCGCTCGCCTGGGTCGCGCCACCCAGCGTCCGCGTCCCGGTGTCCCCAGAAGTGGCAGGCGATGACACTCCCCGCCGAGACGGCCCCCCGCGGTGCGCAGGCGCCGCCAGCGCGTCAGGAACCCGAAGAACCCGAGGAACCCGAGGAACCCGAGGAACCAACGTCCCCATAGTGGAACGCCGAGATCACGGCGTTGCCAAAGGTGCCGTTGAAGCCGACCGTGCCGACGTCGGTCCCGGCCGCGCCGGCCACCACCATCAGCGGCAGCAGGTGGTCCTCGTGGGGATGCACGACGCGCGCGAGCGGCGCCTCTGTCCAGGCGGCGAGCCGGGCGTGGCGGGTCGCCGGATCGGCCGTGGCGGCCTCCCGGAGCCAGGCGTCGAACGCCACCGAGGCATCGTGCCCCTCGCGGCGCATGAACATGCGGAGGTTGTGGAAGCTCATGCCGCTGCCGACGAGGAGGACGCCCTCGTCGCGGAGCGGGGCCAGCGCGCGGCCGAGCGCGAGGTGCGCGTCCGGGGCCATGTCCGCCATGAGCGAGACCTGGATCGCGGGCACGTCCGCCCCGGGCCACGCGACCTTGAGCGGGATGAACGTGCCGTGGTCGTAGCCGCGGGCGTCGTCCTCCGCGGACGCGATGCCGGCGGCGCCAAGCAGGGCGCGGACGCGCGCGGCCAGGCCGGGGTCGCCCGGCGCCGGCCAGGTGATGCGGTACGACTCCGGCGGGAAGCCGAAGTAGTCGTAGAGGATCGGGGGGCGCGGCGACGTCATCACCGTCGGCACGGGCTCGGCCCAGTGCGCCGAGACGACGAGGAGGGCGGCCGGGCGGGCGGGCAGCGCGGCGGGCAGCCCGCGGAGGTACCCGGCGAGGGCGTCGATCTCCTCCGGCGCGAACATCCCGAGCTCGACGAACGGCCAGGGTCCTCCACCGTGCGGGATGAACAGGACGGGCATGCGCATGGTGCCCATCAGGCTACCGCAGGGCGCGGCGTGCCGGGCCGGCATTGACCGCCCCGTCCCGCCGGCCCCACACTGGAGGCAGCCGCCACCGGGCGGCGTGCGACGGCCATGGCACGCGACACCGACCCGACGCCCCCCACGGTCTACCTCTGCACCGGCAAGTCGTGCCGGAAGATGCGCCGCGAGTCCGCCGCGCTGCGGGCCTCGCTCGAGGACGTGGCGCGCATCCGCGAGGTGGACTGCCAGGGGGTCTGCGACGGCCCCGTCGCCGGCATCGAGGTCGCCGGCGCGATCGAGTGGTTCAAGTGCGTGGACTCGGACAAGTCCCGCCAGCAGCTCCGCGAGCTCGCCGAGGGCGCGGTCGAGCTGCGCAAGAGCCTGAAGAAGCGACGCGTCCGCCGCCTGGCCGGCGTCCTGCCGTAGCCCCGCCTCCCTGCTGGATTCCTCGCGCGCCACGCTTCCACGGATCGTACCGGGGCGGGCGCATGGTAGGGTTAGCCCGGCTCACATTGAACGACCGAAGGAGTTGGACGAGCATGATGACGCGAGCTTCACAGATTTCCGGCTGGGCGCTGCCCGTGGCGCTGACCGCCGTGCTGGCCGGGTGCACCCAGGCCCCCCCCCCGCCCGCCGAGGAGGCCGCCAGCGGCCCCGCGGCCGACAACGGGGTCCCCACGTTCACGGTGGACCCGACCTGGCCCCAGGAGCTGCCGAACGACTGGATCCTCGGGTCGGTCACCGGCATGTTCGTGGACGCCACGGACCACATCTGGGTGACGCACCTGCCCGAGACGCTCACGCCGGAGGAGACGTCCAAGGTCCAGGACCCGCCCATCGGCACGTGCTGCGCGCCGGCGCCCGTCGTGCTCGAGCTCGACCAGGCGGGCAAGACCGTCCAGGGCTGGGGTGACGCCGCGACGCAGGACGTCTCGGAGTTCCCGCGCAACCCGCACGGCGTGTTCGTCGATCACAACGGGTTCGTGTGGGTCGGCACCTACATGCACCACCGCGTGATGAAGTTCACGCGCGACGGCAAGCTGGTGATGACCATCGGCGAGTACGACAAGAACGCCGGGAGCAACGACGAGAAGCTGCTCGGCGGGCCCGCCGGCATCTGGGTCGACCCGAACACCAACGAGGTGTTCGTCGCCGACGGCTACCGCAACCGCCGCGTCATCGTCTTCAACGGCGAGACCGGCGCCTACATCCGCCACTGGGGCGCCTACGGCGAGCGGCCCGACGACGACTACGAGTTCGACCGCAGCCCGGACGCGGCGCCGGCCCGGCAGTTCTCGACGGTACACGGCATCACGGGGTCGAAGGACGGGCTCATCTACGTCGCCGACCGCCGCAACAACCGCGTCCAGGTGTTCAAGCAGGACGGCACCTTCGTCGCCGAGAAGATCGTCGCGCCGAAGACGCTCGCGTCCGGCTCGGCGTTCGTGCCGGTGCTCTCGAAGGACCCTGGTGAGCAGTGGCTGTACCTGGCGGACGGCACGAACCACAAGATCTGGATCATGCGCCGCAGCGACCTCGAGATCGTCGGCGAGTTCGGCCACGGCGGCCGCCAGCTGGGCCAGATGCTCCGCCCGCACGGCATGAGCATCGACTCGCACGGCAACCTCTACGTCGGCGAGGCGTCGACCGGCCGCCGCGTGCAGCGGTTCCTGGTCAGCAAGAGCGGGTATACGGAGTAGGGTTCGACGGGTTCGTCGGGTTCGTCGGGTTCGTCAGGTTCGACGGGCTCGTCAGGTTCGACGGGTTCGACGGGTTCCGGTTCCTGGGGTTCCTCGGGTTCCCGGGGTTCCTGGGGTTCGATGACACAGATTCATCTGTGCATCTGTGTCATCTGTGCCATCTGTGGCCCGTGGCATCAGTGGCCCTGAAAAGACAAAACGCCGGAGCGGGGTGACCCGCTCCGGCGTTTTGCTTTTCGACGCGTCCCGGCCTAGCGGAGGCGGGCGACGCGGCCGCGCAGGGTCTGGGCGAGCTCCGCCAGGCGCTGCTTGTCGCGGCCGGAGGCCGACGCGGCCTGGCGATCGAACGCCGTGGCCATCCCCTCCACCGCCTGGACCGCGGCGGCGGCGCCGTTGTCCTGGGCGCTGCGGAGGCCGTCGACGCGGGCGAGCGCGGCCCGCACCTCGTCGTTGCGCGCCGCGGTGATCGCGTTGCTGCGGCGGAGCTGATCCAGGTAGGCCCGCGCGACGACCGAGGTCGCCGGCCAGCTGACCTTCTGCTGATCCTGGACGTTCAGCTCGTCGGTGCGCGCCTGGACGGCGGCGTCGATCTCGTCACGGGTGAGGTACTCGCTCGGCAGCAGGCGGAAGACGTCCATGCCGCGCGCGATCTCGGACCCGTAGATGTTGCCGTTGTACCAGTAGGTCGACCAGTAGCCACCCGTCTTGAGGTTCTCCGGGTCGATCGGGCCGCGGTCGAAGAAGGCGATCTCCACCGGGTGCGCCGCGTCGGTGAAGTCGAACACCGAGAGGCCGCCCTGGTACCACGCCTGCACCATGATGTCGCGTCCCGGCACCGGGATGAGCGAGCCGTTGTGCGCGACGCAGTTCTCCTGCTCGGTCTGCGGCGCCGGCATCTTGAAGTAGCCGCCGAACTTCAGCTTGCCGTCGACGATGTCGAAGATCGCGTCGGCGCCCCAGTTCTTCGGGTCGGTCGCGCGGCAGCGCGGCCGCGTGCCGCCGCCCCACTCGTCCGTGAAGATGACCTTGGTGCCGTCGTTGTTGAACGTCGCCGAGTGCCAGTAGGCGAAGTTGCCGTCCGCGACGTGGTCGAGGCGCTTCGGGTGCACCGGGTCGGAGATGTCCATCAGGATGCCGTTGCCCGAGCACGCGCCGGCCGCGAGGCCGACCTCCGGGAACACCGTGATGTCGTGGCACTGGTTCGTCATGCGCGAGGTCTGCGTGCCCGGGCCGTGATCGCCGCCCTGCCAGAGGCCGGCGAGGTTGCCGGTGTTCGGGTCGGCGAAGATCCGCGGCCGGTTGACGATGGCCGCGTCCTGCGGGCTCGCCAGCGGCACCTTGATCACGTCGATGCTGAAGAGCGCGGTGTCGGGGTTGTTCTGGTCGCCGTCGACGCAGCCCTCGAGCTCCTCACCCGGGCGCACCTGGCCGGTGCCCTGCCCGTAGACGTACAGGTTGGCCGGGTCCTTCGGGTTGGGGACCAGCGTGTGGGTGTGGCTGCCGCGGCACGTCTGCACCGCCGCGACCTGCTTCGGGTTCTTCATGTCGCTGATGTCGAAGATCCGGATGCCGCGGAACCGCTCCGCGGACACCGTCTCCGTCACGCCCTGGGTGCCGCAGTCGATGCGGCCGCGGGTCTGCTCGACCGACATGAACAGGAGGTTGCCGTAGACCGAGACATCGCCCTGGCCGCCGGGGCACACGATCGACGCCAGCAGCTGCGGCCGGGTCGTGTTCTCGATGTCGTAGACGTTGAACCCGTGGAAGTTGCCGAGGAACATGTTCGTCCCGCGGAACGCGATGTCCGAGTTCGCGAAGTCGAGGCCGCCGGGGCGGCGCGGGGCCGTGGCCTCGCCCGCCGGTGGCGTGGGCGGCGGCGCCGGCGGCGGCGTGCCGGGAGCGCGCTCGGCCGGCGTCGGCGGGCCGGCCGGATCGTCCGGGTCGAAGAAGCCCGACGGCCGCGACAGGCCCGACAGCCGCTCCATGTTCCAGGCCGCCTCGCCCGCGTCCGTCAGCCCGCCCTTCAGGCCGATGCGGGGATCGTCGGGCTTGGCCGGCGCCTGCTGGCCCTGCACGTCGCGCCCGAGGGCGACGACGAAGAGGACGGCCGCGGACGCACACAACACCTTCAGGGACACCGATCTCATTTCTCGCGCTCCTTCAACATGGCGGCCATGCGGTCGATCTCCATCCGCTGGTCCGCGACAACGTCCGAGGCAAAGGCGTACATCTCCCCTTCCTGGCCGGCGCCCGGCGAGTTGAAGAGGTCCTTGACCATGCTCACTGCTCCGCCGTGGTGCTTGATCATGCCGGCCAGGAAGAGGCGGTCGAACTCGGGGCCTTTCGCGGCCGCGAGCCTGGCCATCTCCTCGGGCGTCAGCATGCCGGGCATCAGCATCGCGCCGGGCATGTGCATGGCGTGCTCGTCGGGCAGGGCCTGGCCGCGCGCGGTGAGCCAGTTGCGCATCATCTTGATCTCGTCCTGCTGGGAGATCGAGATCCGCTCACCGAGCAGCTGCATCTGCGGGTCGGTGCTGTGGGTCTTCAGCAGGGCCGTCATCTCGACCGCCTGCTGGTGGTGATGGATCATGCCCTGCATGAACTCGACGTCCGCCGGCGTGAACCCGACCTTCGACAGGTCGGTGGCCTCGCGGGCGTCGAGGGTCTTGTTGGGCTGGCCCGGCGCGCCCGGCTGAACGATGGGCGGCGCCTGGTCGGGGTCCTGGAACGCATCGGCCCGGGTGACGCCGAGCGGCGCCACGGCCAGGCCCGCCGCCAGGAGGACGGCGAGTCGGAGTGTAGAGGTCTGAACCACCTGTGAAGGATACACATTTCCCCCCCGCCAGCGGGAGCCGACCCGCACTGGGACGAATGGTGGGCCGAACGGCCTGCCGGCCATCCGCGGAGGCACGCGGAGAAGAACCTGTCGCCCCACAGGCATCGCCAGGCTCGCGCCTGACGTCCACTTCCACGCCCGTCGCAGGCCCGCGCCGACACGACGGCGGCCCTTGCACCCGGAAGGGTGCAACCGTGGGGAACGCCAGCGGCCGGGAACGAAACTCGGGGAACTCTTTCGAGTCTCGTTTCCGGACGCTGGCGTTCCCCACGGGGCGCCGCTCCGCGGCGCTGGGGGCCGCCTCGCACGCCACGCCATCCGCGTTCCTCCGCGTGCGTCCGCGGACGCCCCGCACGGGGCGCTGCCGGGGAGCCACGGGGCCGGGCGCCCACGCCAGGCCCCGGAGGTGCGATAATCCCGCCCGGAGGACCGCGTTCCATGCACACCGAGTCGACGAGCCGCCGCTCCCTCATCACCGGCCTCGGGGCCGCCGCCGCGGGCGTCGCGCTCGCCACCCGCCCGGCCCGGGCCGCCACGGCCGCCGGGGCCTTCACGCCGGCCCGGCACGAGGAGGACGCCTGGTTCGACGGGGTGCCCGGCGTGCACCGCGTGTTCATCGACTCGGGGAGCGCCGAGGGCGCGAGCGACGCGCTGCTCTACGCCAACAACATCTTCAACGCGAACAAGAGCGGCTACGGGCTCGACGAGAAGCAGATCGCCATCATCGTGTGCTTCCGCCACCGCTCGACGCCGTTCGGGTTCAGCAACGCGATGTGGGAGAAGTACGGCGAGTCGCTGACCCGGATGTCCCGCTACGAGCTGGGCACGGGCGAGACGCCGCCCAGGAAGAACCCGCAGTGGGGCACGGCGGGGTCACCGCGCGGGATCGAGGGCCTCGCCGGACGCGGCGTCCAGTTCGCGATCTGCGACATGGCCACCCACGGCCTGGCCCGCCAGATCGCCGGCGCGACGGGGGGAGACGACGCGGCGATCTACAAGGACCTGCGGGCCAACGCCATCCCGAACGCCCACTTCGTCGCCGCAGGGGTCGTCGGCGTGACGCGGGCCCAGGAGTACGGCTACAGCCTGCTCGTGGCCGGCTGAGCTGGAGGCCGGCGCCGCCCGTCCCGGGACCCCGTGCCGCGGCGTGGGGCATAATCGCCGCGGAGGATAGGTCCCTATGCAGTCAGAGACGACCCGTCGCTCGCTCATCACCGGCCTCGGCGCCGCCGCCGCCGGCGTGGCCCTCGCGCCCCGGCCGGCCGCGGCGCAGCCGGCCGGCGCCTTCACCCCCGCGCGGCACCCCCAGGACGCGTGGTACGGGGAAATTCCGGGCAAGCATCGGATCTTCATCGACGCGGCGACGGCGCACGGCGCCGGCGAGGCGTTGCTCTACGCAAACAACCTCTACGTCGCGCAGAAGGCGGCGTATGGCCTCGGTGACGCCGACATCGCGATGATCGTGTGCCTGCGCCACTTCGCGACGGCCTTCGCCTTCAACGACGCGATCTGGGCGAAGTACGGGAAGGCCATGGCCGGCGCCGTGAGCTTCACCGACCCCAAGGGCGGCGACGTCACGGTCAACCCGTACAACTCGGCCGCCTACGGGTCCGGCCTCTCGAACATGGGCTCGACCATCGACAGCCTCGTCGCGCGCGGGACGCAGTTCGCCGTCTGCGACATGGCCACGCACTTCTTCGCGGGCCAGCTCGCGGGCAGCGGCGGCAACGCGGACGCGGTGTACAAGGAGCTCACCTCGAACGCGATCCCGAACAGCCACTTCGTGCCGGCTGGTGTCGTGGGCACCACGCGGGCGCAGGAGTACGGCTACAGCCTGCTCGTCGCGGGCTAGCGGGTCGGGACGTCAGCCGTCGGAACGTCCGTGACGAACACCTCTGAGGACACCGGGGTCCCCGACATCTCCGCCAGGCTCGTGCACGCGCACGGCCTGGCGGCCATCGTGACGCTGCTCGTGTCGGTCGCCTTCGGCATCGTCGTCTCGCTGCAGCTGCTGAGCCCCTCGATCACGGGGGACGTGGCGTGGCTCGGGTGGGGCCGGCTGCGCTACGCGCACACCCAGGGCATCATGCTCGGCTGGCTCGGGAACGCGTTCCTCGCCTTCCTCTACCATGCCGTCCCGATCCTGACGGGCCGCCGGGTGACCAGCGAGCGGCTCGGCGCGTGGATCTTCGGCCTCTGGAACTTCGCGGTGATGGTGCCGGGCTGGGTCCTGGTGCTGGCGGGCGTGAGCCAGCCGCTCGAGTGGGCCGAGTTCCCGCTCGCGGTGGACGCGATCGTCGTCGTCGCCCTGCTGCTGGCCATCGTGCAGTTCCTGCCGCCGTTCTTCGCGCGGGGCGTCGAGTCGCTGTACGTGTCGAGCTGGTACATCATCGGCGCGCTGGTCTTCACGGCGCTCGCCTACCCGATGGGCAACCTGGTGCCGGAGGTCGTGCCCGGCGCGAGCGGGGCGGCGTTCAGCGGACTGTGGATCCACGACGCGATCGGGCTGTTCGTGACGCCGCTGGCGCTGGCCATCCTCTACTTCGTCATCCCCGCCGCGACCGGGCGGCCCATCTACAGCCACTTCCTGTCGATGCTCGGGTTCTGGCTGCTGTTCTTCGTCTACCCCCTGAACGGGACGCACCACTACGTGTTCTCGGTGATCCCCATGTCGGCGCAGGTGACGGCCATCACGGCGTCGGCCATCCTGGGCGTCGACGTGATCATCGTCGTCGCCAACCTGCTGCTGTCGGCGCGCGGCGCGGGCGTGTTCCCCCGCGACACGGGGCTGCGCTTCGTGGTGATGGCGACGATCTTCTACCTCGTGGTGGCGGTCCAGGGCTCGCTGCAGGCGCAGATGTCGATCAACCAGACGGTGCACTTCACCGACTGGGTCGTCGGCCACTCGCACCTGGCGATGCTCGGCTTCGCGACGTTCGCGGCGGCGGGCGGCCTCATCCACGCGTGGCAGCGGATCCCGTGGGCGCGCTACAACCGGCGGGCGCTCGACCACGGCTACTGGCTGCTGCTGGCGGGCGTGATCCTGATGGTGGGTGACCTGACGGTGGCCGGCCTCGTCGAGGCGGCCCACTGGCAGTCGGGCGCGCCGTGGGTCGAGTCGGTCGCCGCGGCCCGCCCGTACTGGATCATCCGGAGCCTGTCGGCGATCCCGCTGGCCGGCGGGTTCATCTCGCTGCTCGTCGGCCTCACGCGGGGCCCGGTCGGGGGCGGGCTGCCGACGATCGACGACAGCCGGGCGCCCGGCGCGGCCGCGCCCGGGATTGCGCCGCGGCTGGCCCCCGCCGCGACGGAGGCGTCATGAGCCGCGGGTCGGGACGGGCGCTCCGGATGGCCTACGTCGTGGCGAGCGTCGCGGGCGTCCTCTTCTTCGCGCTGTCGGTCGCCCTGCTCGGCGAGTGGCCGCGCCGCGTGCTCGAGGCCGAGACGGCCGCGATGGCGCCGCCGCACCCGCTGGCGCCGTCGGCCAGCGAGCTGCGCGGCCGCGACATCTACGGCCGCGAAGGCTGCGCCTACTGCCACACCCAGCAGGTGCGCTACCTCGCCACCGACATGGCGCGCTTCGGCGCGCCGACGCTGGCGTGGGAGACGCGGTTCGACTTCCCCCAGCTCTGGGGCACGCGGCGCATCGGGCCGGACCTGGCGCGCGAGAGCGGCGCGCGGCCAGCCGACTGGCAGCTCACGCACCTGTTCGCGCCGCGGAGCGTCGTGCCGACCTCGGTGATGCCGGCGTATCCCTGGCTCTTCGACGGCGCGCCGGATCGCCCGCGCCAGGACGCCCGGGACCTCGTCGCGTACCTGGACTCGCTCGGCCGGGCGCGGGCGCTCGCCTGGCCGGAGGGCGACCGCCACGCGCGCGAGGCCTGCAACTGTCCCGACGACCACCTGGCGCAACTGGCCTTCGCCGCGCCGGAGCTGAGCGCGCACCCCGGCCGCGCGCGGCGCGGCGGGGAGGTCCCGGGCCTGCCCGCCGGCGGCGACGCGACGCGCGGCACGGCACTCTTCGCCCGGCACTGCGCCGGGTGCCACGGCGACGACGGCCGGGGGCAGGGCGCGGGGGCGGCGGGACTGCTGCCGCGGCCGTCGAACCTCGTCGATCACGAGTACACGACCCCGCGCCTGGCGGAGGTGCTCTGGAACGGCGTGGCGGGCACCGCGATGCCGGGCTGGCGCGACCTGCCGCCCGCCGACCTCGCGGCCCTCGCCGCGGCCGTGCGCGCGCTGCACCGGCCGGCCGCGGAGACGGCGCTCCCCGAGGGCCTCGAGACCCTCGGCGCGCGGGTGTACGTGGAGAACTGCGTCCAGTGCCACGGCGAGACCGGCGACGGCGACGGCTTCGGCGCGGCGAAGCTGACGGTACCGCCCGCGGACCTGCGGGGCCAGCGGCCCAGCCTCGCCGAGAGCCTGCGCGTCCTGCGCGAAGGCATCGACGGAACGCAGATGGCGCCGTGGACCTCGCGGCTCAGCGAGGCGGAGATCGTCGCGGTCGCCCACTACGTCCGCCGCTTCTTCCAGGACGCGGAAGCGGGAGGCGGCCGGTGATGGAGACGGTGATCGTCGCCGGCACGGCGGCGCTCGCGGCCGCGTTCACCGCGGCCTGGGCGATGAGCCCGGCCTTCCGCGCTTGGCTCGAGCGCCCCAAGTACACGTTCGCCGACAACGCGCGGCGCTACGACGAGGCGCGCAGGCGGCATACTGGTGAAGAGGCCGGCGCCCGCCCGGCCGGACGGACGCCATGACTCCACTGGTCCCGAGACCCCCGCTCGGCGGATTCGCCGCCATCGCCGCCGCCTGCGGCGTGATCGGCGCGGTCACGATTGGCGCGACGCTCGTCGTCCAGCGCGGCGCCGCGACGGAGGCGGCGGCCGTGCCCGCCGCGGCCACCGAGGATTACGGACGCCGGCTGCTGACCGAGACGACGGACCTGATGGGGCCCGACCACGCGGATCCCGACCGCCGCTACACGGGCAACCGCCTGCAGTGCGCCTCGTGCCACCTCGACGCCGGCACCGAGCCGGGCACACTGTCGCTGCTCGAGGCGTTCGGCAAGTACCCGCGCTTCTCGGGCCGCGACGGCGTCGAGAGCGACATCAAGGCGCGGATCAACGGCTGCATGACCCGCAGCATGAACGGCCGGATGCTGCCCGAGGACAGCGCCGAGATGATCGCGATGGCCGCCTACGTCCGCGCGCTCGGCGAGGAGTACCAGGCGATGGGCGAGACGCGCCGGGCGGTGGACGAACCCGCCGCGTTCACCATGCCCGACCGCGCGGCCGACCCGGCGGCCGGCAAGGTGGTGTACGACACGCGCTGCGCGATCTGCCACGGCGCGGACGGCCACGGCCTGCCCGCGACGAGCGACCTCATCGACGGCTACGTCTTCCCGCCGCTCTGGGGGCCCGACAGCTTCAACGACGGCGCCGGCATGCACCGCGTGCTGACCGCCGCGCGGTTCATCAAGGCCCGCATGCCCCTGGGCCAGCCGGACCTCACCGACGACCAGGCCTTCGACGTCGCCGCCTACATCAACGTCCAGCCCCGGCCGCAGATGGCCAACCTGGAGCAGGACTACCCCGACCGTACCACCAAGCCCGTCGACAGCCCCTACGGCCCCTACGCCGACCCCTTCCCGATCGAGCAGCACAAGCTCGGCCCGTTCAAGCCGATCGAGGAGTGGTACAAGCAGGCCGCGGCTTCGCCTCGGTAGGACTCCCTGCGGTCGCTAGGACTCACTGCGTTCGCTGGGACTCCCTGCGGTCGCTGGGACTCACTTCGTTCGCTAGGACTCACTTCGTTCGCTGGGACTCACTTCGTTCGCTGGGACTCGCTGCGCTCGCTAGGACTCGCTTCGCTCGCTGGGATCTGCCGCTCCCCTGGAATCCCAGCGAGGCGCGCAGAGCCGAGTCCCAGCGAGGCGCGAAGCGCCAAGTCCCAGCGAGGCACGCAGTGCCGAGTCCCAGCGAGTCGCGAAGCGGCGAGTCCTAGCGAGGGCCGCGAGGCCCGAGTCCCAGCGAGCCCCCCTTCCCCGAGTCCCACGAGCAGATTGTCGTTGCGAGACCATATTTTATCCGGATATAATTATCCATGCCTTCACACCGCACCGCTCCCCCGCCTCTCCCTGCGCGGGCGATTGCCTTCGAGGGGGACCGGCTCATCGCCGTGGGCGGGATCGTGGACGTGGCGCTCGCGACGAAGGCGGCCCTCGACCGGGGGCCGGCCGGGGCCGTGCTGGTCTTCGACGCGGAGACGAGCGCCGCGGTCGAGCTCGACCTGCGCGGCACGGCGGACCTCGTCGGGCGGCGGGTGGCCGCGCGGCTCGGGTCGGCAGGGGCGGCCGTTGACGATGCGCCCGCGGCCCCGGAGGCGCCGAGGCGGCCCGGCCGGCCGCGGCTCGGGGTGGTGGCGCGCGAGGTGACCCTGCTGCCGCGGCACTGGGACTGGCTGGCGGCACAGCCCGGGGGCGCGTCGGCGGCGATCCGTCGGCTCGTCGAGTCGGCGCGCCGCGCGCCTGGTGGCGGCGACCGCGTCCGCCGCGCGCAGGAGGCGGCGTACCGCTTCATGTCGGCCATGGCCGGCGACGAGCGGGGCTACGAAGAGGCGCTCAGGGCGCTCTACGCCGGCGATGCCGAGCGGTTCGCGGCCGAGACGGAGGCGTGGCCGGCCGACATCCGGGCGCACGCGCGGACGCTGGCCGGGCGGGCCTTCGCGCCGGAAGGAGCATGAGATGGAGTCGAAACAGGCGCGCCGGCAGGCGGCGCGGGACTACAGGGAGCAGGCGCCGGACCGGGGAATCTTCCTGGTGCGGTCCATCGCCACCGGCGAGGCGTGGGTCGGGCACTCGACGCACCTCGCGGGCGCGAAGAACCGGCTGTGGTTCCTCCTGAAGAGCGGCGCCCAGCACACGCCGTCGCTCGCGGCCGCCTGGCGCGCGCGCGGCGACGACGACCTGTCGTTCGAGGTGCTCGAGCGGCTCGATCCGGACGTGCCCGAGGTGTCCGTCACCGACCTGCTCAAGGACCGGAAGCGCGAGTGGGCGGCGCGGCACGGCGCGACCGAGCTGCTCGCCTGACCCGCCGTCGCCACCGTGAAAGGGAAACCGGAATCATGACCGACAACGCCCGCACGCTCCGTGCCTTCATGACCCGCGTCTGGAACGAGGGCGACCTGGCGGCCGCCGACCAGTGGCTCGCGCCCGCCTACACGATCCACAGCGATCCCGGCGACCCGTGGGAGGGCCGGACGCTCGATCGCGACGGCTTCCGCGCGCGGCTCGCCGCGTCGCGCGCCCCGTTCCCGGATCTCGCCTTCGAGATCCACGACACCATCGCCGACGGCGACAGGGTCGCGATCAGCTGGACGCTCCGCGGCACCAACACGGGACCGCTCGGCGGCCAGCCGCCGACCGGACGCCGCGTCGAGACCCGCGGCCTGACGGTCTACCACTTCGAGGACGGCCGCATCGCGGGCCACACGCAGGTCGTGGACCGGGTCGCGATCGCGCAGCAACTGGGGCTGGCGGCCCGGCCCACCGCCTAGCGCGCGCGGCGCCCGGCCGCGCTACTCGGGCCGACGGACCCAGGCAATCGCGGCGGCGGCGAGCAGCAGCACGGACGCCAGCGCCGGCGAGTCGCCGAGCAGGAACACGTGGGCGCCAATCGCGGCGGCGAGCGTGGGAATGGCGAGCAGCGCGCCGGCAATCGCCGTCGCGGGGTGCAGCAGGGCCAGGCCGGCCGCCAGTTCGACCGCTCCGGCCACCGAGCGGATTCCCTGGCCGTAGCCGATGCTGCCGAAGATCTCGATCATGCGGGGGTCGTTCATGAGCATCGCGGTCCCGCCGGTGATCAGCATGGCGGCCAGCGCGAGCTGCGCCGTCCAGACGAGCACCGCTTCCCACCGCGAGGGACGATCGTCGCCTCGCGCGGCGACCCGCGCCAGGTGCTCGAGGGAGGGAATCGCGGCCGAATCGTGAATGAGGGCGTTCATGTTGGGCTCCAAAAACCGACGAACATCAATACAGATATGAACGAATACGACCGCTGAAAGTTCCCGGCTACGGCCCGTTCGTCACCGCCGCCTGATCCACGCGACCACGGACGCCATGACGAGCAGCCCGATCGGCACGGCCGGCGACCCGCCGACGATGAAGACGTGCGTGGCGATGGCCCCGAGCATGGTCGGAACCAGCAGGAGTGCGCCGTAGAACACCGACGCCCGGTGCAGCAGGGCCAGCGCCGCCCCCACCTCGATCGCCCCCGTCAGGTAGCGGAACCACTGCCCGAGTCCGATCGCCCCGAACAGCGCCACCATCTGCTCGTCGCCCCCGAGCTTCATCGAGCCCGCCAGCAGGAACATCGCCGCCAGCCCGGCTTGCAGCACCCACGAAAGGCCGAGGCGCCACGACACCGGCGCCCAGAGTCCAGGCCGCGGGCCCCTTCCCTGCTTGGAAGCAGAAGCGCGGACGTTCGATTCAGTCGCGTGAAGGGTCGCTGGCGACGGGTTCAGGATGGTGCTCATCGTGCGGACTCCATTGTTTATTTCTGGACTGTACAGATATGAACTATTAGCCGAAGAAAAAGCTCACGCCGCGCCGTGCTCGATCTTCTCCATGAGCGCCGCGAGCTGGCGCCCCTCGTCCGTGGTCAACGTTCCGAACAGCTCGCGCTCCGCCTCGATCCGGATCCGGTTGCCCTGCTCCCAGGACGCGCGCCCCTGGTCGGTCAGCACCGCCAGCCGCGACCGCCGGTCGCCGGGGTCGGCCTCGCGGCGCACGAGGCCGTCGGCCTCGAGCCGGTCGACGAGCTGCGTGATGTTCGACTTCACGCACGACATGCGCTCGGCCAGCTGGCCGAGGGGCAGCGACTCCCCCGCCTCCGCGATGGCGCGCAGCGCGCCGAGTTTCGCCAGCGACAGGTTCACGGCCGCGAGCCGCGCCTCGACGTGCGCCTGGGCCGTCCCGGCGACGTGGAGCAGCGCGAAGAGGCCACCCGGAATCTGTTCGGTCATTTAGTTCAGATATGAATTATACATGCCGTGCCGGAAGTGTCAAGCCCGCAGGCGCCAGCGGGCGGCGGGCTTGGGGTATCCTGCTCAGCCATGATCACGAGGTCCCTGTCCCTCGCCCTGCTCGCCTCGCTCATCGTCCTCGCGCCCGCCGGCCGGCTCCACGCGCAGGCCGCCGCCGACCGCGCGGCCATCGAGGCCGAGACGCTCGAGCACTTCCAGGCGCTGCTCAAGCTCGACACGTCGAACCCGCCCGGCAACGAGACGCTGGCGGTGGACTACCTGAAGGGCGTCCTCGAGACGGCAGGCATCGAGACCGAGGTCTTCGCCAGCGATCCCAGGCGCGCCAACCTCGTCGCGCGCATCCGCGGCAACGGCAGCAAGCGGCCCATCCTCGTCATGGGCCACACGGACGTCGTGACCGTCGACCCGGCGAAGTGGACACACCCGCCCTTCGGCGCGGTCCGTGACGGCGGCTACGTCTACGGGCGCGGCTCGGTGGACGACAAGGACAACCTGGTCGCGAGCCTGATGCTGATGCTCATGATCAAGCGGGCGAACACGCCGCTCGACCGGGACGTCATCTTCCTCGCCGAGTCTGGCGAGGAGGGCACGCCCCAGGTCGGCGCGCAGTTCATGATCGACGAGCACTTCGACGCCATCGACGCGGAGTACTGCCTCGCCGAAGGCGGCGGCGTCGTGCGCAGCGGCGGCAAGGTGCGCCAGGCGAACATCTCGACGACCGAGAAGGAGCCGCGCGCGGTGGAGCTCATCGCGCGGGGGCCTGCCGGCCACGGGTCGGTGCCCCAGCAGAGCAACCCCGTCGCGGCGCTCGCGGGCGCGGTGGGCAAGGTGTTCACGTGGGTCCCGCCGCTCCGCATCAACGAGACGACGGGCTCCTACTTCCGCACGCTGGCGACGATGGTGTCGCCGGAGGTCGCCCGGCAGTACCGGGACGTGCTCAGCCCCGACCCGAAGGTGTCCGGCGCGGCCGACGCCTGGCTGCTCCAGCACGAGCCGCAGCACTGGTCGATGCTCCACACGTCGCTCGTGCCGACGATCATCGACGCGGGCTACCGCTACAACGTGATCCCGTCGGAGGCCAAGGCGACGATCGACGTGCGCCTGCACCCGGACGAGGACCAGTCGACCTTCCTCGACGACATCCGCACGGTGATCAACGACCCGCGGGTCGAGGTGCGGTGGGCCCGCGACCGCTACCGCCCGGCGGGCGCGTCGAGCCTGCAGACCGAGGCCTACCAGGTGCTGCAGGACAAGGTGAAGGCGTACTACGACACGGTGGTGCTGCCCACGATGAGCACCGGCGCGAGCGACAAGGCGCAGATCCGGTCGAAGGGGGTGCAGTGCTACGGCATCGGCCCCGCGCTCGACACCGAGGACGCCGGCCTGGGGTTCGGCGCGCACAGCGACCAGGAGCGCATCCTCGAGGCGGAACTCCACCGCTTCGTCCGCTTCCAGTACGACGTCGTCATGGCGCTGGCCGCGCGCAAGTAGCGCCGGCCTGCTGGCCTTTGCCCTTGACATCGTGCCCGGGTACGCTATTTTTATAACGGCTTCGTTATTTTCATAACTGGCCACGGGACCACCCTGGGGGAGAGACATGGCCGCGCCCACGCACAGCGTCCTCTCGCGCCGCGAACGGCAGATCATGGACATCGTCTACCGGAAGGAGCGGGCGACCGCCGGAGAGATCCTCCGCGAGCTCCCCGGCGACCCGAGCGACTCGACCGTGCGGACGCAGCTCCGCGTGCTGGAGGCGAAGGGGCACGTCCGGCACGAGGAGGAAGGCCTGCGCTACGTCTACTTCCCCACCGTGCCGCGGACGGCCGCGCGCCGGTCGGCGCTCCGGCACCTGGTGCAGACCTTCTACGAAGGGTCCACGGAACAGGTCGTGGCCGCGCTGCTCGGCGGCGAGGCCGCGCGCATCTCGGACGAGGAGCTCGAGCGGATTGCGGACCTGGTCCGCAAGGCCCGGAAGGAGGGCCAGCGATGACCCCTGCCGCGGACGCCGTCGCGCGGATGTCGCTCGTCCTCCTCGCGGGCCTTGGCGGGTCGTGGGCGCTCCGGAACCGATCCGCGGCGCTCGGCCACTGGGTCGTGGCCGCGACGCTCGCGTGCGCCGCGATGACGCCCCTGCTCGGGGCCGCGCTGCCGGCCTGGGGGCCTGCCATCGGCTCGCCGCCCGGGCCAGTGGCCGTCCGCGAGACGTTCACCTTCGCGGTCGCCGGCGCCGACGGCACCGCGGCGGCACGGGCCGACGGCGCGCGCGTCCCGCCGATGGCGCCCACGGAGGCGTGGTGGGCGGCGGGCTGGCTGGGCGGCACCCTCTTCGCGCTCGCCAGCCTCGCGGCGGGCCTCGCGCGCCTGCGCCGGCTCGCTGCCCGCGCCCGGCGTCCCGAAGGCCGGTGGCTGGACGAGGCGGCCGCGCTCGCGCGGCTGTACGGCCTCTCGCGGCCCGTGACCCTGCTCCAGACCGACCACCCGTCGTTGCTCGTCACCTGGGGCGCCTGGCGGCCGTGCATCCTGCTGCCCGCCTCCGCGCCTCGCTGGCCGGCGGAACGCATGCGCGTGGTGCTGGCCCACGAGCTGGCCCATGTCGCCCGTGGTGACTGGACCGCGCAGATGGGTGCCGAGCTGCTTCGCGCGGCGGTCTGGTTCAACCCGCTCGCGTGGATCGCCTGCCGGCGCCTGCGCAATCTGGGCGAGTACGCCGCGGACGACCTCGTCCTCGGCCTCGGCGTGCGTGGTTGTGACTACGCCGCGCACCTGCTCGACCTCGCGCGGAGCTTCCGTCAACACGGCCACGCCCGCGTGCCGGCGCCGGCCATCGCCCGTCCGTCCACCCTGCGGAAGAGGATTGCCGCCATGCTGACCACCACCCGCGATCGCCGTCCGCCGACCCACGCCACCCGCGCCGTCGCGGCGGCCACCCTGCTCGCCGTCTCGATGCTCGTCGCCGGCGCGGGCGCGCAGGGCGCCGCGACGGTGTCGGGCACCGTCGTCGACCAGTCAGGGGCGTACGTCCCCGGCGTCACGCTCACGCTGACCAACCAGGCGACCGACGCGACGCGCGAGGTCCGCAGCGACGCCGCCGGCCACTACGAGTTCGCGGGGCTGCCCGCGGGTGACTACCGCCTGCAGACCGCGCGCGTGGGCTTCGGGCCGACGGACCAGGTCGTCGCCCTGTCGGCGGGCCAGGCGCTGGAGCACCCTGTCACGATGGCCCTCGGGCACCTGGTCGAGACCGTCCGCGTGAACGCGCGGACCGCGGCCAGCCGGCCCCGCGTCTCGACAGCCACGCCGCCCGCCGCGGCGCCGTGCGAGGCGACCGGTGCGGGCGGGCAGATCAAGCCGCCCCGCAAGATCAAGGACGTGCGCCCCGCCCTTGCGCCGGACAGCGCCGCGGCCGGCCTGGAAGGCATCGTCGTCCTCGACGCCCGCATCGACACCCGCGGCAACGTTGCGGACCTCGACGTCACGCGCAGCGCGCATCCAGATCTGGACGAGGCCGCCCGAGACGCGGTCCGCCAGTGGCAGTTCACACCGACACTGCTCAACTGCGTGCCGGTGGACGTGTTCATGACGGTGACGGTGACGTTCGAGCCGTAGGGACGGAGAGGGGACGGAGGGGGGACAGTCCCGGGACTGTCCCCGCCGTGCCTACGGGTCGAGGCGGAAGCGGCGGAAGGTCCACTCGGTGTAGCGCTGGTCTGCCGGACCCGCCGCCTCGCCCACGAGGAACGCGACCGTGTCACCCGACACCGCCGCGAGCGTCGTCGCACCGCCGGGCAGCGGGACGTCAACGACGCGCACGCCGGTCACGGCGCGGCCCGCGGCATCGAGCGCCAGGCGGACGACCCGGCGCGCGCCATCCGGCCGCACCTGCACGCCGATGAGTTCCGTCCCGTGCCGGCGCAGCCGCTCGATCCCGCCAAGCGCCGCGCCCTCTGGCGCCGTCAACGGCGCGGCCGTACCGGTCCGCACCTCGACCCGCGAAACGCCGTCACGGTGGGCGACGTACACGACGCCGTCGCCGCTCCCGGCCGTGAGGCTGGCCGGTTCGTCGACGGGCAGCGTCGCCAGGACCTGCAGCGCCGGCGTCCGCGGGCGCAGGATCAGCAGCCGGCTGGACGCCGCCTCGAGCACCAGCACCGCGCCCGAGGCGGTCACGGCAAGGTCGACGGGCCGGACCGGCGACAGGTCGGCTGGCGCGTCGAAGCTCGTCAACACGCGGCCAGAGATGAGCTGCAGCTTGTGGAGGGTCGCGACTCCACCGTCGGCGTCCGCGCTCGCCACCCACAGGTCACCGCGCGTCGTGTCGATGTCGAGGGCCATCACGTCGTGGAAGCCCGCAGACACCGCCCGCGCGAGGTCGATCGAACGGCTGCCGCCCTCGGCGACGATGCGGAGCTTCTGTCCCGGCCGGTCACCGAAGACGAACCGGCGGGACACGGCGTCGTAGGCCAGCCCGCCCGGCGCGAACTCGCGGCTCGAGAAGCGCCCGGCGTCCTCGAGGAGGACGGGTTCGACGGAGGGCTCGGGGGCCTCAGGTTCCTCGGGTTCCTCGGGTTCCTCAGGTTCCTCAGGTTCCTCAGGTTCCACGGGTGCCACAGGTGCCTCAAGTGCCCGGAGTTCCTCGGATTCCTTGAGTCCCTCGGGTGCCTTCGGTTCGGCGGGTTCGACGGGGTTGGTCGTGGGCGGGGCGATGGGCGCCGGTGGCGTGGTGGGCGCGGCGGGAGGCGGCGTGGCGGGTTCCGGGTCGGCGGCGGCCGCGGCGTCCCCCTCGACGGCGGCGATGACCTTCGCGACCTCGGGCCAGCCGGGCAGGTCGCGGGTCCGGCGGAACTCGTCGCCGGTGGCGTCCACGGGCACGCCCATCTCGGCAATCCGGCGGAGCATGACGATGGCGTCGCGGGGCCGCCCACTGAGGGCCTGGGTGCGCGCCAGGAGGTACATCAGCGCGGGGTCGTTCTGCGGCCCGCGCTGCGCCGCGCGCCACGCCAGATCGTGCGCGCGCTCGAACTCGCCGCCGGCGATCGCGGCTTCGCTCGCCGCCCGGCACGCTGCCGCCGTCGCGCAGGCCGGCGCGGCGGGCGCCTGGCGCGCCGAGGCGCCGGCGGGCCCGACGATCAGCGCGCACGTGACGATGACAGCGAGGCCGTGTTGGGTCATAAACGAACGGGCGGGCCGCCGAACCCGGCAACCCGCCCGCTTAGTGTCGCACGCCGGCGCAAATTGACGCGCCCGCACTCCTGGCACCCCTGGCACCCTTGGCACCCTTGGCACCCCTGGCACCCTGGGGACGCACCCCAGGCACCCTGGCGTCTAGAGAGCTGATCACGTAAATCGGCCACTGGCGGGCCGGGGGATCGACGCCGCGATCGGGCTGTGATCTGATGGGCACATGCCCACTCCGATTCGCTGGTCGTGTCCGACGGTGCTCGATGCGGAG
>JBFWOG010000031.1:0-5409 GCA_050250645.1 Vicinamibacterales bacterium
CCACTAGTGCTCCAGCGCCAACCGCCCGTACACGTGGATCGACCACGGGCGCCCGTACGGCTCCGACAGGTTCGCGGGGACGCGGTAGGCCGTGAGGTCGGCGCCGACGCTCAGCGCCGCCCGAGCGCGGCGCGCGACCTCCACGGCGTACCCGGCGGTGAGCGCACCCACCCTCGAGAGGACGTGTGGATGTTCGAACCCCGGCGGGTGGCGTCCACCCGCCTCGAGGATGTGCTTGTCCACGAGCTCGCCGCGCCCGTACGCGGTCCCGCGCGGGCCGAGTCCCAGGGTGAGTTCGGCGAGCCAGGCCGCCTCGGGAGCGAAGCGCCCGTCGTTGCGTCCCCACGCCACCGTGGCGGCGACGGGCCGGCCGGGGCGCGTGGACGAGTACTCGATCGACGCGGTCAGCCGCGTGACGTCTCCGGGCTCGATTGCGTCAGGATCCGCCAGGCGTGCCCCCGAGACCTGGGCGAGCAGGCCGCGCCCCTGCCAGCTGGCGCGCGCCGACCACGAGTCGAGCGTGCCGAGGTCGATGTCGAGCCGGTTCTCGTCGGGCTCCCGTCCCCGGAACGCCGAGGTCTCCACGAGCCAGGCCCCCGCGCCCACGCCGACCGTCACGACCCCAGGCGTGACGTGCGTCGAGTCCAGCTGGTGGTGCCCGAGCGGGGCGGTCGGCTGCACCCGCGCCGAGGCGCGGTGCATGAAGGCGGTCGGCCCCAGCGCCGGGTCGCCCACCAGCCCGCCGGCGAGCACCAGACGGGCGCGCGGCCCCATCGGCTGCTCGAGCCGGGCGGCAAGGCCCATGACGAGATCGTGGGGGTGCTGGTAGTCGATGAGCGGCGCGTCCTCGAACGTCTCGCCCGTCTGGAACACCTGCGCCGACCCGAGATCGCGCAGCGTGAACGGCTCGAGCGACACCATCCCGTGCAGCCGGAGCGTCCCGCGGCCCAGTCGCCGGCCGGCCGTGCCCATGAGCCAGTTCTGTGACTCGACCTGGTGGAAGTCGCGGAACCGGCGCTCCTGGAGGTTCGCGGTCAGGAAGGCCTGCCCCTCGACCGAGACCTGCCAGCGCCCGTCCGCGGGCGTGGTCGTCTCGTGCGCGTGCTGCGCGAAGGCGGGGCGGGCAGGGCCGGGGACGAGCGCCAGGGCGAGCGCCAGCCCGGCGCAATGGCGGCGCATGACCATCGGGTCGGCTCCCATCACGACGACGCGGCCTGGCGCGGCAGCGGTTCAGGTTGGATTCCCGGGCGCCCGCGGGCACCCGCTGTCCCTTGTATGGTACGGTAAAGAACCAGGTTTTTTGCGCACAAGGAGATCCCCATGAATCGCACTCTCTCGACCCTCGTCCTTGCCGGTTCGGTGCTCGTCGCCACGGCCGCCTGGGCGCAGGCCCCGATGACGGCGAAGGCCGAGCTCAAGAACGCGGCAGGTGAGGTCGTCGGGCAGGCGACCCTGACCGAGACGCCGCACGGCGTGCTCATCAAGACGACGCTCACCAACGTGCCGGCCGGGGTCCACGCCTTCCACATCCACGCGGTCGGCAAGTGCGAGCCGCCGTTCACGAGCGCCGGCGGCCACTTCAACCCCGCCGGCAAGCAGCATGGCCTGAAGAACGCGATGGGCATGCACGCGGGCGACATGCCGAACATCGAGGTGCCGGCCAGCAAGCAGCTCACCTTCGAGAAGCTCGCCATGGGCGTCACGCTCGGCGCCGGGGCCAACAGCCTGTTCGACGCCGATGGCTCGGCGCTCATGATCCACGACCACGCCGACGACTACACGAGCGACCCCGCGGGCGACGCGGGTCCGCGCATCGCCTGCGGCGTCATCGTCAAGTAGCCGCCTCCCGCTCGACGCGGCCGGACGAGGCCAGGGCGCGCCCGCGCGCCTGGCGGTCCGGCCGCGACGTCTCCCGCGCGCTCCCGCCCCATCGAGTCCCCCCGGCATCCTGCCGCCACACGGTCGTCGCGCAGCCCTTGCACCGAGTTTGCGCGGCTGACGGCCGGTCGTCAAAAGGCATCCACACACTGGAATCGTTCGGCCGCGGCGCCAGTCGCGCCGCGTGTCTTTGTTCCAGAGGATGTTACCGATGTCATCGAACCTCATGCCCCACGGGTGCGCGCGCCTGCTCGGCGCGCTGGCGGTCGCCGCGCTCCTGTTCGCCTCCGCCGTGCCCGCCTCGGCCCAGACCGACGCCGGCGCCCTTCGCGTGCTCGTCACCGACGGCAGCGGCGCCGTCGTGCCCGGCGCCACCGTGGAGGCCGTCAACGTCAACACCAACGACGTCCGCACCGCCGTGAGCGACGGGACGGGCTACGCGCAGTTCATCCCGATCGCGCGCGGCACCTACTCGGTGCGCGTCTCGCTCGCCGGCTTCCAGGCCGTCGACGTCACCAACGTGCGGATCGACGTGAGCGAGCGCCGCTTCCTGCCCGTGCAGCTCGAGGTCGCCGCCGCCACCGAGACCGTCGAGGTCGTCTCGCGCGACGCCGTCATCCAGACCGAGGAGGGCTCGCTCGGCCAGGTCATCAAGGGCGAGGTCGCCGTGGAACTGCCGCTGGCGGCCCGCCGCTACACCGAGCTGGCGCTGCTGGTTCCCGGCACGGCGCCGAGCACCATGACCGTCGAGACGCGCGGTCCCGGCTGGTTCGTCGCCAACGGCAACTACCAGACGCAGAACAACTTCGTCCTCGACGGCTTCGACAACAACCAGGGCACGCAGAACGCGCAGTCGCTCTCGGCCCAGGTCGTGCAGCCCTCGCCAGACGCCATCGGCGAGTTCAAGGTGCAGACCAACAGCTTCTCCGCCGAGTTCGGCCGCTCGGCCGGCGCCGTGGTGAACGTCTCGCTCAAGTCGGGCACCAACGCCATGCGCGGGTCGGCCTTCTACTACAACCGCGACAAGGCCCTCGCCGCCACCTCGTGGCGCGCCAACCTGATCGGCCAGCCCAAGGAAGACCTCAAGTGGAACCAGGGCGGCGGCACGGTCGGCGGCCCGATCCTCCGCAACAAGGCGTTCTACTTCGGCTCCTACGAGGGCTTCCACCGGAGCTTCTCGAACACGTTCCTGACCAACGTGCCGACGGCCGCCCAGCGCAACGGCGTCTTCGCGAGCACGATCATCGACCCGCAGACAGGCCTCCCGTTCCCCGGAAACACCATCCCGCAGGGCCGCTGGGACCCGCTCGGGGCGAAGCTCCTCGCCCTCTACCCGTCGGCCAACCTGCCCGGCCGCGCCGGCTCGGGCGGGCGCGTGATCGAGAACTACGGCGTGCAGCGCCCCGGCACGGAGATGACGCACAAGCTCGACCTCCGCACCGACTACGTGTTCTCGCCGTCCGACCGGGTGATGGTGCGCTACAGCCTGCTGCAGCAGGACATCAACCGCGACGCGATCTTCGAGGGCCCCGGTGACGGCGTCGGCAACCAGGGGCAGCAGTACAACCGCAACCAGAGCCTCGGCCTCAGCTGGACGAAGATCCTCGGCAGCCGCAGGGTCAACGAGGCGCGCGCCGGCTTCAACACGACCGACTCCCGGTTCGCCCACGCGACGGCCACCGGCATGACCTCCGGCGAGTTCGGCTTCGCGGGCCTGCCGGACTACATGAACGAGGTCGGCGGCCTGCCGCTCATCGACCTGAGCAACTACAACGACCTGGGCACGCGCAACTTCCGGCCCCAGTACCAGAAGCCGCGGCAGTGGCAGTTCCTCGACACACTGACGATGGCGTTCGGCGCGCACTCGGTGCGCGCGGGCGCCGAGGTGCGGCTCAAGCACAACGACCTCGTCGACATCACCCGGCGGACCCCGGCCTACACGTTCAACGGCCAGGTGACCGGCAACGACGTCGCCGACCTGCTGCTGGGCGTGCCGCGCGCCCTTACGGCGACCACCGCCCCGGTCATCCAGTGGGAGCAGCAGGCTTACGCCGGCTTCATCCAGGACGACTGGAAGGCGCGGCCGAACCTGACGCTGAACCTCGGCCTGCGCTACGAGTACACGACGCCGTACTACGGCGCCGGCGACCACCAGAACGTCAACTTCGACTTCGCGACGGGCCAGCTGGTGCTGCCCACGGGCGGCGACAAGTACCTGATGAAGCCGGACCGCAACAACCTCGCGCCGCGCCTCGGCTTCGCCTGGCAGGCCCGGCCCGAGCGCGTCGTCGTTCGCGGCGGCTTCGGGATGTTCTACTCGATGGAGGACATGCGCGGCAGCGAGGGCATCATCGCGCTCAATCCGCCGGCCCTCGTGCAGGCGTCGCTCGTGGGCGCGGGGAACACCTCGCCGATCGGTCTCTCCGACCCGTTTCCGCAGGACCTGCTCGCCGGCTACGACCCCTCCACGGTCTCGGTGAAGGCCCGCGAGGTCGACCAGCAGGCGGCGACGGTCTACCAGTGGAACCTCGCGACCGAGTTCCTCCTGTCGGGCGCGACGACCTTCGAGGTGGCCTACGTCGGCAACGCGGCGCGCAACCTGCTCGCCAACGTCCCCGTCAACGCGGTGGACTTCGGGCTCGACGGCTCGGTGCCCGCCAACCGCCCGTACCCGGGGTGGCAGCAGATCGGCTACAACATCACCCACGGCAGCTCGAGCTACCACGGCCTGCAGACCAAGCTCGAGCGGCGCCTGTCGGGCGGCCTCTACGCCCTCGCGTCCTACACCTACGCGCGCGCCGAGGACGAGATCGGCGCGTGGGGCGCCGGCGCCAACGGCGTGCAGGCGACCATCCGGCCCGACCTGTCGAACGTCGATGAGGCCCTGGCCTCCGAGCGCGGGCCGAACGGCCAGATCCCGCGGCACCGCTTCACGCTGTCGCAGGTCTGGCAGCTCCCGATCGGCCGCGGCCGCGCGGTCGGCAGCGACATGAACCCGGTCCTCGACGCGGTCGTCGGCGGCTGGCAGCTCTCGACCATCTGGACCGTCAGGTCGGGCCTGCCCGTCAACGTGTCGCTCGCGTCGAGCGGCACCGACCCGAACACCGGCCTGCGCTACAGCTTCCTCAACCGGAACGGCGGGTCGCTCCGGCCGAACCTCGTCGGCGACCCGAACGGAGGCTCCGACGCGGCGGCCGACCGCTTCAACTACCTGGACCCGGCGGCCTACGCACTGCAGGCCCTCAACACGCCGGGCAACGCGCCGCGCAACTCCGCGTGGGGCCCCGGCTACTTCACGGTGGACATGAGCCTGGTCAAGCGGTTCTCGTTCGACGGCACCCACGCCGCCGACATCCGCCTCGAGGCGTTCAACCTGCTCAACCACACCAACTACAAGGACCCGAACGGCACCTGGGGCTCGTCGAACTTCGGCGTCATCAGCGACGCCTACGACCCGCGCGTCATCCAGCTCGCCGTGCGGTTCGCGTTCTAGGTGAGGCCTGGGGGAAAGGGGACAGTCCCCTTTCCCCC
>JBFWOG010000031.1:5509-38568 GCA_050250645.1 Vicinamibacterales bacterium
CTTTCCCGCAGCTACTTCGGAGCATCCATGCATCTCGACTCCAGACGCCTCTTCCCGCTGGCCGCCGCGTGCGCGGCCCTGCTCCTGGCCGTCGCCACCCCCTCGGCGGGCACGCGCCAGGCGACGGCGATTGCGCCCGGCAGTCGCGTGTCGCTCGACGCCCACAACGCCTATCCCTACGACGGGCAGTTCGCGGATCGCATCGACAGGGCCCTCTCCGGCGGGGTGCCCGTGGCGATCGAGCAGGACCTCGTCTGGCGGCCCGCCGAGGGCGGACGGCCGGGGCGCTCGATCGTGGCGCACGGCCCGCCGTACGACGGAACCGAGCCGTCCCTCGAGCAGTACTTCTTCGAGCGCATCCGGCCCATCGTCGAGAAGGCCCTCCGCGACGGCGACCCGTCGAACTGGCCCCTGGTCACGCTCAACCTCGACCTCAAGTCGAACGAGCCCGAGCATCACCGCGCGCTCTGGGAGCTCCTCGGCAAGTACGAGCCCTGGCTGACCACGGCCGTGCGCACACCGGACGGCCGCCGGCCGGCACCCCTGGACGTCAAGCCGGTGCTCGTGCTCACGGGCGAGTCCGACGAGCAGGAGCACTCCTTCCACGACCTGGTGCCGGTTGGCGCGCGCCTCCGCCTGTTTGGCGCCGTGCACGTCCGGCCGGTGCCTGGCAGCGGCGAGACGCGTGAGGCCGCCGCCGAGCGGTTCTGGCAGGACCTGCCGGCGACGCCATTTCCCCGGGCGACCAACTACCGCCGCTGGTGGAATGCCCCGTGGGCCGTCGTCGAGCAAGGCGGCCAGCGGAAGGCGGGCGAGTGGACGGCGGCGGACGATGCGCGGCTGCGCGGGCTGGTGAAGGGCGCGCACGAGGCGGGGCTGCTGGTGCGGATGTGGACGATGAACGGCAGCGACGAGGCGACCCGCGAGGCCAACGGCTGGTCCGCGGGCTACAACTTCGGGTCCCTCGGGGCGGCCGAGCGCCGCTGGCGCGCCGCGATCGACGCCGGCGTCGACTACGTGGCCACCGATCTCTACGAGTCCTTCTCGAAGGTCCTTCACGAGATGCGGCCCCGGACCGAGGAGGTCCCGGAGATCGTGCTCGAGGGGACGTTGACCGCGGCCGACCGCCTGCGGTGGATCGAGCGGCCGTTCGACGTGCCCGCCGGCATCGGGCGTATCGACGTGGAGACGAGCTACACCGACCGCGACAAGGGCACGGCGATCGAGTTCGGCCTGTCCGACCCCGAGCGGTTCCTCGGCGCCAGCCGCACCAGCAAGACCGGCTTCTTCGTCAGCCGCGACCAGGCGACGCCGTCGTATCGTCCGGGGCCGATCCGCCCCGGGCGCTGGCGGCTGCTCATGGGCATCCCGAGCATCCGCGACGGCGTGACGTCGACGTATCGCGTCACGGTGCGCATGACGCCCGAGGGACGCGTGCCCACGCCGCTCGTGGTCGCCCCGGACGCCGCCGCCACGGGGCCGCGCTGGTACCAGGGCGACTTCCACGCCCACACCATGCACAGCGACGGCTTCGGCTGCGCCGACGGCGAGGGACACGCGGGCCCCTGCACGATCGCGGCGGTCGCGGGCGCCGCCGCGCGGCGCGGGCTCGACTTCGTCGCCATCACCGACCACAACACGACGAGTCACCACGCCGGGATGGTGGAGACGCAGGCCCGCTACCCGCGCATGCTCCTCCTCCGCGGGCAGGAGATGACGACCTTCTACGGCCATGCCAACGTCTACGGCACGAGCGAGGTCGTCGACTTCCGGGTTGGCGACGAGGGGCACACCATGGACGACGTGCTCGACCAGGTCGCGGACCTCGGGGCGCTGATCTCGATCAACCACCCAGGCCGCGAGACAGGCGAGCGCTGCACGGGCTGCGGCTGGTCGGCCCCCGGCACTGACTACGCGCGCGTGGATGCCATGGAGGCCGTGAACGGATCGGTCCTTACCGGTCCGACGGCTGGCCTGCCGGTCTGGGAAGCGCGGCTGAACGAGGGCTTCCGGCTCACCGGCATCGGTGGGGGAGACGACCACGGGGCATCCACCGGGACTCGGTCCGCAGTGGGCACGCCCACGACCGTCGTCCACGCCGAGGCGCTGACCGAGGCCGCGATTCTCGCGGGCGTGCGGGCCGGGCACGTCTTCATCAAGACGCGTGGTCCCGAGGGGCCGGACCTGCGCTTCACCGCCCCGGAGCTGGGCGCCGCGATGGGCGACGTCGTGTCGGCCCCGGCCGGACCCGTCCGCTTCCGCGTCGCGGCCGTTGGCGCGGCCGGCCAGCGCGTCGAGGTGATCCGCGACGGCCGCGTGGATGGCGACGCAGGCACCGTGCTCGAGGGCAACGACGCCCAGGCGGACTTCGTCGTCACGGTCCGTCCTGGCGGCTGGGTCCGCGTCAACCTGAGGGACGCCGGCGGCGTCACCGCCGTCTCGAACCCGATCTACTTTCGCTGAGCGTGCCGCGGACGCCGTGTCCGGGCGGCATCAGGCGTAGAATTCCTCGCATGGCTCATCGAGCACTCGTTCTCGTCGCCCTCCTGCTCTCCGGCGCGTGCAGCGCCGCCACCTCGACGCCCCCGGCCGCGATGCCGGCGAGCCCGCCAGCGGCATCGGCCCAGGCGGGGCAGGACCCCGACAGCGTCAAGTGGGTCCGCCAGTCAGCGGAGTACGAGGCGGCGCTGTACCAGGTGTATGCCCTGGCGACCCAGCGCGCCGTCGCGGAGGCCGGGACGCACGAGCGCGGCTCGTGGGCGGTGGTCCTCGACGCCGACGAGACCGTCATCAGCAATGCCACCTACCAGTCCGAGCGCGCGCGCGCCGGACTGGGCTACTCGGCCGAGAGCTGGAACGCGTGGGTGAAGCGCCGTGAGGCCACGCCGCTGCCGGGCGCCAGGGCCTTTCTCGACCGTGTCCGCGCCCTTGGGGGGAAGATCGCGATCGTCACCAACCGGCTCGGATCCGAGTGTGACGACACGGCCGCCGTCTTCAAGGCGCACGCGCTGGTCTACGATGCGATGCTGTGCCGGCCCGACGGGACGCCTTCCGACAAGAACCCCCGCTTCAAGGCCGTCGCCGATGGCCAGTCACCCGCCAGCAGCGCGCCCCTCGACATCGTCATTTTCCTCGGCGACAACATCCAGGACTTCCCGGCTCTGGGCCAGTCGCTGCGCGGCCAGCCGGCCTCGGCCTTTGCCGCCTTCGGCAGCCGGTTCTTCGTCGTCCCCAACCCCATGTACGGATCCTGGCAGTGAGCAGAGGGCTGGCGCCCTCTGCGCACTACCGGTGAGTAATCAAGAATCAAGAATCAAGAATCAAGAAAACGAGTGCCACGATCGTGACCGTTTCTTAATTCTTGATTCTAGATTCTTGATTCCGGGAAAGGGGGTCTGACCCTTTCCGGCAGACCCCCTTCTTCCGGTCAGAGGTTGAGGACCCTCGCGAACACCAGTGGCGCGACGATCGTCGCGTCCGACTCGATGATGAAGCTGGGCGTGCCGGGGTCGAGCTTGCCCCAGGTGATCTTCTCGTTCGGCACCGCGCCCGAGTACGATCCGTAGCTCGTCGTCGAGTCGCTGATCTGGCAGAAGTACTGCCAGCGCGGCATGTCGGGCTCCCCGAGATCCTGCGACAGCAGCGGGACCACGCAGATGGGGAAGTCGCCGGAGATGCCCCCGCCGATCTGGAAGAACCCGAAGGGCCGTTCCCGCGCCACCGTCCGGTACCACTCCACCAGCGCCAGCATGGCCTCGACGCCGGAGCGGACCGTGTGCACGTGCTTCAGGTTCCCCTTCAGGCAGTGCGCCGCGAAGATGTTGCCGAGCGACGAGTCCTCCCAGCCCGGGACGAAGATCGGCAGGTTGCGCTCCGCGGCCGCGATGAGCCAGCTGTCCGCGGTGTCGATCTCGTAGGCCCCGGCCAGCACGCCGGACCGGATCACGGCGTAGAGGAACTCGTGGGGGAACCGTGGCGTGCCGGCGGCGTCCGCCTTCTGCCATTCCTCGAGCACGGCGCGCTCGACCTTCTTGATCGCCGCTTCCTCGGGGATGCACGTGTCGGTGACCCGGTTGAGGCGCGCGGCGAGCAGCGCTGCCTCGTCGGCCTGGCTGAGCGTGCGGTAGTCGGGGATGCGGCGGTACTGCGAGTGCGCCACGAGGTTGAAGAGGTCCTCTTCGAGGTTCGCGCCCGTGCAGCTGATGGCGTTGATGGCGCCGGCCCGGATCATCGCCGCGAGCGAGATGCCGAGCTCGGCGGTGCTCATGGCGCCGGCCATGGCCAGGAACATGCCGCCGCCGCGGTCCAGCAGCGCCCGGTAGCCCTGGGCCGCGTCGCGCAGCGTCGCGGCGTTGAAGTGCTGGAAGTGGCGATCGATGAAGGACGAGACCGGACCGAGGGGGGCGGACGGCTGGTGCAACTTCAGGGTCCTCCTGGGAGCGGAGACGTGATCGGCGGCCGCAGCCGGCCGGGAAGGCCTGACAAAAACCTTTTCATCTTACTCCGGGCGCAGCCACCGGGCCACGTTTGCTAGAATCCGCGGGACGGCGCCGCGTCGGGCGCCTCGCAGGCGGCAACGGCAGATTTCGCGGGTCATTCGGACATGAGGCACGCCCGGATCGTCATGGTGTTCCTCGCGGCGCTCGGCACGGTCGGCGTCGCGCAGGACGCCCCAGACCTCAGAACGCGCGCCGAACTGACGGCGTACGAGGAAACCAGCTCGTACGACGACGTGCTGCGGCTCGTCGACGGCATCGTCGAGCAGAGCCGCCTCGCCAAGTGGGAGCGCTTCGGCGACAGCGAGGAGGGCCGGGCCCTGCCCCTCCTCATGCTCTCGGACCCCGCCATCGTCACCCCGGACGCCGCCGCCCGGCTGGGCCGGCCGGTGGTGCTGGTGATGGCCAACATCCATGGCGGCGAGGTGGAGGGCAAGGAGGCGGCCATCATCCTCGCCAGGCGCCTCGCGCTCGGCGACCTCCAGCCGCTGCTCAAGAAGCTCGTCGTCCTCATCGCGCCGATCTACAACGCCGATGGCAACGAGCGCGTCGGCCCCGAGCATCGCGCGAGCCAGAACGGACCCGTCGCCGGCGTCGGCACCCGCGAGAACGCGAAGGGCCTCGACCTCAACCGCGACTACATGAAGCTCGAGAGCGCGGAGTCGCGCGCCCTGATGGCGCTGCTCGCGCGGTGGGATCCGCTCGTCACCGTGGACCTGCACACGACCGACGGGTCGTACCACGGCTTCCACCTGACCTACTCGCCGACACTCAACCCCAATGCCGACCCGCGCCTCATCGAGCTGGAGCGCGACCGCCTGCTGCCCGCCATCCGGGAGGCGGTGAAGCGCGAGCACGGGTTCGACACCTACTACTACGGCAACTTCGTGTCCGAGAACGGCGGCGCCCGCGAGGGTCCCCGGGTGGACCCCGACAACCCCGGCGACACCGTGTGGCGCACCTTCGACCACCGGCCCCGCTACGGGAACAACTACCTCGGGCTCCGGAACCGGGTCGCCATCCTGTCCGAGGCCTACAGCTACCTCGACTTCGAGGGCCGCGTCCGCGCCACCGAAGCGTTCGTCGAGGAGACGCTGAACGCGGTGGCCGCCAACGCGGCGCGGATCGTCCAGCTCACGTCACGGATCGACCGCGAGACCGTGACGATGGGTGGACAGGCGATGCCGGTGGGGAACAGCGCCGCGGCCCGTCGTGCGAGGGCCGCGCGCGAGCAGGGCGTCCGCTTCGAGCTGAAGCCGCTCCCCGACCTGGCGACGATCCTCGTCGGCGACGTCGAGACGCGCGCCAACCCCCGGTCGGGTCTGGAGATGCGGATGCGCACCGACATGGCCGTGCCGGTCCAGATGAAGGACTACGGCGTCTTCGAGCCGACGCGGTCGGTGATGATGCCGCGCGGCTGGATCCTGCCGAAGGGCATCGTCGAGTCGGGGCGGCTCGACGCGGCGCTCGAGCGGCTGAAGCTGCACGGCGTCGAGGTGCAGCGCGTCCTCCGCGACGCCACGGTGGACGTCGAGCGCTTCGTGATCGTCAACGTGGACCGGGCCGAGCAGGAGATCCAGGGCCACCGCGAGGTGACGATCACCGGCAACTACGACGCCGCCAAGCTCCTCGTCCAGGCCGGCGCCCTCTACGTCAGCGCCCGCCAGCCACTCTCGCGGCTCGCCTTCTACCTCATGCAGCCCGAGAGCGACGACGGCTTCGTCACCTGGGGCATCATCAGCGACGGCATCGCGCCCGGCGAGACCTTTCCGATCTATCGCGTCACTGCACCGGGAGCTTTGCGGGTGCAGTGACGTTTCTAAATTCTTGATTCTCGATTCTTGATTACTCAGGCTTCTACTTAATCAGGTAGAAGCTCTCCTGCCTCCCGTCGACCCAGTCCCACCTGCCGTCCGGCAGGATCGCGGCGTCTTCCTCGAGGGCGAAGCGGACGGGCTGGTTGTCCCACTCCGGCACCTTGACGGTGGCGTTCAGCTCGATCGAGTGCCAGGTGTTCGGCCGGAAGATGTAGTCGCCGCGGACGGGGACGCCTTCCTGGTAGTCGGTCATGCCGATCGGCGGGCCGGCGGCGTGGCCGTGGTAGCCGATGGCGTGGCAGTAGATCGACGGCACGAGCCCTTCCTTCCTGGCTTGCGCCAGCGCGCCGGCCAGCGCCTCGTTGCCCGTCCCGCCCACCTTCGCGTACTGCATCGTCAGGTCCTGCAGGCGGTTGGCGGCCTTGAGGCCGTCCTTCAGGCCCTGCGGCGCGTCGGTCTCGCCTTCCTTGAGGACGTAGGCGTTGTGCTGGGTGTCGGTGGACAGGCCCAGGTACACCAGGCCGAAGTCGGTGTGCAGCATGTCGCCGCGCTGGATGACCTGCTCGCCGGAGGGCACGCCGCCCTTGCGCGAGATGTTGATCGAGGGATGGAACCACTTGCCGAGGCCCATCTCGACCACCCGCTGGCGCATCCACCATTCGACATCGGTGTTGGTCGTGGTGCCGGGCGTGATGACCTTCTCCGAGAACGCCTCGCGGATGACCATGTGCGCCACCTTCATCACGTGGTGGTAGGCCTCGAGCTGCTCGGGGAGCTTGTGTTCGAGCCAGCCGACCGCGAGCATCTCGGCCGACTGCACGCGCGGCGCGTATTTCGGGCCGAGCGCGGCCATCAGGTTCTTCTTCTCGTTGGCGGTGAGGCCGTCGGCGTGGTTCCAGGCCTCGGACTCGTCGATGCCGATCACCTTCGGGTCGCGCTCCTCGACGTACTTGCGGAGGCCGTCCCACTGCCCGTCGTTGGCCGTGCGCACGAGCGTGAACAGGCCCTCGTAGTCGAAACGGCCGATCGACACGCGCTCGATGGGCTGACCGTCGCCGGGGTCCGAGAAGACCAGGATCGTCCGGCGCCGCGACGAGAAGGTCGTCAGCGGCGCCATCGACGCGAAGACGGGGTCGTCGTTGTACTCGCGTGACACGATGATCCACATGTCGATGCCCTCGCGGCGCATCAGCATGGGGAGCACCGTGTCGAAGCGCTTGGCAATCCAGCCCTTGACGATCGGCGCCTGCTCACGATGGGTCAGGACACGGACCGCCGGGTCGGGATAGACCGGCGCCTGCGCGTTCCCGGCCAGCCCCGTCACGGTGGCCAGCGTCAGGGCAGTGGCGAGAGTTCGGCGAATCATGGGGAGAGTCTATCCCAACGGATTCGTCCGCGACGGCCCCTCCGGGGGAACACGGAGACACGGAGAAGACAACGGAGACACGGAGGAGGAAGCCTCAGCCACGAAGGTCACGAAGAACACAAAGGGTTCCTTCCTTCGTGTCGTTCGTGCTCTTCGTGGCGTCCCTTGTGGATCCCCGTCATCACCGTGCAGCAGCCATCACCCGGCAAGCGCATATCCCGCCCTGGCAAAGGGCATCACGCGCAACCGGTCGCCGGTCAATGCGGCAATCGCGTTTGCGACCGCCGGTGCGGCTGGTGGGACGGGGATCTCGCCGAAGCCGGTCGGCCGCACGGCGCTCGGCAGTACGACCACCTCGATGGCCTTCGGCATCTCGCGATGCCGCATCAGCCGGTAGCGGTCGAAGTTGCGGGTCGCGGCGCGGCCGTGCTCGATGGGCACGTCCGCGTAGAATGCGGTGCTGATGCCGTCGATGGCCCCGCCTTGCGCCTGGGCCTCCAGGGCCGAGAGGTTGACCGGCTGGCCCACGTCGAGCACCACGACCAGGCGGTGGATGACGACCCGCTTGCCGGCGTCGATCGAGATCTCCGCCACCTCCGCGCAGTACGAACCGAACGTGTGATGCAGCGCCAGGCCGCGGGCGCGGCCCTCGGCGGGGCGCCCGCCGAAGCCGCCGCGGTCGGCCGCCGCCAGCAGCACGCGCTTCATGCGGGCGGGGTCGTAGGGCGACGGGTTGTCCGGCGCGGCCGGGATGTCGCCGCTCTCCCCGAGGAAGTCGAGCCGCATGTCCACCGCGCTCCGCCCCGCCTTTGCGGCCAGCTCGTCGATGACCGACTCGATCACGAAGCCGTTGGCGACGTGCGACGGCGCCCGCCATGCCCCGGTGGGCACGCCCGTGTCGGGCTGTCCGAAGCGCAGCCGCGCGTTCGGGATGCGCGTGGGCAGCAGGTCGGGGTCCATCTGGTCGCGAGCCGAGACGCGCCCGACGTACGACCCGTAGGTCTCCGTGGAGTAGCCCGGCCGGGAATCACGCCGGTAGGCGTTGCGCGAGCAGCTGACGATGGTGTGGTCCCACGCGACGATCCGGCCCGCGGTGTCGGCGCCGGTGTGGATGCGCTGGGCGCCCGCCCCGCGGTAGTAGTCGTGCGCGAGGTCGCCTTCCCGGGTCTCGACGATCTGGACAGGACGGCCGGTGGCCCGCGCGACCACCGCGGCCTCGGCCGCGAAGTCCGACATCAGCCGGCGCCCGAAGCCGCCGCCAATGCGCGTGGACTGGACGTGCACCTGTTCAGGGGGGATACCGAGCGCGGACGCGACGACCTGCCGCCCGCTGGCCGGCATCTGCAGCGGGCCGCGGATGTAGCAGTGGCCGTCGCGGAAGTCCGCCGTGCAGTTGTGCGGCTCGAGCGTGGCGTGCGAGACGAACCCGTAGTCGAACGTCGCGTCCACGGTGTGCGCCGCCGCGGCCAGGGCCGGTTCGACGCTGCCGGTGTCGTGGAGCGTGTCGCCCGGCGTCTTCAGCAGCTCCAGGAACTGGGCGCGGAGCGTGTCGCTGCTCTCGCCGGCGTGTCGCCCGCCGGCCCACTCCACCTCGAGGGCTTCCCGGCCCTTGAAGGCCGCCCACGTCGAGTCGGCGACCACGGCGACGCCCGGCATCAGGAAGGTGGGGTTCTCCAGCCCGTGGATCTCGACCACGTCGACGACGCCTGGCACGGCGCGGGCCGCGCGGTCGTCGATCCGGACCGGCCGGCCGTTGAACACCGGTGACTTCGCCACGGCGGCGTACTTCATCCCCGGCAGCTTCACGTCCAGGCCGAACAGCCGGTCGCCCCGCACGATGGCGGCGTTGTCGACGTTGGCGACCCGCGAGCCGATGAGGGTGTAGCGTGACGGGTCCTTCATCGGGACGTCCCCGTCCGGCACCGGCAGCGCCGCCGCGCGCGCCGCCAGCGACCCGTATGTCGCGCGGCGTCCGCCCGTCGCCGTCACCGTGCCGGCCGCCGTCTCGCACGCCTCCGGCGTGACACCCCAGGCCGCCGCGGCGGCCTGCACCAGCAGCCACCGCGCCACGGCGCCGACCCGCCGCAGGCGGTCCCAGTCGTAGCGGATGGCGTCGCTGCCGCCAGAGCCCTGGCCGCCGTACTTGTCCCTGTCGAGCGGCGCCAGTTCGATCACGACGCGGGCCCAGTCCGCATCGAGCTCGTCGGCGACGAGCATCGGGAGCGAGGTCTTCGTCCCTTCGCCCATGTCCGGCTGCGCGGACCAGATCGTCACCGTGTCGTCAGGGTCGATGCGCACGTAGGCGCTCGGCTGGAACGCGCCGTCCTGGCTCCCGGTCGCCCCGGCCGCGCGCGGGCTCCAGTGGAGCGCCACCAGGAGTCCGCCGGATGCCGCCAGCGACACCCGGATGAACGACCGGCGGTCGAGCGCCGTTGCGGCCGCCGTGCCTGCGTCCACCCGCCCCTGCACGTAGCGGCCATCGCGGCTCGCCTCGAGCACCTGCTGCCTTGTCATCGTCATCACTCGCTCCTCATGACCGTCATCGGGTCGATCGTCGTCGCGCGCCGGGCCGGCACGGCCACAGCGACCGCCGCCGTCGCGGTGAGCACGCCGCCGACCATCAACGGCACGTACGCGGGGACGGAGCCATCCATACCGGTGACGGCCGCCCCGAGCGCCGAGGCCAGCCACCATCCGCCGACCCCCGCGGCGGCCAGCCCCGTGCCCACGAGCACCCCCGCCCGGCCCAGCACGTGCCTCGTCACCTGCCCTGGCGTCGCGCCAAGCGCCAGGCGGATGCCGAGTTCCCGCGCGCGCTCCGACACGGCGTACGCGAGCAGGCCGTAGAGGCCGATGGCCGCGAGCAGCAGCCCGCTGGCGCCGAAGAGGGAGGCCGCGGACGTGCCCAGCCGCTCGCGCTCGAGCGTCGACTCGTACAGGGCCCGCATGGGTGTCGGCGGGGGCACGGGCAGCGTGGCGTCCACGCTCGACACGGCGTCGCGAATCGCCCGGCCGAGCGCCGCCTCGTCCAGGGGCGACCGGACCATCAGGTGCAGGCGGTCACCCGCGGCCGTCGCGGCGTGCTGCGCGTGCGGCAGGTACCATGTCTCGCGCCACTCGCCCCAGTCCTCGACGTCGCCGGCGATGCCGACGATGGTGAGCCATGGCGCGTCCGGCCGCGCGGATCGGACGCGTCGGCCGAGGGGGTCCTCGCCCGGCCAGAACCGCTCCGCCATCCGCGCGCTGATCACCACGACCGGCGCGCCCCCGGGCGTGTCGGTGTCGGTGAAGCCGCGCCCGCGGCGGATGGGAATGCCCGTGGTCTCGAAGAACCCCGGGCCCACGAGCCGGTGGTTCACGAGCGGCGGGCTCGAACCGGGTGGCAGCGGATGGCCGTCGACCTCGACGCCGGCGCCCCAGTTGCCGAGCGCGAGCGGGTTGATCGACGCAAAGCTTGCGGAGACGACGCCCGGCGCGGACTGGACGGCCTCCCGCAGGCGCGTGGCCAGCGAGACCCGTGCCTCGGCCGAGGCATAGCGCGACGGCGGCACGACGACCTCCACGGTGACCAGCTCCGCCGGACGGAGGCCGAGGTCGCGATCGAGCAGGACGCGGAGATGGTCCACGAGCAGGCCGGCCCCGAAGAGCAGCAGCGCCGCCAGCGCGACCTCGCCCGCGACGATCGCGCTCATCAGGCGGTGGCTGCCCGTCGACCCCCGGGTCTCGGCGCGGAGCGCCCCCACCACGTCCGCCCGCCCGGCGCGCAGCGCGGGCAGCAGCCCGGCGAGCACCCCGGTCACGGTGGTCACGGCCGCGACGAAGACGGCGGCGCGCCAGTCGAACGCCATGTCGCCCATGCCCAGCTCGTCGCGCAGCACGTCGGGCACCAGGTCCATCGCCACCGAGCCGGCGAGCCGCGCCAGCACGAGGCCCGCGGCGGTGCCCGCGGCCGCCAGCACGAGGCTCTCGACCAGCGCCGTGCGCGTCTGCCTGGCCCGGCTCGCGCCGAGCGCGGCGCGGACGGCGTGCTCGCGCTGGCGGCGCACGCCGCGCGCGAGCAGGAGGTTGGCCACGTTCGCGCACGCCAGCACCAGCAGCAGGACGACGCCCGCCGTCAGCAGCATCGTCACCTCCGCGTCGTCTCCGATGATGGACGTGCGGAGCGGCTCGATCTGGATGCGGCGCTGCCGGGTGTCCGGGTACTTCTCGCCGACGCGGTCGGCGATGGCGTCGAGCTCCGCGCGAGCCGATTCCAGGGTCACCCCCGGCGCCAGCCGTGCCATCGTCATCACCGAGACCGGCGCGTCCTCCGCGATGCGCTCGGGCGTCCAGAGGCCAGTGCCGTAGGGGAAGGCGAACCCCTGTGGCATGACGCCGACCACGACGCAGGGGCGGCCGTCGATACGTATGGCGCTGCCCACCGTCGAGGGGTCGCCGCCGTAGCGGCGCTGCCACAGGCCGTAGCCGATGATGGCGACGCCGGCGTCGGTGCCGAGCCGCTCCTCCTCGTCGCTGAACAGCCGGCCGGCCACGGGAGGGACGCCCATGAGCGCCATCATTCCTGGCGACACGAATGCGGTCTGCACCGTCGCGGGAGCGGCGTCTCCCTGTTCGTCCAGCGTCAGCTCGGCGCCGCGGACCGCGCCGGCTGCGTCGAAGCTGGACGATCCGTCACGCAGCGCATAGAAGCTTCGCGGCCAGTTGCTGAACACGAGGCGCGTGCCGTCCGGGCCGATCTGGTATCCGCGCACGCGCACCAGGCGGTCCTCGGCCTTGAAGGGGAGGGGGCGGAGCAGCGCGTTGTTGACGACGCTGAACATCGCGCCCGTGCCGCCGATGCCGACGGCAAAGGTGAGGACGACCGTCAGCGTGAAGCGCCACTCGGTGCGCATCCGCCGCAGCGCCTCGCGGAGGTCGCCGGCGATGCCGGTCATCGCCGCGCCGTGCCGCGTGCGATCGCGGCGGCGCGCCTCACCGCCGCGTGGATCCGCGGGTACGTCCCGCAGCGGCACAGGTTCCCGTTCATCGCCGTGGCGATCTCATCGTCCGACGGGTCCGGCGTGCGGGCGAGGAGCGCGGAGGCCGACATGATCTGGCCGGCCTGGCAGTAGCCGCACTGCGGCACGTCCAGCTCGCGCCAGGCCACCTGCGCGGGATGGCTGGCGTCGGCCGAGAGCCCCTCGATGGTGGTGATGGCCGCGGCGCCGACCTGCCCGACCGGGGTGGTGCACGAGCGGACGGGCCGCCCGTCGAGGTGGACGGTGCAGGCCCCGCAGAACCCCCCGCCGCACCCGAACTTCGTCCCCACGAGGTCGAGCGTGTCGCGGAGCACCCAGAGCAGCGGCACCTCCGCCGCCACCTCGACCGTCCGCGCCTCGCCGTTGATCCGGAGCGTGAATGTCGCCATGGACATGATGACGACGATGGTGCCGGGAACGCCGTCCCCGGCGCCCGAAGGCTCGCCGAGGTTTGGCTGATCTCAAGGTGCCAAACGTGCCAGGGGTGCCAGTGGTGCCAGGGGTGCGCGGCCAGGGTGCCACGGGTGCCAGAGGTGCCACGGGTGCGCTGCCAAGGTGCTAACGGTCCCCCGAGTGCCACGGGTGCGCTGCCAAGGTGCTAACGGTCCCCCGAGTGCCACGGGTGTGCGGACTGCGGACAGCCGATGGCCGAAGGCCGAGGGAGGGCGCGGAGAGGGGACTGTCCCAGCTTTCGTCCCAATCCACCGAAAGCAGGGACTGTCCTGGAAAATCACAAGATCACAAGATCACGAGATCACAAGATCACGAGATACTTCCTCGATGCCCCCTGCCTTTCACCTTGGCCCCTGGCTCGTCGAACCCTCGCTGAACCGCCTCAGCCGCGGTGACGACCAGGTGCGTCTCGAGCCGAAGGTCATGCAGGTGCTCGAGGTCCTGGCCGAGCGTCCCGGCGAGGTCATCTCGCGCGACGACCTCGTCGCGCGCGTCTGGGCCGGCGTCTTCGTCACCGACGACGTGCTGCACCGCGCGATCAGGGAGATCCGCCGCGCCGTCGGCGACGACCCCGGCGAGCCGCGCTACATTGAGACGATCAGGAAGCGCGGCTACCGCCTCATCGCGCCAGTCACGCCCGCGGAACCCCACGAGCCCCAGCGCACCCCTGGCACTGAAGGCACCCTTGGCACCCTGCCGCGCACCCATGGCACTGTTGGCACCCCTGGCACCCTGGAGGCGTACCCCTGGCACCCCTGGCACCTCTGGCACCTTTGGCACCCTGGCGGCGGCGCCCCCTGGCTCCTCGCGACAGCCCTGGTCATCGGCGCCCTGGCCGCCAGCCTCTGGCCTTCCGCTGAAGCGGCCCGTCCGGCCGCCGCCGCCGTCCGCTTCGTCCCCCTGACCTCGAGTCCCTTCAACGAAGCCGACCCCGCGCTTGGTCCGGGCGGGCGCCTCGCCTTCGTGCGCCTGCCGCTGCCAGGCCGCGGAGGGCAGGCGGACATCTACCTGCTCGACGAGCGCGGCGCCGAGCCGCGCCGGCTCACGGACGAACCTGGGGATGAGCGCCTGCCGGTGTGGTCGCCGGACGGCGCCGAGCTCGCGTTCATCCGCGCCGACAAGCACGCCTGCACCCTCGTGATCCGGACGCTGGCCTCCGGCGCGGAGCGTGAGGTCGGTGCGTGTGGCAATCGTGACGAACCGCGGTTCGCCTGGTCACCCGACGGACGGTGGCTGGTGATGTCGGTCGCGGACGACCGCCGATCCGGCTGGCAGATCGCGCGCGTCTCGATCGCAACGGGCGCGCGCGAGGAACTCACCCTGCCGCCGCCGGGCATCTTCGGCGATCACTCGCCGGCCGTCTCGCCAGACGGCGCGCTCGTCGCCTTCATCAGGAGCGCGGGCGGCGGCGCCTCGGATGTCTACGTGGTGCCTGCCGCGGGCGGCTCCGCGCGGCGGGTCACGGAGGACAACGCCGACATGCAGGGCGTGGACTGGACGGACGATGGGCGGGCGCTCGTGTACTCCTCCGACCGCGCCGGCGGCTACGGCCTGTGGCGGGTGCCTGTCGAAGGCGGGGCGCCGGAGCTGCTGGTTGGCGGGTCGGCGAAGCTCAAGCACCCGTCAGGTGGACCCGACGGCGAGATCGCCTACGAGAGCTGGGCGTACGAGATCAATGTCTGGGAGGCGCCCATCGCGGCCGGCGCGGCACCCGGCCCAGAGGTGAGCGCGCCGAGGCCCATCATCCAGACGTCCGAGCTGTGGAACGTCCATCCGCAGCCGTCGCCAGACGGGACGTCGCTGGCCTTTGTCTCGACGCGTTCGGGCAGCCAGGAGATCTGGCTGGCCGCGCGCGACGGCACGTCGGTCCGCCAGCTCACGCGCTTCGGCCGCGCCTCGCTTCGTGTGCCGCGCTGGTCGCCCGACGGCTCGCGCATCGTCATCTCCGCGCTCGTCGGCGACGCGGTGGACCTCTACCTGGTGAACCCAGCCGACGGGACCACCACGGCGCTGACGTCGGCGGCGGGTGACGAGGTCGCGCCGTCCTGGTCGCCGGACGGCCGCCGCATCTACTTCGGCGCGCGCGAGGACGGACTCTGGCAGGTGCGTTCCATCGACGTCGCCACGGGCGAGCAGCGCACGGAGACGCGGGACGGCGGCTACGCCGCGCAGCCCTCACCCGACGGCCGCTGGCTGTACTTCACGCGCCCGGACCGCTCCGGCATCTTCAGGCAGCCCGTCGCGGGCGGCGACGCCGCGCTGTTCGTCGACGGCCTGTCGGCCGCGAACTGGGCCGACTGGCAGGTGACGCAGGACGGTGTCTACATCCTGCACGACGGCGAGGACGACGAACTGCACGTCTCGCGCGTCCCTCTCGATGGCGGCGCGCCCGCCGAGGTCGCCACCCTGCCGCAGTTCTCGTGGCCGGGAATCGCCGTCAGCCCGGACGGCAGGGGCATCCTCTACGCCCGCTGGGACCGTCGCGAGAGCAACATCCTCGCCGTCCAGGTTTCGCGTTAGCAGTCGGTGGGCGCCGGAGGCGTGCCTGACAAGTAACCCCACGAAGAAAGACAAAGATCACGAAGTACGCACGAAGACTGGACCCTTGAAGAGTCCTTCGTGCGGCGCTTCGTGTCCTTCGTGCCTTTCGTGGCCGGAAGTACTCCCTGTCGTCGGTCACCAGCGAAGGCGCACGGGTCAGTAACCGGGCGGCTTGCGCTTGATCAGGCTCTTCAGCTTCCCGGGCAGGTTCCGCTCGATCGCCTTCTTCGCTTCTTCCGTCGCGCGGTTGGTGATCGCGCGCTTCGCGGCGTCCTGGATGTCGATGCGCACCGAGAGATTGTCGAGCGGTCCGCTGACCGTCGCCGGCAGCGTGACGCGCCCGTCCTGCTGCGCGTAGCGGTACAGGTCCGTCCCGCCCTCCTTCGACAGCTTCTCCGACAGCTTCACCCGCCCCGCGAAGGCGGTCGTCATGCTCGCCACCGTGATCGTGCCCGCGGCGGCGAGGTCGGCGTCCGTGGACTCGAGCAGCAGGTCGTCGGTCTGCATGACGCCGTTGGCGAGCGTCAGCGTGGCGCCGAGGCGTGAGAACGCCTCCGACTCGGCCTTGCTGCTCGACGAGGTGGCCGCCGCCGTCGCGGCGCTCTTGACGATGCCGCCGCGCATGGACGTGGCGGTGACAATCGTGCGGACGAGGGAGAGGCCGGTGACCGAGCCGTTGGTGATGTCGAGACGGGCGGTGCCGCGTGCGCTCCTGAGCGCCTGCTCCATCTCGAGCCCCGAGCCCGTCAGCGAGACCTTACCGGACAGCGTGCCCGTCAGGGTGTCGGGCGAGTCGGCGAAGGCCATCAGCCTGGCGGCATCCATGCCCGTCACCGTGGCGTCCCAGGCGAAGCGCGGCGTGTCACCGAGTGCGAGCCGCATCTGCCCGTCGTAGCGTCCACCGAAGACGCCGAAGCGGAACGGCGACAGCGTCAGCCCCTCGGGGGTGACGAGCGCCGTGGCTGCGACGTCGCTCAGCTCGAGCCCGCCGGTCCTGGCCTTGCCGAGCGCGAGCGTGAACTCGAGCCGGCTGGCCGTGGCGGCTGGCGCATCGGCGGCGCCCGATGGGACATCGTCGCTCGTGGCAGGGACCGCGTTGGCGGAGAAGTCGCCGAGGAACGCCATCAGGCGGTCGAAGTCGAGCTCGTCCGAGCTGGCCGCGATGCGTCCCTCGAGCGGGGCGAAGCTGGTGATGTCACCGGTGAGGGTGACGTCGGTGTCGTCCGCGTGCAGCAGCACCTGGCGGAGCGTGACGCCCGTGCCGGAGGGCACCAGGTCGATGCTGCCCGTGAGCGTGCGGTTGCCGCTCGTGACCGAGACGTTCTCGAGGACGATGCCGTCGATCGACACCAGTTCCACCGGCGGCGCGGCGCCATCGCTGCTCGACGGCGCGGCGGCGGCGACGGCGAACTCGGGGAGGGGCACGGCGATCGTGGCGCCGTCCACACGGACGTCCGCGTGCTCGATGCGCCGGGAGAGCAGGGCGCGGAAGTCGGTGCCGAGGCGAACCGACGCGAGCGTGATGGCAGCGGGCTGCCCGATGGTCACGTCGCCGAGGTCCACGACCACCCGCGGATAGACCGACGCGCTGAGCTGCCCGATGGTGACCGGCTGCCCGATGGCGTCCGAAACCTGCTCCGCGATGGCGGCCCGGACGTTGTCGCCGGTGAGCACGGACCGCGCCCACACGGTGACGCCGATGCCGGCGACGACGAGCAGGACGACCACGCCGAGGATGAGCTTCTTGGCCACGGTCCCTCCAATCCTCCCAAATCGGCAACGTGCTGCCGGAATCTTAGACCCGAGCGCGCGGGCGAGGGTTACATCGGGGTCTTGATGAACTTCCAGCCACGAAGCGCACGAAGAACACGAAGACGATGGCGCGGGGCACCCCTCACCAAGTCACAAGATCACGAGATCACAAGGTCACGAAATTAGAAGCGCCGAATCCGCGCCAGCGCATCGGCGTAGTAACTCGCTTGCGAAGCCTGGTCCGCCGTGGGCCGCCCGGTCCACCGGCCGCTCTCGCCGTACAGCGTCCGCAGGCGCGACAGGAGCTCGGCGCTCTGGCGCTTGAGGTCCCGGATCTCGGCAGACGAGCCCTCGAGCTTCCGCACGGTGTCGTTGAGCGGCGCGGCCTCGCGGATGAGCGCGGCGACGCGCACCTGGAAGTCGGTCCAGGCCTTGCGCTCCGCGGGCGACACGGTGATGCGCGGGTCCTCGCCGACCTCGACCTGCTGTTCCATGGTCCGGCCGTTCACCACCATCCGCACGGTGTAGGTGCCCGGCATCACGTAGGGCCCTGGCAGCATCGCGCCCGGCCTGTCGTCGTCATCGTCTCCGCCGCCGCCGCGGAGCGGCAGGTCGGCCTGGCGCAGGTTCCAGACCACGCGGTTGATGCCGCGCATCACCCCGCGGCCGCCCGCCGGCGCGAGTGTCTGGACGAGCATGCCGGCGCTGTCGTGGACGCTCAGCGCGACCACCGTGTCGGTCTTCGCCACCCAGTAGTCAATGATGGCGCCGTTCGGCGGGTTCTCGCCGCGGAACACCATGTCGCCCGCGTGCGCCTTGAGGTTCGTGTAGCGGATCTGGGTGGCCGGGTCGACGGGGAAGAGGTGCGCGTCGCTCGACAGCACCTCCGGCGTCAGCCCCTGGAGCGACGTGAGCTGGTCGAGGATCCAGAGGCCGCGCCCGTGCGACGCGAGCACGAGGTCGTTGTCGCGCGGGTGGATCACCAGGTCGTTGAACGGCAGGGTCGGCATGTTGTTCTTCAGCTCGATCCAGTTCCGTCCCCTGTTCGGCGAGATCCAGAGCCCGAACTCGGTGCCGAGGTAGAGCAGGTTCGGGTTCTTTGGATCCTCGCGGAGCGTGCGGGCCACGCGGTTGGCCGGCAGGTCGCCGGTGATCGACGTGAAGGTCTTCCCGAAGTCCGTGGACGTGTAGACGTAATTGCCGAAGTCGTTGCTGCGGTGGTTGTCCACGGTCACGTAGACCGTGCCGTCGGCGTGGCGCGACGCCTCGATGCCGCCAAACCACGCCCCGGCCGGGAGTCCGGGGAAGCGCGTCTCGCCGCTCTCGAACGTCTTCCCCTCGTCCATCGACACCCGGAACTTCCCATCGTCGGTCCCCACGTAGAGCACGCCCTTCCGGCGCGGCGACTCCGCGATCGCCGTGGTGCCGGGGTAGTACGGCACGCCGTCGTCGATCGACAGCGTGGTCTCGCCGGGCATCTTCCCCATGAGCGGCAGCGTCGAGCGGTCGACGCCTGTCGTCATGTCGCCGAGGTCCTCCCAGGTGCGCCCGCGGTCGCGCGAGCGGAAGAGGTGCTGCCCGCCCGCGTAGATCGTCGACGGGTCGTGCGGCGACAGCAGGATGGGGGCGTCCCAGTTCGCCGGGTGCATGGCGTTGCCGAGTGCCTGCGCCGGGACGTTCTTGCCCCACGTGTCCCAGTTGCGGCGGCCCGCGATGTGCCCGGTCGGGTCGCCAGGCCGGATGTCCTCGGTCTCCCAGGTCGCGCGGTTGTTACGGACGAGGCCGAGGAACTGCGACGACGAGAAGACGATGGTGGGATCGGTCGGGTCGGGGACCGACCAGAAGCCGTCGCCGCCGCAGAGACGCGACCAGTCCTCGTTGAGGATGCCGTTGCTCGTCCAGCTCGCGCTCGGGCCCACCCAGCAGCCGTTGTCCTGCAGCCCGCCGTAGATGTTGTACGGCACGGCGTTGTCGACCGCGACGCGGTAGTACTGCGAGAGGGGCAGCGACTGGACGTACAGGAACTTCAGCCCGCGGTCGTAGCTGATCCCGATGCCGCCGTCGTCCAGCTTGATGACGTGCCGGCTGTCCTTCGGGTCGACCCACACGAACCGGTCGTCCCCGTGCGTGGTCGTCCGCGGCGACGTGAACGTCTTGCCGCCGTCGTCCGAGAACGAGTAGCTGTTCAGCATGTAGACGCGCTTGTCGTCGTTCGGGTCGATCGTCGGCTGGCTCGCGTACATCGGCCGCGGGTTCCAGTCCGACATGAACGTCCACGTCGCGCCCTTGTCCTCGCTCCGGTAGAGGCCGCCCTTCCTGTTGATGTACGCGGTGGACGCGTTGTAGCGCGTCCCCTGCTCGATCGAGACGACGACGATGCGCGGGTCCTTGCGGTAGACGGCGATGCCGATGCGGCCGTATTCGCCGTCGGGCAGGCCGTGCCCGGTGAGCTTCGTCCACGTCGCGCCGCCGTCGGTCGTCTTCCAGAGCGCGCTGCCCGGGCCGCCGCCGTTGAAGCCGAACGCGCTGCGGCGCCGCTGGTAGCTGGCGGCGTAGAGCGTGTCTGGGTCGTTCCAGTCCATCGCGACGTCGGTGACGCCGGTGTCGGCGTCCACCTCGAACAGCCGCGTCCACGTCTTTCCGCCGTCCGTCGTCTTGTAGAGCCCGCGGTCGCCGCCCGGGCCCCAGACGGACCCCTGGGCCGCGACGTACGCGACATCGGGGTTGGACGGGTGCAGCACGATGCGGCCGATGTGCTTGCTGTCCCTGAGGCCGACGTTCGTCCACGTTCTGCCGGCGTCGGTGGACTTGTAGACGCCGTCGCCCCACCCGACGCTCTGGCGGCTGGCGCGCTCACCCGTGCCGACCCAGATGATCGACGGGTTGGGCTGGAACACGGCGATGTCTCCGACCGAACTCACCGCTTCCTTCTCGAAGACCGGTGCCCACGTGATCCCGTTGTCCGTCGTCCGCCACACCCCGCCCGTGGCCGACGCCACGTACATGGTGTACGGGTTCGACTCCACCACGTCCATGTCGACGACGCGGCCCGACATCGTGGCCGGGCCGATGTTGCGGAAGCGCAGCCCGGTGAAGTCGTCGCTCGTGAGCGCGCCGGGCGCCTGCGCCTGCACGACGGCTGGCGCGAGGTCGCGGAACACGCGGTCGATCGGCCGATCGGGAGCGGCCGGCAGGGCACCGGGTGAGGGCAGGCCCGCGGCGGCAAGCCCGGCGACGGCGAGAGCAGCGGCGAAGAGGCGGAAGCGCGTCATGTCAAGGACCCCCCGGGGATCAAAGGCCGTTCCCCCGGATTATCGCCCGCCGGGCGAGAAAGGGGACTGACCCCTTTTCCAGAGCGAAGGAACGGAAAAGGGGTCTGGCCCCTTTCTCGCACCAAATCACAAGATCACAAGATCACGAGATCACAAGATTGAAGAAATCCTCCAAAGGTCCGATTACCCCTGAGGAGTACCCGTGCCCATGCAGCAGCCCTGGCCAGAACCCCCGTCTCCGGCGGCGGACTGGGACACCATCGTCGCCTATGCCGATCGCGTTGACGGGTATCGTCGCGCCGGATCCTTCGAGGCCTGCATGGCCGTGGCCGCCGAGGTGGAGGAGTGCTACCGGAGCACGGGCGAGTTCCCGAGGGAGGCGGAGGCCCTGGCGCTGGCCGTCTTCGTGGCGGTCCGCCGCTACCGCATGGTCGGCTCGCCCGACGGCACGGGCATGGACCACGTCCGGACCCTGCTCGGCGCGATGGCCGATCTGAGAGCCCAGCGCGCCGCCTGAGAGGGGTCTGTCCCCATTTCGACGCCGCAGATAACGAAATGGGGACTGTCCCCGACGCCCAGATCACGAGATCACAAGATCGCGAGATCACAAGATTTCATGGGCGGCATGTAAGAATCCGAGAATGCCGCCGTACCCAATTACCCCGTCCAGGATTACCCCGGCCCTTCTGGCGGGTCCCCAGCCGGTGACCGACCAGGACGTCGCGCGCCTGGGCGGCGAGGGCGTGACGGACGTCCTGGACCTGCGGGAGGAGTACGAGTGGAAGGGCCATCGTTCCGAGGTGGCCGTGAAGGAACTCGCCCGGCACGGCATCCGCCGCCACGCCGTGTCGATGGGCGACCACAAGGACCCCTCGGACGACGCCCTGGCGAGGGCGGTCGCGGTGATCGACGACGTGCTGGGCACCGGCGCACCCTTGGCACTGGAACCCGTCGAACCTGACGAACCCGAGGAACGTGAGGAACCTGAGGAACGCGAGGAACCCTCGAGAGTCCTGTACGTTCACTGCCGCGCCGGCATCGAACGCACCGGCGTCGTGCTCGCCGCGTGGTATGGCAGGCACTACCACCTCACGTACACTGAGGCCCTCCAGCTCCTTCGCAAGAAGCGCCCCGCCCTCGACCCCCTCCCCGGCCAGGAAGCCGTGGTCCGCCGGTTTCTAAATTCTTGATTCTTGATTCTTGATTACTCATGGAGGCGCCGAGAAACGCCGGCCCCTGAGGCTATTCTTGAGAGATGGGCACCACCTTCGTTCTAGGCGTCGATCTTGACGGCACCTGCGCCGACTTCTATGGCGCGTTGCGCCCCATCGCCGCTGAGTGGCTGGGCGTGGCCGAGGAGACGCTGCCGCACGACGTGACCTGGGACCTTCCGGAGTGGGGCGTCACCGACGCGCCTGGCGGCTACATCAAGCTCCACCAGTTCGCCGTCACCCAGCGGGACCTGTTCCGCAAGATGAAGCCGATGCCTGGCGCCCCGCAGGTGCTGCGGCGGCTGTCGTCCGAGGGCGTGCGCATCCGCATCATCACCCACCGGTTGCTGCTCAAGGGCTTCCACCGCGTCGCCGTGGAGCAGACCATCGACTGGCTGGACGGCCACGACATCCCGTACTGGGACCTCTGCTTCCTTGCCGACAAGGCTGCCGTCGGCGCCGACCTCTACGTCGAGGACTCCCCGAAGAACATCGAAGCCCTCCGCGCCGAGGACCACCCGACGATCATCTTCACCTCCTCCACGAACCGCCATCTGGCGGGTCCCCGCGCCGACACGTGGGAACAGGTCTACGAGATGGTCACGGCGGCAATGGGTGAAAGAGGGGACTGACCCCTCTCCGCAGCGAGTGGTCTGCCCTGTCGCCCGGCTGCGACAACAAGCCGCGCCAGCCCCGCCGCGCCGCCGCGCCACAATCGACGTATGTCATGCGTCGCCCCCCGCGTCGCTGCCCTGGCTCTCGCCCTCGGCACGTCCATGGCCTGCGGCGACCTCTTCCCGGCAATGCCCGCGCCGCCGGCGCCAGTCCAGCCTGGCGTGTCCGCGCGCCACGAGTTCCCGTCCGGTGGTGGCGCCTTCAACGGCCTTGGCGTCCGCGCCCGGGGCTACGACGTCACCGTGTCGTGGCGTGCGGGCGGCGCGGAGCAGGCCGTCGCCTCCGCCGACGGCGGGGCCAGCTTCTCCTCGCTGCCACCCGCGCTCCTCGCATCCGCTACGCCGCCAACCCGGTCGGGCCTGGTCGTCGAGCCTGATGACGACGGGCGGTGGAAAGTGTCGGGGACCGGTGAGCTGCGCGCGCACGAGCCCGTGAGCGTCGAGTTGCCGCCGGTGCCCGATGCCGTCAGCCCCGTCGCGTTCGATGAGTACTGCGGCCTGCTGTCGGTCGTGACGGTCGAGGCGACTGACGGGGGCCGCCGGCTGTCGGTGCACAGGTTCCTCTCCCCGCGCAACGGCGGCAGGGGCGCGCTCGTCGGGGCGCCCGTCCCGGTTGCCGAGCTCGCCGACCCCAGCGCGCCGGGCGACATCGTCGTCGGGGCGGTCCCCGACGCGGCGGTCGTGGCCTGGGTGGAGGGCGAGCGGTTGCACGCCGTCCGCGTCGAGCTGCCCGGCGTCGTCTGTGCGCCGCTCACCTGAAGGGAGCCTCTCATGAAGTGGATCGGAGCGCTCGCCGCCGCTGCCGCACTGCTCGGGCTCGTCTATCTCGCCACCGGCGGTCGCGCCTTCCCCGCGATGGACACACCCGGCGACAGGGCCTCGCAGATCGCGGGCGAGCTGATGAGTCCCTTCTGTCCTGGCCGCACCCTGGCGGCGTGCCCGTCGGGCGCTGCGGCGGAAGTCCGCGAGGAGATCGCCGATCGGCTCGAGAAGGGCGAGTCGCGCGACGCGATCGAGCGCGACCTGCTGGCGCGCTTCGGCGACGAGGTCCGCGGCGCACCGGAGGCGTCCGGCATCGGCCTGCTCGCGTGGATCGCGCCCGCCGGCATCGGCCTCGTCCTCCTAATCGTCGTGCTGTGGATGGCGCGCCGGATGCGCTCGGCGCGCGCGGACGGTGAAGAGGCGGCTGGTCAGCCCCCGCTGGACCCGCGGATGGCGGAGCGGCTGGAAGACGAGCTGGAGCAGCTCGGGTGAGGGGACGTGGCGCCATGGTGGGGCTGGTGCTTCTTGCCGGTCTTGCGGTGGGCTGCGCCGCCGGCCAGGCGCGCGACGAGGCGGCCGAAGGCCGGGCGTTGTACGCCGGCAACGGCTGTGCCGTGTGCCACGGCAGGGACGGGCAGGGCGATGGACCTGTCGCCGCCGTCACCACGCCACGGCCGACGGATTTCGGGAGTCCAGGGACGTTTCGCCGTCCGCGAACCGTCGAGGCCGTTGCCGAGGTGATTGCGGCCGGCATCCCGTCGGCGCCGCGGCCGATGCCGCCGTACCGCCATCTCGACGCCGAGTCGAGGCGGCTGCTGGCCGTGTATGTGTTGTCGATTGGCTCGCCTCCGGCGGACGGTGGCGGGGAAGGGAGCGGGCGATGAGGACGGGATCGTGTGTGGTGGGCCTGGGCGCGATGCTGGTGGCGATGGGCGTTGCCGCGGTGATGGCGCAGGCGCCTGCGCCGGCGGTGCACGCGGAAGGGGCCTGGGTGCGACAGCCCGCGCCCTCCAGGGACGTCACCGCCGCCTACGTCGTCATCGTCAACGACGGCGACGCGCCGGTGAGGATCGTGGCAGGCGAGAGCCGCATGGCGAAGACCGTGGAGCTCCACGAGATGGCGATGGAGAACCGCATGATGAAGATGCGCCGCGTGGACGACATCGTCGTGCCCGCGAAGGGCCGCGTGGCGCTGGAGCCCGGCGGATTGCACATCATGCTCTTCGGCGTCCAGGCGCCCCTCGAGCCCGGCACCGTCGTGCCGTTGACGCTGCGCCTCCAGGATGGATCCACGATCGCAATCGAGGCGCCCGTGCGCGCACCGGAGTCCAGGTGACGCGCGCGCTTCTCGCGCTGGTCCTCGCGTCGGCCGTGGCGGCGAGCGCGTGTCAGCGGCCCGCCGAGGGCCCGCCTGTCTACGACATCGGCGGCGACTTCACGCTGACCGACCAGGACGGCAAGGCCTTCGACTCCGCCTCGCTCCGCGGCCACGTCGTCCTGGTCTTCTTTGGCTACACCTTCTGCCCGGATGTCTGCCCGACGACCCTGTCGAAGATCGCGGCCGTCACCCGCGCGCTCGGTCCGGACGCCGGGCGGGTGAAGACGATGTATGTGAGCGTGGATCCCAGGCGTGACACGCCGGAGGTGTTGAAGGAGCACCTCGACATGTTCGGCGTCGACGCCGTTGGCCTGACAGGGACGGAGGACGAGATCGCGAGGGTCGCCAAGCAGTATGGCGCCGCCTACGTGATCGAGGAGACCGACTCGGCGGCTGGCTACCTCGTGTCGCACACCACCACCCTCTACGCCCTCGACCCCGAGGGCCGCACGAGGTACCAGTTCGCCTACGAGGCCAGTGTCGACGAAATCGTGGCCGGAATCCGAACGCTCCTGTGACGCTTGCCCTTTCTGACTTCTGACTTCTGGCTTCTGACTTACTCGAGATCGCCCCCTGAGCTATCCTCAGCGCATGAGAGGTCGAGTACTCGCCTTGCTTGTTCTCGTCCTGCTGGGTCGTCCTGAGGTCATGCGTGCCCAGGCGGCCGTCCCTCCTGCAGAAGCACCGGCCAGCGAGCTGGCCGCGCTCGTCAGCCGTTACACCGCCGACAGGACGTCCCTCCTGCGGCGATACACCATCGACTACTCCCCCGAGCGTGCCGCCAGGCTCGAACGCTTCTATAAGGACTGGCAGCAGGAGTTGGCGAAGGTCGACTACGGCGCGCTGTCCGCCGAAGGCCGGATCGACCACGTGCTCTTCACCTCTCGGCTCGACTACGAGCTGAGGCTGCTCGCGCGCGAGCAGGAGTGGGTGAAGGGCACCGCGGCGCTTCTTCCCTTTGCCGGCGAGCTGGAGACGATGCTGGAGGCGCGCGGGCGGGTGGACCCGATGGTGCCGGAGCAAGCGGCGGCGACGCTCGACCGCGTGGCGCGGAGCATCGCCGAGGCGATGCGCGCCGTGGATCGGGCTGGCGCCGGCACTGCCGGGCCCGTGGCCGACGCCGAGCGCGCGCGGAAGATCAATGCGCTCCGTGCCGTGGAAGTCATTGCGAGCTTGAAGGACGACCTTGCCGAGTGGCACCGCTTCTATGGCGGCTACGACCCCATGTTCACGTGGTGGGCCGAGGCGCCCTACACCGCGGTGGACAAGGCGATGGCCGCCTACCTGAAGGCGCTCAAGGAGAAGGTCATCGGCTACCGCGACGGGGAGGACGAGCCCATTGTCGGCAACCCCGTCGGGCGCGACGCGCTCGTGTCGGACCTCACCTCCGAGTTCGTGCCCTACACGCCCGAGGAGCTGTTGAAGATCGCCGAGCGCGAGTTCGCGTGGTGCGACAGGGAGATGATTCGCGCGTCACGCGACATGGGCCTTGGCGACGACTGGAAGGCCGCGCTCGAGAAGGTGAAGACCCTGCATGTCGAGCCAGGCCGGCAGGTGGACCTCGTCCGCGACCTCGCGCGCGAGGCCGAGGACTACGTCGAGGCCCACGACCTCATCACCATCCCGCCGCTTGCGAAGGAAGACTGGCGGATGGTCATGATGTCGCCCGAGCGGCAGAAGGTGAACCCCTTCTTCCTGGGCGGCGAGATGATCCAGGTGTCCTATCCCACCGACACCATGGACCACGACGACAAGCTGATGAGCCTCCGCGGCAACAACATCCACTTCTCGCGGTCCACGGTCTTCCATGAGCTGAACCCCGGCCATCACCTTCAGGGCTTCATGACGGCGCGCTACAACACCCACCGCCGCGCCTTCGGCACGCCCTTCTGGACCGAGGGCTGGTCGCTCTACTGGGAGATGCTGCTCTGGGACCAGGGCTTCCCCGAGACCCCGGAGAACCGGGTCGGCATGCTCTTCTGGCGGATGCACCGCTGCGCGCGGATCATCTTCTCGCTGCGCTTCCACCTTGGCGAGTGGTCACCGGAGCAGTGCATCGACTTTCTCGTCGACCGCGTCGGCCACGAGCGCGCCAACGCCGAGGCCGAGGTGCGCCGTTCGTTCAACGGCACCTACCCGCCGCTCTACCAGCTCGCCTACATGATGGGCGGCCTGCAGTTCCGCGCCCTGCACGCGGAGCTGGTGGAATCGGGCCGGATGACCAACCGCCAGTTCCACGACACGATCATGAAGGCCGGCAGCATGCCCGTGGAGCTGGTCCGCGCGTCGCTGATGCAGGAGCGCCTGCCGGCGGGGTTCCGGACCAACTGGAAGTTCGCCGGTGCGCTGGAGTAGGAAAGGGGCGGACGGGCTGATGGGCGGAAAAGGGGACTGACCCCTTTCCGCGCCCGCCCCCCGTTCCTTGATTCTTGATTCTGAATTCTTGATTTCGTGCGGCCCCCGAAGTCCTACCGCACGATGAGCACGAACTCGTTGGACGCCGGTCCCGTGCCCGCCGTGTTCGTCGCGCGGACGCGCAGGTAATACGTCCCGGGGGGCACGCCTCCCGTGATGAACACCGTTGCCGGTCCGACCGGTGCGTTGGCGATGTCGCTCTGGCCCGGGCCGCTGCCCGCCTCCAGGATGTACCCCGTGGGCGCCCCGCCGGAGGCGGGTGCCGTCCACGTGACCGTCACCGTCGAGCCGCTGGCCGACGCCTGCAGCCCGGTTGGCGCCCCGGGAATCTGTCCGCCGCCGGTCCCGCCAATCGTGAACGTCACCTCGTTCGAGGGCGCGCTGACCGCCGTGGCACTCGACGACCGCAGCCGCACGAAGAACGTCCCGGCCGGCGCCGCGGCCGTGAACGTCGTCAGGGTGCCTGGCAGGGACACGACAGCCAGGTCGGCCGCGCCGGTCGCCGAGCCGGCCTCGAGGATGTACGCCGATGGCGGCGGGGACGGTGGCGTCCACGTGAACGTGACGCTCGAACCGCCGACCGTGGCCGCGAGGTTCGACGGCGGCGCCAGCGTCGACGTGCCGCCGGTCACGGTGATGGGCGAGCGGCTGAACGCGTAGTTGTTGCCCCACGGGAAGCGCGCGGCGAGCGGCCCGCCGTCGCCGCGGACGTATGCCATCAGGTAGTACTGCCCGGCCGGCACCGTCGCGGGGATGGCCAGGCTGGTGAGCATGGACGAGGGGGTGTACTGGTAGCCGGGCGGCAGCGCGGGACCCAGCGTGACCTGGCGCAGGAAGATGGCGCTCGACGCCGGGTCCTGCCGGCTCATGAGCCACCACTCCACGGTTGGCGCCACCGTCGTCGTGCCGAGGTTCTGCACCTCCCAGTACGACACGGTGAGCGTCTGGCCGGCCGCCACGCTGGCGGGGATCACCGCGTCGCGGAAGTCCCCGAGTCCGCTGCCGTGGTAGTGCATGTTCACGCTGATGTCGGTTCGCGCATAGGCATATCCCGGGTACAGCGCGCGCAGGCCCGTGATGTCGTCCGCGTAGGGCAGCGACACGGCGCGGAACGCCGCCGGCGGGTAGTTCATCACCGACAGCCTGGCGAACTGGTGATCCAGCCCGAACACGTGTCCCAGTTCGTGGAGCATCGTGTAGTTGAAGCTGAGCGCCGTCGTCTGGCCCCGGTAGATGAACTCGTCGTAGCGGGTCCACGAGTAGTCGGGGTTGAGCGCGACGGTGGCGTCCGTGATCAAGAGCCCGAGCGAGTACGAGAACGTCACGCCGATGGTGCCAGGTTCCCACGTGTAGCCGAATGACGACTGCGTGACGGACGAGGGCAGCCAGCCGGCGAGATCGGCAATGCCGTCGCGCGGGTAGAAGTATTGCGACGATGCGCGGATGTCGAACACCTGCGCGTAGTAGTTCCACTTGTTGATCTGGCCGACGTCCTCGCCGACCCAGCTCGCGGCCCACGAGCCGAATGGACGGACGGGCACGCGGTCCAGCCAGAAGCCGTACCAGAAATACGGGTGCGCCTGCAGGCCGTCAGGGGCCGGCCGCGAGTATGGCAGCGCCTCCGCGTCCGCGGCGGCGCGCGCGGCGGCGACCATCGCCCCGGTGGCCGTGGCCGAGACGAACCTCGTCGCGGCGAGAGCCGCGCGCACGGCGTCCAGGCTGACCTCGCCGCCGTCCGCCTCGGGCCGGTCCGTCGTCAGTCCGCGCTGCAGTGCGGCCCCGTCGTGCTCGCGGACCACGAGCTCTCCGTCCGCGTCGGCCTGCAGGGCGAGCACGCCCTGCGTGAGCCCGATCGGCCGCAGTGCCGTGCCGGCGCCACCGGTTGTCCCGCCTCGCCCGTCCCGTTCGTCCGGGTTCTCGGGCCGCAGCAGGAACAGGTACCGTTCGCCCACCACAGGCTGCTCGACGCCGAGGATGCGCCACGTTTCTTCGCCGATCGTCCCGCCCCAGACCGTCACGGTGACTTCGCTGCCGGCCGTCACCGCGCTGGTCCGGATGGCCTCGTCCACCGCGACGCGGTAGTCGGTGACGATCCAGTTGTGCGACGCGTCGCCCCACCGCGGCGTCGCCGAGACGATCCGCCCCGACACCACCTCCGTCGCGCGCGCGGCTGCCGCCACGAGCGACTCGGGCAGCACTACCACCGCGCCCGCGTGCGCGGCGAAGAGAACGAGAAAGAGCGAAGCCAGCAGGGGAGTCGTGCGACGCGCAGCCATGAGGCCTCCGTGCGCGGCGGGGATGCGGATGCCGCGGTGAGGTCGATGCTAGGAGGGGAGTGCGACAGGGGAGGTCGCAGGTGAGGGAGATGAGTTGGCTGGAAGATTTGTAGGTCAGCGCGGGCCGACGGCCGCCGCCCTCCGATGAAGGGCGGCCTAGTTCCGGTTCCGGCGCTTGCGCGGCGTCCGCTCGAGCCGGGTCGTGCGCACGCCGAGGTCCCGCGCGACGGCGGACAGCAGTTCGTGTCGGTCGTCCGCTTCCCGCTTCGCATCGTCGAACCGGCGCTCCATCGACTCGCGCAGCGCGATCTGCCCCTCGATGGCGATACCGAGCCTGTCGTCGACCCTTTCAATGAGCGCCTTCGCCTGGGACTGTGTCTGGTCGAACCGCCGGTCCATCTCCTGGCGCAGCCCGCCGATCTCGCCCTTCATGTCCTGGCGCAGCCCGCCGATCTCACTACGCAGATCGCCCATCAACGAGCGCATCTCGCTGGCCAGCCCTTCAAGCGTCATCTCGTCGGCCATCCTAGCATCGTCCTCCGGGCCCGCGGGGAGCGAGTCCTTGGCAGAAGTCGGTGCATCCGGTATGCCGGGATGGCAGAGCACGATTGGCGCAGTGCTTTCGCGAGTAGGGCCTTCGCCTGTTGCAAGGAACTGCCGAGAACGAGACCGTTGGCCCGCGCAGAATCTGCGGAGCGAACGGTCTATCCTCCGGCCACCTTCGCCTGCTTGAAGCAGTTCGCCGGCATCGGTCGGCGCAGCTGCCAGACCAACTGGATCGGGACAGCTAGACACCAGCGGCCGTTCTCTTGATGAGCTCGGTCGCGCTCACCCGGCACTTGTCGAGTTCGTGTTGTGACACGCGACGGAAGTGGGCGAGGTCGTTCCGGACCGGCGTAATGGCTCCGAGCAGGTAGGTGAGTTCCTGTTTGTTCCCGAAGAATTCCTGGAAGTGCGACCAAGCGGCGTTCGACATCATCAGCTGACCCAGCTGACCCAGATAGCAGTAGTCCAAGACATCGCCAGCCACGCTTGCCGGATCTTGGGCCGATAGGTGCTTCTCTCGGTTCTTCACGATGGTTGCCCACGCGTGTTCGCCCAGCGTCGCCCGCATGCGGGCATCGGTCGTGGCGCCCCAAGCCGCTTCGTACCGCAACCGGACAAGCCGGCGGAGCTGTCGTTCCAGCTTCTCGATGGCTGGCCAGACGACCTTCTCGTCGCCCATCGGCACGAGCGTAGGCTCGGCGCCGCCAATGTCGTCGAGATGAGAGAAGCCCTCCCGGATCATGTTGGCCATCAGCCTGCGTCGCGCTTCGAGGAAGTGTTCGTACTCCATGCCCTGCCATCCCTCCGGCAGCGCGTGGAGCGACGCCATCGTCTGCCACGCAGAACTGGTGAAGTCCTCCTTGACACGCGGCACGTACTGGCTGGGTGGTAGGTTACTCAGGCTCCTGTTCTTTGGCCACTCGAGCAGCGTTAGATTTGCGACCTGGTTTATCCTCCTGCTCGACGTCACGCCGTGGTGCTTCAGCCATCCCTTTGGAAACAGGTGATGCATTTCGACGGACTTCGTGGGAGGCCGGAGTGCAGGGTCCATGAGATCCCGAACCTGCTTGTCCGAAAAGAGCACCGGGGCATTCAAGAGAGACTGCGATGCAAGGAAGGCGAGAAACTCTGGTGCCCGAGATGACGATGTCTCAAGCGCCGTGGGCAGCGTGACCCTCCAGAAATCTCCCGGCAGCGAAGCAGTCATCACGCGGTCGGCAAACGCGAGGAAATCCTCAGGGCTCTTCGCCTCTCTCAGGGCGGCCAGGTCTTCATCCATCGTGCTCTCGACGGAGCCCGTGTATCGTCCGGTCAGAATCGAAGCGAAGAACCAGCGGCGAATGGTCCGCGACAATGCCGGGTCTTGCATTCCACACTGATGCTTCGCGATGAGGTACAGCGAGTAGCAAAAGACTAGGCTGTTCTCAGACGACACCATGTCGCCGTTGACGAAGCCCGCTGAGCGAATTGTGTGGAGAAATGCATGCCAGTTGTCGAGGTTCAGGACCTTCGGTTGCGCGTCCTGCAAGCGCGCAAACTGCTCGGCACGAAGGGCTGCCGGATCCGGGGCGCCATGTGCATCCTTGCCGCGCAGAATCTGGTAGACGGCTCGCAGGCGGCCGCGATGGAATCCAACCGCGATCGATGAACGCAGCATCTGGTCTGGCGACGGCTGAATGATGTGATTGAAGGCGCTCGCCTCGGATTTGTTCGCGGGAGGAATGCGCGCTGATCGTGAAAAGGCCTCGAGCTGCTTCCGCCCCTCAGGCCAGAAGACCGACAGCATGGTGAGGATGAAGTCAGACTGCTCGAGCTTGACGCCCTGATTGTTGATGCGGACGAAGATGTCCGCGACGTTCTCCTCGGAGGCGTCGGCGTTGACGACGAGAGCCGTCAGCGGGTAGTTCTTCAGGTTTATCAGACGCGTGATGTTCCCACTGATCGCATCTTCATCGGCCGCTGTGATGGACTTGGCAGACTTCAGCTTTCCCAGGAATCCACTGATGAACTGGTAGGCCCCGAACCCGGGCGCCCAGAGCGCCGATATGCTCGGTATGTACTCAGGGTCTCGCCGGATGGCGGCATCAGCGACCGCGAACCGTGAATCGCGTGGGCGGAACGCGACTTCAATGCGCTCTTCTTCGAAGCGTTCGTTGACCACACTTGAGCCATTCATGACGGCAAACAGCGAAGTGAGCCGCTGTTGCCCATCAACCACCAAGTAATTGGGCGTTACCCCCGCGACGTGATTCGTGCCGATCGTCTTTGAGGGCTGCAGTTCCTGATTCGACCACAGCATCAGGAATCCGACCGGGAAGCCCCGATACATCGAGTCGAAGAGGTCCCTGACCTTACTGCGGTCCCAGACGAACGGTCGCTGAAGTTCTGGCAGCGCCACGGCCCCAGTGGCGACAGTGTTCACCAGCTGATCGGTCGTGTAGTCCACCCTTCCGAAGAGTGCCAGCGGGGCGTCGTAGGCCCTGGCGGGCTCGGTGGTCGTCGTCGCGACGGTTGGGCTCGGGGTATCGCCATGCTGCTCGTTGACGTCGTAGGCAGGACGAGGCAGGTCACGGTCGAGTGCAGACTCGAGGTATTCGACAACTTCTGGGCAGTGCCAGCGTCGATAGGGACTGATCCGCCCAGAGCCGACCGCGATACGAAGGTACTCCTCGTGCGACTCCCGGATCGCCTGCCACTCGGCGAATAGTTCCGCCGGCGTGAACCGGCACAGTCGCACTGGGGGAACGGTCGCAAACTCCGCGCTCCAGCGCCCTTCTGTCTCGAAGCGGTCCCGATGCGAGCTGTCCAGGTCCGGTGGGACCAGCCCGATTCGCAGCGTACCGGCGGCGAACTCCAGCGCGACGATGCTGCCGACGTTGAGCCGAGTCCGACGCGGCCGTGCCGTAATCTCCCAGGAGCCCCCAGCGAGGTCGTGCGCCGTGCAGATGCCGTCCGCTAGTGGACTGTACTCGCTGAAGTACTACCAATTCGATGCGCGGGATTGCGATAGGCCCAGCGGATCGGCTTCGGGACTTTGTTGTAGTGCCTGATGTAGCGACGAATCTTGCGGGCGAGGTCGGCG
>JBFWOG010000032.1:0-37537 GCA_050250645.1 Vicinamibacterales bacterium
ATCCTCGGCTCTGATCTTGAGACTGCGGACGCGGCGCTCCAGCTCGGTTCGTTCATCGGTCGTCAACGTCAGCGCCATATGGCGCCAAACAGTACCAGTACTGCTTCAGTGAGTACAAGCCACTAGTGGCGCGTACTCCCCGAATCACCACGGGCCGCTCCGTTCCCGCGACCGTCGAACCCGCGGTTCGACACCGCCGTCCGTCGTAATGACTCAGTCGATACGGTCCGCTAGTGACAGCCCCGGTCGTCGTGGCGCTTGACCTGGCCGAGCGGGACGAAGGTCGTGCTCCCCTTCTTCGGGGGGGCCGCAAAGACGCGGCGGTACAGGAACCAGAGCGCGGCCATCACGACGAGGGCGACACCGGCGTCCTGCCAGGTCATCGGCCCGTGCCCCATCCGAGGGCCAGGCCCACCTGGTAGACGACGAACGACGCGGAGTAGGCCAGGACGGTCATGTAGGCGAACATGAAGGCCGGCCACTTCCACATCCCCGACTCGCGCTTGACGACGGCGATGGTGCTCATGCACTGGCACGCGAGCACGAAGAAGACCATCAGCGAGACGCCCACGAGCGGCGTCATCAGCGTCCGGCCATCCGGCCACCTGGCGTCCCGCAGGGCCTCACGGAGGGGCTCGTTGGCCTCGTCCGCGCCGGAGATGTCGAAGACGATCCCGAGCGTCGAGACGAAAACCTCGCGGGCCGCGAAGGCGCCGAGGATGCCGACGCCGATGCGCCAGTCGAAGCCGAGCGGCTCGATGACCGGCTCGATCGCGTGGCCGAGGCGCCCGGCGAAGCTGAAGCGGAGCTCGTCGCCGCCCTGCTGGTCGTGGAGCGCGCTGATGCGCGCGGCGGCCGCGTCCGCGGGCAGCGTCGCCGCCGCCTCGGCGCGGAGCTGGTCGTAGCGCTGCTCGATGTCGGCGCTCTTCGGGTAGTACAGGAGCGCCCAGAGGACGATCGTGAGCGCGAGGATGATCGTGCCCGCGTCGACGAGGAACGTGCGGACGCGCTGCCAGACGCCGCGCAGCAGCACGCTCATCACCGGCAGGCGGTAGGGCGGCAGCTCCAGCACGAGGGTGGACCCGGGGCCCTTGAGCGCCGTGCGGCGCAGGACCGCGGCGGCGCCGAGCGCGGCGACCACCGACAGCATGTACATGGCGAAGAGCACGACCGCGCCGGTGCTGAGGAAGCCCACGCGCGACCCGGGGGCGAAGACCGTGGCGGTCACCAGGACGTACACCGGCAGCCGCGCGCTGCACGACATCAACGGCAGCACCAGCATCGTCAGCAGCCGGTCGGTGCGGTTCTCGATGGTCCGCGTGGCCATGACCGCCGGCACGGCGCACGAGAAGCCGGACAGCATCGGCACGAAGGCCCGGCCGTGCAGGCCGACCGACCGCATGATCCTGTCGATCACGAACGCGACGCGCGCGAGGTAGCCCAGGTCCTCGAGCAGCCCGATGAAGAGGAAGAGCAGCGCGATCTGGGGCACGAACACGATCACGTTGCCGACGCCGGCGATCACGCCGTCCGCGATGAGGCTGGTGAGCGGGCCGGCCGGGAGGATGGACGTGACGACGCCCTGCAGGTACGCGACGGCGTCCTCGATGACGCCGATGGCCGGCTCCGACCAGGTGAAGAGGGCCTGGAAGACAATCATCATCACGACCGCGAAGGCCACGCCGCCCCACAGGCGGTTGGTGAGCACGGCGTCGAGGCGCTCGGTCCAGCTCGCGCCCTCGTGGTGGTCGTGGGTCGAGACCGCCTTGACCAGCGCGTCGACGCGGCGGTACCGGGCGCCGATGATCTCGAGGTCGATGTCGCGGCCCGCCTCGCGCGCGCGCCGCAGCACGCCGCGCACGCGCTCGCGCAGTTCCGCGGGAATGCCCGCGAGCTCGTCGCCCGAGGTCTCGTCCAGCGAGAGCAGCAGCCAGATCGCCCACGCGCGGGCGGCGGCGGGCCGGTCGAAGACGTGCTCGCGCAGGATCTCGGCGGCGAGCTCGGCGACATCGGCGGCGAGCGCCGGCGCGTGGTCGATGCCCGCCCGGGCGGCGGCGTCGGCCGGGGCGTTGGCGGGCGCCTCGTCCATCGCGGCCGACACGGCGCGCACGAGGTCCGTGAGGCCGAGGCCCCGCTTGGCGACGGTGTGCACGACGCGCGCGCCGGTCAGGCGCGCGAGGGCATCGGTGTCGATGTGGATGCCGTCGCGCTCCGCCTCGTCCGACATGTTGAGGGCGAGCACGACGGGAACGCCGGTCTCGAGAATCTCGAGCAGCAGGTAGAGGCCGCGGCCCAGGGCCGTGGCATCGGCCACGACGATCACGGCGTCGGGTTCGCGGGCCTGTTCCCTCGGCGCCAGCGGGTCGCGGCCGAGCACCGCGTCCACCGCGATCTGCTCCTCGCTCGACCGGGCGCTCAGGCTGTAGGTGCCGGGCAGGTCGACGAGTTCCACCTTGCGCCCGTCCGGCACGACGAGCGTCGCCGACTTCCTGTCGACCGTGACGCCGGGATAGTTGCCGACCTTGGCATGCGCGCCGGTGAGCGCGTTGAAGAGGGTGGACTTGCCGGAGTTGGGGTTGCCCGCGACGAGGACGAGGGGCGTCCGGTGCGCCGCGTCCGGCGGCGGAACCGGGAGGCCGGACGTGGGCGGGGCAAGCGTCGTCATGATGGCGAGCCGGTGGGGACCAGCGAACGGCGCGGCCGCCCCTGGACTACTTCTCGATCTCGATCCCGAGCGCGTCGGCCCGGCGGATGGACAGGGCGTAGTTCCGGACGCGAAGCTCGATGGGGTCGCCGAGGGGCGCGACGCGCTGCATCCTCACGGGGGTGCCGGGCACGAGGCCCATCTCGAGCAGGCGGCGGACGACGGGACGGGCGCCGGAAACCCTGGAGACGACGGCAGTGCCGCCGACGGGAACGCTGGCAAGACAATCGGGCTTGGCAGACACGGTCGTGCGCTCCTGAAAATGAAACTGAGACTACGTCTCAACTTCAATAAGTGTATCAGGGCGCCGGGGCCTCGGCAAGAGAGAGAACGAAGGCCGCCATGTCCCGCCGATCGGCCTCCGGGAGGTAGTCGTAGGCGGGCATCGGGGTGGGGTCCGCGGCCCGCCCCGACTGGATGATCCGGGCAATTTCCTCGACATTTTGCCCAGTCCCGAACGTCGAGGCGGTGAAGTCCGTCGGGTGGGGGGTGAGGGTCTTCCCGAGGGTGCCGTCGCCTCGGCCGGCGGCGCCGTGGCAGGCAGCGCAGCCGTTGGTCGCATACAGGGTCTTCCCGCGCGCGGCATCAGGGGGCGGCGCCGGGGATGGACCGCACCCAGCCAGCCCAGCCGTAAGGAGCGCGAGGAGGCACAGGCGGGTCCGGTTCCTCGCGTTCCTCAGGTTCGTCATCACCTACCGGCTGACAGGGTACTTCGAGAGCTTCCGTTGCAGCGAGCGGCGGTGGATGCCGAGCAGGCGCGCGGCTTTCGAGATGTTGCCGCCGCAGTCGGCGAGCACCCGCTGGATGTGCTCCCACTCCACGCGCGCGAGCGAGGGCACCTCGACCTGGCCTGGTTCGCCCGACGCGGGCTGCGCGGTCCCGAGGAGCACGGCGACGATCTGGTCGGCGTCGGCGGGCTTGGTGAGGTAATCGGCGGCGCCGAGGCGGACGGCCTCGACCGCCGTCGCGATGCTGCCGTAGCCGGTGAGCACGACGATACGGGTCGACGGGTCGATCGCGCGCAGGCCGCTCACGACGTCGAGGCCGGTGCCATCGGGAAGCCGCAGGTCGACGATCGCGTACTCGGGGCTGTCGTCGGTGGCCATGGCGAGCGCCTCGGTGCGGTCACCGGCGCCGCGGGCCTCGAAGCCCCGCTCCTCGAGGGCGCGCAGGAGGCGCGTCCGCAGCCGCTCGTCGTCCTCGACGAGCAGCACCGAGGCCGCCGTGCGTACGATCGGTCCGGGATCAGCCATCGAACTCGAGGCTCACGCTGGTGCCCTGCCCCGGCGTCGACCGGAGATCGAACCGGCCTCCCCAGCGCTCGGCGAACGTGCGCGCCAGGAACAGCCCGAGGCCGAAGCCCTGGCCGGGCGGCTTGGTGGTGAAGAAGGGTTCGCCCGCCCGCGCGAGGACGTCAGGGCCCATGCCGGCGCCGGTGTCGGTGACCGAGAGGCGCACCCCGTTTCCCAGAGGTGAGATGTCCACGACGACGTCCTGCCCGTCTCCCCCGGCCTCGAGGCCGTTCTTGATGATCGAGACGAGGACCCGGACCAGGCCGACCCGCGGCAGCCTGAGCGCCGCCACGCCGGTATCGGGCCGGACGTGCACGCGGTCGCGCCCGGCGGGCAGCAGGGCGACGGCATCGCACGCGGCCCGGACCGGGTCGACGAGTTCCGGCGGCTCGGCGACCGACTCGTCGGCGCGACCGCTCATCTGGTCCAGGATGGTGCGGCACCGCGACACCTGCTCGGCGATCAGGCGGACGTCGTCGACGACGGCGGGCGGGACGCCGGGCTCGTCGGCCGCCCGCTCGAGCTCGCGCGCCGCGATGAGGATGGTGCCGAGCGGCGTCGCGAGCTCGTGCGCCGCGCCGGCGGCCAGGGTGGTGAGCGACGCCAGCCGCTCGTGGCGCGCCGTCTCCTGCCTCGCGGCGGCGAGCGCCAGCTCCCGCTCCTCGAGCGCGGTGCGGATGCGCGTGACGAAGCTGGCGGTGAGCGCCGCGGCGACCATGAACGCCACCCACATGCCGGCGAGGTGCCCGGTCTGCGACGGCATCGCCGCCTGGTGCGCCGCGTGCGCCGGGTCGACGAGCGCGCCGAGGCCCCCGATGAAGAGCGACGCGTAGCCGAGCACCGCCGCGACGGCGACGCCCCAGGTCCACCGCGCGTCGAGCGTGACCGCGGCCAGGGTGATGTAGACGAGGTACGCGACGGTGAAGGGGTTGGCGGGGCCGCCCGTCGAGAGCAGCATCCCGGTGAGGAGCACGACGTCCAGCAGGACGACGCTGCCGAGCAGGGCGCCACCCGGATCCTCATCGGACCGGAGGCGCGACTCGAGCCACAGGTTGCTCAGGCCGAGCGCGCCGAGCAGGGTGCCCACGACGCCGAGGCTGAACTGCAGCCCCAGCACGCCCCGCCCCACGACGAGCAGGACGGCGGCGCCCAGCCCGACGGCCCAGCGGAACCTGGCGAGCCACCGGGCCGTGACAATCCGTCCACCTTCCATGCGTGGCTCGATCCTGCCACAGACGGGACGCCGGTCCCGCGGCCGCCCCTGCGGCGAATCGTCGCAGGGGCGGCGCGTATCATTCCTGTCTCGGCAGCTGGTCCGGCATCTCGGCGACGACGTAGGTCATCACGGCCATCGCGGCCGCGGCCTTCGAGACCTCGCCTGGCGCGATGCGGTCGATGGTGTCCGCCGGCGTGTGGTGAATGGTGAAGTACCGGTCCGAGTCGCCGTGATAGGCAAGCATGGGCACCTTGCCCGCCTGGCTGATCGGGCCGATGTCGGCGCCGCCCCCGCCGCCGCCGATGTCGGCGAGGCCGAGCGGGCCGAGCAGGGTGCCGATCTGGCGGACGATCGCGGCCGCCTCCGGGGTGCCGGTGAAGCCCAGGCGCGCCGGGGCGAAGACCCCCGAGTCGGACTCGACGGCCAGGACGTGCTTGCCGGCCTCGGCGAGGTGCGCGTCGCGGTAGCCGTCGCCGCCGCGGCCGGCGGTCTCCTCGTTGGTGAAGAGCACCACGCGCACGGTGCGGCGCGGACGGATGCCGAGCTTCTTCATCAGCCGCGCGGCCTCCCACGTCACGATGCCCCCGACCCCATCGTCGGTCGCGCCCGTGCCGACGTCCCACGAGTCGAAGTGACCGCCCACGAGGACGACCTCGTCAGGCTTCTCGCGCCCGCGGATCTCCCCCACCACGTTGGCCGACTCCACGTCGGGCTCCATGTGGGCTTCCATGCTGAGGCGCAGCCGCACGGTCTGGCCGCGGCCGACGATGCGGTGGATGCGGTTCGCGTCCTCGGCCGTGATCGCGGCGGTCGGGATCTTCGGCGCATCGTCCGCGTAGTTCATCTGGCCGGTGTGCGGCGTGCGAAGGCCGACCGGCCCGACCGAGCGGACGAGGGCCGCCACGGCGCCGACGCGGGCGGCCGCGCTCGCGCCGCCGGTGCGGTACCTGTTGGTCTGGCCGTAGGTCGTGTAGGGGACGTCGAACAGGACGATCTTCCCCTTCGCGTCGGCGGCCCGCGCGGTCAGCTCGTCGAAGCTCGTGACGACCATGACCTCCGCCTCGACGCCGCCGGGGGGCGTGGCGACGCTGCCGCCGAGCCCGAGCATGACGACGGGGTGCTCGGCCGGCTCGACGATGACCGCGCTCTCCTTCCCGCGGATCCAGCGGGGCACCATGACCTTCTCGGTATGGACGTTCTCGAGGCCGTCCGCCTTCATCGCCGCGACCGCCCACGCGATGGCCCGGTTGAGGTTCTCGGAGCCCGAGAACCGGTTGCCATAGGTGTCGGTGAGCTCGGCGAGCCGCTCCCACGCGAAGTGGTCGGCCTGGGCCGCGGCAATCAGGCGATCGGCATCGGCGCGATACGGATCGACCGAGAAGGCGCCCGACTGGGCGTCGGACGTGGTGGTCGCGACGAAGGCCAGCAGGACGGCAACGGCGGCCAGCGCCGCAAGACGGGAAAGGATTCGAGACATGCGCGGATTATCGCAGATTGTGCGTACGGGGACAGGTCGGGGACAGTCCAGGGACTGTCCCCCCTGGTTCCCGCCGCGCCCCGGTTTCCGGGGACGCCCCTACTCCGCCGGCATCGGGAGCGCGACGAGGATGCTCGTCAGCACGAGCGCCGCGACGCCCAGGGTCACCTCGAGGCCGCCGACCCGGAGCAGCCGCGCCTCGGCGGCGTCCTCACCCGCGAGCGCCGGGGCGATGCGCTGCCAGTTGACGGCGCCACAGGCGCCAGCCGCCAGGAACACGGCGACCTTGAGGAGCAGCATCCGTCCCCACGAGGTCGTCCACAGCCGCTCGATCTCGCCCAGGTGCACGAAGGCCGCGGCGAGCCCGGAGCCCACGAGCACGGGCACGATGGCCACGGCGAGCATCGAGAAGCGCAGGACCGCGTCCGACAACCGCTGGCGGCGCGCCGCGCCGGGCGGGTCCGACCACGCCGCGCCGACCGACGCCAGCAGCAGGGCCAGCGTCCCGAGCCAGAGACCCGCCGCCGCGACATGCAGGGTGTGGGCGGTCACGGTGATCCAGACCTGGCCGGGGAGCGCGACGGCATGGCCGGTGAGGGAGGTCGCCGCGGAGGCCGCGAGGCCAGCCGCCAGCACGAGATACCACCGGCGCGGCGAGCGCCGCACGGCAGCGGCTGTGACGAGCGCGACCGGCACGGCCGCGGCTTGCCAGAGCCAGCCGTGCCCCCAGGGCGTGTCGGTCAGCAGCAACTGGACACGCTCCGCCGTGATGCCGATCTCGCCGAACGCCGACTGCACCTGGGCGCCGAGGCGCGCCAGTACGCCGGCGGCGAAGAGCCACGCGGCACCGGGCGCCCACCGCGCGGCCTCGGGGGCCAGCCGCGCCGCCGGCCCCACGCCGACGAGCGCGAGGACGCCGGCGAGGTAGACGAACGTGGCGGCGTGGAACCACCACGCCATCGCGTCGGCCAGCACGCGGGCCTAGCGCGCGGTGACCGAGAAGGGAATCGACCCCTTGATCACGTGGCCGTCGTGACCGGCCGACTGCCAGTTGACCGTGTAGCTGCCCGGGGCAAGCGGTGTGGTCACCTCGGCCGCGATGGAGTTGTCCTCACCGGCGGTGACCTTGCCGAGGGCCGCGGCACCGCTGGGACCCTGCACCGTGATGGCGCTCACGGCGACGGACGGCTCCTGGCTGAACCAGACCTGGATGCGGGCAGGCGAACTGTCGAGGGCCTGGTCCTTCGCGGGCAGGCTCTTCACGACCGCCAGGTGCGCCGACAAGGCGACGCCGGCCGACAGCAACAGGACAGCGAGCACGAACGGACGCATGAGGTAGCTCTTCATCTGGGGATCTCCGTGGCGGCTTATCCTACCCTTGGCGCCGGCTGACCGGACGTGGCAATTCGCCGCAGGGCGATTCCTGCGCCCCGGACCTATGCTGGGCGGATATCCGCCAGTCCAGACCAGAAGGAGTCCCCGCGATGCGAGCCGCCCGCCTGTCAGCCCTCCTCCTCGCCGCAAGCAGCCTCGTCCTTTCCGCCAGCCCGCAAGTGGCGGCACAAGGCGGCGGCACGCCAACCGTGCTGGAGGTGCCTGGCCTGGTGACCGCCGTTCCGTGGGTGGCCGCCGACGGGGCATTCGTGGCCGTCGCGTTCGGCGCGTCGCGGCCTGGCGCCGGCGGCTCCGACGTGTATGTCGCGGTGAGCCGCGACGGCGGACGTCGCTTCGACGCGCCCGTGCGCGTGAACGCGGTCGAGGGCGAGGCTCGCCTCGGTGGCGACCTGCCGCCACGTATCGCCCTCGCGCCCGCCGCCGGCGCCGCGCCCGGTATCGTCGTCGCCTACGGGGTGAAGGCCGGGAACACGTCGATCGTGGTCGCGCGGTCGCGCGACGGCGGCCGGACGTTCGCGCCCGCCACCCGGATGCAGGCGGAGGGGGCCGCTGGCGACCGGGGCTGGCAGGCGCTGGCGGTGGATGATGCCGGCGCGGCCCACGTCCTCTGGCTCGACCATCGCGGGCTGGCGGCACAGAAGTCCAAGCCCACCGAGCACGACCACATGGACGGGGCGGCGATGGCGCAGCTCTCGGGCCTCTACTACGCCTCGACGAATGGCCAGCCGGAGCGCGAGCTGGTCAAGGGCGTGTGCTACTGCTGCAAGACCGCGCTCGCCACGGCCCCGGGCGGGCGGCTGTTCGCCGCGTGGCGCCAGGTCTACCCCGGGAACATCCGGGACATCGCGTTCCTGGCCTCCACCGACGGCGGCCGCACGTTCTCGGCCCCGGCGCGCGTGAGCGACGACGGCTGGCAGCTGGCGGGCTGCCCGGACGATGGGCCGGCCCTGGCGGTGGACGCGAGCGGCCGCGCCCATATCGCCTGGCCGACGGTCATCGGCGGCGACACGCCGGAGGGGGCAATCTTCTACGCGTCGACGGCCGACGGCCAGCGCTTCACGCCGCGCCTGCGCGTCCCGACCCTCGGCGCGCCGCGCCCGCAGCATCCACAGGTGGTCGTGACGGGACCCGGCCAGGTCGCCATCGCGTGGGACGAGAGCACGGCAGGCCGCCGCCAGGCGGCCGTGCGCGCCCTGCGCATCGACGGCAGCGGCACCGGTGTCTTCGGGGATGCCCTGCTGCTCGGAGGGGCGGAGGCTTCGACGTACCCCGTGCTCGCGGTGACCAGCGAGGGCCTGCTCGCGGCCTGGACGGCGGGTCCGCCGACGAGTTCGCACATCGCCGTTGCGCTCGTCACGCCGCCGGCGCCCGACGGGTCGCGATAGCCCGACTGTCAGGGCCTTCGGCCCATCCGCGGATGCACGCGGATGAACGCGGAACTGAGGACGGGATCTCACCCCGGGCGGCGCTGCACCCAGAGGGTGCAGCAAGGGAGTGAGCCCCCGGCGGGAACGAGACGGGATTGACATCCTCGCCTGTCTCGTTCCCCCCGGGGGCTCACTCCCCTGCCGCGCCGCTTCGCGGCGCGGGCGCCGCCCCACGAACAGCGACGGGGCACGGATTGTTTCCGTGCCTCCGTGGCCTTCTCCGTGCCTCCGTGTTGCCCGCCGCCAGGCGGGTCCCCGCTCAGAAGTTCAGCGAGTACACCAGCTTGAAGTTCCTGCCCATCTCCGGGAGGACGTCCTTCAGGTAGTTCAGGTGGTTGCGGTAGAGCCGATCGGTGGCGTTGTCGAGCCGCGCCGTGATCGTGTGGGTCACCGCGTCGGTCACGAACGAATAGGACCCGTAGAACTTGAGCAATCCGTAGCCCGCGGTCGGGGTCTCGGCCCCGAACGTGCGGGTCTGGTCGGCCACCGCCTGCAGCGTGGCGCCGAACTGCAGCGCGTTCTTCTGGTACTTGAGCCCCGTCGCCACGCGGTACGGCGGGATGCGCGGCAGCGGCAGGCCCGAGGCATCGAGCTCGCCCTGCACCCAGTCGTAGGTGAACTCGGCGGTCAGCTCGGGGGTCACGACCACGTCCGCATGCGCCTCCATCCCGAACATCGTCGCGTCGGCGCCCGTGTACTCGATGTACTGGAAGTCGCTGCCGGTGTTGTCCCCGTCCTTGCCGAAGCGCGCGTTGAACTCGGGCTGGCGGGCGGCGAAGACCTCCGGGCTGAGCGGGTTCCGGAAGATGAAGTCGTTGATGTTGTTCCGGAAGAACGTCAGCTCGCCCTGGACGCGCGACAGCCGCGTCCTGAGCGACAGGTCGAAGCCGAGCGCCCGCTCGGGCCGAAGGTCGGGATTGCCGATCTCGAACGAGAAGTTGCCGACGTGATCCCCGTAGAAGTAGAGCTCCTCGAGCGCGGGGTTGCGCGCGGCCCGCGCGAGGCTCATCGCGATCACGAAGTTGTCGTTGGCCGCGGCCGGCCGGATGAGCAGGCCCACGGAGGTCGAGAACTCGTTGAAGTCGCGCGCGGGCAGCACGCTGGCCTTCGGCGCGTACGACGTGTGGTCGAGGCGGCCGCCGAACTGGACGGTGGCGTGCGGCCACGTGAGTTCCTCGTAGAGGAAGGCCGCGAGGCCCGTCTGGTCGATGGGCGGCGAGAGGGCCTCGTCGCCGATCGCGTCGAACGCGCGGTCGAGGAACCAGCCGCCCACCGTGCCGGACAGCTTGCCGAGGGGCTTGTGCGAGACGAGCAGCTCGCCCTCTTCCGTGTTGTTGTGGAACACGGTGCCGGGGTCGGGGCCGTCGAACTCGGTGTGCTCGTAGCGCCTGACGCCCAGGGTCGCGCGGTACGACGTCACGGCGCCGTCGAGCCCTTCCCCGCCGGCGCGCAGCGTGAACGAGTGGCGGTTCGGCGCGATGCTGACCTCGCCGCCCTCGACGATCGGGATGCCGTAGCGCGAGTCGTCGTAGCCGTAGCTGGCGCCGATGTACGTCTTCTCCCGGGTCCACGACCCGCCCACGCTGGCCGTCGCCGACCGTGACTGGGAGTTGGCGACCTCGCCTTCGGGTGTCGCGTAGTTGCCCGAGTGGCGAGCCGCGCCGGCCACGTGGAGCGCGAAGCGGCCGTTGCCCACGTGGACGTCGCCCGCGCCGCCCGTGTCGCCGGAATTGGACGCCACGTCGAAGGTGAAGTCCCCGCTCGTCACCGACACCGGCCTGGTCGGGATCTGGTCGGTGATGACGTTGACGAGGCCACCGATGGCGCTCGCGCCGTAGAGCAGCGCGGCCGGCCCGCGCACCACCTCGATCCGCTGCGCGGACGAAGGGTTCACCGAGACACCGTGGTCGCCCGACTGGCTGGAGAGGTCGCCCCCGCGCTGGCCGTCCTCGAGCACGACGACGCGGTCGCCGTCCATGCCGCGGATGACCGGCCGCGCGGGCGCCGGGCCGAGCGACCGCATCGCGACGCCCGGTTCCGACTGCAGCGTCGCGCCGATCGTCGACTCGAGCTGCTTGGCCAGTTCCTGGCCGGCCAGCACCGACGTGGGCTGGTACGACTCGAACTGCGCGCGCGCGTTCGGGCTGACCGACACGACCTCGGCGAAGTGGAGGTCGAGCTCGACGACCATGTCGAGCGTCGCCCCGGCGGGCGTGACGGCGACCTCGGTCCGGTGGCTGCTGTAGCCCTCGGCGCGCACCGACACGTGGTAGTTGCCGGGCTTCACGTTCTCGAACCGGTAGACGCCATCCGCGTCGGTGCGGGTCTCGCGCTTCAGTTCCTCGATGACGACGTCGGCGCCCGCCATGGCGTCGCCGGCATCGCGCGTGACCCGGCCGCTCAGCGTGGCGCCGGCCTGGGCCGACGCGGGCGCCGCCGGCAGCCACGCCAGCGCGGCGAGGGCCACCGTGGCCAGCGCCTTCGTGAACGAATTCCTCATGATCGCTTCCTCTCTGACAGAACCCTGCGCAGCCCGGGCCCGCGGCACCAGCCCTCCTGGAGGGTCGGCGGCCGGGCGTCGGGACACGTGCCGAAAATACGAGACGCGGGGACTCAGGCGCGCGCGGGAGGCGCGCGGGCCGGGAGCGGAAGACGGGACGATGCGGAGGCGTGGAGTGGATGCTGTTCGGGCAGCCGCACGCCCGGCTGCAGGAAGAAGAGGTCGACCGCGTCCCACCCGTGTGGGGCGCGCACCACCCGCACCCAGTGGCAGGCGACGCAGTGGTTCTCGACCGGCACCTCGTCGGGGTGCGACTCCGCCGTGAAGTGATGCTGGCTGGCGTCGTGGACGACGAGGATGTCCTCGGCGTCATGCCCATCCGCCGCGTGCAGGAGCGGCCCGATCGACACCACCACCAGCGCGGCGACGAGCACACGGGCGGTGAGACGGCGAAGGGCCGTGCTGGAGCGGACGGCGGTCATGACTGGGATCAGGCTACTACGGCGGGCGGGGCGGGACCAAGGGGGGACGGAGGTTCCTCAGGTTCCTGGGTTCCTGGGTTCCTCGGGTTCGAGCGGTTGCCGACCGGCCTCGCGCCGGGCGGCGCCGGCCGGCGGGGGGAGGCGGGCCAGCCTTCATCAGGTTCCACGGGCTCCCGGCTTACGGCGAGGCTGGTTCACCGTCGAGCTCGAGCGTGTCGATGGTGACCGCGAAGGTCGAGTCCGTGTCGTCGCCGTCGGCCGCGAGCCAGATGGCCAGGGTCCTCACCGGGGCCGGCAGGCGGACATCGAGATCGAAGCGGCCCTCGCCATCCGTCGCGGCCGCGACCGTCTCGGTGATTAGGTCGCTCAGCGGATGGCGGCGCGTCCGGCCCAGCCGCGCGTCCCCGGTCGCCACGTTGAAGAAACGGACGCCCGCGACGCCGCGGCCCTTCGGCGCCAGCCGGTACAACCGCTTGATCCAGCCCGGTGCGACCATCCGCTCGACGAAGCCGAGCGTCCGGTTCCCCGCTTCGACCAGGCCGACCCGCAGCGCGTAGTCGTCCGCGCCCTCGTCGCCCTGCCGTTCGGGCAGCACCGCCAGCACCCCCCGCACGCGGCCCCGGGCGTGTACATGGGTGACGTCGAGAGGCGCATCCAGCGGATAGACGACAGGACCCGCCGACTGGCGGACGTCGATGGTGAGCCCGCCGGGCTCGAACCGCACCTCGTTGGCCGGGATGCGCCGATAGCGCAGCACCTCCCAGCCATCGGCCGCGTCGAGCGGCAGCGCGACCGTGGCAAACGCCGCCAGGAGGAGCGGGAGCAGGAGGGGCACGGGGTTGGGACGCTCGGCGGGGTTCGACAGGTTCGACAGGGGCAGATGTTCCTCGGGTTCCCGGAGTTCCTGACGTTCCTCAGGTTCTTATCTGTGCATCTGCCGGATCTGCGCGTCTGCGGCCGATAGGTTCGACAGGGACAGACGTTCCTCGGGTTCCTGGAGTTCCTAGCGTTCCTCAGGTTCTCATCTGTGCATCTGCCCCATCTGCGCATCTGCGGCCGATAGGTTCGTCAGGGACAGATGTTCCTCGAGTTCCCGGAGTTCCTGACGTTCCTCAGGTTCTCATCTGTGCATCTGCCCCATCTGCGCATCTGCGGCCGGCATCGTGTACAACTGGAAAGAGACCTGTCGCAACCAGCTGCGGCAGGGGCAACGAAAGGAGCGCGAGGCACGATGAACCGGGAGACCACCAGCAGCTTCACTCGAGCCGCGCGGCGGCTGCGGGCCGGCTCGGCCGCGGCAATCGCGCTGGCCGGGCTCCTCGGCCTCGGCGCCACGCCGGCGGCGGCGCAGTCCACGGGGACGATCACGGGGGTGATCACCACCTCCGCCCGCGCGCCGCGCCCCATTCGCGTCACCATCGACCAGCGCGTCTGCGGTGCCACCCTCCCCGATCAATCCATCGTCGTCGACGGCGCCGGCCACGTGAAGAACGCCGTCGTCGTGCTGACGGGCGTCAAGGGCGGCGCGCTGCCGGAGCCGACCATCACGAACGAGAAGTGCGCGTTCGTGCCGCGCGTGCAGGTGACGCGGCCCGATACGAAGGTCCGGACGACGAGCAAGGACCCCGTGCTCCACACGACCAACGCCTTCGACGAATCCGGCGCGCAGATCTTCAACCTCGGCCTGCCGGTGCCCGGCATGTCGATCGCGCGCCCGATCGGCGGCAAGGGCGTCGTCCGGATTGCCTGCAACACGCACCCCTGGATGCTCGGCTGGGTCGTCGTGACCGACGAGATGGCCGCCGTGACGGCGGCCGACGGCACCTTCACGCTGACGGGCGTGCCGCCCGGCACCTACGAGCTGCGCGTGTGGCACGAGTCGCTCAAGGGCGCGCCGCAGAAGGTGACCGTCAAGGCCGGCGCGACCGCGACCGCCAACTTCACCCTGGCCCCCTAGGCGCGCCAGGGGCCGGCGCCGCGCCCCACTGAAAGGGCCGATCCCGGGCCGGATCCCCTTACAATGCACGAGATGGGTAGCGGTCCCCGGGTTGGCGTCGTCGCGGCCGTCCTGGCCCTGTTCGCGGGCCTCGGCACCGCCCTGCCCGCCCAGCTGCCGCCCGCGCCCCGGATCGTGCCGCTCACGCCGCCGGACGCGCGCCGTCCGGGCGAGGTGTCGGTCGCCATCAATCCCATCAACCCCGACCACGTCGTCGCCGTCCTCCTCGAGAACGGGGGCGTGGGTGAGCCACGCATCAGCAACCACGCCTACATGTCCGGCGACGGCGGCCTGACGTGGACCGGGGCGGCGGCGGCCAACCCCGCCGGCCGCGTACAGGGTGACGATGCGGTCACCTTCGGGGGGGACGGGACCGCGTACCATTCGTACATCTCGTTCGACGGCATCCGTGTGGCGCGCCCCGACCGCGCGTCGAGCGGCATCTTCGTCAGGACGAGCCGCGACGGCGTGGCGTGGACCACACCGGTGCCGGTCGTGGACCACATCAACACGGCGATCCCCTTCGAGGACAAGCCGTGGCCCGGCGTCGACCGGTCGCCGGACTCGCCGCACCGCGGCAACGTGTACGTGGCGTGGACGCGCTTCGACGTCTACGGGAGCGAGTCCCCCGACGACCGGAGCCACATCATGGTCAGCCGGTCGCGCGACGGCGGCCGGACGTTCTCCGTCCCCGTCGAGATCTCCGACGCGACGGGCGACGCGCGCGACAGCGACGGCACGGTCGAGGGAGCGGTACCGGCCGTCGGCCCGGCCGGCGAGGTCTACATCGCGTGGGCCGGTCCCGCGGGCATCGTCATCGACAAGTCCACCGATGGCGGCTTCTCGTTCGGGACGGACGTCATGGTGACGGACCAGCCCGGGGGCTGGGACATCCCGGTCGCCGGGCTCGAGCGCCACAACGGGATGCCCGTGACCGCGGTCGACCTGAGCGGCGGCGAGCATCGCGGCAGCGTCTACGTGAACTGGATCGACGAGCGGAACGGCGACCCGGACGTCTTCGTGGCCGCGTCGCGGGACGGCGGCCGCACGTGGTCGGCGCCGGTGCGGGTCAACGACGACCCGAAGGGGGCGGCGCAGCTCTTCACCTGGATGGCGGTCGACCCGGCCGACGGGTCGCTGAACCTCGTCTTCCACGACCAGCGCGGCGGCGGCGGGACGATGACCGGCGTGACGATCGCGCGGAGCGTGGACGGCGGCCGGACGTTCGTGAACTACCCGTTGCCCATGACGGCGTTCGACTGCTGCGCCGCCAGCGGCTTCTTCGGCGACTACAACGGCATCGACGCGCGCGGCGGGCGCGTCGTCGCGGCGTTCCCCGTGATCACGGCCGCCGGCCAGGCCGTGCGCGCGGCGGTGCTGCGCTTCGAGCCCGGCACGCAGACCTTGCGCCCCTGACGGCAACATGGAGACGGGCGCCGGCGACGCGCGGCCCCGGACGAGACGAATGACGAAGCCTCGCAACCCTCTCGGGCCCCTCACGATCACCATCGGGCTGTGCGTGTGCGCGCTGCTGATGCGCGCGGTCTCTCACCGCCTCGAAGCCTCGGAGACGACGGGCAGCGTCACCCATCACAGCGTGAGCGCGCCCACGGCGCCCGCCGACACCCCGAAGGCCGCGCCCGCCAACGTGGATGCGCCGAAGCCGGCCGCGCCGGCGGCCCCGCAGGAGGCGCCGCCCGCCGCGGAGTCGTCGTTCCTCTCGCGCATCCGCCGCCTGACGGTGGAGGGCCGGCGCGCGGGCGAGGGCTACTGGTCGCCGGATGGCGCGCGCCTCGTCTTCCAGAGCGAGCGGGAGCCCGGCAACCCCTTCTACCAGATCTACCTGCTCGACTTCGCCACCGGCGAGACGAAGCGCATCTCCCCCGGCTACGGCAAGACGACCTGCGCGTTCTTCCGGCCCGGCAGCGACCAGATCCTCTTCGCCTCGACCCACCTCGACCCCAACTCGAAGGCCCTGCAGGCCGAGGAGATCGCCTTCCGCGAGTCGGGCAAGGAGCGCCGCTACTCGTGGGACTACGACACGGCGATGGACATCTTCGCGTGGTCGGAGTCGACGGGCGCCCTGACGCGCCTGACCGACGCGGTGGGCTACGACGCGGAGGCGAGCTACTCGCCTGACGGCCAGTGGATCGTGTTCTCGTCGATGCGCGACGCCTACAACCGCCCGCTCTCGGCCGCGGAGCAGAAGCAGCTCGAGGTCGACCCGAGCTACTTCGGCGAGATCTACATCATGAAGGCCGACGGCTCCGGCCAGCGGCGGCTGACGACCACGCCGGGCTACGACGGCGGGCCGTTCTTCTCGCCCGACGGCACGCGCATCGTGTGGCGGCGCTTCGACGAGGCCGGCCTCATCGCCAACGTGTGGACGATGAACCTGGACGGCAGCGACGCGCGCCAGGTCACCGACTTCGGCGCGATGAGCTGGGCACCGTACATCCACCCGTCCGGCGAGTACCTCCTGTTCGCGTCGAACAAGCTGGGCTTCGAGAACTTCGAGGTCTACATGGTGGACGTGGCCGGCACCAAGGAGCCGGTCCGGGTGACCTACGCCGACGGCTTCGACGGCCTGCCGGTGCCGTCGCCGGACGGTCGCCAGCTCGCCTGGACGACCAGCCGCGCCGGCGGACGGGAAGGCCAGATCTACCTGGCGAGCTGGAACCACCAGGCGGCCCGGGCCGCCCTCGCCGCCGCGCCGGATCGCAAGAGATAGGGCAGGGCCACCAATGTCGCGCAGAACGATCTCGCTCATCACCATCGCCGGGTTCGCGGTCGGGCTCGTGCTCGGGTCGGAGCTGCCGTCCGCGTCGCAGACCGCGACGGCGTCGCGGACCCGGGCGCACGTCGAGCGGCTCGCGTCCGACGCGCTCGAGGGCCGGCAGGCCGGGAGCGGGGGCGCGCGGCAGGCGGCCGACTACATCGCCGGCGAACTGGCCCGCATCGGCGCGAGGCCGCTGCCCGGACGCGCCGACATGTTCGTGCCCTTCGAGTTCACGGCGGGCACGAAGGACGGCGGGTCGTCGGTGGCGCTCACCCGGGACGGCCAGGCGCCCGAGATCTTCCTCACCGCCAGCAAGGTGCAGGCCCTTTCCTTCTCCGACACGTCGGAGGTCTCGGGCCCCGTGGTGTTCGCCGGCTACGGCATCGTCGTGCCCGAGTCGCAGAACTTCGGGTACGACAGCTACGCCACGCTCGACGTGACGGACAAGGTGGTCGTCGTGCTGCGGTACTTCCCGGAGGACGCCGACGCGCAGACGAAGGCGACGCTCGCGCGCTACTCGGGCCTCCGCTACAAGGCGATGGCCGCCCGCCAGCGCGGCGCGAAGGGGATGATCGTGGTCACGGGTCCCCGCTCCCCGAACGCGGGGGAGACGATCCCGATGACCTTCGACACCGCGCTCGCCGGCTCCGGCATCCCGGCGGCCAGCGTGAGCGCCGACGTCGCGGCGGCGATCTTCGCGGCGGCCGGGAAGGAGCTCGAGGCCGTGCAGCGCGAGCTCGACACGGGCAACCCGCACGCGGCGGGTTTCGACGTCCCCGGGGTCACGCTCGGCGTCCACACCATCGTGGAGCGCGAGACCCGCACGGGCCGCAACGTGGTCGCCTACCTGCCCGCGACGGCGACGCCGCCGGCCGCGAAGCCGTGGCTGGCGCTCGGCGCCCACTACGACCACCTGGGACGCGGCGACGGCGGCAACTCGCTCGCCGGCAAGGAGGAAGCCGGCCAGATCCACCACGGCGCCGACGACAACGCCTCGGGCACGGCCGCGGTGCTCGCGGCGGCGGCACGGCTCGCCGAGGGCGCCCGGCCCCGCCACGTCATGCTGGGGTTCTGGTCGGCCGAGGAGATGGGCCTCATCGGGTCGAACGCCTTCGTCACCAACCCGCCGGTGCCGATGGACCAGGTCGCCGCCTACTTCAACTTCGACATGGTCGGCCGCATGACCGACAACCGCCTGACCGTGCAGGCCGTCGGGTCGAGCGCCGGGTGGCGCAAGCTCCTCGAGCAGGCGAACGTGCTCGCGGGCTTCGATCTCGCGCTGCAGGACGACCCGTACCAGCCGACCGACGTCGCCAGCTTCAACGAGGTGTCGGTGCCGAGCCTCGCGTTCTTCACGGGCACGCACGCCGACTACCACCGCCCGAGCGACACCGCCGACAAGATCAACTACGAGGACCTCGACCGGGTCGTGGACTTCGCGGTGACACTCGCCAGCCGGGTCGCCGCGGACCCTGAGCCCCCCGCATTCGTCAAGGTCGAGCAGGAGACGACGATGGGCGGGCGGGCGGGGGTCCGGGTGTTCACCGGGACGATCCCGGACTACGCCTCGGACGCCAAGGGCCTCCTGCTCGGCGGCGTGATCGGCGGCGGGCCGGCCGAGCAGGCGGGCCTCCAGAAGGGCGACGTGATCGTCGAGATCGCCGGGCAGACCATCGCCAACATCTACGACTACACATTCGCCCTGGAACTGCTGAAGATCGGCGAGCCCGTGAAGGTGGTCTACATGCGGGGCGGCGAGCGCCGGGAAACGACGCTGACGCCGGGGGCGCGGAAGTAGATCTTGAGTAATCAAGAATCAAGAATTGAGAATCAAGAATCAAGAATGAGGAATGAAGGACCAGGGAGCGGGGGCGTGCTAAGCTTCGGGACCTGAATCAGGGCGCGCCCCCGGCAGGGCGCGCGGGAGGGTCTATGGCACGCCTGGCTTCCGGCCTCATCGGGCTCGCGCTCCTCGTCTTCTGCTCGGCAATCGTCGTGTCCGCCCAGGCCTCGGTGGCCGGGTCCTGGGAGATCGAGGTCGACGGCCCGCAGGGGCTGGTCACGGCGACGCTCGTCCTCGAGCAGGACGGCGAGACGCTCAAGGGCACCATCGACGGCGACATGGGCAAGATCCCCGTCGAGGGCGCCGTTGCCGCCAACATGATCAAGGTGTCCTTCACCGTTGATGCCGGCGGCCAGTACATCCCGATCACGATGTACGCCGAGATCGACGGCGACTCGATGAAGGGCAGCATGGACTACGGGCAGGGCGCCGCGGAGATGACCGGCAAGCGCACGAACTTCTAGCCCGCGGCCAGAGACGGCAACGGCCACGATTCCCACCGGGGGATCGTGGCCGTTCGCACGTACGGGGCGGCTCAGTACTTGACGAGCAGGCGCGCGGCGCGCTCGATCTCGGCGTCCGAGACCAGGAAGAACTCCTCGAGCGGCGGCGAGTAGGGGACGGGCGTGTCGAGCGCGCCGAGGATGCGGACGGGGGCGTCGAGCGCCTCGAACGCCTCCTCCTGGATGATGGCGGCGAGGCTCTCGCCGATGCCGCCCGTGCGCGAGTCCTCGTGCACGATGAGCACCTTGTTGCAGTGGCGGACGAGCGCGAGGACCGCGGCCTTGTCGAGGGGCACGAGGCTCCGCAGGTCGAGCACGGCCGCCTCGATGCCGTCGGCCGACAGCCGGTCCGCGACGCGCAGGCACTCGTGCACGTAGGCGCCGTAGGAGATCATCGCGAGGTCGCCGCCCGCGCGCCGGAGCGCGGCCTTGCCGATGGGCGTCGGCGCCGGGGCCCCGGCCGGCAGCGCCTGCTTGATGCGCGGGTCCCGGTAGAGCGCGATGTGCTCGTAGTACATGACCGGGTCGGGGTCGGCGACCGCGGCCGCCATGAGCCCCCGCGCGTCCTCGGGCGTCGAGGGCACCACGATCTTGAGGCCCGGCGTCCGGTAGAACCACGGCTCGGTGTTCTGGCTGTGGTACGGGCCCGCGTGGCGCAGGCCGCCCCACGGCATGCGGACCACCATCGGCACGTCGGCGCCCCAGCGGTACCGGATCTTGGCGGCGTTGTTGACCAGCTGGTTGAAGCCCGTGGCGACGAAGTCGTTGAACTGCATCTCGGCGATCGGGCGCTGGCCGGCCAGCGCCGCACCGACGGCGGTGCCGAGCACGGCGCCCTCGGCCAGCGGCGAGTTCAGGATGCGGTCGCCGAAGTCCTTCAGCAGCGGACGCAGCAGCAGGAAGGCGTTGCCGTACTGGCCGCCGACGTCCTCGCCGAACACGAACACGCGCGGGTCGGCCGCCAGCGCGTCCCCGACGCCCATCATCACGGCCTCGAGGAAGGTGTTGCCCTTCCGGTCGTGCGGCAGGCCGGGCTCGAGGTCCGGCAGGGCCGCCGCGACGTCCTCGGCCAGCCGCCACGCCGGGTCCAGCACCTCGACGCGCACCCGTGGGGGCTCGTCCTTGAACACGCCGACGGCGGCGCTGGCCGGTTCGGGCCAGGGCGCGTCGATGACCGCGCGCGCCTGCCGCTCGGCGACATCCTCGGCCCAGGCCTTGATCTCGTCGAGCTCGCCGGCGGGGATGACGCCCTCGGCCTCGAGCCGCGCGGCGTAGGCGGGGATGGGGTCGCGGGCCGCCCAGTAGGCGTACAGCTCGGGGTCGGCGTAGCCCGTGTCCGCCAGGGGCGGGTACTCCCACGACGCCTGCGGATCCTTGCCCAGGTAGAGCATGTCGTCGTGGTGCGCGTGGCCGCACATGCGCATGGCCACGAGCTCGATGAGCGTGGTGCCGAGGCCGGCGCGCGCGCGCTCGGCGGCCCAGGTGAACGCCGCGGCGACCTGGTCGGGGTCGGTGCCGTCCACGGTGATGCCCGGGATGCCGTAGCCCGCGGCCTTGTCGGCGAACACGCGCACGGCCGAGTTGACGGCCACGGGGGTCGACAGGGCGGTCTGGTTGTTCTGCAGGCAGAAGATCGCGGGGAGCTTGCGCGCGGCGCACGCGTTGATGGCCTCGTGCCACTCCCCGAGCGACGATCCGCCCTCGCCGATGAACGAGAGCGCGACGCGGCCCGAGCCGTCGCGCCAGAAGCCCATGGCCAGGCCCGCAATCGTCAGCGACCCCACGGCGAGCGGCGCGGCGGCCGGCAGCACGCCCCAGTTCCAGTCGCCCGTGTGCAGGTCGCGGCCGTCCATCGCCGGACCCGCCTTGCCCATCTGGGCCCGGAGCACCTGCTGCACCGCCTCGTCGTCGTGGCGCATCGCGAGCGAGATGCCGAGGTCGCGGATGACGGGGGCAATGACGTCGCCGCCCCAGCTGCCGTCCGGCCGCTGGAAGTCGGGGCCGCGGCGCAGGCGGATGGCGCCCGCGTAGATGGCCTCCTGGCCGAGCGAGCGGAAGCCCTTGCCCTGGAACGCCTTGTCGCCCCAGCGGACCTCGCCGCCGGTGAAGAACTGCTTGAGGCGGTTGTCGACGGCGCGGGTGAGCGCCATGCCGCGGAGGATCTCCCGGCGCTCGTCATCGGTCAGCGACGCGGCGATCGCCTCCCGGCGGAGGAAGCCGTCACACGCCTCGATGAGCTCGGCGTGCGCCTGCTCGAGGCGCTGCTCGACCGTGGTGCCCGGGGTCGGCTCGGCGAGGCCGTCGGGGGCGGACCGGGTCGCGAGGCGCCTGGCGAGTTCCTTGCGGAAGGTCGCGCGCATCGCGTCGGTCTTGACCGCGTCGCGGCCGCGGATGCTCGCGCCGCCGGCGAGGTCGAACGCGTCGAGCGCGAGCGCGACCGCCAGCGGGAAGCGCTCGGCGACGAAGGCGCCGAAGCGGCTCTGGAGACCTGTCACGTGGGAGACGTCAGCCGGCCGGGACATACGGACGGTATTGTACCCGCCCTCGCCCGGACCCGCACGGCCGCCGCCAACCGCCTACGGCGTCCCGCGCGTCCCGGCAGCCGGCAGGAGCCGGTAGCCTTCGGCCGAGGTGTACCAGGAAAGCAACAGCCCATCCGGTCCCTCGACGAGGAACGGATGATCGGAGTCGCCGCCCGTCTGCGCCAACGTGACCGCGGGACCGAAGCTCGCCCCTCCATTGGTGGACCGCATCACGCGCACGACCGCGCCGCGGCTGTCCCCTTCCTTCCAGGCGACGGTGACCGTGTCGCCCTCGGCCGCGACGACCGCGTGGCCGGTCGACGGCTTCGCGGTGCCCAGGCGAACGGGGGTGCCCACGAGGTGGCCGGCCGCCGACAGGCGGCCATAGAACGCACCGGGGCCCTGCGGCCCGGCGCCGGTGAACCAGACGATGTGGGCGATGCCGAGGCTGCCGAAGGCCAGTCCCGGGCCGTGGTGCGGACAGGCGGCGATCTCCCAGTTGTCGGCGGTCACGCGGCTGACGCTGGTCGCGAGGCCGTCAGCCGTCAGCCGCACCATCGCGTGATCGCGGATGCTGCCCGTCATCACGTCGCGCCAGAACAGCGTCAGGCGCCCCTCCCGGTCGAAGGCGTGGGCGATCCGGCAGCACTCGCAGATGTGGTCCTTGATCTTGCGGTTGGCCGCGAAGGTGGCGCCGCGATCGCGGCTGACGGTGTAGTAGAGCGCCGCGCCGGCGTATTCGACGCCAGCGGCGGTCGCGTGCTCGAGGTCGCGCTTGTCGATCCACGCGAGGTAAATCGCGCCATCCGGGCCCACGTCGAGCGCGTCGAAGCGATGCCCCGTCTCGAGGCCGTCGTCGTTGATCGTCCGCGGCGGGTCGAACGTCGCGCCGTCGTCGAGTGATCGCGTGAAGCGGATGTCGCCCGTGTACGGCTTGCTGCCGTAACGCGTCCACGAGACGTAGATCCCGCCGCGCGGACCGATGGCGATCTTCGGGCGGCTCTCGCCGTTGGCGTCGATGTCCTCGGGGGCCGCCGTCACGCGGACCGGGTGCGGGAAGGTGCGTCCCATGTCGGGCGACCGGCCGACGAACACCGCGTCACCGTCCACCCAGGCGCGCCACAGGCGCCCCTGGCCGTCGAAGGCGACGGTGGGCGTCCGGATGCCGGCCGCGGGGGCCGCGGCGTGCTCGTGGCTCATCCCGGCCTGCGCGAAGGCGGAAGACGCGACCGGGCCGAAAGCCAGGGCCGTGGCGAGCAGCGTGGGAACGAGGCGCATCGGTCAGTGTCTCCAGTTCCATTCGACGCCGGCAAAGAGCGTCCGGGGACGCCCGGGCGCGAACTCGCGGCCGCGGGACAGCGTGTAGGAGCCGCTCTCGGCGTACAGGCGGTCGGCAAGGTTCAGCACCTTCGCGAAGATCCGCACGCCCTCGCCCACCGCATACTGCGCCCGCAGGTTGACGAGCGTGTGACCGCCGTACTTCGTCGAGTTCGCGGCGTCGAGCCAGTACGAACCGAGCTGGGACGCCTCGACGGCGACATCGAGGCCGCGGGCAGGGGTCATGCTGACGAGCAGCGTCCCAATCTGCCTGGGTGCCGCCTCCATCTCGCGTCCGGAGTAGTCGACGCCCGCCGCGGGGTCCACCACCCACTCGGCATAGGTGTGCTTCGCGTAGGAGTACGCGAGCCGGACCCGCACCGCCGGCACCGGCTTCGCCTCGACCCCGACCTCGACGCCGCGGTGACGGGTGTGCCCGGCGTTGACCGACTGGGTCAGGCCGTCCACGGGGTCGCGGTAGGACAGGATGTCGTCGCGCTTGTCGAGCTGGTACACCGACACGTCGACGGCGGTGCCGCGGCCGGGCGTGAGACGGAGGCCGCCTTCCACGTTGTCGGCGCGCACCGGGTCGAGGTCGATCGTGTTGGCGGCGCTGCCCTGGCGGAAGAGCTGCCCTTCCGAGGGCGCGCGGAAGGCGTGGCGGTAGGACGCGAAGACGTTGGCGGCGTCGCTGAGCTGCCAGGTCCATCCCAGCTTCGGGCTCACGTGGCTGAACGCGCGCGACCCGTCGGCGGGGCGCCGGTGCTTCGCGGTCTCCGGCGTCGTCAGGTTGTCGGTGTAGTCGTACTGCATCCTGTCGACGCGCACCCCGAGGCTCACGTGCGTGCGCTCGGTTGGCGAGAGCTCCGCCTGGACGTACGGCGCGAGCGACAGGAAGGTCACGTCGTAGTCGTAGATGCGCGGCCCCAGGGTGTAGCTGCTGAAGATGCGCCGGCCGCTCGGCAGGCCCGACGGCGTCGTGGTCGCCCGGACGATGTCCTCGACGTGGCTGCCGGGACTCAGGTCGACATCGACGCCGGCGATCACGGATGCGCGCCAGCGCGGCAGCGCGCGCTCCACCTTGGCCAGCAGGCCCCACGACGTGTTGCTCGTCGTGTAGGTCGTCGGGTCGTAGGTCAGCGACCAGTTCGCCAGCAGGTCCATCGTGTCGTAGCGGAAGTAGGGCACGAGGCTCACCTGCGAGTCGCCATGCATCCGCCGGTAGTCCAGCGAGAGGCGGTAGGCCTGCACCTTGCGGAGCGAGATGGGCGTCAGGTTGACCGACGGGTCGGCGAGGTAATCGACCTCGGAGAGCGACGAGCTGCCCGCCGTCTGCTGGTCGATGTTGTTCACCGAGAAGAGCACCTTGGCCAGCGACCCGGGACGCGCGCGATCGTACCGGAGGGTGCCGCCCTGCCTGTCGTAGCCGGTGGCGTCGCGCCAGCCGTCCGAGTGCGTCAGGTTGACCGTGCCGCGCACGCCGTCCTGCCCCGACGTCCAGTTGCCGCCCGCCGTCGCGCGGCGCCAGCCGTCCTGTCCGCCCTCGACCGACACCTCCATGCCGGGCGTGCCGAGCGACGACCGCGTCAGCACGTTGATGACGCCGCCGATCGCGTCCGAGCCGTACAGCGCCGAGCCCGGCCCCTTGGTCACCTCGATGCCCTCGGCCGCCGGGACGTTGATCTCGTAGAGCGCGTTGTGGTTGAAGAAGCCGGTGGACCGCGTCGGCACACCGTCCTCGAGGTAGAGGTAGACGGGGTTGGTCGTCAGCGGCTGGCGGATGGCCGTCTGGTGGCCCTCGCCGCCGGTGATGTTCACCCACACGCCGGGCACCAGGCCCATCACCTCGCTCGGGTGCGTCGGCCGGATCGCGGCGAGCGTGTCGTGGGTCACCGACCCGACCGTGGCCGCGGTCTCGCTCTTGAGCCGCGCGCTCCGCGTGTCGGTCACCGTCACGCGCTCGGAGAACCCGAGCTGCACGTTCACCGTGACCGTCGCCACCGCCCCGCCGCCGACCGTCACCGACGCGCGGCCCTCGCCGAGCCCGTCCCCCGTCGTCGCGGTCACCACCCAGGTCGCGGGCGCGAGGCCCTCGAGCCGGAAGTGTCCCCCGGCATCGGTGACCGTCTCGGGTGCGGCGGGCCCCGAACGCGAGCGGGCCGTGACGACGGCGCCTGGCAGGGCCAGGCCATCGGGCGTGACGACGCGGCCGTCGATGACGCCGGTGGACTGCGCGAGGGCCGGGTGGGCGGCGGCCAGGCAGAGCACGGCCACGGCACACCAGTGGCGCATCGAACTGGGGACCCTGCGGATCATGCTCCCATGCTAGGAGCCGCGGAGCCCGCCGCCAATGCGGCAAATGGTCGCGCCCTTACAGAAGTTAGAAGTCAGAAGGACGAAGGAGGCGGGGTGCGCTGGTGGGACCGGGCGGTTGGGCCCGGTCCCACCGGCGGAGCTACTGCTGCTGGCTGGGCGTGCGGACCGTCGGGTACTTGATGCCGAGCTGGTCCAGGTAGGTCTTGTACTTCGTCGGGTCGTAGTAGTACTTCTTCATCTCGCCGCGGTACTTGTCCATGATCTCCTTGTTCAGCCAGATCGCGGGCTCGTCCTGCGGGCGGATGAGGGGCGTGTAGGTGCGCTGCTTGAGCTGCACGTTCTCGAAGTAGTCGCGCGCCTGCTTGAGGAGCTCGGGGCGCGTCATCAGGTCGAGCAGGGTCATGGCCTGGACCTTCGCGCCGGCGTTGACGCCCTTGTGGGCGATCGGCGTGGCCATCGAGATGGCGTTGGCCCAGTTGTGGCCGGGACCGGCCTGGAAGTTGGCCGGGAAGCTCAGCGAGACGGTCGGGACGTTCCACGAGATGTCGCCGATGTCGTCCGATCCGCCGCCGCGCTTCGTGTCGTCGTCGATCTCCTCGACGCCGCGGAGCGGGTTGATCTCGGTCGCGAGGCCGCGCTCGGCGACGCCGAGCTCCTTCTGGGTGGCCTTCGCGAGCGCGATGTCGTCCTCGCTCCACTCGGGCAGGCCGACCGCCTTGATGTTCGCGTACATCGTCTCGGCGAGCGTCTTGTTCATGTGCGACGGCCAGGCGGAGCCGAGCACCTTGGACGTCCAGGTGGTGCCGGTCATCATGGCCGCGCCGTTGGCCATCGCGTCGCCGAGCTCCCAGAGGTTCTTGATCCCCTCGAACTGGGTCTCACGGAAGTAGTACCAGACCGACGCATTCTGCGGGACCACGTTCGGCTGGTCGCCGCCGTTGGTGATGACGTAGTGCGAGCGCTGCTGGAGCCGCAGGTGCTCGCGCTTCATGTTCCACGCCGCGTCCATCAGCTCGACGGCGTCGAGCGCGCTCTTGCCGCGCCACGGCGCGCCGGCCGCGTGCGCCGACTCGCCCTTGAAGTAGTACTCCACCGACACGAGGCCGTTGCCGCTGCTGTCGCCCCAGCTCGTCGAGAGGTTCGAGCCGACGTGGTTGTAGAGCACCGCGTCCACGTCCTTGAACATGCCGGCGCGCACGTAGTAGGCCTTGGTGCCGACGAGCTCCTCGGCGATGCCGGGCCAGATCATGATGGTCCCGGGCATCTTCTCCCGCTCCATCACGCGCTTCACGGCCAGCGCCGCGACGATGTTGAGCGGCGTGCCGGAGTTGTGGCCCTCGCCGTGCCCCGGGGCCCCCTCGATGATCGGGTCGTGGTACGCGACGCCGGGCTTCTGCGACGCCTGCGGGATGCAGTCGACGTCGGAGCCGAGCGCGATGATCGGGTGCCCCGAGCCCCACTTGGCCACCCACGCGGTGGGGATGCCGGCCACGCCGGTCTCGACCGTGAAGCCGTTGTCCTTGAGGATGCCGGTGAGGTACTTCTGCGTCTCGAACTCCTGGAAGCCCAGCTCGCCGAAGCTGAAGACCATGTCGGTCATCTGCTGGCCCAGGTCGTACATCGAGCCGACGTCCTCGGCGACGGCCTCCTTCATCTTCTCGACCTTCGGGTCGGCCTTCGGCGCGGCGGGCTGCTGGGCCGCCGCCGGCCGCTGGCCGGCCTGCGGCGCGGCAACCGCGAGAAGACACACGACGGCCACTCCGAGAACCCAGCGCACGCGCGACATAGACGCCTCCTTCGGGCAGGAAATCACGATGGTCCGCGGATTATAGCGTCAATGAGCCAGCAATCTTCAAAGACTTGCATCCATGCGCAAGTCGCATGAATCAGGCGCGGGCGCACGGCCGGCGCCGCCCGGAACGCGGCTCTCCCCGGGCTAGCCGAAGAAGACGATGCCGGTCCCCGACCAGTGGCCGACGGGGGTGATGTCGGCCTTCTGGTGCGTGATCGACCCCCAGAACCGTCGCATCGCGTCGTTCAGGTAGACGTCGTCCAGCAACAACGTCCCCTTGTAGCCGGCCGTCGTCAGGTGGGCATAGAAGACGTCCTCGTAGGTGCCGTCGTGGTCGACGTCGAGCGAGATGAGGGGCGTGGCGAGCCACTCCGCGGCGTCCGCGAGCGCGTCGCCGACGCGGAATTCGACGTTGGGCAGCTCGATGTCGGTGCGCCGGCGGTTGACGAGGTCGTACGAGATGACGCGGTTGGCGGGGTTGTGGGACAGCGCCATCGCCGAGCAGCCGGCGTCGGTGCCAATGTCCACCAGCGTGACGCCCGTGTAGAGCGTGGAGAGGTGCGCGAGCAGCTTGTAGTGCTCCCTGCCGGGCTCGCCCGGGAAGAACTCGCGGTATTCCGCAGGGACGTGCGGCAGGAAGCGGCTGAGATCGACGTCGGCGATGACCGCGCCGTCCAGGGTCAGGTTCACGGGGCCAGTGTATCCTCACCAGATGCGTATCCAGATGGCGACTTTCGGCCTGCTGCTCGCCACCGCGGCGACCGTCGCGGTATCCGCCCAGCAGGCGCCGGACGGCCTCGCGCGGGCCCGGGCGCTCGTCCGCCAGGCCCCGCTCATCGACGGCCACAACGACTATCCCTGGGCCCTGCGCGAAATCGACCCCGGGCGCGACTTCGCCAGTGCCGACATCACCGGTCCGGCTCCGCGGCTGATGACCGACATCCCCCGCCTGCGCGCGGGCGGCGTGGGCGGCCAGTTCTGGTCGGTCTACGTGCCGGCCGAGCTCCAGGGCCGGGGCGCGGTGACCGCCACACTCGAACAGATCGACGTCGTCCACCGGATGGCGCGCCGGTGGCCGGACACGTTCGAGCTGGCGCGGACGGCCGCCGACGTGGAGCGGGCGTTCGCGGCCGGCCACATCGCCTCGATGATCGGCGTCGAGGGCGGCCACTCGATCGACAACTCCCTCGCGACGCTGCGGATGCTGCGGGCCGCCGGGGCCGGCTACATGACGCTCACGCACTCGGCGAACGTGCCGTGGGCCGACTCGGCGACGGACACGCCCGCGCACGGGGGCCTCACCGCCTTCGGCGAGGAGGTCGTCCGGGAGATGAACTGGCTGGGGATGCTGGTGGACCTGAGCCACGTGTCGCCGGACACGATGCGGGACGCGCTCCGCGTCACGCGGGCGCCGGTGATCTTCTCGCACTCGGCGGCGCGGGCCCTGTGCGACGTGCCGCGCAACGTGCCCGACGACGTGCTCCGCCTCCTGCCCGCCAACGGCGGGGTCGTCATGGTGACGTTCGTGCCGGGCTTCATCTCGCAGGCGGTCGCGGACCACGGCGACGCCCCGGACCCGCCGCGCGCCACGCTGTCGCAGGTGGCCGATCACATCGACCACATCCGCGACATCGCCGGCATCGACCACATCGGGCTGGGCAGCGACTTCGACGGCATCACGAGCGTCGTCGAGGGCCTCGAGAACGTCTCGACCTACCCGTCCCTGCTGGCCGAGCTGCTCCGCCGCGGGTACAGCGACGACGACGTGACGAAGATCATGGGCGGCAACGTCCTGCGCGCCATGCGGGCGGCCGAGCGGGTGTCGGCCGAGATGCAGAAGGAGCGCGGGCCGTCGACGGCGACCATCGAGCGGATGGACGGGGCCGGCAAGTAGCGGGCCTGCCGCGTCACCCGGGCATTCCGCTTCGCGGGACACGGAGGCACGGAGAAGACAGGGAGACACGGAGGAAGGCATCCGCGGAGTGACGCGGATGCGCGCGGATGGTGTGTCGACGCTGTTGTCTGGAGGCGACGGCGGTGGCGCGCCGCTCGCGGCGCGCTGCACGGGGCGATGACGGCGCGGGGCAAGACACTTGAGGATCGGGTCGGTGTCTTGCCCCGCGCCGTCATTGCCCCGTGCGTTGCACCCTCCGGGTGCAACCGCCGTCGCCAGTCCCATGTCCGCGTGCGTCCGCGTCCATCCGCGGACCGGCCGCAGGCCGGCCCTGATCAGTCGGCGCGCAGCGCCGTCATCGGGTCCACCGTCGTCGCGCGCCAGGCCGGGCCGAGGCAGGCCAGCGTCCCGGCCGCGATGAAGGCGGCCGCCACCAGCGCGAACGCGATCGGGTCTGTCGGCGCCGTGTCGTACAGGTAGCTCTGGAGCACGCGGGCGATCACCAGGGACGCGCCGATCCCGATTGCCAGGCCGGCGCCCACCAGCGTCAGGCCCTGGCGCAGCACCATCGCCAGGACCGCGTCGCGGCTGGCGCCGAGCGCCATGCGCAGGCCGAATTCCTGCGTGCGCTCGGTGACCGACATCGCCACCACCCCCGTGATGCCGGTGATCGTGACGAGCAGGGCGAGCGCCGCGAAGATGGCGAGCAGGGACGCGGTGAGGCGGGGTGTCGCCAGCGCGCTCGTCCGCACGTCCTCGAGCGTGCGCAGGTTCTCGATGGGCATGTCCGGATCCGTGGCGCGCACGGCCTCGCGAATCAGGCTGGCGCCCGCCATCGGATCCCCCGCCATGCGCAGCAGGATCCGGCCGCCGAGGCCCTGCGACTGGCGCAGCGGCACGTAGACCTGCGCCTCGGCGTCGCGGTCGAGCCCGAACGCCTTGACGTCGCCGACGACGCCCACCACCGTCGCCCACTCGCCGTTGCCGATCCGCACCGTGGCGCCGATCGGGTTCCTGTCGTCCCAGTAGCGCGTCATCGACTGGTTCACGACGACGACCCGGGCGGAGTCCGCGTGGTCCAGGTCGCTGAACACGCGGCCCATGAGCAGCGGGATGCCGAGCGTCTCGAAGTAGCGCGGGCTGGCCACCCGCACGTCGGCCGTCGGCGCGAGCGACGGGTCGTCGTACGGCCGCCCCTCGATCTCGAACGGCGTCTGTCCCGGCTGCAGCCCGTCGAGCGGCACGCCGTTGGTGATGGCGGCCGAGACGACCCCGGGGGCGCCGTCGAGGCGGTCGAGGACCCGCTGGTACATCACCTTCAGCGAGTCGCCATCGGGGTACCGCGAGAAGTTGCCGAAGATCTCGGCGGTCACCACCCGGTCGCCCCGGTACCCGGCGTCGACGTTCTGGAGCCGCAGCAGGCTCAGGAGGAGCAGGCCCGCGCCGACGAGCAGCACGACGGACACGGCGACCTGCGCCACGATGAGGCCGCCCTGGAGGCGCCGCCGGCCGGACGACTCGCCCGCGCCCTTGCCGCTGTGCTTGAGCGCCCCCATGAGGTCGACCCGCGACGACAGGGCCGGCAGCGTGCCGAACAGGAGGCCCGTCAGGACCGACACCCCGAGGGTGAAGGCCAGCACCGCGGGGTCGATGCCGATCTGGTGGGTCCGCGCCGTGAAGCGCCCCACGAACGTCGTGAGCATGTCGATGGTCGACCAGGCGAACACGAGGCCGACAACGCCCCCGGCCAGCGCCACCAGCGTGCTCTCGGTGAGGAGCTGGCGGAGGAGGCGGCCCCGGCCGGCGCCGAGCGCGCTGCGCATCGCGAGCTCGCGGTCGCGGCGCAGCATGCGCGCGATCGTGAGGTTGGCCACGTTGGCGCAGGCGATGAGCAGCACCAGCGCGGTCGTGCCCAGCAGGATCAACAGCATCGGCCGGGCGTTGGTCGTCAGGGCCTCGAGCACGCTGGACGTGCGCGCGCGGAAGCCGGACCCGGCCCGGTACACGTCCTCGTGGTCCTGCGCGAAGCGCGCGGCGACCGTCTCGACCTCCGCGGCGGCCGTCTGCTCCGACGCGCCGTCCTTCAGCAGGCCGAACACCTGCAGGATCGAGAAGGCGCGGCGGTTCTCCTCGATGCGGCGCTCGGCCGCGGCGCGGAACGGGCACGCCTTGGTCGGCATGTAGACGTCGACCTCGTTCGGGTAGAGCGGCACGTCGGGCAGGACGCCGATGACGGTGTGCGGGCGGTCGTTCATCTCGAACACCTGCCCGATGATGCCGGGGTCGCCGCCGAAGCGCGACTGCCAGTACTTGTAGCCGATGACGAGCACGGCATCCGCGCCGTCCGTGTCGTCGGCAGGCACGAACGTGCGGCCGAGGATCGGGGAGATCCCGAGCGTGTCGAAGAAGTTCGGCGACACCACGCCCGTGGCCACGCGGTCCGGCTCGCCACGGCGCAGCAGGTCGAAGCTCATCTGGTGGAACTCCACCAGCTCCGAGAAGCTCGCCAGCTGCGCCCGGTAGTCGTAGAGCTCCTTGATCGAGACGCCGACGTCCTCCTGGTCGAGGTTGGGCGCCGACTGCCGGAGCAGCACGAGGCGGTCGCCGTTGTCGTAGGGCAGGGGCTTCAGCAGGACGCCGTCGATGACGCTGAAGATGGCGGTATTGGCGCCGATGCCCAGGCCGAGCGTGAGCACGGCGACCACGGCGAAGCCCGGGTTCTTGAGCAGGGTGCGGACGCCGTAGCGTACGTCGGCGACGAGCTCCTCGAGCCAGCTCACGCCGCGTGCGTCGCGCGTCTCTTCCTTGTGCTTTTCCATGGGTCCGAAATTCCTCAGGGCGGCGAGCCGCGCCTCGTCCGGCGTCATGCCGGCCCGCACGTACTTCTCGGCTTCCATCTCGATGTGGAAACGGACCTCGGCATCGAGCTCGCGGTCCATCCGCCCACCCGACACCAGCGCGCGCAGCCGCGTGATCAGGCTCGTCACGTCCAGCTCCTCAGGACCGGCCGGCCTCGAGTTCCCCGCCGAAGGCGAGGATCTTCCCCACGGCCGACGCCATCCGCTCCCACTGCGCGGTCTCGTCCCGGAGCTGCCGGAGCCCGGGCCTGGTCAGCCGGTAGAACTTCGCCTGCCTGTTGTTCTCCGAGGCGCCCCACTCGGACTCGATCCAGCCGGCCGTCTCCAGGCGCTGCAGCGCCGGGTAGAGCGACCCCTGGTTGACGCGCAGGACATCGTCGGACACCTGCTGGATGCGCTGGGAGATGCCCCACCCGTGCATGGGTGCCGGCGCGAGCGTCTTCAGGATCAGCAGATCAAGGGTTCCCTGGAGGAGGTCCAGTCTGGATTTTGACATCTGGTGTTCTCTGATCTGGTGATCTCGTGATCTCGTGATCTTGTGACTTGATCTGGTGATCTACTGATCTAGTGACGCATCTGTGCATCTGTCTTATCTGAGCATCTGTGTGCTTTGCGACCCTTTTACCACCGGAAAGCCTCTGCGGCCCCAGTCGACGATCGACCCGTCGTAGAGGCGCGTGTCGTAGCCCAGGTAGCGCGAGACGAAGTAGACCACGGACGCGCGCATGCCCACCATGCAGTAGGGGACAACGGGCCTGTCGCGGCGGGCACCGGCGGCCTCGAGGCGGGCGCCGAGCTCGGCGCGCGGCAGGAAGCGGCCATCGGGGCCGACGAGCGCGTTCCACGTGAGCTGGCGGGCGCCGGGCAGATGGCCGGGCGAGTCCATGTTGTTGGCGCCCTCCCCCGTGTACTCCGCATCGGGCCGCACGTCCACGAGGGCGAGCGCGTCAGAGCCGAGGCGTGACTCGATCCAGCCGGCCGTGGCCATGCGCCCGGCGTCGATGCGCGGCGTGAAGTCGCCCGGAGTGACCGGCGCGGGTGGCGCGCCGGTCTCGACCGGCCTCCCCGCGGCCTGCCACGCGCGAAGGCCTCCGTCGAGCAGCGCGACGTTGTCGTGGCCGGCGACGTCGACCGTGAAGAACAGGCGCGCCGCCATCAGCGGGCTCTGCGAGTAGATGACGACCCGCTGGTCGCGCCGGACCCCGGCGGCGCGGAGCACGCGGCCGAGTTCCTCCGCCGCGGGCAGCTCCGCCCCCAGCCCGCCCGGGTCGTCGACCGCGAACGTGCTGTAGCGAATGAAGCGCGCGCCCGGGATATGCCCCGCCTCGTAGGTAGCCTCCCGCTCGTGGACGTGCAGGACGAGCAGGTCCGCCTGCCCCAGCTCACCAGCCAGTTCTGCCGCCGAGACGAGCATCCGCTCCGCCGGCGCGGCAGAAGCGGCACAGGCAACGCCGAGCAAGGCTACCGCTGCAATTGCCATCAGCGCACCCCTGGCACCCTTGGCACCCTTGGCACCCGTGGCACCCTGACGACGCACCCCTGGCACCTTTGGCACCCGTGGCACCCCTGGCACTCTGGCTCTTGTAGACATCCTACAGAGAGAATACGCGCCTCTTGTAGACAGTCAACAAGAGACTCGGCCGGCCGTGCGATTGCCAGTGACGAGGGGTGGTACAAGTCATGACATGGCGTTTGCGGCTGGAGACCTCGTGCACGTCGCGGGATTCGGGAAGGGCGTGGTGCGCGAGGCGCGCAACGGTGGCCGCTACCTGGTCGTGGTCAAGGGCCGCGCGATGGTGGTCAGCGCGTCGGCGCTGTCGGCGGCGCCCGGAGAACGCGCGAGCGCGCGCGGCCCGGCGCCAGCCTCCAGCGGGGGCAGGCGGCGCGAGGCGGGGCCGGCCGCGGGCGGCGCCCCGCGGACGCTCGACCTGCACGGAAAGACCGTTGACGAAGCGCTCGAGGTGCTCGACCGCTTCCTGAACGAGGCGCTCCTCGCCGACGCCCTCGAACTGCGCATCGTCCACGGCCGGAGCGGGGGACGCATCAAGGCCGCCGTGCAGCGGCGCCTCGGCGAGATCCCGGCCGTGCGCGCGTTCCGCCTGGACCCGGCGAACCCCGGCGTGACGATCGTCGTGCTGTAGGTGAGCCCGGAGCGGCCGCGCACGGATGCCCGACAGCACCTGGGGAAACGTGAGGAACTGAGGAACGTGAGGAACCCGTTCCTCGTGAGCGGCCGGGAAAGTCGGCGGTGCGGACCGGGGACGTCCGGCACCGCCGGGGGGACGGCTCGCTTACTTCACGCTTCCGCCGTCGAAGTAGGCGGAGTAGCAGAGAGTCACGATCGGGGGGACGACGCGGGCGGCCCCGCCGGCCAGCGACGCGACCTCGGTGGGACTGCAGGGCAGGTCGGTTGGGGGAACATTGCTGCCCACTGCGTCTTCGCAGGTCGGGATCGGAATCCCAGAGGCGTCGGCGAGAAACTCTGCAAGCATGACGCCATGCTCGAGCCGCTTGGGGTTGGTATCGTAGTTACCAGGACCAGCCGCGCTGACGAACCAGAGCTCAGCGCCCTCGTTACGGGCGTCGAATGTCCTGACGTCAGAGCCGAGATCGAGGCGCAGCGTCGCCGCAGCCGTGCTGTAGCCGGCGGCGTCCGTGAGCCGCTGCTTGTAGTCGCCGAACGACCACACCTTGCCGGCGTCCGGGTGGGCGAACTCGTTCACCAGGCGCCCGCCGCGCAGTGACGCCGTCGAGAGCGCCCAGCGCGCCAGGTTGCCACGCAGCCGCCGGCCCGGCGCGATGAGCTGCATCTGCGCGAGCTCGTCGGCCTTGTTGTCCACCGCGCTCGTGCGGTCCGCTGACTCGATCTCCAGCGCCGTGTTCTCGAGACACAGGTATACGAAGTCGTTCAGGCGCGCGTCAGCCAGCGCGCTGTGGAACGAGCCGGGAACGACGGCCTGGTTCGGCTGCATGCCGAGCGCCTTCGCCACGGGCGTGCCCGCACGGGCCATCAGGAAGGGCACGTGTGGGAAGTGGCCCATCGGATGAAGCCCAGGCGTGACCGCAAGCAGCGAACCGTCCGACCGGCGGATGAAGCCCATCATCCCGGTGAAGTGAATGGTGAGGCCGCCGGCCTGGGCGCGCGCGGCCGACGGGGTGAACAGCGAGGCAGCGGCGCCCGCAAGCGCAGCCTGACCGAGAAACGTTCTTCGATTCACGATTGGACCCTCCTGGTGAAACACGGGTGAGCGGAGTCAGTTGCTCGCGCCGAACACGGCGAGCCCGGCCCACGCACCCAGGTGGCCAGGCGCCCGCGCGATGGCCTGCAGCTGCACCTGACGGAGGGCTTCGCCAACCGGGGTCCCGGTGGCGTAGCGCCGGTGGAACTCGACGAACAGCGGCTGGGCCTTGGCATCGTCGAGCGGCCCGAGGGCGCTGACGACGGCGGGGGTGCCCGCGGCCAGGAAGGCCCTGGCCAGGCTGAGTGCCCCCTCTCCGCGAACGCTGGCGCCGCCGGCGCCGTCGCAAGCCGCAAGCACGACCACGCGGGTGTGCGAGAAGTCGTGGTCGGCGAGACGCGACGCCAGCACCGCGCCCGAATGCGGCTGGCCCGGCTCGTCCGCCAGGAGGAGCCGCGAGAGCAGCGGGTACTGCTGGTTCGGCTGCGCGTGCGCGGCGATATGGATGACGTCGCGTCGGGGGCCCTCGGCCATCAGGCGCGCCGGAGTCGCCATCACGCCGGATCTCAACTCGGCGGACGGATAAAGAGCCGCCACGGCCGCGGCCTCGTCGAACGACGAGGGCAGCGTCGACGCGCCGGAGCCCGGCGTCGTGGCTGGCGCCCCGAGGACCAGCGCCGACAGGGCGTGAGCTCCCTCGGTGCGGGATCTGGCGACGGCCCTCTCGTACACGGTCGCGCTCGGCGCGACGGCGACCGAGGCGTCCTGGATCAGGAACCGCTGCCTGGAGCGATCGAAGAGCGCCGCGAACGACACCGACTCGTAAGGCGTGTCAGGAATGACGACCAGCGACGCAAGTCCACTTGCGTCCGTACCGAAGGGCCGCACCACGGCGTCGAACAACTCGGCGCTGGCCCGAGGGGTGGCCGCAGCCGACACGAGCTCGCCGTGCTGGCTGGCCACCAGGGCGCGGGCCCGGTCGCGCGTGATGTCGACCGTCCTCGACTCCGTCCCGGACCGGGTGACGAGCCAGGTCACGAGGTGGTCTTCGAACTGGTTCAGGACGAGGACGCCGGTGGAGTCGTCGAGGCGCGCGCGCAGTTCATCCAGTGTGAGCCGCTTGGTGCTTCCCCACTGGCGCGCCTCGAGCAGCGTCTTGGCGCGCGCGCGCTCGCTCATGTCGAACGCCGCGTCGAGATGCCCGCGGCGCAGTTCGAGCTGAATCGCGCGCTCGAAGAGGCCCCACGACCGTTCCGTGTACGACAGGCGCCCCTCGTCGGAAAGGGAACTGCGCTGTGCCTCGAACGAAGCGATGCCGGCCATCAGTGCGTCTTCGGCGGCGGCCAGACGTCCCAATGCCAGGTTGGCGTCAGCCTTCAAGAGGCCAAGTTGGGCCCCCATCAGCTGATCCAGGCCGGTCCCCGCGAGGTTGATCGTCTCAAGGAGCGCGAGGGCCTCCTCAGGGTCACGGCGAAGCCCGATCTCAGCCTCAACGATCGAGACGCGTTGAGTGAGCCTTCTCTGAAGGCTGTCGTCAGGTGTCCGTGCCAGGCCACGCCGCGCCCGCTCAATCTCCTCATAAGCCGCAGAGTCCCGACCAAGCGAGTGCAGTATCAGAGCCTGCTGCGACAAAGCGTCGATAGCGATCGGGTCGGCCAGAGACATCCCGGCGCGATTCAAGACCGCTGCCTGCAGCACCAGCGCTGCTGCGGGAGCACCAACTCCCTGGGTCGTCGCCGCGGCGACCAGAAGCAGGCGCTGACGCGCGCGCGCGTCGGCAATTTGGTTGAGGCCGTACAGTGAGGCGAGGACGTGAGTCCAAGTATTGGTGGAGTCACCCACGTAGTAGAAGAGGCCGGCGAGTCTGCTGTATGCGCCCGCGATCTCCTCCGCATCCCCCGCGGCCACGAACGTCTCCAGCGACTGCTCGTACTGGTACTGCGCCGCCCCCAGCCGTCCCTCGGAGAAGGCGACCATGCCGCGCAGCCAGGTGGCCCGGCCGGTGATGTCGACGAAGTTGCCCTGGCGGGCGGCGGCCTCGACGC
>JBFWOG010000033.1:0-37329 GCA_050250645.1 Vicinamibacterales bacterium
CCAAGACGTTGCTCATCCGGGCGAGGGACCATAGGTCCGCCGCCCTCGTCAACGTCTCGGCCGCCGTCAGTTAATGGCCGGTTTTGCGGTGTCGATCAATGGCCGGATTTGGGTGTCCACCGAGGGAAGCACCTGGGCATCCACGTGCTCCGGCACACGTTCTGCTCTCACCTGGCCATGCGGGGGGCGCCCGCGCGGGCCATCCAGGAGCTGGCCGGGCACTCGGAGCTCTCGACGACGCAGCGGTACATGCACCTCAGTCCCGCGGCGACGACGCACGCGATCCGGCTGCTCGACGGGCCGTCGAGTGCCGAACCTTTTGGAGACATTTTGGAGACGGGGACTACGTCGAAGTAGAACTTCAACGCAGTCAATAGGTTAAGTGGTGGAGGCGGCGGGAGTTGAACCCGCGTCCGAGACAACGTCGTCGTAGGCCCCTACGTGCGTGTCTCCATTCTCGATGTCGCAGCCGGTTTGAAACGGAGCCAAAAACCCCGGCCGCCAGCCCCGATTTATCTCACCCTGACGCGTCGAGACAGCACGTCAGGGCCAGCCCGCTAAATGACGGTCAGACCCAGGAGCGCAGGCGCCTCCTGGAAGACCGCTCGCTGGGTTTAAGCAGCGAGAGCGTAGTCGGAATTCGCAGATGCGAATTTTCCACCGGATTAACGAGGTGATGGCCCTCGGCACGCGCCCCACGATCCCGCAACCCCGTCGAAGCCAGGTCGCCCCCACTTCAGGTCGCTTGAAACCGCAGCAACACGTCCATTGTAGCACCCTCGGCGCATCAATGGATGAGCTATTGGCTCCAAGAACTTACGGCTCAAGCGTTTGTGGCGATCCTGCAACCTTGACTTCCTGCACACTCCGTCCGCATAATGCACGGAACGGACGTTGCCAGCGCGCGATCGGGCCCGTGGATCGCTGGCACGGTGCGAATCCCAGCCGCATCCGCGTCCGCCGAGCGGCGTCCTCGTCCCGGGCCTCGGTCGCATTGCGCGGCCCTGACCGCCTGGACCCGACCCGCCGCCCGTCGGCTGTAACCTTTCCGCCCGCAACGGGATCGAGATGTCGCTGGACGACCGCACCCGCCAGTCGCTCGACACGGCCCTCGAGGGGCTCCGCGACCGGCTCACCGCCGAGCTGAGCGCCGCGGAGTCGGAGCGCGCCGCCGCGGCCGCCGAGGAGCGCGCCGCCGCCATCGAGGCCGCGCGCGAGGCCGCGAGGCGCGAGGCCGACGCCGAGGTGGCCCGCCGCACCGCCGAGGCCGAAGCCCGCCTCCAGGCCACGCTCGACACCGCCCTCGCCACCGCGCGCGCCGAGGAACGCCAGGCCTCCGCCGCCGAGGTCCGCCGCATCGTCGAGGCCGAGACCCGCCAGCACCTCGACGAGGAGCTGGCCGCCGCCGAGCAGCGGCTGCAGGCCGTGCTGGCCGACGCCGAGGCCCGCGCCGCGGCGCAGGTCCGCGAGTCGGTGACGGTGGCCAAGGTCGAGGAGCGCGAGTCGGAGCTGGCCGGCGTGACGCGGCTGCTCGAGAGCATCCGCGGTCTCGACGGCGCGACCTCGCTCAGCGAGGTGCTCGACGCGCTCGGGCAGGCCGTCAGCCGCGAGACGGCCCGATCCGCCGTCGTCGTGTTGAAGGGCGATCGCGTCGTCGGGTGGCGCCTCGCGGGGTTCGGGCCGCGCGACCCGCAGCCGAAGTCGGTGGACATGCCGCTCGACAAGGCCGGGGTGATCGGCCTGGCCGTCGGCGCGGCCCGCCCCGTGACCTCGCGCGACAGCCTGACGGCTGCCGCCGGACCCGGCTTCGCGCACCTGCCCGAGGACCGCATGGGCCTCGCCGTGCCGGTGATCGTCGGCGGCCGCGTCGTGGCGGTCGTCTACGGCGACTCGGTCGCCGAGGGCCCGCGCGGGTACCAGGCGCCGAGCGGATGGCCCGAGGTGCTCGAGATCCTGGCGCGCCACGCCGCGCGCTGCCTCGAGGCCCTGACCGCGCAGAAAGCGCTCTCGTCCCCCTCGCCGCGGTTCTGGGTGTCCCCGGCCGCCGGCCGCGCCGGCGACGACGCGCCGGCGGCCCCCGCGCCCGTTCCGGAGCCGCCCGCCGGCCTCGCGCGGCGCGCCGAGGGCACGGGGAGCGAGGACGCGGCGCGCCGCCTCGCGCGGCTGCTGCTCTCGGAGATCCGCCTGTACAACGGTCCCGCCGTGGACGAGGGCCGCGAGCGGAAGAACCTGCTCTCGCGGCTGGCGCCGGAACTGGAACGCGCCAGGCAGGCCTACGACGCGACGGTGCCGGCCTCGCTCGGCACCCGCGCCGAGCTCTTCCAGCAGGAGCTGATCCAGACCCTGGCCGGCGGCGACGGCTCGCTGCTCGGGGCGCCGGCATGAGCGCGCCCTTCCGCCGCCCCGCGCTCGTGACCGTCGCGCTCGCCGCGGGCGCCCTCGCCCTGTGGTCCGGGGTGTTCGAGGCCGCCCCGGCGCAGCAGGACGCGCTCACGGCCAGCGGCGTGCGTCTCGCGCCGACGGCGCACCCCCCGGTTCCCGCCGAGACCGGCGCGATGTGGCTGGCACCGGCCCAGGCCGGCCCGGGCGTCCAGCCGGCGATCGCCCGGCTCGCCCGGGGCGTCGAGCTGCTCGAGGAGGACGGCGACGCGAAGCGCGCGCTGCCGCTCGTGAGCGACGGGGCCCTGGCCGGCACGCCCGTCGCCGACTACGCGCGCTACTACACGGGCCTGGCCTACCAGGCGCTCGAGCGCTACGACGAGGCCGAGGCGGCGTTCGCGGCCGTGGCCGCGCGCGAGGTGGCGGGCCACCTGCCCGAGGACGCGCTCTTCCACCAGGCCGAGGTCCGCGACGCGCGGGGCGACGCCGCCGGCGCCATGACGATCTACCGGGCGCTCCTCCAGCGCAAGATCGCGGCGCCGCACGTCGCGTGGCTGCGGCTCGGCGCGGCCGCCGAGGCGGCCAGCCAGGTGCCGCAGGCCATCGAGGCGTACCGGCGCGTCTACTACGACTACCCGCTCAGCAGCGAGGCGGGGGAGGCCGAGCGCGCGCTCATCCGGCTCAAGGCCGTCACGCCCGACAGCCCGGCGCTCGCGTCGAGCGAGCTCACGCGGGCCGACCTGCTGTACTCGCGCGGCCGCTGGCGCGACGCGCGCAGCGCCTACGACCGGCTCGAGGCCGGCGCCACCGGCGCCGAGAAGCGCTACGCGGCGATCCGCAAGGCCGCCTGCGACGTGAAGCTCGGCCACGGCCGGCAGGCGCGCACCGTCCTCGCCGGCTACCTGGACGATGGCCCGTACGCGGCCGAGGCACGGCTGCACCTCCTGCTGGCCACGCGCGCGATCGGCCGCGCGGACGAGTACGTCGCCGGCACGCACGCCTTCGTGCGCAAGTACGCCGGCACCGCGCTCGCGGCCTACGCGCTCGACGAGCTCGGCACGCACCACATCATCGCGGACGAGGACCAGGAGGCCGCCGACGTCTTCGAGCGGATCGTGCGCGAGTATCCCGACGGCGAGTTCGCCGAGCGGGCGGCGTGGAAGGCGGGCTGGTGGGCCTACCGCCACGACCGCTACGCCGACGCCATCCGCTTCTTCGAGCAGGGCTCGGCGACGTTCCCGCGGTCCGACTACCGCCCGGCCTGGCTCTACTGGATCGCCAAGAGCTACGACCAGCTCGGCGACCGCCAGGCCGCCGTCGCGCGCTATGGCCTGACGGTCACCGACTACCGGAACATCTACTACGGGCGCCTCGCCGCCGAGCGGCTGGCGGCCCTGAAGGCGCCGGCCGTGCCCGCGTCGGTCGACCGGACCGGCACGGCGGCGGAGCCGCCGCCGACGACGGGGATCATCACGACGCTGATCGGGGCGGGCCTGTACGGCGAGGCGCTGAACGAGCTGCGGTACGCCGAGCGCATGTGGGGCGGCTCGCCGCGGCTGACGGCGACGATCGCGCTCGTGAACAACCGCATGGGCCGGCTGCGCGTGGGCATCAACGCGATGAAGCGCGCGTACCCGCAGTACATGGCGGCCGGCGGCGAGGCGCTGCCCGACGAGATCCTGCACGTGCTGTTCCCGCTCGACTACTGGAACATCATCCAGAAGGTCTCGAAGACGCGGGGGCTCGACCCGTACCTGGTGGCGGCGCTCATCGGCCAGGAGTCGACGTTCGACCCGGTCATCCGCTCGTCGGCCAACGCGATCGGCCTGATGCAGCTGCTGCCGTCCACCGGGCGCATCTACGGCCGCAAGATCGGCATCCGCCGCTACTCGACGCGCCGGCTGACCGAGCCGGAGGTGAACATCCTCATCGGCACCGCCTACTTCCGCGACCTGATGCGGGAGTTCGGCCGCGCCGACTTCGCGCTCGCCAGCTACAACGCGGGCGAGAACCGCGTCCGCCGCTGGCGCCAGGAGCGCCCGGGCCTGCCGCAGGACGAGTTCATCGACGACATCCCGTTCCCGGAGACGCAGAACTACGTCAAGCGCATCCTGGGCACGGCGTACGACTACAAGCGGCTCTACGGCAACTGAGCACGGGTCCTCCAGGCCACGGCAGCCACGGCAGCCACGAAGATCACGAAGGACACGAGGCTGCCACGCACCCTTGGCACCGTGGCACCCCTGGCACCCCTGGCACCCTGGCTCTGATCTATCCTGAGAGCCATGTCGAAGATCAGGCCCTCCCGCCGCATCGGGTCGTTTCCCGACTCGGTGTTCCCCGTCATCAACCGCCTGGCTGCCGAGCACGGCGCGGTGAACCTGTCGCAGGGGTTCCCCGACTTCGCCGCGCCGGATGCCCTCAAGGCGGCCGCGGCGGCGGCCATCGACGCCGACATCAACCAGTACCCGGTCACGTGCGGGACGCCGGCGTTCCGCGACGCCATCGCCCGCGAGTTCACCCGCCGCTACGGCGTGCCGGTCTCGGACGACCAGGTCACCGTGGGGTGCGGGTCGACCGAGGCGATGATGGCGACGATCCTCGCGTCGGTCGACGCGGGCGACGAGGTCATCGTGTTCGAGCCGTTCTACGAGAACTACGGCCCCGGCACCATCCTCGCCGGCGGCACGCCGCGGTACGTGCGGATGCGGCCGCCCGACTGGGCCTTCGACCCGGCGGAACTCGCGGCCGCGTTCAACGAGAAGACGCGCGCCATCGTCATCAACTCGCCGAACAACCCCACGGGCAAGGTCTTCACGCGGGACGAGCTGCAGGTGGTCGCCGACCTCTGCCAGCGGTGGGACGTGCTGGCCATCTCGGACGAGATCTACGAGCACATCGTCTACAGCGGGCACGCCCACGTGCCGATCGCGTCGCTGCCGGGGATGGCGGAGCGCACGGTGACGGTCAACGGGCTGTCGAAGGCGTACAGCGTGACCGGGTGGCGCATCGGCTGGGCCATCGCGCCGCCGGCACTGTCGCCGGCCATCCGCAAGATGCACGAGTTCCTGACCGTGGCGGCCCCGGCGCCGTTCCAGGAAGCCGGCACGGTCGCCCTCGGACTGCCCGAGACCTACTACACGGAGCTCGCCTCGTTCTACGAACGGCGCCGCGACGTGATGCTGGAGATCCTGGAGCGTCACGGGTTCACGTGCTACGCGCCGTCGGGGGCCTATTACCTGATGGCCGACGTCAGTAGCTTCGGCTTCGAGGACGACTTCGCCTTCGCGAAGTACCTGGCGGCCGAGGTTGGCGTGGCGAGCATCCCGGGCAGCAGCTTCTACGCCGACCCGGCGGCCGGCGCCGCGCTCGTGCGCTTCTGCTTCTCGAAGCGCGACGAGACGCTGGCCGAGGCCGATCGCCGGCTCGCGAAGCTGGCGACGCTCGCGCGCGGCTGAGACGGGCGTATTGGCCACAGAGACACAGGGACACAGAGGCGGAGCACAGAGAAGATCACGCCGCTGAACACGGAGGCACGGAGAAGGCAGGGAGGCACGGAGGGGCCCTGCTGCTGACGGACGTCCCGAGGCGGGCCGGCTGCGGAGCAGCCGGGGCGAGCCGCACGCGGCCCACGGGGACAAGACCTCGCACTCTCCAGCCTCCCGGTCTTGCCCCCGTGGGCCGCGTGCGGCTCGCGCGGCGCTTCGCGCCGCGTGCCCGCCCTCACATCCGGAGCGGCTCATCGATCACGCCGGCTGCGGGCACGTTGCCATCCGTCGACACCCTTGCTGCTTCCGTGTCTCCTTGTCTTTTCCGTGTCTCCGTGTTCGTCCGGAGGACGCGCCGGCGTTGCCCCTCGACGGGGACCGATCGGCTCTGTGAGTTCTCTGTGTCCCGGTGTCTCTGTGGCCCGTCCGTCCCTCGTGCGGCCTACTTCAACCGGTACAGCCGCACGTCACCGTCCTCCTCGAGCAGTTCGAGATCCGCGCGCCAGCCGACGGCGCGCAGGGCGTCCTCGCCGCGCTCGGCAAGGAAGGCGTCCACGTGCAGCACGACGCGGGTGACGCCCAGGGCGCGGAGGCGGGTGACCGCCGCGTCGGACGGGAAGGCGCGGAGCACCTCGGCGTCACGCGCGTAGCGCTCCGGCACGAAGCCGCTGTAGCCGTTCACCAGCGGCCGGAAGTGCGAGGCGGCCGGCAGCAGGTAGCGCGCGTTCCGCTCGATGGCCGCGGCCGGGAACAGCGGGAACTCCGCGACGATCGCCCGCGGGTCGGCGGCGACGGCGCGATAGACAGGCGAGACCTCGGGCGGCGGGACGAAGCCCATCGGCGCGCGCATCGCCTCGAGCGTCACGAGGCCGAGCAGCCCCACGGCAATCGCCGGCCACCAGGGGGTCGCGCCCCAGCGGCGCTCGAGCCGCGCCACCCCGAACCCCGCGAGGCCCGCCACGGCCACCAGGCCGAGCCAGCCCCACCGCGCGGCCCCGCGGATGCCCTGCAGCAGCGGCACGTGCGCGTGGAGCCACGTGTAGCCCGGCAGCGCCGGCCCGAACGACATCAGGACGCCGCCCAGCCCGAGCGCCACCAGCATGCGGGCCCGTCGGTCCCGCCACCAGGCGCCGGTTGCCAGCGCCACGCCCGCCAGCCCCGTTACCACCACGCCCGGGAAGAGCGCGGTGCGCCCCTCGAAGAACGCGTGGCTCCAGAGGTCGTAGTGCAGGCGCCCGCCGGTCACGAGGTAGTCACGCCATCCGGCCGAGTAGCGCGCGACCTCCTCGATCGAGCGGGTCATGCCCTGGTCCTGGTTGACGCGGTAGTACGGCCAGAGGAACGGCGCGACGAGCGCGAGCCCGACGAGGCCCGCGAGGGCGAGGGCCGGCCACGCCGCCCGGGGGCGCCGCAGCCAGGCGTCCGGACGGACCGCCACCGCCGCGACGAGCGCGAACGACAGGAAGACCAGCGTGTAGTTCGAGCAGAGCGCCTGCAGCGCGAAGAGCCCGCCGAGCGCCGCCCCGGCCCGCCACGGCGGCCGGGGCTCCCCGGCCTCGCCGTCGAGCACCGCGTCGAGCGCCAGGAGGGCGAGGGGGAAGAACTCCACGTGCAGCGCCTGCAGGTGCGGCAGCCGCGTCAGCAGGTGCGCGTTGAAGGCGTAGGCGGCCCCCGCCACCAGGCCCGCCGCGCCGCTTCCCGTCCACCGGGCGACCACGTGGCTCATCGCCCAGGCCGACAGCGCGAACCCGGCCAGCACCAGCAGGTTGTAGACGAGGACGGGCGGGACGCCCGCCCACGACAGGGGCGCTCCCATGAGCGCCGGCACGAACAGGTGCTCCGAGAAGGCCAGCGCATCCGGCGAGGGATGGAAAATCGGCGCGTCGAAGAGCGCGAGCGGGGCGGTCCGCAGCGCGTGCGCCACCCACGCCACGATCCACGTGTTCAGCGTGGTGTCGGCATTGTCGAGGCGCGACAGGCCCGCCGGGTCCGACGCGAGCGGCCAGGTGTGCAGCACGGCCAGCGCCGCGAAGAGCAGCGGCGCGCCGAGCCGCCTCAGTTGGGCCAGTCCACGATCTCGTAGAGCCACACGTCGCCTTCCTGGACGAGCGGGCGCAGGTACGCCGCGTAGGTCTCGAGCCGGTCCATCAGCCGCGCGCGCAGCCGGTGGTCGTAGAGATCCAGGTGGAACACCACGTAGCGGGCGCCGATCCGCGCGAGGATGCCGAACGACTCCCGGCTCGGGAACGAGCTGAGCGGCACGACGTTGCGCCGGAAGTCCGCCGGGATGTGGTCCGAGTACCCGTTGACGAGCGGCATCCAGTGCGTCGTCGAGTTCAGCATGTAGTACGCGTGCCGCGGGAAGTCGCTCCGGCGGTAGAAGAACGGGAACTCCGCGACCGGCGCGGCCGGCAGGGTCGCGAGCACGCGGTAGGCGGGCGCGACGGGCTCGGCCTCGCGCAGCGTGGTGAGCGGCGCCGTCATCAGCTCCGCCGCGGCGGCGACGACGAGCGCGGCGCCGATGAGCGCGCCCCGGCGGCGGCCGGCGACGATGCGCGCCACGCTGATGGCGGCGAGCGCCGAGAGGCAGAGCGAGACGATCAGCCCCATGCGCGCCGGCGCGCGGAGGAACGAGAACACGGGGATCGTGTCGAAGAGCAGGGTGTACAGGCCCGCGGCGGGCCCGAACGACGCCCAGAACGCCAGCACCGCGAGCGCCACGTAGAAGGCGATCACGTCGCGCGGCGGCCCCGCGGGGCGCCGCCCGCCGGTGGGCGCCTCGACCGGGACGCGCGCCCGCCACCCGATCACCGCTCCCGCGACGCCCAGCCCGATGAGCAGGATGCCGGGGAAGAGCACCTCGTTGAACGACCCGAGCGCGCCGAGCCACCAGCGGTGCGCCCAGGCCGACGAGGCCAGCCAGGCGCCGCCATTCGCGGAGTACATGCGGGCGTCGTCCAGCGTGCGCGCGAAGCCGGCGTACTCCTGGATGCGCAGGTACGGCAGGAAGAAGGGGCCGGTCAGCGCGAGGCTGACGAACGCGGCCAGGCCGATCGCAATCCAGTAGTCGCGGCGCCGCCAGAGGCCGCGGCTCACCGCGAAGACGAGCGTCGCCAGGCCGACGGCCAGCGCCGCGAAGATGCCGTAGTACGCGCACGACAGCGCCTGGGCCCACAGGACCAGGCCGAGCGTGACGGCGCGGCCCACCGTCTGCCGGTCGACGAGCCGGTGGAAGGCCAGCATCGCGAACGGGAGCCCGGCCGTCATCAGGAGCTGGATGTGCGCGGTGCGCGCGAAGATGTACGGGCAGAACGCGAACAGCACGCCTGCCACGGCGCCGGCCGCGCGGCTGCCCGTCAGGTAGCGCCCGAGGTAGTAGCCGCCCGCCACCGCCAGCACGAACGACAGCAGGACGACGGTGTTGTGGGCGGTGTACGGGTTCCCGGTGGCCAGCCAGGCCGGCACGGCGAGCACGCCCGCGCCGAGGTTGGCCTCCGAGAAGGCGAGGGCATCGGTGTGGGGGTAGAAGATGTTGGCGTCGTAGACGCCGAGCGGCGCCGTGGTCAGCGCGTGCGCCACCCACGCCACGTTCCAGATGCTCAGCCGACCGTCGTCGGTCTGCAGCCGGCCGAGCCGGTCGAGGTGGAGGGCGAGGGGATAGGTGAGGACGACGGTGAGGCCGGCCGCGAGGAGCGCCACGACGCCCGCTTCGGCCAGGCCACGGAAGCGCATGCGAGCCGTATGGTAGCATGAGGCCGCGCCTCACCCGGTACGCATGGACCGCCTGCTCGAGCTCACCTACCAGGCCGAACACGAACACTTCTGGTTCAGGGGGTTCCGCAGGTTCGTCGACCCGATCCTGGCGCAGGCCACGGGCGGGCGGCGCGTCGAGCGGGTGCTCGACGCCGGCTGTGGCACGGGCTTCAACCTGGAGCGCTTCACGGCGCACGGCAGGACCTGGGGCTTCGACCTCTCGGCGCGGGGGCTGGCGTTCGCGCACCGGCACGGCCACCGGCGCATCACGCGCGCCAGCATCGGCGCCTTCCCGTTTCAATCCGGCACCTTCGACCTGGTCACCTCGTTCGACGTGTTGCAGAGCGTGCCCGACGATGTCGAGGCGGACGCGGCGCGCGAGTTCGCGCGCGTGCTCAAGCCGGGCGGGGCGCTGGTCCTGAGCGTCGCGGCGCTCGAGATCCTGCGGGGACGCCACTCGGCGCTGGCCCGGGAACTTCGCCGCTACACGCCCGGGCGCGTCCGCTGGCTGCTCGAGGGCGCCGGCTTCACGATCGAGCGGCTGACCTTCACCCACGCCGCGCTCTTCCCGCTGATGCTGCCGGTGCGCACCGCGCAGCGGTGGGCGAGCGACGGCGAGATCGAGGCGACCGAGGACGAGCTCGCGGTGCCGGTCGCGCCCGTCAACCTCGCGCTGAGCGGCATGCTGGCCGTCGAGGCCGCGCTGATGCGCGCCGTCGACATGCCGTTCGGGAGCTCGCTCCTATGCCTCGCCCGACGGAGCCGGTAGCCCGGCGCCGCCCCGAGCCTGCTGCCGTCGTCCTCGCCGCCTTCGCGGGCGCGTCGGCCTGGGTGTCGCTCGGCGCCCTCGCCGTCACCGACGCCGGGACGGGCGCGCGCCTCGGCGCGCTGCCCTCCCCCTGGATCCTCGCCGGCCTCGTCGCGGTGTGCGCGGCGGCCGCCTGGGCCAGCCGACTGACGACCGCCCGGGCGTGGCCGCTGGCGATCCCCGTGTTCGTCTGGCTGCCGTGGCTACCGTGGCTGCCGGGCCGCGTGCCCGCGGCCGCCCTGATCTTCGAGGGGCCGGTCGAGCCGTTCGTGTGGATGGCGGCGCTCGCCGGCCTGGTCCTCGCCGGGCCGGTGCCGTGGCCGCGGAGCATCCGCGACATCGCCGGCCGGCCGGGCCGTGCGCCGGTTGCCGCCGCGGTCCTGGCGGCGGCCTGCTACGGCCTCGGCGCGTGGTCGATGTCCGGCCAGATCCCGGCGGGCGACGAACCCCACTACCTGATCATCACGCAGAGCCTGCTCCGGGACGGCGACCTGCGGATCGAGAACAACCACCAGCGCGGCGACTACTTCGAGTACTTCCGCGGCGGGCTGAACCCGGACTACCTGCGCCGGGGCGTGGACGGCGCCATCTACTCGATCCACGCGCCCGGCATCTCGGCCGTCGTGCTGCCGGCCTTCGCCCTGGCCGGCTACCCGGGCGCGCTGGTGTTCGTGATCCTGCTGGCCGCGGCGGGCACGGCGTTCGCGTGGCACGCCGCGTGGCTCCTCACCGGCAGCGCGGGGGCGGCCTGGTTCGGCTGGGCGACGGTCGCCTTCGCGGCGCCGGTGTACTTCCATGCCTTTACCGTGTATCCCGACGGCACCGGCGCGGCGCTGACGATGGTGGCGGTGTGGGTGCTCGCGCGGATCGAGACGTCCACCGTTCCGGTGGGGCGGGGCATGCTCGTGGCGGCCGGGGCCGCCCTCGCGGTGCTGCCGTGGCTCCACACCCGCTTTGCGATCGTGGCCGCGGTGCTCGGGGCCGCGCTGGCCCTGCGGCTGCTGCGGCGATCGGATCGCGCGCGGGCGCTGGCCGCGTTCGCGGCCCTGCCGCTGGTGGCGGCGGCCGGCTGGTTCCTCTACTTCCGCCTCATCTACGGCACCTTCAACCCGTCCGCGCCGTACGGCGGCTACACGCAGAGCGCGCTGGCGCACCTGCTGCCGGGCCTGCCGGGGCTGTTCACCGACCAGCAGTTCGGGCTCTTCGCGAGCGCGCCGATGCTCGTCGCGGCGGTCGTCGGGCTGGTGCCGCTCGCGCGCCGGCATCCGCGGCTGGCCACGGAACTCGTGGCCGTCGCGGTGCCGTACGCGCTGGCGGTGGCCTCGTACCGCATGTGGTGGGGCGGCTACAGCGCCCCCGCGCGCTTCCTCGTCGTGCTGCTCCTGCCGCTGGCCGTGCCCGCGGCCGTCGCCTGGCAGGCCGGCGCCCGCGCCGCGCGCGCGGGGATGGCCGCGCTCGTCGGCCTCGGGCTGGCGCTCGTCGGGGTGCGCGCGGCCGTCGACGGCGGGCGCCTGGTCTACAACGGGCGGGACGGCCACGACCTGCTGCTCGACTGGGCCTCGCGCCACGTGAACCTGCCGCTCGCGTTCCCCAGCCTCCACCGCGACCCTGTCGGCGACGCCGTCCTCGACGCCGTCGTCTGGGTGGTGGCTGCCGGGCTCGCCTCCGGGGTGCTGGCCCTGGCCGCGTCGCGGGCCCGGCGGGTCGGACCCCTGTGGACGGCCACCGCCTGCATCGCCGGCGTGTCGGTCATGGGCGCGGCCACCGTCGTCTGGGCGCGCCACGCCGACGGGGTGGTGACGGCCTCGTCCTCGCAGGCCGACTTCCTTCGCTCGTGGAATCCCGTGACCCAGCCGCTGCTCGTCGGCCTGACGCCGGCGCGCGTCATCGACCGCCGCGGCGCGCTGGAGCGCCTGTCGCTGCGGAACACCGTCCGTGGCGCCGGGACGGGGAACCAGCCCCTCCTGCGGCTGCCGCTCGTGCCGGCGGGGCGCTACGAGGTGCTGACGTCCGGGCGGTCACGGCTGTCGGGCACGCTGGAGGTCATGGTGGGGCGGACCGGGCAGGTGCTCGAGCGCTGGCCGCTCGAGGGCCGGCCCGGCGGGGTGCCCGGCCTGACCCTCGACCTTCCCGTGCTCGTCCACTCGGTCACGATCCGCGGCGACGCCGCGGCGCGCGCCACGATCGGCGAGCTGTCGCTCCGTCCCGTCGAGGTCGTCCCGCCGGCGGGCCGGCTCGATCGCGGCTACGCCCTCCGGGCCACGCGCTACGGGCCGCTCCGCGTGTTCTTCATGGACGACGAGGCCTTCATGGAGCCGCCGGGGTTCTGGACGTGGGGCGGCGCGGCGTCGGCGGTGCTGATGGAGGGCGACGGCGACGCGCCCCTCGCGCTCCTCGTCAGGAACGGGGCGGTCGCGAACACGGTGGCATTCGCGGCGGGGGCGTGGCGGGAGGTGCTGGAACTGGCGCCGGGTGAGGAGCGGCGCCTCGAGGTGCCCCGGCCCGCGTCGGGCGGCCCGGTGATGGTGGGCATCCGCACCGCGACGGGCTTCCGGCCCGCCGCCGTCGACGCCGCGAGCCAGGACCAGCGGTACCTGGGCGTCTGGATCGAGCCGGCCCGCTAGCCAGCCGCGGCGCACGCACGCGCAGCACTGCCGTGCGGCGCCAGCGTGCCTAGAACCTCACGATGCCGCCGTAGTACCAGCCCTTGAACTTCAGGTTGCCGCTGTCGAGGTCCACGGCGTAGCTGACGTCGATGGACCGGTAGCCGACCTGCGCGCCGAAGTTGTTCGTGAAGTTCACGACCGAGTAGAAGTCGTAGTCCATGTACCGCCCCTGGTACTGGTCCGACAGGTTCTCGGGAATCTTGAAGAAGTTCACCTCGCCGCCGATGGCGATGTTGGTCGTGACGTAGCCGCGGCCGACGAAGCCGATGGTGGGGATGGGGGCGACCTGGTTGGTGAACTCGGCGCCGATCGGGCTGTCGAGCTGGATCGACACGTCCGTGTACTTGAGGTCGAGCAGCACGCCGGCGTACCCGCGGTCGCGGGCGATGAAGTCGTACTCGTACCCGAAGCGGTAGGTCGTCAGGTCCGCGGTCGTGATGACCGGCAGCCCGACGCGGTAGCGCTGGCCGTTGAAGACGAACTCGCGCTGGAGCACGGCCTCGGCCTCGTACTTGATCGGCAGGTACGCGAAGCGGAACTTGTGCTTCCGCGCCGGGCGCAGCACCAGGCGGATCTCGGGCTGGCGCTTCTGCTCGATGCCGAGGTCGTTCACCAGGTCGACGTCGGTCCCGGGGATGCCGAGCGACTCGCTGCTGACGACGAGCTCCGGCTGCGGGTTCCAGTACGCGAAGGTCGCCTCGACGTGGAACGTCTCGCCCGTCGCCGGGTCGGCCGGCGGCCGGAACTGGGCCTGGGCCGGCGCGACCGACCCCCACACGATGCTGGCCGCCACCGCCGCGCGCCGCAAGTACACCACCGTCCGCATAGACGCCATCTCTGCCCCGGAACGTGTTGTGTCGACTGATCCCGCGTCCGCCGCGGGTTGCACGGTCCTGGGGGACAGGACCACATCGCCTGACTGGGAGGACAGGCTCGTCGAGAATAGCACGAGTAATTCAGAATCGAGAATCCAGAATCAAGACGGGGCGGCGCCGCGTCCCGGTTCGAGCGCCCGACTCGTGGTGGCTCCCCGTGCCGGCGAATGGCGGGTCCGCTCCCGGACCCGTGGAGGCGGCAGTCAACAGGCCGGGGGCTCGGCCCACAGCAGGGCGAGGAAGCGACGGGCGCCAGCGAGGGCGCGTCTGGCCTGATCGAGCATGGGTCGGTACTCCTGGCGCTGGCGGCGATAATAGCAGGACCACCCCGATCGCCCTCGGGGGGCCATGTCGCCGGCGCGCCGGCGCGGCCGGGTGCCGGGCGTGGCATCCGGACCCCGCCGTGCCCCGCCCGCGTCTCTCAAGGGAGAGCCCCACACCGGATGTCCCCAGCCGCCTCGCGCCTGCTCGCCCGCCTGTCCGCCTACCGGCGCGCCTTCGTCGTCGGCCTGAGCGCGGTGGTCCTGTCGACCGGCGTGACGCTGGCGGGGCCGTGGGTGCTCAAGCTCGCCGTCGACGACCTCGCGACGGCGGTCACGCGCGGCAAGCTGCTGTTCTATGCCTCCGCGATCCTCGGGGTCGCGCTGCTCGGCGGCGCCTTCCGCTTCGCGATGCGCCGGGTCATCGTCGGGGCCTCGCGGCGGTTCGAGTACGACCTGCGGAACGACATCTTCGCCCACCTGCAGCGGCTGCCGCCGGCCTACTTCGCGGCCCATCGCACGGGCGACCTGATGTCGCGCGCGACCAACGACCTCAACGCCGTCCGGATGATGGCGGGCCCGGCGGTCATGTACTCGGTCAGCACGGCGCTCACCTTCATTGCGGCGGTGGCGCTGATGGCGGGCATGAACGGCCGGCTCACCCTCGTCGCGCTGCTGCCGCTGCCGATCGTCAGCCTGTCGGTCCGCTACTTCGGCCGGGCCATCCACACCCGCTTCGAGGCCATCCAGGCGCAGCTCTCCGAGCTCTCGGCCGTCGTGCAGGAGACGCTCGCGGGCGTCCGCGTGGTGCGGGCCTACGGGCGGGAGGCGCACGAGATCGGGCGCTTCGAGGCGGCCAACCGCGAGTACGTGGAGCGGAGCAAGGTGCTGATCCGGCTCCAGGGCCTCTACTACCCGAGCCTGTCGCTGCTGATGGGGCTCTCGGCGCTGCTGGTGCTCTGGCTGGGCAGCCGCGACGTCGTCGCCGGCCGCATGTCGCTCGGCGACCTGGTCGCGTTCAACGCCTACCTGATGATGCTGTCGTGGCCGATGATCGCGTTCGGCTGGGTGACGAACATGCTGCAGCGCGGCCTGGCGTCGTGGAGCCGCATCCTGGCGATCCTCGACGCCGAGCCCGCCATCGACGACCGGCACGTCACGGGACCCGGCGTCGTCCCGGCCGACCTCGCCGGCGCCGTGGAGATCCGCGACCTGACGTTCGACTACGGCCTCGGCCCCGTGCTCCAGGGCATCTCGTGCACCGTCGCGGCCGGCGAGACCGTGGCCATCGTCGGCGCCACGGGCGCGGGCAAGTCGACGCTGCTGGCCCTGCTGGCGCGGCTTTACGACCCGCCCCCGGGCACGATCCGCATCGACGGCATCGACGTGCGGGAACTGCCGCTGGCAACCCTGCGCGGGGCGCTCGGCGTCGTGCCGCAGGAGGCCTTCCTGTTCTCGGACACGCTCGCCAACAACGTGCGCTTCGGCCGGCCCGACGCGGGCGACGAGGCCGTGCGGGCGGCCGCGGCGGTGGCGCGCCTCGACGTGGACGTCGCGGACTTCCCGAAGGGCTACGAGACGATGGTGGGGGAGCGCGGGATCACGCTGTCGGGCGGGCAGAAGCAGCGGACGGCGATCGCGCGCGCGGTGCTGACCGACCCCCGCATCCTCGTGCTGGACGACGCGCTGTCGGCGGTGGACACCGAGACGGAGGACGCGATCCTGGCCGGCCTGCGGGAGGTGCGCCGCGGGCGGACGACCTTCATCGTGTCGCACCGCATCTCCACCATCCGCGACGCCGACCAGATCCTCGTGCTCGAGGGCGGCCGCATCGTGGAGCGCGGCCGCCACGAGGCCCTGGTCGCCGCCGGCCGCACCTACGCGGCGATGGACGATCGGCAGCGGCTGGAAAGGGAGCTCCTGGATATCTCGTGATCTTGTGAGCTTGTGATCTTGTGATTTATTTGGGGATTGCGTGATCTGGTGATCTGGTGATCTGGTGATCTGGTGATCTGGTGATCTGGTGAGTGACCTGGTGGCTGTCGTGGCGAGCGGTAGCGTCGTTGGTGTCCGTCCCGGTATGCGTGCATCTCGTCCGTGTCTCGTCCGGATCTGCGCATCTTGTCCGTATCTGTGCATCTGTGTTCGTGATGTCTGATCCATCCCAGCCCGAGGAGATTCTCGGCAAGGCGTACGACGCGCGGTTGATGCGGCGGCTGCTGGGGTACCTGTGGCCGCACTGGCGGGCGGTGGTCGTCGCGCTGGTGGCGATCCTGGCGGGGGCGGGGCTGGCGCTGGTGCCGCCGTTCCTGGTGCGGCGCGTGATCGACACGCAGATCCCGGCCGGCGACCTGTCCGGGCTCGCGGCGACGGCGGCGCTGTACCTCGCGGCGCTGGTCGCGCAGTACGTCGCCGAGTACGTGCAGACGTGGACGCTGCAGCTCACCGGGCAGCGGATCATGTTCGACCTGCGGATGGCGATCTACGGCCACCTGCAGCGGCTCGACCTGCGGTTCTACGACAGGAATCCCGTCGGCCGCCTGATGACCCGCGTGACGACCGACGTCGACGCCCTGAACGACCTGTTCACGGCCGGCGTGGTGTCGGTGTTCGGCGACGTGTTCACGCTCGCGGGCATCATGGGCGTGATGCTGTGGCTGGACTGGCGCCTCGCGCTCGTCGCCTTCTCGGTGCTGCCCCTCATCGTGATCGCGACGCAGTGGTTCCGCCTCGGCGTCCGCGAGTCGTACCGCGCGGTGCGGATGTGGATCGCCCGCATCAACGCCTTCCTGCAGGAGAACCTGACGGGCATGGCGACGGTGCAGCTCTTCCGGCGCGAGGCGAGGAACTACCAGGCCTTCGACGCCCTCGACCGTGGCCACCTCGAGGCGAACCTCTCGGGCGTCACCTACTACGCCGTGTTCTACCCGCTCATCGAGATCATCGCGGCGCTGGCGACGGCGCTGCTCATCTGGTTCGGCGGCGGCGACGTCATCCGCGGCACGGTCACCCTCGGCACCCTCGTCGCGTTCATCCAGTACGGCCAGCGGTTCTTCCGGCCGATCTCCGACCTCTCGGAGAAGTTCAACGTCCTGCAGGCCGCGATGGCCTCGTCCGAGCGGATCTTCGGGCTGCTGGATACGGGGGTGGAGATCAACTCAGGTTCCTCGGGTTCCTCGGGTTCCTCGGGTTCCTCAGGTTCCTCAGGTTCCGCAGGTTCCGCGGGTTCCGCGGGTTCCGCGGGTTCCGCGGGTTCTGCGGCGCCGCGTTCCGGCTCGGTGCACCTGGAACCGAGGAACCCGCGGAACGGGGAATCGCCGCCGAAGGCGGCGCGTATCGCCTTCGAGCACGTCTGGTTCGCCTACAACGACGAGGACTGGGTGCTGCGCGACGTGTCGTTCGTCATCGAGCCGGGGGAGCGGGTCGGCATCGTGGGGGCGACCGGGGCGGGGAAGACGACGATCATCAGCCTGCTGCTGCGCTTCTACGAGGTGACGCGGGGCCGGATCACGGTGGACGGCGTCGACATCCGCGAGCTCGACCTCCAGGCGCTGCGCCGGCGCGTCGGCCTCGTGCTGCAGGACGTGCACCTCTTCTCGGGGACGATTCGCGGCAACATCCGGCTGGGCGACGAGCGCATCTCCGACGCGGCGGTCGAGGCCGCCGCCGCGGCGGTGAGGGCCGACCGCTTCATCCGCGACCTGCCCGGCGGCTTCGACGCGCCCGTCGCCGAGCGCGGCGCCACGCTCTCGGTCGGCCAGAAGCAGCTCCTGTCCTTCGCGCGCGCGCTCGCCTTCAACCCGTCCGTGCTCGTCCTCGACGAGGCGACGTCGAGCGTCGACACCGAGACCGAGATCCTGATCCGCGAGGCCCTGCTCACCCTGATGCGCGGCCGGACGACGGTGGCCATCGCCCACCGCCTCTCGACGATCCAGGACATGGACCGCATCCTGGTCTTCCACAAGGGCCGCCTCCGCGAGGCCGGCAACCACCAGGCCCTGCTCGCGGAGCGGGGCATCTACTTCAGGTTGTTCAATCTCCAGTTTGCTGCGCCCGTGGAGGAGAAGGGCTGAGGAATCAAGAATCAAGAATTAAGAATCAAGAAAAGGAAGAGACAAGAGAGAAACAAAGAAACAAGAGAAACAAAGAAAGGCAGACGACTCCGCTCGGGCGGACGTCGTCTGCGCGTTTCGCGTTTCTAAATTCTTGATTCTTGATTCTTGATTCTTGATTCTTGATTCTTGATTCTTGATTCTCGTGAGCCGCAGGCTCACGAGGCCGGCGGCAGGGCGAACGGGACCGTCTGCTCGAGGGGCTTCGACGGCAGCGGGGCGACGGCGCGGGCGCGCTCGCGCTGGCGGAACAGGGTGTCGACGACGCTCGGGGCGCTGTTCTGGGGGTTCCAGCCGAGGCGCAGCACGGTCAGCTTGACCGGCCGCCGGCCGAACTGCAGCGCTTCCTTGCAGCTCCACAGGTACAGGTCGAGGATGCGGCCCTGGACCGCCGGGCCGGTGTCCATGATCGTCCAGATGCCCGAGTACTTCTCCACGGGCGCGTCGATCCGGACGACCGTGCCGACCGGCAGCAGGAGCGGGTCGGCCGCGGCGATGCCGGTGCGGACGCGGGCGCCGGAGGCGGTCGTCTCGCCCTTGCAGTAGGCCGTGGCCGTGAACTGCAACTGGGTGCCGGGCTGGGCGGTGCTCGCCGCCTCGGCGAAGATGGCCTGGCGCGCGGCGTAGCGGGAGTCGCGGATGGTGGTCTCGTAGAAGAACACCATCGCGAACGCCGCCAGCACCGTCGCCACGGCCTTGCGCCAGAATGATCGCGAAATAGTCATGAACATCAGTCTCTGTAGTGCTCGTATCCGCGGGGCAGCTCGTCCCTGCGCCCCCCGCGTTCCAGTTCGACGCCGCGCTCCTTCGTCAGCACGCCAATCTTCGTGAGGGCCGGCTCCGCCACCTGGTGGCGGGCGGCCCGCAGCCGTCCACGCCACCGGGGCGGCACGGCCACCAGCAACTCGTAGTCGTCGCCCCCGGCGACCGCCTCGGCCACCGGGTCCTGCCCGCGGCCTTCCCAGAAGGCGCGGGCCGCCGGGTCGATGGGCAGGGCGTCGGCGTCGATCCGCGCCCCGCACCCGCTCGCCTCGGCCACCTGCCGCACGGCGTCGGCCAGGCCGTCGCTCAGGTCCATTGCCGCCCGCGCCGCACGGTTCCGCGCGAGCGCCCGGCCGAGCCGCACCCGCGGGGCCGGCCGGCGGTACCAGGCCCCGCAGGGGGCCGCCGATGGGTCGCGTCCGTCCGCCACCGCGGCCCGGAGGGCCGCCAGGCCCGCGCGGCCCGCCCCGAGGGCGCCGCTCACATACAGGTCGTCGCCGGGCCGGCCGCCTCCGCGGGTCAGCACCCGGCGCGGATGCACGGACCCGATGGCCGTCACGTCCACGACCAGGGGGCCCGGGCTGGCGGTGATGTTGCCGCCGACCACCGAGATGCCGGCCGTCCGGGCCAGCGCCGCCAGGCCGTCCACGAGCGCCTCGACCTCGGCGGCCAGCCACGTGCCCGGCAGGACCAGCGAGAGCAGGGCCCACCGGGGCTCGGCGCCCATGGCCGCCAGGTCGCTCAGGTTGACGGCGAGGGCCTTGTGCCCGATGTCGCCAGGCGCCGAGATCCGCCGGTCGATGTGGACGCCCTCGACCTGGGCGTCCGTCGTCAGCACGATCCGCGTGTTGCGCCCCGCCGCCACGACCGCCGCGTCATCGCCGATGCCGACCTGGACGTCGCCCGCGGGCGCGGGCAGGCGAGCCCGTATCAGGGCGAGCAGCTCGTGCTCACCCAGGTCCGAAACTGTCACGTCGTGTGGGGGCTTCCCATGCCGCCACCTTTCCCGGGCCCCGTGGGTTACGAACGGAGCCAGCGTCCGGCTCGACGCGGGCCGCCGGGCCCCCGTGCGAACCGGGCCCGGCCAGACAAAAGGCGTGTTCGCCAGCCGAACACGCCCCGAGTGAAGAGCCCCGCTTTGCCGTGTGGGGAGGATTGCTGAACCTGCCTAGGCAGGTGGAGCTACTGTAAGTGCCGCGCTTCAGGCTTCCTCTCGACGGAGGCATGCACACCACGCGGCCGACGCAGCTCGCTTGGTTTTAAACGTTGGCTCAGACAAGCCTCCGAAAAACCATCACGGGCAAAGCAGGAACTGAAGACGATCTTAGGCAGGCCGGGGCGCCGGGTCAAGCGGTATGCGAAAGTAAGACGAAAGTGTCGCGTTGTCCGCAGGCCGGTCAGGCGTGAAAAGGCAAGCAGAAACTGGCGGGGACGTGAACGGCCTAGTCGGACACCAGCGACAGGGCCTGGTCGAGGATGCGCTCCAGCTCGGCCGCGCGCTCGGTGACCTCGCCGTCGTGGACCAGCATGTGGTCCCGGGCCCGGAAGTACTCGTCCGCGATGTTCAGGGCCGTCAGCACCGCCAGCCCGACCGAGTCGGACGAGGGGGACGCCTCGAGCGCCAGCCGCATCTTGCGGTCGACGTAGGCCGCCAGTTCCTGGACGTACCGGCCCGGCAGCGTCGTCCGGATCGGATAACGCTGGCCTTGGACCTCGACGTGGACGACGCGCGGCTCAGTCATGGCAGCTCATGGGCGAGGCCCGGCGCAGGCCGGGGCCCGGCCCGGCCGGGCGTGATGCGGCTCCGGCGGACCTCAGAGGCTCAGCGTGTCGAGCTGCTCGAGCATGTCGGTGACGCGCGCGCGGATCTGGTCGCGCTCGTCCCGGAGCGCGGCGACCTCGGCCGTCGCCCCGTCGAAGTCCGCCAGCCGCGCCGTGAGGGACTCGACCTCGCGCTGCAGCCGGGCGTTCTCGTCGACCGCCCGCGTCTGCTCGCCCTTGAGCCGGGTGATGACGCCGACGAGCATCTTGATCTTCTCCTCGAGCCTGTCGATCGGCTCGAGTCCTGGGGAGGTGGTCTTGGTAGCCATAAAGAAGCGGGGTTCCGGATTCCTGGTTCCTGGGGGCCTGGGTCCTGCGCCGGGTCGCGCCGCCACACCCGGCGGCCGCGACCGCGGCGGTCGTCAGCGCTGGACCGCGCCCAGCTCACGCCCGAGGGCGTCGACGATGCCCTGCATCGCCGACTGCACCTCGTCGTCGGTCAGCGTGCGATCGGGCGCCTGGAACGTCAGGCGCACCGACAGGCTGCACTTGCCGTCGGGGATGCCCTTGCCCTGGTAGCGGTCGAACTCCTGCACCAGGACGAGCGTCTCCGGCCCGGCCGTTCGAATCGTGCCACGAACCGTATCCGCAGACAAGGTGTCGTCCACCAGGATCGACACGTCGCGGACCACCGACGGGTGGCGCGGCAGCGGCCGGGCGAAGCGGGGCGCGTCGGCGCGCGCCGCCTCCAGGGCGTCGAGGTCGATCTCGGCGACGTACACCGCGTCGCCGCCCGGCAGGTCCCGCGCGTCGGCCACCTCGGGCGCCAGCTGGCCGAGCCGGCCCACGACCGCGCCGCCGGCGAGCACCGCGGCGCTCCGGCCCGGCACCAGGTACGCGGCGTCGGCGGGCGCGATGGCCACGGGCACGTCGAGCATCGCGGCGACCTGCTCCACGGCGCCCTTCATGTCGAAGAAGTCCACGTCGCGCCGCCCGCCGCTCCAGTGGTCGGGGGTCGCGAGGCCCGTCCAGGCGGCCGCGGCCGCGCGCGTCTCGCCCGACGGCGAGAACCGCGTGCCGATCTCGAACAGCCGCACGTCGCGGCGCCCGTGCCGGCGGTTGTGGCTCACCGCGTCCACCAGCCCCGGCACCAGGCTCGGGCGCATCGTCGTGAACTTCTCCGACAGCGGGTTCGCGAGCCGCACGGGCGCCTGGCCGTCGAGGAAGGGCGCGGCGGCCTGGTCGTCGACGAAGCCGAAGGTGATGGCCTCGCTGAAGCCCATGGCGAGCAGCGCGCGCCGCGCCCGCTGGTCGCGCGGGATGCGCGGGTCCGAGGGCGGCGGCGCCGCGGCGACGCCCGGGAAGGTCGCCGGGAGGTGCTCGTAGCCGTGGTGCCGGCCGATTTCCTCGATGAGGTCCACCGGTCGGCTGACGTCCACGCGCCAGCCCGGCACCGTGACGCGCCACCGGCCCTTCGCCTCCTCCACGCCGAAGCCGAGGGCGGTGAGGATGCGGACCGCGTCCTCGTCGGGGACCGGCATGCCGAGCAGGCGCGAGGCCTGCCCGTGCTCCAGCGTCACCACGGCCGGGGCGATCGGGCTGGGGCAGGCGTCCACCACCGTGCCGACGGCGCGGCCGGCGCCCACGATCTCGAGCAGCGCCGCGGCGCGCGCCATCGCGCGCACGGGCGCGGTCGGGTCGGCGCCCCGCTCGAAGCGGTACGAGGCCTCGGTGCGCAGCCCGAGCGCCTTGGCGGTCGCCCGCACCGACTGCGGCTTGAAGTACGCCGCCTCGAGGACGATGCGCCGGGAGGCGCTCGAGACCTCGGACTCGGCGCCGCCCATGACCCCGCCGATGGCCTGGGGCCGGTCGGCGTCGGCGATGACGAGCATGCCGGCCGTGAGCGCCCGCGCCTTGCCGTCGAGCGTCGTGATCGGCTCGCCCGCCCGGGCGCGCCGCGCGACGATGGCCGGGCCCGCCAGCCGCGCGAGGTCGAAGGCGTGCATCGGCTGCCCGATCTCGAGCAGCACGTAGTTGGTGACGTCGACGACGTTGCTGATCGGGCGCACGCCGCAGGCCTCGAGCCGCGCGCGGACCCAGCGCGGCGACGGCGCCACGGCGACCTCGGCGGCCGCGCCCGCGTACCGCGGGCAGAGGTCCGGCGCCTCGATGGCCACCGAGAACTGGTCGCGGTCGGCCGGGGTCAGCGCGGCCGTCCGCAGGAGGCCGTCGGCCGCCGGGCCCGGCACCCGGAGGGGCAGGCCGTAGACGGTCGCGATCTCGCGGGCGACGCCGAGCATCGACAGGCAGTCGGGCCGGTTCGCCGTGACGTCGAAGTCGAGGATCGCGTCGGGGCCGCCGGCCTCCCGGCCCGGCGGCACGGCGCCCTCCGGCGCCGGCTCGATGCCCTCGAGCGCGAGGCCGCGCATCGACATCCGGCGGCCGATCTCCTCGGGCGTGCCCGGCACGTCCACGAAGTCCCGAATCCAGGAAAGCAGTACCTTCACAGGCCGAATTGCTCCAGGAAGCGCATGTCGTTCTCGTAGAACAGGCGGATGTCGTCGACGTCCCACTTGAGGAGGGCGACGCGCTCGATCCCCATGCCGAAGGCGAAGCCGGTCACCTCGCCAGGGTCGTAGCCCACGTGCTCGAAGACGGCGGGATGGACCATCCCGCTGCCGAGGATCTCCAGCCAGCCCGTCCGCTTGCAGATCGAGCAGCCGGCGCCGCGGCACCGGATGCACCGGATGTCGACCTCGGCGCTCGGCTCCGTGTAGGGGAAGAAGCTCGGGCGGAAGCGCACTTCCTGGTCGGCGCCGAAGAGCGCCGCGGCCATCGAGGTCAGCGTCCCCTTGAGGTCGGCCAGCGTGATGCCCCTGCCGACGACGAGGCCCTCGCACTGGTGGAACATCGGCGTGTGGGTCAGGTCGAGGTTGTCGCGGCGGAACACCGGGCCGATCGCGACCAGGCGCACGGGCGGGTCGTGCCGCTCCATGTGCCGGATCTGCATCGCCGAGGTGTGGGTGCGCAGCAGGGTCAGCGGCTGGGGCGCCCGGGCGCGCGGCGCGGCGGGCGCGGCCGGCGGCGCGATCGGCGCGGCGAGATACAGGGTGTCCTGCATGTCGCGCGCCGGGTGCTCCTCCGGCATGTTGAGCGCCTCGAAGTTGTGGTAGTCGTCCTCGACGATCGGCCCCTCGAGCACCTGGTAGCCGAGGCGCGAGAAGACGTCGTTCACCTGGTCGCGGACCAGGCTGAGCGGGTGCCGCGCGCCGAGCACGGGGCGCCGGCCGGCGAGCGTCACGTCGACGGCGCCGGCGGGGCGGCGGGTCGCGGCGAGCGCGGCCTGCCGCTCGTCGATCGCGGCCTCGACGGCCTGCTTCACCTCGTTGGCCTGCCGGCCGATCGCGCGCTTCTCGTCGGGGGACGCCTTGCCGAGCGCCTCCATGAAGGCGGCCACCCAGCTGCCCTTGCGCCCGACCCACCGGGTGCGGAGGGCGCCGAGCTCGGCGTCGGTGGCGACGGCGGCCAGCTCCTCGCGGAAGAGCGCGAGGGCGCGGTCGGGGCCGATGGCGGGGTCGATGGGGTTCATGGGCCAGATACGCGAAGGGCCCCGGACGCATGCGCCCGAGGCCCCGTGAAATGCCGAACTGCCGGACAGTGCGGACCGCGGTCGGGGCCGTCAGGCCGCCGGGATGGCGGCCCGCGCCTGCTCGACGACCGCGGCAAAGGCCGCGGGTTCGCGCGCGGCGAGCTCGGCGAGGCTCTTCCGGTCGAGCTCGATGCCGGCGAGCTTGAGCCCGCGCATCAGCACCGAGTAGGAGAGGCCGTGCTCGCGGGCCGCGGCGTTGATGCGCACGATCCACAGGCTCCGGTAGTCGCGCTTCTTGCGCTTCCGGCCGGTGTACGCGTAGACGCCCGCCTTCTCGGCGGCCTCCCGCATGAACCTGTAGAGCTTGGACTTGTTGAGGAAGTAGCCCTTGGTGAGACGGGAGAGCTTCTTCCGCTTCTGGCGCCGGACGACTCCGCGCTTGACGCGTGGCATGTGGACTCCTGGTCAGCGGTCAGGGGCGACGATGTCGACTTCGGGCCGCCGGGCGGGGTGGGTCGATGCCGACCCGTGCCCCGCCTGGGGCTGGCGCGTGGATGCCGCGGCGGAAATGCCCTGACCGCCGGCCGCGGATCGCGCCGGAACGCAACCGGCCCGGGGCGTGCCCCGGGCGCGGGTCCTAATCGTAGGGGAGCATGCGGCGCAGCTTCGGCTGGTCCGCGTCGTCGACGACGATGTTGCCGCGCTTGTGGCGCTTGCTCTTCGTGGTCTTGCTGGTGAGGATGTGGCGCTTGAAGGCGGAGGACCGGACGATCTTGCCGGTGCCGGTCTTCTTGAAGCGCTTGGCGGCGCCCTTGTGGGTCTTGAGCTTCATCTTCATGGTGGTCACGTGGCCCGCGAGGGCGCCCTTGCTCCTGCTGTCGGTTGCTAGCCCTCCGCGCTCTCGGCGCGGGGGGGGGCCGGCCGGGCCGGCTTGGCCGTCTTGCGGCCGGTGAAGATGGTGTGCATCTGGTTGCCCTCCATCCTCGGCATCGTCTCCGGCTGGGCGAGGTCGGCGAGCTCCTCGATCAGCCGCTGCAGGATGCGGTGGCCGATCTCGGGGTGCGCCATCTCGCGGCCGCGGAAGAAGATCGTCGCCTTGACCTTGTCGCCTTCCTCGATGAAGCGCTCGATGTGCTTCTTCTTGAACTGATAATCGTGTTCGTCGACCTTGGGCCGGAACTTGATCTCCTTGACCTCGATTATCTTCTGGTGCTTCTTGGCTTCGCGCGTCCGCTTCTGTTCCTGGTACTGGTACTTGCCGTAGTCCATGATCCGGCAGACCGGCGGCTGGGCCGTCGGCGAGATCTCGACCAGGTCGAGGCCCTTCTGCCGGGCGATGGCCAGCGCTTGCGGCGGGGGCATGATCCCCAGCTGCTCGCCGGCATCGTCGATCACGCGGATCTCACGGACGCGGATGCGTTCGTTGATGCGAAGCCGGTCGTCCCGGCGGCCAGAGCGGTTACGGTCGTAGGCGATAGCTGTCCTCCAGCTGGCAAAGACTCTTAGGATACCGTTTTCGAGGCCACCTCGGCAAGCGCCTCGGCGACGAAGGCCTCGAGGGGCCGGGCCCCCTGGTCGCCGGCGGCCCGGCTCCGGACCGACACCGCCCCCTCGGCCGCCTCCCGGTCCCCCACGACGAGCATGTAGGGCACCTTCTGGAGCTGCGCCTCCCGGATCTTGTAGTTGACCTTTTCCTGGCGGTCGTCCAGGGTGGCCCGGAGCCCGGCGGCGGCCAGCCGCGCGAGCACCGTGCGGGCGTAGTCGGTGTGCCGGTCGGCGATCGGGAGCACGGTCACCTGCACGGGGGCGATCCAGAGGGGGAAGGCCCCGGCGAAGTGCTCGATCAGGATTGCGATGAACCGCTCGAAGCTGCCGAAGATGGCGCGGTGGATGACCACGGGCCGGTGCTCGGTGTTGTCGGCCCCGATGTAGGTCAGGTCGAACTGCCGCGGCATCTGGTAGTCGAGCTGGATGGTCGCGAGCTGCCACTTGCGGCCGAGCGCGTCGGTCACGTCGAAGTCGATCTTCGGGCCGTAGAACGCCCCGTCGCCCTCGTTGACGGTGTACGCCTGGCCGGCGGCCTGGAGCGCCGCCTTGAGGCCGGCCTCGGCGCGGTCCCACGTCTCGACCTCGCCGAGGAACGACTCGGGCCGCGTCGAGAGCTTGGCCGTGTAGGGCAGGCCGAAGTCGCCGTACACCTTCTGCACGAGCTTCAGCAGGGCCTCGACCTCGGCGGGGATCTGGTCCTCGGTCACGAAGCAGTGCGCGTCGTCCTGCGAGAACTGGCGGACGCGCGTGAGCCCGGTCAGCACGCCCGACGCCTCGTTGCGGTGCAGGGGCGTCTGCTCGTGGAAGCGCAGCGGCAGGTCGCGGTAGCTGCGCATCTCGCTGCCGAAGACGAGCATGTGGCCGGGGCAGTTCATGGCCTTGATGCCCATCTGCTCGCCGTCGGACGAGTCGACGAGGAACATGTTCTGGCGGTAGTGCTGCCAGTGGCCGGACGTCTCCCAGAGCGCCTTGTTGAAGATGAGCGGCGTCTTCACCTCGACGTAGCCGGCGGGGAAGAGCGTGGCGCGCATGTAGTCGGCGAGCGTGTTGTAGAGCGTCGCGCCCTTGGCCAGCCAGAACGTCGCGCCGGGGGCCCACGGGTGGAACGTGAAGAGGCCGAGCTCGCGGCCCACGCGCCGGTGGTCGCGCTTCTTCGCCTCCTCGAGCCGCGTGAGGTGCTCCTTGAGCTCCTTCTCGCTCAGGAACGCCGTGCCGTAGATCCGCTGCATCGGCTGGCCCTGCGCGTCGCCCTTCCAGTACGCGTTGGACGTCGTCAGCAGCTTGAACGCCTTCAGCTTGCCGGTCGACGGGACGTGCGGGCCCGTGCAGAAGTCGACGAAGGTGTCGCGGTCCTTGATGGTGTAGCAGGAGACCTCGGCCTGGCCGGCCGTCTTCTCCTCGATGAGCTGCACCTTGAGCGGCTCGCCGCGATCGGCGAAGAAGCGGAGCGCCTCCTCGCGCGGCCACATCTGCCGCGCGTACGGCAGGTCGGCGCCGGCCAGCTCGCGCATCTTGGCCTCGATGGCCTCGAGGTCCTCGGGGACGAACGGGCGGTCGACGACGAAGTCGTAGAAGAAGCCCTCGTCGATGGCGGGGCCGATGCCGCACTGCGCGTTCGGGAAGAGCGCGGTGACCGCCGCGGCCATCAGGTGCGCGGTCGAGTGGCGGTAGAGGTCCAGCGCCTCGGGGCTCTTGCCGGTCACGATGCGGACGCGCGCGTCGGCGGTGAGCGGCGTGTCGAGGTCGACCATGCGGTCGTCGACCCATGCGGCCAGCGCCGCGTCGGCGAGGCGGGGCGAGATGGCGGCCGCCACGGCGGAGACGGGCGAGCCCGCCGCCACCTGCCGGCTGGAGCCGTCGGGAAGCGTGACCGTGATGTCAGCCATGTGCAACTGTGAGCGCAAGCCGTGACGGCGCGCCATGAGCGAGGCTCACCGGAGTCCCGCCGCCGGCGTATCCCTGAGCGAGCCGCCCGGGGACCCGCCAATGGCTTGCCATGAGCGAGCCGCACGCGACGGCGTGCGGCGAGTCGAATGGTAGGCACGGGCAGACTCGAACTGCCGACCTCCTGCGTGTCAAGCAGGCGCTCTAACCAACTGAGCTACGCGCCTATTCGGACCGGAAAACCGGGGCCTTCAGGGACAAGAAGTATAGCACAGCCACGGGGGGACGCCGTACGCACGGACGCCCGGTCCGCCGAGGGCGGGACCGGGCGCACGCGCGCGTCACGGGGACGAACTGCCTAGTTGACCGCGCTCTTCAGCGCCTTGCCGGCGACGAAGCGCACGACCTTGCGCTTGGGGATCTTGATGGCAGCGCCCGTCTGCGGGTTACGCGCCGTGCGAGCCTTGCGCTGCGAGGTCTTGAAGGTGCCGAAGCCGACGAACGTGACCGGGTCGCCCTTCTTGAGCGACTTGGTGATGGTGGTGAGGAGCGAGTCGACCGCCTGGGCCGCCAACGTCTTCGTCGCGCCGGTGTCCTTGGCGATCTTGGCGATCAGTTCCTGCTTGTTCATTCACGAACCTCCTGAGGCGTGACGGCGGTTTCCAGTACCGGTGAAGCCCATTGGCCGCGAACCGCACGTGCACGCTGTTGCGTAGCGGTTATACGTGAGCGCGTTCGGTGCCGTCAAGCGCAAACACGCGATTTTACGGGCATCTCGGCCGATCCGCGATCACGTTTTCGTGGTGGGGATCACCGCGCGCGCGCCGCCGCGCGTGCGGGTGAATGACAGAAGCGCGCGATCAGGCCGCGGCCTTCGGCGCGGCCAGCGCGTCGATCGCCGCGTCGAGCGTCGCGTCGCCCGCGGGCAGCGGCTCGCCGAACTCCGCGGTCGGCTGCTCGACCGCGACGTCGGGCATGAGGCCCTTCTCGTGGATGACCGTGCCGTCCGGCGTGAGGAAGTAGAGGTGCGTCAGCAGCAGCCCCGAGCCGTCCGGCAGCGGCACCAGCTTCTGCTCGGCCGCGCGCCCCAGCGTGCGCTCGCCGACGAGCGACGCGCGCTTGTTGCCGCCGAGCGCCGCCGCGAACAGCTCCGCCGCCCCGGACGTGCCGTTGTCCACCAGCAGCGCCACCGGCTGCGTGATCGCGCCGTCCCCGGCCGCGGCCGCCACCGGCTGCTTCTCCTGCCCGCGGTCCTGCCGGAAGCCGAGCGTGCCGTCCTTGACGAAGAGCCGCGCCGCCGCCAGGCCGGCGTCCAGGCTGCCGAACGCCGTGCCGCGCAGGTCCACGACCAGGCGCGTCGCGCCCGCCTTGGCGAGCGCCGCCGCCTGCGCCCGGATCTGCCCGGGCGTGGCCGCGACGAACTCGGGGACGCGGATCAGCCCGACGCCGGGCTTCGCCATCCGGCCGCTCACCGCCACCGGGGCGGCCGCCGCCCGCGTCATCTCCACCTCGTGCGGCTCGGCCGCGTTGCCCCGCAGCACCGTCAGCGTCACCGTCGTCCCCGGCGCGCCCGCCAGCTCGCGCATGCCCTCGAAGACCGAGGTGTCGCGCGTCGGCATGCCGTTGATGGCGCGGATGTAGTCGCCCGGGAGGAGGCCGGCGGCCTGCGCCGGCGACCCGTCGCGGGCCGCGATCACCCGCAGGTAGTACTGCCGCGTGAGCTCGAGGCCGACCTGCGCCGCCACCGGCGTGGCCGCCTTGAAGGCCGTCACCTGCCCCGGGTCGAGGTACGCGCTGTCGGGGTCGAGCCCGTCGACCAGCCCGTGCATCGCGCCGTGCATCACGTTGTCCACGTCCACGTCCTCGACGTAGTTGTTGAGGATCAGCGTGACGACGTCCTCGAAGATGCGGAGGTGCTGGTAGCTGTCGCCCTGGGCGCTCGCCTTGCCCAGGAAGCCCCCGACCACGGCGAAGACCATGATGGGGACGGAGACGGCGAGCACGAGGACGCGGCCGCGAGGCTTCATGGTGAACTCCTGAGCCATTGTAGGGGATCGACCGGGCGGCCGTCGATGCGCAGCTCGAAGTAGAGCGCCGCGCCGCCGGCCGGCGCCTGCCCGACCGTGCCGACCGTCGCGCCCCGCGCGACGCGGTCGCCGGTGGCGACGAGGGCCTCGCCGAGGTGCCCGTAGAGCGTGAACGCGCCGCCGCCGTGGTCCACGATCACCAGGATCCCGAACCCGGTGAAGGGGGCGGCGTAGGCCACGGTCCCGCCGTGCACGGCGCCGACAGGCGTGCCCTCCGCCGCCGCGATCTCGATACCGTTTCGGACGATGGCGGTGGCGAAACGGCCGGGCGCCCGCCCGAACCGCGACTGCACCCGCCCGGCGACCGGCCAGGGCAGCGCCCCGCGGAAGGGCGGCAGGGGCAGCGCCGGCGCGGCCGCGCCGCCCGACGCCAGGGCCCCGACCTCGCGCTGCAGCGCGCCCTGCGCCTCCTGCAGCTCGCCCACGTAGCGGGCCGCGAGGTCGCGCTGGCGATCGAGGTCGTCGATGCGGCGCTCGCGGGCCTCGACCGCCCGCGCGAGCGCGTCGCGCGCCGTGACCGCCTCGGCCTGCAGGCGCTCGACCTCGGCGCGCCGCCCGTCGAGCTCGGCCAGCGCGTCGCGCTCGGCGCGGATGCGCCGGCGGTGCGCGTCGAGGCGCAGGCGGTCGAGCGCCGCCACCGCGGCCACCCCGCGGGTCATCCGGCCGAGCGCCCGGATGTCGCCGGTCGAGAGCAGCAGGCGGAGGTAGCCGCCCTGGCCGCGCTTGTAGATCTCCACGAGCCGCGCGCGGACGCCCGGCGTGGCGGCCACGCGTTCCGCGTCGAGCGCCGCCAGCCGCGCCGCCGCGTCGGCGGCCCGCGCGGTGACCTCCGCCAGCTCGGCGTCGACCCGCGCCACCTCCTGCACCTGGATCTGGCGATCGACCTCGAGGCGCCGGAGGTCGCCGAACACCGTCCGCGCCTCGGCCGCCAGCCGGTCGGCCTCGGCCTGCAGGTCCCGGATGCGCGCGGCGGCGCGCGCCGCGAGCGCCGCCGGCGTCTCCGCCTGGCGCGGCGCGGTCGCCCCGCCAGGCGCCTGCGGCCGCGCCGACACGCTCGCCCCGGCGGCGAGCACGAACGACAGGCCCACCACCGCCAGGCCGCGGCGGCCCTCCAGGGGGAATCTCACGGCCGCGCCCGTCCAGTGGCGAGTACGCCCCGAATCACCACCGGCCGCTCCGTTGTCGCGGCGGTCGATTCGCGGTCCGACACGGCCGTCCGTCGTGCTGAATTCCGTCGATACGGTCCGCCAGGGGCCAGTCGTTTCCGCACCAGCGCGGAGCCGTGGCGGCCACCGGACCCGGGACGACAAGTACCGGAGGGAAGCATGCCCTAGGTATAGCACCCCGGGGCCCCGACCCCGGAGGTCGGCGTGAGGCGCGCAATTCCCTTGAGTCGTGAGGGCGCCGGGACTACATTGCCGAGCGTCGGCTCGCCGGAGTGCCCCACGTCGACCGAATCTTCCCCGGGAGGTTCCGATGAGGCTGCCCAGACATCTCCACGTGGTGCTCGCGTTCGCCGCGGGCCTGGCGTTCTTCACGACGGCGCGCGTCCAGGAGCCGGCGGCGGCGGGCCCGGCCAGGGCCGTCACGCCCGCTGACGCGGATGGCGGCCTGCGGGCCCGGTTCGTCAACGAGCCGTCCTACACGCCGCCGATGCCCTCGGATCTCGGCGGCGCCCCGGCCGCGACCATCTCGGTGACCTACACGGGGTTCAACGCGGCGTCGCAGGCGGCGTTCCAGCGCGCGGTGGACATCTGGGCCGGCATCATCACGTCGCCGGTGCCCATCCGGGTCTCGGCGACGATGACGCAGCTCGAGACGAATGTGCTGGGATCCGCCGGATCCAACTTCAGCTGGCGGGACTTCCCGGGAGCTCCGCGATCGGGCACCTGGTTCCCGGACGCGCTCGCGGACAAGCTGGCTGGGAGCGACCGCAACCCCGGCGATTTCGACATCGTGGCCCGGTTCACGACCGACCCGTCGATCAACTGGTACTTCGGCACCGACGGTAACCCCGGCGCGAACCAGTTCGACTTCGTCTCGGTGGTGCTGCACGAGCTCGGCCATGGCCTCGGCTTCTTCGGCCGCGCGAACGTCTCAGGCGGGACCGGAACGTGGGGGTCTCAGGGGTTCCCGTATGTCTACGATCGCTTCGTGAAGAACGGCTCCGGACAGGCGATCATCGGCTTCACCTCCGGCTCCGTGGAACTCGCGGCTCAACTGCTCGGCAACAACCTGTACTGGTACACCCCGGCCGCGGACGGCGGCCCCATCAGCTCGCCGGCCCGGCTCTACGCGCCGTCGGCCTGGCAGAGCGGCTCGAGCTACAGCCACCTGGACGAGAGCACGTACGTGTCGGGCAACGCGAACTCGCTCATGACTCCGCAGATCTCGCAGATGGAGGCGATCCACGACCCGGGCACCGTCACGCGCGAGATCTTCGCCGACATGGGCTGGACGGTGGGGTCGACGAGCCCGGGCGGCACGCCTGGCACGCCGGCCAACGTCCAGGTGGCGGTGAACGGCACGACCTCCCTCACCGTGACGTGGACCGCGCCCAGTTCCGGCGCGACACCGACGTCCTACCGCGTGGACTTCGCGGTGACGCCGGGCGGCGCGGCGGCGGCGCAGGTCGCCTCGACGACGACCAGCGCGACCGTGAACATCCCCGCGGGCACGACGGGCACGTTCTACGCGACGGTGACGGCGCTTGCCGGCACGACGGCCGGGACCGCGTCCGCGCCGGTGGCGTTCACGATTGGCGGGAGCGGCCCGTGCACGGCGCCCGCGACGCCGACGGGCCTCACCGGGGTGGTCACCGGCGGCGTGGCGTCCCTGCAGTGGAACGCGTCGGCCGGCGCCACGAGCTACGTCGTCCAGGCGGGCTCGAGCGCCGGGGCCTCCAATCTCTTCAACGGCAACGTCGGCGCCAGCACCACCGCCTCGTCGCCGGTCGGCGCGGGCTTCCAGGCGTTCGTCCGCGTCTTCGCCGTCAACGCGTGCGGCACCAGCGCCCCGACCGCCGACTTCGTCCTGGGCCTGACGCTCGGGGAAGGCGACCTGCAGGTGACGCTCAGCTGGGATACGACCGCCGACATGGACCTGCACGTCATCGAGCCCGACGGCACGCACGTGTACTACGCGGCGCGCACCGGGCACACCGCCCGCCTCGACGTGGACGACACCAACGGGTTCGGCCCCGAGAACATCTTCGTCAACCGCGGCTCGGCGTCGGCGGGCACCTACCAGGTGTTCATCGTCCACTACGGCGGCTCGACGGCGACGAACGCGACGATCCAGGTGCGGCTGAACGCGGGCACGGCCAACGAGCGGTACGCCGTCTTCACGCGCACGACACCGGGCGGCAACCCCTCGCTCGGGTTCAACGTCGCGGACGTGAACGTCGGGAGCGGGACGATCGCCGAGCGCTCGGGTACCCGCGCGTCGATCGTCGCGGGGGAGGCCGACGCGCCGCCGAAGCGGCCCTGAGCCGCCATGACGGACTGAGCCCCGCCCGGCCGCAGGCCCACCTCCGGCCGGCCGGGCGGGCGCCCGGACGATTTGACCTTGAGTAATGCGGCGTGCCGGGGTTCAATGTCGCCGGTGGTGTCTCCCCCCTCGTTTCTGGACACCAGGATTCCCAGCCGGAGGTAGCGAATGAGGCGCTTGTTTCCCCGACATCTACACGTAGGCCTGGCGCTGGCGGCCGGCGTGGCCCTGGTCGCGACGGCCCTCGTGCCGGCGCCGGCGCCGGATCGGCGGCCGGGCGTGGCCGTCGGCACGGCCGCGGACGCCCACGGCGGCCTCATCGCCCGCCGGGTCGACCAGCCGTCCTACACGCCGCCCATGCCGTCCGACCTGGGGGGCGCGCCCGCCGCGACGATCACGGTCACCTACACGGGGTTCACCGCCGCGTCGCAAGCCGCCTTCCAGCGCGCGGTGGACATCTGGGCTGGAATCATCACGTCGTCGGTCCCGATCCGCGTGTCCGCAACCATGAAGCCGCTCGCGACGAACGTGCTGGGCTCGGCCGGGGCGAACTTCTACTGGCGCAACTTCTCGGGCGGCGTCGCAAACAGCTGGTACCCCGACGCGCTCGCGGACAAGCTTGCCGGCAGCGATCGGAACCCTGGTGACTTTGATATCGTCGCGAACTTCACGACGGACCCCTCCATCAACTGGTACTTCGGCACGGACGGCAACCCGGGATCCGGCCAGTACGACTTCGTCTCGGTCGTCCTGCACGAGATCGGCCACGGCCTTGGGTTCTCAGGTTCTGGCGACGTTTCAGGTGGTGTCGGAACCTGGGGCTCGTCTGGAGTCCCCGACATCTATGACCGCTTCGTGAAGAACGGGTCGGGTGTGTCGATCATGAGCTTCACGTCCGGCACGGCCGCGCTCGCGGCGCAGTTGCTCGGCGGCAACCTGTTCTGGAACACTCCCGCGGCCGACGGCGGGCCGATCAGCTCGCCGGCGAAGCTCTACGCGCCATCCTCGTGGGAGAGCGGCTCGAGCTACAGCCACCTGGACGAGGACACCTACGTGGCGGGCAACGCGAACTCGCTCATGACGCCGCAGATCTCGATGATGGAGGCCATCCACGACCCGGGCACCATCACGCGCGAGATCTTCGCCGACATGGGCTGGACGGTGGGGAGCACCACCCCGACGCCCACGCCGAGCGGCCCGCCCGGCACGCCCACCGGGGTCGCCGTGGCGGTCAACGGCACGTCGTCGCTGACGGTCACCTGGACGGCGCCGAGCTCCGGCACGACGCCCACCAGCTACCGCGTGGACTTCTCCGTGACGCCCGGCGGCGCCTCGGCGGCGCAGGTCGCCTCGACGACGACGAGCGCGACGGTGAACATCCCGGCGGGCACCACGGGGACGTTCTACGCGACGGTGACGGCGATCGCGGGCTCGACCGCGGGCACGGCATCCTCGCCGGTGGCCTTCACGATCGGCTCGAGCGGCCCGGGCCCGTGCACCACCGCGCCGGTGGCGCCGACGGGCGTCTCGGCCAGCGCGTCGGGCGGCATCGCGACGGTGAGCTGGACGGCGTCGGCGGGCGCGACGTCCTACGTCGTGCAGGCCGGGTCGGCCTCCGGCGGCACCAACATCTACGACGCCAACGTCGGCGCGAACACCACGGTGTCGGCGTCGGTGCCGGCGGGCTTCTTCGCCTTCGTGCAGGTGCGCGCCGTCAATGCGTGCGGCACGAGCGCGGCGTCGACCCCCGTGACCCTGTCGGCCGACCCGCGCGCGCTGCCGGGCACCGCGTTCAGCGGCTTCCGCCCCGGCGGCCGCTAGGCACAGGCACCAGCGAGGCGCGGGACCGGCACGGCCGGCCTCGCGCCTCGCCCCCTCGCCTCCCCGTCCCACCGTCTCGCCCTCCGCCCCTTCGGGCGTAACATCGCCGTGGTGCCAGTTACGGCCGCCATGCGCTTCCGCCAGCTCCTGCTCGCCCTGCTCGTCCCGGTGGCGGTGCTCGTCCCGGCCGCGCCGTCGCGCGCGAGCGTGGCGCCGCGCTGGTCCGACGCCGAGCTCACCAGCCGTGCCGACATCGTGGTGACCGGGCGCGTCGCGGCGGTCACCGGCGGGCTCGACGATGCCGTGGACACGATCTACTCGTACGTGACGGTGGACGTCACCGCCGTGCTGAAGGGGTGGCTGCCCGAGTCGCGAATCGTCGTCAAGCAGCTGGGCGGCGCGGCAGGCGGCCTGGTGCTGGCCGTCGGCGGGCAGGCGCGCTTCGCGGCTGGCGAGGAGGTCCTGCTCTTCCTGTCGGTCCGCCCGCGTGACGGCACGCTCCAGACGACGGCCTTCTGGCAGGGCAAGTGGCAGGTGGTGACCGGCGCCGACGGGCTACCGGCCGCCGAGCGGTCGGACCCCGACGCGCCCGCGCCCGCCGAGCGGCGCCCGCTCGCGGCGTTCCGGCGCGCGATCGCGGCGCTCGCGGGCGCCCGCCCGCCCGGTCCCGGCGACGCCCGCGTCCGCGCGGTGCCGCCCGAGACGCCCGCGGCCGGCGCGGGCGGGGAGGGGCCGCGCTTCGTCCTCTTCGACCCGCCGTGGCGCTGGGACGACTCGCCCGTGCCCGTGGACTACGAGGACGGGCTCGAGCCCGGCGTGCCCGGCAGCCTCGCCAACCTCGCCCGTGCGCTCGAACGCTGGAGCGCCGTCAGCGCGGGGATCGGGCTCGAGCTGGGCGTGCCGCGGCGCGCGCACTGCCTGTCGGCCTTCGAGGGCACCGGCCGCGCGACGGTCAGCTTCGGCGACGACTGTGGCGAACTCGCGGGCGACGCGCTGCTGGCGTACGCGGGCGTCTACTACTCGGCCGAGGTCAGCCAGACGGTCGGCGGCCTGGCGTTCCGCCGCGTCCTCGAGGCCTTCGTCATGAACAACGACAGCGCGCGCGCCCGGCAGTTCCTCGCGAGCGACGGCTGCTTCCAGGACATCCAGCTCCACGAACTCGGCCACGTGCTCGGGCTCAACCACTCGACCGTGGCCGGCGCCGTCATGCGCTCGTCGATCGACACCGGGTGCTTCGCCGCCCCGCACGCGCTCTCGGCCGACGACCGGGCGGGCCTGCTGCGGATCTATCCCGACCGTGCCGTGCCAGGCACGCCGGGTGACGTGCGGGTGTCCGTGCACGGCACGGCGTCGCTGACCGTGTCGTGGAGCGCGCCGGGCGCCGGCGCGGCGCCCACGTCGTACCGCGTGGACTTCGCGGCGGCGGGCGGCGGCCTGCCCGTCGCGCGGGTGCCCGCGACCGCGACCACGCTGACGGTGGGCATCCCGGCCGGCACGGCGGGCACGTTCTCGGCCACCGTGCGGGCGTTGAACGACACGACGCCCGGCGCGGCCTCCGCGCCGGTGGCCTTCACGATCGGCTCGAGCGGCCCCGGCCCCTGCGCCACCGCGCCGGCGGCGCCGGCGGGCGTCTCGGCCAGCGCGTCGGGCGGCGTCGCGACGGTACGCTGGACGGCCTCGGCAGGCGCGACGTCGTACATCGTGCAGGCCGGGTCGACCTCCGGCGGCACCGACATCTACGATGCCGACGTCGGCGCGAACACCACGGTGTCGGCGTCCGTGCCGGCGGGCTTCTTCGCCTACGTGCAGGTGCGCGCCGTCAACCGGTGCGGCACGAGCGCGGCGTCGGCCCCCGTGACGCTGTCGGCCGACCCGCGCGCGCTGCCGGGCGCCGCGTCCAGCGGCTTCCATCCCGGCGGCCGCTAGTCTCCTGCGCGTAACGGTTTAGGACATCGGGCGATCTTGTCGAGAATCATGTCCGCACTCTTGGTCCAGACGAAGCGCTTGGGGGCGGTGTTGTAGTGGCGGAGGTAGTCCTCGATGGCCG
>JBFWOG010000034.1:0-36132 GCA_050250645.1 Vicinamibacterales bacterium
AGACGTTGCTCATCCGGGCGAGGGACCATAGGTCCGCCGCCCTCGTCAACGTCTCGGCCGCCGTCAGTTAATGGCCGGTTTTGCGGTGTCGATCAATGGCCGGATTTGGGTGTCCACCGAGGGGCGAAGAAGGCGCTTGGAGGTATGAATGCGAGAGACGAACGCCCCGGGCGGGGTTGGCGACCCGACCGGGATGCCTCAACTATAGTCCCGTCTGGACGCCTGGCTCAAGGGGGAACGACAGGGGATCAAGAGGTTCCTCGGGTTCCGGGTTCCCGGGGTGCCTCAGGTTCCTCCCCGGGTCCCGGCCGGGTGCCAGTCCAGGGCTGCCCGTACGCAGAAACGGCCCTGAAAACAGGGCCGTTCTTGTCGAAATCTAGTGGTCGGGGCGACTGGATTCGAACCAGCGACCTCTCGGTCCCGAACCGGTCAGCGGGAGATGGTCGGAACGAGTATAGGGGCACAAACAATGGTCTCCCATTGGTCTCGGGTGATCTGGCTGGACCGTCGCCGCACCGGGTTGGCGCGCTCCCCTTTCTCGGACTCTCTCAAGTCCTCTTGGCGGGCGGGCCGCTCGGACGCCATGGCTTCCGTGCGCCTGGGCGCTCCGGCAGGGGATGGACAAGGGCCACTGGGGCGGTCTCCGACTTCCGACGGCCGCGCGTGGGATCGTAGTACACCCAGACATTGAACTTCCGTTCTTCTGGGTATGTGTCGTGCCGGAGGTCCTCCCAGCCCAGGTGATAGGCGATCCATTCTCGAAGGTCGAGTTTGTGCCCCGCCCTCGCGTCCTGCTCCCATGCCGCGTGACACGCACCCAGCAGGAGGTCGCATAGCTGGATGCCGTGGTTGAGATGGGAGTGCCGCGTCAGAACCTTGTCCACCGGGCGAATTCCAACGGTCTTCGCGAGGACGTGGTTGCAGATCACCTCGGCTGCTTCGTCTGCCTTTGCGTATCTGGAGTGAATCGGATCAACGTGGATCCGGAACACCTGCCGCCGGTCGGGATGGACCTTTAGGCACGCCCGGACCTTGCTCGTGAGAAGCATGCCGAAATGCTTTCGCCGAGCAAGGTCGTAGTCGCCTTGGTGGAACTCCTTGCGGACCACTGCCTTCTCAACGATGCAGCAATGGAAACTTAGCCAGTCTGTTTCAAAAAACCGTTCAACGAGATCCTCGTAGAACGGTAGCGACGCAGGCGTGACTTTCGTCCACTTGATCTCGGAGGTGTAGCCGTGTTCGTCGCGGAGCTCCTTAATGAGACGGGCAAAGTCACCACGGCGCTGCCATGCCATCCACAGCGTACCGAAGCCGTAATAGCGGCTCCCGTGTACGCCCGTCTCGTCGGCCGAGATGAGCCAGCGGAGCCAGCCGTCAGGCGGGTCTTCCTCGTCATCTACGTCACCGTTCTCGGCGGCTCGACTCACGTCATGCTCCTTTGGCCCCACTAACCTGCGTTGACGCGAACCGCGCGCCACCCGTGAGCTACGTCCCTACTGTGGCGCCGCGCCCTACCCTCTACTCTTGAGTGTCGTCTAGGTTGAGCCGAGCCATGACTGCGGAAACATCGTCGTCCATACCCAAGCCTGCGTAGTCATTCAGGGCTGCTACCGCTGACAGAGCGATCTGATTGGCGCTCCGCAGCGCGCGGACACAAAGGCTCTCCTGGTCTCGATGGAGACTGAGTCGAAACACCTGGTCCCCGGCAATGCTCTTGGCGACGGCCCTGAGGGCGAGCGCCGTTGAATGAACGTGCCCACTACAGTCGAAGTATGGGACATCACGCATGAAGCTCGGTACCGGCGGAGCGTCCGGGGCGTCATCTTCGGGCTGGGCCAGCTCCCTGAACATGTCTTCGATGCTGACCCTCCCAGTAAAATGCTGACGGTCGTCAGTCAACTTCCGCGCCCATCGCGTTTGGGTGTCGCCGAAAACGGCTTCGACGCTGGTCGCGTGTCTGTCAGCACGCGCCTGAGCTTCAGCAATAAGGTCCGGACGGTGAGCATAGTGAGTCTGCGTCACTCTCCCGAGCTGCCTGGTCAGCAACTCGTCGCTCAAGATGTACAGGTCGATTCGGTAACCATCTCGGAGTATCCATTCGAGAACCACTTGGTTCTCCAGAATGACGCGAGTGAGCGCCATCGCGTCGGAGCCGAATCCCACATCCGAAAGGCACTTGATGGCGGCGTGGGTAGTGATTGCCTTGGTCGCCAGCCCAATGACGGCACCGTCGTGATCGACAACGGTCGGTTCAAATCGACGTGCGGCCGGGTGCACTGGCTGCGGTCTACGCCGAAACGCACGGGCCTGTTCAACGCGTGGATAGAGCGCTTGTACCGCGTCAAAGTCGTTGACGGCGCGGGCGTAACCCGCACCTCTAGCCAACGCCGCCGCCTGATGCGCGGGCATCCACGAGTCGGAGGAGGTGGCTGGCCAAGACGACAAGCTCGACTGCCTCAGCTGCGCTGCTGCCGACGTGGCGGTGGCTCGTTGGGTTCTTACAGAGCCCAAGCGCTCCGGCGAACAGGAACTTCGTGGCGTCTTGCTCCGACTTATGGGCGCTCTGATCCGTGAGCGGTCCGTCCGGCGCAAAGGCCTTCATGATCAGGGCAACACCGTAGTCGCTGTTCGAAAGTTTGCCGACCTCGCGGACGGCCACCTCCACCTCCTTGAACGCTTGGAAGATGGCGGTGTCGTAGTCTCCCCGGACAAATGTCGCCCAGACCCGCTGCGCGATCCTGCCGTGGAGGAGCTGACTTGGCAGCAAGTTCGCATGACGATATGCGGCGACGCCAGCGGAGTTCGCTGCCTGCTTCCCCCTTCGGGTCACAAAGATCCAGCCGTAGCTGCCGTTGTTCCCAGGGATCGGGGCGATTAGCCCTTCCCGCTCAAGCCACACCCAGGCCTCTACCAGCGCCCGTTGAATCTGCTCGTGGGCCGCCACCGGGTAATGGGCAAGTACGGACTGGTCTATGAATTGGCCCCGATGTAGGTGCTGATCGTTGGAGGGCAGGGAGGCGAGAAACTGAAGGAGGGGGTCGGCCAACTCCTCTGGGGCCAGGGCAAGGAGTGTCGCTGCATCGGGAACCAGGCTGTCCAGTGTGCTCATCAACCCTGTCCCTTAGCATTCAACGCCCTCGGACTGCAAGGGGCCAACTCGGCCGAGCCCTAGGGCGTGGAGCGCCGGCGGGATGCCCCTCCGGCAGCCGGGCCTCGACCTCCACTCCCACAGCAACCGGCGGCGTGAGGCCGCTGACCGCCACCGCGTTCCTGGGCCATGCGCAGGTGACGACGAATGCGGATGGCTGAAGAAGAATTGCGCGGCTTCGAGGCGCGCCGGCACGCTCCGCCGCCACAGGCTAGCATTCACTAGACGTGCCGGAAACGCCCCAAGTGAGCGCCGATACTCGACGGCGAGTGTCAGGATCCCAAAAACGGCCGTTCGGTGGACCGTTCATCAGCTTCGTGTCTCCGGAAACGAGCCGTTCGACCTCCGTCAGTTCCCCGATTCGATTCACCCAATAGAACCCACTCCGAGCAAGCCAGCTGGCACAGGTGTAAGGCTCGATTGCGACCCCGCCTGCCACACCCGCTACACCGACGATATCCCGTCCGAGTTTCCCACTCGCTTCCCAGATCACCTGGTCGTTGTCGAAGATTTGAACGAGCGAGCGCTCTGGTTCACCGCCCTTCACGTATCCCATTCCGCGAATACCGGTTCCGTGAATCGAGTTGCGCAAGGCTCCGAGAAACTGCTGGAAATCACGATAGCCATCGGAGACGAGAAGGTCCGCCAAGCGTGTGCCGCCAGCAGCGCGCAATTGCTTGCGAAACGGCTCATACCGAAAGTGAGTTCGGGAAGGGGGGACAGTCAACCCATATGCCGTTCTGCAAACCTGTGCCTCTGCGTCGAGCGCGCCTGAGAGAAGCAGGGCCAGGTAGTCGAAGTGATACAGCATTGTCTGGCGAGTCGTATTGCTCTGTCGTCGGTGAAACTGCCATCCGACTTCGTCAACGGCTTGCATCACCCTTTCGCAGCGATCGAGGATGGTGTTTCCCAGATACTCCATCTTGTCCTTCGCTTCGCTTCCGCGACGGATGCACGCGCTGAAATATCGCCACATCCCAGGCAACCGGTCTCGCGTGGCGACCCAACGAAACAGGTCGAGTCCGAGGTTGTGCTGAACGGTGCTGTGGTTGTGCGGCCTAGCCTTGATCGGGATCTCGCCGTCTCGCCGAAGCCACAAGCCCAGAATTTCGAGTGTTTCTGACAACGACCGGATATTGGCTCGTTGACGGTGCTCCCTCCGGCTCAGCAACTCGGGGAGAGTTGTGGCGAAGACGTCTCGCATGCACTGCTCGTGAGCCTCTACGAACATCAAGTGACGCCCGAGAGCGACGATCTCCGGGTCGCTCTTGGACCCGATCCTCCGGAAACGGATTGCTTCATCCTCCCAGTCGCGGGGCCGGAAGGCGTGCCAGCAGCGCACAGAGCCGTCGGGACCGACGAAGGCGGCGACTCCGACGCCGTGCTCGTTGGGCGTGGTGTTGAGGGCGAGACTCCACCGCGCTCCCGGCTTCGTTTCGACGATGCGAATCTTGTCTACATTCGCAAGCTCTCGAAGGAGCGCGAGGTTCCTCCGGTCCGTTTCATTGAGCCGGTCCTCTTCGGGACAGTGCACAGTGATCCGAAGGCGACGCCCCTCGGGCTCAAACGGATTGCGTTCACCCGCGACCAGGTGCCATTCAAGCTGGTTCGGCATTCGTGACTCTGCTGGCGGATGGAAAGCTCGGCAACTGGCGCTTGTGGCGAAATTCTGTCTCAAGCCTCTCGCAAACCCGCCTACGCTCCAGCTCGTGGCGCCATCCGTACATGCGAAAGGCCCGGTTTCCCGAGCCTCTTGCGATTTTATGGTCGGGGCGACTGGATTCGAACCAGCGACCTCTCGGTCCCGAACCGAGCGCTCTACCAAGCTGAGCCACGCCCCGACGAACGAACCATATTAACCCGATTCCGCCTCAGCCGCTAGGGGGTCCCCGCCCCTGCTACCAGAATTCGCCGCGAATCCGGAGCCGGCGGCGTCCCCCGACGAGCCCTCGTGCCGCCCTTCGTGCCCTTCGAGCCCGTCGTGGCGTGTCTTGAGATCCCCGCCTATCCGAGCTTGAAGCCCCCGATCGTCCCGAGCGCGTCGTGCGCCGTCATGTCCGGCTGCAGCGGCGTCACCGACACGTAGCCGGCCTTCACCGCCTCGTAGTCCGAGTTGCCGCCGTTCGGGTGCCACTCGTCGAGGCCTTCCTCGATCCAGTAGTACTTCTGCCCCCGCGGGTCGACGCGCGTGTCGATCTTGGTGACGTGGTTCCGCTTGGCCTGTTGCGTCACGCGGAAGCCCTTCGGCGCGCCCTCGGGCATGTTGATCGACAGGAACGTGCGCGGCGCCAGCCCCTGCTCCATCACGGCCTTCGCCACGACCGCCGCCGCCTTCGCGGCCTCGGTGAAGTCGAAGGTCGCGGTCCGCTTCTGCGACACGGCAATCGCCGGGAGCCCCAGCAGCGCGCCCTCGAGTGCCCCGGCGACCGTGCCCGAGTAGGTCACGTCGTCGCCCAGGTTCCACCCCTTGTTGATCCCCGAGACCACGAGCACCGGCGGCTCGTCGCTCATCAGGATCTCGACGCCGATGTTCACGCAGTCGGTCGGCGTCCCGTCCACGGCGTAGACCCCCTTGCGGATCGTCTCGATCCGCAGCGGCCGCCGCAGCGTGAGGGCATGGCCGATCGCGCTCGCCTCCTGGTGGGGCGCGACCACGGTGACCTCGCCGAAGGCCTTCATCGCATCGGCCAGGACGTGAATGCCCTCGGAACCGACGCCATCGTCATTGGTGACCAGAATTCTTGGCATCTGAACTTCTGATCATAGCCGATGGATGCGGCCTGGCGCCCGCGGGCCCGGCACGCGTCCCCGTGGAGGGCCGCCGGGAGGCGTCACCCGCCGCACGCGAGCGGCGCCGCGAGGCGCAGGCGGATGAACTCGCTCGGATCGCGCACATAGCCCGGCCGGGCGCCCCCGGCGGGATAGTTGTTGTCGTCCACGAGCACGAGCGTCCCGCGGTCGACCGGCCAGACCGACTCCGGGGTGATGAAGGGAAAGGTGAACCTGGCCCCGAAGCCGCCAAGGCCCTCCGGGTTGGCGATGTCCATGAGGTCGGCCACGAGCCGCTTGCTGGCGGCGGCGACCGCCCCATCGGCCGGCCGTGGCGGCAGCGTCACTTCGTAGACCCGCTTGATGACGGCGTCAGGCCCGTGACCGTTGTCGCGCTCCACCGCGAGGTAGCGGCCCGCGCAGCCGGCGCCGAGCGCCTCCTCGAGGCTGACGAACTCGGTCAGCGCATCGCCCGCCGCATCGAAGCGGTACTCCCACCACCCCGGCCTGAAGGTCCCCGCCACCGGGTCCACCTCGAGAATCCGCGTCGTGCCCGGCGGGTCGCCCACGGGTCCGGCCTCGAGCGCGGCGAGCAGCATGCCCGACGCCGGCGCGTACGCGAGGCCCTCGAAGCCGCGGCTGCGCGTGACGTTGGGCGCCTCCCCCGCCGCGACTCCGTCGAGGGCCGGGTGGTCCGGTGAGCGGAGCCCCGGCGGCCCCAGCGGCGGACCGAGGAGCCGCGCGTCCGCGCCGATGTGGACGAGGAACGGCCCGAACTCGTCGCCGACCCAGAACGTGCCGTCCGGCATCCGGACGAACGACTCCGGGTCGAGGTCGCCGCCGGTCAGCCAGCGCTCGCGCGTGCCGTCGCGCACCAGCCGCCACGGCCAGTGCCGGCCCGGGTCAGCGATGGTGACCACCCGCTCCACCCGGACGGCGCCCGGCCGCGGGCCCGCAGTCCCCCAGTCGACGCGGAGTTCGTAGAAGCGCAGCAGCGCGTCGGCGGAGTTCAGCCGCGTCCCGAAGCCGTTGTCCGCCAGGGCCAGCCAGCCCGTGCCGGACGGCCGGATGGAAGAGAAGCCCTGGACCGGCTGCGACCCGAACTCGGGACGGCCGCCGTTGGCGCGGCCGCGCCACGCGCCGCTCGGCGGGCCGTCGGCAAAGGTGTCGGCCGGCAGCACGGCGAAGCCGGTCAGCGTCGCGAGCGGCGCCTGGCCGGCGAGGACCACGGCCACCGCGAGGGTCCCGGCGAGGATTGCCGCCGCTCGTCGCATAGCCCATCTATAATGCCGCGAATGGACTGGTGGATGTGGCTCGCCGCCGGGCTCGTGCTCCTGGCGGTCGAGATGGTGACGCCGGGCGGCTTCTTCGTGATGTTCTTCGGGCTCGGCGCGCTCGCCGTGGGCGTGCTCGCGCGCCTGGGCCTGCCGGGCGGCGCGCCGGCCGAGTGGCTCGCCTTCACGGTGCTGTCGGTCGGCAGCCTCCTGCTCTTCCGCGGCCGCCTGCGCGCGATGGCGGGCCGGACGCCACAGGGCCCCGCGGTGGACACCTTCGTCGGCTCGGTCGCGATCGCCGCCGAGGCGATCGCGCCCGGCAAGGTCGGCCGCGCCGAGGTGCGCGGCACGCAGTGGACGGCCCGGAACGACGGCGCGGAGCCCATCGCCACGGGCCAGCGCTGCCGCGTGGTCCGCATGGACGTACTCGAACTGGGCATCACGCCCGAATGAGGTAGCACGTGGAAGGCGGACTCATCGTCATCGTCCTGCTGGCGGTCCTCGCGCTCATCGTCCTCGCGAAGACGGCCATCGTCGTCCCGCAGCAGAGCGCGTACGTGGTCGAACGGCTGGGCCGCTACTCCGGGACGATCGACGCGGGCTTCCACATCCTGGTGCCCTTCATCGACGTGATCCGGTACCGCCACTCGCTCAAGGAGATGGCGCTCGACATCCCCGCGCAGGTCTGCATCACGCGGGACAACGTGCAGGTGGGCGTCGACGGCGTGCTCTACCTCAAGGTGCTCAATCCCGAGCGCGCCTCCTACGGCATCTCCGACTACATCTTCGCCATCGTGCAGCTCGCCCAGACGACGCTCCGGAGCGAGGTCGGCAAGATCGACCTCGACAAGACCTTCGAGGAGCGGACGAACATCAACATCTCGGTGGTCGCGGAGCTCGACAAGGCGTCGGAGCCGTGGGGCGTCAAGGTGCTGCGCTACGAGATCAAGAACATCACGCCGCCGTCCGACATCCTCGCCGCGATGGAGAAACAGATGCGCGCCGAGCGCGAGAAGCGCGCCGTGGTGCTCACCTCCGAAGGCAAACGCGACGCCGCGATCAACGAGGCCGAGGGCGACAAGCAGCAGGTGATCAAGGCGTCCGAGGCGCGCAAGCAGCAGCAGATCAACGAGGCCGAGGGCCAGGCCGCGGCGATCGAGGCGGTCGCCCGGGCGACGGCCGAGGGCATCCGCCAGGTGGCGGCCGCCATCAACCTGCCCGGCGGCGCCGAGTCGGTGCAGCTCAGGGTCGCCGAGCAGTACATCGGCGAGTTCGGCAAGGTGATCACCAATGCCGACACGATCATCCTGCCCGCCAACGTGGCCGACGTCGCGTCAATGATCACGACCGCCATGCAGGTCGTCGGACAGCAGAAGAAGTAGCGTCGCCAGCAGCGCCAGCCCGGCGCCGGCCAGGAACGCCGCCGCCGGGCCGACCAGCTCCCACACGGCGCCGAAGGCGACGCTCGCCGCCAGGGCGCCGAGGCCGAGCACGGCGTTGTACCAGCCGAACGCCGTCCCGCGCGCGGCCTCCCCCGCCAGGTCCGCCACGAGCGCCTTCTCGCTCCCCTCCGCGAGGCCGAAATAGGCGCCATAGGCGAGGAACCACCCGACCAGCGCGGCCGGCCCGTCACTCAAGGCGAAGCCCGCGTAGACGACCGCGTACCAGCACCAGCCGCCGGCAATCAGCGCGCGCCGGCCCACACGGTCCGACAGCCGGCCGCCGGGCGTCGACAGCACGGCCTTCACGACGTGCAGGCCGGCCCACAGCAGCGGAATGGCCGCGGTCGCGACCCCGGCGTCCGAGAGCCGCAGCAGCAGGAACGCGTCGGTGCTGTTGCCGAGGGTGAAGACCGCGAGCACGACCAGGAAGCGCCGGAGGCGCGGCGGGACCGCCTCCGGCGGCGCGGCAGGCACCGGCGGCGGGGCCGCAACCGGCGTCTCCGGCACGCGCAGCACCGTCGCCACCGCCAGGGCGCCCGGGATGACCGAGAGCGCGAAGAGGAGCCGGTACTCCCCGGGGGCGAACCACAGGAACACCGCCGCGCCCAGGGGCCCGATGACGGCGCCCATGTGGTCCATCGCGCGGTGGTAGCCGAAGACACGGCCCCGCTCGCCCGGCGGCGCGAGCGCGGCGAGCATCGCGTCGCGCGGCGCCCCGCGCATGCCCTTCCCCACCCGGTCCACGAACCGCACCGCGAACACGTGCGTCCAGCTCGTCGCGAGCGCGACCAGCGGCCGTGCCGCGGCGGCCAGCGCATACCCGCCCACCGCGAAGGGCTTGCGCCGCCCCACCCGGTCCGAGACGCGCCCGGAGAGCAGCTTGAGCACGCTGCTCGCGGCCTCCGCCGCGCCCTCGATCAACCCGAGCGCGGCAGCCCCGCCACCAACGATGGTGGTGACGAAGACCGGGAGCAGCGGGTAGATCGCTTCCGAGGCGGCGTCCGTGAAGAGGCTCGTCCAGCCGAGGAGGCGGACGGGACGGGGAAGGGGATCCAATTTCAGATCTCAGATTGAAGATTGAAGATTGAAGACCCTGGTGGAGATTGGGGACGGATGCGCGGTGCGGTGGTCCTCATGGCGATTCTGGGGCGGGGGCGGGGCGCGGTCAAGCGGCGAACCCCGCGCCCGCCGATTCCGTATCTAGGGGCGACACCGCCCTTCCCGTCCCTGGTGTCGGGAGCCCCACGCATGCTCGACAGCCTCTGGCAGGACCTGCGTTACGCGGTGCGGCGCCTCGCCGCCAGCCCCGCGTTCACCGCCGCGGCCGTGCTGACCATGGCGGTCGGTGTCGGCGCCAACAGCGCCGTCTTCACCCTCGTCAACGCGGTGATGCTCAAGCCGAAGGCCGTCGAGCGCCCCGAGCGGCTCGTCGAGGTCTACACCACCGACAGCGACGGCACCCCGGCGACGGCGTCCTTCCCCGACTACCTCGACTACCGCGACCAGCCCGTCTTCGACGGCGGGGTCGCCGCCTTCGAGGCGACGATCTTCAGCCTGCTCGAGGGCGCGCAGACGAGCCTGGTGTTCGCCGAGGCCGCCAGCGGCAATTACTTCGAGGTGTTGGGGCTTCGGCCCGCCCTCGGCCGCCTCCTGACGCCGGCCGACGATGCGCCGGGCGCGCAGGCGGTCACGGTGCTCGGGTACGGCTTCTGGCAGCGGCGCTTCGGCGGCAGCCCCGACGTGCTCGGCCGCCGCATCGTCTTCAACGGCCGGCCGATGACGATCGTCGGCGTCGGCCCCCGCGACTACGCCGGGGGCATCCAGGCCCTGGCCGCCGACGCCTGGGTCACCCTCAGGACCAGCTTCGCCGTCAGCCGCGACAGGGCCGATCGGGAGACGCGCCGCGGCAGCCGCTCGCTGTTCCTCAAGGCGCGGCTCGCCGACGGCGTCACGATCGAGCAGGCGCGAGCCGCCATGGACGTCGTGGCCGGGCGGCTCGCGGCCGCGTACCCCGACACCAACCACGACCGGCGGGTCGTGCTCTACCCGTCGGCCGAGGTGCGGTTCCATCCGGCCGTGGACCGCGCCCTCGCGCCAGTGGCGCTGCTCCTGATGGCCGTGCCCGGCCTGGTGCTCCTCATCGCGTGCGCCAACATCGCCAACCTGATGCTGGCCCGGGCGTCGGGCCGGACACGCGAGGTGGCCATCCGCATCGCCGTCGGCGCGGGCCGGCGCCGGCTGATCCAGCAACTGCTCACCGAGAGCGTCACCCTGGCGCTCGCCGGCGGCACGGCCGGTCTGGCCGTCGCCTGGGCGCTGACCGCCGCCCTGGTGGGCTGGAAGCCGGACGGGCTCCCCGTTCCCATCTCCCTCGACCTCGCCGTCGACCAGCGCGTCGTGTCCTTCACGCTGCTCGTCTCGCTCGCCACGGGCGTCCTCTTCGGCCTGGCCCCGGCCCTCCAGGCCACGCGTCCCGATGTCGTGCCTGCCCTCAAGGACGAGGGCGCCGGCTCCCTGCGGCGCCACAAGCGATACGGGCTGAGGAACGGTCTTGTCGTCGCCCAGGTGGCGGTCTCGCTCGTGCTCCTCACCGCCGCGGGCCTGTTCGTCCGCAGCCTCGAGAACGCGCAGGACATCGACCCCGGCTTCGAGCGCGAGCGCGCCATCATCCTGACACCCCTGCTCAGCCTCACCGGGGTGGACGACGAGGCGGCGCGGACAGTCACCGAGCGGCTCGCCGCGCGCCTCGCGGCGCTGCCCGGGGTCGAGGCGGTCGGCCTGGCCGAGCGGGTGCCGCTCGGGGCCTCGATCCACAACCGCGACATCCTCGTCGGCGACCAGCAGCCGGACGCGAGCGGGCGGGGCACATCTGTGGACGTCACGACCATCGGGCCCGGCTACCTGCGCGCGCTCGGCATCCCGCTCCTGCGCGGCCGGAACTTCGCGGACACCGACAGGCAAGGCGGCCAGCGGGTGGCGCTCGTCAGCGACGCCTTTGCTAGGAGGTTCTTCCCCGATGAGGACGCGCTCGGGCAACTGGTCCGGTTCCCGCCCGGCGCCTCGTCGCCCCAGCCGGCGCCGGCCGAGATCGTCGGCATCGTCCGCGACACGCGCGTCCAGACGCTTGGCGAGGCGCCGCGGCCGTACCTCTACCTGGCGTGGCGCCAGGAAGGCGGGGACATGTCCTTCGTCGTCCGCACGGCGGGCGCGGCGGACCCCATGGTGGAGGTCGTGCGCCGCACCGCGCTCGAGGTCGACCCGGCCCTCCCCATCCTCGAGTTGAAGACGATGTCCCAGCACCTCGGCCTGATGCTCACGCCGCCGCGGCTGGCTGCCGGCCTGCTGGGGGTCTTCGGGACGCTGGCGATCTGCCTGGCGTGCCTGGGCCTGTACGCCGTGGTGGCCTTCTCGGTCGCGCGGCGGACGCGGGAGATTGGCATCCGCGTCGCGCTCGGCGCGAGCCAGCGGGAGGTGCTCTGGCTCGTCGTGCGCGAGGGCATGACGCTGGTGGGGGTGGGCGTGGCCGTCGGCCTGCTGCTCGCCGTGGCCGCCGCGCGTCCGCTGGGCGCCTACCTCTACGGCCTCGGCGGCTTCGACCTCGTCACCTTCGGGGCGGTCGCGGCCATCCTGGTCGGCACGGCTCTCGTCGCCAACTACCTCCCCGCCCGCCGTGCTGCACGGATCGACCCGCTGAGGGCGATACGGTGCGAGTAGATTGACGATTGATGATTGCAGATTGACGATTGCAGATTGACGAGTGCGGATTGACGACCGAGGTTCCGGAGGCGGCGACCGGCACCGACGGGCCCTCAATCTTCAATCTTCAATCTGCAATCTGCAATCTTTAGTCTGCCTACTCCGGGATGTACGCGATGCAGTCGATTTCCACGCGCAGGCCGGGCGCGGGCAGGGCTGCGGCCTGGACCGTGGTGCGCGCGGGCCGGTGCTCGCCGAACACGCGCATGTAGACCCCGTTCATCTGCTGGAACTCGTTCATGTCCACGAGGAACACGCCGCAGCGGAGCGCGTGCTGCAGGCTCGACCCGGCAGCCTTCAGGATGGACTCGATGTTCCGGAGGCACTGCTCCGTCTGGGTCTCGACGTCGGGGCCGGCAAGCTGGCCGGTGGCCGGGTCCGTCGCCCCCTGGCCGGAGACGAAGACGAGGCGTTCGAAGGCCATGCCCGGCGAATAGGGACCGAGGGCCTTCGGGAGGTCGGGCTGATGAACGGGACGATGCTGGCTCATGCCACGCATTATCATGAACCCGCGTGCCCCGCTTCAAGATCACTCTCGAATTCGCCGGCACCCGCTACAGCGGCTGGCAGAAGCAGAAGAACGCCCGCACCGTGCAGGGCGCCCTCGAGCACGCCATCGCGGAGGCCACGGGCGAGTCCCGCTTCGAGTGCATGGGCTCGGGCCGCACCGACGCGGGCGTCCACGCCCTCATGCAGGTCGCGCACCTCGACATCCGCGCGACCCCGCCACCCGAGGCCCTGCGCCGCCGCCTGAACGAGCTGCTGCCCTCCGACATCCAGGTGCTGGCCGTCGAACGGGCGCACGCCCGGTTCCACGCCCGCCACCACGCGGTCCGCCGCGTGTACCTCTACCAGGTGTCCCGTCGGCGGACGGCATTCGCCAAGCCCTACGTCTGGTGGGTGAAGGAACCACTCCAGATCGACCGGATGCGCGCCGCCGCCGCGGTCTTCGAAGGCATGCACGACTTCCGGTCCTTCAGCGACGACGACCCGGACGAGAAGTCCACGCGCGTCCTGGTCGAGGGCGTCGAGGTCGCCGAGGCGGGCGCGCTCGTCCTCATCCGCGTTGTCGGGTCGCACTTCCTGTGGAAGATGGTGCGGCGCCTCGTGGGGGTGATCGTGGAGGCCGGGCGCGGCGGGCTCGAGGTGGCGGAAGTGCGCGGCTTCCTGGACGCCGACTCCCCGACGCCGGCGCGGCTCACGGCCCCCGCGTCCGGGCTGTTCCTCGAGCGGGTGATGTACGAGGGAGACCCGGGCATCCCGGCGATCTCGCCGGCAATGCCCGTCGGGTCTGCCCCGCGCCAGTAGCGGCCTCGCCGCTGCCCGGCGCCACCGGCCATGCGGCCGATGCTCCGCGGGCCCGTCTGGCGGGCCCGCCCGTCCCGGCGCCCTAGCGCGGCTGGTTGGCGAGCCGCTCGAGCAGGGCGTTGGCGCGCGTCGCGGCGAGGGCCAGCCGCTCGCGCAGGTTGTCGTAGACGAACTCGTGGCCGGCCTGGACCGCCTCGATGAGCGGGACCTCGGCCTGGCGGTACTCCTCCTCGAGTTCCGCCTTGCGGCCGGCATCGCGAATGCGCCGGATGAGGCCGCGCGCCTCGTCGAGCGAGCCGCGGACGCTGGCCACCTCGGTCAGGAGGAGCCGGGCGTCGGCCGGCCTGTCGGTGTTGGGCGCAATGCCATTCGCGCCGTGACAGGTCGAACAGCGCGAGGCGAGCGCGGTCGGCGACAGCAGGTGCGCCCCGACCTCGCCGTGGCAGGTGGTGCAGGTCGGCACGTCGTCGTTCCCGCCCCTGAGCAGCTCGTAGTGCTTGCTCTTCTGGAACGAGACGAACGGCCCGGTGTGGCACGTGCCGCAGGTGCGCGGCAGGTTGGCCCGGTTGATGGGACTGGCCGGGTTGCGGCTGTTCAGCAGGCCCTGGTGGGCCCGGAAGGCCTCGAACGTGGTGGCGTCGCCGCCGTGGCACTTCTCGCAGCCCACGTTGTTGCGGGCGTGTGGCGAGTGGTCCCACTCCTCCAGGTGGCGCTCGGCGAATGCCGACATCTGCGAGCCGCTCGCCCCGACGTTCGCGAAGTGGCAGTCGGCGCACCGGCTTGTCTGCGCCGTCGCCGTGTCCGGCAGGAGCAGCAGCGCGCCGGCAATCAGCGCGGCTCCGGCTCCCCTCAGTGCGAGTAGGCGTGTCATGCCAGCCGGAAGTGCAAACCTGACGCCAGCCTTGCGCGCCGAAATCGCCGGATTCAGGCCATTTCGTGGCCGATTGCCCGGCAACAGCCGCTCGCCTGCCGGAAGTCCGGCGGCAAGCTCCTCCAGCTGGATCCCGCCGTCGCGCCTCCCCTGCCGCCCGCCCCCGCCGGGACCAGTCGCCTAGCAGGCGATGGGGCGGGCCGGCTCTGGCACCGGCACCTGGACCGGGGGCGCCACGCGCGCCCGCGCCCGCCGGTAGCACGCGTGACACAGGGCCAGCAGCGGGTCCCAGGTGCGGCGCCCCTGCCGCCGCAGCAGGTCGCGCGTCGCTTCGCAATCGGCACACACCTGGCGCACGGCAGTCGGGCGCGGACGCAGTCGAATCGTCATGGTCATCTCACTCTCCCGTTCGAGGAGTAAAGTAACGGGCGGGCGTGACAGGTGAGGTCACGACGGACGACGGTGGCGGGCAAACCTGAACGACACGGCGAAATCGTCCGCCAATGGCGGATCCTGCTGGCCCTCGAGGCCCGCGCCCGGGGCATGACCCTCGGCGAGATCCGCGAGGCCGCCGGCGACGGCGTGACCGAGCGCACGATTCGCCGCGACCTCGACGCGCTCGGCCAGGCCGGCTTCCCCATCGACGCCGCGCGCGCCGACGGTGTCACCCGCTACTCGCTGAACCGGGAAATCTATCGCGGCCTGAGCGCCGCCGGCTTCACCCTGCCGGAGCTCTGCGCGCTCTACCTCAGCCGCACCCTGCTCCAGACGCTTGCCGGCGCCCCGTTCCGCGACAGCCTCGAGAGCGCCTTCGACAAGCTCACCGACGCGCTCCCGCCCACCTTGTGGGCCTTCGTCGACCGGCTGCCCCAGGCCCTCTCGGCCAAGGGGGCCGGCGGCTCCCTCGCCGGCGTGGCCGGCACCGGCGGCGCCGCCGTGGCCACCCTCATGACCGCCATCCTCGGCCGCCGGCGCGTCCGCATGGCCTATCACTCGTTCTCGAGCGGGCGCGAGAAGACCTACATCGTCGAGCCCTACCGCCTGGCGTACGCCCAGGGCGCCTTGTACCTGTTCGCCTTCGTGCCGGAGTACGGAGAGATGCGGACCTTCGCGACCCAGCGGATCCGGACCGCCGCCGCGCTCGACGAGACGTTCGACCCGGGTGAGGACGTGGGCGGCGAGGCCTTCCCCGACGCCTTCGGCGTCTATTCCGGCGCCACCGAGGCGGTCGAGGTCGCGTTCAGCGCCCAGGCGGCGCCCTACGTCCGCGAGCGGGCCTGGCACCCCTCCCAGCGGGTCGAAGACGATGCCCGCGGCGGCATCCGGCTCCACCTCCAGGTCGCCGTCGACTGGAGCCTGGAGGCGTGGATCCTGGGCTTTGGCCCCGAGGCCATCGTGATCGCGCCGCCCAGCCTCCGCGATCGCGTCGCCGACGCCCTCGCGAAGGCGGCCAACCGCTACGTGGAAGTTAGAGGTTAGAAGTCAGAAGTTAGAAGTTAGAAAAGATCCCAGCGAGCGAAGCGAGTCCCAGCGAGTCGCGAGAGCGACAAGTCCCAGCGCCGGCCGCAGGCCGGCGACCAACTCGCCGCAGGCGCGGCCCCTCAGTCCTGCAGCATGCGCGCGATGCGCAGCGCCTCCCCCACCGACCAGGCCTGGAAGGGGCAGCCTCTCGGGGTGTAGGGCGCTTCGGCGTCGGTCAGCTCGGAGACGTGGCCGAGTCCCGCCGCGCCCAGGTGCGCCAGCAGGGGCGCGAGGAACCGCTCCCGCGCCTCGGCACGCGCCTCCGGCGCATCGTCCCGCACGCGGAGCCACGCCTCGACGAACGGCCCGAGGAGCCAGGGCCACGCCGGTCCCTCGTGGTACGACGCGTCGCGCTCGTGGGCGGGTCCTTCGTACCGCGCGCGGTAACCGGGCTCTCCGGGCGCGAGCGTCCGCAGGCCCAGCGGGGTCCAGAGGTCCTGCTCGACGCGGTCGACCACCTGCCGGGCGCGCGGGCCGGCCAGCACCGGATACGGGAGGCCGCCCACGGCAAGCACCTGGTTCGGCCGTATCCGTGCGTCCACGGTGCCCGGCTGGTGGTCCACGTCGACCACGTCGTGGAGGCAGCCGCCCGCCTCGTTCCAGAATCGCGCCTCGAATGCGGCGCGGGCCCGCCCCAGCATCGCGTTCCAGCTCGGGTGAATCGCCACGCCGGCCTCGAGGGCGTTGATCCAGAGCGCCTGGATCTCGACCGCCTTGCCCGCGCGCGGTGTCACCGGGCGGCCGTCGACGCGCGCGTCCATCCACGTGACGGCGCTGCCCGGCGTACCAGCCGCCACGAGGCCGTCGGTGTCGACGTGGATGCCGAACGGCGCGCCCGCCGTATACCCGTCGAGCACGTCCACGATGGCCGACTGCAGCCGGAGGCGGTCGGCCATGGAGACCAGGCGGGACGGCTCCCCCACCTCCGACAGCAGCTCGTGGGCCGCGACGACGAACCAGAGGGCGGCGTCCGCCGAGCCGAACTCGGCCCCGTGTCCCTCGTCGGGGAAGCGGTTCGGGAAGAGGCCGCCGCTCGAGGCCTCGATCCACTCGAGCAGCACGTCCCGCGCCTCGTCCAGGCGCCCGGTGGCGAGGCAGAGGCCGCGAATCGCGATGAAGGTGTCGCGTCCCCAGTCCGTGAACCAGGGATAGCCCGCGACGACGCTCTTGCCCACCCGGCGCCGCACGACATAGGCCCGGGAGGCGGTCTCGAGGGGACCATGGCTCTCGCCGCGCCGCGCCAGCTCCGCGTCGGCCATCACCGAGACGGCCGCGGCGACGTCGCCGCCCGTCACGGGCGTGACCGCCGGTTCGGCGCCGACGATCCAGACGGCCGGCCCCTGCGCCATGTCCCACGCGAGCACGCCGGGGCTCAGCAGGTCTTCGGTGTCGTCGAGCCCGCGCTCCTGCTCGGCCAGGTAGAGGAACTGCCGGTACCAGAGCGGGTGCCCGGTCCACCGGCCGTTGTGCGCCGACACGATCGCCGGCACCTCCGCGTACGGACGCCAGACGAGCGCCCCGGGACGCGCGGCCGTGTGCGTGTCGCAGCGCGGGTTCTCCACGTGCAGGGCGTGGTAGTCACGGCCCGAGATGAGGGGCCGCACGTGCAGGGTCCAGCCCGCCGGGTCGCCCTCACCCCACTGCCAGCGGAGCACCGTGCGGGCGTGGGGCGGCGTCTGGAAGATCTCGAGCGTCAGGCTGCCGGGCCCTGGGACGTCGTAGGTCCACGTGGGCCACGGCGACGGCCGGAACGCGCGAATCGGCCGGGGGCCGGCGGGGTGGACGATACCCGGCTGGTAGCGCTGCGCGGAGAGCGACACCCGCCCGCCGGGCCCGTCGAGCCAGGCCTCGAAGCCGTTGACGAGCATCCGCCGGCCAGTCGGCGGCGACGTCGCGACGACGAGGAGGCCGTGGTAGCGCCTGGTGAGGAGGCCCCCGACGGTGCCGGAGGCGAAGCCCCCGAGGCCATCGGCCTCGAGCCACTCTGCGGTGAGATCGGGGGGAGCTGTCACGTCGTGTCGGCGGGGGGACGGCGCGGCGCCGCCCCGCGCTCGGGGCGGCGCCGCGAATCTGGGAGTTAGGCCGGGACCTCGAGGTCGGGCATGGGCGGCGCGGAGAACAGGCGCCTGGTCGGGGCCGCGAGCAGCCGCGCCCACTTCTCGGCGCGCGACACGCGCGCGCTGTCGGTGGCGATGCCGGTGTTGGCGTACATCTGGCGGTACAGCTTCGAGATCATGACGAAGGCCAGGCGCGACTTGAGCGACTTGACGCAGCGCGAGCGCTCCCAGACCTCGGGCAGGCTGTAGAACTTGTCCCAGACCGCCTGCGTCCGCGACCGGATCTCGTCCGGGGTCATCACCGGGTGCGGCGAGTAGACCTTCGGGCGCTGCGACTGGGGAATCAGCCAATGGCGCGTGATGGGCACCCCGCCGACGTGCTTGAGGTCCTTCGCCTGCTCCTTCTCCCACCGCTCGAAGTCGATGGTGCCGGGGAACGGCGTGAGCATGACGAACTGCGCGAAGGTCACGCCGGCGCGCTGCGCCATCGCGGCCGTCGCATCGAAGGTCTCGGGCCGGTCCGAGGGCAGCCCGAAGATGAACGACCCGAGCACGTGCACGCCGTGGCGGCGGAACTCCTGGAGCTGGGCCGCCAGCTCGTCGCCGGCGAGGTTGAAGTCCTTGTAGACGTCCTTCAAGCCCTCGGGCGTCACCGACTCGACGCCGACGAGCGCCCCCTTGATGTTGGCCTCGCGCATCGCGTCGAGGAACTGCGGGTCCTCGGCGGCCTCCATGGTGATCTGCGTGAAGAACACCATGTCGCGGGGCAGCTTCGCCAGGCGCGACATCAGCTCGAACCGCTCGTCGCGAATCGCCTTCAGGAAGTTGTAGTGCGACTTGTCCTCGCGCCGGTCGGCCATGCGGAGGTCGTTCAGGGCCACCGGGTAGAAGTTGTCGTCGGCCAGCGCGATGAAGCGGAAGCCGCGGCGCCGCAGCTCCACGATTTCCTCGACGATGGCGTCGCTCGCGCGGACGCGCGGCTTCTGGCCGTCGGTCCGCCAGACCGAGCAGAACGAGCAGTGCTTCGGGCAGCCGCGGACGGTCTGGACCGACGCCCACATGTACCGGTTGGGCGGCAGGAGGTCCCACCGCGCCTTCAGCAGGCCCTCGCCCTCCACCCGGCCGCCCTGGTAGACCGCCTCGGGCGTCCCCGCCTCGCAGTCCGCGATCACCCGTCCCCAGATGGCATCGCCGTCCCCGAGGACGACCGCGTGCGCCTGGCCCACGTCCCGGGCCTCGTCCGGGTACAGGGTGGCGTGGATGCCGCCGAAGACGACCCAGGCTCCCCGCTCCCGCACCTGGCGGCCGAGCTCGTAGCCACGGAGGGCGTTGCCGCTGTGGATGCCGATACCGACCACGTCACCGGGCTGGATCGTCTCGAGCACCAGCGTCTCGAGCGTCTCGTCCACGATGACCGGGTCGCCGTACCGATCCGGCGTGGCGGCGGCGAGGACGTACAACCAACGCGGCGTGATGACCGCGACACCGAACGAGAGGTGGCTTGGATTGACCAAGTGCACGCGCATATGGGGTGGAGTGTACTGGAGGTCGGCGCCGGAAGTCCAAGATTCGACGGCCGCGAGGTCCCGGGCCGGTAGGGGTAGAGTGGGACGAATGGGGACCGAAACCGAGCCGGCGGGCGCCGAGGCACGCCGCCTGGCAGACAGCGAGGCCCGGCGGGCACACTGGACCCGCTGGGGCCCCTACGTCAGCGCGCGCGCCTGGGGCACGGTCCGCGAGGACTACAGCGCGACCGGCGACGCCTGGACCTACTTCCCCCACGACCATGCGCGGTCGCGCGCCTACCGCTGGAACGAAGACGGCCTCTTCGGCGTCTCGGACCGCCACCAGCACATCGTCTTCGCCCCGGCGTTCTGGAACGGCCACGACCCGATCCTCAAGGAGCGCTTCTTCGGCCTGGGCGGCGCCGAGGGCAACCACGGCGAGGACGTCAAGGAGTACTACGCCTACCTCGACGCCACGCCGACGCACAGCTACATGCGGGCCCTGTACAAGTACCCGCAGGCCGCGTTCCCCTACGAGACCCTCGTCGAGGAGAACGCCCGGCGCGGCCGCGGCGAGCCAGAGTTCGAGCTGGCCGACACGGGCATCTTCGACGACCAGCGCTACTTCGACATCGTCGTCGAGTACGCCAAGGCGACGCCCGAGGACATCCTCGTCCGCATCACCGCGTCCAACCGCGGGCCCGACGCGGCGCCGCTGCACGTCCTGCCGACCGTCTGGTTCCGCAACCGGTGGGCCTGGAACGGCGAAACCGATCACGCCTCGCTCGCCGAAGCGGACGGGACGGCCGGCGCGAGCGTCGTCGAGCTGAACGACCCGTACTACGGCCGGCGGTGGCTCTACTGCGACGGCGCGCCTCCCCTGCTCTTCACGGGGAACGAGACCAACACCAGGCGGCTCTTCGGCGCACCCGGCCCGGCCTACGCCAAGGACGCGTTCCACGAGTTCGTGGTCCACGGCGACGCCTCCGCCGTCGACCCCGCTCGCACGGGCACCAAGGCCGCGGCCCACCACGTTGTCACGGTGCCGCCCGGAGGCCAGGTCGAGGTCAGGGTGCGCCTGACCGACCGCCCTCCCGCTGCGCTCGCCGGCGGCGCCTTCGGCGGGGACTTCGCCGCGACGTTCGACGCGCGCCGGCAGGAGGCCGACGAGTTCCATGCCGGCCTGACACCGCCCGACCTGGGCCCTGACGAGCGCCTCGTCATGCGCCAGGCCCTGGCCGGCCTGCTGTGGTCGAAGCAGTACTACCACTACGTGGTGTCACGCTGGCTCGACGGCGACCCCGCCCAGCCCGCCCCGCCACCGGAGCGCGCGCAGGGCCGCAATCACGACTGGCGGCACCTCTTCAACGCCGACGTGGTGTCGATGCCCGACACCTGGGAGTACCCCTGGTACGCGTCGTGGGACCTCGCGTTCCACACCGTGCCGCTCGCGCTCGTCGATCCCGGCTTCGCGAAGGCCCAGCTCGTACTGCTCCTGCGCGAGTGGTACATGCACCCCAACGGGCAGCTCCCCGCCTACGAATGGGCGCTCGGCGACGTCAACCCGCCGGTGCACGCGTGGGCCGCGTGGCGCGTCTACCGCATCGAGGCCCGCATGACGGGCCGGGGCGACCGGGACTTCCTCGAGCGGGTCTTCCAGAAGCTGCTGCTCAACTTCACCTGGTGGGTCAACCGCAAGGACGAGGAGGGCAACAACGTCTTCGAGGGCGGCTTCCTGGGCCTCGACAACGTGGGCGTCTTCGACAGGTCGAAGCCGCTGCCCACCGGCGGGCACCTCGAGCAGTCCGACGGCACGAGCTGGATGGCGATGTACTGCCTCTCGATGCTCGCCATGGCGTCGGAGCTCGCGCGGGAGAACCCCGTCTACGCCGACGTCGCCAGCAAGTTCTGGGAGCACTTCCTCTACATCGCCCACGCGATGAGCCACATGGCCGGCGACGCCGCCAGCCTCTGGGACGACGCGGACGGGTTCTTCTACGACTACCTGCACCTGCCCGACGGCAGCCGCCATCCCCTCCGGGTCCGGTCCGTGGTCGGCCTCATCCCGCTGCTCGCCGTCGACACACTGGAACCGGCGACCCTCGCCCGGATGCCCGACTTCGCGCGCCGGCTCGAGTGGTTCATCGACCACCGGCCCGACCTCACGGCCCATGCCGCGAGCATGCGGACGGCCGGCGCCGGCGAGCGGCGCCTGCTCGCGGTGGTGTGGCCGGAGCGGCTCCGCCGCGTGCTCGCCGTGATGCTGGACGAGGCGGAGTTCCTCTCGCCCCACGGGATCCGCTCGCTGTCGCGCCGCCACGCCTCGGAACCCTACGTGCTCCACGTCGACGGCACCGAGCACCGCGTCGCCTACGAGCCGGGCGAGTCGACGAGCGGGGTGTTCGGCGGCAATTCGAACTGGCGCGGCCCCGTCTGGTTCCCGATCAACTTCCTCCTGATCGAGGCCCTGCAGCGGTACCACCACTACCTCGGCGACGGGTTCCGGGTGGAGTGCCCGACGGGCTCGGGCCGCATGCTGACGCTCGACGAGGTCGCGGCGGACCTCTCCCACCGCCTGGCCTCGCTCTTCACCCGGGGCGCCGATGGCCGCCGGCCGGTGTTCGGCGGGCGCGATCTCTTCGACCACGACCCGCACTGGCGCGACCTGATCCCCTTCCACGAGTACTTCCACGGCGACACCGGCGCCGGCCTCGGCGCGAGTCACCAGACGGGCTGGACCGCGCTCGTGGCCAAGCTGCTCGAGCAGCGGGGCCGGCTCGATCCGTCAAGCCGGCAGGGACCCGCGTGATAGACTCCGCGCCCATGGCCGACCCGCCGCCGGGGACCGCCGCTGACGAGATCGACGACGCGGCCCTGCTCGCCCGACTGCGGTCGGGGGATGACGATGCGTACGAGACGCTGGTGCGGGCGTACGGCGGCCGGCTGCTGGCCGTGGCGCGGCGCTTCCTCGGCTCCGAGGAGGACGCGCGGGACGTCGTCCAGGACGCCTTCCTCTCCGCCTTCCGCAGCCTCGACCGCTTCGAGGGGCAGGCCCGCCTCTCCACCTGGCTGCACCGCATCGTCGTCAACGCGGCGCTGATGAAGCTGCGGACGCGGCGGCGCAAGCCCGAGGAACCGCTCGACCCGCTGCTGCCCGCCTACCGCGACGACGGACACTACCGCGAGCACCTCTCGAGCTGGGACGAGCCGGCGGACGTGGCCCTCGAGCGCCGGGAGACCCGGGACCTGGTCCGGCGGCTGATCGACTCGCTGCCCGAGACCTACCGTACCGTCCTGATGCTCCGCGACATCGAAGGGCTGGGGACGGAGGAAACCGCGACGATGCTCGGGGTGTCGACCAACGCGGCCAAGATTCGCCTGCACCGGGCGCGACAGGCGCTGCGCACGCTGATGGCGCCGCATTTCCAGGGAGACCGGTCGTGACCTGCCGCGAACTGAACGAGTTCATCCTGGACTACCTCGGCGGCGAACTGCCGCCGGCCATCCGGGAGCACTTCGAGGGGCACCTGACGGCCTGCCACGACTGTCACGAGTACCTGCGCCAGTACGCCGCCGCGGCCGCGGCCGGGCGCCGGGCCTTCACCTGCGAGGGCGATGCGCTCCCCGAGGAAATGCCGGACGATCTCGTAAGGGCGATCCTCGCCGCGAGGACGAGGCTTCGCTGAAGAATCCAGAATCTAGAATCAAGAACCAAGAATTGGAACGGGTCACGAAGACCTTCTTGATTCTTACTTCTTGATTCTTGATTCTTCCGCGCCGTCCTCGAACATCGCGGCGGCATCGTCTGGCGGGTCGGCGACCGGGCCCTGGGCGCGGGCGTAGAAGAACGCGACGACGAAGATCACCACGATCAGGCCGAGCGAGAGCCAGCGCGGCACCTCGAACGACACGAGGCCCAGGCCGTGGGCGTACTCGACGAGCAGCTTCAGGCCCACCCAGAAGATGATCACGAATGCCCCGTCGACGAGCGCGGGGTACCGGTGGACGAGCGTCAGCAACTGGCCGATGACCAGGCGCATGGCGATGATCCCCAGGACGCCGCCGGCGATGATCACCCACAGCTTGTTCGACATCGCGACGGCGACGAGGATCGAGTCGACCGCGAAGACGATGTCGGTCAGCTCCACCTTGACGACGGTCGCCCAGAAGGCCGTGAGCCCGAGCCAGGGCCGCGCGGGCTTCGGCGTCCGGCGCTCCTCGGCGTCGCCGTGGCCGAAGAAGTGCTGGTACGGCAGGTAGAGCAGGTAGAGCCCCCCGAGCAGGCGGACCCAGAGGAGCTGGATCATGTGCTGGGCCAGCACCGTGGCCGTGATCCGGAAGGCGAACGCCCCCAGGATGCCATAGCGCAGCGCCTTGCCCTGCTGGTGCTTGGGGAGGCCGAGGACGAGGACCGCCAGCACCATCGCGTTGTCCGCGCTCAGCAAGCCCTCGAGCGCGACCAGCAGGCCGATGGTGACGAAGTCCGAGGCATAGACGTCGAACACGTGTCCGTGCAGTATGACCGGCCCGCGGGCTCCTTGTCACGCGCGGGGCCGATCCATGGAGCCGGCGTTGAGCCCGGCGCGCTCCCCTCATGGGAACCCTGCCTGGCCACGGCAGGTCACCGGGCGACCAAGCCTCGTTCGTCGCTGCAGTGCCGTATCCGCGTCCTCCGCGCGCATCCGCGGATCCGTGTCGGCAATCGGCGCGCGCGAGAGCGCGCGCCTCAGAACTGGAAGTAGATGAACTCGCTGGTGCCGGCGTAGAAGGTCATCGCGGCATACGCCATCGCCGCCGCCAGCGCGCCGCGGGCCGCCGGGGCGAGCGGGCGGACGCTGCCCCGCTCTTCCGCCCAGGTCCACGCGTGCAGGGCGACCAGCGGCAGCAGGAAGAGGCTGCCAACCAGGGCCCACCCCGGGAGGGGGCCCGGGTCGAGCGCCGCCAGGTTGCCGACGAAGCGCAGCGCCCCGCCGAGGCTGTCGCTCCGGAAGAACACCCACGCCACCAGGACCACGGCCTGCGCCACGCCGAACCAGACCAGGCGCAGGACCGGGCGGCCGGGCGCCTGGCGGTGCAGGCCGAGCGCCCGCTCCACGGCCAGGGCGCCCCCGTGGATGGCGCCCCAGACGATGAACGTGTACGCCGCCCCGTGCCAGAGCCCGCCGAGCAGCATGACCGCCAGCAGGTTGGCGTAGGTCCGGCGCCGCGAGATGCGGTTCCCGCCGAGCGGCACGTACAAGTAGTCGCGCAGCCAGGTCGACAGCGTGATGTGCCAGCGCTCCCAGAAGTTCTTGAGCGACCCGGCCACGTAGGGGGCGTTGAAGTTGACCGGCAACCGGAACCCCAGCAGGTAGGCCAGCCCGCGGGCGATGCTCGAGTACCCCGCGAAGTCCGCGAAGATCTGCCCGGAGAACATCAACGCGAGCCAGAGGGCGAACGCGGCGTTGGTCTCGGGCAGGTAGCCGCGCGCCCAGTGCTCGTCCACGTAGACGGCGAGGTTGTCCGCGCACACCATCTTCAGGAAGAACCCCCGGATGATGAGCCACGAGCCCTCGTAGAACACGACGAGGCGGAGCCGCCGCGGCCGCGGCAGCTGGGGCAGGAACTCCGCCGCGCGCACGATCGGTCCCGCCACCAGTTGCGGGAAGAAGCTGATGTAGAGGAAGAAGCGCGGGAAGCTGTCGATCGGCGCCAGCACCCCGCGATACACGTCGATCGTGTACGACAGGGACTGGAACGTGTAGAAGCTGATCCCCATCGGCAGGATCAGCCCGAGTTCGGGCGGCGCCACCGGGCTCCCCGCCAGGCCCATCAGGTCCCCCACCGCGCGGAGGACGAAGTCCCCGTACTTGAAGAACCCGAGCAGCCCGAGGTTCGTGACGAGCGAGGCCACCAGCCAGCCCCGCCGCCGATGGGTCGCCGTGAGCGGCAGCCGCCCGAGCTGCAGGCCCGCCACGTAGTCCACCGCCGCGCTCCCGACGAGGATCACGATGTACTGCGGGATGTGCCACGCGTAGAACACGACGCTGGCGGCGACGAGCAGCGCGACGAAGGCCGGCTCCGTCTTCCGCCGGCCGATCGTGAGCCGGCCCGCCAGGACGACGAGGAACAGGACGACGAACGACCAGGAGACGAAGCTCACGGCTCGGGCGGTCCCGCGGGCGGCGGCAGGTACGGGGCGAGGGCCTCGAGGAACACCTGGCTCCAGGCGACCGCGCTCCCCTCGCTCAGGTGCGAGCCGTCATGGCTCGTGAGGCCCTCCACGTCCGGCGCGACGAGCGGCACCTCGAGGAGGCGGCTGATCGTCCCGGCGAAGTCGCCCTGGGGCGCCGGCGTCGGGACGAACGTCAGGACCACCCGGGCGCCCCGCGCCGCCATCTCGGCCTGGAACGCGCGCGCCGCGTCCGCGACCCGCGGGCCGATGCGCACGTCGAGGCGCGTGTCCGGCACCGCCATCACCGGGTCGGGCCACGGCGAGACGAACCACGACCCGTCGGTCCGCGAGCGGTACGCGATGAACTCGCGGCCGACCTCGAACCCGGGCCGCCCGTAGAGGTCGATCCAGTTCGGGATGACCTGGTGCACGACGCGGCGGGCCTCGTGGCCGGCCTCGGCCTCGACCTGCCGCTTCCAGGCCCCGAACGGGGTGTCCCGGACCACCCGGCGGCCCCACGGGCTCAGCCCCGCGCCGAAGAACCCGTCGGCGTTGACCACCACCAGCCGCGGGTGGAGGTCGAAGCGCCGGATGATCTCCAGCGGGAACCGGTCGCCCTCCCGGAACCCGAAGCCGAGCACGTAGTAGCTCAGGCCGCGCGCCTCGAAGAACGGCGCCAGCGTCCGCGACCGCAGCGCGAACATCAGCCGCGAGTTCCCCAGGAACAGCACGTCCGCCGCCTTCAGCCGGGCCACCGCCTCCTCGTCGGTCCCGAAGTACAGGACGTGGTGGTCGACGTGCCCCCCGTGGTCGTGCGCCAGGTAGTAGTCGCCGCCGGGCGGACGGTAGGCCAGCTGGATGTGCTTCACCTCCCCGGCGAACCCGGGCAGGGCGAGCCAGGCCGCGACGGTGCCCCCCACCAGGAGGACGAACACGGCCACGAAGGCAACGACGGGGCGCTCGGACGGGTGGAACGTGGGGCGGGCGGCGGGCACGGAACCCCAGTGTAGCCGAGTTGACTCGAAACGTATCAAGTCCTATACTTGATGCATGTCAAGGTGTCGGGCATGGCAGAAGAGCTGATCTTCATCTCCATGGCGGCGCGGCTGCTCGGGATGCACCCCCAGACGCTCCGCAAGTACGAGCGGCTGGGGCTCGTCCGGCCGTCACGGACCATGGGCAGCATGCGTCTCTACTCGAGGGACGAGATCGAGCGGCTGCGATTCATCAAGTACCTCGTCGAGGACGAGGGGGTGAACCTGGCCGGCGTCCAGCGGCTGCTGGCGGCCGCCGAGGCGATGCGCCGCATCCGGCCGCTGATGCGCGAAGACGCGCTCGAGGAGAACGCGGGCCGGCGGCGGCTCGTGCGCGAGATGGAGCGGCTGGGCAGCCTGCTCGGGATGGACGGGTTCTGACCGTGGACTTCAAGGACTATTACGCCACGCTCGGCGTGGCCAAGACGGCGTCCGCCAAGGACATCAAGCAGGCCTATCGCCGGCTCGCGCGGAAGTTCCATCCCGACGTGAACCCCGGCGACGCGGCCGCCGAGGCGCGCTTCAAGGAGCTCAACGAGGCCAACGAGGTGCTCGGCGACCCCGAGAAGCGGAAGAAGTACGACGAGCTCGGCGCCAACTGGCGCCAGTACGAGCAGGCCCGGGCGCAGGGCGCCCCCGGCGCGAGCCCCTTCACGTGGACGACGGGCGGCAGCGGCTTCCGCCCGATGTCGGAGGACGAGGTCGCCGACATGTTCGGCGGCGACGAGAGCCCGTTCTCGGACTTCTTCCAGACGTTCTTCGGCGGGGCCGCGGGCCCCTCCGCCGGCGGGCGCCGCCGGGCCGCCCGCGTGCGCAACCAGAAGGGCCGCGACGTCGAGCACCCGATCGACCTCGGGCTCGAGGACGTCCTCGCCGGCTCGGTGCAGCGGCTGGGGATCCAGCAGGACGGCCAGCAGCGGAACGTCGAGGTGCGGATCCCGGCCGGGGTCACGGAGGGCGCCCGGGTCCGCGTCAGCGGCGAGGGCGAGCGGGGCCGGGGCACGGCGGCCCACGGCGACCTCTACCTCCGGGTCCACATCCGGCCACACCCGCGCTTCGAACGCAAGGGCCGCGACCTCTACACGCGAGTGAAGGTGCCGGTGACCACGGCGGTCCTCGGCGGCGAGGTCGAGGTCCCCGCCCTCACCGGGAAGACCCTGCGGCTCAAGGTGCCGCAGACGACGCAGAACGGGCAGGTGTTCCGGCTGCGGGGACACGGACTCCCCGGGGTGGGCGCGCCAGCCGACCGCGGCGACCTCTACGCCACCGTGGACATCGCCCTCCCCGCCTCGCTCACCCCCGAGGCGCGGTCGCACTACGAGGCACTCGCGCGGCTGGCGGAGCCCGCGAAGACCGGGAGCACGCCCTGAGGCGGGCGCCCGGGACTGACGGCACGGCAGGCACGACGGAAGGCACAGAGCCATGAATCTCAACAAGTTCACCGAAAAGGCCCAGGAGGCGTTCCTGGCGGCCCCGCAGCTGGCCAACGAGCTGCACCACGCCCAGGTCGAGCCCGAGCACCTGCTCGTGACGCTCGCCGAGCAGCCGGACGGCGTCGTCCCGGCGCTGCTGCGCAAGCTCGACACCGACCCGGCCGCCCTGGCCCGCGCGCTCCGCGAGCACCTCGGCCGGCAGCCGCAGGCGCACGGCGGCGCCGAGCCGCACCTGTCGCCGCGCCTCCGGGTGGTGATCGACGCGGCCCAGGCCGAGGCGAAGGCGATGCAGGACGAGTACGTCTCGACCGAGCACCTCCTGATCGGCCTGCTCGCCGAGCCGGGCAAGGCGCCGACGAAGGACCTGCTGGCGGAGCGCGGCGTGACGCGGGAGTCGGTCCTGGAGGGGCTGACGGCGATTCGCGGCAGCCAGCGGGTCACCGACCCGAACCCGGAGGGCAAGTACCAGGCGCTCGAGAAGTACGGCCGCGACCTGACGGACCTCGCGCGCAAGGGCAAGCTCGACCCGGTCATCGGCCGCGACGAGGAGGTCCGCCGGGTCATCCAGGTGCTCTCGCGCCGGACCAAGAACAACCCCGTCCTCATCGGCGAGCCCGGCGTCGGCAAGACGGCCATCGTCGAAGGCCTCGCCCAGCGCATCGTCCGCGGGGACGTCCCCGAGGGCCTCAAGAACAAGCGCATCGTCGCGCTCGACATGGGGTCGCTCGTCGCCGGCGCGAAGTACCGCGGCGAGTTCGAGGAGCGGCTGAAGGCGGTGCTCAAGGAGGTGCTCGACGCGGAGGGCCGCGTGGTGCTCTTCATCGACGAGCTGCACACGGTGGTCGGCGCGGGCGCGGCGGAGGGCGCGATGGACGCGTCGCAGATGCTCAAGCCGATGCTGGCGCGCGGCGAGCTGCACACGATCGGGGCGACGACGCTCGACGAGTACCGGAAGCACATCGAGAAGGACGCGGCGCTCGAGCGGCGCTTCCAGCCGGTGCTGGTCGGCGAGCCGACCGTCGAGGACACGATCAGCATCCTCCGCGGGCTGCGCGAGCGCTACGAGATCCACCACAACGTCAAGTTCAAGGACGCGGCCCTGGTGGCGGCGGCGGTGCTCTCCCACCGCTACATCACCGACCGCTTCCTGCCAGACAAGGCCATCGACCTCATCGACGAGGCGGCCTCGCGGCTCCGCATGGAGATCGACTCGATGCCGGCGGAGCTCGACGAGGTGCGGCGCCGGGTGATGCAGCTCGAGATCGAGCGCGAGGCGCTCCGCAAGGAGACCGACAAGCCCAGCCTCGACCGCCTCGCCAAGCTCGAGAAGGAGCTGGCGGACCTGAAGGAGGACCAGGCACGGCTGCAGGCCCAGTGGCAGCGCGAGAAGGACGCGATCCACGGGACCGCGGACCTCAAGCAGCAGCTCGAGGACGCCCGCCACGCGCTCGAGGAGGCCGAGCGCCAGGGCGACTACGCGAAGGCGTCCGAGCTGAAGTACGCCCGCGTGCCCGAGCTCGAGAAGCGCATCGCGGCTGGCGAGGCGCCCGAGGAGGAGGACGGCGCCGCCCCGCGGATGCTCAAGCTGGACGTGGACGAGGAGGACATCGCCGAGGTCGTCGGCAAGTGGACGGGCATCCCCGTCAGCCGGCTGATGGAGGGCGAGATCCAGAAGCTGCTCCACATGGAGGAGCGGCTGCACCAGCGCGTCGTCGGCCAGGACGAGGCCATCGGCGCGGTGGCCAACGCGATGCGGCGCGCGCGCGCCGGGCTCCAGGACCCGAACCGGCCGCTCGGCAGCTTCATCTTCCTGGGCCCGACCGGCGTCGGCAAGACGGAGCTGGCGCGGGCGCTCGCCGAGTTCCTGTTCGACGACGAGCAGGCGATGATCCGCATCGACATGTCGGAGTACCAGGAGAAGCACACCGTCTCCCGGATGCTCGGCGCGCCGCCCGGGTACGTGGGCTACGAGGAGGCCGGCCAGCTCACCGAGGCGGTCCGGCGCCGCCCCTACTCGGTCGTCCTCTTCGACGAGATCGAGAAGGCGCACCCCGAGGTGCTCAACGTCATGCTCCAGATGCTGGACGACGGCCGGCTGACCGACGGCAAGGGCCGGACGGTCGACTTCAAGAACACGGTCGTGATCATGACGTCGAACCTCGGCAGCCAGTACATCGCCGAGGCGTCGCTCGCGGGCGGCACGCTGGACGAGGGGGTCCGGCGCCAGGTCACCGAGGCGCTGCGCCAGCACTTCCGGCCCGAGTTCCTGAACCGGGTGGACGAGATCATCTTCTTCCACGCGCTCGGCCGCGAGCACCTGAAGCGGATCATCGACATCCAGGTCCGCGGGCTCGTCAGCCGCCTCGCGGAGCGGAAGATCGCCGTGTCGCTGACCGAGGCCGCCAAGGGCTGGCTCGCCGAGGAAGGGTATGATGCGACGTATGGCGCCCGTCCGCTCAAGCGCGCGATCCAGCGGCAGATCCTCGACCCGCTCGCGCTCAAGGTGCTCGAGGGCGAGTTCGGCGAGGGCGACCAGGTCGTCGTCGACGTCGCCGGCGGCGCGCTGACCTTCACCAAGCACGAGGTACCCGTTGCCTAGTTCCGCCGTCCCGCCCGGCGGCCCCCCGAAGAAGGGGGACCGCCGGAACGCTCCACAGCCACGTCCGACCGCCCTGCTCTGGGTGATGGGCGCGCTGTTCGTGCTGGCCCTCGCGCAGGCGTATGTCCTGACCCCGGGCGGCCGGCAGATCCCGTACAGCGAGTTCAAGAACCTGGTGCGCACGGGGCAGGTCGCGACGGTGGCGGTGGGCGACTCGACGATTACGGGGACGCTCAAGAAGGCCGACGGCGACTCGACCTTCTCCACCACCCGGATCGAGGACCCGAAGCTCGTCGAGGACCTCGACGCCAACAACGTCGAGTACCGGGGCGAGGTCGTCAGCCGCTGGCTGCCCGAGGTCCTGAGCTGGGTGATCCCGCTCGTGCTGATCGTCGCGCTCTGGACCTTCTTCTTCAAGCGGATGGGCGGCGCCGAGGGCGGCGTGATGTCGTTCGCCCGCAGCAAGGCCAAGATCTACGCGGACGACGACGTGAAGGTGAGCTTTGCCGACGTCGCCGGCGTGGACGAGGCGGCGGGCGAGCTGCGCGAGATCGTCGAGTTCCTGAAGAACCCGCGGAAGTACACGACCCTCGGCGGCAAGATCCCGAAGGGCGTCCTGCTCGTGGGCCCGCCCGGCACCGGCAAGACGCTGCTGGCGCGGGCCGTGGCCGGCGAGGCGAAGGTCCCCTTCTTCAGCCTGAGCGGGTCCGAGTTCGTCGAGATGTTCGTCGGCGTGGGCGCGGCGCGCGTCCGCGACCTCTTCAAGCAGGCCGAGGCCAAGGCCCCCTGCATCGTCTTCATCGACGAGCTCGACGCGCTGGGCCGCATCCGGTCGCAGAGCCCGATGGGGAGTCACGAGGAGCGCGAGCAGACGCTCAACCAGCTCCTCGCCGAGATGGACGGCTTCGACGCCCGGAAGGCGATCATCATCATGGCCGCGACCAACCGGCCGGAGGTGCTCGACCCGGCCCTGCTCCGCCCGGGCCGCTTCGACCGCCAGGTGCTGGTGGACAAGCCCGACATCAACGGCCGCGAGGCGGTGCTGCGCATCCACGTCAAGCAGGTGAAGCTGTCGCCGGACGTCGACCTGCGCAAGGTCGCGGCGCGGACCGCGGGGTTCGCGGGCGCGGACCTGGCGAACCTGGTCAACGAGGCGGCGCTGCTCGCGGCGCGCCGCGACAAGACGTCGGTGGAGATGAGCGACTTCGACGAGGGGATCGACCGGCTCATCGCCGGCCTCGAGAAGAAGCGCGTGATGAGCCCGAAGGTGCGCGAGATCATCGCGTACCACGAGTCCGGGCACGCCATCGTCGCCAGCTCCCTGACCGGGATGGACCCGGTCCACAAGATCTCGATCGTGCAGCGGGGCTTCGGCGCGCTCGGCTACACGATGCAGCTGCCCCTCGAGGACCGGTACCTGATGCAGCGGCAGGACCTCCGGGACCAGCTGGCCGTCCTGCTCGGCGGCCGCGCCGCCGAGGAGATCGCACTCGGCGAGATCTCGACGGGGGCGCAGAACGACCTGCAGCGGGCCACGGACATCGCCCGCTCCATGGTCACGGAGTGGGGCATGAGCGACGCGCTCGGCGCCATCAACTTCGACCAGCCCCGGCGCTCGCGCTTCCTCGACATGGGGATGCCGAGCGAGCGCGGGCCCTACAGCGAGGACACGGCGCGGGCCATCGACGAGGAGGTCGCCGCGATCGTCCGGACGGCGCACCAGCGGGCCCGCCAGCTGCTCGAGGAGCGGCGTGAGCTGCTCGAGACGGTGACCCGCCGGCTGCTGGAGACCGAGGTCATGGACGGCGAGGAACTGCGCCGCATCCTCGGCGTCCCGGACACCGGGTCGCCCGAGTCCACGCCCCTCCCGCCCACCGACTAGCCGCCCGTGACGCCCTTTCCCGGTCGCCCGGCCCGCGCCGGGAAGGGCCGCGCCGTCCCGGCGGCGCGGAACCTCCCTATTGCCTGCAACGTAGACAACATATAGCCTGCGTTGCAGACATGAAGCCCACCCCTTACCTCGGCGAGTTCGAGTACGCGGTCATCCTGGCCGTCCTCCACGTGGACACCGACGCCTACGCGGTCCCGATCCGCGCGCTGCTGGAGGCGCGCACCGGGCGGCCCGTGGCCCGCGGCGCCCTCTACACGGGGCTCGAACGGCTCGAAGCCAAGGGGTGCCTCCGATCGCGCATGGGCGACCCGACGCCCGAGCGCGGCGGGCGGGCCCGGCGCTACTTCAGCGTCACGCCCCTCGGGCTCAAGGCGCTGCGCGCGACCCACGCCGCCCTCGCCAACCTGTCCAAGGGCCTCGAGTCCATCCTGGAGCCGTCATGAGCCACATGCCCCCGTCCGCCGCCGAGCGCCTGCTTCGCTGGTCCATCCGCGACGCCGAGTGGCGGGACGCCGTCTCGGGCGACCTTCGGGAAGAGTTCGACGCGATGGTGCACCGGCGCGGCCCGGCCGCGGCCCGGCGCTGGTACTGGCGGCAGGCCGCGTCCCTGGCGACCCGTTTCACGGCCGGCCGCGTCGTGCCGGGGGCCCTGCCCCGCCGCCCCTGGGCGCTCGCCGAGGTGGACGAGTCGGGGTTCGGCGCCGGCTGGCTCCGCGAGTTCCGGCACGCCTGGCGCAGCCTCTGGCACCGCCCGGCCCTCTCGGCCATCATCGTCGCGACGCTCGCGATCGCCCTGGCGGCCAACGCCACGATCTTCAACCTCGCCGACGCGCTCTACCTCCGGCCGTTCCGCATGTCGAGCATCGACCGGGTCGTGCTGCTCGCGTCCAGCCCCGCGGATCAACAGCCCTTCTTCGAGCGCGAGTCGGTCGCGCCCGCCGACTTCCGGGAGTGGACCGGGCAGCTCACGACCCTCACGGACCTGGCCGCCGCGGAATGGTGGGACCCGAACGTCACGGGCAACGACCAGCCCGAGCAACTGGCGGGCTTCCGCGTCAGCCCCGGCTTCTTCGACCTGCTGGGCGTCCAGCCCGTGATCGGCCGGACGTTCCGGCCCGAGGAGGGCGAACCGGGCGCCAGCCGTCGCGTCCTCCTCGCCTTCGCGCTCTGGCAGCGGCGCTTCGCCGGCGACCCGGGCATCATCGGCCAGGTCGTGCGACTCGACGGTGAGCCCTACGAGGTCATCGGGGTGATGCCGCCCCGCTTCGCGATCCCCTTCGGCGCCGAGGTCTGGTCCCCGCTGGCCTTCGACGATGCGGGGTGGGCCGAGCGCAAGCGGGGCTACCTCATGGCCTTCGCCCGGCTGGCCCCCGGGCAGTCGATCGACGCCGCGCGGGCGGAGTTCGGCGGCGTGGTCTCACGCCAGGCGGCGGCGCACCCCGACACCAACGCCGAGCGGGGCGCGACCGTGGTGTCCTTCACGCGCGGCATGGCCGACCCCGGCGCCGGGCCGTTCCTGGCGCTCTGGCAGGCGGCCGCCTTCCTGCTGCTCCTCATCGCCTGCGCGAACGTCGCCAACCTGCTGCTGGCGCGGGGGGCGGAGCGCCAGCAGGAGTTCGCGCTGCGCCTCGCCCTCGGCGCGCGGAGCGGGCGGCTCCTGTTCCAGATGCTGATCGAGGGCACGTGCCTCGCGATCCTCGCGGTCCTGGCGGCGGTGCCGCTGGCGTGGGTCGGCGCCACGCTCACACACGACTTCCTGCCGGCGAGCATCATCCGCTTCGTCCCCGGCTACGAGTACATCGGCATGGACCTGGCGGCGCTCGGGATCATGGCGGCGCTCGGCGCCGTCGCGACGGCGCTGTTCTCCCTCGTACCCGCGCTGCAGGCGTCGCGCGCGGCGGTGACCGACTCGCTCCGGCAGGGCGGCCGCACCATGACGGCCTCGGGCGGGCGGCAGTGGGTCCGCACGGCCCTTGCCGCGGCGCAGGTGGCCCTCACGCTGGCGCTCGTCGTCGCGTCGAGCCTGATCCTGCGCGCCGTGGACGGCGCGGTCAATGGCGAGCTCGGCTTCGACAAGCGCGACGTCCTCACGGCGCGGCTGACCCTGCCCGAACAGCCCTACGCCGACGCCGGGCGGCGCCGGCAGTTCATCACGCGCGTGCTCGACCACCTGGACGGGGTCCCGGCCGTGACCGGCGCCGCCGTCACGAGCACCCTGCCCTACGCCGGCAGCAACACCGGGCGCGACTTCTACCCCGAGGGGCAGACGCTCACCCCGGCCGAGGTGCGCAGCGTCGACTACCGGCGCGTCACGCCGGGCTACCTCGACACGATGAAGATTCCGCTGCTCGCGGGCCGGGGCCTGACCGACAACGACCGCGACGACACGCGTCCCGTCGCCCTGGTCTCGGCGAGCCTGGCCGAGCGCTACTGGCCGGGGGCCGATCCGATCGGCCGGCGGTTCCGGACCGCGCCCGACGGCGAGTGGATCGAGGTCGTCGGCGTCGCGGGCGACGTCATGCACGACTGGTTCATGAACCAGCACCGGCCGACCGTCTTCCGGCCCGTCGGCCAGGACGTCGGCTACAGCATGGCCATCGTGGCCCGCACCATCGGGGACCCGACGGGCGTGGCCGGGGAGATGCGGCGCGCCATCGCGCTCGCCGACCCGGACCAGCCGATCCAGGCAATCGCCTCGATGGACCAGGTCGTGGCCGACAAGGTCGCCGGCATCGGCTACCTCGCGCACGCCCTCGCCGTCATGAGCGGCATCGCACTGGCCCTGGCGCTGATGGGGATGTACAGCCTGATGGCGTACCTGGCGGCGCGGCGCACGCAGGAGATCGGCGTCCGGCTGGCGCTCGGCGCGACGAAGTGGCAGGTGATTCGCCTGACGGCCACGCAGGCGGTGCGCATCACCGCCATCGGGGTGGTGATCGGCACGGCGATGGCCGTGGGCGTGGGCCGCGTGATGGAGTCGGCGCTCTTCGGGCTGGTCACCCTGGGCCCGCTGCAGCTCGCCGGCATCGTGCTGGCGCTCACGGCGGTGGCCCTGCTCGCCGGGTACCTGCCGGCCCGCCGCGCGGCGAACCTCGACCCCGCGCTCGCGTTACGCACGGAGTAGCGGAGGCCGTCCCGGCGACGGAGACGTGCCTTGCGGAAGGAGACGGCCGGAATGCGCTGCGCGCGTTCCGGCTGGATCTTCAATCCGAAATCTTCAATCGCAAATCTTCAATCGCAAATGCCTAGAGAGCTGAACAGGTAAAGTCACGCGGCGGTGGCCATGCGGGCGAGCCGCTGCAGGTTGACGACGGTGGCGGTGCGGCGTAGATCGAGCGTGTTCTTGCGGACGCCTTTGTAGCGGGCGCGT
>JBFWOG010000035.1:0-20312 GCA_050250645.1 Vicinamibacterales bacterium
GCGCTCGTTGGGACTCGCTCCGCTCGCTGGGACTCGGGCCGTGCCGGCCCTCGCTGGGAAGGGTGCGACTGAAGCAGGGGAAGCGGCACCGTTCTGGTCCCAGCGAAGGCGCGAAGCGCCTGAGTCCCAGCGAGCAGAGCGAGTCCCAGCGAGCAGAGCGAGTCCCAGCGAGGCGGCCTAGAATGTCCCCCATGCGCATTGGCGTCCAGGCCTGGGGCAGCGAGGGCGACGTCCGCCCCTTTCTCGCGCTCGCACACGGGCTCACGGTGCGGGGGCACGACGTCGAGCTGCTCTACACCGAGCTCGGCAACCGCACGTACGACGAGGCGGCGCGGGCGCTCGGCGTCCGCGCCCGCGCCGTCGGCGCGCCGGTCCACACCGACCCCGAGACCCTCAGCCGCATCGGCTGGGAGATGCTCCGCGCCGCGAACCCGCTCGAGCAGTCGAAGCTCATCGTGCGCTATTTCTTCGATCCGGTACTCGAGGAGATGCACGCGGCGGCCGTCGACCTCTGCCGCCGCTCGGACGCGGTGGTCAGCCACTTCTTCCTGTACCCCACCCGCGCCGCCGCCGAGGCCGCGGGCGTGCCCGAGGTCAGCGTCACCCTCGCCCCGAGCACGCTGCCGTCCCGCCATATCCACCCGACCGGCCTGCCGCGCCTCGGCGCCTGGGGCAACGCGGCCGGCTGGTGGCTCGCGCGGCTCGCGATCAACCTCACGTTCCGGAAGCGGGTGAACGCGTTTCGCGCGGGCGCCGGCCTGCCGCCGCTCGGGGACGTGATGACCGAGGCGTGGGCCTCCCGGCGCCTCAACCTCGTCGCGGTCAGCCCGACCCTGTGTCCCGCACCGGCCGACTGGCCGGCGCACAACCGCGTGACGGGGTTCCTCCACCTGCCGCAGACGACCGCCGAGGCCGTGCCCGCGGAGGTGGAGCGGTTCCTGGACGCGGGCGCGCCGCCGCTCTTCGTGAGCTTCGGGAGCCTCACGCCCGAGCACCCCCGGGATCTCGACGACACGCTCGCCACCATCCGCGACGGCGCGAGGCGGGCCGGGGTCCGGGCGATCGTCCAGGTGCCCCCCGGCCACGCGGGCCGCGCGGGCGATCGCGACGGGCTGCTGGTCGTCACGCGCCTGTATCACGCCGCGGTGTTCCCGCGCTGCCTGGCCATCGTCCACCACGGCGGGGCCGGCACGATGCAGACGGCGCTCGGGGCCGGCGTGCCTTCGATCGTCGTGCCGCACGTGGCGGACCAGTTCTACTGGGCGGAGCGGCTCGAGGAGCTGGGGGTGGCGCCGCGCGCGGTGCCGCGGCGCCGCTGGCAGGCGACGCACCTGGCACGGCAGCTGGCGTGGCTGGCGGGGCACCCGGAGGCCCGGACGCGCGCGGCGGCGCTCGGCGCCCGGCTGGCGGGAGAGGACGGCGTGGCCGCGGCGGTGGCGGCCATCGAGGGCGCCGTACGCTGAACGGGGGCGCCCCACCGCGTGGAGCCCCCCCGTCAGCACCGTCCTGGAGCGCTCCGGTGGAGCGCCCCTGGTGTCCTACATCCCGGGCTTCGGCCAGAGCACGCCCTGGTCCTTCTTGGTCACCGGGCCCATGCCCTTGTAGACGAACTTCTGGACGCGCTTGCCCTCGTACGTCTCGGTGGTGAAGATGTTGCCCTTCGAGTCGGTCGCGATGCTGTGCACGGCGAAGAACTGGCCGGGCTGCCGGCCGCCGTCGCCGAACATCGTGATGATGTCGAGGCTCTCGCGGTCGAGGATGTAGACGCGCTCGTTCTTGCCGTCGGCCATGAAGATGTACTTCTGGCCGGGGTCCTTCGAGAACGCGATGTCCCACACGGCGCCGTCCCCGAGCGTCTTCTTGTAGTAGAAGTGCTCCTTCACGAACGTGCCGTCGGGCCGGAACACCTGCAGACGGTTGTTCGGGCGGTCGCAGACGTAGAGCAGCCCGTCGACCGAGAGGTCGGCGCAGTGCACGGGATTGCGGAACTGCTGCGCCGGCGGCGCCGACGGATCGTAGCGGCCGAGGTTCGTGTCGTCCGGCTTGTTGCCGTAAGCGCCCCAGTAGCGCTTGAACGCGCCGGTGTCGGCGTCGATGACCGCGACCCGCTTGTTCAGGTAGCCGTCAGCGAGGTAGGCCTCGTTGGCCTTCGGGTCCACGAAGATCTTCGCGACGCGGCCGAAGCTGTCGGTGGCGTTGCTGTTGGCCGCGTAGGCCGGCTTGTCGCCGGGCTGGCGGCGCGCGCCGGGCTTGCCGAACTGCGCGATCAGCTTGCCGTCCTGCGTGAACTTCAGCACGTGCGAGTCGTTGGCGCCGTTGCCGCCGATCCAGACGTTGCCCTTGTAGTCGATCGTGATGCCGTGGTTCGACTGCGGCCACTCGTAGCCCTCGCCGGGTCCGCCCCAGCTGCTCACGAGGTTGCCGGCCTGGTCGAAGACCAGGATGGGCGGCGCGGCCTTGCAGCAGAGCTCGGCGCTCGGCGGGTTCGTGCCGGTGCCGATCTCGGTGCGCTCGGTGAAGGTGTCGGGCCGGTGGATGATCCACACCCGGTCCTGCGCGTCGACGGACACGCCGATGGTGGAGCCCATCAGCCAGCCGTTCGGCAGCGGTTTCGGCCAGAGCGGGTCGACCTCGAACATCGGGGCCTGCACCCCGGTCTGCTCGGCGGCCGCAACTCGATCGAGCGCGAACTGTCCGACCCCCATCAGGCCGACAAGCGCCGCGACGGCCACGACGAGATTCAACGTTCGGTGCTTCATGGACGCCCCATCTACTGACCGGATGAACTTGGCTTGGGTCGGCGGGCGCCTGGCTGGCGCCGCCCGGGACACGAACAGTCCGGCGCGGCTCCTGGCCGCGTCCTGCCGTGCCCGTGCGACGTGCCCCGGCTTCCCCCGGAGGGCGCTCGCCTCGGTCCTGACGAACGCCGCGACAGTATACGCGACGCCCCCCGCCGACCCAAGCAGGAATGCGACGCATCCGCTCAGGGAATGCGTGCGGGAACGGCCTTGTCACCCGCCATGAGCGGCCGCTATCATCGAGCGGTGTCAGGTCGAGCCCGCCGGAGCCGTTCGTGGCTGGCGCTGGCCCTCTGCACGGTGGCGGCCTGGTCGGCACTGCCGGCGCGGCCGGCCGCCCACGAGATTCCCAACGAGGTCACCGTCCACGCGTTCCTCGCGCCCGAGGGGTCGCGCCTGCGCCTGCTCGTCCGCGCGCCGCTCGCGGCGATGCGGGACATGGACGTGCCGACCAGCCCCGAGGGCTTCCTCGACCTCTCCCGGATGGGCCGGGTGGCCGAGGACGCGGCCATCCTCTGGATCGGCGACTACGTGGCGGTGTACGAGAACGGCCGCCGCCTGCCCCATCCCGAGGTCGCCGCGGCGCGCGTGTCGCTCCCGTCCGACCAGTCGTTCCGGGACTACGCGAGCGCACGGGCCCACCTCGAGGGGCCGCCGCTCGACCCGTCCACGGAGCTCTACTGGGAGCAGGGGCTGCTCGACGTCGAGTTCACCTTCCCGATCACCTCGGACCAGTCGCAGTTCGCCATCGAGCCGGGCCTGACCCGGCTGGGCCTGCACGTGAACGTGGCGCTCACGTTCGAGGCGCCCGGCGGCGTGGAGCGCGTCTTCGACATCCACGGGGAGAACGGCATCGTCACGCTCGATCCCCGCTGGTACCAGGCGGCGTTCCGCTTCGTCGAAGACGGCTTCTTCCACATCCTCGACGGCACGGACCACCTGCTCTTCCTGCTGTGCCTGGTGATTCCCTTCCGGAAGATCCGCCCGCTCGTCGCCGTGGTGACCTCGTTCACGGTCGCCCACTCCGTGACGCTCATCGCATCGGCGTACGACCTGGCGCCCAACGCCCTGTGGTTCCCGCCGCTCATCGAGACGCTGATCGCCGTGTCCATCGTGTACATGGCCTTCGAGAACATCGTCGGCGCGAGGATCGAGCGCCGCTGGATCATCACCTTCGCGTTCGGCCTCGTGCACGGCTTCGGGTTCTCGTTCGCCCTGCGGCAGACGCTGCAGTTCGCCGGCTCGCACGTGCTCACCTCGCTCCTCGCGTTCAACGTCGGCGTCGAGCTCGGCCAGATCGCCGTGCTCGTGGTGATGGTGCCGGCGCTCGACTTCCTGTTCCGCCGCGTCGTGGACGAGCGGACGGGCACGATTCTCCTGTCCGCGCTCGTGGCGCACACGGCCTGGCACTGGGCGTCGGATCGCTACGGGGCGCTCCGCCAGTTCTCCTGGCCCGCCTTCGACCCGGCCGCGATCGCCGCCGGGCTCCGCCTCCTCATGCTCGTCCTGGTCGCCGCCGCCCTGGTCTACGGCGTCGTCTCCCTGCTCCAGCGCCAGCGCGGCACGCCCACCCCCGAAGAGCCCGCGGCCTGATCCGGCCGCGTCGCTCGGCCTCCCGATTCAGCCCGCGTCCGCAGCACGCTGTCATCCGGAGGCACGTACGACGGGAACACGGAGGCACGGAGAAAGGCAGGGAGACACGGAGGGGTCCGGGGCACTCGAACAGTCCCGGCCACAGAGACACAGGGACACAGAGAAAGACGCACAGAGGCAGGCGAGGACCTGCGCATTCTGGACGTCCGCCGTCCTTCGCGACGGGGGCTGCCCCGGAGGGGCAGGGGGAGGACGGGAGGGAGCCGGGGACAAGAGCCCCGCCTGACTCCCCGGGGTTCTTGTCCCCGGCTCCCTCTCGTCCTCCCCACGCGCCGCTTCGCGGCGCATCCCCCGTCGCTCGCGTGCCACGGCCCAGTGATGGCTCGGCGCCCGGTGATCGCCGGCGGTGTTTTTCCGTGTCTCCTGTCTTTCTCCGTGGCTCCGTGTTCCGACGGCCACACTGTCGCTAGCCAGGCACGCCCTGCCGCGACTACTCCGGCCCCTGTGCCGGCCCCTGTGTCTCTGTGGCTCTGTGGCTCTGTGGCTCTGTGGCTCTGTGGCTCTGTGGCGAATCAACCGCTCCAGCTCCTGCTGCGCCGCGACAACAGGGATGACGGTCTCCGCGACGAGATCGTAGATGCCCGACAGGTGGTCCTGGCGCTCGTAGCCGGCGTCGGAGGCCGAGGTCGTCACGACCACCATGTGCAGCTCGGGGACGATGAAGATGAACTGCCCGCCGTAGCCCCACGCGTAGTAGGTCGGATACCCCGCCAGTTCGCGGATCCACCAGCCGTACCCGTAGAGGCGATCGCTGCCGAAGCGCGACCGCGCGCGCGGGACGAACGAGCGGTCCACCCAGGAGCCTGGCAGCACCAACCGGTCGCCGGCGCGCCCGCGCGCCAGGTACATCTCGCCAAAGGCCAGCATCTGCCGCGGCGTCATCAGCATGTCGTTGCCGCCGAAGTAGATGCCCTGCGGGTCGCGCGGCCACGGCGCGAGCGCGAAGCCCAGGGGCCGCGCCAGCGCCTCCGCGGCGAAGGCCCACGTGCTCTGCCCGGTGGCCGTGGTCAGGATCGCCGACAGCACGTGCGAACTGCCCGTGCTGTATTCCATGCGCGTGCCCGGCGGATCGACCAGCGGCTGGAGCAGGGCGAAGCGGACCCAGTCGCGGCTCTGCACCCACCGGCCGTAGTTCCGGTTGCTGGTCGTCTCCAGCCCCGCGCGCATGGTGAGCAGGTCCTCGATGGTGATCGCGCGCCGCTCCGCCTGGGCCGGACCGCCCAGGATGCCCGGGAAGTAGCCGCCGATCGGCTGGTCGACGCCGGCGATGTACCCGCGGTCGATCGCAATCCCGACGAGCGCGGAAATCACGCTCTTGGACGCGGACTTGATGTTCGCCGGGCGGTCGCGGCGCGCGCCGTGGAGGTAGTGCTCGACGAGGAGCCCGCCGTCGACGCTCACCAGCAGGCTGCGCAAGCGCGGCAGCGTCTCGGCGCGCGCGATGGCACCACCGAGCCCCGCCCCGGGCACGGCGGGCTCCGGGCGATCCTGGGGAGCCGCCGCGAGCGTCGCGCCAAGGGCCCCGGCGGCCACCACGGCCGCCCACCACCCGGCGTGTGTCACCGCACGTGCCCCCGCCCCGCCCCTCGCCATGTCGATACGCCCCTCCCGCATCAGTGTCCGCCCGCGCGCAAGCCGCTCCCGGAGCCACGTCCGCGCATCCGTCAGGCATCTGCTCATCTGTGCCCGTCGAGTCCGCGCATCCGCCCCGTATCAGTGCATCTGTGCCCGTTGGTTCTGACGATGCCGCCCCATCCACGGCCGTGGTAATCTGCCAGAGGTTCGAGGAGGAATCACCACCGTGCCGATCTTCGAATATTCCTGCCGCGGCTGCGGCCACCAGTTCGAAAGGCTCGTGCGCGGGGCCGAGGTCCCGTCGTGCCCCCAGTGCCAGAGCCAGGATCTCGAGCGCCTGCTCTCGCTGCCCGCGGTCCATTCCGAGGGCACGCATGCCCTCGCCCTCAAGGCGGCGAAGAAGCGCGACAAGAAGCTCGGGCACGAGCGCATGATCGAGCGCGTGGAATACGAGCGCAGCCACGACGACTGAACCTGCCCGCCTGGGCGGGTGACGCCCGCCCGGCCGGCCAGGGCCTGCCATGCCGTCCCTCGACGCCCTCAGGGCCGCGCTCGACGCCACGCCGCGGCTGCCGCTCGCTGTCCTGCCCACCCCGCTCCAGGACCTGCCGCGCCTGCGCGCCGCGCTCGGCGGACCGGGGCGGTGCCCGCGCATCCTGGCCAAGCGCGACGACCTCACCGGCCTCGGGCTCGGCGGCAACAAGGCGCGCAAGCTCGAGTTCCTGATGGCCGACGCCCGGCGTGCCGGCGCCGCCACGGTCGTCACGACCGGCGCCGCGCAGTCGAACCACGCGCGCATGACCGCCGCCGCCGCGCGTGTCGCGGGCCTCCGCGCCGTGCTGGTCCTGACCAGCCGGCAGGTGAACCCGCCGCTCGAGGGCAACCTGTTGCTCGACCGGCTCTTCGGCGCCGACGTCCGCTTCGTCCCGGCCCTCGATCCGATGCTCGCGGTCGGCGACGATGGCCCGGTCGTCGAGGCGGTGGTCCGGGACGAGCGCGAGGCGGGCCGGCACGCCTACGTGATTCCCGTCGGCGGCTCGAGCGCCATTGGCGCGCTCGGCTACGTCTCCGCCACGCTGGAGCTGGCCGGCCAGCTCGCCGCCATCGGTGAGTCGCCGTCCCGGCTCTACTACGCGAGCGGTTCCAGGGGCACGCAGGCGGGCCTGACGCTCGGGGCGCGGCTCACGGCCGCCCCATACCGGCTGTACGGCGTCGCCGTCAGCGCGGGCGAGCCCGAGAAGGCGGTGCGCGCGCGCCGCGTCGCGAACGAGGCGGCGGCCGCCCTGGGGGTCGCCGAGCGGGTCGAGCCGGCCGACCTCGTCACCGACCAGGCCTACATCGGCGACGGCTACGGCGTGCCCACGCCGGGCGCGCTCGAGGCCATCCGCCTGCTGGCGGAAACCGAGGCCATCCTGCTGGACCCGACCTACAGCGCGAAGGCCATGGCGGCCCTCGTCCACCACGTGCGCGCGGGCGACATCCACCCGGACGAGTCGGTGGTCTTCCTGCACACGGGCGGGGCGCCGGCGCTCTTCACGGCGTCGTTCGCGGCCGCCTGGTCCCGCTGACCGATGGCGGGCGGCGCCGCCGCGCGCTAGGGCTCGACGAGGACCTCCCTGGTCCAGATCGAGTTGTCCTCGCGCCCGCTGGTCATCACCTGGGCGCGTTCCTCGGCGGTGGGCTGCCGGCGGCCGTTGGTGTCGGTGGCCCGCGAGGCCAGCGTGTGCGGCCCAGGCGGGAGTTCCCCCAGTGCGCAGGACCAGAGGCGCCACGCGTAGCGCCCCTGCCGGTCGCCGAGGGTCGCGGCCTGCCACGGCCCGCCATCCACCTGCACCTCGACGCCGCCAATCGCGGCCTGGCCGCCCCACGCCGCGCCGGCGACGGTGTAGGCCCAGCGCCCGCCCGCGCGGCGCCGGGTCAGCCGGGCCACGGCCGACTTCAGGTTGTTGCGCGAGATGGACGTGTCGAGCCAGATGGGCCCGCCGGCCGTCTCGACCGCGCGGAGGCTCAAGTAGTTGCGCGACTGGTGCTGGCCCTCGTAGCGGCGGTCGAGCACCTCAATCCGCGTCAGCCACTTGACCTGCGTCATCCCGTACCACCCCGGCAGGATCAGGCGCAGCGGGAAGCCCTGCTCGGCGGGCAGGGGCGACCCGTTCAGCGCGAACGCCAGCATGGCGTCGGGATGGAGCGCGTCCTGGACGTAGACGCTGCGGCCGTGCGGGATCTCGTACTCCTGGTTCCGCGCCTGCCACTTCTTCTCGCGCTCCATGTCCATGCCGAGGAACACGACTTCGCGCGCCTCCGGGCGCACGCCGCACTCCTCGAGCAGCGACCGGAGCCCGACGCCTGTCCACACCCCGTTGCTCAGCAGGCCGCCCATCCGCTGCGGGCGCGTCGAGTTGCCGGAGCACTCCAGCGTGACGGCCTCGTCGCGCCGATCGGGGCGCGCCATCACCTCGGCGAGCGTCAGCGTGCGCGGGTGATCGACGAAGCCGCCGATGCTGAGGCGGAAGGCCTCGGCGTCCGCGCGGACGGTCTCGGTCTGGTGGAACGTGTAGAACTCGTCGGCGGGAGTGGTCCAGGACGTCAGGCGCCGCAGGTCGAAGCAGCGCACGCGCGGGTTGCGCGGGCTGGCCTCGACCTTGAAATCATCGGTGTAGTCCGTGAAGGCGACGAGCTCGTCGCCCGGCTGCAGCGCCCACGCGAGCTCCGGAATGCCCAGCGCCGCCAGCCACGCCGCGCCGGCGGCGGCGCGCCCCATCACGTCCCTGCGGGAAAGACCACGAGGCTGCTGCACGATGATGCATCCCCCACTTGAGCCGGCCGGCCTGCGCGAAACACCGACGGGCACCGCGCGGCGCCCGTCAGTGGCGCACCCCCGTGGAGCCCCGTTGTGGAGCCCCCCCGTGGGGCACCCTCGTGGAGCACCCTCGTCTCAGAACGTCGTCGGCAGCGACTTCAGGTAGCGCACGACGTCCAGGGCGTCCTCGCGGGACATCCGGAACTTCGGCATGGGCGAGCGGAGCTGGAACCCGAGCCGGTTGATCGCGCCCTTCGTCAGCAAGCGCACGCCCTGGTCGTCCGTGTAGCCGGGCAGCCCCGCGATCCGCGGCGCCCGGAGCGCCCAGTTCGCGTCCGGCCATGGCGCCTGCACGGGCAGCCAGTTCCCCATGAAGAGCTGGTCCGGCACGATGTTGCCGCGGGCGTCACGGCCCGAGTGGCACTCGATGCACATCGCCACGTGCTCGACGATGTACTTGCCGTGCTCGGCATCGCCCGCCGGCATGGGGGTCATCGCCTGGTCGGCCGCCGGCGCCTGCGCCGCCGCCTCGAGCGCGGGCCGCGTCGCTGGCGTGAAGACCAGCACGATCAGGAGCAGTGCTGCCCCGAAGATGAGTCCGTGAACGAGCCGCATCGAGCTAACCTCCTCCAGAACGAATGATTCCGGTCGCCCGAATATGATGCCACGTCGCGGCCGAAACACCGAACGTCACACGGGGCGGCCCGAAGGGCGCCTAGCGCCGCTTGAAGAGCCCCACGAGCGCGCCCTTGCCGCGGACGTGGCCCGAAGCGGCCTCCATCACGGCGGCGAGCGTGTCGGCCGGCGACTGGCCCACCGGCCGGACGTCGAGCGTCGTGTCGAGGGCGTAGACCTCGAACACGTAGTGGTGCACCGGCCCCGCCGCCATCGCGCCGGGCCCCCGGTAGTACGGCCCCGTCTGGCTGATCTGCCGGGTGCCGTCCGGCAGTTCCGGGCTCATCGGGACGCCCTGCGGCAGCCCGGTCGCGGTCGCCGGGATGTTCCACACGAGCCACTGCAGCACCTCCCCGGTGCCGTCGCCCACGGCCGCGTCGAGGTCGCGGACGACGAGCAGGTAGCTCGCGGTGCCCTCGGGCGCCGGGCTCCAGGTGAGCGGCGGTGACTGCTCGGCGCCGGCCTGGGTGAAGGCCTCGGGAATCCTGCCGCCGTCCGGCCAGGCGGAGGTCTGGAGCGTCATCGCCTCGACCGGCGCGCGGCGCCCGCGGGGCGGGGCTGTGCCGGGACGCTGCTGTCCGGCGGCATCGGGCGCGGGGACCACGAGGCCGCCGAGGCCGACGATGGCGGTCACGACGAGGGTGAGGAGTCTCGGGCAGGCACGCATGTCGGGCTCCTACTTGAAGGACGCGGGCTGCGTCTTCCGCCAGGCGTCGTACCGCAGGCGCAGCGTCTTCACGGGGTTGAGGTTCTCGCCGGCCGTGATCTGCCCCGGTCCCTTGTCGGGCCCCGGCTGCGACACCGTCAGGTACATCGCGTACTTGCCGTCGTTGTGCGACTGGCCGTTCGTGTCGCCGCGCTCGGCCATCAGGATGTAGGCCACGTGCGCCGTCTTCTCGTCGCAGGGAATGGCCGGCTTCTTCCCGTCGGTCGGCCACGGCGGGCACGTGCACCGGCTGTCGCCACCCGACCCGTCCGCCGCCTCCATCGCCGCCATCACCCGGTCGGTGATCGCGCCCTCGGTGTGGATGAAGGCCTGCACGGCGTTCGGGACCACGAGGCCCGGGCGCAGGATGTTGCCCTGGATCGAATAGTAGATCTCGGTGCCCGGCACCTGCCCCTGGATGTCCTCGGATACGTAGCCGTTCGAGAGGCCCGAATGCCCGGCGCCCCGGCCCTCCAGATCGAGGATGCCGAACTGGCGGCTCTGGAACGCCGGGTCCTGGCTGAGCAGGTCGATGATCCGCTCGGGGTCCGTGCCCTTCTGCAGTTCCTCGAAGACCAGCATCTGGTTCTTGTGCGTGCCGTCCACGCCCGCCTGGCAGGCCGCGACGCCCTTGCCGGGCACCACCACGGCCTGGACGCCCATCAGGAACTGGTCGTCCCGATCGACGCAGGTGGCCGACGCGATCACGACCCGGCCCGTGGCCCGGTCGACGGCAATGACAGACCAGGTGGCAGAGGCGGTGGACGGAACGGCGAGGACGAACGCGACCGCAAGGGACAGCAGGACTCGGCGCATGGGACGCTCCAGCGGCTGGACGAGGGACCGGAAGTTCCGGGGATTATACACGCGCGGTCGCAGCCGGTTGCGCGCCCCGTGCCCCGCCCGCGCGCGTGGCCCGAGGTGACGGACGGGGGACGGCTCCCGCCATCGCCACGCCGCATCCCGTGGCAAGATATCGGGCGCGCCTGGGTGAGCGCCCCGAGATGACGACAGCCATTCCCACACGCCTCGCACTCACGACCGTCCTGCTGGCCGGCCTCGCGACCAGCGGACCACCGGGAAGGCTGCACGCGATCGTCCAGGACGACGACCCGCTGTGGAGCGGAACCATCAGCACCACCCGCACCGCGCACGGCACCGTCGCGGCCGGGCCCGACGGCAGCATCGAGGTCACGGCATCCGAGACCGTGAGCTGGACGCTCCACGGGGACGGCAGCGCCACCTACACCGCCACATACGAGGAGCGCCAGCTGTGGCGGGCCAACGGCCGGGCCCTGCCCATCGTGATCTCGGGCAGTGGCAGCGGGCTCGGGCGCGCCGGGGCCTTCCTGCTGGATCCCGATCCCCTCGCCGGGCGGCTGCTCGGCATCCGCGCAGGCTGGGTCGTGACCGCCGCCCCCGACGACGCCTTCGCCGGCACCGAGGACCGGACCGAGTTCGACCGGCCCATCCTCGAGATGTTCACCGAGCTCGGCGCGGCGCTCGCGCCAATCGCCGGCCAGTCGCCGCCGGGCGGCGTGGACCTGTCCGGTTCCATCCTCCCTGTCGAACTGTCCCCCGGGGGCGTCGAGGTGCCCGTGGAGGCGGCGCAGTCCACCCCGACCCTCTCGGGGTCCGTTCGCCAGCCGACGGCCCTGGGCCTGCAGTTCCAGGTCCCGGGCACCGAGACCGTCACGTGGTCCCTCACGCGCGTGGATCCGCCCGTGAACCCCCGCGTGTCGATCAGGGGGCCCCGGTGCGGCTGTCTCGACCCGGGCCAGCCGGAGGGCACCGTGTTCCGCTTCGCCGCCTTCGCCGTGCCCCGGGGCGGCGAGTTCAGCGCCTTCACGATCACGAGCGAGGGCCAGCCCCCGGAGGTCCTGCTGAACGAGGGTGGCGAGGAGCCGCGGCTGGAGGTGCGGGCCTCGCGGGAGACCGGCGCCATCACGCTCGACATCACCTACACCCGCAACGGCCGCGTCTCGCGCGCCGAGCCCCTCCGGATGGAGTTCTGCCTGGTCGAGCCGCCCGAGCTGCCCGGCCGGCGCCGCGACCTCGCCTTCGACGATGGCGGCGTCCTGACGGTCCGCGCCACGGGGCGCGCGTGGCACAACGGGCAGGACGTCAGTGGGCGGCTGCAGTGGGAGGCCGAACGCATGGGCCGCCCCACCGTCCTCGAGGCGACGCCTTTCGACGCCATCGGCCAGGACGTCACGTTCCGGTATCGGGGCCTGCCCGACGCCAACGCCGACTTCGGGGACAAGCGCCTGACGGCTCGCGCCAGGGAAGGGCAATGCGACTGCGCGCGCGACACGCGGATCCGCGCCTTCTTCGACCCGGCCGCCAGGACGCATCCCGGCGGCGACCGCACGCCCAACTGGCTGTACTACTGGCGGCAGACGGAGGCCGCGCCGGCCGAGGCGCGCCCCCTGCTCCACTACACGTCCACGGTCCGCGACCGCGACGGGCGGATCGTCCTCGCGCACTGGGACGGCGACGTCCAGCGCATGTTCGTGGGCGACCTGATCGTCTCGCCCACCGGCTGCCGCACCGCCGTGGATCCGGTGCGCCACGCGCCCACCGGACGCGACCGTGCCCAGGGGTTCGACTGCTTCGCGGAGACCCTCCGGCACGAGTTGCAGCACCGGGCGGACGCGATCGAGTGGTGGGGCGACGCCTACGGGCCGGCCGCCGCCGGCATGTCGGTCATCTGGCTCGACTTCGACAGCGACCAGGTGCCGAACCTGGTCGAGGACCGTCTCCCGGGCTGCAGCCGCTTCAGCCAGGCCTCGTGCGACGCCAGGCCGTTCGACGACGTGTCCGATGCCGAGGTGCGCGCGTACTACACGGGATGGGCGTGGCCGATCGGCACGGCCGATCGCGAGGACTGGTCGTGCGGCCCGCTGGCCCGCCAGTGGCGCGGCGGCGCCTGCCGGTAGGGACGGGCGGCCGCGGCGCCGCGCGGGCCTATTCCTGCAGCCGCTTGAGTGTCAGGGAGTACGCGCGGTGGCCGGTGGCCGGGTCGTAGACGATGACCGGCATCAGCTTGCCGCGGATCTTGTGGGGGTTCGCGCGGGCGTAGCCCATCAGCGTCGTCGCCAGCCCCTGCTTCGACTCGTTGTCGGCCCCGCCGATGTCGAGCGACGTGAACAGGTCGTTCAGGGTCACGTCCCAGGGCTCGCTCCAGAGCAGCGCGTCGATGATGCCGCCCTTCACCACGTTGTGCGAGAAGTTGAAGAAGAAGGCCAGCGGCGTGTAGGCCTCGGCGGTCGGGCGGAAGCGCTCGAACTCGGCCAGCAGCTCGTCCTTCGCCGCCAGGAACCGGTCGCGGAACTCGAGCCGGTCCGCCTCGTAGGCCGCCAGTGACGCCGGCGCCGTCCCCAGGAAGGCCCGGGCGTCCGAGGACAGCCCGTTCAGCAGGGCCTCCACCACCCGGTCGCGCGCCGGTCCCGTGATGCCCGCCTCGCGCAGGCGGTCGTACTCGCGCATGAGCCACATCACCGCGAAGCAGAGCCACGGGTAGTCCGCGACGTTGTCGTCCCGCATGTTGACCGTGTCGCGGCCGTAGGTGGCCTCGAACCCGAACCGCAGGTGGCAGCCCATCGCCGCGGCGTGGCCGAGCGCGATGTTGAGCGAGTGCTCGGCGTTCAGCAGGCGGGTCTTGACCAGCAGCCGATCGTACGCGGCGTCGTCGCGCTCGTAGTGGGCGGTCGCGATGAGGATCAGCGTCTCGGCGTCCGCCGAGAAGCGGTGGCCGCTGCCCTCCGGCCCCTGCAGCAGGGCGAGGAGCGCGTTCAGCCGGTCGAGGTTCTCGTCCGGGTCCCCATCGTCCCAGATGCGCAGCGAGAGCAGCGCGAGGACGTTCATCAGGTAGTAGTCCACCAGCATGGCGAGCACCAGCCGGTCCATCTCGCCGGGCACCCGCTGCTCGGCGACGTAGTGGAGGACATCCACCGCGATCTGGTCGTCGAGCACCCGGCCGGCGACGCCGTCCCAGTCGTGGAGCACGTGGAAGCCGTCCTCGCGCGTGAGGCGGTCGTACGCGCGGACCACCTTGTCCAGGCTGATCTGCCGGCGCCCGGCGCGCCAGAGGTGCTGCCGCATGCTGTCGCGGATCACCAGCATCGCCTGCGCGAAGGTCGGGGCGCCGGTCGCGACGTCGAGGATGTCGGCGCGCGACATGAGCACGGCCTCGACGAGGCGGCACGCGTCGGCGAAGGTGAAGTCAGCGGGCGGGTTGGCTTTCGGCTTCGTGGACATGACGTGGTCGGCGGACGGACGGGTGGCCGGCCCGCCGCGGGCGGGGCGGACGACAGGTGCGAAGTATACCGAAGGGGACCGGGAGGACGGGAGGGGGGCTGGCGGCCCGGGGCGGGACGCGTGGTCCCGCCCCGGGCGCGTCGGCTAGCAGGTGACGCAGTTGTGGTTGTTCTTCGAGCCCAGCTTCTCGAGCAGGGCGACGATTTCCGGGAACGGCGAGACGCGCTGCACCGGGCCGTTGGCCATGTCGGCGACCGTCTGGCCGCGACGGCTCACCACGGTGATGTCCGCGCCCTTGTCGAGCAGGTAGAGGATCGTCTCCCTGTCGCCGCGCGCCGCGGCGTGGTGGAGGGCCGTGTAGCCGTTCTGGTCGCGGGCGTTCACGTCCGCGCCGAGCTCCTCCACGAGGTACTTGACGGAGGCGAGCCAGGCGTCGGGCGCGTGCCGGTGCGCGTTGCCCGCGAAGCCCTCGCCGTAGCCGACGCCGGCGGCGGCGTGCAGCGGGTAGACGCCCGGGCCGCCGTAGGGCACCGGGGGCAGGCCCGACTGGTCCTCGCTCGGGTCGACGACCTCGTTCGGGTCGGGGCCGGCCGACTGCGGCTTGAGCTTGGTGCCCTCGGCCTTGGCGTCCTTGCCGGCTTCGGCCTGCGCGTTCGCGGGCGCCTTGGCGGCGGCGGCCTGCTGCCCGACGTTCCTGTCCGCGGTCTCGGTGGCCTTCTTCTTGTCGGAGCCGTCCGAGTTGGGCCCGCCGCCGGGCGCGTCGCCGGGCCGGCGGCGCGGCTTCGGCGCGATGGTCGGGATGTTGGGGTCGGCGCCGAACTCGGCGAGCAGCTTCATCGCGTCGACGTCGGTCGCGTAGGCGGCGCGCCAGAACGCGGTGGAGCCAGCCGTGTCGGCGAGGCCGCAGTTCGCGTTGCCGCAGTCGCTGTACACCATGTACCAGGGGTGCATGACGATCCGGTGGTTGGGGTCGGCGCCGTGCTCGAGGAGGGCGCGCGCCACGTCGAGGTAGCTCGACTCCTGGTGCTCGATCTCCTGCGGCTGCGGGTACCGGGTGCGGGGCTGCCACTGCGCGTTGATCGCGGCCCAGAGCGGGGCGACGCCATTGACGTCGGCCTCGAGGTTCGGGTCGGCGCCGCGCTCGATGAGCTTCAGCGCCAGGTCGAACTGCCCGTTGATCACCGCGATGAGCAGCGCCGTCGAGTGGTCACCGGCGCTCGCCTGGTTGACGTCGGCGCCGCCGTCGAGCAGGGCCATCGCCGACTCGATGTAGCCCTGGCGGGCGGCGTGGTGCAGGGCGGTCAGGCCGCCCATGGCGGTGATGGAAGGCGGCCCCTGCTGGCGGAAGAACCGCTCGCGCGGATCCTCCGGCTCGTTGGGATCCTTGGGCGGGATCTTGCCCGTGGACATGATCTCGCGCCCGGCCTGGATGGCGGCCTGGACCTGGCTCGGGTCGGCCATCGCGCCGTCCGCGCCCTTGCCGGCGAGCTGCTCGAGCACCTTGCGGCGCTGCTTGCTGGCGGCGCGCTCGAGCTCCTGCAGCTTCACCATGTCGACCGTCTCGGTGGTCAGGGACGGGTCGGCGCCCTTGGCGAGCAGGTCCTTGATGGCGGCGGCGCGGTTCGACGAGGCCGCGAAGATGAGCGGGGTCTGGCCCCACTGGCTCTCGCGGACGTTCAGGTCGGCGCCGTGCGCCACGAGCTCGTCGATCGCCTCGACGCTGCCGGCGGCGGCCGCGAGGTGCAGCGGCGTGACGCCGCTGGTGGACGTGCGGGCGCTGGCGTCGGCCCCCGCCTCGATGAGCGCCTTGACCACCCCGGCGTTGCCGGAGCGGGCGGCGAGGTGCAGCGGGGTGTACTGCCCGATGCGGGTCACGGCGGCGGCGTCGGCCCCCGCGTAGAGCAGCATCGCGGCCAGCTCGGTGTCCCCGCGCTGCGCGGCCCAGTGGAGCGCGGTCATGCCGTCGCCCTGGGCCGTGTTGACGTCCACGCCGTCCTGGAGCAGTTGCCGGACGGCGTCCCGGTCGCCGCGCATCGCGGCATCGGCGACCGGCGTGGTGGATGGCGCCGCCGCGAGCAGCGCCGCCATCGAGAACGCGACGAGGAAACTCAGGCCGAATCGGCGTCGCATGGCGCTACACCCCACTGGCCACGGTGGTCGTGGACGGCGTCGACAGCGAGAACGCGCCGGTGCTGTCGCCGAAGCTCGTCAGGTCGTCGAGGCCGAGCTCGTGCATCAGCGTCAGCATGACGTTGGCCATCGGCGTGCCGTCCTCGGCCTTGAGGTGGACGTTGCCCTGGAGCGACCCGTTGGCCTTGCCCATGAGGAACAGCGGGCAGCGGCGGTGGTTGTGGACGTTCGGGTCGGCCATCGGCGAGCCCCAGATCACCATCGTCTTGTCGAGGAGGCTCTGGTCGCCGTCCATGGTGGTCTTGAGCTTCTCGGTCAGGTAGGCGACCTGGCTCACGCGGTACTTGTTGATCTTGTTGAACTCGGCAATCCGGTCTTCCTTGTTGCCGTGGTGCGAGGCCGGGTGGAACGGCTGGTCGGACTCGCTCTCCGGGAACACGCGGTTCTGCGAGTCGCGGCCGGTCTTGAACGAGATGACGCGGGTCATGTCGCTCTCGAGCGCCAGCACCTGCAGGTCGAACATCAGGCGCATGTGCTCGGAGAACGAGTCGGGCACGCCCACCGGCGCCTCCGGCATCTCGCGCTCCTCGCCGCTCGAGTTCCGCGCCTCGATCATCTGGATGCGCCGCTCGATCTCGCGGACGTTGTCCAGGTAGCGGTCGAGCCGCACGCGGTCCGACTGCCCGAGGTCGTTCCTGAGCGTCTTCACCTCGCCCGAGATCCAGTCGAGGATGCTCCGGCGCGTCCGGCGCCGCTCGTCGCGGTCCTCCGGCGTGTTGCCGGCGCCGAACAGCATGTCGAAGGCGATGCGCGGGTCGCGGATCATCGGCAGGGGCTCGTTCGGCGACGCCCAGCTGATCGAGTCCGTGTACACGCACGAGTAGTTGTAGGTGCAGCCGCCGGCCTGGTCGAGGTTCTCGATGCAGAACTGCATCGACGGCATCGGCGTGTCCTGCCCGTAGCGCTGCGCGTACATCTGGTCCATCGACGTGCCGGCCCAGATGTCGCTGCCCTGCGTCTGCTTCGGGTGCGCCTGCGTCAGGAACACCGCGCTCGACCGGAAGTGGTCGCCGCCGATCTCGGGCAGCGCGAACGCCTCCGCCATGCGGACGTCCGTGTTGCTGACGATCGTCATGTATTCCTGGTACGGCTCGAGCGACTTGAGCGCGTTCGCCTCGGTCAGCTCGAAGTTCCGCCCGACCTGCGCCGGCGCGTACATGAGCTGGGACGCGCCCCACTCGTTGCACCCGGCGAGGCCGTGGACCTCCTCGATGCAGATCAGCCGCGTCCGCTCCTTGGCGGGGGCCTTGGCGAAGATGCGGCCCGCGGGGACCATCGCGTCCAGGAACGGCAGCGCCACGGTGGCGCCCATCCCGCGAAGGAACGTCCGCCGGCGCAGGTGCTTTCCGGTGATGTACGACATCGTCAGGATCTCCTCTGGTCTCGGGTCACGGTCACTGCCGGCGGGCGTCCTGGCTCGCGGCCTCGGTCGTCGTCTGCGGCGCCGCCCGCTTCATGCGGAAGGCGTCGCTCGAGATCACGCCCACGATGAGGGACGACATCTTGTAGTCGTCCTTCGCCGCCTCGCGCACGATCGCGCGGACGGTGGGCTGGTCGTAGTACTCCACCCGGCGGCCCAGCGCGTAGGCCAGCAGGTGCTCCGTCAGGTTGTGCAGCAGCGGGTCGGGCCGCTTGAGCAGCGCCGACGCCAGCTCGCCGAGGTTCGTCACCGGCGTGCCGTCGTAGAAGTCGCCCCGCGTGTCGAGCGGCATCCCGTTCTCGCGCTCCCGGAACCGCCCGGTCACGTCGTAGCTGTCGAGCGCCAGGCCGATCGGGTCCATCATCCGGTGGCACGCGTTGCACGCCGGGTTCGCCCGGTGCATCTCCATGCGCTCGCGCGTCGTGAGCAGCCGGCCGTCCTTCGCGCCGGCCGTCTGGTCGAGCGTCGGCACGTTCGGCGGCGGCGGCGGCGGCGGCGACCCCAGCAGTGTCTCCATGACCCACTTGCCGCGCAGCACGGGCGAGGTCCGGTTGGCCAGCGACGTCAGCACGAGGACGCTGCCCTGCCCCAGCACGCCACGCCGGCTGCTGTCGGCCGGGTACGTCACCTTGCGGAACTCCGGCCCCGCCACGCCGCGGATCCCGTAGTGCAGCGCCAGCCGCTCGTTGAGGAACGTGTAGTCGGCGTTGAACAGCGCCAGCGCGCTGCCGTCGTGGTGCACCAGGTCGTTGAAGAACGTCGTCGTCTCCCGCTTCATGTCGGAGGCGAGGTTCTCGTCGAAGTTCGGGAAGAAGTTCGGGTCGGGACGGACCTTGTCGACGTCCTGCAGCTTCAGCCACTGCGCCGCGAAGCGCGTGCCGAGCGCGTCGCTCCGCGGGTCGGCCAGCATCCGCCGCGCCTGGGCCTGCAGCCCCGAGAGCTTCGACAGCTGCCCCTTCTCGGCCGCGTCCAGCAGTTCCTGGTCCGGCGGCATGCCCCAGAGGAAGAACGACAGGCGCGAGGCGAGGTCGAGGTCGGCCACCCGGTAGGTCGCGCCGGCCGCCACCGAGTCGGGCTGCCGCTCGAGCCGGAACACGAAGTAGGGGCTCGCCAGGATCGCCTCGAGCGCCGTCCGGATGCCCAGCTCGAAGTCGCCCTTCGCCCGGCCCTCCTCGTAGAACGCCATCAGGCTCTCGAAGTGCTCCGGCGACACGGGCCGCCGGTAGGCGTCCGTCGCGAGGTGCTTGATGATCTCCGCCGCGCACGGGCCCTCTTCGGCCGACGTCGTCGGGCGGCACGTGAAGATCTTCCGGCGGCTCGCCGTGTCCGAGATGCCCGTGACCTTGTAGGGGCCCTTGATGATGACGTCCCGCAGGTGCGGCAGCGTGGTGATGCCGGGGCCGCCCGAGCCGCCGCCCGCGTAGGACCAGTCGTGCGGGCGGATGAGGTCCTCGTAGGGCCCGTCGAGCCGCCGGACGAAGGCCGCCGCGACGTTGTGCTGCCCCGCCTTCACGAAGACCGGCTGCGAGCGGATCGGGTCGCCGCCGCGGCCGTCCGCGCCGCCCTCGGCCATGATCTCGTAGGGCAGCAGCGCCACGCGCTCGCCGTTGATCGAGAGGTCCACGTCCTCGAACGACGTGTTGTTGCCCGAGACGAACGTCAGCTCGAACACGTACTCGCCGTCGGCCGGGAACACGTGCTCGATCGCCATGCCGCCGCGGGTGCCGAAGGGCGTGCCCTCGACATGGTCCCACGGGTGCTGCGACACGTAGCTCGGGTTGGTGTAGGTGTGATCGACGTTGGTCGCCTTGCGGTCACCGACCGCCAGGCGGCTGATGTCCGCCGCGGCGTTCAGGTACGACTCGAGCAGGGTCGGCGAGAGCGACTGCTCGTCGGCCACGTTGTCGAAGCCCGCGCTCATCGTGTCGAGCGGCAGCCAGTCGCCCGCATCCACGTCGAGGTCGAGCAGGTCGCGGATCGCCCGCGAGTACTCGGCGCGGTTCAGCCGCTGGAACGGGCGCGCGCCCGGGTTCGGCGCCTTGGCGGCGGCCCGGTCCACCGTCGTGGTCAGGGACTCGAGCAGGTGCGCGTAGGTCTTCTCATCCGGGCGCGCCGCCCCGGCCGGCGGCATCATGCCGGTCTCGAGCTTGCGGATCATCCGCTCGGCCGTCTCGGCGTGCTCGGCCGCCTTCGACACGTCGAAGCCGGCGAGCACCAGCCCCCCGGCCTTCGCGC
>JBFWOG010000035.1:20412-27641 GCA_050250645.1 Vicinamibacterales bacterium
CGCGCCGCCCCGGCCGGCGGCATCATGCCGGTCTCGAGCTTGCGGATCATCCGCTCGGCCGTCTCGGCGTGCTCGGCCGCCTTCGACACGTCGAAGCCGGCGAGCACCAGCCCCCCGGCCTTCGCGCGCTCGCTGTGGCAGGTCGCACAGTACTTCTGGACAACCGCGGTCGGCTCCGTCGGTGCGGTCGCGGCCCCCGGCTCGTGGGACGTCGCCATCGCCGGGGACGTGCCCGCGGCCTGCTGCGCCTGACCGGTGCTGGTCGCGAATCCGAGGCACAGGACGAGCCCGATACCCAGGTACGCGGTTCTCGTGATCTTCATTCCACGGCTCCCGACTTGGCCAGGCACAACAACAACGGCCCGGCCGGCTCATGGCTCGGCCCCGGTCTGACGACACCTGGGACCTGCAGATTTCCGCCGACTATACACCCAAAAGTGTCGGATTTTCCGGGCGGAAGTTGCAATTTAGTGTACCCGAACGTACCCCGCTGCCCCCGGCCCCGCCGCGGCCCCGGGGTCCTGGCGCCCACCCGTGCCCGGTCCGGCGACGGCCCGGCCACCAAGCCCGGCCGCGAATTCAGGTGGGATTCGCCGACTTTCGCCCCACCACCGGTCCCAGCTGGTGGATCTGATACTGTTTGGCCGGTTCGGCGCCCTCTCCTATGTATATGGCCGAGCTTCCGGAGGACCCGTCCATGCCCACGTTGTTCCGTGCACTCGCCCTCACCGGCCTCGCCGCCCTGGCCGCCGCCGTCCCGGCCGCCGCCCAGCTTCGTTCCGCCCCGGAGGGTCCCGTGGTTTACGGCCACCACCACCTGATCGTTACAGACGTCGCCGCCCAGAAGCGCTTCTGGGTCGACACCCTGGGCGGCACCCCCGGCGCCCTCGGCAGCACCGACGCCGCCCTGTTCGACAACGTCATCGTCCTCTTCCGCCAGGGCACCCCGACGGGCGGCACCAAGGGCACCATCGTCAACCACATCGGCTTCGCCGTCCCCGACCTCCGCGCGGTCGTCGGCCGGGTGAAGGCGGCCGGCTACCCCATCGTGACCCGCCAGGAGATGCCGCCCAGCCAGGCGGTCGTCGACGACCTCGCGTACGTCGAGGCGACGAAGCAGAACATCGCCTACGTCATGGCCCCCGACGATGTGAAGGTGGAGCTGGTCGAGGTGAAGGGGCAGGCGAGGCCGATCACGATGCACCACGTGCACTACTACACGCAGCACATCGACGAGATGAAGGCGTGGTACGTGAAGACGTTCGGCGCGGCACCGGGGATGCGCGGCGCCTTCCAGGCGGCCGACCTGCCGGGGGTGAACCTGACCTTCTCGGGGTCGGACACGCCGGTCGCCGGCACGAAGGGCCGGTCCCTGGACCACATCGGCTTCGAGGTGAAGGACCTCGAGGCGTTCTGCAAGCGGCTCGAGGCCCAGGGCGTCACGTTCGACCGCCCCTACACCAAGGTGGCCTCGCTCGGCATCGCCGTCGCCTTCCTGACCGACCCGTGGGGCACCTACATCGAGCTCACCGAGGGGCTCGCCGCGATGGGCCAGTAGGCCAGGGCCGTCCGGCGCCCGGGGGACGATCCCCCGGGCGCCTGGCCGGCCGGGCTAGAAGCGGTAGCGGACGCCGAGGCGGAAGACCCGCGGCGCGATGATCTCCGTCGGCTGCCCGTACGTCGGGCCGTTCCGGATCACCTGCGTCGTGACGGTGTTGATGTTGGCCGAGTTGAAGAGGTCGAACATCGCCTCCACGGACTGGCCCTTCGGCAGGCCGAACCGCTTCGAGACGCGGTTGTCCCAGATCTTCACCCACGGATAGCGGGCCACCTGCGCCTCGGCGCGGATGTAGAGCGTGCCGTTGATGGCGTTGCGCACCTGCAGGTCGCGGCCATACCAGTCCCCGCTCTGGGCGACGAACGACGACCCGTACAGCAGGCCCCAGGGGAGCTGGTAGGTGCCGCTCATGCGGAACGCGTAGTTCCACTCGGGCAGCCGCGTCTGGTACGGGTTGCCCGTCGTGGTGCCCGGTGTGGCGCTGTTCGAGTTCGCCGGGCCGTAGAGCGCCTCGTTCGGATCGCGCGCCGCGATGTTCATCGGCTTGGCGTAGTCGGCGTTGAACGACGTCAGGAACGACCACCTGTTCGCGAGCTGCTTGTTGAGCGTCACGCCGTAGGCCGTGTAGGAGTTCCGCGACTCGTCGCCCGACTGCTGCGTGATGAGCTCCGACACCTTGCCGAAGCCCGCGTAGCTGCGCGGCACCGAATAGACGAGCAACTGGCCGTCGTCGGCCGTGCCCGTGATGTTGTCGCGGCCCGGATCCACCCGGGTGACGACGTCCGTGAACGCCTCGTAGGGCGTCGCCATGTTCAGGAACTTGTTGCCCTTGCCGTCGAACTTCTTGACGAAGTTGAACTGGACCGTCAGCGTCCGGCTGAGGCCCAGGTCGAGGCCCGCCGTCCACTCGTCGACGTACGGGCCGTCGAGCGCCGGATCGATGCGCCGATCGCGGCTGCCGCCGCTGACCGACGCCAGGTTCGCCGGGTTGGGCACATAGGGAATCGAGCCGTCCCAGTTCGAGTACGTCCGCTGGAACGACGCGTTGGGGTTGACGTCGGTCGCGCCCGGCGCCGGGTTGGCCGAGGCGCCCGAGCTGCCCCCCACGTACCGCCCGTAGCTGGCGCGCACGGCCACGCGGCCCTCGCCCGTCAGGTCGTACACCGCCGACACGCGAGGGACGAACGTCGAGTAGATCGGGTAGTTGCTCTCCCCCTGGGCCGCGATGATCCGCTCCTCGGCGAACGGGCCGGTCCCGGGGTTGCCCTGCTCGGGCAGGAAGCTCGAGTAGCGGTCCCACCGCACGCCGACGTTCAGCGTCAGCTTGGGGCTCACCGTGATGCGGTCGTTCAGGTAGACCGAGTGGTACTTCTCCCCCGCCGCCACGGTGAACGGGTAGTCGTAGACGATCACGGAGTCGGGCCGCGTGAACAGGTCGGTGTCACCGGCGACGCTGCGGTAGCGGTACTGCTGCTGGTTCGGGTAGCCGAGCGTCTCGGTCTCCGTCAGGTTGTCCCACCCCAGGTAGCCGGTCTTCAGCTCGTGGTTGCGGCCGCCGAGCTCGGCGAAATACGTGAACGTGCCGCCGTACTGCCAGCGCCGCGGCTTGCGGTCGCTCTCGAGGAACGCGCCGTGCGTCGTCGTGGTGGTCAGGTCCACCGCGCGGACGTCGCTCGTCCACGGCACGTCCGGCCACCAGTAGCCGCCCCGCTGGAAGCTGCCCTCCAGCGTGCCGCGCGTGCCGATCACCGACAGCCACTTGATCGACGGCCCGATGAGCGACCACGAGTCCTGGTTCTGCGTCGCCTCGAGCGGCACGAACGCGCTCGCGCCGCGGTACGGCTGCCACTTGCGGCCGACCTGCGCCATCGCCTCGAGCTTGTTGTTGCGCGTCATCTGCCACGTGATCTTGCCGGTCGGGTTCTGCAGCTTGGTGTAGAACTCGGCCTGCTGCCCGTCCGCCAGGCTGATGAAGCCGGGGATGAACTGGCCCGACGAGGCGTCGCGGTGGCTGGCGTAGAACCACAGGCGGTCCCGCAGGATCGGCCCGCCGATCTCGCCGTAGTAGTCCTTGTACTGGGTGAACTTGTTGGCGCCGACCGAGTAGCCGCGGCTCAGCAGGTCCTGGTCGACGTTGGTCGCCTGGAACCGGCCGTCCTGGAAGTTGGCCGACCCCACGCCGTGGAACGTGTTGCTCCCCGACTTCACGACGAGGTTCATCGTGACGCCCGGGTTCATCGCGTCCGCGCCCTTCGCCGCCGTCGTCACCTGCGCTTCCTCGTAGGTGCCGTAGTCACCGTAGGTCTGGTCCCAGATCATCCCGTCGTAGCTCACGACGTTGCCGCCCGCCCGGCCGAACGTCCGCGCCGCCGGCCCCGAGCCCGTCCCGAACGACGAACCCCCGACGTCGTACGACGTCGCGTAGAGGCCGGGGATGAGGGCCACCAGGCCCGTCAGGCTGCGGCTGTACGGGATCTCGTCGAGCTTCTGCTGGTCCCAGTTGACGGCCACCTTGGCGGCCTCGAGGTCGATCGTCGGCGCCTGGCTGGTGACGGTGACCGACTCCTCCAGGGTCGCCAGCGTCAGCGTCCCGTTGATCGTCATGGTGGCGCCCGCGCTCACCGTGACGCCCTCGACGTTCAGCGTCGAGAATCCCGGCAGAGAGAAGCTCACGACGTAGGTCCCGCCAGGCAGCAGCGTGAACCGGTAGACGCCCTGGTCGTCCGTCACCGCGTCGCGGGCGCCCCCGATCATCTGGGGGCTCGTGATGGTCACGGTCACGCCCGGCAGCAGCCCGCCGCTCGAATCGGCCGCGCGCCCGGTGATGGTGCCCGTCAGCGACTGGGCGCCGCCCGCGGTCGCCGTGGCCGCGACCAGTCCGAGCCCGAGCAGCAGTCCTCTTGTCCAGCTCTTCCACGTCATCAGCAGTCTCCTTGGTCCGTGCCGGCCGGCGAAGGTGCCAGGCCAGGCCTGCGACGAGGACCCCCCGCGGGAGCCCGGAGCGCGAGCGGCGTCGCAGGGGACCGCGCGAGCCGCGCCAGCCGGCTACGCGCGTGCGACGACAAGCTCATCCTTATCGGCGCGAAGGATACAGTCGAGCTGGACATTTGTGTCATACATGATGCAAATGCACGACATCCGTGTAGCTCATCAATTGAACGGCACACGAACCCGGCCCGGGTCGCATGAGCCGGGCGGTGCGATGACGGCAATTGGCGGGGCGGAGAGGCGCGGGGATCAGGCGGGCGAGGCGAACCGGGCGGGGGGACGGCCGCCCGCGCGCCGGGGGCCGGCGGCGGGCGGGGACGGTGAGGCGGGCCGGTCGCCCGGCCCGCGTGTCACTCGCCCGACGGGATCGTCGGGTGGATCGGGTACTTCTTCTCGCCGGCGAGGATCTTCACCGGGAGGATGTTCTCGGGCAGGGGAATCGGGCACGTCGTGTACGGGTTGAACGAGCACGGCGGGTTGTACGCCTCGTTGAAGTCGAGCGTCGTCGTCCCATCGTCGGCGAGATCGGCGTAGAGGAACCGCGCCGTTTCGTAGGTCTCCTCGCCGGCCGACGCGTCGCGGAACACGATGTAGAGGCGCTTGGGCCGGGTCGTGAAGGGCCGCACGCGGAGCGTCTCGCCGCCGAGGGTGAACTCGACGACCCCTTCGGTCATGAAGCGATCCATGTCCCCGACGGTGTTCAGCACCCGCTTCTCGGTGGGCGTCTCGTCGGGGATGAAGCGGCCCGTCACCCGCCACTTCGGGTCGACCGGGAACCAGGTGAAGCCGAGGAACCCCTTGGCGAGTTCCCCGTTGGGGTCGCGCACGCGCAGCGAGAGGCGGTCGCCACTCCTGTGGATGATCATCCGCACGCCGTCCACGACGAACTCGTCCGGCTCGGGCTCGGAGTCGTCGTGGAGCGCCACCGGGCCGGTGACGGGGGCGTCCTTGATGGTCACCGGGACCCCCGGCGCCGGCTCGTACCGCACCCCGGCCTCGCTCACCACCAGCGTGCCGAGCCGCGGCGGCACGTTGGCCGACACGACGATGTCGTTCTCGATGGCGCGGCCGAAGGTGAACGTGCCGGGCTCGAGGAAGTGCAGGCCCGCGATACTGACCCAGTCACGGGTGTAGTCGGCCTCGTGCTTGTCCCGCCATGCCTGGACCTGCGCCTCGAGCGCCTCGGGCGACAGGGGGCCGTTCGACCGCTCAGGGCCGGCCGCCGGGGCCGCGGCCGGCGCCGCCGCCTCGTCGGCGGGCGCCCCCGACCCGCAGGCGGCGGTGGCGGCCACGAGCAGGGCCAGGACGAGAACGCGCGGACTGGGGACCATCATGCGGAGCTCCTCGGAGTGCCGGCCGGTACCGGACCTTCGCCGTCGGCCACGACGCCGCCGCCCGTCCGGCGACAGCCGCCCGTGCGGCCCCTACGTGATAACACGAGTGACCCGCCGGCGCGCCCAGTTATGACAGGACGTACCACCCGCACCCCTGGCACCCCTGGCACCCTTGGCACCTGGGCACCCTGAGGGTGCCCCCCTGGCTTTATTCCCCCACCACCTCATCCACGTAACACCACAGCCACGTCTCGCCGGGCTCGTACGACTGGACGACCGGGTGTCCCGTCGCCGCGAAGTGGGCGGTCGCGTGCCGGTTGGGGGACGAGTCGCAGCAGCCGACGTGCCCGCAGATCCGGCACTGGCGGAGGTGCAGCCAGCGGCCGCCGATCTTGACGCAGTCCTCGCAGACGCGGTCCTTGTCGGCCAGCGGCTGCAGGTGCTCCATGTGTTCGCATGCCATCGCCATCGGATGCCTCCCGGGTCACGCGGACCGCACGACCGAAACCTCTAGTGGTGTGTACGCCCCGAATCACCACCGGCCGCTCCGTTGTCGCGGCCGTCGATCCGCGGTTCGACACTGCCGTCCATCGTAATGAACCAGTCGATATGGTCCACTAGCCGAGGACGTCCCGGATCGACGCGTCGCGCGCGAAGACGGCGCGGGCGTACGGGCAGAGCGGCACGAGCCGCACGTGGTGCTCGCGGGCCCAGTTCACGGCGGCCTGCACCAGCGCGCGGCCGACGCCCGTTCCCCGGGCCTCGGCCGCCACTTCCGTGTGATCGAGGATCGCGATCGCCTCGCCCGCCCGGGAATAGGTGAGGCGCCCGGCCTCGGTGCCGTCGCGCGCCAGCACGAACGCGCCCCGCGTCCCGCTCTCCTCGTGCCGCACCGGCGCGGGCACGGGCCTCGCCTCGGGCGCCGCGCTGCCGTGCGCCGCGGCCAGCACCGGCGCCAGGTCGTAGTAGACGCGGACGTTGGCCAGGCGCTCGCCGGCCGTCTCGTGCACGGTCACTCCCGAGACCACCACCGGCCGCGGGGCATGGGTCACACGGTAGGTCACCTCGGCCTCGAGCACCCAGCCGAGGGGCACGGGCCACTTGTTGACGAATCGATGCGAGATGCCGTCGAGCAGCGCGAAGAGCGTCTCGAGCGCCTGCTCGACCCGGGCAGGCGAGACGACCGGAGGATTGTTGCCGAAGGTCAGGCAGCCGCCCGGGGTGAACGCCGACGCGAAACCCGCGGCATCGAGCGCATCGAACCGGCGATAGAGCTCGATCAGGAACTCGTGGGTCATACCCCGACGATACGACCGGGATGTTTCGGGAGCGTATCGGAGACGGGTTCG
>JBFWOG010000035.1:27651-28300 GCA_050250645.1 Vicinamibacterales bacterium
GACGGGTTCGGCGGGTTCGGCTGGCTCGGCAGGTGTCCCGCGAGCACCAGGTCTGCCCGCCCGCGGGAGTAAGATGGGCAGAGAGGCCGTCCCCATCCATTGAAAGGAGGGGCCCATGGCGTTCTTCGCCCTGCGCGTCGTCCGCGCCGCCCTGCTCGACCGGGCGGTGTACGAGGAAGTCGAGGCCGACCGCGCCGCGACCATCCAGGCCGTGGCCGTCGTCCTCCTGTCGAGCCTCGCCGCGGGCCTCGGCTCGGCCGGCATCCGCGGACCGAACCTGGCGACGCAGGCCGCCATCACCGGCGTCGCCTTCGTCACGTGGATCGCCTGGGCCATCCTGGTCCTCCAGATTGGCACGCGCTGGATGCCCGAGCCGGCCACGCGGTCCGACGCCGGCGAGCTGCTGCGCACCCTCGGCTTTGCCGCCGCGCCGGGCACGCTCCAGATCTTCGCGGTCTTCCCCGCCATCTCGACCGCCGTGTTCGTGGTGTCATGGGCCTGGATGTTCGCGGCCATGGTGATCGCCATCCGGCAGGCGCTCGACTACCGCGCGACCGCCCACGCCCTCGGCGTCACCGCCGTCGGCTTCCTCGTCGTGCTCGCCGCGGCCGTCGCCCTGGGCATGGCGTTCGTGAGCCCGGTGTCGTAG
>JBFWOG010000035.1:28400-33672 GCA_050250645.1 Vicinamibacterales bacterium
CCGGCCGTTTTGCCGGCTTTCCCGTCGGCACGATCCCTGTATACAGTCCGGCAACGGGAATACATCCACGAAAACGTCCCCAGCGCGCTGGCGCGCGGCGGTGCCCGTTCCGATTACTGGGATGACCCGTGGGGCACGGACGCCCCCGGGGTGTCGAAGGAGGCGTCACATGGGCCCCCTCATCGAACTGCTGGCGAGCAGCGAGCGGCAGACACTCGAGTTCTTCTTCGTCGGGCTCAAGGACGTGTCCGGCGGCGACGTCGACAGGGACGAGCTCCTGTACAACGCGAGCGTGCTGGCGCACTACGCCCAGGTCTCCACGGTCGCCCGCGCCGATCTGCCGACCCCCGCGAACCTGAGCGACGTCTTCGACCACTTCGTGCTGGACGCCAGCCTGCTCGGCGACAGCCAGATGATGGAGACCGCGGGCGCGCAGTGCCTGCTGCTCGCCGGGTTCTTCGAGGACCAGATGCGCGGGCGCCACAACATCGCGTGGTACGCGCAGCTCGGGGCGAGCTTCTTCGGGCGCGCCGCGGTGCAGCAGGCCTCGCCGAAGCGCGCCCTGCTGCTCGACATGCTGGCGCACCACTTCGAGCCCTGGCGCCGGCGCCAGTCGCGGCTGAGCCGCGAACTGCGCGACATGCCGTACCTGCTGGCGCTGCCCGACAAGGCCGCGTAGGCGACGCGCCGTGCGGCCGGGGCTGGGGTAAGATCCGGGGCATGCCGGCCCTTGGCCTTCCGCGCGCGCCCTGGCGACGCTGGCGGGCGCTCCCGCGCGACGAACGGCGCGCCACGCTCGCCCTCGCCGCGCTGATCCCGGCAGCGGCCTGCGCCGTCCGCGTGCTCGGCCTCGAGCGCACCCTGCGCCTGGTCGCCGCGCCGGGCCACCGTCATCCCGACGCGCCGGCCGCGGCCCGCGACGCCCAGCGCGCCCTGCAGCGCGCCGCCGCCTGGTCGCCGTACGCCGGCAACTGCCTGTCGCGGTCGCTCGCGCTGGCGTACTGGCTGGCTCGGCGCGGCATCGCCACCGAGTTCAAGATCGGCACGCGCCTCGACGACGGCCGGCTCGACGCGCACGCCTGGGTGGAACACGACGGCGTCGCCCTGACGCCCCAGGGCCCCTACGACGCGACGTTCAGCCTCGCGGCCCGACGGGCGTGAGCGCGATGGCCGTCCTCAAGACGCGACTGCCCGCGCTGTACCACCACCTCCTGCCCGCATTGGCCGACGAGACGTACCCCGACGAGCGTTTCGCCACGTGCGACGACTGCATCCAGGCCCAGACGCCGACGAGCGCGCTCTCCGGCAGCAAGTGCTGCACCTACTACCCCAGCCTGCCCAACTACCTGGCGGGCGGCGTGCTCGCCGACACGTCGGCCGCGGGCGCCACGGGCAGGGCCCGGCTCCGCGCCGTCATCGCGCGCGGCGCCGGGGTGACGCCCCTCGGGGTCCAGGAACCGGCGTCGTACGCCGCGCTCAGCGCGACGCTCAAGCAGGGCGAGCAGGTTCGTTCGCAGGACGACGCCCTGGCGTTGTTGTGCCCCTACTACGACAACGGCGCGTGCAGCATCTGGAACTACCGCGAGCACCTCTGCTCGACCTTTTTCTGCCACTCGGTCGGCGGGGAGAAGGGCCGGGCCTTCTGGGGCCTCCTCAACGAGTACCTGCGCCGGGTCGAGCGGGCGCTCGCCGCGCATGCCTGGAGCCGCGTCGCGGGATGGCGCGCCCCGGAGCCCCCGGGCGCCGGCGACGCCGAACCCGGCTGGGGTGACTGGCGCGGCCGCGAGTCCGAGGCCTACATCCGCTGCCACCAGGAGGTCTCCGCCCTCGACGCCGCTCGGGCCGCGGCCTTGCTGGACGCCAGTACGGGACAGCTCGAGGCGCGCCTCCGGGAGGCGCTCGCCGGGTTTCGCCAGCATGCCTTGCCCGAGCGTCTCCGCCTGGTGTCGGGCCTCGACAGCGCCGGGGCCGTCGATGGGCGCGTGCGGCTGTCGGCAGGCGGCGCCGGTGTCGAGGTGCCCCACGTCGCGGTCCACTTCCTCCGCCTGCTCGACGGCCGTCACACACCCGGCGGGGTCGTGCGCCAGGCCGCGCGGGTCCACCTCGACGTCACGCAGGTGATGGTGGACGCGGTCGAGGCGGGGCTGCTCCGCCCCGGCGACTGAGGCGCCGGCTCAGGCCCCGGCCGCGACGACCCGGATCAGCCCCTCGGCGCGTGCCCGCTCGAGGAACGCCAGGACGTCGGTGGCGCATTCATCCGGCGGCACGTCGTACTCCGCAACGAGGGCCTCGATGAGGTCACCGATCCGAAGCGGGTGCTCGAGCCGCTGCCAGAGGTCCGCGCCGACGCCCTCGGTGTGCAGGTAGGCATTCGACTCGAGCTGGAGGATGACGACGGCCTCGCCGACGTCGGCCGACAGGAGGTCCTCGTCGCGCACGACGACCGCGTCGAGCCCGAGCGGGGTCATGCGCGGAGGTCCTCCGCGATGCGGTCGGCGAGTGCGCCCACCTGCGCCAGGTCGAAGGGCCGCTCCACCCGCCGCATCCGGGTGACCGCCGCCACGCGCGCCGACAGGGCGAAGTGCGCGGGGGTCAGCTTCTCACCCTCGATCCGCGGCCGCGTCCGGCAGTGTGCCTGGAGCATCCGGAAGCGCGTCGCCCCGTCGAGGTCGGAAAAGGCGATGGCCGGGCCGTCCTCGAGGATGTAGACCATCCTCAATGGGCTCGACGCCTTCGAGATCCGGTGCCGCTCGGGCACGGCGTATTTCTCCACGCCGTCCACGACCCGCTCCAGGTCCGAGACCGACCGGCCGAGATGTCGCAGCGACTCGTCCCAGAGGCGCAGGAAGGGCACCCCGGGCCGCACCACCGGCCTGCCCTCCTCGAGGGCCACCGCTCCCACGTCGTCGCACATCATCGTGAAGCCGCGTTCGAGGAGCGCGGCCAGCAGGGTGGACTTCCCGGACCCGGACGGCGCGGCGAAGAGCACGGCGCCCGCCGCCGTCTGCACCCCGGACGCATGCAGGGTCAGCCAGCCCCGCTGGTGCAGCGAGGCGGGCAGCACGGCGCTCAGCAGGTAGGCGCGCACGACCGCCCAGGGCGCGCCGGGGGCGGGGTCCACGAGGATCTCGTCGCCCGCGCGCACCGCGAAGCGGGCCACCGCAGGAATGTCCAGGAAGAGCGCGTCGTCTGCGCGCCGGAACCGATACGGGGGACCGGGTACCGGGGGTCCCTCGCACGAGACGGCGCCGAGGACGACATGGAGGTCTGGCCGCCCGTGGCCGACGGGCAGTTCCGGACAGTGGACCTCGGACGCAATCGTGAGGCCGTACCCGGCGTGCAGGTTCACGACTGGTGCGGGGACGCCCTCAGGACAATCCGCCGGCGTCGGCCATGGCCATGACACCGGCGAGGGTCAGCGCCGCGATGTCGGCCTTGTTCAGGGTCGGCTTGGTCCATGCTCGCTTCGGCGCGCCAGCGGCGTCCTTCCGCTGCGACGCATCAGCCGGGCTGTTGACGTTCGTGACGGACATCCAGGAACCCCTCTCCTCTCGGATCACAGTAAACCGAACTGTAGCACGAAGTTACCGGCATGTGCGCAACAATTCACGCGCCTCCGGGGCCATGCCGGCGCCGAACGCCCGGCCCTCGCGCGACAGCTCCCCGGGGGGAGAAGCTGCTCGCCGCTTCCCTACTTCTTCCGGCCCTTGCCGGCGCTCTTCTTGCCGCCAGCCGACTTGTCGTCCTTCCTGCTGTCAGCCTTCTTGTCAGCCCGCGTGTCGTCCTTCTTGCCGTCGTCCCGGCCGAAGTCGTACTTGCCGTTCTTGCTGTAGTCCTTGCAGTGGTCCCCGTCGCCCGGGTAGTGGGACCCCTTCCGGTCGTCGCGGTCGTACCGGTCGTCGTGCCCCTTCCGCCCGTCACGGTCGCCGTGGTCGTCGTCGCGCGACCAGTCCCAGTCGCCGTTCTTCGACCAGTCGCGGCACCCGTCCCGGTCGCCGGGGTAGTGACCGCCGTCGTGGCCGCCGTGGTCCTCGTCGCCGTGGCCGCCGTCCTCCGGGCACTTGCCGTCGTGGTCGCGGTGCCCCTTGTGCTTCCGGCAGTCGTCATCGTCCCCGTGGACGGGCGCGATGGTCACCGTCACCGTCGCCGTGGCCGTGCCGCCGTGGCCATCGCTGATGGTGTAGGTGAACGTGTCGATCCCGGTGTAGTTGCTCGCGGGCGTGTACTTCACCTGCGTGCCCTGGTAGATCGTCACCGTCCCGTGAGCGCCCTGGGTGATGGCCGTCAGCGCCAGCGGGTCGCCGTCCGGATCGCTGTCGTTGCCGAGGACCGCGATCTTCACGTACTTGTTCTGCTCGGTCGACGCCGTGTCGAACACGGCGACCGGCGGGTGGTTCACGGGCGTCACGGTGACGGTCACCGTCGCGGTCGCGGTGCCGCCGTGACCGTCGCTCACCGTGTAGGTGAACGTGTCGGTGCCCGAGAAGCCGGGCGCCGGCGTGTAGGTGACCGCGGCGGCGGAGGCGACCGACACGCTGCCGTGGGCGCCCTCGGTCACGGCGCTCACCGTGAGGCTGTCACCGTCGGGGTCGCTGTCGTTGCCCGTGACCCCGATCGTGACCGCCTGGCCCTCGTCGGTCGTCGCGGCGTCGGCCACGGCGACCGGCGGCGCGTTGCTCGGCGGCGGCGGCGGCGGCTCGTCGCCGGGCTGGCAGTCCGCCACGGCGATCGGCTCGGTTTCGTTGCCGGTCTTGCTCGGGCTGGCGTGCATCGACGTGATGCGCGGGTAGCCGAAGCCCGCCGACCCGAACGCCGCCGGGTTGATGGTCACCTCGTACCACACGTCGTAGATCCAGTCCGGGTAGGCCGGGTTCGGCGTGTAGCTCGCGTCGGTCGCCGGCGAGTCGGTCGTCAGGACGTAGCCGTAGTCGTTGAAGTTGACCGCCAGGGACGAGTTGGCGCCCAGCACGTAGCCGGCGTTGCCGTAGAGCATCGCGCCGTCCTTGCCCGTGACGCCGGTGGAGCCGTAGCCGCTCACCGTCGGCTGCCCGTCGGTGATGTAGTCGAGCTTGAACTCCATCCTGCGCTGGCCGTTCGCGTCGAACAGCGCGAGCTGGACCATGTCCGACCCGACGAGGTGGTTGAACTTGTGGTTCGACCCGGGCCAGCCGATCTGGTTCACCCCGTAGGTGTTGTCGTTGAACCCGCGGCTCAGGGTCGTCCGGATCGTGATCGAGCCGTCCGCGTTCGTCCACCACTGCTGCTTCGCGCC
>JBFWOG010000036.1:0-32889 GCA_050250645.1 Vicinamibacterales bacterium
CTGCGCGCGATCCGCGGCGGGCAACACGACACACAGGCGAGGCATGAACATGCCCGCCACCGTACAGAATCCCCGCACCGAAGTACAGGGAATTCATGTACTAACCTTTCGCGCGCAGGAGACTAGGGAACGACGGAAGGCCAGCCGCGGATGAACGCGGAGGCACGCGGATACGCGGACGGTGACGCGGCGCCCGCGCCGCGAAGCGGCGCGACGGGCGGGCGAAGGGCGGCCGGGCGCGAAACGCTCGTGTGAGGTTGCCGGCGTCTCGCGCCCGGCCGCCCTTCGCCCGCCCGCTGCCCCCTGCCGGGGGCAGGCGCCGCTGACCCCAGTGATCGGTGGCCAGCGCACGGACCCGGACTGGTCGTGCGGACCTGGGCACGGCCCATCCGCGTCCTTCCGCGTCCATCCGCGGATGCCTTTCGGCGGAGGCGCCGGGCCCGCCCGGGGCCGCCCGTGCCCGGGGGCCGACGGACGTGGGATAATCGACAGGTGAGCACCGCCACGACCCAGGGCATCAGGGTCCAGGTCGAAAGCCTGTTCCTCCCGGACCGCAGTTCTCCCCGCGAGCAGCAGTTCCTGTTCGCCTACCACGTGACGGTCAGCAACGTCGGCGACGAGCCGGCGCAGCTGCTCAGCCGCCACTGGATCATCACCAACGCCGACGGGGAGGTGCAGGAGGTCAAGGGCCCCGGCGTCGTCGGCGAGCAGCCCGTGCTCGAGCCCGGCGCGAGCTTCGACTACACGAGCTTCTGTCCGCTCACCACCTCGGTGGGCACGATGCACGGCACCTACACGATGGGGCGCGCCGGCGGCGAGACCTTCGAGGCGGTCATCGCGCCGTTCACCCTCGCCGTGCCGAACGCGCTCAATTGACCGGCGCCGCGGCGCGCGGACGTGTCCCCGGCCCGCGGCCGGCGTCCGCCGCCCGGCCACGGCGTGGCAGGCCCGGTCCGGACGTCCACACCACGAGTCCCCAGTAGATCCCCACCATGGCACTTCTCCGACCCGCCACTCCCGGAATGGGCCGCGCCGAGCGGGCCTCGGCTGGCCGCGGCGCCGCGCAGGCCGCCCGCGCCGCGGGCCCCGGCGGCGGCAAGTCCGTCTCGGCCGGCGCCGCCTGGCGCGAGGCCCGCTCGCTCCTCTGGCAGCACCGCAAGCGGCTGGGCATCGGCCTGGCCCTCATGCTCGTCAGCCGGCTGGCCGGGCTCGTGCTGCCGGCCTCCTCCAAGTACCTCGTGGACGAGGTCATCACGAACCAGCGCCACGACCTGCTGCTGCCCATCGCGCTCGCGGGCGGCGCGGCGACGCTGGTGCAGGCGGTGACGTCGTTCGCGCTCTCGCAGCTGCTCGGCGTGGCGGCGCAGCGCGCCATCACCGACATGCGCAAGCGGGTGCAGGCGCAGGTGATGCGGCTCCCGGTCAGCTTCTTCGACTCGACGCAGACGGGCGTGCTGATCTCGCGGATCATGACGGACGCGGAGGGCATCCGGAACCTCGTCGGGTCCGGGCTGGTGCAGCTCGTCGGCGGCCTCGTGACGGCCGTCCTCGGCATCGGCGTCCTGCTCTACCTGAACTGGCACCTCACGCTCATCACCATCGTCGTGCTGGCGCTGTTCGCCGGCGGCATGGCCTACGCGTTCAAGACGCTGCGGCCGCTCTTCCGCGAGCGCGGCAAGATCAACGCGGAGGTCACCGGGCGGCTGACCGAGGCCCTCGGCGGCATCCGCGTCGTCAAGAGCTACACGGCCGAGAAGCGCGAGGAAATCGTCTTCACGAAGGGCGCGCACCGCCTCTTCCGGAACATCGCCCAGTCGATGACCGGCGTCTCGGCGACGACCTCCGGCAGCACGGTCATCATCGGGGTCGTGGGCGTGCTGATGATCTGGCTCGGCGGCAACTCGATCCTCGCCGGCGAGATGACGCTCGGCGACTTCATCATGTACATCTTCTTCATCGGCCTCGTGGCGGCGCCGCTCGTGTCGATCGCGTCCATCGGGACGCAGATCACCGAGGCCTTCGCCGGGCTCGACCGCATCCGCGAGCTGCTCGACATGCGGACGGAGGACGATGACGACGCGGGGAAGGCGCAGCTGGCGACGATCCGGGGCGACATCCGCTTCGAGGGCGTGTGGTTCGAGTACGTCGAGGACCAGCCCGTGCTGAAGGACGTCACCTTCCATGCGGTACCCGGGACGACGACGGCGCTCGTCGGGTCGAGCGGGTCGGGCAAGAGCACGCTCATCAGCCTGGTGATGGCCTTCAACCGCCCCCTGAAGGGGCGGATCTTCATCGACGACCGCGACCTCGCCGACGTGCCGCTCCACGCCTACCGGGAGCAGCTGGCGTCGGTGCTGCAGGAGAGCTTCCTCTTCGACGGCACGGTGCTCGAGAACATCGGCTACGCGCGGCCCGGGGCGACGGTGGAGCAGATCAAGGCGGCGGCGCGCGTCGCGCACTGCGACGAGTTCATCCAGCGCTTCCCCGAGGGCTACGACACGATCGTGGGCGAGCGGGGCGTGAAGCTGTCCGGGGGCCAGCGCCAGCGGGTGTCGATCGCCCGCGCGATCCTGGCCGAGCCGCGCGTGCTGATCCTGGACGAGGCGACGTCGAGCCTCGACAGCGAGAGCGAGGAGATGATCCAGGACGGGCTGCGGACGCTCCGCGAGGGCCGGACGACCTTCGTCATCGCCCATCGCCTGTCGACGATCCGGAGCGCCGACCAGATCCTCGTCCTCGAGGGCGGCGAGATCGTCGAGCGCGGCTCGCACGAGGAGCTGCTCGCGCTCGACGGCCGGTACCGGCAGCTGTACGACAAGCAGTACAAGCTGGAGACCAACCGGTTCATCAACCCGGGCGAGGAGTGGACCGAGGACGAGAAGAAGGCGGCCCGGGCGGGGAAGAAGGGGTAGGGCGGCGTGCGGGAACATTCGACCGTTACCCGCAGTATCTTTCTCACGGGAGGGTGAGGGGTGCTCAACGACCCGGCTGACCTGCTTTCGATCTTTCTGCGTGGCGCGCTCGGCGCCGGCGGCCGCAAGCGCGCGCGGCGCGCGGCCCGCTTCCTCGGCGGCAACCGCGGCTTCCTGACCGCGTCCACCCTGCTGGCGGCGACCGGCGTCGCCTGGGGGGTCTACGACCACCTCAAGGGCCAGCAGGCCGCCGCAGCGCCTGGCGGGGCGGGTGTTCCTCACGTTCCTCAGGTTCCTGGGGTTCCTCCGGTTCCTGGAGTTCCCCACGTTCCATCTGTGCCATCCGTGTCATCCGTGTCATCTGTGGCATCTGTGGCATCTGTGGCCCTGCCGTCGGAGGCGCTCCGCCTCGTGCGCCTCGCCGTGTCCGCGGCGCGGGCGGACGGCGTGCTGTCGCCGGCGGAGCGCGCGCTGATCCTGGAGCACGCGCGGACGGCGGGCATCGGGGACGTGGTGGCGGGCGAGCTCGAGGCCGCGCGGCCGCTCGCCGAGATCGTCGACGGCGTCGCCGACGACCAGCACCGCCGCGACCTGTACACCCTGGCCTTCACGATCGTGCGCGCCGACGAGAACGTCAGCGGCGCCGAGCGCGTCTACCTGGCGCAGCTCGCGCACCGGCTGGGCCTCGACCCGTCGGCCGCCGCGGCGCTCGAGGCGGCGACGGCGGCGAAGATCGACGCCGAGCCCGATACCATGTAGCCGCGGCGCGCGGCGCGTCCATCCCCTCGTGTTCTTCGACAGGAGTCATCTATGTACGGCACGGAGCAGTGGTACATGGCGATCGGCGGCCACCAGGTCGGGCCGGTCACGCGCGACGAGATCGTGGCCAACCTGCGCAACGGCAGCATCGACGGCGAGACGCTGGTCTTCACGGCCGGCATGGCCAACTGGCAGAAGGTGAAGGACGTGGCCGGCTTCGCGGAGCTGCTCGCCGGCGGGCCCGGCACGGGGACCGCCGGGGGGCCGCCGCCGCTCGCGCCCGGCCGCCGCGCGCACGACATCGACTTCGCCATCAACGGCAACGAGATGCAGTTCGTCGAGGTCGAGCTCGACCCCGGCGAGGCGGCGATCGCCGAGGCGGGCGCGTTCATGTACATGACGCCCGGCATCGAGATGGAGACGATCTTCGGCGACGGCAGCAAGCAGTCGACCGGGGTGCTCGACGCGCTCTGGGGCGCCGGCAAGCGCGTGCTGACGGGCGAGAGCCTGTTCATGACCGTGTTCACCAACAAGGGCGCCGGCAAGCAGCGGGTCGCCTTCGCGGCGCCCTACGCGGGCAAGATCCTCGCGATGGACCTGCAGGCGATGGGCGGCGAGCTGATCTGCCAGAAGGACGCCTTTCTCTGCGCGGCGCGCGGCGTCACCCTGGGCATCGCCTTCCAGCGCAAGATCGGCGCGGGGCTCTTCGGCGGCGAGGGCTTCATCATGCAGCGGCTCCAGGGCGACGGCCTCTGCTTCGTCCACGCCGGCGGCACGGTGCACCACCTGGAGCTCAAGGCGGGCGAGACCATGCGCGTGGACACCGGCTGCCTGGTGGCGCTCCAGCCGAGCGTCAACTACGACATCCAGTTCGTCGGCAAGGTGAAGTCGGCCCTGTTCGGCGGCGAGGGCATCTTCTTCGCGACCCTGACGGGCCCCGGCAAGGTGTGGCTGCAGTCGCTGCCGCTCAGCCGCCTCGCCGACCGCATCTACAAGGCCGCCCCCCAGACCGGCGGCAACCGCGTCGGCGAGGGCTCGGTGCTCGACAAGGCCTTCGGGCTCGGGGACCTCATCGACGGGAGATAGGGACGAGAGGACTCGCTCTCTGGGGACTCGCTGGGACTCGCTTCGCTCGCTAGGACTCCCTGCGGTCGCTGGGACTCGCTTCGCTCGCTGGGACTCCCTGCGGTCGCTGGGCTCCCAGCGAGGCCGCGAGGCTGAGTCCCAGCGAAGCCGTGAGGCTGAGTCCCAGCGAGGGCCGCGAGGCCGAGTCCCAGCGAGGCCGCCTGGCCGAGTCCTGCCTGTCTCCCGTTCCCCCCGTGCTACCATGGCCCCCGCTTCATGCCCCAGCCGGGAGGACGGTACCCAATGCTTCGCTCCCTTTCCCTTTTCGCGGTCGCGCTGGTCCTGTCGGCCGGCGTCGCGGACGCCCAGGTGCGCACGGCGTTTCCCGACAAGCGCGGCGTCCAGCTGAGTGACTTCCCCCGCGTGATCCCGCTGGCCGATGGCGTCTACGGCTACGAGGAGATCCGGCAGCCGGGCTTCACGACGGTGAGCATGTTCGTCGTGGGCGCCAACGGCGTCCTCGTTGCGGACGGCCAGGGCAGCCCGCAGGCCACCCAGGCGATGCTCGATCACATCGCCAAGATCACGCCCAAGCCCGTCAAGTGGTACGTCGTCGGGTCGGACCACGGCGACCATACCGCCGGCAACTCGGTGCTGCCCAAGGACATCACCTACATCGTCTCGGCGCGCTCGAAGGCGCAGATGGAACGCGACGCGGCGAACCCGAACCGGCGGGCCGACCAGCCGCCGGTGGTCGTGCCGCCGACGGCGATGACCGGCGACACCCAGACGGTCGACCTCGGCGGCATCCAGGTGCAGGTCATGTTCCTCGGCCGCGCGCACACGGGCGGCGACCTGATGGTCTACGTGCCGCGCGACAAGATCCTCTTCATGAGCGAGGCCTTCCTCAACCGGGTGTTCCCGGCGATGCGCTCGGCGTACCCGTCGGAGTGGGTGACGCAGATCGACAGGGCGCTGGCCATGGACGTGACCCGCTACGTCCCCGGGCACGGGTTCATCGAGGCGCCGCAGGCGTCGCGCGAGGAACTGGTCGAGTACCAGAAGGCCCTCAAGTACGTCATCACCGAGGCGACCCGGCTGCACGGCAAGGGCCTGTCGGCCGCCGACGCCGCGAAGCAGGCGAACTGGGGCCCCTACGGCGACTGGATGCTCGCGGATTCGCAGGCGCCCATCGCCATCCAGAAGGTCTGGGACGAGATCGACGGCAAGCTCCCCAGGTAACCCATGGCACAGTCCTTCGAGTCGCACACGCACCAGCCGGTCCAGACCTTCGTCGCGACGGCCTTCGCCGCCGGGGCGATCGTGTTCATCGCGCGCGGCTGGACCGGGTCGTCCACGGACATCGGCCTGGTCCTGTTGTTCCTCGCCGTGATGACGCTCGTCTCGATCTCGCGGTCGTACACGGTCCGGCTGCAGGACCGCATCATCCTGCTCGAGATGAAGGTGCGCTGCGCGGAGGTGCTGCCGGCGGGCGAGGACCAGAAGCTCGCGGCCCTGTCGACCAAGCAGATCACCGCGCTGCGCTTCGCGTCGGACGCCGAGCTCGGCTCGCTCCTCGACCGCGCCGTGGCCGAGAACATGGCGCCGACGGACATCAAGCGGGCCGTCAAGGACTGGCGGCCGGACCTGCTCCGGACGTAGCCGGGACGCCCGTGACCGACGCGGAGAAGGACGAGGTCCGGCGCCTCATCGAGGCGCACGAGCGGACGCTGGCGGTGTGCCGCGCGTGCGCGGAGACGGCGCGCGACCTGGCCTGGGAGGTCAAGCGGGGCAGCACCCCGGCCCCCGACGCCCTGGCGGGGACGATCGCCGAGACCGAGCGCGTGCTCCAGGAACTCGGGCACGTCGAGATCGCGATCGCGCAGATGAAGGCCGCGCTCTGGTAGCGGCCGACCGTGTAACATGGAAGGGCGCGCCCCGCGGGCGCGTCCTTTTCCATGTGTGACGAGCTCTTCCTCGCGTTTCTCGCGCAACACGACGATGCGGCGTGGCTCCGGACCATCGACAGGCTCGGCGGTGCGATTCACCCGGTCGACCGCGCCGCCACCCGCATCTGGTTCCACTTCTTCCCGCTGGCGCTCGAGCGCGCGCTCGCCGCGTCGGAGGACCCGGACGCCCTCGCCAGGCGCCTGCTGCTGCAGGGGCACTGGCGGCTCGGTGACCAGGTCGACACGTCCCACGCCTTCCTCTATGGGCACCGCTACTGGCCCGCGGTCAAGCCGGCGGTGCTGGCGTTCGCCGGGCGGGGCACCGCGCCCGGCAGCCTCGACCTCGGCGCGCTGATTCACGAGCTGGCCCGCGAGGTCGCGCGTGAGACCGGCGTCGCCGAGAACCTCCTCGTGGGCATGGCGGCCATCGGCCTCCGGACGCTGGAGCAGGCGGGGCCCGGCGTGTTCGCCGCGACGGCCGCCGAGGTGCGCGTGCCGGAGGCCTGGGCCCGCCTGTCGCCCGACGCGGTCGTCCGGGCGCGCGCGCGGGACGACTCGCAGGGCCTGTTCGGCTTCCTGCGCGGGGACCGCAAGCGCTGGTCGGTCGTCTTCGACGAGCGCGACCCGGCGGCCCGCTTCGCGCTGACCAATTCCCAGCAGATCACGTCGGGGGCCGCCCTCGACACGCGCGACCACCGCGCGCGCGACCCGCGATGCAGCGAGGGGCCAATCCCGGTGCACTGCCGCTCGTGCTCGTGCGGGACGTGCTGGGTCGGCGTCCTCGGCGGCGCGGAGAAGCTCTCGGCCGTGGAGCCGCGCGAACGCGACAAGCTGCGCACCTGCGGCTACGGGGAGTCGGACGAGTCCCACCCCGTGATCCGCCTTGCGTGCCAGGCGCAGGCGTACGGCGCGGTGACGATCGTGATCCCGCCCTGGAACGGCCAGCTGTGGCGCCTCGCCCGCGAGACGGCGCCAGACGGTACCGCGAAGCGCAGCTGAGCCGCCAATTCCTGACAGGAAGGCATCCGCGGATTACGCGGATGCACGCGGATTGAACTCCAGAAACGCCGGCGCGCCGCGCCACCGGCGCGGCGCAGCGCGCCCGGACCACGGGGTGGGCCCGCCGGCGTGGGTGACCCGCCAGCGGTTTCTGAATAGCCGGCGCCGCTGACCGCTCCTCGGCTCTGTATCCGCGTCCGTCCGCGTTCATCCGCGGATGGCTTTATTGCGTGGCTACGCCGAGGGGCCCGGCGCCGCGCGGGCGACGAAGGGCGGGACGAGGGCGAAGAAGGCGTCAGGACGGTCGCGGTGCGGGGCGTGGCCGCAGCGCTCGAGCAGGTGGGCCTCGACCGGACCGGCGGCCCCGGCCTCGATGGCGGCGACCTGGGCCGGCGTGCCGTACTCGTCGTCCAGGCCCTGGAGCACGAGCAGGGGACAGGTGACGTCCGGCAGGCAGGCTTCGATGTTCCAGGCGCGGAACGCGGGGTCCAGCCAGACGTCGTTCCACCCGCGGAAGGCCACGTCGACATTGGGGCCGTGGTGCCGGGCGAGCCGATCCCGGAGGTCCGTCGCCTCGTACGCCGTCCGCATCCGCGCGATGCTCGCCACCGAGAGGTCCTCGACGAAGACGTGCGGCGCCTCGAGCACGAGCGCCGCCACCCGGTCCGGGTGGCGGGCAGCGTGGAGCAGGGCGATCGAGCCGCCGTCGCTGTGGCCGACCAGCACGACCCGGTCGAGCGACAGCGCGTCGAGGAGCCGCGGCAGGTGCTCGCGCGCCTCCTCGTGCATGAAGTCGACCGCGCGCGGCAGGGGAGCGGGGTCGGACGCGCCGTATCCGAGCCGGCTGTAAGCGATGACGCGGCGCCCGCAGGCCTCCGCCAGGCGGGCGGGCACGTCACGCCAGGTGGAGACGGAGCCGAGTCCCTCGTGGAGCAGCACGAGCGGCGGTTCGCCCGGGGCGACCGGCGATGGCCAGGTGGCGACCTCGACGTGGCGCCCGGCCACCGCGATGCGCGCCGGCGGCGCGGCCGGCTGACGCTCCCGATTCACGGCCTGCCACCACCCGGAGGATGCGGCCGGGGGGCTGCCGGCGTCGCGGGGGCCCCTCGCCGGTCCACCACGCCCCTAGGGCCGGGCGGCGACGCGGCGCGGTGGTAGTGATTCGAGACCGACAAGCCACTAGAATAGCAGGCGCAATGACGTCCGCCGGCCGGAGGCCCGCGTGAGCGACTGGACCAGCCTCGACCGGCTGGCGGCGCTCGTCGAGTTCAGCACTGACGCCGTGGTCGTCGTGGACGGCCAGGGCATCATGCGGTGGCTGAGTCCGTCGATCGCCGTCGTCCTCGGCTACGATCCGGCGACCCTCGTCGGCGTCCGCGCGCGCGACCTGATCGAGCACGAGGACATCGCTGCCTGGGAGGCCTTCGTCGGCGACCTGCTCGACCGGCCCGGCGTGCCGCTGTCGGTCACGGTGCGCTGCCGCCACCGCGACGGCACGCCGCGCGCCATCGAGGCGGTGGCCCGGAACCTGCTCGCCGAGCCGCGCGTGGGCGGGGTCGTGGTGCACTGCCGCGACGTGACGAGCCGGATCCAGACGGAGGCCGCGCTGGCCGACACCGAGGACCGGTTCAGCCAGCTCGTCAACGACGCGACCGACGTCATCCTCGAGACCGACGAGGAGGGCTACTTCCGGTTCATCAACCCGGTGGCCCTCCGCGTCTTCGGGTACACGCGCGACGAGGTCGTCGGCCGCCGCTTCACCGAGTTCATCCACCCGGACTACCGCCAGGACGTCTTCAACCACTTCCTCCGGCAGATCGACTCGCGGACGCCGATGAGCTACGTCGAGTTCCCGGCCGTCACGCGCGACGGGCGGGAGGTCTGGCTCGGGCAGAACACGACGCTCATGCTTGCCGGCGACGGCTCCTACCGGGGGCTGCGCGCGGTCTCGCGCGACATCACCGAGCGCAAGCGCACCGAGAACGCCCTCCGGCAGGCCGAGGCGAAGTACCGCGCGCTCGTCGAGCAGTCGCTGACCGGGGTGTTCATCCTCCAGGAGAACCGCTTCGTCTATGTCAACCCCAAGGGGGCGGCGATGCTCGGCTACACCCAGGACGAGCTGCTGGCGCTGCCGTCGGCGTTCGACGTCATCGCCGAGGCGGACCGGCCGTTCGTGATCGACCAGGTGTCGCGGCTGGCGACCGGCGTGGCCTCTGAGGTGCAGGTGGTGATCCGCGGGCGGCGCAAGGACGGGACGACGCTGCAGGGGGAGGTCTTCGGGACCGTGTCGGTGTTCGAGGGCGCGCCGGCCGTGCTGGCGACGGGGCTCGACATCAGCGACCGCGTGCGCCTCGAGGAGCAGCTGCGCCAGGCGCAGAAGATGGAGGCGGTCGGGCGCCTGGCGGGCGGGATCGCCCACGACTTCAACAACCTCCTCACGGCCATCCGCGGCAACGCCGAGCTGCTGTCGCACCGCTTCCGGGGGGACGCGGTGGTCGCCGCCGACATCGACGAGATCCTGCACGCCGCGGACCGCGCGGCGTCGCTGACCCGCCAGCTCCTGGCGTTCTCGCGGAAGCAGGACTTCATGCCGGTGGCGCTCGACGTCAACGAGATGGTCGAGTCGGTCGCGCGGATGGTGCGGCGGATCATCGGCGCCGACGTGCGGCTCGAGATCGACACGCGGCCGGTGCGCCGCGTGCTGGCGGACCCGGCGCACGTGGAGCAGGTGCTGCTGAACCTCGTGGTCAACGCCCGGGACGCGCTGCCGACGGGCGGGATGATCCGGATGACGACGGGCGACGTCTCGCTCGCCGCGGGCGCGCCGGAGCTGGCCGAGTCCGGGCTCGAGCCGGGCGACTACGTCCGGGTGCAGGTCGCCGACAACGGCGTCGGCATGGACCAGGCGACGCAGATGCGGATCTTCGAGCCGTTCTTCACCACCAAGGAACCGGGCCGCGGGACGGGCCTGGGCCTCGCCACCGTCTACGGGATCGTCCGGCAGACGGGCGGGGCGGTGTCGGTGGTCAGCGAGCGGGGCGGCGGCTCGACCTTCACGGTCCTCCTGCCGGCCGCCACGGCCGACGCGCTCGAGCGCGCGGCTGGCGCCAGCGGGCACACGAAACGTTCGACGGAGGAGGCATGACACGAAAGCCAGTGGTCCTCATCACGGGGGCCGGCGGGGAGATCGGGCACGGGCTCATCAGGAAGCTCGCCGACGCGGACCAGCAGCCCATCATCACGCTCGACCTGAACCCCCTCGAGCCCGACCTGGCCGCGCGGGTCGAGCGGGAGTTCACCGGGTCGATCACCGACGGCGCCATGGTGGACCGCATCCTGTCGGAGTACGAGGTGGACACGGTCTTCCACCTGGCGGCCCTGCTGTCGACGCGGTCGGAGTTCACGCCGATCATGGCGCATCAGGTGAACGTCGAGGGGACGCTGAACCTCCTGGAGTTCGCCCAGCGCCAGGCCGTCTCCCACGGGCGGCGGGTCCTGTTCCTCTACCCGTCGTCCATCGCGGCCTTCGGGCTGCCGGACGTCGAGACGAAGATGCGCGCCGGCCGGATCACGGAGGACGACTACAACTGGCCGTCCACCATGTACGGGTGCAACAAGCTCTACTGCGAGCAGCTCGGGCGCTACTACGCGCGGTTCTACAAGCAGCTCGCCGCGGTGCCGCAGTCGGGGCGCGTGGACTTCCGCGCGGTGCGGTTCCCCGGCCTGATCTCGGCGCTCACGGTGCCCTCGGGGGGCACCTCGGACTACGCGCCGGAGATGATCCACGCGGCGGCGCAGGGGCAGCCCTATGCCTGCTTCGTGCGGCCCGACACGCGCATTCCCTTCATGGCCATGCCCGACGGCGTGGCGGCGCTCCTGCAGCTGGCGTCGGCGCCGCCGGAGGGGCTGCGGCGCACGGCCTACAACCTGGCCGCCTTCAACCCCTCGGCCGAGGAGATTCGCGACGAGGTCATGGCCGCGTTCCCGGCCGCCGAGGTCACCTGGCAGGTCGACGCCAAGCGGCAGGGCATCGTCGACACGTGGCCCGCGGACGTGGACGACTCGGCGGCCCGGGCCGACTGGGGCTTCGCGCCGGCCTATGACTTCCACGGCGCGTTTCGCGACTACCTGATCCCGACCATCAGGGCCCGGTATGCGTAGTGGCGGCCTGGTGATGGCGGCGATGCTGCTCGGAGGCCTCGCGCCGGCGGCCCAGCCGGCGGACCCGCTCGCGGGCGTGGCCGAGCGCTACGTGCGGCTCGTGCTCGCCGTCGGCGTGCACGACGCCGACTACGTGGACGCCTACTACGGACCGCCGGCCTGGCGGGAGGAGGCGGCCGCCGCCGCGGCGCCCCTGTCCGCCCTGGCGGACCGGGCGAAGGCGCTCGAGGCCGACATCGCGGCGGCGCCCGCGGCGCCGCCGGTCGCGGCCGAACGCGAGTTGTGGACGCTGCGGCTCCAGTACCTCGCGCGCCAGGTCCAGGCGCTCGAGGCGCGCGTCGCGATGCTCCAGGGCCGGCGGCTGGGGTTCGACGAGGAGTCGCAGGCGCTCTACGACGCGGTGGCGCCGACGCAGCCGGAGGCCGCGTTCGAGGCGGCGCTGGCCGATCTCGACCGCCGGCTGCCGGGCGAGGGCACGCTCGCCGAGCGCTACGACCGCTTCAGGGCCGGCTTCGTGATTCCTCCCGCCCGCCTCGACCGGGTCTTCCAGACGGCGATCCGCGCGTGCAAGGACCGCACGATGGCGCGGGTGGAACTGCCGCCCGATGAGAGCTTCCGGGTCGAGTACGTGACGGGCAAGTCCTGGAGCGGCTACAACTGGTACCAGGGCAACTTCCACAGCCTGATCCAGGTGAACACCGACCTGCCGATCTACATCGACAGGGCCATCGACCTGGCGTGCCACGAGGGCTATCCCGGCCACCACGTCTACAACGTGCTGCTCGAGAAGCACCTGGTGCGGGACCGCGGCTGGGTCGAGTTCACGGTCTACCCGCTGTTCTCGCCGCAGTCGCTCATCGCCGAGGGCACGGCCAACTTCGGCATCGAGGTGGCGTTCTCGCGCGACGAGCGGGTCGCCTTCGAGCACGACGTCCTGTTCCCGCTGGCGGGCCTCGACCCGGCCCGCGCGGCGGAGTACTACCAGGTGCAGGCCCTCGTGGACCGGCTGGCGTACGCCGGCAACGAGGCGGCGCGCCGCTATCTCGACGGACAGATCACGGCGGCCGAGGCGGCCGCGTGGCTCGAGCGCTACGCGATGATGCCCGGCCCGCGGGCCCGGCAGCGCGTCGCGTTCTTCGACCAGTACCGCAGCTACGTGATCAACTACAACCTCGGCAAGGACCTGGTGGGGCGGTTCATCGAGAAGCGCGCCGGCAACGACGCGGGGCGGCGCTGGCGTGAGTTCGCCGCGCTGCTGTCGTCGCCGCGCCTGCCGTCGGGACTCAAGTAGATCTCAGATCTCAGATCTCAGATTGACGATTCGGGGAGCGGGACCGGGAACGTGAGGGGCGTGGCGTGCGTGTAGTGGAAATCTCGTCGTTCGGGCCTCCTGACGTCCTGGTCGTGGCCGAGCGGCCGCGGCCGGAGCCCGGCCCCCTCGAGTTGCTCATCAAGGTGGCCGCGGCCGGCGTGAACCGGCCCGACGTGCTGCAGCGCCTCGGCAAGTACCCGCCGCCTCCGGGCGCGTCCGAAATTCCCGGCCTCGAGGTGTCGGGCGAGGTCGCGGCGGTCGGGGCCGAGGTCTTCGGCTGGCGCGTCGGCGACCGCGTCTGCGCGCTCGTCGCCGGCGGGGGGTACGCCGAGTACTGCGTGGCGCCGACGCCGCAGTGCCTGATGGCGCCGGAGGGCCTCTCCCTCGTCGAGGCGGCGGCGATCCCCGAGACCTACTTCACGGTCTGGACCAACGTCTTCGAGCGGGGCCGCCTGCAGCGGGGCGAGCGGCTGCTCGTCCACGGCGGCACCAGCGGCATCGGCACCACCGCGATCCAGCTCGGCGTCGCGTTCGGCGCGCGGGTGCTCGCGACGGCCGGGTCGGCCGAGAAGTGCGCCGCGGCCGTCGAGCTCGGCGCCGAGGCGGCCTTCGACTACCACGGGGCGTGGGACGACGCCGTGCGGGCGCACCTGGGCGGCGAGGGCGTCGACGTCATCCTCGACATGGTCGGCGGGGACTACGTGCCCCGTAACCTGGGCCTGCTGGCCGTGGAGGGCCGGCTGGTCCAGATCGCGTTCCTCAAGGGCCCGCAGGCCGCGATCGACCTCAAGCAGATCATGCAGCGGCGCCTGACGATTACCGGCTCGACCCTCCGTCCGCGCCCGCCCGAGGAGAAGGGCGCCATCGCGCGTGCCCTGCACGCCGAGGTCTGGCCGCGCCTCGAGGACGGCACCGTCAAGCCCGTCATCCACGCCGTGTTCCCGCTCGAGCGCGCCGCCGATGCCCACCGGATGATGGAGCACGGCCGGCACATCGGCAAGATCGTGCTGCGGGTGTCGGACGCCGACTGATCCGCTGACGACGGGTGGTCACGGCAGGTCATCCGCGGATGGACGCGGAGGCACGCGGATACCAGGCATCCAGGGGCCCATGCCCCGTCTCCCGCCCGTTCCCCGTTCGCAGCCCACGGGATGGCGACGGCGTCTGCACCCAACGGGTGCAGCCGTGAGGGCCGCGCGGCGGCGGCAAAGACAGGGCGCGAATCTGCCGATCGCCTGTCTTTGCCGTCGCCGCGCGGCCCTCACCGGAGCGCGCCGCCCGGCGGCGCGCCACCGCCGTCGCCCGGCAACTGGTCCGCGTCCATCCGCGTCGGTCCGCGGATGCCGCGCCAGCGGCCCGGATCGCCCCGGGACTATACTGGGCGTTCGTCCATGGCCCAGCCCGACCGGCTCTTCACCCCGCGCTTCTTCCTGATGTGCGGGTTCAGCTTCACCGTGTTCCTCTCGGCGTTCCAGCTCCTGCCGACGGCGCCGTTCCACATCCTGGCGCTCGGCGGGTCGGCGGCCGCGGCGGGCCTCTTCCTCGGGGGCCTCACGTATGCGTCGGCGTTCACCGCGCCGGCGACCGGGGCGCTGGCCGACCGCATCGGCAAGCGGCGGATCCTGATCGTCGCCAGCGCGGCGATCGCGGTCTTCTCGCTGGTCTACGCGTTCGTGCCCACCTACCACGTCATGCTCGCGGTCGTGGTCGTGCACGGCATGTTCTGGTCGGGCCTCCTCTCCTCGTCCTCCGCCTACACGACCGACATCATCCCGGTGGCCCGCCGCGCCGAGGGGCTCGGCTACTGGGGGCTGTCGACGGTGTTCGCGGTGGCGGTCGCCCCCACGATCGGGCTGTGGGTGTTCGAGCACGGCGGCTGGCGGGTGCTCTGCCTCGAGTCGGCGGCGCTCAACGTCACGATGTGCGCCATCGCGTGGGCGCTGCCGCCCGACCACCGCCGCCCGGCCGCGCCGTTGTCGCTCCGCGCCTCGTCGCTCGTGGAGTGGCGGGTGCTCTTCGCCTCGTTCACGCTCTTCCTCTACTCGTTCGGCTACGGCGGCATCACGAGCTTCGTGGCGCTCTACGCGGACCGGAACGGCGTGACGCCGCGCGCGCTCTACTTCACCCTGTTCTCGCTGACGATCGTCCTCACGCGGCCGTTCATCGGGCGCGTGGCCGACCGGCTGGGCTACCGGCGGGTGCTGCTGCCGTGCCTGGTGCTGGTCGTCGGGGGCTTCGGGCTGCTGGCCCTGGGCGGCACCCGGCCGCTGATGATCGCGTCGGCGCTGCTCTTCGGGGTGGGCTTCGGCTCGGCCTACCCGGTCTTCATCGCCCACGTCATGCGGCACGTGGACGACGCGCGGCGGGGCGCGGCCTTCGGGGGCGTGATCGGCGCCTTCGATACCGGGATTGGCACCGGGTCGATTACGATCGGCTGGATCATCGAGCACTACGGCTTCGAGCCGGCCTACGGGACGGCCGCGGCGCTCGCGGCGCTCGCGATCCCCTATTTCCTCTTCGCCGACCGCCGGTTCCTCCGGGGCGAGGCCGGGCCCGCGCCGCCCGGCCTCGCCGCCGGGCCGGCCTGAGCCGGCCGCCCGCGCGGCCGGCACGACCATGGCCACGGCCCCGGCGGCCGCGGCACGAAGGAGTGACGATGGACTACGTGAAGCTCGGGAGGACCGGCCTGAAGGTGTCGCGGCTCTGCCTCGGCATGATGTCGTACGGCACGCCGAACTGGCGCCCCTGGGTGCTCGACGAGGCGACGAGCCGCCCCTTCATCAGCCGGGCGCTGGAACTCGGCATCAACTTCTTCGACACCTCCGACATGTACGCGAAGGGGGTCAGCGAGGAAGTGACCGGGCGCGCGCTCAGGGACTTCGCGACCCGGCACGAGGTCGTGCTCGCGACGAAGGTGTTCTTCCCGATCACCGACGACCCGAACGGCCGCGGCCTGTCGCGCAAGCACATCATGGACGCGATCGACGGGTCGCTCCGGCGCCTCCAGACCGACTACGTCGACCTCTACCAGATCCACCGCTTCGACTACGACACGCCCGTCGAGGAGACGCTCGAGGCGCTCCACGACGTCGTGAAGGCCGGCAAGGCCCGCTACATCGGCGCGTCCAGCATGTACGCGTGGCAGTTCGCGCGGATGGTCTATCTGCAGCGGCAGCACGGCTGGACCGAGTTCGTCTCGATGCAGAACCACTACAACCTGGTCTACCGGGAGGAGGAGCGGGAGATGATCCCGTTCTGCCGGCAGGAGGGCATCGGGCTGATCCCGTGGAGCCCCCTGGCGCGGGGCTTCCTGGCCGGCAACCGGCGGCGCGGCCGGAAGGACGCGACGCTGCGCGAGCAGCACGACGACTACGGCCACAACCTCTACTACGCCGACGCGGACTACACGATCGCCGACCGTGTGGTCGCGCTCGCGGCGCAGAAGGGCGTGCTGCCGATCCAGGTCGCGCTCGCGTGGGTCGCGAGCCGGCCCGGCGTGGCGGCCCCGATCATCGGCGCCACCAAGCCCGGGCAGCTCGACCAGCTCGTCGAGGGCCTCTCCGTGACGCTCACCGACGACGAGGTGGCGCGCCTCGAGGAGCCCTACGAGCCGCACAGGGTGCTGGGGCACCACTGATCAGAATTGCAGATTTCAGATCTCAGATTGAAGATTGGGTGCCAGGTGCCAAGTGTGCCAGATGCCAGCTGCCAGGTGCCTGGCTCCGGACACGGGACGCCGGGACTGACCAGACGCCGCACGGTGGCCTCAATCTTCAATCTTCAATCTGCAATCTTCAATCCCTAGACGGCGACCGGTGCCGGGTCGTAGTTGAGCACCGGGCGCAGCCACCGCTCGACCTCGGCGACGTCCATGCCCTTGCGCTTCGCGTAGTCCTCCACCTGGTCGGCGGCGATGCGCTGGATGGCGAAGTACTTCGCCTGCGGGTGCTGGAAGTACAGGCCGCTCACGGCGGCGGCCGGCGTCATGGCGAACGACTCGGTCAGGTCCATCCCGATCTTCCGGGCGCCGAGCAGGTCGAAGAGCCGCGCCTTCTCGCTGTGGTCGGGACACGCGGGGTAGCCGAACGCCGGGCGGATGCCGCGGAACTTCTCGGCGGTCAGGTCCTCCGGCGTCAGCGCGCCCTCGGCCTCGTAGCCCCAGTCGCGGCGCGCCTGCGCGTGCAGGTACTCGGCGAAGGCCTCGGCGAGCCGGTCGGCCAGCGCCTTCGCGATGATCGCGGAGTAGTCGTCGTGGTCGCCCTCGAACGCCGCGACGAGCTCCTGGAGCCCGAGGCCCGCCGTGACCGCGAACGCGCCCACGTGGTCCATCACGCCGCTCGCCTTCGGGGCGACGAAGTCGGCCAGCGACCGGTTCGGCTTGTCGTCCGCGATCACCTCCTGCTGGCGCAGCATGGGGAAGCGCGTCAGCTCCACGCCCGGCTGGGCCGGCTGGTAGAGCACGATGTCGTCGCCGTCGGCCTGCGCGGGCCAGAAGCCGTAGACGCCGCGGGCGCGGAGGAGCTTGCCGCCGACGATCCGGTCGAGCAGGGCGGTGGCGTGGCCGTGGAGCTCGCGGGCCGCCGCGCCGTGCTGCGGGTGGTCGAGGATCGCCGGGTAGCGGCCCTTGAGTTCCCAGGCCGAGAAGAAGAACGTCCAGTCGATGTAGGGGACGAGCGCCGCCATGTCGACGTCCACCTGGCGGACGCCGAGGAAGGCGGGCACGGGCGGCGCCTCGGCGAGGTCGATCTGCAGCCGGTTGCGCCGCGCGGCCGCCCACGCCAGCGTGGGGCGCTCCTGCCGCTTGCCGTACTGCTCGCGCAGCCCGTCCTGTTCCTCGCGGTTCTTCGCGGCGAAGGCCGGCTTCTGGTCGGGGCTGAGGAGGCTCGCCACCACGTCCACGACGCGCGAGGCGTCGGGCACGTGGACCACCGGCTCGCCGTACTGCGGCGCCACCTTGACGGCGGTGTGCTGGCGGCTCGTCGTCGCCCCGCCGATGAGCAGCGGCAGCGTCATGCCCCGGCGCGCCATCTCGCTCGCGACGAACACCATCTCGTCGAGTGACGGCGTGATGAGGCCGCTCAGGCCGACGATGTCCACCCGCTGCTCCACGGCCTCCTTGAGGATCCGGTCGCAGGGCACCATGACCCCGAGGTCGATCACCTCGTAGCTGTTGCACCCGAGCACGACGCCGACGATGTTCTTGCCGATGTCGTGGACGTCGCCCTTGACGGTGGCCATGAGCACGCGCCCGGCCGGTCCGCTCGCGCCGGCCGTGCCGGCCTTCGCCATCTCCGCCTTCTCGGCCGCCATGTACGGCTCGAGGTAGGCGACGGCCTTCTTCATGGCGCGGGCCGACTTGACCACCTGGGGCAGGAACATCTTGCCGGCGCCGAACAGCTCGCCGACGACCTTCATGCCGTCCATGAGCGGGCCCTCGATGACGAGCAGCGGCCGCCCGAGGGCCTGCCGGGCCTCCTCGGTGTCCTGCTCGATGAAGTCGACGACGCCGTGGACGAGCGCGTGGGTGAGGCGCGCACCGACGGGCGCGTCGCGCCACTTGAGGTCGGTCTCGCGCTTGGTGCCCGAGCCCTTCACCTGCTCGGCGAAGGCCACGAGGCGCTCGGTCGCGTCGGGCCGGCGGTTGAAGATGATGTCCTCGACGTGCTCGAGCAGGTCCTTCGGGATGTCCTCGTAGACGACCAGCTGGCCGGCGTTGACGATGCCCATGTCGAGGCCGGCCTTGATCGCGTGGAAGAGGAACGCCGAGTGGATGGCCTCGCGGACGACGTCGTTGCCGCGGAACGAGAAGGAGAGGTTGCTGATGCCGCCGCTGACCTTCACGCCGGGGCACGAGGCCTTGATGAGCCGGGTCGCCTCGATGAAGTTCTTCGCGTAGTCGTTGTGCTCCTCGAGGCCGGTGGCGATCGCCAGCACGTTGGGGTCGAAGATGATGTCGGACGGGTCGACCCCGGCCTGCTCGGTGAGCAGCGCGTAGGCGCGCTGGCAGATGGCGACCTTGCGCTCGACGGTGTCGGCCTGGCCGGTCTCGTCGAACGCCATGACGACCATCGCGGCCCCGAAGCGCCGGATGGTGCGCGCCTTGGCGAGGAAGTCGGCCTCGCCCTCCTTGAGGCTGATCGAGTTGACGATGGCCTTGCCCTGGACGCACTTGAGGCCGGCCTCGATGACCGACCACTTGGAGCTGTCGATCATCACGGGGAGCCGGGCGATCTCGGGCTCGGTGGCGATGTACTCGAGGAAGACCTTCATGCAGGCCTCGGAGTCGAGCATGCCCTCGTCCATGTTCACGTCGAGGATGTTCGCGCCGCCCCGCACCTGGTCGAGCGCCACCTCCGTCGTCCGCGTCCAGTCACCGGCCTGCACGAGGCGGGCGAAGCGGCGGGAGCCGGTGACGTTGGTCCGCTCGCCGATCATCTGGAAGTTGCTGTCGTCGCGGATGGTGAGCGTCTCGAGGCCCGCGTACTGGGTCGGCTGCGGCCCGAGCGCGGCGCGGGCGGGCCGGGGCCGCGGCGCGACGCCCTCGACCGCCTGCGCCATGGCGCGGATGTGCGCCGGCGTCGTCCCGCAGCAGCCGCCGACGATGTTGATGAAGCCGCTCGTGGCGAAGTCGCGGACGAGCTCGCTCGTCTCCTCGGGCTGCTCGTCGTACTCGCCGAACGCGTTGGGGAGCCCGGCGTTCGGGTACACGCTCACGTAGCTGGTCGCGATGCGCGCCAGCTCGGCGAGGTACGGCCGCATCTCGCGCGCGCCGAGCGCGCAGTTGAGCCCGACCGAGAAGGGCTGCGCGTGGGCGATCGACACGTAGAACGCGTCGAGCGTCTGCCCCGAGAGCGTCCGCCCGCTCCTGTCGGTCAGCGTGACCGAGACCATCACCGGCAGCCGCGTGCCCGTGGCCTCGAACGCCTCCTCGATCGCGACGAGCGCGGCCTTGGCGTTGAGCGTGTCGATGATCGTCTCGACCAGCAGCAGGTCGGACCCGCCGTCGATGAGGCCCCGGGCCTGGTCGAGGTAGGCCTGGCGCAGCTCGTCGAAGGTGAGCGCCCGGAACGCCGGGTCGTTGACGTCGGGCGAGATCGACAGCGTCTTGGTGGTCGGCCCCATCGAGCCGGCCACGAACCGCGGGCGGTCGGGCGTCTTCGCCGTCCACTCGTCGGCGACCCGCCGCGCGACCCGCGCGCCCTCCACGTTCAGCTCGTAGGCCAGCGCCTCGAGGCCGTAGTCGGCCTGCGAGATCGCGTTCGAGCTGAACGTGTTGGTCTCGATGATGTCGGCGCCGGCCTCGAGGTACTCCGCGTGGACCGCGGCGACGGCGTCGGGCCGGGTCAGCACGAGCACGTCGTTGTTGCCCTTGAGGTCGTTGCTCGCGCCGGTGAACCGGTCGCCGCGGAAGTCGGCCTCCGTGAGCTTCATCCGCTGCAGCATCGTGCCCATCGCGCCGTCGAGCACGAGGATGCGGGTGGCGAGGGCGGTGGTCAGGGTGTTCAGGGATTTGGGCATCTTGTGATCTTGTGAGGTCGTGATCTTGTGATCTTGTGAGGTGGTGATCTTGTGATCTTGATTTGGTGATCTGTAGATCTGGTGATCTATCTGGTCATCGACCGGGCGACTGGTGTCGTGGCTGCGGGGGCGCGGGTCCGGGGGCGGCGCGCGGGGGGCTCGGCGGCGGGCCTGGTGCCGGCGGCGACGATGACGCTGAAGGGGTCGCCGGCGGCGCGGGCGCCGGTGGCCGTGCGGGGGGTGTCGAGGCCCGCGTCCGCCAGCAGCGCCGCCAGCTGGTCGTCCGAGAAGCCCAGCCAGCGGTCGCCGAGCTGCTCGCGCACCCACGCCTGGTCGTGCGCGCGGAGGTCGAGCACCAGCACCCGGCCGCCGGGCCGGAGGACGCGGACCGCCTCGGCCAGCGCGCGCGACGGGTCGGCCGCGTGGTGCAGCGCCTGCGAGAGCAGGACCAGGTCCATCGATCCGTCCGCCAGCGGCAGCTTCTCGAGCTCGCCGCGCTTCCAGGTGATGTTCGCGGCCTTGCGGCGGGCCGCGAGGGCCCGCGCCCGGGCCAGGGCGTCCGGCGAGCGGTCGATGGCCGTCACCTGCCGGGCCCAGCGCGCGACCTCCACCGTGAGATACCCGTCGCCGCAGCCGACGTCGGCCACGTCGAGCGGCGGCATCAGCAGGCCGAGCGCCCGCGACCAGGCCGCCCAGCTGCGCCCCGGGACGAGCTGCCGGTCGTCCCGGGCGTCGGGCGACGCGTGCCGGTCGAAGTTCTCGCGGCGCAGCCGGAGCACCTCCTGCAGGCGCGCCTCGTCGGCCCGGAGCTGGTCGGCGGCCTCGGCCGACTGGAACTGCGACTCGAGCAGCGGCCAGAGCGGCCCGTGCCCGTCGGCGCGCACCGCCGGCGCCAGGCGGTAGAAGGTGAAGGCGCCGTCGCGCTCCTCGATGACCAGGCCCGCCTCCTTGAGCAGGCCCAGGTGCCGGGACACGCCGGACTGGGCGAGGCCGAGGATGCCGGTGAGCTCGGTCACGTTGAACCGGTCGCGGGACACGACGCGCAGCAGGCGGAGCCGCGCCTCGTCGCCGAGCAGCCGGTAGAGGGCCGACGCACCTTTCATATACGTAAATGTAGATGAATGGATATGTGATTGCAACCCCGTCCCCGGCCGGACCAGGGAGGCCGGGGGCAGGCGCCGGCCCCGGCGGGGTTTGCATCTCGGGGGGCGCCGGGGGCATAATCGTCTCCCTTGACCACGCGTCTCATTCGTGTGACGTGGCGCATGTTTGCGGTCGCAGCCCGCCCGGGTGCCGTGCCGGCCGCCGACTCTTCATTTCGCGACACGAGGATTTCGGACCTGAACTGACGCAGCGGGCGTCTGGCCCGGGTGTGCCCGCGCACGTCGCGCACCCGGTATCGCAGTTTCAACGAAGGGGCTCTGGCCGGCTCCGTGGGAGCCGCCGGCAGCTACGCCATGGGACTCCTCGACAAACTCCGCTCACAACCCAACTGGAAGCACGCCGACCCGGCCATCCGTCTCGGGGGCGTGCAGGAACTGGACCCGGCCGACCAGGAGGCGCTCGTCTCGCTGGCCAAGGACGACCCCGACGCGCGGGTGCGCGCGGCGGCCGTGGCGCGCGTGACCGCGCCCGGCACGCTGGCCGACATCATCCGCAACGAGCCGGACGCGGACGTCCGTGAACAGGCGGCCTCGGGGCTCGCGGCCATGGCCGGGGGCGCGGACGAGGCCACCGCGCAGGCGGCGGTCGCCGCGCTGGCCGGGCTCGACCGGCAGCGGGAACTGGCCGGCGTGGCCCGCACCGGGGCGGTGGAGGCCGTGGCGCGGGCCGCGGTGGGGCACGTCTCCGACCCGCGGGCGCTCGGCGGCATCGCGCGCCACGCGGCCCACGCGGGCGTGCGGCTCGTGGCGCTCGAGCAGCTGACGGCGGCCGACGAGCTCGAGGCCGTGGCGCTCAACGGCGAGTTCGCCGACACGGCCATGGCCGCGGTCGAGCGGCTGCCCGCGCCGTCCCCCGAGACGCTGCAGGCCATCTCGCAGAAGGCGCGGACCAAGGCGGCGCAGAAGAAGGCGCGCGCCATCCTGCGTGCGGCCGAGGCCCAGGCGGCCCCGGCGGAGGCGCCCGCCGTCACCTATGCGGAGGCGGACGAGCAGCGCGCGAAGGAGCTGTCGGCCCAGATGGAGCAGCTCGCGGCGGCGCCCGACATCGACCAGCTGCGCGAGGGCTACGCGGCGACCCGCGTGGCCTGGGTGGAGCTGCTCGCCGACGCGGTCATCCGTCCCGAGCTCGAGGCCGCCTTCGAGGCGCTCTCGGACACGGCGCGCGACCGGCTGGCCGCCGACGAGGCCGCCCGCGCCGAGGCGGCGCGCGCGGCCGAGGCCCTGGCGCGCGAGCAGGCCGACCGCGCGGCGGTCTGCGCCGACGTCGAGGCGCTCGCCGGCGACGGCCTCATGGACCGGCTCGCCGAGGCGCGCGCGACGTGGGAGGGGATGCCGCCGATGCCCGACACGTGGGCCGGCGCCCTCCAGCACCGCTTCGACGAGGCGTGCCGGGCCGCGGAGAAGCGGCACCAGCGGCTGGTGCACGCCCGGGAGCTGGCCGAGCGGCTGCCGCTCATCGTCCCCGAGGTCGAGGCGCTCGTGGGGGCCGAGGACTACCCGTCGGTCCGCAACCAGTGGTACGCCCTCCGCAAGCAGTGGCAGGCGATCACCCGGGAGCTGACGGTCGACGCCGAGCTCGTCGCGCGCTACGAGGCGGCGTCCGCCGAGCTCGAGACGCGGGAGTCCGCGCTGCGCGAGGCGAAGGCGTCCGAGCAGCAGGCGAACCTGCAGCGGCTGCAGGCGCTCGTCCAGGGGCTCGAGACGCGGGCGGCGGCCGAGGCGCTCTCGCTGCGCGACGCCGAGAAGCTGCTGAAGGACGTCAAGCTCGCGGTGGGGACGATGGGGCCGCTGCCGACGAAGCAGGACCGCGAGGACCTGTCGGTGCGGCTGCAGGCCGTGCGCGCCACGGTGACGCCGCGCATCCAGGAGATGCGCGAGGCGGAGGAGTGGAAGCGCTGGGCCAACGTCCAGGTGCAGGAGGAGCTCTGCGCGAAGATGGAGGCGCTCGTCGCCACCGCGGAGGCCGAGCCCGAGAAGGCGGCCGCCGAGATGCGCTCGCTCCAGGACCGCTGGAAGCAGGCGGCGGCCGCGCCCCGCTCGCAGGCCGAGACGCTCTGGACGCGGTTCAAGACCGCCCAGGAGCAGGTCTACGACAAGTGCAAGGACTTCTTCGCCCAGCAGGCCGTCGAGCGGCAGGAGAACCTCAGGAAGAAGGAGGCGCTCGCGGCCCAGGCCGAGGCGCTCGCCGAGTCGTCCGACTGGGTCAAGACCGCCGAGGCGCTCAAGGTGCTGCAGGCCGAGTGGAAGGCCATCGGGCCGGTCACCCGCGGGCACGAGAAGTCGGTCTGGGAGCGCTTCCGCGCCGCCTGCGACCGCTTCTTCACCCGGCGGCAGGACGACCTCAAGAACCGGAAGCACGAGTGGGCCGACAACCTCCAGAAGAAGGAGGCACTCATCGCCGAGGCCGAGCAGCTCGCCGAGTCCACCGAGTGGGACAAGGCGGCGGCGCGGATCAAGGCGCTGCAGGCCGAGTGGAAGAAGATCGGTCCCGTCCGCAAGAACAAGTCGGACGTGATCTGGCAGAAGTTCCGCGCGGCGTGCGACACGTTCTTCGAGCGGTTCAAGAACCGCGACCTCGTCGCCCTCTCGGGCAAGGTCGCCGACCGGGAGACGGCGGTCCAGGAGATCGAGGCGCTCGTGCCGGCGCCCGACGCCACCGACGTCCCCGCGCCTGACGACCTCTACCCCAAGCTGCAGGCGGCGCGCGCGCGCTGGCTGCAGGGGCCCGACCTGCCGCGCCACACGCTGGCCCCGCTCGCCGAGCGGGTGAACCAGGCGATGTTCGCGCTGGTCACGCGGTGGCCGGATGCCTTCGCGGGCACCGACCTCGACCCCGAGGCGACGCGCAAGAAGATGGAGAAGCTCGTCGCCAAGGTCGAGGCGCTCGTGCCGACCGAGGCGAAGGAGAAGGCCGAGACCCTCTCGCCGGCGGAACTCCTCGCGCGCCAGTGGCGCGAGGCGCTCGCCGCCAACACCATGGGCGCCGGCGCCGCGCGGCAGGCCGCGGAAGCCAAGCAGCGCGCGGCCGAGCAGGAACTGCGGAGCACCCAGTCCGCCTGGCTGCGCCTCGGCCCCGTCCCGCCCGACGTCCGCAAGCCCCTGCAGGACCGCTTCGACAAGGCCGTCAGGAAGGCGCTCGAGCATCGGAGGCGCGCCCGGTAGGGCGCGCTTCGCGCGCCCTGCCGGGCGCGATGAGTAATCAAGAATCAAGAATCAAGAATTTGGAAACCAGACAAGACGGACGAAAAACGAAGGCAGAAAGCGAAAAGGGGCGGCGCGTCAGTGTGACGCCCGCCCCTTTTGCCGTTTCTTGATTCTAAATTCTGCCTCTTCCGGGATCAGCGTGGGTAGAGGTCCAGTCCCCCGCAGTGGAAGTAGATCGCAATGGTGAAGTGATCAGGGTTACGGAAGCCGCCGGCCTTGCGCGTGACGCTCATGATCTTGCTGTTCAGCCCTTCGGCCACGCCGTTGGTAATCGGGTGCTGCACGTAGCGCAACACGCCGTCGAGGTGCCGCTTGATCATCCGCGCCACCCGCTTGACCGGCTCGAGGCGTGAGCGAATGGCCCACGCGTACCAGCGCGCGAAGAAGCGGGCGACCGCGGCCCGTTGGCGGTAGGTCCACAGCGCGCGGAGCGACTCCTTGATAGCCCAGGCGCGACTGACCTGCAGGCCGTGCGTGTGCAGCAACGCGAGGGCCTCGGCCTGCTCGGGCGTCTGATGCTCCGCGCTGCGCAACCACAGATATTTGGTGCGAGTGAGCGGCGAGGCCTCGCCCGCCTTGAGGAAGGCGCGATGCTCCTGCTTCCGCACCGTATCGACCGCCCGCGTCATCTCACGCATGAGGTGGAAGCGGTCGAAGACGATCTTCTGGTCGCCCTGCGGCAGCCCCTCGGCGGTGGCTCGGATGTACGCGGGCCACATGTCCATCGCGACCGCCTGCAGCGCCGTGCGCTGCGCCTCAGTCAGCGTGTTGTAGTAGAGCGCCAGGCTCTCGGCGCGCCGGTCGGGCGTGACGAAGTCCACGGTGGCGGCGTCGAGGTCGCACACGATCGTGTGGTACTGATGGCCCTTCCGGAAGGCCTTCTCGTCGACGCCGATATACCGCATCGCAGTCGCGACCTTCCGCGCCTGGCCACGGGCCACCGCCCGCCGCATCACGCCCCAGGCTTCATCCCAACTGATGCGCGCAATGCGACAGGCACCGGTCACCGTGCTGCACTGGAGGATCAGGTCGATCACCAACCGCTCAAGCAGCAGGGTGAAGCGACTGCGCGGCTCGGCCCACGGGACGCGCACCTGCCGCACGCCGTGCGTCGGGCAGTCCACGCGCGGCACCCGCGCATGCAGAAACGTCTGGTACTGACAGGTGTCGAGGTGCCGCCACACCCGCTCCTCGGCGTGATCGTGGCCGGGCGCCGACGCCTCGCACTCGGGACAGACCCAGCGGGCGGACGCGTCGTGCTCGACCCAGAGGTCGACTCGTTCCCCCGACGTGTCCAACGCCACGCGTGCCATGTGCCACGGCGCCTGCAATCCGAGAATCGTTTCGAAGAGCTTCGTGTCCTGCATCCAGCGGTTCTACGTCACCCCTGTCCTCGGCGCAAGGCCGGCGAGCAGACCGCTTCCCCGCCGAGTGGCCCGCGCAGCCGGCCCGAGCTGCCCACGCCATTTCCGGAAGGACCTAAATTCTTGATTCTTGATTACTCAGCCTCGAGCGCTATTCACTCTCGAGGTACGTATAGCCCTGCAGGGCTTCCTCGTAGAACTTGAGGAGGCGGCCGGCCTGGGGGTCGGCCATGCGGCCGGCGTGGACGGCCTGCTCGACGTCCTTCCGGAGCTTCGCCATGAGGGCCTCGGGGTCGAACTCGACGTAGCGCAGGACCTCCTGCACCGTGTCGCCCTTGATGATGTGGTCGACCCGGGCGCCGTCGCCATCGTCGCCCGTGCTGCCGTTGAGGCTGACGTGGACGGCGTGGGTGTCGCCGAAGAGGTTGTGGAGGTCGCCGAGGATCTCCTGGTAGGCCCCGACGAGGAAGATGCCCAGGAAGTACGGGTCGCCCGTCATCCGGTGGAGCGGGATGGTCTTCTTGACGTCGCGCCGGTCGATGAACTGGTCGAGCTTGCCGTCCGAGTCGCAGGTGATGTCGCCGATGACGGCGTGGTTGACCGGCTTCTCGTCGAGGCGGTGGATGGGCATCACCGGGAAGAGCTGCTTGATGGCCCAGCTGTCGGGGATCGACTGGAAGAGCGAGAAGTTGCAGAAGTAGGTGTCGGAGAGCATCTCCTCGAGGCCCTGCAGGTCCTCGGGCACCTCGTCCATCTGCTGCGACAGGCGGTAGATCTTCTCGCAGATCGCCCAGTAGAGGTTCTCGGCGTGGGTCCGCTGCTCGAGCGAGAGGTACCCGCCCGAGAAGAGGTTGAGGGCCATGTCGAGCGCCTGCTGCGCGTCGTGGTACGCCTCGAGGGCGTTGCGCGTGGTGACGGAGCGGTGGGTCTCGATGAGGTCCACCAGCGGCTGCTCGAAGTCGTCGCGGACGGTGGCCGGCACCGTCTCTTCGCCGAAGCTCGTCGTCCCCAGCACGTTGAAGATGAGCATGCTGTGGTAGGCGGAGACGGCGCGGCCGCTCTCGGAGACGATCGTCGGGTGCGCGACGCCGGTCTCGTCGCACACCGTCTGGATGTGGTACACGACGTCGTTCGCGTACTCCTGGAGCGTGTAGTTCATCGACGACTCGAAGTTGGTCTGCGAGCCGTCGTAGTCGACGCCGAGGCCGCCGCCGACGTCCATGAACTGGAGCCCGGCGCCCTGGCGGGCCAGCTCGCAGTAGATCCGCGCCGCCTCGTTGAGGGCGTTCTTGATGATGCGGATGTGCGTGATCTGGCTGCCGAGGTGGAAGTGGAGGAGCTTGAAGCAGTCCTCCATGCCGCGCGCCTTGAGCTCCTCGAACCCGCGGAGGATCTCGGTGACGGTGAGGCCGAACTTCGAGCGGTAGCCCCCCGACGACTGCCAGCGGCCCGAGCCGCGGGCGGCGAGCTTCACGCGCATGCCGATGTTCGGCCGGACGCCGATCTTCTCGGCGTACTGGAGCACGAGGCCGAGCTCGGTGTACTTCTCGACGACGGGGATGACCTGGCGGCCCATCTTCTGGGCGAGCATGGCCATCTCGATGAACTCGGCGTCCTTGAACCCGTTGCAGATGATCGGCGTGTCGTTGCCGGCGAGCGCCGTGACCGCGAGCAGCTCCGGCTTGCTGCCGGCCTCGAGCCCGAAGCCGTACTTGCGCCCGAAGCTCAGGACCTCCTCGACGACCTGCCGCTGCTGGTTGACCTTGATGGGGTAGACGCAGCGGTACTGGCCCTGGTACTGGTGCTGGGTGATCGCGGCCTGGAAGGCGTCGTGGATCTCGCCGAGGCGGTGGTTCAGGACGTCGGGGAACCGCAGGAGGATCGGGACGCTCAGGCCCCGCAGCTCGAGCCGGTCCACGAGGCGCTTGAGGTCCACGCCCCGGGACGGGTCCTTGGTCGGGTGCACGACCAGGTGTCCCTGGTCGCTCACCGAGAAGTAGCCCTGGCCCCAGCGCGGGACGTCATAGAGCTCGCTCGACTCGGTGACCGTCCAGGGGGAGGCCACCGCGCTTCCGGCGCGGCCTTTGCCGCCAGCCACAGTGCTCATGTCAGTTTTACAGAATAGACGAAAAATCCGGGGTGGGAAGGACGTTCTGGCCCCGGGGACGAAAATTCTTCGTGACGCGATAAGCTGGTGCGCATGTCCGAACGCGTCCCAGCCATCAAGGTCCTCCTCCTGCCCAAGGACACCAACGCCCTGGGCACGATCTTCGGGGGCGTGATCCTCTCGCACATCGACCTCGCGTCGGCCGTGCACGCCCGCAAGGTCGCGCCCCACCGCTACGTCACGAAGGCGATGCGCGACATCGAGTTCCACGCGCCGGTCTTCGTCGGCGACGTCGTCAACTTCTTCACCGAGACCACGCGCGTGGGCCGGACGTCGGTCACCGTCAAGGTGCTCGTCGAGGTCGAGCGCTGGAGCGGCGGCCACGGCGAGCGCGTCATGGTCACCGAGGCCGAGGTCATCCTCGTCGCCGTCGGCCCCGACAGCCGCCCGACGCCCGTGCTGCCCGGGCACCCGGACCAGGCGGATCCACCGGCCCAGCCATGATCGCCGCCTTCGCGCCGGCGACCGTCTCGAACGTCGCCTGCGGCTTCGACGTCCTCGGCTTCGCCCTCGACGAGCCCGGCGACATCGTCATCGCCCGGGCCGCGGACGGGCCGGGCGTGACCATCGACGCCGTCCACGGCGACGGCGGCCGCCTGACGACCGACCCCGCGCGGAACACGGCGGGCGCGGCCGTCGGCGCCCTGCTCGCCGCCCTCGAGACGACCCGGGGCGTGGCGCTGACCGTCCACAAGGGCCTGCCGCTCGCGAGCGGCGTCGGCAGCAGCGGCGCCAGCGCCGTGGCCGCCGTCGTCGCCGCCAACGAGCTGCTGGGCCGTCCGGCCGGCCTCGACGTGCTGCTCCGGTGCGCCATGGCGGGGGAGCGCGCCGGCTGCGGCGCCGCCCACCCGGACAACGTGGCGCCCGCCCTCCACGGCGGCTTCGTGCTCGCGCGCGCCGCCGACCCGCCGGACATCGTCCGGCTGCCCGTGCCCGGCGGGCTCGCGTGCGCCGTGCTGCACCCGCACATCGAGGTGCGGACGGCCGAGGCCCGCGCGCTGCTCGGCGACACGGTGGCCCTCGCCGACGCCGTGGGCCAGTGGGGCAACCTCGGCGCGCTGGTCGCTGGCTTGTTCCAGGGGGACCTCGACCTGGTGGGCCGCTCGCTCGAGGACCGCGTGGCCGAGCCGAAGCGGGCCGGCCTCGTCCCGGGATTCCGCGACGTGCAGCGCGCGGCCGTCGCGGCCGGCGCGCTCGGATGCAGCCTCTCGGGGTCGGGACCCTCCATCTTCGCGCTGGCCCGCACGCTCGAGGCCGCCTCGGCGATCGGCGCCGCCATGCAGGCGGCGTACGGGGCGGCCGCCGGCGCGGAGGCGGACCTGTGGGTGTGTCCCGTGGGGCGGCACGGCGCCCGGATCGTGAACCTGTGATGGCGGGCCGCTTCGTCAGCACCCGGGGCGCGGCGCCGCCCGTGCCGCTCGCCGAGGCCCTCGCCGCGGGCCTGGCCCCCGACGGCGGGCTCTACGTGCCCGAGGCCCTGACGCCGCTGCCGGCCGGCGCGCTGGAGGCCCTGCGCGGGGCGTCGTTCGCCGACGTGTCGTCGGCCCTCGCCCGCCACCTCCTGGCCGGCGCGCTCGACCCGGGGACGGTCGACGCGCTGGTCCGTGACGCCCTCGACTTCGACGTGCCGCTCGTCGAGGTGGACGAGGGGACGTGGGCCCTCGAGACCTTCCACGGGCCGACCTTCGCCTTCAAGGACGTCGGGGCCCGCGTGATGGCCCGGCTCGTGGCCGCGACCCGCGGCGACGGGGACCCGCTGACCGTCCTCGTGGCGACCTCGGGAGACACCGGGTCGGCGGTGGCCCAGGCCTTCTTCGGCGTGCCGGGGACGCGGGTCGTGGTCCTCTACCCGGACGGGCAGGTCACGCCGGTGCAGGAGGCGCAGTTCGCCACCCTCGGCGGCAACGTCACGGCTGTGGCGGTGGCCGGCACCTTCGACGACTGCCAGCGGCTGGCCAAGGCGGCCTTCGCCGACCCGGCGCTCCGCGCCCGCGTGCGGCTGACGTCAGCCAACTCGATCAGCATCGGCCGGCTGCTGCCACAGGCGTTCTACTACGCGCACGGCCTGCTGCAGCTGCCGCCGGGCGCCCGGCCCGTCATCTCGGTGCCGAGCGGCAACTTCGGCAACCTGACCGCCGGCCTGCTGGCCGAGCGGCTGGGCGTCCCCGTGTCGCGCTGGGTCGCCGCGACCACGATCAACGACACGGTGCCGCGCTACCTGGCCAGCGGGCGGGTCGAGCCGCGCCCGTCGGTGACGACCCTCGCCAACGCCATGGACGTCGGCGACCCGAGCAACCTCGAGCGCCTGCGCTGGATGTTCGGCGACGACGTGGCGGCGCTCCGCGGGCGGGTGAAGGGCAGCGTGCACACCGACGCCGAGGTGCGCGAGGCGATCGCCGACCTCTGGCGCCGCCGGCGCTATCTCGCGGATCCCCACAGCGCGATTGCCTGGCTCGGCCTGTCGGCCGCCGGGCGCCGTCCGGGCGAGCCCGGCCTGTTCGTCGCGACGGCCCACCCCGCGAAGTTCCGCGAGGCCGTCGAGCCCGCGATCGGCGAGACCGTCCCGCTGCCCCCCGCCCTCGCCGCGGCGCTCGCGCGGCCCAGGATCGTCACCCGGATCGCGCCGGAGCTGGAGGCGCTGAGGGCGATGCTCTAGGACTCGGCGGCTGGCGCCTCGCTGGGACTCGGCGCGTGGCGCCTCGCCGGGACTCGTCGCGTGGCGACTCGCTAGGACTCGTCGCGTGGCGACTCGCTGGGACTGCCGGCTTCGCCGCTAGCCGGACGCCGGGATCCCAGCGAGGCCGCAGGCCGAGTCCCAGCGAAGGCCGCAGGCCTGAGTCCCAGCGAAGGCCGCAAGGCCGAGTCCTCGCGAAGCCCGCAGGGCCTGAGTCCCACCGCAGCCCAACGCGGCCACAGGCCGCGGCCTACTTGAGCATTCCCGCCGTGACCCCGGGGTCGCCGTCGTTGGGCGCGGGGGTGAGGTCCAGCAGGGCGCACAGCAGGTCGTAGACGTGGATGTTCCGGAACGCCGGCACCACCACGCCGCGGCGGAGCCGCGAGCCGGAGGCGACGAACAGGCCCGCCATGGTCGGCGACGTGTCGGGGTCGTAGCCGTGGTTGCCGGCGGGGCGCCTGCGCGTGCCGGCCGTCCACTGCCCGGTCTCGCGCCGCGACACCAGGTTCCAGCCCTCGTCCGCCATGGCGACGACGGGCGGCACCCTGGGGTGGTCGCGCAGGCCCCAGGCGGCGGGAATCTCGCTGCGCCGGTACACGTGCAGGGCCGGGTGTCGCCCGGCCAGCGCGCGGTAGATGGCCTCCGGGTCGCCGCCGTCCCGCGGCGCGACCATCAGGAGCGGCGTCCACTCGATCACGTCGACCGTGGCGAGGTCGAGGAAGTCGTCCAGCACGATGTGGTGGTCGGCGGGCACCGCCGCCATGCCGTGGTCGCTGACCAGGACGTACTGCACCCGGTCCGCCAGGCCGAGCGCCTCGACGCCGCGCACGAGCCCGGCCACCGCCTCGTCCACGGCCGCCACGGCCCGCGCGGTCTCCGGCGCGTCCGGCCCGTACCAGTGTCCGGCGGTGTCCACGTCGCTGAAATACAGCGTGATGAACCGCGGCCGGTCGGCTTCCGGCAGCCGGAGCCAGGCGAGCACCTGCGCGACGCGGTCCGCGTCCGGCACGTCGTTGTCGAAGGGGACCCAGTAACGGGCGTGTCGGCCGCCGATCGGCGCCTCCGACCCCGGCCAGAAGTACGGCGCGGCACTGAGGCCCTGGCGCTCGGCCGTGAGCCAGACGGGCTCGCCCCCCCACCAGCGCGGGTCGGCAATCACGTCGCGCGCCGACAGGCTGAAGCGTCCGGGCAGCGCCGGGTCCACCATGGTGTTGCCGACAATGCCGTGGTGCGCCGGCGTGAGGCCGGTCACGAGCGTGTAGTGGTTGGGGAAGGTCTTGGAGGGGAACGCGGGGATGAGCCCCTCGGCGCGCACCCCGGCGCTGGCGAGCGCCTGCACGGCCGGCGCGGCGTCGCGCGCCAGGTAGTCGGCGCGCCAGCCGTCGATGCCGACCAGGATGACGATGGGGGCGGTGGGGGCGACGGGCGCCGCGGGCGGCGGGGCGCAGGCGGCCGCGGCCACGAGGGCCAGCAGCACGCGCGCCATCCGGATGGACGACTCGAGCATGGCCTCGAGCCTAGAGAGCTGAACAGGTAAAGTCACGCGGCGGTGGCCATGCGGGCGAGCCGCTGCAGGTTGACGACGGTGGCGGTGCGGCGTAGATCGAGCGTGTTCTTGCGGACGCCTTTGTAGCGGGCGCGT
>JBFWOG010000037.1:0-31879 GCA_050250645.1 Vicinamibacterales bacterium
CGGCTCGACGCGCCCCTGTCGGACGGCCTCCGCGCCCTGGCCCGCCGGGCGCAGGTCACGGTCGGCACACTCTTCCAGGCGGCGTGGGCGCTCGTCTGCAGCCGTGACCAGCGCGAGCGCGTGGTCGTCTTCGGGCAGACGGTGTCCGGCCGGCCGGCCGATCTCGAGGGCGTCGAGCGCATGGTGGGCGCGCTGATCAACACCGTGCCGGTGGTGGTCGAGGTCCGCGAGGACGAGCCGGTCGAGCAGTGGCTCCGGCGCCTCCACGCCGAGCAGCTCGCGCGCGAGCGCTTCAGCGATCACCCCCTCGCCTCGCTGCTCAGGCTGGCGCCCATCGAGCCCGGCCGCGAGCTCTTCGAGACCTTGCTCCTCGTGCAGAACTACCCGCTCGAGGGACTGGACACCACCGGCGGCCTGTCGATCACGGGATTCGAGGCCGAGGAAGCCACCCACTACCCGCTCACCCTGGCGATCGTCCCGACGGGGCGGGCGGCCATCGTGGCGAGCTTCCTGGCGGAGCGGATCGCCCCCCTCGCCGTGGACCGCCTGCTCGGGCAGCTGTCGAGGGCCCTCCAGGGCATGGTGGACGCGCCCGGCGGGCCTGTCGGGGCGGTGTCGCTGCTGGACGCCGCCGAGCGGCAGCGGATTCTGGCGGACTGGAGCGCCACCGGCACGCTGCCCGTCGAGCCGCTGCTCTTCGCGCGGCAGTTCGAGGCGCAGGCCGCGCGGACCCCGGACCAGCCGGCGCTGGAGTGGGGCGACCGGACGTGGAGCTACGGCGAGCTGGACGCGGAGGCGAACCGGCAGGCGCACGGGCTCATGGACTACGGGTGTGGTCCGGGCGTCATCGTCGGGATCTGCCTCGAGTCGTCGCCCGCCTACGTCATGGCCGTGCTGGCCGTCCTCAAGACAGGCGGCGCGTTCCTGCCGCTCGATCCCGCAAATCCCCGCGCGCGAATCGAGTTCATGGTGGACGACAGCGGCATCGCCCTGCTGGTGACGTCGACCGCCCTGCGCGACGAGCTGCCGGAGTTCGGCCTGCTCACGATCCCGGTGGACGATCCCGACCAGCCGCTCGGTGGCGGCCAGCCGTCCTCGGCTCCCGCCGACGAACCGGACGCCGACCAGCCGGCCTACGTGATCTACACGTCGGGCTCGACCGGGCCGCCCAAGGGCGTCCTCGGCCTGCACCGGGGCCTGGGGGCGCTCGCGGCGAACCAGCGCGAGCTGTTCGGCCTGGGCGCCGGCGACCGGGTGCTGCAGTTTGCGCCGATCGGCTTCGACGCCTCGCTGTGGGAGATCGCGATGGCCCTCGGCAGCGGCGCCACGCTCGTCCTGGCGCCGCGCGAGGAGACACGCCCGGGGCCGCCGCTCGAGGCGCTGCTCGCCGGTCGCGGTATCACGGCCCTGACGCTGCCGCCGTCCAGCCTCGCGGCCCTGGAGCCCCGCGCGTTCCCGGCCCTCGACGTCCTTGTCGTCGCTGCCGAGAGCTGCCCGCCCGCGCTCGTCAGGACGTGGGGCCAGGGCCGGCGCATGTTCAACGCGTACGGCCCGACCGAGACCTCCGTGTGCGCCACGATCGGGCGCTGTGAGGGCGGCGACGAGCCACCCCACATCGGACGCCCGCTGGCGAACGTCCGGGTGCACATCCTCGACGAGCACCTGGAGCCGGTGCCCGAAGGGATGGCGGGCGAGCTGTGCGTGAGTGGCTGGGCGCTCGCCGGCGGGTACCTCGGGCGGGACGCGCTGACACGCGAGCGGTTCGTCACCAACCCGCACGCCGGCGCCGCGTATCCGGCGCCGGGCTTCGAGCGGCTGTACCGCACCGGCGATCTGGCGCGGTACCGGCCCGACGGCACGATCGAGTTCCTCGGCCGCCGCGACGACCAGGTGAAGATTCGCGGCTTCCGCGTCGAGCTCGGCGAAGTCGAGGCGGCGCTCGCGGAGCATCCCGAGGTCCGGCAGGGAGCGGTCGCGATGCGCGAGGACGCCACGGGGCGGCATCTCGTCGCGTACACCGTGCCGCGGGGGGACACGGCGCCCGACGCCGCGACCCTGCGCGCGTTCCTGCGCCTCCGGTTGCCCGACTACATGATCCCGTCCCTGTTCGTGAGCCTGCCGGCGCTGCCGGTCTCGCCGAACGGCAAGGTGGCGCGCCACCTCCTGCCCGCGCCCGGCGCCGGGTCGATGGGCCTGGACGAGCGCTACGAGGCGCCGCGCACCGAGGTCGAGGCGACGCTGGCCGGGATCTGGAGCGCGGTGCTCCGCCTGCCCCGCGTCGGCATCCACGACAACTTCTTCGAGATCGGCGGCGACTCGATCCTGGCGATCCAGATCGTCTCGCGCGCGGTGCAGGCCGGCGTGCCGCTCGCGCTTGCCGAGTTCTTCCGGCCCGAGACCCAGACGATCGCCACCCTCGCCGGCGCGACGCGATCCACGGCGACGCCGGCGGCCGGCACCGACGCCGAGCCGGGGCCTTTCCCGCTCACCCCGATCCAGCGGTGGTTCTTCGCCCAGGACTCCCCGGCACCCCACCACTACAACCAGACGCTCCTCTTCGAGGTGCCGGCCGACCTCGACACGCGGGCGCTCGACCACTCGCTCCGCGAACTCCGCCGCCGCCACGACGCGCTGCGGCTCCACTTCACCGCCGGGGACGCGGGCTGGGTGCAGGCCTACGGCCCCGATACCGACGCCCCCGTCCTCGAGATCGTGCCCCTCGAGGCCGCCACGCCAGGCGCGCGCCGCGAGGTCATCGAGGCCGAGGCCAGCCGGCAGGCGACGCTCTTCGACCCGTTCGAGGGCCGGGTCTTCCGCGCACGCCTCCTGACCTTCGGCGACGGGACGTCGCAGCGGCTGCTGCTTTCCGCCCATCACCTCGTCGTCGACAGCGTCTCGTGGCACATCCTGCTCGAGGACCTCTCGGCCGCGTACGGGCGGGCCACGACCGGCCTCGCCCACGACATGCCGGCGCGCACGACCTCGTATCGGGCATGGGCGGAGCGGCTGGTCGAGCACGCGCACTCCGCGAGCCTGCGCGACGAGATCCCTTACTGGCAGGCGGTGCTCGGCCCGGACGCGGCCGGGCTCCCGGTGGACGTGGCGGACGACGCTGGGACCGGGCGGCAGAACACCGCGGCATCCGCCCGGCGCTTCACCCGGACGCTCGACTCCGGGCTCACGCGCGGCATCCTGCGCGAGGTGCCCGCCGTCTATCGCACCCAGATCAACGACGTGCTGCTGGCGGCGCTCGCGCGGGCGTTCCACGGCTGGACCCGGCAGCCGGCGCTGCTCCTGCACCTCGAAGGGCACGGCCGCGAAACGCCTTTCCCCGACATCGACCTGTCGAGGACCGTGGGCTGGTGCACCGCGATGTTCCCCGTCCGGCTCGCGCTCGATCCGGACGGCGACGTGCGCGACGACCTGCTGCGGGTCAAGGAGACGCTCCGGGCCGTGCCCGACCGCGGGCTCGGCTACGGCGCGCTGCGCTACCTGTCGGGCGCGATCGCGCCGGGCGCCGTCGAGCCGCAGGTCAGCTTCAACTACCTGGGGCAGGCGAACCAGCTGCAACAGCCGGCCCCGTGGCTGGCGAGCGCCCCCGAGCGCGTCGACGGCGACTTCAGCCCCCTCGGGCTGCGGCCGCACGTCATCGACGTCAACGCCATCCACCTGGACGAGAACCTCCAGATGGACTGGATCTACAGCGCGCAGCTGCACGACGAGGCGACCATCGCGCGGCTGGCCGACGGCTTCGAGGCCGCGCTCGCCGCCATCCTCGCGCACTGCCGGAGCGCCAGCGCCGGCGGCTACTCGCCGTCGGACTTCCCGCTGGCCCGCCTCGACCAGGTGGATCTCGACGCCGCCGCCGCCGGACAGCCGCGGCTGGACGAGGTCCTGCCGGTGACCTCGATGCAGGAGCAGATCCTGCGGCACGCGGTCAGCCAGCCAGGGTCGGTGGCCTACCGGAACGAGCTCGCCTTCGACCTGGTGGGCGACGTCGACCCCGAGCGGTTCGAGCAGTGCTGGCGGCAGGTCTTCGCGCGCCACGAGACCCTTCGCGCGACGTTCGTCGCGCTGCGGGACGGGCGCTGGGTGCAGCGGATCGCGGGCGACGCCACCCTGCCGTGGACCACCGCGGACCTGCGGTCGCTGCCGGCGGACGAGGCCGCGCGGCAGCTCGCCGCGGCCGGGACGGACCCGGAGCCTTTCGACCCGGCGGCTGGCCCCCTGGCCAGCGGCGCCCTGCTGCGGACCGCCGACGATCGCTACCGGTTCGTGTGGCGCCACCACCACCTGGTCCTCGACGGGTGGTCCATGTCGCGGCTGATGCACGAGGCGCTCGCGCACTACGCGGGCGACGCGCAGCCGGCGCCGGCCGTGCCGCTGGCCGCCTACTTCCGCTGGGCCGCGCGCCGCGACGCGCAGGCGGACCTTGCCTTCTGGCGCGACGAGCTGGCGGGCGTCGGCCCGCAGCCCGCGTCCCCGTCCGCCGGCGGGCCGCCCGCGTCCCACACGGTGGCACTCGGCCGCGAGCTGTCCGACGCGCTTCGGGCCTACGCGGCCGCCGAGCGCCTCACCGTCAACACCGTGATGCTCGGTGCGTGGGCCCTGGCGCTCGCCTGCGCCCGCCGCAGCACGGACGTCGTCATCGGCACGACGCTCTCGGGCCGGCCGCCGGACATGCCGGGCGTCGACGCGGTCGTCGGCATGCTGATCAACACGCTGCCGTTTCGCGTGCGGGTCGTCGACGACGCGCCGGTGGGCGCGTGGCTGGCGGCGCTGCAACAGCGCCTGGCCGGCGGCATCGACCGCTCGGCCGTCCGGCTGTCGGACATCGAGCGCGCGTGCGGGCTGCCCTCCGGGGGCTTCGACACCACGTTCCGGTTCCAGAATTACCCGTTCGACCCGGGCGCGATCTCGGACCCGGCGCGGGCGTTCCGCGTGTCCGGTGTCACGATCCGTGACGTGTGGCACTATCCGCTCAACCTGTCGGTGATACCGGGCGATGACATCCGGCTGATCGCCGACTACTTCCCACGGGCCTGGAGCCCGGCGAGCGTCGAGGCCAGCCTCGGCCTGCTCGCCGGCCTCGCTGGCCGGATCGCCCGGCGCGAGGGCGCGAGCCCGAGGGACCTCATGGACCAGCACCTGGGAGCACAACCGTGACAGCACCGCCGATGTACCTCAGGCCCGACGTGGCGGTCGAGCCCCTGATCGACCAGTGGTACGCGTGGTTCCACCTCATCCCGCCGGCGACGGCGGCGCTGAACATCTCGGGGAGCCACCTGAAGATCATGGAGGGCTACGTCAAGGCGCCGAAGGTCCACATGGCGGCGGTGAAGAACCCGGCGCTGCGCGGCGGCCCGTTCATCGACTATCCGGAGGACCGGTCGCGCGACATCGACGCGCTGCTGACACGCACGCGCGAGACCCGGGCGCCCCTCCTCGAGCTCGCCGACGCCCTGCGCGGCCTGCAGGCCCTGCTCGAACGCGAGGGCACGGGCGCGTCGCTCGAGCCGCTCTACGCCCAGATCCCCCCGCCCCTCCGGGGCTGCGTGGAGCTGACGTACGACCTGGGCAACCACCCGTCCTACCGGTTGATCGAGCCACTGATGTACGGCGGCCCCTACCACGACAGCGCCACGCAGGGCCTGATGGTGTCGCGTGTCGCGGACGACTTCCGGCCGTTCGTCATGAGCACGCCGCGGCTCGGCGGGCCGGACGAGACGTACGTCGAGATCCCGTTTGCCGATCCATCGGTCGACCGTTTCTTCCGGCTCGATCGGCAGCCGCTGACACTGGGCGAGGTGCGCGACCTGCTGCCGGGCGGCCTCGACGACGAGGCGGCGGCGCGCTTCCTGACGGCCACGCCGCCCCGGCCGCGCGACACCTACGCGGGAGACGGCGTCCGCTGCCGCTATTTCGGCCACGCCTGCGTGCTGGTCGAGTCGGGCGGCACCAGCGTGTTCGTCGACCCGGTGATGAGCTACGACTACCCCGCCGGGTCCAAGCGCTACACGGTCATGGACCTGCCGGAGGTGATCGACTACATCGTCATCACCCACGCCCACACCGACCACATCGTCCTCGAGTCGCTCCTGCGCCTCCGGCACAAGACGCGGCACATCGTCGTCCCGCGCAACGACGGGGGCTCGCTGGCCGACCCCTCGCTGCGCCTCGCCCTCGAGGCGATTGGCTTCGACAACGTGATCGACCTGCCGGAACTCGGCGAGATCACGTTCCCGGGCGGGCGCATCGTCGGCCTGCCGTTCTTCGGCGAGCACGGCGACCTGGGCATCAGGAGCAAGCTCGCCTACGCGGTGCAGACGGGCGGCCGGACGCTGGTGTTCGCCGCGGATTCGCGCAACATGGACACGGACCTGTACCGGCACGTGCGGCGCCAGATCGGGCCGGTCGACGTGCTCTACCTCGGCATGGAGTGCGACGGCGCCCCGATGAGCTGGCTCTACGGCCCGCTCCTGCCCCGGCCGCTCGAGCGCAAGTTCGACCAGTCGCGGCGCCTCGCCGGGTCGGACTACGAGTGCGCGCGCGGGCTGGTGGACGCCCTCGAGTGCGGCAAGGTGTTCGTCTATGCTATGGGGCAGGAAGAGTGGCTCAACCACATCATGGCGACGCGCTACACGCCCGAGTCGCGGCCCATCGTGGAAGCCTCGAAGCTGGTCGAGGCCTGCCGCGCGAAGGGGATCGAATCGGACCGGCTCTACCAGACCAGCGAGTTGATCCTGACATGACCCACGTCCTCCCGGTGGCCGCGCCGTGATCGTCGCCCTGCTCGCCCTCGGCGGGTTCTTCGTGTGGCACGGCCGCCGCCGCGGGCCGGTGGCCCGGGTGCTGCCGCCGGCTGCCGCCCTCGCGCCGGTGGCCCCGGCCGCGGTCACGGCCGAGACGGTCGAAGACGAGGCGATCACCCGCTACCTGAACCAGTCCCTGCTGCTGCTCGGCACGACGACGGCCGGGGCCCTCGTGGCACCGGTCCTGACGCTGCTCAGCGTGCCGTTCCTCCTCTACCAGACCTATCCCGTGTTCCAGGCGGCGTACGACGAGCTGACGCGCCGCGGGAAGGTCGGCGGCGCGTGCATCCGCGCCCTGACGGCGGCCGGCCTGCTCGCGGCCGGGGCCTTCTGGGTCTCGGCGCTGAGCGCCGTGATGTTCGCGTGCACCGAGAAGCTCCTGCGCCGGGTGCAGGCGTCGTCGCGGACGGGCCTGAACAACGTGTTCGGCGAGCTGCCCCGCCGCGTCTGGCTGCGGCGCGACGGCGTCGAGGTGGAGATCGACGTCGACGACCTGCAGGTGGGCGACGTGGTCGTGGCGCACGCCGGCGAGCCCATCCCCGTGGACGGCACGATCGTGCGCGGCGCGGCGACCATCGACCAGCAGGCGCTCACCGGCGAGGCCCAGCCTGTCGAACGCGGGCCCGGTGAGTCGGTGTTCGCGGCCACCATCGTGCTGTCGGGCAGCATCGACGTGCGGGTCGACCGCGCGGGGGCAGCCACGCTGGTGGCGAGCATCGAGGACATCCTCCTGCGCACGTCGAGCTACACCTCGCAGCTCGAGCTCAAGGGCAAGGTCATCGCCGACAGGACGGTGGTGCCGACGCTGGCGCTGAGCGCCCTGACGCTGCCGCTGCTCGGCACCGAGGCGGCCCTCTGCATGCAGGCCCTCTACCCCGGCGAGGGGATGCGGGTGCTGGGCCCGGTGAGCCTCCTGAACTTCCTGCGCCGCGCCGCCGAGCAGCGGATCCTGGTGAAGGACGGACGCGCGCTCGAGTCGTTGCAGGACGTCGACACCGTGGTGTTCGACAAGACGGGCACGCTCACCGAGAAGATCGTCGACGTCGCCCGGGTCCACCCCGCGGACATGTACACCGTGGACGACGTGCTGGCGCGCGCGGCGGCCGTCGAGGCGCGGCAGACGCATCCGGTGGCGCTGGCGATCCGGCAGGAGGCCGCCGCGCGCGGGCTCGACCTGCCCGCGGTCGACGAGGCCAGCTACGAGATGGGGATGGGGATCAGCGCCGTCGTGGACGGCGTGCGCGTGCGCGCCGGGAGCGCCCGGTACCTGGCGCGCCATGGGCTGCAGCCGTCGCCGGCCCTCCACAGCGTGGAGGAGGAAGGCACCCTGGCCGGCCACTCGTTCGTCTACGTCGCGGCCGGCGACGACGTGATCGGTGCGGTCGAGCTCAGGCCGAGGCTGCGCCCGGGCATCAAGGCGCTCATCGCGGCGCTGCACGCGCGCGGGCTGGCCGTCTGCATCGTCTCGGGCGACCGCGAGGCGCCGACGCGCCGGCTGGCCGAGGAACTCGGCATCGATCGCTACTTCGCGGCGACACTGCCGCACCAGAAGGCGGACCTCGTCGCGCAGTGGCAGGCCGAGGGCCGGTCGGTGTGCTTCGTCGGCGACGGCATCAACGACGCCATCGCGCTGAAGCGCGCCCACGTGTCGGTCTCGCTGGCCGGGGCGTCGACGATTGCCGCCGACAGCGCGCAGATCGTGTTCATGGACGCCAGCCTCGAGCAGCTGGTGCCGCTCTTCCGGCTGGCCGACGAGCTGGCGGTCAACATGCGCGGCAACCTCGCCGCGCTCCTCGCCCCCTCGCCCGTAATCCTCGTCGGCGTGTTCTTCCTGGGCATGGGCTACATCAGCACGTCGGTGCTCGTGACCATCAGTTCGATCGCCGGCATCCTCAACGCGGCCTTTCCCGGCCTGGCCAGCCGCGCGCCGCGCGTCGAGGCCGTCGCCCTCCCGCCCGCGCGGGTACCCGTGCCCGACCGCGAACCCGCGCCAGAAGCCGCCAGGGACGCCACCGCCATCCTCGAGCCGCAGTTGGTGTAGGGCGGGCGGGTGGAAGTCGACGATTCTCGGCGGCGACGGGCTGGTGTGCCAGATGACCGGGCCCGGCCGCGTGCTCTTGCAGACCAGGTCGGACAGCGGCTTCGTGAGCTGGCTGGTGCCGAAGCTGCCGACGAAGTCGAGCAACCAGCCGGCGCCTCGGCCGCCGGCGGTCACTCGGGACGATGCAGTCCGGCCCCCGCGGGGCCGGCAGACAGGCAGGAGAACAGACGATGACGAATCGAATGGTGCGCGGAGGGCTCGGGCTCGCGCTGGCGATCGCGGCGATGACGGCGGCGCCGTCCGCCCAGGAGCGGCTGGCGCCCGGCGCGCTGCCGGCGGCCGAGCGGCCGTTCGGCACGCTGCGCGAGCAGGCCGCGATGCAGCAGCAGTGGCTCGAGAAGCGGCTCGACACCTTCCTGCCCGCGTTGATGCGCGAGCACGGCATCGACATGTGGGTCCTCCCCATGCGCGAGTACAACGAGGACCCGGTCTTCTGGTCGATCACCTCCCCGGAGACCTTCGCGGCGCGGCGGCGGACGATTTACGTCTTCTTCGACAAATGCGCGGCCTCGGGCGCGCCCGTCACCCCCGACTGCATCGAGCGCCTGGCCTTCGGCGGCACGTCGCAGGGCGGCGTCTTCAAGGCCGTGCGCTCCACGGCCACCGTCCAGGCCGATGTCGGCGGGCAGCAGGCCGAGCTCTGGGGTGACGAGCAGTGGCAGGTGCTCAAGAAGGCCATCGAGGAGCGGAAGCCGAAGGTCATCGGCATCAACAGGTCCACGGTCTTCGCCTTCACCGACGGCCTGTCGAGCGGCGAGCTCCAGGGCATGAGCGAGGCGCTCGGCCCGGAATGGACCGCGAAGTTCAAGAACGCCGAGGAGCTGCCGCTCAATCTCATCGCCGCGCGCCTCCCCGAGGAGGAGGCCTTCTTCGAGCGCATGAACGCGCTCGTCTGGCAGATGACGCAGACGATGTTCTCCACCGACGTCATCGTGCCGGGCACCACGCGCGCGAGCGACCTGGTGTGGTGGTGGCGGCAGCGCGTGAACGACCAGGGCCTTGGCACGTGGTTCCAGCCGAGCATCGAGGTCCAGCGCCAGGGCGCGACCGAGGAGCAGCTCGGCGACGACCCGGTCATCATGCCGGGCGACGTCCTGCACTGCGACGTGGGCATCACCGTCGCGCGCCTCAACACCGACACCCAGCACAACGCCTACGTGCTCAAGCCAGGCGAGACCGACGCGCCCGCCGGCCTGAAGCAGGCGCTGGCCAACGCGAACGCGATGCAGGACTTCTCCATGGAGGAGGTCCGTCCCGGCCGCACCGGCAACCAGATCCTCGGCGCGGTGCTCCGGCGCATGGGCGCCGCGAAGATCAACGGGACGATGTACTCGCACCCGATTGGCATGAACGGCCACGGCTCAGGGCCGCTGATTGGCCTCTGGGACTACCAGGACGGCGTGCCCGGCCGCGGCGACGCCAAGGTGATCCCGTCGATGTGGTTCTCGGTCGAGCTGCAGGCCACGACGCCCGTGCCGGAGTGGGGCGGCCAGCCGGTCCGCATGGCGCAGGAAGAGGACATGATCGTCGGCGCGGACGGCAAGACCCGCTGGGCGCACCGGCGGCAGGACTCGCTGTTCCTGGTGGGCCCGAAGCGATAGCCACGTGCGAAATGGGGACAGTCCTGGAATGGGGACTGTCCCCTTTCGTCAGCGTCAGTTCTCCGAAATGGGGACTGTCCCGATTTCGTTCGCGTCGACCGATGACATGGCGCCTGTCGTCATTTCGTCCCGGTCACGCCCCTCGCACGCCCTGCCCTCGCGTAGCGAGCAGGTCGTCCAGCTGCTCGAACGTCTCGCTGCACCCGCTCGTGCTCCCGGAGGCGATCGCCGCGTCGAGCGCGTCCTTCGAGGGATAAAGGTCGTGCATGACGACGAGGGTCTGGGCCCCCCGCTCCTCGAAGGTGACGGTGGTGACCGCGCCGCCTTCGGCGTCCTCCTCATTCGTCCAGACGAGGCGGGAGGGCGGCGTCACCTCGACGTACCGGCCGAAGAACGCCATCGGCTCCTTGCAGTCCGGGTGACTGAACACGAAACGGTAGCTGCCGCCCGTGCGCGCGTCGACCTCGCACGAGATGAAGGAAATCCCGAACGACTTCGGCGCCCACCACCGCCTGAGCAGCTCGGGTGTGGTCCATGCCTCGAACACGAGGCGCGCCGGGCCGTTGAAGAGTCGCGTCACGACCAGCTCCCCGTCGGACGTGCGTTCCACCGTCGTGGGGTTCTTCACGGGTGTCGCCTCACCTGCGTTTCCTGCGTCCATCGGCCGTCTCCCTCTGCTTCAGTTCCTCGATGACGTCGTCCAGCGCGTCGAAACGCGCCTCCCAGCGCTGGCGGTACCGCTCGATCCAGGCCGCCTCGTCGTCCAGCCGGCACGACCCGAGCCGGCAGGTCCGCACGCGCCCGACCTTCTCGGTGACGACGAGCCCGGCCTGCTCCAGGACGCCGACGTGCTTCTTCATGCCGGTGAGGGTCATGTCGAACTTCCCGGCGAGCTCGGAGATCGACGCATCCGCCCGTCCGAGCTGCTCCAGCACCCCGCGGCGGGTGGCGTCGGCGAGCGCCGCGAACGCGGCATCGACGTGGGACCGTTCACAGTGAACCATCTGGTTCAGTATTAGACACGGGCGATGACAGTGGCGTCAAGGGGTGGTCCCCCAAAGGTCGGCGCCGCGGATCAGATTGACATGCGAGAAGCATGTGCACATGCTCATCACATGGCCAAGATGGTCCAGATCCGCAACGTTCCGGACGCGCTGCACCGCAAGCTCAAGAGCCGGGCGGCAGATGCCGGACAGAGCCTGTCCGACTACCTGCGGGCTGAGCTCGAGCGCGTCGCCGCGCGGCCGACGCGTGACGAGATGCTGGCCCGGCTCCACGGCCGGAGGCGGGTGACGCTCAAGACGCCCGCGGCGGTCGCGATCCGGGAGGAGCGCGAGAGCGCGTGATCGTCGTCGATGCGTCGGCCCTGCTTGAATTCCTCCTGCAGACCCCGCTCGGCATGCGGGTCGAGGCGCGCCTGTTTCGGAGAGATGATGGGCTGCACGCCCCGCATCTCGTCGACGTCGAGGTGACGCAGGCACTCCGGCGCCTCGTCCGTGCCGGCGAGGTCTCAGCCGTCCGGGCCGCGGAGGCCCTCACCGACCTCGCCGACCTCGACCTCCATCGTCATGGCCACGTGGACCTGCTGGCGCGCGCCTGGACGTTGCGAGAGAACGTCACCGCGTACGACGCGATGTACGTGGCCCTGGCCGAGGCCCTCGCAGCCCCACTCGTCACGTGCGACGCGCCGCTGGCCAAGACGCCTGGCCACCGCGCGCGCATCGAGGTGGTTCCGTGAAGGGGTCGGCTCATGTGGACCAGGCAGGCGTTCATCAAGATCCGAATCGCTGCTTCGCTCGTGCGGACGCCGTAGCGTGGAACTCCGCTCAGGCAGCCGCGCGAGCGGCCCTGAGGCGTGTCAGAGGTCGAGCACCACGTCGCCATCCGGTCGTGAGCAACAGATGAGGACGTTGCCGGCTGCCGGCTCGTCCAGCGGCCGCGGCTCGTACGCCACGTGACCGGACACGAGGCCGCTCTCGCAGCTGTGGCACACACCGGCGCGGCAGGACCACCGAACGGGCACGTCGCACGCCTCGGCGAACTCCAACAGGCTGCCGTACGTCGCGGCGTCCCAGTGCGCCGCGATGCCGCTGCGCCCAAACGAGACGAGTGCACCGCAGCCGCTGTCGCGCGCCGGCGGATGTGGCGGGCGTTCCGGCGCCTGATCGACAACGCCGGGCATCAGTGATTCCCCGCCCGTGAAGCGTTCGACACGAACCCGCTCGGGCGCCACGCCGACCGCGACAAGAGCCTGTTTCATGTCGGCCATGAAGCCATTCGGGCCGCACAGATACACGACGGCTTCGGGCGGGACACCGATCGTCTCGAGCCGCGAGCGGGAGAAGTGCCCCTCGTAGTCGAAGTCCTCACCGGGCCGATCGTCCCGCCTCGGCCGGCTGTAGGAGATCACGCTGCGACCATCGGGCAACGCGGCCATGAGGCGCCTTGCCTCGGCCGCAAACGGGTGGTGCCGCCGGTCCCTCGCCTGGTGGAGCCACAGGACCGGTCGCTGGGATTGCAGGGCCGCGAGCTGATACAGCAGCGCGAGCACCGGTGTCACACCGATTCCCCCGCTGAGCAGTACGACGGGGCGTGCCTCGTCCCGCAGCGTGAAGGCCCCGCGTGGCAGGCTGACATCGAGCCGATCGCCCACCCGAGACGCGAGCAGCCGGGCCCCCGCGGCGCCGCCCGGGTCGAGCTTGACGCTGATGCGATAGCGCGACGTCGATGACGGCCCTGAAAGGGAGTAGCTGCGGAAGATCGGCGGAACGGTCCCTCCCGCTCGAAGACGCAGCACGACGAACTGCCCGGGGAGGGCCGCCTGCAACGGCTGCCCGTCGGCCCGTTGCAGGGTCAGCGAGACCACGTCGTCCGATTCCCGGTGGACGGCCGCAACCCTGACGGGCGTGAAACCCTGAGCAACCGGGTGTGCGGCCGCGGCGGGCATCAGCCCCGCGTTGCCGCCGCGCGTCGAGACGACGGGCGCACGTACCATCGCCTCGAAGGACGAGCGCCAGCCCGGCGAAAGCGCGTCGATCTTCAGGGCACGCTCCAGCCGATCGCGCGGGTGGCCTGGCGCATAGAGAAGGGCGTTGACCTCTCTGACCGTCATGCGCTCGGTCGCCTCTCCGAGCTTGACGATCTCGTCTCCCGCCGCGACAACGCCTTCACGGAGCACGCGGAAGTAGAACCCGGGCCGGCCGCTTTCCGTCAGCCAGGCGGGCATGCGGGGCTCGTTCATTCGGATACCCACGCGGTAGCAGGTCACGCGCGGTTGCGTGATCTCGAACACCGCACTGCCGATCTGGTAGCGGTCGCCGATGCAGGACGTCTCGTCGGGCAGTCCATCGACGGTGAAGTTCTCACCGAACTGTCCGTACGCGAACCTGCCGCGGTTGAGTCGCGCCTCCCAATGGCGGTACGAGTCGAGCTGGTAGACGAGGACGGCGCGTTGCTCCCCGCCGTGGCCGGCGAGATCACCCTGGCCGTCGCCCTCGAGGTTCAACCGGCCGACGCGACACGCTCCCGCGACCGGCTGCTTCCAGATCCCGGTACGAACGACACGGCCGTTCCACTCGACGTCTCGCGGACGTCCGACGTTGACCGATACCAGTCGCGCCACATTGCCTCGCACGGCCCGACACGCCGTCAGGACATCTCATCAGGTGGGATGCGTGCGCCATTCCCACCGTCAGTTTGAGGGGGCCACCTCAACGGACCCTGGGTACGCCGCGGGCGCCGCATGTCGCATTCGACCACATGGACGGGCGTGACACTATAGGACGTAGGTATCGGGACCGGGCGACCGTTACAACGCGCACACGGAATTTGCATATCCACTCTCGCGCAACGGGCCGGACGCTGGCCGCCGGCGCTGAGGCCCGGCCGTGATGGCGCGCGTTATTGATTGGATCGCACCGTGAGATTCCCTTCCAGCCGTCGTGCGACAGCACCGGCAGACACGCCTGTCGCGGAACGCGAGTATCGCATCCGGCTGCGTGACAATCGAACGCTGGCGTGCTTGCTCCTCGGCGACGCGGACGCGGCGCCCGTGCTGTACTGCCACGGCTATCCGGGGTCGCGCCTGGAAGGGCGCCTGGCCGCTCGCGCCGGCCGCCGGATTCGCATACGGATGGTCGCGCCCGACCGCCCCGGCTTCGGCGAATCCAGCTTCAAGCCGGCGCGCACGATCGGCGCATGGACCGAGGACGTCGTCCAGCTCATGGATCGGCTTGGGGTGGGTCAGTTCAACGTGCTCGGCGTGTCCGGCGGCGGGCCGTACGCGCTGGCGTGCGCCGCCCGGATGCCCGACCGCGTGACCCGCGTGGCATTGATCGGCGGCCTGGGCCCGCTCTCGCGTCGGGACGTCACGGAGAAGATGCGGCCGCTGAATCGCTCCATCCTCCGCATTGCGGCGCGATCACCGGGCTCGGCGCGCCTCGGCGTTCGCATACTGGCAGCCGCGATGCGGTTGTCTCCACGGCTCTACGTCTCGGCTATGGCACTCGGTGCTCCGGAGGCCGATCGCCGTATCCTCGCCGACGAGACGTACCGGACCTTGATCGTCGACAGCACACGGGAAGCCGTCCGTCACGGCGGGCGCGGGGTGGCGTGGGAGGTGACGCTGTTCGCGCGCCGCTGGGACTTCGACCTGGGTGCCGTTCGGGCGCCGGTGAGAATCTGGCAAGGCGTCGAGGACGACATCGTCCCGGTGGCCATCGCGCGCGATCTGAACGAATCGCTGCCGAACAGCGAATGCCGACTCCTTCCTGGTGAGGGACATCTGGTCGTCAGACACCTCGAAGCCATCCTCGCGGACCTCTGCGGCATGTAGCGCTCGTGCGCGGCCGCCAGATGGACGCAACCGTCAGCTGGTGAGCTGACGGTTGCGCTCCTCAGTCCCGATCGCGCAGCACGTGCGCCGCTGGCTCACACCGCCGCCGGCACGGCGGTCGATCGCCCGGCCCCGGCCCGGCGCGCCGCGAGCACCTCGAGCAGCCGCCGTGCCAGGACCGCGGCCGAACCCGGGTTCTGCCCCGTCACCAGGTTGCGGTCTTCGACCATGTAGGGCTTCCAGATCTCGCCGCGGCTGAAGACGATTCCGACCTTTTCCTTCAGTTCGGTCTCGAGCAGCCACGTGGCCTTCGCCGCCACCCCGACGGCTTCCTCTTCCTCGTTGGTGAAGCACGTGACGCGGTATCCCTTGAACGGCGACACGCCCCGGATGCGCGTCGAGAGCATGGCGGCGGGCCCGTGGCACACGATGAAGAGCGGCCGGCCCGAGGTCAGCTGAGCGGTGAGAAGACGCCCCGCGTCCGCGTCGAACGCCAGGTCGGCCATGGGGCCGTGGCCACCGGGCAGGTAGACCGCGTCGTAGTCCTCGAGGCGGACGTCCGACAGCCTGAGCGGCCGCCGCATCTCCTCTGCGGACCGGATGATGGCCTCGAGCTCGAGCGCGCCCTGCGGCCCGCCTGCCATCTCTGGCCGCAGGCTCATCATGTCCACGTTCGGTGTCACGCCGTTGGGCGTCGCCACCACGACGTCGTGGCCCGCCTCCGTGATGATCTTGTACGGGTTGGCGAACTCCTCCGCCCAGTACCCCGTCGCGTACCGGGTGCCATCCTTCAGGACCCAGTACGTCGCGCCGCTCACGATGAACAGTACCTTCGCCATCACAACGCCCTCCTCATGTCTTCGCTAACGCCTTGCTGTTCCCGGCCGTGACTCACGACCGCCTTCGACAGCCATCAGAGCACACGCCTTGGGGTGGTGCCATTGGACGAACGTATCGGCGCGGCCCAAAATCGTGACGGCCCTTTCCGGACGGCGCGTTGGCCGACGTGCGGTGTGGAACGGGAGCGCTACTCCTGCGCACGCAGCCGGTCGCGCAACCGCCCGCGCAACGAGTCATAGATCGGCGGGATTCCCGTCAGGTCGGCAGCGAGCAGTGCCGCGAACGTCGCACCGAGCATCGGCACGATCGTCGTGAACGCCGCGGTCATCTCGATGACGAGCACGATTCCCGTCACCGGCGTACGCACTGTGCCGGTGAAGAAGGCCGCCATGCCAATCAGCGCGAAGGCGTGCGGATGGACGCCGAGCGCGGGGAAGGCCCAGTGGCACACGCCGCCGAAGACGAGCCCCACCTGCGCGCCGAGGAGCAGGAGCGGGGCGAACAACCCCCCCGGGGCCCGGACACCATAGCAGGCGGCGCCGAGCAGGACGCGCAGGACGAACGTGAGCGGGACCGCGCCGACCACCACCACGCCCGCCAGGATGCCCTGCGTCAGTGTCTCACCCGCACCGATGACGTGGGGAGCGAACCACCCGATGACGCCGACCAGGGCTCCCACCACTGGAGCCTGCACCCGGACCGGCCACCGGTCCGTGCGCTCGGCCCACTCCAGCGCACCGGTCAGCACCCGGTTGTAGGCAGCCCCGCAGATCCCGGCAACGACGCCGAGCGCGAGGTACATGGGCCAGGCCGCCGCGGCGGAAGCCGGCGCGTCCGCGACCGGGGCCAGCGCAGATGCGGCGACCCGGAACAACGGCGCCTCACCCAACAGGAGCCGCGCCACCAGGATTGCCGTGGACGAGGCGCCGAGCGCGGCGAGCGCCTGGCGACGATCGAACTGGCGATGCAGCTCCTCGAGCACGAACACCGCACCAGCAACCGGCGCGTTGAACGCCACGGCGAGCCCCGCGCCCGTTCCGGCCGCGATGAGGGCGCGCACGTCCGGCCAGCCGCACCCGAAGCGCCGGCCCAGGAGTCGCGCCCCCACGGCGCCCATCTGCACACTCGGGCCCTCCGGCCCCAGGGCCAGTCCGCCGCCGATCGCGAGCAGCCCGCCCACGAACTTCACGAGCAGGAGCCTCGGGAGTGGCATCGGCGGCAACTCCCCCAGCAGCGCGACCTCGACTTCCGGGATCCCGCTGCCTTCGGCATACGGCGAGAACCGGCGCGCCAGCCACGATGCGGCGGCCGCGGCGCCCGCGCACGCGCACGCCGCCGACACCAACCCGATCCCTGACCAACGGTGCGACACGGCCAGCAACGCGTCTCGCCACCGGTCCGCCGCCGCCAATCCCAGCCGGAAGCTCGCCACGACGGCTCCCGTCCACGCGCCAACCGCGATCGAGACGAGCCCGAGGGCCAACGCCCCACTCCGCTCGGGGAAGGCGACCTGGTCGGATGCTCGCTGGGGCACGATCTCCGCTCCTCACGACACCAACAATCGCCGCGACGCTGCGCGCGCGAGCGACCTGGACGTGCGCTGACGACAATGCACCGGTCGGGCGCACGCGATGTTCGGACGCGTGCAACCTGACCGACCGCGCCGGCGCGTCATCCTGTTCGACGGTGGCTCGCGACTCGTTCGCCACTGGATTCGTCGCCTCACGCCGACCTCGTTCCGATGGTGACGGCTTGCGGCACGGATCGTCCATCAGACGAAGGTATTGATGGCTCCCAACAGGCAGTGAGTGCGCATGGAGGCGCACCTGCCGAACGGCCAACGCGCGCCATCCCCCGAAAATGCGGCAGGCGCAGGCGAGCACGCTCCTTGCGTGATACGTCGACGCGTCCACGAGGACGAGCAATCTGTCACGGCGACGGACACGGTGGAGCGGGCATGGGTACGACGGACATGGGCATAAGGACGGTGGCTGAAGCGCTGAGCGCGGTGAGGCGGGATGCGGATCGTGACGGGTCGCCAGCGACCATCGACGCGGGGATCTGGTTCGTGTGCTTCGTGCCCGGGATCCGCCGGCAGTGGTGGCATCCGTTCGTGCACAAGACGCATAAGCACGTCTTCGCCATGCGTCCCGAGCGCAACGGGCGATGGACGTTGTTCGAGCCCTGGTGGCATCGCCTCCTCTCGACGTCGCTGAGCGCCGAGGAGGCGCACAAGTTCCTGGTCTGGGCGGCCGCCGGGGAGGTGGTTGCCGCGCGCGAACACATCCCGGGCCGGGGCAGCCAGATCCGGGGCTGGATGACGTGCGCGGGACTGGTGTCGTACCTGCTGGGGCGGCCCTACTGGGTGTGGACGCCACATCGCTTCTACACGCTCCTCAGGCGCGAGATGAACGTGTGGCGGGTGGACACGTTCGCCCTGCTCAGCCTCGACATCGCGGAGCTGTCGGCCGCGGCGCGGGTCATCGCGGCGCACCCCGACGACCTGCCGCCGGGCCTGTGTGTCGGCGAATCGCTCGATGCCGCCGGGGCTTAGGGATACTGGGCGCCGGCTCCCGCCACGGCGGCTCGTGCCCCTGGCGTCCGGCCGCCGGCGCGTTCGAGCCCGTACCGCCGCAGTCGGACGTACAGCTGGGCGCGGGTGATGCCGAGTTGGCGCGCTGCGCGCGACTTGTTGCCCTGCGCGTCGTGCATCACGCGCGCGATGGTCTGGCGTTCGAGCGCCTCCAGGTTTGTACCGATCGGTTCGGCCGCGGGCATCAGGGAGAGGGCCGAGGCGTCAATCACGCCCTCCTCGCAGAGGATCGACGCGCGCTCGAGCACGTTGCGGAGCTGACGCACGTTGCCGGGCCAGTCGTACTGCACCAGCTGCGCAGCCGCGTCAGGTGCCAGCGTCGCCGGCGGTCGGCCGAGCGCCCGTCCGATGTCCTGCAGGAACGCGTCGGCAAGCGGCGCGATGTCTGCTCGGCGCTCGCGCAGCGGCGGAATGCTGATGTCGAAGACGTTGAGCCGATAGAAGAGGTCACGGCGGAACTGCCTCTCGACCACGGCAGACGGCAGGTCCCGATTCGTCGCCGCGATGACGCGCACGTTCGCCGGCAGCGGCCGGACGCCGCCGAGGCGGGTGTACTCGCGCTCCTGCAGCACGCGCAGCAGCTTGGCCTGGGCGGCCGGCGGCATCTCGCCCACCTCGTCCAGGAACAGGACGCCTCCGCTGGCCGCCTCGATCCGGCCGGCCCGCCGCTGGACGGCGCCGGTGAAGGCGCCGCGCTCGGTGCCGAACAGCTCCGACTCGAGCAGTGGCTCGGGGAGCGCCGCGCAGTTGATGGCCACGAACGGGCCGCCGCGGCGGGGCGACGCCAGGTGGATGAAGCGCGCCAGCACCTCCTTGCCGGTGCCGGACTCCCCTTGCAGGCACACGGTCGCCTCGGTCGCCGCCACCTTGCTCGCGCGCGTGAGCGCCTCACGCCACGCGGCCGACTCGCCGATGATACCGGCGGCCCGGGCCAGATCGACCGCGGCCGCCCTCGCCGCCAGCCGTGATCGGATCTCCCCTGGAGGCGAGACCGGACGGCTCCAGCCGTCCGCGTCGTGGACGAGTCCCTTTGCCATCTGTGTCGGAGCCATCCACGCATCCATTGGCAAGCCCTCTCTTTCGATGATCTGGCGCGGGCCCAGGACCTGACGCGCCCCGTCCAGCGACGCCGCCGCATGCCGCCCGACTCCTCCCTCGAGACGATTGCACCACGACTCACGCGTCGGGAACATTGGACGATGGTCTCTGTGATACCTAGGTCCCCGTTTGCCGCCACGCTGGCGCGGCATCAGCCGCCGGCGTACGTGCCGGCACGGCTGAGTGGCGTGGCGCCTGGACCCGCCGGGAGCCGTCCTTGATGCGGTAGGCTAGTGATCACGACTGCCCCCAGCCTTGCCACGACGGTCCGGCGCCTGGCGGTGCACGTCCGCTGTGTCCACCAATCCGTAGGTCACGCGAGGACCGTTGGCGAGGATGGCGATGAGATCCTCAGCGACACCGATGTCCCTGGCCGGCTCCGTCGTGCACGACACGCGGCACGTCTGCGCCTTCTTCAACGACGAGGAGGAGGAATACCGAGTCCTCCTGCCGTTCGTGACCGAGGGGTTCGCGCGCGGCGAGAAGGCCGTCCACGTGATCGAGGCCGATCGCTCCCACGATCATCTGCAGCGCCTGGCGCTGTCGGGGATCGACGCCCACGGCGCGGCGGAGCGGGGGCAGCTCGAGGTGCGAAGCACCGCCGAGGTGTACCTCCGCGACGGACGGTTCGACGTCGACCGGATGCTGGCGACCTTCGATCGGCTTGCGAGCGGGAACGCGCACCGTCCGTTTCCCCGCAGCCGGATCGTGTGCCGGATGGGCTGGGCGGCCGGGAGCCGCGCGTTGGTCGACGCGGTCATCGAATTCGAGTCCCGGGTCAACGACGTGTGGCGCAAACACGATGACGTCGTCGTGTGCACGTACCCGCTCGCGCAGCTGACCGGCGATGCGGTGGTCGACATCCTGCGCACGCACCCGGCAGTGATCATCGGCGGCCTGCTCCAGCGGAACCCGTTCTTCATCCCTCCCGCCGACTTCCTGCCGGAGATCCGTCGCCGGCGCCTGGCGAGCGCCCGAGAAAGCGATGGCGGGGCATGACGGGTCCGCCTGATCGACCGGCGGACGAGCTCACACGGCTGCGCGCCTGCCTGAACGACCTCGTGAGCGTGATGGGGCTGCCCGCCGTCTGGGGCGGCGCCAAGCCGTCGCAGATCCTCGCGACTCTCCTCGACGCCCTCCTCGGGATGCTCCGGCTCACGTTCGTGCTGGTCGTGGTGACCGATCCGGACGGCGGCCCGCCACTCGAACTCATGCGGGTCGCGCCGCCCCTCGAAGGCTTGACACGGGCGGAGGAGCTGACCGACGCGCTCGGCATTCCGCGCTCCGTCCCAACGCCGCGCTGGTTGCCGAACGCCGACGTGCGAGTCGGCGACGCCGAGCTCCGTGTCGCCGCCGTCCCTCTCGGGATCATCGGCGAGCGCGGCGTCGTCGTCGCCGGTGCGCAACGGAAGGATTTCCCCGTCGACACGGAAGCCCTCGTGATCCAGGTCGCCGTCAACGAGGCATCGATGGCGTTGCAGCAGGCCGGCGTCCTGGCGATGCAGCGTCGCACCGCCGCCGAGCTCGACGAGCGGGTGAGACAACGCACGAGCGAGCTCGCGGCGGCCAACGCCGCGCTGCAGAACGAGGTCGCGGAACGCCGGCGGGCAGAGAGCGCGCTGCGCGACCGCGATCGTGAGTCCGGGTTGATTATCGAGACGATTCCCGCGCTGGCCTGGACCGCCCGCCCCGACGGAACGGCGGAATTCTTCAATCAGCGCTATCTCGATTTCATCGGCTTCCGGGCGGAGCAAGCGACTGGCTGGGGCTGGACGGCGGCCGTCCATCCCGAGGACCTGGACCACGTGGCCGACGCGTGGCGGCGGATCATGGCCTCCGGACGGGCCGGCGCCGCCGAAGCACGCCTGCGGAGCCGAGACGGGGAGTACCGCTGGTTCCTGCTCCGCGCCAATCCGCTGCGCGACGACGCCGGGACGATCGTCAAGTGGTACGGCATCAATATCGACATCGAGGAGCGCAGGCGCGCCGCGGACGCCGTCGCTGCGCGAGAGCGCGAGCTACGCCGGCTGACGGAGACGATTCCGGAGATGTTGTGGAGCGCCACGGCGGACGGCGTCGTCGACTACTGCAACGCCCGCTTTCTCGAATATACGGGCCTCCAGCCAGACGATGTGACAGGCGACGGCTGGCAGAAGGTGGTCCACGCTGACGACGCTGCGCAGATGGCTCAGGCCTGGCGCGCCTGCGTCGCCGGGGGCGCCGAGTACCGGGTCGAGGCGAGGACACTCCGCGTGAGCGATCACGCCTATCGCTGGTGTGCTGTCACCGCGCTACCGCTCCGCGACGAGCGCGGACGCATCCTGAAGTGGCACGGCAGCGTCATCGACATCCACGACTGGAAGCAGGCGCAGGAGGAGCTCCGCCGCAGCGAGCAAGAGGCCCGGTTGATCGTCGATTGCATTCCGGCCCAGGTGGCCGTCCTGGGGCCGACGGGCGACGTCAGACAGATCAACCGCCGGATGGCGGAGTTCTTCGGCGACTCCGCCGGGGCGCTCAACGACTGGAAGACCGGCGACATCGTGCCGCCCGACGAACTGCCCGCCGTGGTCGCCGCGATGACACGGGCGTTCGAGGACGGCACGCCGTTCGAGATGGAGAACCATCTGCGCCGCTTCGACGGCGTGTACCGCTGGTTCCAGATTCGCGGCACGCCCCTGATGGACCCGGAGGGCCGGGTTGTCCGCTGGTACTTCCTGATCACGGACATCGAGGAGAGAAAGCGCGCAGAAGACAGGCTTCGCCGCAGCGAAGCGCTCCTCGCGGATGCGCAGCGGATCAGCTCGACTGGCAGCTTCTCGTGGCGGCTCGACACCGACGAGATCGCCTGTTCCGAGGAGCTCCGCCGCATCCTCGAGCTCGGGGCCGATCGCCCGGTCACGCTCGAACGGATTGGCGCCCTGGTCCACCCCGATGACGGTCACCTGCTCGCCGACCTGATCGCCCGCGCGCGAGAGAGCGCCGGCACGCTCGAGCACGAATTCCGCCTGCTGATGCCGGACGGGCGGGTCAAGTACACGCGAACGCATGGAAACGCGGTGCACCACCCGGACGGCATCCGGGAGTACGTCGGCGCGATGCAGGACGTGACACAGCGCCATCTGTCGGAGGAGGCCCTCGATGAGGCGCGCGCCGAGCTCGCGCGCGTGAGCCAGAGCATCAGCGTGGGAGCCTTGACCGCCTCGATTGCGCACGAGGTGAATCAGCCGCTGTCGGGGATCATCACGAACGCCAGCACGTGCGTCCGGCTGCTGACGGGGCAGCCGCCGAACGTCGCCGGCGCGCTCGAGACCGCCCGCCGGACGATTCGCGATGGCAATCGCGCCGCCGACGTGATCGCGCGGCTGCGGGCGCTCTTCAGCAACAGGGCCGTCACCGCTGAGGTCCAGGACCTCAACGATGTCGTCAAGGAGGTGATCGCGCTGGTGTCGAACGACGTGCAGCGGAGCCGCGTGGTTCTCAGGACCGAGCTCGCGGGCGGCGAACTCCTGGTCACCGGCGATCGCGTGCAGCTTCAGCAAGTCATCCTGAACCTGATCCGGAACGCCTCCGACGCCATGCGCGATGTCGAGGGGCGTCCGAGGCACCTCGTGATCCGGACGGAACGCGACGGCCACGACCGCGCGCGGCTCGCCGTACGAGACACGGGGATCGGCCTGGATCCACGAGCGACCTCCCGCCTGTTCGACGCGTTCTACACCACGAAGAGCGACGGAATGGGAATCGGCCTCTCGATCAGCCGGTCCATCATCGAGAGGCATGGCGGCCAGCTGTGGGCGGCGTCGAACGAGGGACCGGGAGCGACGTTCTCGTTCTCCGTCCCGTGCGCGCCGGCCGCTCGTCATGACGCCCCCGCGCCGCGGCGGGACGCGACATAGACACCCCGTGCCGTCTGCCGGAGATAGCCCTCGGACACGAGATGGGCGAACACCTCCACGCAGAGCGCGGTGTCGAGCTGCCAGAGCCGGCACGCCTGCGCGACGGTGAGGCTCAGTCCAGGCATTTCCAGGTATTCGCCCCTCGCCCGCGTCAGCAGCGCGTCGGAAGGCCGTGTCGCTCGGGTCTTGGTCTGCGCGCGCGCCATGCCGCCTCTCCTCGCGTCGAGCCTGGCTCGTCACCAGGATCGCCCTTCACCTGGAGCGATTGCACCACGCCGCGGCGGGTCGGACAATTGGACGATGGTGTTGCGTCGGCAACCGATACCAAGGTCCGATAGACCCGGGAGCTGAAACAGGCGATCTTCGAGTGAGGCAAGGCGCCGTCCCGGCGACGGGCGTTGCGATCATCGGAAGGGGCACATGGACCACGACGTCGAGATCAGCCGGCCGCTCGTGGTCGTCGTCGACGACGACGAATCGGTCCGCGAGTCGCTGCCGGACCTGTTGCGGGACTTCGGCGTCGACGCCCGGACCTTCGCCTGCGCCGAGGACTTCGTCGCATCGGGTGTGGCCGACGCTACCGGCTGCCTCATCCTCGACGTCGGCCTGCCCGGGTTGAGCGGTCCGGATCTCCACGAGGAACTGCTGAGGCTGGGACACCGCATTCCGACCATCTTCATCACGGCGCAAGGTGACGAATCGCTCGGGCCACGCCTCATCGCGCGGGGGGCTGTCGCCTGCCTGTTCAAGCCATTCAGCGACACGGCCCTCCTCCGTGCGCTCACGGCCGCGCTGGGAGGAGGGGACGATGTTTCCGGCCGCTGGCGGTAGCATGGGGGATGTGACGATGCCGGACGCGGCGGACACCGTCTTCGTCGTGGACGACGACGTCTCGGTCCGCGAGTCGCTCGAGCTGCTGATTCGCGCCGTTGGGTGGCGGGTGGTCGCCTTCGACTCGGCGTCGGCCTTTCTCGCCTACCCCCGCCCCTCCACCGCCTCCTGCCTGGTTCTCGACGTCGCGCTTCCCGGTGTCAACGGCCTCGACCTCCAGGGGCAGATCCGGGAGCGGACGGACATGCCCATCGTTTTCATCACCGGCCACGGTGACGTTCCCACGACCGTGCGCGCGATGAAGGCGGGCGCCGCCGAGTTCCTGACCAAGCCGTTCGATGAAGACGTGCTCGTGAGCACCATTCGCCAGTGCCTCGAGCGCAGCCGGGCGGTCCTCCAAGAGCAGGCCGAGATGCGGGTCCTGCTCGAGCGCCACGAATCGCTGACGCGGCGCGAGCGCGAGGTGATGGCGCTGGTCGTCACGGGGCTGCTGAACAAGCAGGTCGGTGGCGAGCTCGGGATCAGCGAGATCACGGTGAAGGCCCACCGCGGTCAGCTGATGCGAAAGATGCAGGCGAACTCCCTCGCGGAGCTGGTCACGATGGCTGCGAGGCTGAAGGGCACGCGGCAATGACCCTCCTGGAGTCCACGGTCGCGGATGCGAAGCGCGCGTTTCCGGTGCTCACGCCGGCGCAGATCGCCAGGCTCGATCGCCGCGGGCGCCGGCGCTCGACCACGGTCGGCGAGGTGTTGTACGAGGCGGGCGACAGGAACATCCCGCTGTTCGTCGTCATCTCCGGCGAGGTCCAGGTCGTGCGGCCGGAGCCGGGCGGCCCGCTCGTGGTGACGCACGCCGCCAGCCAGTTTTCCGGCGAATGCTCCGTGATCACCGGGCGCCAGGCGATCTTTCGCGCCCAGGTGTCGGAGCCCGGCGAGGTGATCCAGCTCGGTCGCGACCAGCTGCTCGAGATCGTGCAGGCCGACGCCGAGCTGAGCGAGATCCTCCTGGGCGCCTTCCTCCTGCGTCGGCTCGGCCTGATCGCGGGGAACCTGGGCGACGTCGTGGTCATCGGGTCGAGGCACGATCCTGGCACGCTGCACGTCAGGGAGTTCCTGACCCGGAACGGGCACCCTTTCCGGTACGTGGATCTGGATCGCGATCCGGACGCGCAGGAGATCCTCGACCGGTTCGCCGTCGGCGTCCCCGGCATCCCCATCGTGATCTGTCCCGGACACGCCGTGATGCATCGGCCGACGAACGCGCAGGTCGCGACCTGCCTCGGGTTCAACCACCCCCTCGATGGCACCCGGATCGTCGACCTGGCGGTCGTGGGTGCGGGCCCGTCGGGGCTCGCCGCGGCCGTCTATGGAGCATCCGAGGGCCTCGAGGTCCTCGTTGTCGAATCAGATGTGCCCGGTGGCCAGGCAGGATCGAGCTCGCGCATCGAGAACTACCTGGGCTTCCCGGCCGGGATTTCGGGACTCGAGCTGACGACGCGCGCGTATGCGCAGGCGCTGAAGTTCGGAGCCACGGTCGTCGTCGCCAGGGGCGCGACCCGGCTCGCGTGCGAGGGGCCCCGCTTGGCGCTCGACGTCGACGACGGGTCCAGCATCACGGCGCGCGCCGTGATTCTCGCAACGGGGGCGCACTACCGGAGGCCGCCGGTCGCTGCCCTCGCTGGTTTCGAGGGCGCCGGGGTGTTCTACGCCGCCACGGCGATGGAGGCGCAGTTGTGCGCTGGCGAAGAGGTGGCGGTCGTCGGTGGCGGCAATTCCGCCGGTCAGGCGGCGGTATTCCTGTCCTCGATTGCGTCCCACGTGCACATGCTGGTGCGCGGCGACGGCCTCGGCGCCACGATGTCACGGTATCTGAGCCGTCGTATCGAGGACAACCCGGCGATCTCCGTGCGCACGCGCACACAGGTGGTGGCCGTCGAGGGCAATGGCCGGCTCGAGCGGATCCAATGGCGCGACGGCCGGACCGGGGGCATCGAGACACACGACATCGGTCACCTGTTCGTCCTGGCCGGGGCGGTTCCCAACACGTCCTGGCTGAGCGGCTGCGTCGTCCTCGACGAGACCGGCTTCGTGAAGACCGGTGCGGACCTTTCCGCGGAGGAACTGGCGGGGGCGAAGTGGCCGCTCGCGCGCGCGCCGTACCTGCTCGAAACCAGCACGCCCGGGATCTTCGCCGTCGGCGACGTCCGTAGCGGCAACGTCAAGCGGGTCGCGTCCGCTGTCGGCGAGGGCTCGATCGCGGTCGCGCTCGTTCACCAGCACCTGCGGCACTGACGCCGCTTCACGCGGCAGAGGGACCTGGTGGTCCCGGCGCGAGGTCGCCTCAGGTCAGGCCGGCGGCCGCAGCCTCCACGTGGGCAACGAGCGAGTTGCTGTATCCGAATTCGTTGTCGTACCAGCTGTAGACGGAGCACAGGTCCCCGTCCACGACCTTCGTCAGGGACAGGTCCACGATGGCCGCGTGGGGATCACGGATCACGTCCGAGCTGACGAGCGGGTCGTGCGTGACGGCAAGCACTTGTGACCACCGGTCGAGCCGCGACGCGTCCTCGAGGCACCGGTTGATCTCGCCGGGGCTCGTCGGGCGGGCGGCCACGAACACCATCGCGGAAATCGAGCCGGCAATCACCGGCACGCGGGTCGCGATGCCGTCGAACTTGCCGCGGAGGCTGGGGATCGCCCGGGCCACCGCGATCGCCGCGCCCGTCGTCGAGGGCACGATGTTGGCGGCAGCCGCCCGCCCGCGGCGGAAGTCGTGTCCCCGGGCCGGTCCGTCGACCAGGCTCTGCGACGCGGTGTAGCCGTGGACCGTGTTCAGAAAGGCCTTTCGCACGCCAATCGCGTCGCTGAGCACCTGCATCACCGGGGACGCCGAGTTGGTCGTGCACGAACCGTTCGACGACAGGACCGTCATGCGCAAGTCGCCCAGGTTCACTCCAACCAGGATGGTGCGCGCATCCGCGCCGTCGTCATCCCTGGCGGGCGCCGTCAGCACGACGCGCCTGGCCCCGGCGCCCAGGTGCGCGCGCGCCTTCTCGAACGTGGTGAAGGCGCCCGTTGCCTCGACGACGACGTCGACGTCGAGGTCGCGCCAGGGCAGCTTCGAGGGGTCGCGTTCGCGCAGGAACCGCATCCGGCGGCCTCCGACGACCAACGAGGGCTCGGTCGTCGCGTCATACGCCACCGACGTCGCATACCGTCCGTAGACGGAATCGAACCGCATCAGGTAGACGAGTTCCGCCGGGTCCCCGAGGTCGTTGACGGCGACCACGTGGAGGTCCGGGCGAGTGATCGCGAGCCTCAAGAAGGCGCGTCCGATGCGTCCCAGGCCGTTCACCGCGATTCGGGCCATCTCTCACCTCCCCGCTCTCGACACGAGACTGCCACTTCCGCGATCGTGCCAGCGACGGCCCGCGCGCGCCATTGGACGAAGGTATCGGCGCCGCGGGCGACACCTTCGTGCAATGGATCCCCGCACGATTCCCTGTCATCGTTCACCGGTCGCAGCAAGACATCCAGGAGGTGAGACGATGGCGAATCGCGCGATTGACGCCGGAGCGGTCCTGAACCAGGCAAGGCCGCTGACTGACCAACAGGCCTACGAAATCCAGCCGTTCGGGCACCTCGTGAGGATGCCGATCGCGCTATCGGACAAGGTGGCCGAGGCGAGCGTGGAGAACCTCAACCAACTGCTCGCGGACACGATGACGCTCCGGGACCTGTACAAGAAGCATCACTGGCAGCTGGCGGGCCCGACGTTCTATCAACTGCACCTGCTGTTCGACAAGCACTATGAGCAGCAGGCGGATCTCGTGGATGCCGTCGCCGAACGCATCCAGCTGCTGGGTGGCGTCAGCATCGCGATGGCTCACGACGTCGCAGAACGGACCCTGATCCCGCGGCCGCCGAGGGGCCGCGAGGAAGTGTCCGTCCAGATCTCGCGCCTGCTGCACGCGCACGCGGTCGTCCTCGAGGAGGCGCGGGCGATGGCGCGGCAGGCGGCGAGCGACGGGGACGACGGCACGAACGACCTGCTGGTGAGCGACGTCATCCGAACGAACGAGCTGCAGGTGTGGTTCGTGGCCGAACACGTGGTCGATGTGCCCCTCGTGACGCCGTGAGCTGAAGGCGTCCGAGCGGGCGCTCCCATCTCGATTGCCGCGCAGTGGCGCAATCTGCCTGATCCGGGCATGCAGGTGAGCGAGAGCACGTGCAAAGGGGGAACGATGGCCGAAGAGACGACGCGCGAGGCTGAGGCCGGACGGCATCCGGCGCGTGACCACCAGCCCGGGTACGAGGCATTCCGCGCTGTGTTGCCGGAAGAGGTCGAGTGGAAGCGGTTCGCGGCATTCCCGCCTGAGGCCAGGCTGGCGTTGTTGGCAGGGCAGCCGTCGGAGCCGGGGCCGTACACGATCAGGGTCAAGGTGCCGCACGGCGTGAAACTCATGCCGCATTGGCATCCCGAGGATCGCGTCTACACGGTGATCTCGGGACTGTTCTATATCGGCCTGGGAGACGAATTCCGTGCGGACGTGCTGCGCGCATATCCGCCCGGCGCCGTCATCGTGCTTCCCGGCGGGACCTCCCACTTCCACTGGGCGAAGTCGGGCGAATACATCACCCAGATTACGGCGAACGGTCCACTCGGCCTGGAGTACGTGGACGCCGCCCCTCCCCGAGTCGTTGGCGGCTAGACGGCCCGCCATCGCACGGCTGCGCCCGTCGGCGTTCATCGCGAGACGGGGCGGCCGGCGTTCATCGAGATTCGGGTTGCCCGATTCGCTCGTGCGGACGACGTCGCCTGAAACCCCGTTCAGGCAGCCGGACAGAGGCCCCTTGCGCCGGCCCTTGGGGCCGGGTCCACAATGGTCGCCATGCATGCGCGCACAAGAGCGGCGGCCGGTGTGGGCACTCTGTTCGTTCGGGCGTCCGAGGCAGCCCGCAGGCTGGGCGTTTCCACCAAGGCCCTTCGCGTTTACGAGCAGGCCGGGCTGATTCGTCCACGGCGCTCGCCAGCGGGCTGGCGGTTGTACGGCCCGCGCGATCTGGAAGACGCCCGCGGCATCATCGCGTTGCGCGTGCTCGGTGTCGGACTGGCCGACATCGCTGCACTGCAGGGCGCCGATGCCGGCGCGCGTCGCCGTCTCCTGCGGGCCTATCAAGCCACGCTGGAGGCCCGTGCCGGAGCTGTGGCGGCTGCGGCCGAGCAGGCAAACGGGCCGAGGCAGAGCTCGGAACCGGAGTCGCGGCCAGAGGCAGGGCTCCGGCCGGGCCGCGCGCCGGGACGAGTCAGTCTCACGCTACCCTGGCCGTGGGGGGGTGAACGCTGGGTGCTCAGAGGCCTTGGGCCGCTGAACTACATCACCGGTCCACTGGGCAGCGGAAAGACGCGGCTTGCACGGTGTCTCGCTCGGGCGATCCCAGGCGGTAGGTTTGTGGGACTCGAGCGGCTCGACGACGGCGCATCGGCGGCGCAGCGCCGCCTGGCCGCCGATGCACATCTGGCGGCCCGAATCGAGCAGGCGATGTCCAGGTTGGTTGCCGATGGCGCGACCGCGTGTAGCGCGTTGCGGGCTCTCCTGGTGGCACTCCATTCGACACCTCGTGGTGTCCTCGTCGTGGACATGATCGAGCAGGATCTCGACGACGCGACGCAGCGCGCCTTGATGCGCGATCTGCGCGGTTGGGGTGGAATACCGCTGGTGCTGATGACGCGGTCCACGTCCATTCTCGATCTCGCGGAGGCGAAGGAGTCGGGGGTGATCATCTACTGTCCGGCCAACCACAGCGTCCCGATCCAGGTTATTCCGCGACAGGGGTCGCCGGCTTTGAGGCGGCGTACACGTGTCTGGCTTCTCCTGCCGTGCGCGCACGGACGGCGGGCGTCATCGCGTGCCGACAGGTGGACCTGCCCAAGCGGCCTTCAGGTCCAGGGGTCGCGCGCGAGACACCGTCGGCGGCGCCCACTCCGAGCCCCTGAGCGACGACCGCACGAGGCGCGCCAGCTCTTGCGGATTCTTCGCGATCGCGGACGTCGTTCGCCGACTTACATCAAGCCGTTCGATCTAGTCGCCAGTGGATGCGAAACCGGAGATTGGCTCGCCGCACTGGACGATTTCCGCAACTGGTTGATTCGAGGAGCGGCGTGAATCGTAACTGTTTCGCCACTATTTCGCCGAATCTTGCCGATCTGCATGCCTTTCTACCATCGCCTCCACGCGCCGGCGCGTCCCGCGTCGAGAACTGTTCGCACCGCCTCCGATTGGCTGTCGTCAAGCCGGCAACCGGCGAGGAAGTACCCGATCCCGCTCGGAAACGTCCACCGGTCTCGACAGGTCAGGGCAGATGCGCCGGGCTCAAGGCGATGGAGGTGATGGACCGCTGAGCTACGATTCGCGTCATGCAGGACGAGAACAATCGAGAACCGACGGATGCCCAGAAGGCCGACATGGTCCTGCGCGGGCACATGTTGTCGCTGTGTTCACCGCTCTGGTGGGAGTCCGAAAGGAAGTTCGTCGTTCACAGCGGCTCGATGTGCGTCGTCAAGACTCCAAAGGCGGTATTCGGGATCGCCAATAACCACGTCTTCGAGCAGTACCAAAAGGACAAGGCCAATATGAAGGACGTTTTCTGCCAGCTAGGAAGCGGCCCCTTTGACCCAATTGAGAACATCATTTCGTACAACTGGTATTGGGACCTTGCGACCTTCCGTATTCCCACGCTGACGCTGAAGCACTTCAACCACAAGATCCTTCCGCACGACCAGTGGCCGCCTGCCTCGCTTCAGACAACCGACCACGTTGCCTATGGAGGCTATCCGGAGGACCGGCGATTGGTGCCGCAGGGAGACAGGCCTGACAAGATGACCGCTGACTTGGTTTCTTTCCGCGGCACTCCGAACGGCTGCAGTGAGACGAACGTGTCGCTCCAGATCGACCGTGCAAAACTCACCTGGCTGCCAAACGCTCATGAACCGCTGAAGGACGACGCGAACTTCAGCGGTATGAGCGGCGGCCCCTGCTTTCGGCTTATTCCAGCCGAAAACCGTGTCGAACTCGCCGCAATTATCTACGAAGGACGCTGGGACATCGGGATTGTGTTCGCAAGGCCGACGACCCTGATTTCTGACCTCGGTGGACACCCAAATCCGGCCATTGATCGACACCGCAAAACCGGCCATTAACTGACGGCGGCCGAGACGTTGACGAGGGCGGCGGACCTATGGTCCCTCGCCCGGATGAGCAACGTCTTGGAC
>JBFWOG010000038.1:0-31325 GCA_050250645.1 Vicinamibacterales bacterium
CATGCTCATCGTCGGCGCGGCGATGCGCCACTTGGTCCACCTGGCCTTCGGGGTCCTGAAATCCGGACGGGCCTTCGACCCCGACTATCTCAAGGCTTGACCGAGCAACACGGTATCTTCGTGGCGTCTCTCGTGACCCCACGAGGTGGCGCGGACAAAAAAGGGGCCGCGGTCACCCGCGGCCCCTATGGTGTGCGTGGAGGTTGAGCGAGGCTGACTAGGTCATTGGAGCGCCGGGCCGCGGACGGCGCCGGCCACCGGCACGGTCTCGGCCTCGGGCAGCTCGGCGCCGGGCGAGTCGACCAGCGTCCAGGCGTCGCGCTCGGCCAGGAGCTGGGCCCCGAGCGCGGTGTGCAGCGCGTGGCCGGCCCGGTGGGCGACGACGTGGCCGATGATCGGGTAGCCGACGAGCGCGAGGTCGCCGACGACGTCGAGGATCTTGTGGCGGACGAACTCGTCCTCGAAGCGCAGCGCGTTGAGCACGCCGGTGTCGCCGATCACGATCGCGTTCTCGAGCGACCCGCCGAGGGCCAGGCCGTTCTGGCGGAGGTACTCGACCTCCTTCAGGAAGCCGAAGGTCCGCGCCGCCGCGATGTGCTCCGCGAAGGTCTGCTCGGTGATCCGCTCGGTGCGCGACTGGTGCCGGAGCAGCGGGTGGTCGAAGCTGATGGTGTAGCTGACCTTGAAGTGATCCGACGGGTAGATCGCGATGCGCTTGTCGCCGTTGGTGATCTGGACCGGCCGCAGCACCTTGAGGTACTGGCGCGGGGCGGCCAGGCGCTTCAGCCCGGCCTCGTGCAGCAGGTACAGGAACGGGGCCGAGCTGCCGTCCATGATCGGCACTTCGTTCTGGGTCAGCTCGATGTAGACGTTGTCGAGGCCGACGCTGACGATGGCGGCGAGCAGGTGCTCCACCGTCTCGACCGTCGCGCCGTCACGCCCGAGCGCCGTCGCCAGGGTGATGCCGGCGACGCTGTCCACCGTCGCGGGAATCTCCACGCCGAGGTCGGTCCGGCGGAAGCGAATCCCGGTCCCCGCCGGAGCGGGTTTCAGGGTCAGCGTCACCTTGTTGCCGGAATGCAGGCCGATTCCGGCGCAGGAAATCTGTCGGCGAAGTGTTTGTTGCGCGTCCATTTCGCGGCTACTGTCCGTTCGGGGGCCAGTTGAGCTGAAGCAAAGTCAGTGCCCGGCGGACATTCGCCCGGTCGCGCGCGACAAGATACTCAATACCAACCACTTACGGCCATCAAGGTCCCCTGGACCTTCCCCAGACCGTGTAATTCTGACCACAGGCCTCCGCGGCCGAATCGTGGTAATTTTACCACACCCGCAAGGCCACGGCCTTCGGCCGTGTTGGGCCGCCGGCTTCGCGGCGTTGGGCCTCACTGCGTTCGTCAGGCCACGGCCCACGGGCCGTGTCGGGATCCGTTCGCAACGAGGCGGCGGAGCCGGCGAGGCCCAACGCGAGCGCAAGCGAGCGGCCAAGACGAGCGCGCAGCGCGAGGCCGACCGCCGGCCGTTCCCGCGTCCTATTTGAGCACCTCCGCCAGGAACTTCCCCGTGTGCGACGCCCGGGCCTTCGCCACCTGCTCCGGGGTGCCCTGCGCGACGAGCTTGCCGCCGCCCTCGCCGCCCTCCGGGCCCAGGTCGATGACCCAGTCGGCCGAGCGGATGACGTCCAGGTTGTGCTCGATGACGACGATCGTGTTGCCCTGGTCGACGAGGCGGTTCAGGACGTCGAGGAGCTTGCGGACGTCCTCGAAGTGCAGCCCGGTGGTCGGCTCGTCGAGGATGTAGAGGGTGCGGCCGGTGCCGCGCTTCGACAGCTCGCGCGACAGCTTCACGCGCTGCGCCTCCCCGCCCGACAGCGTCGTCGCCGACTGCCCGAGCTCGATGTAGCCGAGGCCGACGCTCTGGAGGGTGCGGAGCTTGTTGGCGATCGGCGGGAAGTTCTCGAGCAGGGGCAGCGCCTGGTCCACGGTCATGTCGAGCACCTCGGCGATCGACTTGCCGCGGTACTTGATCTCGAGCGTCTCCCGGTTGTAGCGGCGGCCCTTGCACTGCTCGCACGTCACGTAGACGTTCGGGAGGAAGTGCATCTCGATGGCGATCACGCCGTCGCCCTGGCAGGCCTCGCAGCGGCCGCCCTTGACGTTGAACGAGAAGCGGCCGGGCTTGTAGCCGCGCGCCTTCGCCTCGGGCACCATCGCGAACAGCTCGCGGATGAACGTGAACAGGCCCGTGTAGGTCGCCGGGTTCGACCGCGGCGTCCGCCCGATGGGCGACTGGTCGATCTCGATGACCTTGTCGATGAGCTCCACGCCGTCGATGCCGTCGTGCGCCCCGGCCTCGTTCGCCGCGCGGTACAGGGTGCGTGCGAGCGAGCGGTACAGGATATCGTTGACCAGCGTGCTCTTCCCGGAGCCGCTGACGCCCGTGACGGCGACGAACAGCCCGAGCGGGATCCGCACGTCGAGCTGCTTGAGGTTGTTGGCGCGCGCCCCGCGCACGACGATGTCGCCGCGCCCGGGCGCCCGCCGCGCGGTCGGCGTCTCGATGCCCCGGCGCCCCTGCAGGTACGCGCCCGTCAGCGACCCCTCGCCGTCGGCGAGGAGCGCCGCCGGCGTGCCCTGGAAGATCACCTGCCCCCCGAGGTCGCCCGCGCCCGGCCCGAGGTCGATCACGTAGTCGGCCATCCGGATCGTCTCCTCGTCGTGCTCGACGACGACGACCGTGTTGCCGAGGTCGCGGAGCCGCTGCAGCGTGCCGAGGAGCTTGCGGTTGTCGCGCTGGTGCAGGCCGATGGACGGCTCGTCGAGCACGTAGAGCACGCCGGTCAGGTTCGACCCGATCTGCGTCGCCAGCCGGATCCGCTGTCCCTCGCCGCCCGAGAGCGTCGCCGCCGACCGGGCCAGCGTCAGGTAGCCCACGCCGACGTCGTTCAGGAAGCGGAGCCGGTCGTGGATCTCCTTGAGGATACGCGTCGCGATGAGGGCCTCGCGGTCGGTCAGCGTCAGGCCCTCGACCTCGGCGAGCGCGCGGCCCACCGGGAGGTTGACGTAGTCGGCGATCGTGCGCCCCTTCACCCGCACCGACAGGCTCTCGGGCCGCAGGCGGTTGCCGTGGCAGTCCGGGCACTCGCGCAGCGCCCGGTACTGGTCCAGCTCCTCCTGCACGGTCCAGGACCCTTCCTCGAAGCGCCGCCGGAGGTTGGGGATGACGCCCTCGAAGTCGCGGCCGTGCGGGTCGGGCGCCTCGCCCTTCGTCCGGCGCGCCCGCGGCGCCTGGTCCGCGCCGCGGCTCCCCGCGGGGCCGTAGAGCAGCAGGTCGCGCTGCTTCTTCGGCAGCGTCCCGAACGGCGCCGCCGGGTCGATGCCGTGGAACGCCGAGATGGCGGTGATGGCGGCCTTCACCAGCTTGCGGTCCCCGCGGCCCCACGGCGCGATCGCGCCGTCGAGCAGCGACTTGCGGTCGTCGGGCACGACCCGGTCGGGGTCGAAGTCCCAGGTCGCACCGAGGCCCTGGCACCCGGGGCAGGCGCCGTGCGGCGAGTTGAACGAGAAGGCCCGCGGCGACATCTCGGGCACGCTCAGCCCGCACACCACGCAGGCGAGCCGCCGCGAGAAGAGCCGGTCGCCCTCGTCGAGCGAGTTGATGACGACGACGTCGTTGGCCAGCCCCAGTGCGACCTCCACCGAGTCGGCCAGCCGCCGCTCGATCCCGGCGCGCACGATGAGCCGGTCCACCACGATGTCGATGGTGTGGTTCCGCCGCCGGTCGAGCTTGATGTCGTCCTCGAGCGAGCGCAGTTGGCCGTCGATCCGCGCCTTCGTGAAGCCGCGGGTCCTGAGCGCCTGGAGCTCCTTCTTGAACTCGCCCTTCCGCCCGCGCACCACCGGCGCGAGCACGCTGATGCGCGTGTCGTGCGGGTAGGCCATCACCAGGTCGACGATGCGCTCGGTGGACTGCGACGCGATCTCGCGCCCGCAGTTGGGGCAGTGCGGCACGCCGATGTTGGCGAAGAGCAGCCGGAGGTAGTCGTAGATCTCGGTGACGGTGCCGACCGTCGACCGCGGGTTCGAGCCGGTCGTCTTCTGCTCGATCGAGATGGCCGGCGACAGGCCCTCGATGAGGTCGACGTCCGGCTTCTCCATCTGCTCGAGGAACTGCCGCGCGTAGGCCGACAGCGACTCCACGTACCGGCGCTGGCCCTCCGCGTAGAGCGTGTCGAAGGCGAGCGACGACTTCCCCGAACCCGACAACCCGGTGATCACGACCAGGCGGTCGCGCGGGATGTCGACGTCGATGTCCTTCAGGTTGTGGACGCGGGCGCCACGGACCGCGATGAGTTCGTGCGGCATGGATACCGGGTGTCAGGAGCGAGTCAGACGGCGCGCGCCACGGCGCGCCCCGCCACCGGAACGGCAATCCCCTATTGTATGACGGACCGCGCAACCGGGGCCAACCGGGGAGAACCGCGCCCGCGCGGGCCCCGAGGGAGCCGGCCGGGAGGGCGGCGGGGCGAAGGGTGCTATCATCCGGCCTTCGGAGACCCCATGGAACCGACGTCCGGCCGCGCCCCGTCTCTCGGTGTCTCGCTCCTCCCGGTCCTCGTCCTCGTCGCCCTGCTCTCGGCCTCGGTCGCCCTGTTCGGCGACGGCTCGTCGAGCGGCCCCAACCAGATCGCCCTCATCCTGGCGGCGGGGGTCGGCATCCTCATCGGGGTGCTCCACGGCTTCTCCTGGACGACGCTCGAGCAGGGGATCGTCCACGGCATCTCGCTGTCGCTCGGCGCCGTGCTCATCCTGCTGACCGTGGGGTCGCTCGTGGGCTCCTGGATCCTCGCCGGCATCGTGCCGACGATGATCTACTACGGGCTGGAGCTGCTCACGCCGTCGGTCTTCTACCCGAGCGCGTGCATCCTCTGCTCGCTCGTGTCGCTGGCGACGGGCAGCTCGTGGACCACGGCCGGGACGGTGGGCGTCGCCCTCATCGGCATCGCCGTGGCGCAGGACCTGAACACCGGCCTCGCCGCGGGCGCCGTCATCTCCGGCGCCTATTTCGGCGACAAGATGTCGCCGCTCTCGGACACGACGAACCTCGCGCCGGCCATGGCCGGCACCGACCTCTTCACGCACATCCGGCACATGGTCTGGACGACCGCGCCGAGCATCACGCTCGCGGTCCTGCTCTTCGCGGTCATCGGCTTCAGCTCGGCGCCCCCGCGCGACACCTCGAGCCTGAACGCGATCCTCGACGCCCTCGGCGGCACCTTCTCGCTCGGGCCGCACCTGCTGCTGCCCGTGGCGCTCGTCCTGGTGCTGGTCATCAAGAAGATGCCGGCCTTCCCCGCCCTGCTCATCGGCTCGCTCGTCGGGTGCCTGTTCGCCGTCATCTTCCAGCGCGAGGCCGTGCTGGCCTACGTGAACCAGCCGGAGCTGCCCCAGTGGGTCGCGCTCGGCAAGGGCGCCTGGATGGCGCTCTTCGACGGCTACAAGCTGCAGTCGGGCAGCGCCGCGCTCGACGAGCTCCTGTCGCGCGGCGGCATGTCCGGCATGCTGAGCACCGTCTGGCTGATCGTCTCGGCCATGATGTTCGGCGCGGTGATGGAGACCACCGGCATGCTGCAGCGGATCGCCGCCAGCATCCTGGGGATGGTCACCGGCACCGGCAGCCTCGTCGCCGCGACGCTGGCGACCTCCTTCGGCATGAACATCGTCGCGTCGGATCAGTACATCGCGATCGTCCTGCCCGGGCGCATGTTCCGCGCGGAGTACGCCCGGCGCCGCCTCCACCCGAAGAACCTGTCGCGCGCCCTCGAGGACGCCGGCACGCTGACCTCGGCCCTCGTGCCCTGGAACACCTGCGGCGCCTTCATGGCCCAGACGCTGGGCGTCGCCACCTTCACCTACGCGCCCTTCGCGTTCTTCAACCTGATCAACCCGCTCGTCTCCCTCGCCTACGGCTTCACCGGCTTCACGATCGAGAAGCTGCCGGATGAAGCGGCCGCCGGCCCGGAAGCGGCTGCGGTGAAATAGGACTCCTGCGGTCGCTGGGACTCACTGCGTTCGCTAGGACTCCCTGCGGTCGCTGGGACTCGCTGCGCTCGCTGGGATCCCAGCTCGGCACGCAGTGCCGAGTCCCAGCGAAGGCCCGCAGGGCCTGAGTCCCAGCAAGGCGCGTAGCGCCGAGTCCCAGCGAAGCCCCCGCGGGGCCGAGTCCTGCCTCAGACCCGGTACACCGTGTCCGTCGTCCCCACGACCATGCCGCCTGCGCGGTCGAAGGCCACGCCGATGAGGCGCGCGCCGCTCACGACCAGCTCGCGGGGACCGGAGGGATCCAGGCGGTAGACCCCGGCAATCCCCGCCAGGGCCTCGACGACGTGGAGCCGGCCGGCCGGATCGAACGCCAGGCCCTGCGGCCGGCCGAAGGGCTCGTCGATGGGCTCGGCGGTACCCGACATCGGGATCCGGTAGACACGGTCGGACGAGGCCAGCGTGGGGGCGGTCGCATACAGCGCCCCGTCCGGGCCCATCGCGAGGTGGAACGCCGCGACGCTCGGCGGCAGGGTGGTGAAGGGCTCGACACGCCCCGTCGGGTCGATGCGAAAGATGGTGCCCGTGCGGTCCCCGACGAACAGCCCGCCGTCGGGGGCGAACGCCAGCCCGGTCGCCTGCCCCAGGTCCGACGCGATCTTCCCGGGGCGGCCCTCCTCGTCCACGCGGTACACGCTGCCATCGAACCGGCTCGACACGTGCAGCCGGCCATCGGGCCCGATGGCCATCGACGTGGCGTTGACCAGGTTCAGGACGAACGGCTCGCGCGCGCCGCCCGGCGTCACCCGGAACACCGACACCGGTGTCTCCTGTCCGCGTCCGCCGCTGTAGGTCACGTAGATGTTGCCGGCCGCGTCGACGACGGGGCTGTCCACCTGGTGGAGGCCGGTCGCGGCGGCGGTGCCGACGCGCGCGAAGAGGGTGGCACCGGGCGCCCAGCCGGCCCGCACCTCCGTCCGCCCCCCGGGCAGGCCCGGGGGCACGACCACGGCGATGCGCTCGGTCGAGGCGAAGCTGACGCGGGCGGGCTGGCCGCCGATGTGGATGGCGCCCTCGCCGGACGGCACGGGCAGGCGGTCGCCGCGGATCCACAGCCGGCCGCCCGGGACGACGGCGGCGGGTTCGAGCGCGCGGATGACGGCGTCGGGTGGCCCCTGCATGGGCGGATCGTACTCCGGACGCCCGCGCCGCCGCCAACCCCCGCGAACCTCGTGACACGCCCCCCGCCTTCGGTGGATGATGCGGCGCGTGCGGGCGGGGAATATTCCCCCGCCCCCCGGGGGTTTCGACTCCCGAACATGAACACGGGCATCCCCTCGGTCCGTCCCCGCCCGAGCCATCGACGGCCGGCGTCCCCGCTGGACGCCGGCGCGCGCCTGCCCCATCGCCTCGGGTGTGTCTGAGATGTCTGACCGTACCCCGTCCGCCGGGATCGCCGCGGCATCCCCGGACGATCTGGACGCCGTCCTGCGCCTGAGCCCGGCCGGCCTCGCCCGGCTCGACGCCGCCGCCGGCGTCACGTGGGCCACGCCGCGATTCGTGGCGCTCGCCTGGGCCGGCGAACGACCGCCGGAACCGCTCGTGGCCCTGCCCGCCGATATCGCCGCGGCGCTGGCGGCGGCCCGGGAGCATCCCGGGGGCACGGTCATCGCGCGCCCGCCGGCAGCCCTGCTCCTGCAGGCGCGTGCGGCCGGCGACGGGACCACGGTGCTCACCCTGCTGGATGTGTCGCACCTGGCCGGCAGCGGCATCCCCGCCGCGGAACTCGAGCGGGCGCAGGGCCTCGTGCAGGCGGGCAGCTGGCACCTCGACCTCGGGCGCGACGTGCTGACGTGGTCGGCCGAGACGTTCCGGATCTTCGGCGTGTCCGGTGGACGCCCGCTGACCTACGACGAGTTCCTGGCCTACGTCCACCCGGACGACCGCGCCGCGGTGGACGACGCCTGGCAGGCGGCGATGGCCGGCACGCCGTACGACGTCGAGCACCGCCTGATCGTCGACGGCACGGTCCGCTGGGTGCGCGAGCGCGCGCGGCTGGAACTCGACGCCGACGGCCGGCCCGCCGCGGGGATCGGGACGGTGCAGGACATCACCGACCGGAAGCTGGCCGAGATCCAGCTCCGCGATCGGAAGACCGAGCTGCAGATGGCCCAGCGGCTGGCGAACCTCGGGCACTGGCAGCTCGACGTCGAGACGGGCGAGTACACCTGGACCGACGAGATCTTCCGGCTCCTCGGCGTCGAGCCCGGCCCGTTCGCCCCGACCTTCAACGACCACTTCCTGCCCGCGGTGCACCCGGACGACCGGGCGGAGGTCGCCACGCGCGGGCAGGAAGCGCTGGCGTCCGGCAGCGCCGCGATCGAGTTCCGCGTCGTCCGGCCCGACGGGAGCGAGCGCCGGATCTTCTCCTATGGGGAGGCGCGCCCCGGCGCGGACGGCCGGCCGCGGATCTTCGGCATCGCGCAGGACGTGACCGACCGCGCCAGGGCCGAGGCGGCCGTCGCCGAGAGCCAGCGCACGCTGCGCGCGCTCATCGACGCGCTGCCGGTCTTCGTCGCGACCGTTGACCTCGATGGCCGGGTCGGGGACACCAATCGCGCGCCCCTCGAGGTGGGCGGGGTCGCGCGGGAGGACGTGATCGGGCGGCCGTTCGCGGAGACGCCGTTCTGGTCCCACTCCCCGGCCATGCAGGCAGCGGTGCGCGACGCGCTCGTCCGGGCGGGCTCGGGCGAGTTGGTCCGTGGCGACCTGACGGCGCTGGCGGCTGGCGGGACGGTGCTCGACGTCGATGTGACCTGGGCGCCGCTGCGCGACGCGGACGGACGCATCACCGGGGTCGTCGCGTCGGCCATCGACATCACCGAGCGGCGCCGGGCCGAGGACGCCCTCCGCACGAGCGAACAGACCCTGCGGCGCTTCTACGACATGCCGTTCATCGGGATGGCGGTCACCTCGCCGGGGACGAGGCACTGGCTCCAGGTCAACCAGACGCTGTGCGACCTGCTGGGCTACCCGCGCGAGGAGCTGCTGGAGAAGTCGTGGGCGGAGCTCACGCACCCCGACGACATCGAGGCCGACGTCGCCAACTTCGAGCGCGTGATGCGCGGCGAGACCGAGGGCTACAAGATGGACAAGCGGTTCATCCGGCGTGACGGCCAGGTGATCACCGCGACCATCGACGTCAAGTGCGTGCGCGACGGCCGGGGCGCGGTGGACTTCTTCGTCGCCACGATCGCCGACATCAGCGACCGCCAGCGCCGCGAGGACGAGCTGGTGCGCGCGCGGCAGCGGGCGGAGATCTTCGAGCAGCTCGTCGGCGCCGCCGGCCAGGGCATCGGCCTGGCCGCGCCCGACGGCCGCGTGGACTACATGAACGCGGCGCTGCTGCGGCTGCTGGAGATCCCCTCGATCGCCGAGGCGCGCCGCCAGACGATCGACGCCTTCTACGAGCCGGACGCCCTCCGCCGCCTCCACGACGAGGCGCTGCCGGCCGTGGCGACGCGCGGGTCGTGGTCGGGCGAGCTTCCGCTGCGGGGCCTCGCGGGGCAGACCACCCCGACCCTCCACAACATCTTCCCGATCCGCGACGAGGCGGGGACGACCGTGGCGCTCGCGAACCTCGTGGTCGACCTGTCCGAGCGGCTGGCCGCCGAGGCCGACCGGGCGCGGCTCGAGGAGCGCATGCGCCAGTCGCAGAAGCTCGAGGCGATCGGCACGCTCGCCGGGGGCATCGCGCACGACTTCAACAACCTGCTCTTCGCCATGACCGGGTCGGCCGAGATGGCTCGCGCCAAGGCCGCCAGCGGCCGCGATGCCGACGAGGACTTCGAGCGCCTGCTGCAGGCCGCGGAACGCGCCCGCGACCTCATCCAGCAGATCCTGACCTTCAGCCGCCCGCAGGAGCGCCCACGCGAGGCCGTGGACCTCGCGCCCGTCGTCAAGGAGGCCGTCCGCCTCCTCCGGGCCACGCTGCCGGCGAGCGCGCGACTCGACACCGACATCTGGGGGAGCCTGCCGGCGGTCAACGCCGACACCTCGGAGATCCACCAGGTGGTCGTCAATCTCGGCACCAACGCCTGGCATGCCCTCGGCGATCGGCCGGGCACCATCACCGTGTCCCTGCAGGACATCGACGTCAGCCCGGAGCTGAGCCGGATCTCGCCGGACCTCTCACCGGGCCCCTACGTGCGCCTCACGGTGCGCGACACCGGCTCCGGCATGCCGCCGGAGACGGCGGCCCGCGTGTTCGAGCCGTTCTTCACGACGAAGGCCCCCGGACACGGCACGGGCCTGGGACTCTCCGTGGTGCACGGCATCGTCCGGGGCCTCGGCGGCGCGACCACGGTGTCGAGCCGCGTCGGCGCCGGCACGACGTTCCACGTGTACCTGCCCGTCTCGCGATCCACACCGGCCGGCCCGCGCCGGGGGCCCGCCGAGGGCGCGCCGGGCGCCGGGCAGCGGATCGTGGTCGTCGACGACGACCCGCAGCTGGTCGCGATCACGACGGGTATCCTGACGGAGGCCGGGTACGAGGTGGTCGGCCTGTCGGATCCGGAGGAGGCGCTCGCGCGAATCGCGAACGACCCCGCCATCGCGGCCGTGATCACCGACCTCAACATGCCGCAGGTGCTCGGCCTCGACCTCGTCGGCCAGGTGCGCGAGGTGCGCCCCGGCCTGCCGGTCGCGGTGCTGTCGGGGTTCTTCTCGGCCGAGCAGGCCGAGCGGGCGCGCGCCCTCGGGGTGACCGAGCGGCTCGACAAGCCGATCTCCGCGGCGGCCCTGCGCGGGGCCGTGGCGCGGCTCGTGGCCGGCGGGCCGCGCTGACGCCCGGGCGAGACTCAGGTCTCGTCGAGCTCCATGTTCCAGTAGAGGAAGTCGCGCCAGCTCTCGGGCGCGCGCCGGAGCCCGATGGTGATGCGAATCGCCGGCGCGGAGCTGGGCCGCCTGGGCGGCCGGATCAGGCGCATCCGCGCCTCTTCCGGCGTGCGCCCGCCCTTGCGCCTGTTGCAGGCCACGCAGCAGGTCACGATGTTCTCCCAGTCCTTCCGCCCGCCCTGGGAGACCGGGACCACGTGGTCGAACGTCAGCTCGTTGGTGGGCAGGGCCTGCGCGCAGTACTGGCAGGTGTAGGAATCGCGCGCGTAGATGTTCGCCCGCGAGAACGGCACGTAGTCGAACCGCCGCTTGATCTTGACGTAGCGCAGCAGGCGGATGACCGACGGCAGCTTGAAACTGAACGTGACGGCTCTTACCTCGCGGTCGTGCACCGCGATGATCTCGACCTTCCCCTGGCACCAGAGCGTGATGGCCTTCTGCCAGTGGACGACCTTGAGCGGCTCGTACGTCGCGTTCAGAAGGAGCGTCTGCTCCATGGCTGTGCCCAATATTGCCCAGCCCTGCAGATCCTGTCAAGCGTCAAATCCGTGTAAACCACTCGTGAAAAGAGAGTTAGGGCATTCTCTCGCCACAGGACTGCACGCCGTGGCACGATCGGCCGATAGGCGGGAGTGATGCGGAACCTGCTCTTCGTGCTCGTCATCGCCACGGCCGGCGCCGCCTGCGCCACGACCGGCGGCGTGCCGCGTCCGTTCCCCACGCCGGGCGCCGCCCCGGCCGGGCGCGTGCCGCCGGCGCCCCCCAGGCCCGGCACGCGGCCACCGGGGAGCGGCACGGTGGACGGGTACTCGATCACCAGCACCGCCCTGTCGCTGCGGGGCGCCCCGTACCGCAACGGCGGCGCCAGCCCGAAGGGCTTCGACTGCAGCGGGTTCGTCCAGTACGTGTTCGAGCAGCACGGGCTGGCGCTGCCGCGCCAGGTGCGGGACCAGTACTCGGTGGGCAAGAAGGTGTCGTCCCGGCAGCTCGAGCCCGGCGACCTGGTGTTCTTCTCGACGGTCGCACCCGGCGCGTCCCACGTGGGGATCGCGCTCGGGGGCGACCAGTTCGTCCACGCCCCGAGCTCCAACGGCGTCGTGCGCGTCGAGACGCTGAGCACCAGCTACTGGGCGAAGCGGTTCATCGGGGCGAAGCGGGTGAACTGAGGCCGCCCCGGCTTCGCCGGGGGCGTTGGGCCGCTCGCTGTCGCTCGCGTTGGGCCTCGCCGCTTCGCGGCTCGTTGGGACTCGCTGCGCTCGCTGGGACTCACTGCGTTCGCTGGGACTCGCTCCGCTCGCTGGGATCCTCGCGAGGCGCGGAAGCGCCGAGTCCCAGCGAAGGCCCGCAGGGCCTGAGTCCCAGCAAGGCACGAAGCGCCGAGTCCCAGCGAAGCCCCGCAGGGGCTGAGTCCCAGCTACGCCGCGCAGAGCGGCGCCGGCGCGTTCGGGACGTGCGGCTCGTGGGGGGCGTGGACCGAGGCGAGGTCGAAGCGGCGCAGTTGCAGGTCGGCCTCGGTGAAAAGCGTCCGGGCGCGGTCCGCGACCGGCTCGATCCGGACGTCGCCCACCGGCGGGGCCGCCGGCTGCGGCAGCACGCTCTCGCGGTACCGACGCGGGTAGCTCGGGTAGGGCCGGAAGGTCGCGCCCGTGATCGCCCCGTGGCGGGCAATCGCGCCAAGGAAGTCGTCGTGCAGGAAGTCGGTCAGCGCCGCGTCGGGACCGGACGCGAAGTACTCCCCCACCATCGCGGCCACGTCCTCGAAGAAGCGGGGACTGTGGGTCAGGAACGACGGACGTCCGTCCTGGCACTCGACGGGCCGGAGCCCGGCCTGCCCGGGATCCACGTGGTAGAGCTCGTGCACAATGGTGTCGAGCTTCGCCACCCAGTCCGGGGTGCCGGACGGATACAGCACCCGCTTGCGGGACGTCCCGAGCTTCTGGTCGACGAACCGCGGCAGCGAGAACGAGAACAGGTAGTCGATCTGGCGCCCGCCGACGAGGACGCGGGGCGACCGGGTCACGAACCACTCGGAACGCCGCGTGACCTGGCCGGTCGCCGCGTCGCGCCAGAAGTAGTAGCCGGGCTCGCTATCGGGCAGCGTCAGGGAATGGCAGGTCGCGTACGGGCCCTCGGCGCCCGTGCGCCCGGGGCGGGCGAACACCAGCATCCGGTCCACGTCGATGAACCCGAGCGCCGGCACGCGGCGAACGACGTCGCGCATCAGCCGCGTGATGTGGGCGGTGTAGTTGAGCCCCCCGGCCCTGGGGTCCTGCAATTCCGTCACGGATGAACCGACGCCTTCCACGGCGACCTTCCTTCAAGGCTGACCTGGCGACAAACCCGCCCCACGTGCGGCGGAACTGTTGCCGGATGGGGGCTGAACCTGCGGTTCCGACCCATCTGGCGGGGGCGGCTGCATGGTCTGTGCCGGATCCGGCGTCGCCGGCGCCTCCGCCGCGGGTGTTTCCGCGGCCGGCGGCGGTCCAGGGGCCTTGACGTTCATACGACGGAGAATCAGCTGTTGTCTACGCAGCAGCCGCCGGGTGGGCCGGGCGGGGCTGTGGACGCGGGGATTGATGATGGCGCCGGCCAGGAGGGCGGCCTCCGAGGGCCCCAGCCCGGCCGCGGACGTGCCGAAATAGGCCTGGGCCGCCGCCTCGCACCCGAAGATGCCGTCCCCCCACTCGATGACGTTCAGGTAGATCTCGAAGATGCGCCGCTTGCTCAGGGCGGCCTCCAGGCGCCGCGCGATGAGCAGTTCCTTGAACTTGCGCACCGGATTTCTGGATGGCGACAGGTAGAGGTTCTTGGCCAGCTGCTGGGTGATGGTGCTGCCGCCCCGCAGGAACTGCCCGTCCTCCCAGTTCTGCTCGAAGGACGCCTTCAGCTGGTTCAGGTCGATCCCCTCGTGGTCGAAGAACGCATCGTCCTCCGCCACCAGGACGGCCCGCTTCAGGCTGCTCGAGATCCGCCCGTACGGCACCCAGCGCTGCCGTACCCGGAGGGTCTTGCCCGCCGCCTCCGCCTCGGCCTTGCGCAGTTCGATGAACGCGGTCGTCTCGGGGTTCGTGTCCTCGAGGCCCCGCACGTCCGGCAGGGTCAGGTAGACATAGGCCAGGGAGGCGAACCCCATGGCCAGCACCGCCGGCAAGGCCCGGACGAGAACGCGGGAGATCGAGGAGCGGCGCCTGGCCACGATGTGGAGGTCCCGGGAAGCCGGCCTAGCCGGGGACGACGATCCTGAGCCGCTGGCCGGTCCGGGGCGGCTGCCCGGGGGCGTATCCGTTCATGATGGCCAGCCTCGCCGGGGTGGCGCCCCCGCCCGCGCGTTCGGCGACCGACTCCCAGGTGTCGCCCTGCCGCGCCACGTAGAAGTCGAGCCGGTTCGGGTGGATGCCCTCGGCCTCGGCCGCGCTCATCCGCTCGAACGACTCGACGGCCGGCGCGATCACGCGGTCGGCGGCCTGGAACTCGGCCTCCGGGGCGAAGCCGCCGAGCATGTAGACGCTGTCGCCCATCGCGATGTGCGCGGCGCGCATCCCCACGGCGCCGAGCCCCTCGAGCTGCCCGGCGTAGAGGCCGACGTAGGCGTCGAGGCCGTTGATCTTCGTCAGCCGCCCCTGCAGGCGGCGGAAGTTGGCGCCGGCCATCGAGCGGGTCGCGACCTCCTCGAGCGTGTGGCCCTGGGGCTGCTCGACCACCTGGAGGAGCATGTAGCGGTTGGAGTCGGGCTGCTGCGCGACGACCTGGGTGGGGCTGTTCTGCACGTCCCACCCGTCCGGGAAGCGCAGCTTGAAGCGCAGCACCGGGTGGAGGAACGCGCTGCCCCGGACGACGCCCTCCTTCGGGTTGTCCCCCACGATGATCCCGTCGATCTGCCGCTCGTACCCGGCCTCGTTGGTCGTCGTCGCCGAGGCGGACGCGAACTTCTCGGCGATCGGGCGCGCGTCGGCGACACGCGAGCCGGGGTCGGGGTGGGTGGACAGGAAGTTCGGCACGCCGCGCTCGCTCATCGAGTCGATGCGCGCGAGCGTCGCGAGGAAGGTCGGCACGCCCATCGGGTCCCATCCCCCCTCGGCCGCGTACTGCACGCCGAGCTTGTCGGCCTGCAGCTCGTCGTCGCGTCCGTACTTCAGGAAGAGCAGGCCGAGGCCGGTCGAGGCGAGGTCGCCGAACGGGCGCGCCTCGGGCACGAAGATGCCGAGCGCGGCCAGCCCGAGGCTGCCGCCGGTGGCGCGCGTGTACTGTTGCGCGGCGTGACGCGCGGTCACGTGGCCGATCTCGTGGCCGAGGACGCCCGCCAGCTGCGCCTCGTCGCCGAGATACGGCAGGATGCCGCGCGTGATGTAGATGAAGCCGCCGGGCAGGGCGAAGGCGTTGATGGCGGGCGTGTCGACGACCGTGAAGTGCCAGGGCAGGTCGGGCCGGTGTGACACGCGGGCGAGCTTCGCGCCGATGCCCGCGACGTACTCCTGGAGGCCGGGGTCGTCGTAGACGCCCATCTCCTGGCGGATCTGCTCGTCGTTCTGGCGGCCGATGGCGATTTCCTGCTGCTCGCTCATCAGCGAGATCTCGCGCTCGCCGGTCACCGGGTTGGTCGCGCACGCGCCGGCCAGGACGGCGAGGCCGAGGCACGCCGCCAGGGGCCGCGCGAGCCTGGGCAAGGTCGTCATGTGGGCACCTGTCGAGGAATGGGTCACAGCATGCCACTTCATAGCAACCCGCGTACCAGTGCGGTCGAGGCCGTGTTTCCGGGCGCTCCCGGCTACCCGAGCGCGGCCAGGGCCGCGGCGGTACCCGCCCCGGGTGTCATTTTGACGCCCTGCGTACCCAGTGCCGACTCGAGCGCGCCCAGGCACTGGATGAGCAGGCCGGGCGTGGAACTCGCCCCCATCAGCCCGATGCGCCAGATCTGCCCGGCAAGCGGCCCGAGCCCGGCGCCGATCTCCATGTTGAACCGCTCGAGGATGTGGCGGCGCGCCGCGGCCTCGTCCACGCCGGCCGGCACGCGCACCGCGTTCAGCGTCCAGAGCCGCTCGCCCTCCCGGGGCAGCAGCGAGAGGCCCATGGCCTCCACTCCGGCCGCGAACGCGCGGTGGTGGCGCTCGTGCCGCGCCCAGCGCGCCTCCAGTCCCTCGTCCTCGACGGCGGCGAGCGCCTCGCGCAGCGCGTAGGCCATCGACGCGCACATCGTGTGGTGGTACTTGCGGCGGACCCAGTAGTCCTCGAGCAGGCCGAGGTCGAGGTAGAAGCTCCGGCAGGGCACGCGGCGCGCGAGCGCGGCCGGCGCCACCAGCACGGGCGACATCCCGGACGGCGCGCCGAGGCACTTCTGGCTGCACGAGTACACGACGTCGAGGCCCCACGCGGCCTGGTCGAGCGGCATCCCGCCGAGCGAGGTGACCGCGTCGACGATCACGAGCGCGCCCGCGGCGTGCGCGGCGTCGGCCACGTCCTTCACGGGGTTGAGGACGCCCGTCGAGGTCTCGGCGTGCACCACGGTGACGATGTCGGCGCCGGCGGCGAGGGCCTGCCGGACCGCGGCGGGGTCGACGGCCGTGCCCCACTCCACGTCGAGGCGCGTGACCGTGCCGCCGTACCGCCCGGACATCTCGGCCAGCCGCGCGCCGAAGTACCCGCTCACGATCGAGAGGACGCGCGTGCCCGGCTGCACGAAGTTGGCGACCGCCACCTCCATGGCCGAGGTCCCCGTGCCGGACATCGCGAAGACGAACGCGCCCTCCGGCGCGCGGCCGACGCGCGCGAGCCGCGCGCGGAGGTCGTCCATGATCGGCACGAACTCGGGGTCGAGGTGGCTCAGCATCGGCGCGCCGAAGGCGCGCATCACGCGGGGGGACATCATGCTCGGCCCCGGGCCGAGGAGCAGGCGTTCGCTAGCGGGCAACATCGGGGTCCTCCTGGAGCAGCCCGAGCGCGCGGAGCTGGCCGGCGAGCGTGCCGGCGACCTCCGGGGCCACGGGACGGAGCGGCGGGCGCGGGGCGCCGCCGTGATAACCGAGCAGGTCGAGCGCGGCCTTGAGGCCGGGCACGCCGTGGACGGCGCCGATCGCGCGGCCGAGCGGGGCGACGCGGCGCGCGAGCGCGCGGGCCTCGTCGAGCCGGCCGGCCGCGACGTCGGCGGCGATGCGCGTGCACAGGTCCGGCGCGACGCCGGCCAGCGCGAGGATGGCGCCGTGGGCGCCGAGCGCGAGCGCGGCGAAGTACGTCGAGGCCGCGCCCGCGAGCACGATGAAGCCATCGGCCGCGCGCGCGAGGTACTCCGCGAACTGCGCCATGTCGCTGCCCGACTCCTTCATCCCGACGATGTTCGGGTGCTCGCTGAGCGCGGCGACCGCGTCGGGCAGCAGGTTCACGCCCGTGTACATCGTGACGTTGTAGAGCAGCACGGGCACGGGCGAGGCGTCGGCGACCTCGGTGTAGTGCCTGACGAACACGGGGCTCGTCATCTGGCCCTTGAAGAACGCGGGGGTGCGGACGAGCACGGCGTCGGCGCCGAGCGCGGCCGCGCGGCGCGTCGCCGCGATCGTCGCGCGCGTCGACTCGCGGCCGGTGCCCGCCAGGAGCGGCCGGCCCGCCGGGACGCCCTCGCGCGCCGCCGCGATGGCGCGGTCCGCCTCGTCATCGTCGAGCTGCGGCGCCTCGCCGTTCGAGCCGAGGACCACCAGGCCCGTCAGCGTGGAGCGCATGTAGCGCTCGGCGTTCGCGCGCATCGCCGCCGTGTCGAGCGATCCGTCCGCGGCGAAGGGGGTGACGATGGGGGTGTAGGTGCCGGCGAAGGTCATGGTGCGGGTGCCAGTGTAGCCGAATGCGTGGGGTGGCGGGACGGGCCGGAGGCCGGATTGGCCACAGAGACACAGGGGCACAGGGTAAAGGAAGACGAAGACAGGGGGACGAGGAACACGGAGGCACGGAGGCAGACGGAGACACGGAGAGGCCCGGCTGCTCGCCACCGTCCTGCTGGAGGTCATCCTCGGAGTGCGGCGCCCGCGCCGCGAAGCGGCGCGGCGGAGGAAAGCGCGAGGGCGGGGAACGAGACCAGCGGGGCGGCCGCAATACCGGGTCTCGTTCCCCGCCCTCGCGCTTCCCTCCGCCGCCCCCTCCGGGGGCAGGCGCCGCCTCCACCTGATCGGGGCTGCGCGACCAGGTCAATCGGCCCGGCGTATCCGCGTTCGTCCGCGTTCATCCGCGGATGCCTTCGTCCTGCCGGATCCGGCTATCGCGTGCCCGGCAGGCGGCGGGGCACGGCCAGGTTGGCCGTCAGCACCACCGCGACGATCGCGGCGGCCGGGGCCAGCGTCCACGGGAACCGCGCCAGCGCGCCGAGGTTGGATGCCTCGCTCAGCATCGTCCCCCAGGTCGCCACCGACCCCGGGAAGCCGAGGCCGACGTACGACAGCGTCGCCTCGGCCAGCACGAACGCCGGCAGCAGCAGGGTGGCCTGGGCGACGAGGTAGCCGCGCGAGGCCGGCAGCAGGTGCCGGACGAGGACGCGCCACGTGCCGGCGCCGAGCGAGCGGGCGGCCAGCACGTACTCGCGCTCGCGCTCGGACCGCACGATCGCGCGCACGCCGCGCGCCGGGATCGGCCAGCCGACGAGCACGAAGATGCCGGCCATGAGGCCGAAGACCGTCGCCGGCGGCAGCACCAGGGGCAGCACCGCGCGCAGCACCAGCACGACGTAGATCACCGGCAGCACCAGCAGCAGGTCCGCCGCCCGCATGAGGCCCTCGTCCACCCAGCCGCCCCGGTAGCCGGCCCACGCGCCGACCAGGCCGCCGACGAGCAGCGAGCCGAGCGTCGCGACCAGGCCGAGGCCGATCGACGTGCGCGCCCCCTGCAGCAGGCGCGACAGCACGTCGCGGCCGAAGCTGTCGGCGCCCAGCAGGAAGACGGGCGCGTCGCCGGGCGCGCTGAACCACGGCAGGGGCGCGCGCGCGTCGCCGTCAGCCTCGTAGCGCTGCTCGAGCCGGTCGACGAGCCGCAGGGGGTGCGCGTAGGCGCCGCCCATGTCCACCGCCGGCGCCATCGGCGGCGCGTAGAGGTAGTCGCGGAACGACCGGCCCGGGTCGTACGGCGCGAGCCAGGGCGCGACGGCCGCCACGACGGCCAGCGCCACGAGCACGCGCGCCGCCTGGCGGCTCACCGCTCGCCCCCCGCGCCGATGCGGGGGTCGGCGGCCGCGAGCAGGACGTCGGCCAGCAGCGTCCCCGCCGCCAGGCACGCGGCGCCGGCCGCGGCGCACCCCGCGACGAGGTAGAGGTCGCGCGCGACGAGCGCGTCGAACATCAGCCGGCCCAGCCCCGGCCACGCCGTCACGACCTCCACGACGAACGACCCGCTGAAGAGCGTGCCGACCAGCACGCCGTAGAGCCCGAGCACCGGCCCGAGCGACACGCGCCACGCGTGCCGGCGGATCGCCTCCCCCCGCGACAGCCCGCGCGCCATCGCGCCGCCCACGAACGGCTCGGCCACCGCGTCGCCGAGCGACTGCGACTGCAGCCGTTCGAGGTTCGCCGCGAGGGGCAGCGCGAGCGCCAGCGCCGGCAGCGGCAGGTGGCGCGCCACGTCGGCCGCCCACGCCCCCCAGCCCACCGTGCCGAGGGCCGCCGACGTCATGCCGCCGACCGGCACCCACCCGGTCCGCGCCGCCACGACCGACAGGACCAGCGCCGCGACGAGGGGCGGCACCGACAGCACCACGAGCGATGCGCCGCCCACCGCCGACGGCAGCCAGCCCCGCGACGCGCCGGTGTAGAGGCCCAGCGGCAGCCCGAGCAGGGTCGCGATCGCGAGCGCGGTGCCGGCCAGCACGGCGGTGTTCAGCATCCGCTCGCCGAGCAGGTCGGCGACGGGGCGGCCGTAGAGGAGCGACCGGCCGAAGTCGAGGCGCACCGCGCCGCCGAGCCAGCGCGCGTACTGCGTGGGGATGGACTGGTCGAGGCCCGCCTCGGCCCGCAGGCGCGCGCGCTGGGCCTCGTCGAGCGAGAGGCCCTGGGTGGCCGCGAAGTCGCCGGGCGCCAGGCGCGCGAGGACGAGCGCCGCGGACGACACGAGGAACACCAGCAGCAGCGCGAAGGCGGCTCGCCGCAGCAGGTAGGCCCCGGGCGTCATGCCGCCATTATGGGGTCGACGGCGCCGAATCGCGGATCGCGATGGTGTCGGCGCTCCAGAGCAGCTGCGGCCGGAGCACCGACGGCGTCAGGTGGACGACCCGCGAGGTGACGCCCATGTAGAGCCGCGGCGCCGCGAAGTTGATGATCGGCAGGTGCTCCGCGAAGATCGTCTGCACCTGGTCGAAGAGCCGCTTGCGCGTCTCGTAGTCGAGCGTCGTGGACTGCTCGGTCATCAGCCTGTCGATCTCGGCCTCCCACGGCGTGGCGGGCGTCTGCTGGCCCATGTGCCACACGTGGGCGCCCCCGGAACTCATCCACAGGTCCTTGCTCATCGCCGGGTCGAGGTCGGTCGCGCTGAAGTTGAAGAAGATCGACTCGAACGTGCCGCCGAGGAGCTGCTGGATGAGCGCGCCCTGCTCGAGCGGCACCGCATCCACCGCGATCCCCACCTGCCGGAGGTCGTCGGCGAGCACCGCCACGCTGCGCTCGAGCACGGTGTTGCCGCGGTAGGTCAGCACGCTGAACCGCGCCTCGGTGCCGTTCGCGTCCTCCAGCCACTCATCGTCGTCCCGGTTCTCGAGGCCGAGGGAGGAGAGGAGCTTGCGCGCCTCGTCGAGCGAGTAGGCGTAGCGCGGCAGGTTCGGCGTGAACCACCGCGTGTTGCCCGGGGTCACCGGCCCGTGGATGGGCACCGCCGCGCCGAGGAACACCGTGTTGGCGAACGACTCGCGGTCGACCGCGTGGGAGATCGCCTGGCGGAACTGGTCGGTCGGCAGCCACGCCTTCCGCGGGTCCTTGTCCCAGAACGAGGGGCGCAGGTTGAAGAAGAACGAGTCGGGATCGGTCGTCACGCCCAGCTCGAGGATGCGGACCCGGCCCTGGCTCTCGAGCGGACGCAGCACGCCGATGTCCTCGGCCCGGAGCGCCGTCGCCAGCATGTCGACCTGGCCCGCCTGCAGGCGGACCAGCTCGGCGTTCTGGTCGGGCACGATCTCGAGGACGATGCCGTCGAGGTACGGGAGGGCCGTGCCGGCCTCGTCCGTCCGCCAGTAGCGCGGGTTGCGCTCGAACACGAGCCGCTGGCCCGCGTCGTAGCGCGTGAACACGAACGGCCCCAGGCCCACGATGTCGCCGGGGGGCGTGGCGACCGACCAGGCATCCTTGAAGGTGCCGGCGCGCAGCGCCCCGTCGAGCCGGTGGCGCGGGAGGATCGTGAGGTTGTCGAGCAGGCGGATGCCCGGCCCGAAGACGTGCGGGAAGGTGACGATGACCGTGCGCGTGTCGAGCGCGGCCGCCGTCAGCGGCTCGCCGTCGATGAGCATCGAGCTGGCCAGCACGCTCTCGGACGCCTTGTCGTAGAGCGCCTCGAACGAGAACAGCACGTCGTCGGCGGTGAAGGGCGTGCCGTCGGACCAGGCGACGCCCTCGCGCAGGTGCAGGGTGTAGGTGCGGCTGTCGCTGCCGACGTCCCACGACGCGGCCAGCCACGGCTCGACCTCGCCGGTCGCGCGGTTGACGCGGACGAGCCGGCCCTGGGTGAGGGTGGCGAAGAGATCGGCCGACAGGTCGCGGACCGCATAGCGGTTGAACGAGCGCGGCTCCTGCCGGATCGTCGCGACGAGCGTGCCACCTCGCTCGGGAGGCGCCTCGGCCGTGGCGATCGGCGTGTCCGCCGCGGGATTGAGGGCGCGCCACACCCACCAGCCGGGCAGGAGGATGGCGGCCACGAGCAGAAGCGTCAGCAGTGAGCGTGACTGTCGGTCCACTTGTTGACCGGTCGGCCAGGATCTTGGCCGGTCTGGGAGCTGGCCGCCGCTCCCGTTTTCAGCGAAATGCACGCAGATTCCGCGCGACCGTCGCGCGATCGACATTCACCGGGCAACGGCTTGGCCACCTGGCCGCCCCGGGGACGTCACCTCACCTGACCGCATCCTAGACCAACAACTCGCGCTGCCGCAATTACTTAGCCCGATCTCCCGGGGTGGGGCGCGGGATGGCATCGCCCGTGCGATCGCGACGTGCGGAGGTTCCCCATGGATCCGTCGCTACAGGAGCACATCGACCCGTCCTTCCACCACCAGCTGGGGCGCAGCGTCACCATCGACCAGGCCGCCCAGATGCTGGGTGTCTCGAGGCGGACGGTCTACTACCGCATTCGCGAGGGTCGCCTCCGGACCATCCGGACGATCGGCGGGTCGCAGCGCGTCCTGGTCGAGTCGATGGAGGAGCTCCGGCACCTCTAGTGGACCGTATCGACTGATTCAGCACTACGGACGGCGGTGTCGAACCGCGGATCGACGGCCGCGACAACGGAGCGGCCGGTCGTGATTCGGGGCGTACACACCACTGGACGCCCAGGCGCCCAGGCAATCGGCATCCGGCTCACGAACGTTAGCCCATCGCGCTCGGAGGTTCCCCCATGGTGACCCTGGCGCCGGCCGACCCGAGACCCACCCCCCCCGGCGTGGTTTGGTCGTTCTGGCTTTCTCTCGTCGTCGCGTGCGCACTCGTCGCGGGCCCGGCGCTGCCGGCGGCAGCCGCGGGCCGGCATGCCCGGTTGTCGGCCGACCTGGCCGCCCACCTCGCGCGGCGCGACCCGCGTCCGGTGGACGTGATCGTGAGCGGCCGCGCGGCGCTCGTCGAGCGGCTCGCCGCGCGCCGGGGCGTCACGCTGAAGAAGACGCTCGAGACCGGCGCGGTCCTCACCGTGACGCCGGAGGCGCTCGAGACGCTCGCGGGCGACCCCGCGGTGGCGGCGGTGTCGTCGGATGCCGAGGTGCGCTCGCACATGGCGGTCACGACGGCGTCGACCGGGGCGGAGCTGGCCTGGGCGGGCGCCATCGGCGGCCTCGGGCGGGTGACGGGCCGCGGCATCGGCGTCGCCATCATCGACTCGGGCATCGTCCCGGGCCCGGCGCTCGCCGGGCGCATCGTCGCGAGCGTGGACTTCACGTCGCGCCGGGGCTTCGGGCTCGACCGCTACGGGCATGGCACGCATGTCGCGGGCATCGTCGCCGCGGGGCGCGGTGGGCGCGGCGCGGACGGCGAGCCGGTGGGCATGGCGCCGGGCGCCCACATCATCAGCCTGAAGGTGCTGGGCGCGGACGGCACGGGCAAGGCGAGCGCCGTGGTCGAGGCCATCGACTGGGCGATTGCCAACCGCCGCCGCTTCCGCATCCGGGTGCTGAACCTGTCGCTCGGCGCGCCGCCGACGCAGTCGTGGCGTGACGACCCGCTGTGCCAGGCGGTGGAGCGCGCGGTGCGCGCGGGCCTCGTCGTGGTGGCCTCGGCGGGCAACGTCGGGATGACGGCGGACGGGCGCACGGTGCTCGGGGGCGTCACGTCGCCGGGCATCTCGCCGTACGCGATCACGGTCGGCGCGCTCCGAACGCAGGGGACGGTCGACCGGTGGGACGACGAGGTGGCGCCGTGGAGTTCGCGGGGCCCCACCTACGTGGACCACATTGTGAAGCCGGACCTGGTGGCGCCGGGGAGCAAGATCGTGTCGCTGGCGGCGCCGGGGTCGGCGCTGGTGCGGGACTACCCGGAGCACCGCGTGGGCGCGCACGGCCTGTCGCTGAGCGGGACGAGCATGGCGGCGGCGGTGGTGAGCGGCGCGGTGGCGCTGCTGCTTGACGGGGCGCCGGGCCTGACGCCGCTGCAGGTGAAGCTGGCGCTGCAGGCCTCGGCGGAGTTCCTGCCGGCCGCGGGGCTGATCGCGGGAGGCGCGGGGAGCCTCAGCCTGGAGAGGATTGCGACCGAATCAGCCAACGTCCCCCCTCGCACGCTCCAAGATGTCTTTCCTGCCGCGACCACAGACATCGCCCTTACTCAGTTCTCCGTTCTGTGGGGTAAGGCGAGGGGCGTGACATTGCGCTGGTCGGAGCCCAGCACGACGTCCGACACGATTCTCTGGTCGGACACCATTCTCTGGTCGGACACGATCCTGTGGTCGGACACCATTCTCTGGTCGGAGACGATCCTGTGGTCTGAGACGATCTTGTGGTCAGAAACAATTCTCTGGTCCGAAACGATCCTGTGGTCTGAGTAAGAGCCACGCGGAGGAGATTGTGATGAATCGACTGATTATCTGGGGCGACTAGCCCCTTCCACGGCAACTACCGATTTGGTTCCTGGGATGCGTCTGACTCCTCGCGGCCGGCTCTATGTATTGTCAATCTGCGCTGCTGGATTGGCTATCGTAGCCGGCTGCCTTGCTTCGTTGTGGGCCAGACCTATCGGGGCGGAGTGGCTTGTCCTCGCGGGCCTCACGCTCCTGAGTGGCTCCTTCACGATCAAGGTACCCACGCTGCCCGCTCGGATATCGGTTTCGGAAACGTTCGTATTCACATCGGTCCTCCTGTTCGGCCCTGCCGCAGGAACAATTACGGTCGCACTCGAGGCCCTCGTGGCCGCACTCGGCGTGAGTCGTGCCAAGCAGGAGCCGCTTAGGACACTGTTCAATGTCTCAGCAGCCTCCCTGTCCATATGGGTCGCAGGCCACTTGTTCTACTTCCTGGCGGATGCACCAGCCCCAATTCCACAGGGACAGCCACTCCCACAGCTCGTCCTTCCCCTTGCAGCGCTCACACTGTCGTACTTCTTGCTCAACAGTGTGCTCGTCGCACTCGCACTGTCCTATGAACGGACCGCACCGGCGTACCAGATCTGGAGACGGAACTTCCTCTGGCTCTCCGTCAACTATTTCGGCGGGGCCTCCGTGGCCGCCCTCCTTGTGTCCTACACAGGCGCGATCGACCTCACGGCCCTCGGAATCATCGTTCCGCTGCTTGTCATCTCGTATCTGACATTCAAGACCTCTCTTGGCCGGATCGAGGACGCTGCGAGGCATGTCGAACAGGTTGACCGAATGTATCTGTCGACGATCGAGAGCCTCGCGACCGCGATCGACGCCAAGGATCAAGTGACCCACGGACATATTCGGCGAGTCCAGCGCTTCGCGCTGGGACTCGCAGATGCCCTGGGCGTCAAGAATGGCGGCCAGCAAAAGGCTCTGGAGGCCGCGGCACTTCTCCACGACATGGGAAAGCTGGCCGTGCCCGAGCACATCCTAAACAAGCCCGGCAGACTAACCCCTGGTGAATTCGAGAGGATGAAACTGCACGCAGCTGTCGGCGCAGAAATTCTGACGTCTGTCGCCTTCCCTTATCCTGTTGTCCCGATCGTCCGACACCATCACGAGAATTGGGACGGCACGGGGTATCCCGACGGATTGCGAGGCACACAGATTCCGCTTGGCGCGCGAATTCTATCGGTCGTCGACTGCTACGACGCGCTTACTTCTGACCGGCCCTATCGACGGAAGCTGTCAGATGTTGAAGCCACCGACATCTTGATGCAGCGTCGAGGCCAGATGTACGACCCCCTGATCGTGGACACGTTCATCGCAGTGAAGTCAGGCCTCCTGCGTGCCGTCAACCTCGACCAGCCCACTGTCACCCAACCGACGCCAAAGGGGGTAAGGCACCCGCGAGGCCGCCTCAGCCTCGATATGACCGCGCACTACGAGGGCCTTGTCGAAGCCTGCGTCACTGCCCTGTCCTCGATAGATTCCGCCACGGGCGCCGCTGCGACGCTCCTACTCGTACGTGACGACCGTAACGATCGACTAGTTCCTGTCTGCTCGTCCGGCGCGTCACCGGCCGTACGGCTCCAGGAAGTACAGTTAGGCGAACGAGTCTCGGGTTGGGTGGCCGCCAACGGACGCTCGCTTCTGAACGCGGATGCAAGCCTTGAGATCGACGAAAAGGAATGGACGGCCCGTCGATTCTCCAAGTGCATCGCGGTTCCCGTTCGAGCTTCTGGCGAGATTGTTGGAGTGCTCGTCTCATTCCAATCAGATCCCCGTGGCTTCAGCGAACACGACCTCGGCTTCGTGGAGAGCATTGCATCGCAGCTCGCAGCGCCACCCCTCTCATTGGTACTAAGAGAACTAAGCGATCTAAGCTCCAAATCGCAGAGTTACGACGGTGTAGTGGTGCACTAGCATGGCTCGCGACGCCGCTCTGCAGAGGCTCCTAGACGATGGCGAACTCGGGGATGCTGTGGCCCTTCTACGGCGGCACAGCGACACACGACAGCTAACGCACGACGAGAGAGCCATCTGCGCTGAGCTCCTTTCCGAGTTCGCCTCAGATGGCGAGGCACTCTCCCTAGCACTGGACACCGCCAAGAAGGCTGAGACCCCAGGTCCACGAGCCCATTCGCTGACAACGGCCGCCACCCTGATGCTGCGGGCAGGTCAGAAGGAGCGCGCCTATGAGTTCTTCGAGCGAGCCAGGATTGCAACGAGGACCATCGAGCGAAGCGAGACAGCATGTCGTGCCCAACTAGGTCGCTTTGCGGCTCTTGCGTCCTGGCTCGGACCAGATGCTGCTGCGCCGGAAGCCGCCAGGACTCGGACACTAGTCCACGTCGCTGGTCGCCCAGAACTCTCTATTCGCTTCCAATTGGTCGTCGCTGAGATTGAGGCGAAGCGGGGCTTACTTGATCGTGCGCTGCGCCACCTTAGCGTCGCTGGTCGACTGCTGGAGAGCTACCCGAACACCTTTCTGTCAGCAGAACAGGGCTTACGGAAAGCTGCAATACTCACACTGTCATCCCGACTCGACGAGGCGGTCGCAGTAAGCGAGGAAGTGCTCTCGACGTCGAGGAGTTGCGGCGCGACGTCGACTGAGGTTGTTGCACTTACAAATCTTGCCCACGCGCAGTTGGGACTTGGACTTCTCGACGAGGCCAAAGTCAATCTGGATGAGGCGCTGCGAGCCTGCCGAAAGGGAGGCGGTGCGGAAATCGGCATTCGCGATGGACTAGTTCTCCATGCAATGTATGCCGGAGAAGATCCTGCGCGACACGAGACAGAGCTCATTCGGCTGTCCGTTCAAGTGGAAGATGGGTGGTCGTACTACGCCCTCTGGCACTGCCTCACGCGCGTGCGCTGGCTGATCCGGACCGGCAAGGCGGCCGAGGCCGTGGCGCTCGCCGAGGAGGCACTGCCCCGCATCGAGCGGATGGCCGACCGCAACCTGCTCGAGCGCATGCAACTGCTCGCCGCCGAGGCGCTCGCGCGCGCCGGGCGACCCGCCGAGGGCGCCGCCCTTCACGCCCGCGCCGTCCGCCAGAATCCGGACCCGCCCCTCGAGATGATCGCCGAGGCCGCCCGCGTCAGCGGCTGCCTCGCCGCCACGGGCGCCCCAGGCGCCGCTCTCCCCGCCTTCGCGCGCGCCGGCCGGATCCTCGCCGTCCTCGGCCACCGCACGGCGCACCGCGAGGTCACCGCCAACGCCGCCGCCGCCCTCGCCGCCACCGGCGCCGCTCCCGTCAGCGCCTCCGCATGGCTCGCCCCCGACCAGCTGCCCGCGTCCACCGGCGCCCTGCCCCCGGCCACCACCGGCGACCACGCCCTCCCGGACCCGCGCCCGGCCGGAGCGCGGAGCCTCGAGGCCGCGGCAGCCCTGATGGACCTCGCGCGCCATCCGCCACTCGCGGGGCGCGAGCTCATCGACCTGCTCGCCGAGGCCGGCGCGGCCGACGAGGCCGTGCTCGCCGAACAGACCGGCGAGGCCGGCTGGCGGCCCGTCGCCTGGAGCGCGCGCACCACGGCGGCACGCGCCGCGGCCCTCGCCCTCGACCCCTCCGCCGTCGTGCTGCCGCTCGGCTCCTACCGCGACCACGACTACGCGGTCCTGGTCCCCTCGCCGGCGTCGCCGGCCCGCCGCGCGACGCTGCTCGCCATCGAGCGGGTCCTCGCCGGCGCCACCGCGCTGCACGACGCCGCGCTCCGCGAGCGCGACCGCGCGGCCCTCTGGCCCGAGCCGAGCCCGGAGGCCCAGCTCGGCATGGTCTTCGCCGCCGAGAGCATGGTCGAGCTGGTCAAGACCACGCGGCGCGTCGCGGCCGCCAGCGTGACGGTGCTCATCACCGGCGAGACGGGCACGGGCAAGGAACTGCTCGCGCGGGCCCTGCACGAGTCGTCCGCGCGGCGCGAGAAGCCGTTCGTCCCCTTCAACTGCACCGCCGTCGCCCGCGACATGCTCGACAGCCAGCTGTTCGGGTACCGCCGCGGCGCCTTCACCGGCGCGCACGAGGCCTTCGACGGCGTCATCCGCGCCGCCGCCGGCGGCACGCTGTTCCTCGACGAGATCGGCGAGATCGGCCTCGACGTGCAGCCCAAGCTCCTGCGCTTCCTCGAGTCGGGCGAGATCCATCCCCTCGGCGAGCCCCGCCCCGTCGCCGTGGACGTCCGCATCGTCGCCGCGACCAACGCCCCGCTCGAGCAGCTCGTCGCCGACGGCCGCTTCCGCGAGGACCTCTACTACCGCCTCAACATCGTCCGCCTCGAGGTGCCGCCCCTGCGCGAGCGGCGCGAGGAGATCCCGCTGCTCGTCGAGCACTTCCTCGACCGGTGGGCGCGGGAGTACCAGAAGGCCGGCCTCCGCCTCGCCGCCGAGACGATGGAGTACCTGGTGCTCTACCCCTGGCCCGGCAACGTCCGCCAGCTCGCCAACGAGCTCCGGCGCATGGCCGCGCTCGCCGAGAGCGGCGCGGTGCTCATGCCCGAGCACCTGTCGGCCGACATCGCCCGGAGCCGCCGCACCGTCCCGGCGTCCGAGCGCGACCTGGCGCCGGTCGAGCTCGTCGTCCGCATGGACCAGCCCCTGTCGGCGGCCATCGAGCACCTCGAGCGCGCCTTGATCCGCCATGCGATGGACGCCACCGGCGCCCGCGTCGAGGACGCCGCGCGGCTGCTGGGCCTCTCGCGCAAGGGCCTCTACCTCAAGCGCCAGCGCCTCGGCCTCGCCTGACGCGCGGGCCACGACGGCGCCGTGCAAACGACGGTGCACTTCTGAGACAGACCTGCCGATAACCAGTCGATGGCGTCCCCCACGCGTCGCACCGGGCTCAGGATCCGCCTGATTGCGCTCGTCGCGATCGCGCTCGTCCCGGCCCTCGGCCTGCTCCTCTACCGCGGCGTGCAGCGGCACCGCCTCGAGGCCACCGAGCGGCGCCACCAGGCGCTCGAGCTCGCGCGCCTCGGCGCCGCCGCCCAGGCCCGCCGCATCGAGGGCGCCCGCCAGCTCCTCGTCGCCCTGGCGCAGAGCAGCGCCGTCCGCGGCGGCGACCCCGAGGCGTGCCACGACGAGATGCGCCGCCTGCTCGCCGCCTACGAGGGCATCTACGCCAACCTCGGCTGGGCCGACCCCTCGGGCCGCGTCGTCTGCCAGGCGCTCGACGCGACGCCGGCGCCCGTCATCGCCGACCGCGGGTACTTCCAGGCCGTCCTCCGGACACGCCGCTTCCACGTCGGCGCGCTCGTCGTCGGGCGGCTGTCGGGCATCAACATCCAGCCCTACGCGTACCCGAGCCTCGATCCCAGCGGCCAGGTCACGGGCGTGATCTTCGCCAACGCCGACCCGCGGGTCCTCGCCGAGACGCTCACCGCCGAGAACGCGGGCACCGCCGGCCGCTTCACGGTCGTCGACCGCGCCGGCATCGTCGTGGCGCAGTCCTCCGGCGAGACGTCCGCCATCGGCCAGCCCCTCCCCGCGAACCAGCTCGCCCTGCTCGAGAACGGCGGGGACGTGGTGCAGTCCCTGCCCGGCGAGGCGGGGCCGCGCCTGTTCTCCGTCGTGCCCGTCCGCGACCCCGCCACCGACGAGGCGATGTTCTACGTCGCCTACGACATCCCCGAGGCCACGCTCCTCGCGGGCCTCGATGCCACCGAGCGGGGCGACATCGTCACGCTGCTCCTCTTCGGCGCCGGGCTGCTCGGCGCCACGTGGATCGGCGCCGAGGTCCTCGTGCGCCGGCCGGTCCAGCGCCTGGCGGAGGCCACCTCCGCGCTCGCGGCCGGCCACCTCGACACCCGGGTGCCGGCGGGCGGCGCCATCCCTGAGCTCGACGCGCTCGACGCCGCGTTCAACCAGATGGCCGAGCGGCTCCAGCAGCGCGACCTGCACCTGCGCGCGGGACAGCGGCTCGAGGCCATCGGGCAGCTCGCCGGCGGCATCGCCCACGACTTCAACAACCTCCTCACCGTCATCGTCGGCTACAGCCAGTCGCTGCGCGCGACGATCCCGGACGACGGCCCGGGGGCACGCGAGCTGGCCGAGCTGGCCGCCGCCGCCGACCGGGCGGCCGTGCTCACCCGCCAGCTCCTCGCCTTCAGCCGGCGGCAGATCCTGACGCCCCGGCCCCTCGTGCTCGGCGGCGTCATCCAGGACATGCAGTCGCTGATCCGCCGCACGATCGGGACCGACATCGAGCTGTCCGTCCGCCTCGACGGCGAGGGCGCGGTGGTGGAGGCCGACCCGGGGCAAATCGAGCAGGTGGTGCTCAACCTCGCCATCAACGCCCGCGACGCGCAGCCCGGCGGCGGCCGCATCCACATCGAGACGCGCACGGTCGCCATCGGCGCGGGCGGCGCCCAGGACACCGGCGCGCCGGCGGGCCGCTACGTCGAGCTGTCGGTCCGCGACGAGGGCGTGGGGATGGACGAGGAGACGCGCGCCCGCGTGTTCGAGCCGTTCTTCACGACCAAGGGCCAGCAGGGCACGGGGCTGGGGCTCTCGACCGTCTACGGCATCGTGAGCCAGAGCGGCGGCTTCATCACGTGCGAGACGGCGCCGGGCGCGGGCACGACGTTCCGCATCCTGCTGCCGCAGAGCGAGCGGCCGGCCGAGGGCCGCGCGCCGGCGGCCCCCGCCGCGCCCGTCCGGGGGTCCGAAGACATCATCGTCGTCGAGGACGAGGAAGCCGTGCGCCGCCTGGTCGCACAGCTGCTCGGGCGGATGGGCTACCGCGTGCGCGCCACCACCGACGCGGGCGAGGCGCTCGGGTGGCTCGGGTCGGACGCGCCGGTGGACCTGGTGATCTCGGACGTGCGGATGCCGGGCATGGGAGGGATGGCGTTCTTCGCGGAGGCGCGCCGGTCGAGGCCCGCGCTGCCGATCATCCTGATGTCGGGCGACGTCTCGCCCGGGGTGATCGACGGGGCGCGGGCGGCCGGCGCCATCTTCCTCCAGAAGCCGTTCACGCCGGCCGTGCTGCTCCACGCGGTGCGCGCGGCGCTCGGGTCGCGGCCGGCGGCCGCGCCCGGCGCCGGGGGAGCAGGCTAGTCTCCTGCGCGCGAAAGGTTAGTACATGAATTCCCTGTACTTCGGTGCGGGGATTCTGTACGGTGGCGGGCATGTTCATGCCTCGCCTGTGTGTCGTGTTGCCCGCCGCGGATCGCGCGCAG
>JBFWOG010000039.1:0-28451 GCA_050250645.1 Vicinamibacterales bacterium
GGCTCGCCGACCGCGCCCACAAGGGCGTCACCGCCGTCACACCGGCCTGAAGGGCCAGGAGGGGAGATAAGACATGCTGACGACAATTCTCGTGCTGCTGGTCCTGTTGTGGGCCGTCGGAATGGTGAGTTCCTACACGCTGGGCGGGTTCATCCACCTGCTGCTGGTCCTGGCCGTCGCGGTGGTGCTGATCCGCATCATCCAGGGGCGGCGCCCCATCTAGTGGCGTGTGCTCCCCGAATCACCTCCGGCCGCTCCGTTGTCGCGGCCGGCGACCCGCGGTTCGACACCGCCATCCGTAGTACTGAATCGGTCGATACGGTCCACTAGTGGACCCCCACTTTCCTGGCGGGGCGCCATCCACGCCGGGCGCCGTCCGGTGCCCGGCGGCCGCGACGATGGCGTGGCCCCTGGACGAGCGGCGGACGCCGCGATCGACCAGTGCCCCAGCCGGACGGCATCCCCGCCGTCCGGTCGTGCTGGCCAGGCCGGCCGGCGGAATCTAGGGGTACAATCCTTTCTGTATTCAATTCGGACAGCCCGGCCCGGGTGTGCCGGCGGCTCGCGGCCGCCAGCCCGGCCGTGAGGGGGACGTGCAGACCTCGGTGACGACCCGGAGAGGCCGGCGGCGTGTGCTGGTGATCGACGACGAGCCGATGACGACCGATTGGCTCCGGATGGTCATCGAGCAGGCCCCCGGTCCGCCCGGCTACGAGGTGCGTGCCGCCGGGATCGGCGCCCGCGGCGTGGAGATCTTCCGCGAGTGGCTGCCGGACGTCGTCGTGCTCGACCTGCTGCTGCCGGACGTGGACGGCATCGCGCTCCTGCGCCAGCTCAAGGAGGAGTCGCCGGTCGCCGAGGTGATCGTGATCAGCGGGCAGGGCACGATCAAGCGGGCGCTCGAGGCGGGGCAGGCGGGCGCGTTCTGGTTCATCGAGAAGTCGGACATGGACCCGGCGGGCGTCGTGGGGCTGCTCGACCGGGCGACCGCGCGCCAGCTGGAGCGCCAGCGGCACGAGCAGCTCCAGGCGCAGCTCCGGAGCCAGTACTCCTTCTCGAACATCATCGGCAAGAGCGAGAAGATGCGGGAGCTGTTCGACCTCGTCGAGGCGGTGGCCGAGAGCGAGGCGAACATCCTCATCCAGGGCGAGAACGGCACCGGCAAGGAGCTGATCGCCAACGCGCTGCACCACCGGAGCCGGCGGGCGAAGGGCCCCTTCATCAAGATCAACTGCGCGGCGCTGCCGAAGGACCTGATCGAGTCCGAGCTCTTCGGCTACAAGCGCGGGGCGTTCACCGGCGCGACGGGCGACAAGGTGGGGCTGCTCGAGCTGGCGAGCGGCGGCTCGCTCATGCTCGACGAGATCGGCGAGATGCCGGCGTTCCTGCAGACGAAGCTCCTCCGCGTCCTCCAGGAGCGCGAGTACCGGCCCCTCGGCAGCGACAACTGGGTCAAGGTCGACTTCCGGCTGATCTGCGCGACGAACATCGACCTCGAGACGGCGCTCAAGGACGGGCGCCTCCGCGAGGACCTGTACTTCCGCATCAACACCATCGCGCTGCGGGTGCCGCCGCTGCGGGAGCGGACCGAGGACATCCCGCTGCTCGGCTCGCACTTCATCGAGAAGTACAACGAGCGGTACCAGAAGCACGTGAAGGGCATCTCGGCGGCGGCCTACCACCTGCTCATCCGCAACCGGTGGCCCGGCAACGTGCGCGAGCTCGAGAACGTGATCGAGCGCGCGGTGCTCGTGTCGAAGGGCGGCGAGCTGGTGCCGTCGGACCTGCCCGAGACGGTGCGGGACGAGACGGGCGGCGCGCAGGAGTTCGCCGTGCCGCCGCACCGGACGCTGGCCGAGATCGAGCGCATGACGATCCTGCAGACGCTGCAGCGCACGAACTGGAACAAGCAGGAGGCCGCGCAGATCCTCGGCCTGTACCGCCCGACGCTCTACAGCAAGATGCGCAAGCACGGCATCGACGACCCGAGCCGCGCCGCCAGGGCGGCGCGCGCGGCGCTGGTGGCAAGCGAAACGGAGGCCTCGTGAACGACCGCGACACGCTCATCCTGAGCGGCATGCTCGGCGCCGCCGCCGGTGTGGCGCTCGGATACCTGCTGTTCACCACGCACGGACGCCAGTTGCGGGAGGACGTCGAGCCGAACCTCGAGGCGCTGATGCGCGAGGCGGCCCGCCTGCGCGAGGCGATCGACCAGGTGCGCGCGGGTGTCCGCGAGTTCCAGTCCGAGACCCGCGACGCCTGGCCGCGCCGCATGGCCTGACCGTGCCGGACGAGTCCGTCCGCGGCACCTGGCCCCGCGAGCTCAGGCGGGTCGGCCTCGCCGCCTGGCGCGGCGTGGGCGAGCTGTACAACAGCGACGGCCTGACCCACGCGGCGGCGATTGCCTACTACGCGCTGCTGTCGCTCTTCCCGTTCTTCCTGCTGCTGCTGTCGCTGCTCGGGACCCTCACGGCGGACCAGGGCGACCGCGACACGGTGGTGGACTTCATCTTCCGCTACTTCCCGCGCCAGTTCGACTTCATGACGCGGCAGCTCGACGCCTTCCGCGGGCAGACCGTCCGCATCGGCGTCGGCGGCGCGATCGCGCTCACCTGGGCGTCGCTCGGCGTGTTCAACGCGATTTCCTCCGCGGTCAACCACGCCTGGGGCGTCGAGCGGCGGCGCAGCTTCCTGAAGCACCGCCTCATGTCCTTCGTGATGCTCCTCTCGGCGAGCGGCATCTTCGTGATCGCGCTGGCGCTCGCCAGCCTCGCCAAGGTCGCGGAGACGAGCTGGTTCTGGGGCCTCGTCACGCACTCGCCGTGGCTCAGCTGGGTCAGCGGCCTGTCGGGCACCTATGCCGCGACGGGGCTGCTCATCGGCTGCGTGGCGCTCGTCTTCTACTTCGTCCCGAACGCGCCCGTGCGCTTCCGCGACGTCTGGCCGGGCGCGATCATGACCGGCCTGCTCTGGCGCGGCGCACTGGCCGCCTTCTCCTGGTACGCGCGGGACCTGGCGACCTGGAACCTCATCCACGGCTCCATCGCCGCCGTCGTCGTCTTCCTGATCTGGATCTACGTGTCGGCCGTGATCCTGCTCTACGGCGTCGAGGTGACCGCGAGCTACGCCCGCATGCGCGAGGCGCTCGCGCGCCACCCGGCACTGCCGGGCACGGTCTCTTGAAGAGAATCAAGAAACAAGAATCAAGAATCAAGAAACAGAACTGAGACTATCTGCGCATCTGCGTAGTCCTGTCCCCATCTGTGCATCTGCGTTCTGTGCATCTGTGTCATCTGTGTCATCTGTGGCATCTGTGGCCTATGATCGACAGATGCCCAATCGCCTCGCGGGGGAGCAGAGCCCCTACCTGCTGCAGCACGCCGGCAACCCCGTCGACTGGTACCCGTGGGGCGAGGAGGCGTTCGCCCGGGCCCGCGCGGAGGACAAGCCCATCTTCCTGTCGATCGGCTACTCGACCTGTCACTGGTGCCACGTGATGGAGCACGAGTCGTTCGAGGACCCGGCGACCGCCGAGCTGCTCAACCGCGAGTTCGTGTCCATCAAGGTCGACCGCGAGGAGCGGCCGGACGTGGACCGCGTCTACATGTCGTTCGTCCAGGCCACCACCGGCGCGGGCGGCTGGCCGCTGAGCGCGTGGCTCACGCCGGCCCTCCAGCCGTTCTACGGCGGCACCTACTTCCCGCCGGAGGGCCAGTACGGCCGGCCGGCCTTTCGCGACGTCCTGCGCGAGATCGCGCGGGCCTGGCGCGACGAGCGCGAGACCGTGCTCGGCTCGGCGGCCAACGTCATCGAGCGGCTGCGGGCCGTCGGCGCCGGCGCGGGGGCGGGCGCGGCGGTCGAGGTCCCCGCGGCCCTCGCGAACACCCTGCACCAGTTCCAGCAGAGCTTCGATGCCCGGCACGGCGGCTTCGGCGACCAGCCCAAGTTCCCGCGCCCGAGCGAGCTGCTGTTCCTGCTGCGCGAGCACGCGCGCACCGGCGACGAGCTGGGCCGTGACATGACGCTGGCGACGCTCCGCGCGATGGCGCTCGGGGGACTGCGCGACCACGTCGGCGGCGGCTTCCACCGCTACGCCGTGGACCGCGCCTGGCGCGTGCCGCACTTCGAGAAGATGCTCTACGACCAGGCGCAGCTGGTGCTCGCCTCCCTCGAGGCGGCGCAGGTCACCGGCGACCCGTTCCACGCCCAGATCGCCGAGGACACCCTCCAGTACGTCGCCCGCGAGCTCATCGACGAGGCGGGCGGCTGGCACTCCGCCGAGGACGCCGACAGCGTGCCGCCCGCGCGGGCGGGGGAGCCCGGTGCGCGGAAGACCGAAGGGGCCTTCTACCTGTGGACGGTCGACGAACTCCGCGAGGTGCTCGGCGAGGCCAGCCGTGCGTTCGAGCTGCGGTTCGGCTGCCTGCCCGACGGCAACGCCCCGTTCGACCCGCACGACGAGTTCGGCCGCGGCAACATCCTCCACACGGCCCGCACGGTCGCCGACATCGCCGCCGAGACGGGCGAGCCGCCCGAGGCGGTGGCGGCCTCGCTCGTGGAGTCCCGCCAGCGGCTCTTCGCCGCGCGCGCCGCGCGCCCGCGGCCGCATCGCGACGACAAGGTGCTCACGGCGTGGAACGGGCTGATGCTGGCCGCCTTCGCCCGCGGGGCCCGCGTGCTCGCCGGAGGCGCCGCGCTCGGACAGGACGCCGGCGGACCGGACCCGGCCGTGCGCCACCTGGCCAGCGCGCGGCTGGCGGCCTCGTTCCTGCGGGACCGGATGTGGGACGCCGGGCGCGAGGTGCTCCGCCGGCGCTACCGGAAGGGCAGCGCGGCCATCGACGGCTACGCGGAGGACTACGCGTACCTCACCTTCGGGCTGCTGGAGCTCGTGCAGGCCGACGGGGACCCGGCGTGGCTCGACTGGGCCATCACGCTCCAGCGCCGGATGGACGAGCGCTTCGGCGACCCGGCGGGCGGCTGGTTCAGCACCACGGGCGACGACCCCTCGGTGCTGCTGCGCATGCGCGAGGACTACGACGGCGCCGAGCCGTCGCCCTCGTCGATCGGGGCCCTCAACCTGCTCACCCTCGGGCGGCTGACCGGCGAGCGCTCGTACCTCGACCGGGCGCAGGCCGCCATCCGCTCGTTCGGTGAGCGCCTCACGGCCCACGGGCGGACGGTGCCGATGATGGCCGCGGCCCTCGCGACGTCCGTGGCGCCCGCCGGGCAGATCGTGATCGTCGGGCCGCACGGCCGCGAGGACACCGTCCGGATGGTCACCGCGGCGGCGCGCGCCTATCGTCCCTTCACGCTGGTGCTGCCGATCGACCCGGCCCGCCTCGCCGAGTGGGCCGCGCGCCTGCCCTGGGTCGGGGCGATGACCATGGCCGGCGGCCGCGCCACGGCGTACGTGTGCCGCGAGTTCGCGTGCGACGCGCCCACCACGGATCCGGATCACCTATGAGCATCGTCAACATCGTCTCGGAGCGGGGGGGCGCCTGGCTGCGCCTCGTGATGGACGCGCCGCGCGGCAACCTCCTGTCGCTCGCCATGGTGCGCGACCTGCGCGCGGCCCTGCAGGAGGCCTCGCGCCAGCCCGGCCTGAAGTGGCTGACGATCGAGGGCGCGGGGCCCGACTTCAGCTACGGCGCGAAGATCCAGGAGCACCTGCCCGGGCCCATGCGCGAGGTGCTGCCCGAGACCATCGCGCTCACCCGTGACCTGCTGCACGTGCAGGCCCTCACCGGGGCCCTCGTGCACGGGCGGTGCCTCGGGGGCGGCTTCGAGCTGGCGCTGGCCTGCGACGACATCCTGGCGGGGGAGGACGCGGTCTTCGGGCTCCCGGAGATCCGCCTCGCGGCGTTCCCGCCCATGGCGGCGGCGCTGCTGCCGCCGCGCGTCGGCGCCTCGCGCGCCTCGCGCGCCGTCGTCACCGGCGAGGTGCTGACGGCCGGCTACTGGCACGACGCGGGTCTCGTGTCGATCGTCGCCCCGCAGGCGACGCTCGACGAGGCCGCGGGCGCGTGGTTCGACCGGCACCTGGCGCCGCGGTCGGCGGCGGCCCTGACCTGCGCGGTCGAGGCCTCGCGCCTCGCGCTCCGCGCGGCCGCGCTCCCGGTGCTCGAGGCGGCCGAGCGGCTGTACCTCGACGGCCTGCTGGCGACGCACGACGCGGCCGAGGGCATCCAGGCGTGGATCGACAAGCGGCCGCCGGCGTGGCAGGATCACTAGTGGTGTGTACGCCCCGCATCACTACCGGCCGCTCCGTTGTCGCGGCCGTCGCTCCGCGGTTCGACACCGCCGTTCGTCGTACTGAGTCAGTCGATACGGTCCACTAGGAGACCGCCCCTCCCCGGACACCCCCGCTCACCACGAAACGGACCGACACCTGTGACGACACGACCCGTGGAAATCGACGTCTGGCTCAGGGGCACGACCCACGCCACGACCTGTCCGGGCCCCGCCCTGCCCGCCGACACCGGGGCATGGACGGACCAGGACGTGCGGTCGCTGCTCGTCGCCATGCTCCTGGCCATCGACGGCGCGAAGAACCCGGGCGCCGACCGCGCGCAGGTCGCCCTCCGGGGCTTCAGCTGGATCGTCAGCCCCTACGAGGGCGGCCACGTGATCCACGTCGAGATGCAGACCGGCACCGCGAGCGCCGGCCCGTTCACCGCGGACGAGCCGAGCCTGACCGCCACGATCCGGCGGGTCATCGCCGCCGAGGCGGCGGCCGCCGAGACCGTGCACTGACGCTGGGCCGGCGCCCGCCTCGGCGCGCCGGGCTTGCGCCGGGTCCAGACTCGCGGTAATATTCGCTCTTTCCACCCGCGCCACGTCGGCCCGGGCCCTTCCACGAGACTCCGATGAAACGGTTCCTCACCGCCATCGTGCCGTTCACGCCGGCTGCCGCCGGCGACGGAGTCCGTCCGCGTACCGGTTCCTCCGGCGCGGCGACCCGCTAACTCCACTCCTTTTCACCTCCTCTCCGTTCCCGGACCGGGCCGAGAGCCTGGTGCCGTCGACTCCTCGCGCCCGGTCCACCGGCTCTTGTCATGAAACGTGTGTGGGGACTCGTCCGGCTGGCGGTCGGCGGGTCATCGGAAGACTTCACCCAGGGGCCCGTCAGGCGCGCGGTGATCCTGCTGGCCGTGCCCATGGTGCTCGAGATGGGGATGGAATCGCTGTTCGCCGTCGTCGACGTGTTCTTCGTCTCGCGCCTGGGGTCCGCCGCCGCGGCGACGGTCGGCCTCACCGAGTCGATGATGGCGATCGTCTACACGGTCGCCATCGGGATCTCGATCGGGGCGACGGCGGTGGTGGCCCGCCGCTTCGGCGAGCATGACGCGGAGGGCGCCGCCGACGCGGCGGCGCAGGCCATCGGCCTCGGGCTGCTGGTGGCGGCGGTCCTCGGGGTAGTCGGCGCGTGGCAGGCCGACGCCCTGCTGCGGCTGATGGGCGCGAGCCCCGCGATGCTCGCGGGGGCGTCCGGCTACACGCGCGTGATGCTGGGGTTCAACGTGACGGTCACGTTGCTCTTCCTGACCAACGCCGTGTTCAGGGGCGCCGGGGACGCGGTGATCGCGATGCGGATGCTCTGGCTGTCGAACGCCATCAACATCGTGCTCGACCCGTGCCTGATCTTCGGCTGGGGACCCTTCCCGGAGATGGGCGTGACCGGCGCGGCGGTCGCCACGAACATCGGGCGCGGCACGGCGGTGCTGGTGCAGCTCTGGGTGCTCTGGGCGGGCCACGCGCGGGTGCGGATCGCGGCCCGGCACCTCCGCGTCAAGGCGGCGGTGATGTGGAACGTGTGCCGGCTCTCGGGCACCGGCTTCCTGCAGGTGCTCGTCGACACCAGCAGCTGGATCGGGCTCGTGCGCGTGATTGCGGCGTTCGGCGAGGACGCCCTGGCCGGCTACACGATTGGCATCCGCACGGTGCTCTTCGCGGTCATGCCGGCCTGGGGGCTCAGCAACGCGGCGTCGACGATGGTGGGGCAGGCGCTCGGCGCGGGAGACCCGGGCCGGGCCGACGAGGCCGTGTGGGCCGCCGGCCGGCTCAACCTCTGGTTCCTCGGCGGGCTCGGCGCGGTGTTCGTGCTGCTCGCGGATCCCATCGTGGCGCAGTTCACGAGCGACCCGGTCGTCGCCGGGCACGCCGTCTCGTGCCTGCGGATCGTCAGCCTGGGGTTCCCGTTCTTCGCGTACGGCCTCGTCCTGACGCAGGCGTTCAACGGCGCCGGCGATGCCTGGACGCCGACGTGGTTGAACTTCGTCTGCTTCTGGGCCTGGCAGATCCCGCTCGCGTGGGGGCTGGCCATCGTCCTGGGGCTCGGCCCGCGCGGCGTCTACATCGCCGTCACGGCCGCGTTCTCGACCCTCGCGGTGCTGAGCGCGCTCGTGTTCCGGCGCGGGAATTGGAGGAGCAAGCATGTTTGATCCCATGCTCTGGCCACGGATGGCGGAGATGTCACGGATGGCAGAGGAGCCACGGATGGCACACGAGCCACAGGAGCCACAGATGGCACAGATGGCACAGATGACGCGGACGACGCGGACGACGCGGAAGACGCGGAAGACGCGGACTACGCGGACAGCACGGCCCACGCGCACTGCACGGACTACACGGGCGACGCCGCGGGCGGGGGTGTCCGGGGTGGCGAACGAGGCCGCCGGGCGTGTACAGTCCCGCGGGAGCGAGGAGGAGCGGATGGCGAAGAAGACGGAGGCGCGGACGCCGCGGCCGGGTGCCGCGATCGCCGAGCTCGTGGACCTGCTGGACGAGGCCTTCGACCGCAGGTCGTGGCACGGGACCAATCTGCGCGGTTCGTTGCGCGGCCTGGCGCCCGAGGTCGCGGCCTGGCGGCCGGGCGCGAACCGCCACAACATCTGGGAGCTGGTGGTGCACGCGGCGTACTGGAAGTACGCGGTGCGGCGGCGGCTCACCGGGGAGAAGCGCGGGTCGTTCCCGCTCGAGGGCAGCAACTTCTGGGTGCGGCCCGAGGCGGACGACGCCGCCGCGCTCAAGCGTGACGTGGCGCTGCTGGCCTCGGAGCACCGGCAGCTCCGGGCGGCGGTCCTGGCGCTGCCGGCCGCGCGGCTGGGGAGGCGGGCGCCCGGCAGCCCGTTCACTTACGCCGCGCTCGTGCGCGGGGCCGCCGCGCACGACCTGTACCACGCAGGCCAGATCCAGCTGCTCAAGCGGATGGCCCAGGACGGGCTGAGCTACAGGGGAGGGATCCCGTAGGCGGCCCTGGACTCGACCTCGGTGGAGCGCGCCGGTGGTTGACCCGTGTGCGCTTCGTGTTCGTCGTGGCCTTCGTGGCGACGTTCTTTCCCTTCCTCAGCGCGCGTCGTGGAAGATGACCCCGAGCGTGTGTCGCGCGCCGCTCCGGACGCGGCTGACGCCGTGCCGCACCTGCGCGCGGTAGTACCCGCGCGCGCCCTTGGCCGGCCGGTGGCGGGTGGTGAAGATCACCGCCTCGCCCTGGCCCGGCACGATCACCTCCCCGGCTGACTGCGCCCGCGGGCGCTGCTCCACGAGCAGGAACTCGCCGCCGGTGTAGTCCACGCCCGGCCGGTCCAGGAAGACGGCGGCCTGCAGCGGGAAGAACACGTCGCCGTAGAGGTCCTGGTGGAGGCAGTTGTAGTCGCCGGGCCCGTACTTCAGCAGGAGCGGCGTCGGCCGGCGCTGGCCGTGCCGCGCGCACTCCGCGTGGAGCTCCGCGAGCGTGCCGGGGAAGCGGGCGGGATCGCCGAGCGCCTCCATCCACGCGTTGGCCACCGGCACGAGCCGGGGGTACAGCCCCTCGCGCAACGACGAGACCAGGGCCGGCAGCGGGTGCGCGAAGTACTTGTACTCGCCCTCGCCGAAGCGGAAGCGCGCCATCTGGATGTGGCTGCGGAAGATCGTGTCGTCATCGTAGAGGCCCGCCACGGTCCGGCATTCGTCCGGCGTCAGCAGCGCGGTCGTCCGTGCGTAGCCACGGTCCCAGAGCGACCGCTCGATGGCCTCCCAGTCGAGCGCGGCGATTGGCGTCGTCATGGGCCCACCTTACCGGACCCGCCGGCCCGCCGCGATCCGGGGATTGCTCGTAGAATTGACGCCGACGCCGGGGTGGCGAAACTGGCAGACGCACGGGACTTAAAATCCCGAGGCCCTCACGGGCCGTGTGGGTTCGACCCCCACCCCCGGCACTTTGAACTCCAAGTGGCCTTACGTGCCGCAAAGCCCGGCGGACGACACCGCCGGGAAGGTGCAGACTAAGAAGGCAGCGCCCAACCCCCGGTCAGCCGGGGCATAGGCAAAGGGATGGTCCAGACCGCAAACTCGCGGGTTGGGCGGGGCGGCGAAAGCCGCAGCCGCTACGACCATCCGTAGGGCCGCAGGCTCGTGAGGGCTCGGCTCCCTCCGCCCGCACCAACTCTGCAAGCGCCGGAACACCTGCTCCCGCCCGGCGCGCCTCGCGGGCTCGCACCATCCCTGCTCGGGTCAGGGCACTTCCGCCCACTTCACCGCCCGCCAGCGTCGCGGAACTGTAAGCAAGGGCTCGGTTCGGAGGACCGGGCTGTACTCGCCCTCGTGCGCTGAAGCTACAGAGAGCTCACCGCGTCTCCAAGAGCGACGGTTACCGGTCCTGTACCGATTCCTTTGGCAACTGCTCAGAACGGAATGTCATCATCCGCGGACTCGGCGGCAGCTCTGTCGCGGTCTCGTGCCGCTGAGTCCACGCTCCGAAGGAAGCGGATCGACGCTGCGACGTGATTGAAGATCAGCAGCGCTTCTTCGTAACCAAGGATCGGGTTGTCATGTGCCAGGCTCTGGTTGTTCCGCACGTCGTTGAACGCCTCGAGCGTCGAGATGCTCGACTTCAGGATGCGCACGGTCATCTCGGATTCGAGGTGCCCGTCCTGCTTCAGGTGCTTGATGTACGCCCCGAACAGGCTGTGGAGCGGCTTGTCGCGGTCAACCACGATGCCCTGCGCCTCGCACAGCGACCGCACGTACTTGATTACGAAGGTGTGCAACCGGTCGAGGCCGGCTTCGAGTTCGTTCCGATCGATAGCGTCACGTACCGCCTTCGCGACAACCTCGAAGTCGCGCTCGTTCCCGACCGCGACAAGCGCGTCAAGCTCCTGGACCGGATTGTCCTGAAGCAGGCGCGCCACCGTCCGCTCGCACTGCCCGCGCAGCGCGGGATCGTCGTTGCCGCCGACGGTCGTGCGCGAATACTCCAGCATGTCGGCCATCAGCTTGCCGACGACACGGTTCGACTCGGCCGCCCAGAATCCTCGCAGCCGGTTTGCCTTCGAGCTCCCGTTGCCGTACTTGGCGTCGTACGGATCGCGGCCCGTCGCGTCGACCACGAATTCTGCGAACGTCCTGTTCGAGAAGTCGAGTACATACCCGCTGCCCATCCCGAGCATCCGCTCGAACTGCCGCTTCTCCATGTTCGTGAGGTCCGCCATCCTTACCCTTCCGCCCGATACTCGCTGAGAATGTTGACGAGTGTAGCGCGACACAATACACTCGTCAAATGTCATCTGAAATCGACCATATTGGGGCTCACATCAGGAAGAAGGTGATTCCGAAGGGCATGTCCGTCAAGGAGGCCGCCCAGAAGCTGCGCATCGGCCGGCCAGCCCTCTCCAACCTGCTCAACGGCAGGGCAGCGCTGTCCGCCGAGATGGCGCTGCGCCTGGAGCAGACGTTCGGCGCGGACCGCCAGGAACTGCTCGACCTTCAGACCCATCTTGCGCAGCGCGGGCGCCGGGAACAGGACCGCGCCGTCGCCGTTGCGGCCTACGTGCCGTCATTCCTAGCCATCAAGGCCCGCCAGATTGAGGAGTGGGCAGCGAACGATCTCGGCGCGCGCGATCATCTCCCGGTGTTGCTCCGGAAGCTCAATCACTCCACTGGCCGTGAGCTGCGCCACGTTGATTTCCCCGGGTACGACAACGCACAACGCAAGGGCTGGGATGGCTGGGTCGAGGCTGATGCCGCCACGCCGTGGATACCTGCCGGAGCTTCCGGCTGGGAGTTTGGCACCGACGAGCGTCCCGACCGCAAGGCGAACGATGACTATGCGGCACGGCTCAAGGCCATACCCGCGGCCGAGCGCGCCGAGATAACGCTCGTTCAGGTCACACCGCGCAACTGGTCGGGCAAGACCAAATGGGCGAAAGACAAGAACGCCGCCGGGCAGTGGAAAGCCGTCAGAGCGTACGACGCCTCCGATCTTGAGCAGTGGCTTGAGACGTCGATCGCTGCGCAGGTCTGGCTTGCCGAACAGCTCGTCATCCCGACGGAGGGCTTTGAAACGCTGGAACAGTGCTGGCGGCGGTGGTCATCGGCAAGCAACCCGGCGATGACACCGGCGGTCTTCGCGCCCTCCATCAACGCCCACAAGGCCGTGCTTCGGGACTGGCTTCAAGGATCGGTGGACCGGCCGCTCATCGTCGCGGGCGACTCCATCGAGGAGGCCCTTGCCTTTCTGTCGCACATTCTCGCCCATCCGGAACTTGGTGCGCAGCCCAAGGACCTGCCGGTCGTCTTCCATTCTCCACAAGTCCTGAAGAAGCTGTTGGCCTCCACGACGCCGTTCATTCCCATCGTGGCATCCGACGAAGCGGAGCGCGAGCTCGGAGCGGCACAGCGCCGCCATGCCATCGTCGTCCGCCCGCGCAACGCCGTCAATTCCGATCCCGACATTTCCCTCGACCTGCTGAGCCGCGATGCCTTTGGAAAAGCCCTGGCCGCGATGGGGATTGAAGGTGACCGCGCCGAGCAACTCGCCCGCGACTCGGCCCAGTCACCGACGATCCTGCGGCGGCTGCTATCCGACATCGACGCCATCCGGACGCCGGCTTGGTCAGGATCTGCAGACGTCGCCCGCACGCTCATTCCCATGGCGTTCGTGGGTGCCTGGCATGTCCAGTCGACAGCAGATTGTGAAGTCTTGTCCGGCCTTGCCCGCAAGACCTATCCCGAGATCGAGGACGACATTGCACGCCTGTTCAGATCCGACGACAGCCCCGTGTGGTCTGTAGATCAGTATCGTGGCGTCACGTCAAAGATCGATGCCTTGTTCGGCGTCAGCGCATTCGTGACCGGAACGCATCTATCGGACTTCTTCGAGCTCGCGAGAGCCGTTCTCTCTGAATCCGATCCCGCGCTGGAGCTAGACGAGGACAAGCAGTGGATGGCCAGCATCTACGGCAAAGTCCGCAAGAACTCCGCGGCGCTTCGCAGGGGTATCTGTGAAACGCTCGTCATCCTCGCGGTTCACGGGAACAATCTCTTCAGACAACGACTCGGCATCGACGTGGAGGCCAGCGTCTCGCGGCTTATACGGGACCTCCTCACACCTCTCACGCTTGAGAAGCTCATGTCCCACGAGTCCGACCTCCCGCGCTATGCGGAGGCAGCCCCGGACACGTTTCTCGCTCTGTTGGAAGACGATCTGCGTCAGCCGGAACCGGTGCTTCTGGGCCTGCTCAAGCCGGTCGACTCAGGAATGTTCGGGGGCCGCTGCCGTCGCAGCGGTCTGCTCTGGGCCCTTGAGAAGCTGGCCTGGAAATCTCAGCACCTTCCGCGCGTGGCGGCGATCCTCGCGCAGCTCTCGCGAACGCCGATCAACGACAACTGGGTGAACAAGCCCATCGCTTCCCTGGGGGCGATCTTCTTCGCAGCCATGCCACAGACGGGCGCGCCCATTGAAACGAGAATCAGGGGGCTCGAATCGCTGGTCAAGAAATTCCCGGACATCGCCTGGGAGATCTGCACGGAGCAGTTCTCCTCGCATCGCGGAATGCGTTCATTCAGCCAGAAGCCGGAGTGGCGCAACGACGCGGCTGACACCGGCCGCCCCGTCGGCGGACGCGAGCGCTATGAGTTCGCCCGCAAAGCGCTCGACATCGCACTTGGCTGGCCCAGTCACGACGGTCAGACTCTCGGCGACCTGATCGAGAGTCTCCACAACCTGCCGAAGGAGGATCAGGAGACGGTGTGGGCGCTGGTGGACACCTGGGCAGAGGCCACCGAGGACGAAGGGGCGAAAGCCGCCCTGCGTGAGCGGATTCGTCGCTTCGCCTTCACTCGCCGGAGCAGAGCGGGAGGCGTCGACGAACCCATGCGCGAGCGCGCTCGTCTGGCGAGCGCAAAGCTACAGGCGCGTGACGCGGTCGTTCGACACTCCTGGCTGTTTCTCAAGCACTGGGTCGAAGAGTCCGCGGATGAAATCGAAAACGACGATCTCGACTACGAGAAACGCGGGGAATGGATTCACCAGCAGCGTATTGCTGCGATGAAAGACATCTGGCAGCACAAGGAACTCGACGGCGCGTTAACCCTTCTCCAGAAGACTGATGTCCCTGCCCTCATTGGGCACTACGCAGGCCTTGCCGTGACCGATCCGGCAGACGTCGCCAAGGTCATCGTGACCCTGCTTGCTACACCGGCTGACGCGAACGGCAGATCAGACGGCTTCCTGACGGGGTTTCTGCAGTCCGTCGATGAAACCTATCGTCCCACTTTGCTCGCGACGATCGCCGCGCATGTCGACCTGGAGACCGCGGCGCGGCTCTTTCGCTGCGCGCCATTCGGCGCCGTCACCTGGCGACTGCTGGATGCCCAGAAGCCCGAGCTGAGTGCGCTCTATTGGGAGCGCGTGCTCCCGCAATGGAATCGGCACACCGACGCCGAGCTCAACGAGCTGGTTGACCGGCTGCTCGCCGTCAAGCGACCGCGCGTCGCGTTTCAGGTCGTGCATATGGACACCGAACGACTCGAAACCGGCCGGTTGAAGCGGCTGCTGCTCGCCTTGCCGAACGGCAGCGAAGCGGAAGGAAACTTCCGCATCGACAGCTATCACCTGGGAGAGGCCCTTGAGGCCTTGGACCAACGGGCTGGCGTCACACGCGAGGAGATGGCGCAGCTTGAATTCCTCTATCTCAAAGCCCTCGACCGCAGCGAACACGGCATTCCCAATCTCGAGGCCCAGGTTGCGGCGTCGCCGGTCATGTTTGTCCAGGCTGTCGCGCATGCCTACAAGCGCAGTGACGGCCGCGAGGACCCGTCCGAATTTCGCATCGACGATCCCGAGAGACGGTCAGCTATTGCTCTCTCGGCTCATGAGCTGCTTGAGCGCGTGGCGCGCATTCCCGGCACCGAGAACGGCGCCGTCGACGCCGAGAAGCTCCGAGCCTGGCTCATCGAGGCGCGGCGGCTGCTTCAGGAGTTCGGCCGCGTTGACATTGGCGACCAGCGCCTCGGCATGCTCCTCTGCAAAGCACCGGAAGAACCGGACGGCAGCATCTGGCCCTGCTGGGCCGTCTGCGAGGCGATGGAGGCGGTAGCCTCCGAGCATATCGGGATTGGATTTAGCGTTGGCACCCGCAACAGTCGTGGCGCCGTCTGGCGAGGAGAAGGCGGAAATCAGGAACGCGAACTCGCCGCCAAGTACAGGGTGTGGGCCGAAAGGGCCGCGGTCGATTGCCCGTTCGTAAGCACCGTGCTGGAGGGCATCGCCTCGTCTTACGACCGCCAGGCGGAACGTGAAGACTCTGAAGCCAGGGTCAACAAGCGCCTGAGAGGCTGGGCCTGACAGGACTTCGCCTTCGGGCGAATCCTCCGCCGCCTGACGGCTTCGAAGGACCGGGCTCTACTCGCCCTCCTGCGCTGAAGCTACGGAGGGCTCACCGCGCCTGCAAGAGCGGTCGCGGCCCGTCGGGTAACGATCCCTTTCGCAAGATCAGGAGGTGGCGGCGCGCCGCCACACTTCTTGCCCGATGCTCTTGAACTTGCTCACCGCCAGCGCGCCGCGTTCATTGCGTGCCTTCGAGCCGGGCGCGCTCAGTGCCGCGATGACAGCGGCGCGACCGGCCTCGTGAATCTCGAGAGCGTCGAAGTCCCCGTCGAGCAGCACCAGAATCACTGCGTCGAACGGCTTGGCGACGTCGATGGAACCGACCCGCTGGCCGGGCTTGCTTCCGGGCAGGATGCAGCGTCCCTTGACCTGGAATGTCCGCCCGTCACTCTCGCGCACGGCGTCATAGCCCGCCTGGCGCGCTGGTGTGAGCTTCAAGCCGAGCAAGCGCGCGGATTAATATTCGGCGACTTCGCCGGTGATGCCCAGGGGCTTGCCCGTCAGCGCGCGGTACTCTTGCGCGAGCCTCTTCGCCTCGCCGAGCACTTCCATCACCTGTTGGTCGCTTTCCACGTCAGATCCTCCTCTCCGCACCACCGATCCGCCACAAACTGCCCGCATAGCCCACCCGCGTCAAGCCGGAACCGCGGGCGAACCGTGGTTGCCTGTTCGTCCGGTGAAGGACACGGCCACGCGCTGATGTTGATCTTCGCCTTCGGCGGTCCTTTGGCCGCCGGCATCGCTGGCAGAACGCGACCGCGGCGGGCGGGCTTGGGACGCGCCAGCGGGAAAGCAGCTGATCACGCCCGCGCCAGGACGCCCGCCGCCTCGCCGCCCGCCTGGGGGCCGCCTTCGCTCCTTCCCACCGCTGCTGCGGGTTCCTCTTGCTGCGAAGGAACCGCACAACGCGGTTTCGAAAGAAGGAGCGGAAAGATAATGGCTACGACCAAACGCAGCGCGCAAAATGACCGTCAAGATCGTGAAGAACGACCGCGGCAACCCGCCGGGAAAGCTCGCCGACGCGGAGCTGCACTTCACGGAAGGCCCGCTGGCCGGCCTGAAGCTGATCGGCTTCTCGGTGGGAGCGCCGCAGCGGCGGGGGACGGAACGTGACGTTCCCGGCGCGGCAGTACAGCGTCAATGGCGAGCGCCGGAGCTTCGCGCTGCTGTCCCGTCACCGACGCGGCGGCGCAGGACGGCGTCCGCGACGCAATCCTCGCGGCCTACGCCGAAGCCGAGGCCCTTGCGGCGGCGTCGTAGCCGCCAGGAGGCGGAGCGCCTCGGCGCTCCGCCTTTGCTTCATCGCCCACGTGGCTCAAACCATTCGGCGATGACGACGTCGGGCGCCTCTCCGCGCCGCGTCTTGCACTCGACCGACGCGCCGAATTCGTAGCCGAGCTGGTCGCACAGCGCTTGCAGGCGCAGAGCGTCGCAACCACGGGGAGTCGGATTCGACGACTTCTTCAGCTCAAGGGCCAGTACGTTCGGTCCCGCTTCGCCCCGGACATGAACGATGACGTCCGGAACCGCAAGGGCTTCGCCGTCTTCGTTCATGAAATTAGCACAGTCCTCCAGAAGGGCAAGCCGCTTTGGTGTGCCGCCTTTGCGGTTGTACTCGACATCGACCGCATGGTCGGGGAACTCCGCCTGAAGGTAGAACGCCAGCCTCGCGGCGATGCACCGTTCGCTCAGGTTGTTCTCAAGCAGATGCCGGTCGTCCGCGAGCACCCGCCGCATCGCCCGCCCGAGACGTTCCTCCACCGCGGCTCTTTCCACCTTGCCCCCTACTGTTGCCTTGTCGCTGTGCGACCTTACGTCATCGGAGCTCTATCGCGCCAGCATGTGGTGCGCCGATCGGTTGCCGGTGGTCATGCGTCTACGCCTGCATCGACCGGCGGTGTCACCGTTGCCAAGAGCGCAACCGGGGCAGGACCGCTGCGGGATCCGCCATCGCGCCGAAGTGCGAACGAAGGCGGATGTCACGCCCGCAGTCAATGGTCCTGCCCCTCGGCTCGTGCCGCCGGTCTCATGTCCTCATGATCCGGTCCGCTGAAGCGGTTCCTGGAGGTTCGCGAAGGAACCGCACAACGCGGGACCGGGAGGACGAAAGATGGCTACGACGCTTCAACCCACCGTAACGGAGAACCGGCCAACCACGTGCACGCTGCTCATCGTTTTCACCGTGGACGAGCACAGCCACGAGAACCTGCACGGCCAGCAGGCCATCCGCGATGAGGCCGCGAGCTGGATCGAGAGCCTGGCGGCGCGCGTGAGCGGGGTGTCTGTCCGGAGGGCCGACTGATGTCGGCCCTTCTGGCCGTCGCTGAACGAATGTCTGGCGTTCCGCGCGGTCAAATGCCATAGTGCGCCAAAACACGAGAGAGGAACTCATGACCGGCCGGACGTGCTGGCGATACATGCGCGGCAACGTGGCGGGCCTGCGGCGAGACGCGGGAGAGGATGCGCGCATGCCTGATCAGGCGAAGCAGGAGGCAGCCCCGTGGGAGCCGTGATTCGTCGTCTTTCGATTGAGCGTTTTCGCGGCATCAGTGCGTTGACATGGCATCCGGCGCCAGGTGTCAACGTCATCCTCGGCGGCGGCGATGTCGGCAAGACGACGCTCCTCGAGGCGATCGCGCTTCTCCTGAGCCCCACGAACGCCGGAATGATCGCGGACACCGAGTATCACGGCCGCGAAGTGAATGCCGGGTTCGTGATCGAGGCGGTCATGTCGCTGCCCGCCGGCTCGGGCATCAACGACCAGATCAGGGCGTCATGGCCGTGGCGCTGGAACGGGACGGACGCCGACGTCCCGGCAGCCGACGGCGAAGGCGAGGACCAGGGCGAGCCCGTCTACAAGCTGCGCGTTCGCGGCACAGAGGATCTCGAGCTGGCATTCGAGGTCGTCCAGCCGGATGGCAATGCCGATCCGCTCAGCGTCGCTCTGCGACGGTCGATAGGGCTTGTTCGGCTCGCCGGCGATGATCGCGGTGACCGCGACCTGCGGCTTGTGCAGGGATCGGCGCTTGACCGCCTTGTCTCAGACAAGGCCCTGCGCTCGCGCATTGCTGCCGCTCTCGCGGAAACCGAAATCGAGGACAAACTCCTGCCGGCCGGGAAGGACGCCCTCGACCGGCTTGATGACGCCTTCACCGACGAGGGCCTGCCCGATTGTCTCGGGCTTTCGATCATCGGCGGTCCGGGTCCGTCAGTCGCCTCGCTCATCGGCCTGACCGCCGAGAAGGACGGCGTGTCGCTGCCGCTGACCACGTGGGGCGCCGGAACGCGTCGCCTGTCGGCACTCTCCATCGCAGCGCTCAACCAGCGGCAGGCCCCGATCACGATCGTAGACGAGATCGAGCGCGGCCTTGAGCCGTATCGCCAGCGCCGCCTGATGGAGAAGTTGCAGAACGGACCCGCGCAGACGTTCCTCACGACCCACAGTCCTTCGGCCATTTCCGCAGGCGCGCGCTCCTGTTTCTGGTACGTGGACCATGCGGGAAGCCTTGGCCCACTCGACGCGGCGAAGATCGCCAGACACCGCGAGACCGATCCTGCCACCTTCCTCTCCCGCTTCGCGATCATCGCCGAGGGTAAGACGGAAGTTGGATTCGTGACGGCGTTGCTTGAAAGGGCCCTCGGCGGCAGCCTCGACCAACATGGAATCTACGTCAGCGATGGCGGCGGGCATGATGCCGCCCTTGACCTGCTCGAAGCGCTCGCGGACGGAGGCGTCGCCTTCGGGGGATTCGTCGATGATGAAGGCGTTCACCCTGACCGCTGGCGGCGGCTTATCGACGCGCAGGGCCCGAAGCTATTTCGCTGGGCCGCCGGCTGTCTTGAGGAGAACATCATCGGCGCGGTCCCCGATGCTTCGCTCGATGCCCTGACCGCCGATCCCAACCTTGAAACCACGGGGATGCGCCAGCGCACCCTCGCCCGGCGTCTGGGCATCCAGGACAAGTCCTTCCCGGCGCTGCGCGCGGCGGCAGCCGGCGGCCTCAGGGACATCGTCATCGCGGCGGCAACCGGCGCCGTCCCTGACGGCACGCCCGCCGACGACAGAAAGCAGTTCAAGTCCGACGCGCAGACCTGGTTCAAGACCTACGAGGGCGGGCGCGAGCTGGCCGGCAAGATGTTCGCCCTCGGTCTCTGGCCGACGTTCAGGGAGCGCCTCCTGCCGTTCTGCAACGCCGTACGCGGCGCCGTCGGCCTGGATGAAGTAACGGACATCCAGCCGTGAGCGATGAGACCGTTCACGCGGCGCTGCGTTCTGACGCCCCCTTGGTCGTTATCGAGGCCCCTGCGGGGTGCGGCAAGACCCATCAGGGCGCCGCGTACGCGAAGGACATCGCCGACGCAGGTGATCGGGGAAGGCCGCTGATCCTGACGCACACCCACGCGGCTTGCTCGGTCTTCGCCGAGCGTACCCGCGGCAGCCGCATCCGGGTCGACATCCGCACGATCGACAGCCTCATCGGGCAGATCGCCACCGCTTACCACGCAGGCCTTGGGCTTCCCGCTGACACGGCAGCCTGGGTCAGGCAGACCGAGAACGGCCATGCCGTCATCGCTGCGAAGGTCGCCTGCCTGCTGCAAAGGCATCCGATGATTGCCGGCTCCGTCGCGCGGCGGCATCCCGTCGTGATCTGCGACGAACACCAGGATACGAGCGGCGACCAGCACGCCATCGTGAAGGCGGTGTTTCAGCGCGGAGCTGCGCTCCGCGTGTTCGCCGATCCGATGCAGCGAATTTTCGGCGACCGCGCGCCCGGCGACCAGGCCGGATGCGACTGGGACGCCCTTACGCGTGATGCCGACAGCTTCGAGTCGCTCGACACGCCACACCGCTGGACAGGCGGGTGTCCCGATCTTGGGCAGTGGACGCTCGCCTCGCGGCGCGTATTGCGGGATGGAGGCGCTATCGACCTGCGCGATGGCCACCGTCCGCACAGCGTGGAGGTGGTTGTCGCGGAAAACCGCGCGCAGCGCAACCTCGCCTACCAGCTTCAGCCCGCGGACCGGCGCACCATCGACACCTTCGAACAGCAGCACGAGTCGCTGCTCGTTATGACGCGCTACAACGACACGGCTTTGTCGCTAAGGAGCTTCTTCAATCGCCGCCTGCTGCTGTGGGAGGGCTATACCCGCTATGCACTCGACACTCTCGTAGACGCCATAGGCGCGGCAAATGGCGACTGTCTCCGCATCGGTGCCGCGGTGGTGGCCTTCATGGGCCAGGTTGGAGTCGGCTTCACGCCATCGGCCTTCGGCAACCTGCTCGAGCGGGAAATCCGAGAAGGATGCGCGAACCGCCGCCGGGGAAAACCCGCGAAGGTTCAGGAACTCGCACGATTGCTGCTGGAGCAGCCGGATCACAGGGGCATGGCGGCCGTGCTGCGCCGTATCGCGACGCTGGCGGAAGCCGACGCTGACTTCAGGACCGTCAAGTTCGATTGCAGCAAGGAGTTCTGGGATGCGACGCGACTTGGCGACTTCGCTACCGTGGAAGAAGGCCTTGCCGAGATCACCCTTCGCCGAAATTACGTGCGGCCGAAGCCTCCTCCGAAATCGATCAGCATCGTTCACAAGGCCAAGGGTCTCGAGTGTGAGGCCGCCATCGTGATGCCTTGCGACCGCCAGACGTTTCCCGACAACGCCGCAGCGCGCTGCCTGCTGTACGTTGCCATCAGTCGCGCAAAGAGCCGTCTGATGCTGGTCGTCTCCCGTGGCAATCCTAGCCCGCTGATCCTCCTCTAATCTCAAGTTACATCCGGGCGGCCCCTACGGACCGGGCTCTGCTCTCACGCATCCGCCGGCGCTGAGACGAGACTCACCGCGTCTGCCCATCTTCACGAAGCGGCTCCGCCGCGGCAAGTAGTTCCGGCCAATCCGTGTGACGATTTCCGTCGCAAGGGCCCGTCCCGGTCGCCGTACACGAATGGAAGGCGCCGGTGCCCTTCGGCGGAACGGGTTTCAGGCTTAGAATTGAGCCGGTTCAGGTGCCCGGAGGCCAGATGAAGAGTTCCTACAAGGCAAGTGCGCTCGTGACGGCGTCTGCAGTCCTGCTGACCGCGATCGCCGCGGGAGCGTCCCAACAGGCGGCCCGTGTCCCGGAAGAGGGGACGCCGGCGCCGATTCCGCCAGCCATGGTTGCGGCCGCCGACAAGATCGCGAACGATCCCCAGGTCCTGGCCCTGCTCGAGGACCAGAGCACGGAGGCCGCCGCCAAGGCGCGGTGGAACAACTTCCTCGAGCTGGTCCGGATCCCCTCGCCGTCGCGCTCCGAGCACGTGCGGGCCGCCGAGATCCATCGCCGGCTGGTGAGCGACTGGGGCTTCTCGCCGGACGAGGTGATGACGCGCGCCGACGGCATCATCCCCGCCACCGACACCAACATCGTCGACGGGCTCCCGGTCTACAACGCGTGCGTGGTGATCAAGGGGTCGTACTCGGAGAGCGCGGACGCGCAGAGTTACCAGGGCCAGTTTCCCAAGGTCCTCGTCGAAGGGCACATCGACGTCGTGAACCCCGAGGAACTGCCGCCGGCGAGCGACCCGTTCATCCACATGAGGCTGCAGCCGTTCTCGCAGCCCGTGGTCGCGACGCCGCAGGAGCTGGCCGCGATTCCCGACGAACTGGCGTTCGACGCGAACGGCCGCGTGGTCGAGGACGAGCGGTACGCCACGGCGAGCCGGATCTTCAAGGACCAGAAGGACGCCGAGGCCGGCGGCGGCGTGCGGATCTACGTCCCCGGCTACGGCGACATGATGGCGAGCACGTCGAACGCCTTCATCCTCGCCGCCGCGATGAAGAAGCACAAGATCAAGCCGGTCTACGACATCTGGATCTGCGGCACCGCCGGTGAGGAAGGCAAGGGCAACCTCGCCGGGGTCAAGCAGCTGTACGGCTTCGACCAGAAGGCCGGCACGGGCTCGAACCCCCTGAATTTCGTGGCGAACTTCGGCCTGGAGGGCGGCGGCATCGTCAACTTCATCGGCAGCTACCGGTTCGAGATGAAGTTCAAGGCGCCATCGCCGCGCCCGGACGGTCCGAGCGCGCCTGAAGCCATGGCCGCGGCGATCGCGAAGATTGCCGACATCAAGACCGTGAGCGAGCTCAACGAGGGGGCGCCGCGCACCACCTACACGGTGGGCCGCGCCAGCTGCGAGCCGCCGCCGGCCCCGGGCATGGCCGTGCCGAGTTGCTCGCTGGAAGTGGACATGCGGTCGACGCGCACGGAGACGCTCAACGAGATCCGGGGCATGATCGAGCCCGACTTCCAGGCCGGCGTGTCTGCCGAGAACGCGCGCCATGGACGCCGCGACGGCAGCGGGGAGGCGATCAGCCTCGAGTTGATGTGGTTCGGGTTGCGTCCCGCATACGTCGCGGACAACGTCAACACCGTGGCGATCCAGGCGGGGCTGCAGTCGGGCATCGAGCTGGGCGTGCTCGACGCCCCCGTGGTGAGCGACCGGTCTGGCAGCCTGAACGACAACGTCCCCGCGCACACCGGCGTGCCGACCTACCAGTTCACCCTCGCGTCGAATGCCGCCGGCTCCGGCGGACACGCGTTCTGGGAGTGGGGCACGCGAGGGGCGCCTGCCCAGGAAGTCGCCCGCATGCACCGTGTGCTCACGGCGGCGTTGATCGTCGCGGGGTTCCACGCGGCGGATGGCACGGTCGTGCCGCCCGCCACGGGCCCGATTGGGAACCGTACGCGGGAAGTCGTTCGATAACCAGGAGCGCCGACCATGAAGCGTCTCATCGTCCTCGTCGCCCTCGCGATCGGCATCGCCGCCGCGCCGGCCTCCGCCCAGCAGACGGGCAACCTGCGGATCGAGTTCCAGGGACCCGGGGGGCACAGTTCCGGCGCCTATGGGCGCGTCAGCGCCCTGCATGCCGCCGCACGCGCGGTCATCCTGATCCAGGCGGCGCTGCCAGCCGGCAGCTACCAGATCACGAACCTGACCGGCGGGAACTCGGTGAACTCGATTGCCTCGGACGGCCTCGTCGAGCTGAAGGTGAGCGCCCGGAATGCCGCGGCGTACAAGGAACTCGTGGCCGCGGTCACGAAGGCCGCGGAGGCGGGGGCAGAGGCCGAGAACACGTTCCGCGGCGTGAAGCCGGGCGACCTGACGAGCGGGGCGCCCGCCACGATCCGGGTGCGCGTCACGCCATACTGATCGCGGCGCTCACTCTTCCGTCTTCCAGTGCATGGCCTCGAAGGCGATGCGCTCGGGCTGCCGGCCGGCGAGGTGGGTCACGATCTGCCGCGCGTGGAAGCGGCCGTTCTCGATGAACCAGCGCCCCGTCTGCAGTCCGCCGCAGACGGTGCCCGCGATGTAGACGCCCGGCCGCGCCGTCTCGAACGTCGTCTCGTCGAACACCGGCGTGCGGAACACATCGTCGGCGAACGTGACGCCGAGGCGCGCGAGGAAGCCGTAGTCGGGGCGGTAGCCCGTCATCGCGAGCACCCAGTCGTTCGGCAGCTCCCGTTCGCCGTCCGGCGTGCGGAGCACCAGGCTCGCGGGCCGGATCTCGGCGACCGTCGTGCCGAAGAACGCGCGGATGGCGCCGTCCTTGATGCGGTTCTCGAGGTCGGGCTTGATCCAGTACTTGATCTTCTCCGACAGCGCCGGCGCGCGGACGATGAGCGTGACGTCGGCGCCGTGGCGGTAGCAGTCGAGCGCCGCCTTGGCGGCGGAGTTCCTCGCGCCAATCACCGCCACCCGCTGCCCCACGTAGGCGTACGGCTCGCGGTAGTAGTGCGTCACCTTGGGCAGGTCCTCGCCCGGCACGTCCAGGCGGTTCGCGTTGTCGAAGAACCCCGTGGCCACCACGATCGCGCGCACCTTGTGCTCACCCTTGCTGGTGACAAGGGTGAAGTCGTCGCGCTCGCCCCGGACGTCGAGCACGGCCTCATAGAGCCGGACGTCCAGCTGTTCGCGCATCGCGACGCCACGGTAGTACTCGAGCGCGTCCTCGCGCGTGGGCTTGTACTGCTGGACGGGGAAGGGATACCCGCCGATCTCGATCAACTCGGGCGTGGAGAAGAACTCCATGCGGGCCGGGTACCCGAGGATTGAGTTGGCCAGCGCCCCCTTCTCGATGACGACGACGGAGAGGCCCGCGCGGCGGGCGGCGATGGCACAGGCCAGACCGACGGGGCCCGCGCCGATGACGGCGAGATCCTGCATCTACAGGGTTGTACTACGGAATCGCCGGACGGGCGACGCCGGGGGGCCGGCACCCGAAGGGTGCCTCCGCCCTGGCGCCTGATGTCGACGCCCCGCTGGCCCTGGGCCCGGCGCGAGGCCGTCCGCCCGCGGGCGCGCGCATCCGGGGGGCGAAACGCAGTACGCTGGTAGGCAGATGAAGTTGACCCGCCTGGCCATCGACGCCGTGAGCCTCGACCGCGGGACGGCGCCCCGCGAGGCGCTGTCCGAGGAGACGGTCGCCGCCTACGCCGAGCTGATGCGCGGCGGGACGGTGTTCCCGCCGATCGTGACGTTCCACGACCAGGTCGAGTACTGGCTGGCCGACGGCTTCCATCGCGTGCACGCGGCCCGGCTGGTCGGCGCCAACGGCATCGCGGCCGAGGTGCACGAAGGCTCGCGCCGCGACGCCATCCTCTATGCCGTCAACGCGAAGCTGGCGCACGGGCTCCCGCGCACCGACGCCGACAAGCGCCGCGCGGTCTCGATCCTGCTGAACGACACGGTATGGCGGGACTGGACGGACAGCCAGATCGCCCGGCGGTGCGGCGTGCCGAAGAAGGTGGTCGGCACGATGCGGGCGGCGCTCGGGGCCGCGCCCCCGAAGCCGGGCGTGCCGCGGCTCTCGCGCACGCGGCAGGAGCCCGGCGATCCGCCAGGGAGCGAGCCCCGTGACCTCGACTGACCAGTTCACCGTCCAGTGCCCCTTCTGCGGGGAGCTCGTCGAGGTCTATGTCGAGCCGGACGTCGGCGGCACGTTCGTCCAGGACTGCGAGGTCTGCTGCAACCCGTGGCTGCTCCGCGTGGTCGATGAGGGGGACGGGCGCGCGCTCGACGTCCGCCGCGGCGACGGGTCCGAGTAGTAGACCCACGGGCCTGATAGAATCCCGTCACGTTGTCTCGCCTGGCCCCGCTCCCCACCCTGGCTCGCGTCCCGCTCGCGGCCGCCCTCGTCGCCGCCCTCGTGCTCGGCCGCGCGGCCCCTGCCGCGGCCGACGACCACACCGCCGACGTCCAGCTCTGGTCGCCGACGACCATCGTCAGGACGGTGAGCGAGAAGTGGTTCGTGCAGGCCGAGACGCAGGTGCGCCTGACCGAGAATCTCGGCAAGGTGGCGAACTCGTTCCTGCGGCCGGCCGTGGGCATCCGTCTCGGGGGCCATGCCACGCTGCATCTCGGCTATGCCTGGGTGCCGTACTTCAGCCCGCGCAAGGACGAGCAGCGCATCTGGGAACAGGTCAGCTGGTCGGTGCCTGCCGGCCGGTGGACCCTGGCGCCGCGCCTTCGCCTCGAGCAGCGGTGGCTCCCCGGGGCGGCCAGCACCACGTGGCGCCTGCGCGGCCAGTTCCGCGCCTCGCACGCCTTGACGCGCTCGGGCGGCTGGCGCGTGACGATGGCCGACGAGGTGCTGATGTTCCTCAACGACACGGCCAGCGGACCGGCGGCAGGGTTCGGCGCCAACCGGGTGCACGTCGGCTTCACGCGCCGCGTCAACCACCACCTGACCGTCGAGCCGGGGTACGTGCTGCAGTACAGCCGCTCCGTCGCCGGGGGGCGCACCACCACCGGTGTGGTACACGCCCTCCTCGTCTCGACGAATATCGCGTTCTAGTGGCGTGTACTCCCCGAGGCACCACCGGCCGCTCCGTTGCCGCGGCCGCCGATCCCTGGTTCGACACCGCCGTCCGCAGTACTGACTCAGTCGAAGCGGTCCACTAGGAGGGCGGCAGCGTGCCGGCCGCCGCGCGCGCCCCGATCCACGCGGCGATGTCGGCGAAGACCTCGGCACGGTTCGTTTCCGCGAACAGGTTGTGCCGGGCGCCGGGATACAGGCACCGCGTCTTGTCGGCGACGCCCGCCCGCTCGAAGGCCTCGGTGTGCGGCATCGCGATCCGGTCGTCGGCGCCGTGGAGCATCAGCAGGGGCACGGCGAGGCGGCCAGCGTCGGCGCGGAGCGCGGCGGCCTCGGCCAGGAAGTAGCGCACGGCGCCGGCGGTCGCGCGCTGGTGGAACAGCGGGTCGTCGTGGATGGCCCGCGTCATCTCGCGATCCCTCGACAGGTTGTCGAGGTCGAGGCGGGGGTTGAAGCCCAGTCCCGGGGCGATGCGGGCGGCCAGGCTGGCCACGCCCATCACGAGCGGGGACGCGCCGACCCGGCCCAGCGGCGAGGCCACGAGGATCAACCCGGCCAGGCCCGCGGGGGCCTCGATGGCGCTCCGCAGGGACGGCAGCGAACCCGCGCTCATGCCGAGCAGGAACAGCGGGCGGCCGCCGCCGCGCGCCGCAGCGAAGGCGCGGAACCAGGTGACGGTCGCGTCATACTGTCGGGCGGACACGACGTGGCCCCGCGGGCCGGCCGACTGGCCGTGGCCGCCGGCATCGAAGAGCGCGACGGCGATCCCGGCTTCGGCGAGCGCCGCCGCGAGCGCGTCGTAGGGCGCGAGGCGGCCGTGTTCACCGAAGCCGTGGCAGACGGCGAGGGTGGCGCGCGGCGGACCGTCCGGGTCCCAGGCGTGCCAGGCGACGTCCGCGCCGGGGGATGATGGCAGGCGTCCGGTCGACACCGTGGGCATAGGGGCGCCAGCATAGCAGGAGACATCGCATGCGCTGGGAATCGGGACGACGGAGTCAGAACGTGGAGGACCGGCGCGGCAGGCGCGTCGGCGGCGTTGGCCTCGGCACCGGCGGCATCGGGATGCTCGTGGTCGTCCTCGGGCTGGCGTGGCTCACGGGACAGAACCCCATCGACCTGCTCCAGATGGTGGAGCAGGCGCCCGCGGGGCCGGGGTACGCGGACACCGCCGCGGCGCCCCCGGCCGACGACCCGCAGGCGCAGTTCGTGTCGGTGGTCCTCGCGGACACGGAGGACACCTGGTCGCGGCTCTTTGCCGACGGCGACGATCGCTACGAGCCGCCCGTGCTCGTGCTCTTCACGGGCGCCGTCGATTCGGCGTGCGGCCGGGCTGGCGCCGCGGTCGGGCCGTTCTACTGCCCGGGCGACCGCAAGGTCTACCTCGACCTCTCGTTCTTCCAGGAACTCGCCCGGCGCTTCGACGCCCCCGGCGACTTCGCACAGGCCTACGTCGTCGCGCACGAGGTCGGGCACCACGTCCAGACGCTGATTGGCGTGTCGGCGGAGGTGAACCGGCTGCGCGCCGGGGCCGGCGAGGCCGAGTCGAATCGCCTCTCGGTGCGCCAGGAACTGCAGGCCGACTGCCTGGCCGGCGTCTGGGGGTATCACGCGCGCTCGCGCGACCTGCTCGAGCCCGGCGACGTCGAGGAGGGCCTCCGCGCGGCGGCCGCCATCGGCGACGACACGCTGCAGGAAGGCGGCCAGGGCTACGTCCGGCCGGAGACCTTCACGCACGGCACGTCGGCCCAGCGGGTCGAGTGGCTGCGCCGTGGCCTGGCCAGCGGGCGGATGGACGCCTGCGACACGTTCTCGGCCACGCTGCGCTAGTCTCCTGCGCGTAACGGTTTAGGACATCGGGCGATCTTGTCGAGAATCATGTCCGCACTCTTGGTCCAGACGAAGCGCTTGGGGGCGGTGTTGTAGTGGCGGAGGTAGTCCTCGATGGCCG
>JBFWOG010000040.1:0-27889 GCA_050250645.1 Vicinamibacterales bacterium
CGCCGACCTCGCCCGCAAGATTCGTCGCTACATCAGGCACTACAACAAAGTCCCGAAGCCGATCCGCTGGGCCTATCGCAATCCCGCGCATCGAATTGGTAGTACTTCAGCGAGTACAGTCCACTAGACTGGGTAACAGTTACGGACGCCGCAGAAATGGTGTGTGTTCAGCCTCGATTGGGAGGATCTCCTGTGCCTACCGACGTGCCAAACGATGAGCAGCCACAACCTGCTGTAGACCTCGTCGCGGAATTTGCCGAACTAGGCAAGAAGCTGCGCACGACGGTCAAGACAGCGTGGGCAAGCCAGGAGCGTCAGAAGGCGCAGGCCGAGATCAAGGACGGGCTCCTGAAGCTGCGTGAGGAACTCGACAGGGCCGTCAGCAGCCTCAGCGACTCGGAGCCGGCCCGGAGTGCCGAGACTGCGGGTGGGAATGTGCGCGAAGACGCCGAGGCCGGCACGGTCATGGACGACGTCCGCGTCGGCATCGTCGCGGGGCTGCGCGGCGTCGGGGCGGCGCTCGACAAGCTGGCGGGCCGCTTCACGCCGCCCGAAGAGTCTGCCAGAAGCGAGGCGCCAGGAAGGGCGCCAGACGAATAGCCAGGGCTGCCAGCAACACCGGGCCTCCGCGCGCTCGCCGTACTGCGCCACCGGGGCACCGTGGTTCGCGCGTTGCTCCAGGCGGGTTACACTGGTGTTTGATCTGGCGATTCGCGCGCCACCGCTGAAAGGCACGACCAGTGGCCGACGATCAAATTGTCTCCGATCCGCAGATTCTTGGCGGGAAGCCCTGTGTTCTCGGCACGCGCCTCAGCGTCGAGTTCCTGCTCGAGCTCGCTGCCAGCGGCGCCACCCAGGAGCAGATTCTTGCCGAGTATCCTCAGGTCACGCCGGACGGCCTCGCCGCGGCCTTTCGATACGCCGCCGACGCGCTCAAGGGCGAGCACACCTGGGAGCTGAGAATCACGGCGTGAAGCCGCTCGACTTTCCGCTGCTCTCCGACGAAAACATCGCCCTGGGCGTCGTTGAGGGGCTTCGCGCGCGCGGCTGCGACCTCCGGACCGCGTTGGACGAACGACTCACGGGTCTGCCGGACGTTGACGTTCTTGCACGCGCTACCAGTCAGCGTCGGGTGGTGGTCACACACGATCTGGCCTTCGGCCGTTCGGCGATCCGCACCGGGACGTCCTTCATCGGGATCGTCTACCTGCGCCCCGGACACATCTCCGCGGCGTTCGTGCTCGCGGTGATTGATGCGTTGCGCGAGTCGGCGGTGGAGGTTCAACCACCGTTCGTCATTGTCGCGGAACGGCAAGAGTCCGCGGTCCGCGTCCGGGCGCGTACAGCTCCGCCCTGGTAGCACATGCTCAGTGACGTGCTCGGGCTGGGGCGTCGGGCCCAGGCTCGTACTCGACTGATGGCGCGTCAGCACGCATCAAGAGCCAGGCGAGGGCGCCCGCGGCCCCGACGTCATAGGCCAGGCACCATGCCGGCCACCACTCCGGCACGCCGGCGTTCGCGATGATGTGTCCGTGAACGGCGTCCTGCATGCCATGGACAGCGAGTGCGCCAACGACAATCCAGGCGCTCCACCTGAACCCGGCGACGGCGGCCACCACGAATATCGCCATCAGCGCCGATTCCAGGACTGCTGCCCGAGTCGAGCCGCTCATTGCGGCGAACAGCACGTAGTACGACGCAACCACCATCAGCACCACTGGGTAGAACGCCCGATCGCGATCGAATCCCACCGACCTCGCGAACAAGGCCACGCCAATCGAAAGGACGACCCCGGCAACGTACGGAAGCATGGACAACTCCTCGAGCGCGGCGTTACGCCGGCGCATGACGAAAGAAAGCGTTGGAGCACTGCATGCAAGACAACGCCGACGACGTGGGCTGACGTCCCGAGACGCCAGCCCTCGGACCTTTGCTACTAGCCGGCGGCGTGGATGACGGCGTGCGCGACGTAGTACGCCGCGCCGCCGTACCCGATTGTGGTGGCCGTGAAGCTGAGCACCATCACGGCGCCGAACGGCGACGCCGGCGTCTGCCGAAGGTCAGGCTTGAGCGCCAGCGCGAGGAACCCCGACGGGTTGCCGAGGGAACCGACGCTCATTGCCACCACGACGGCCGCAGGGGGTGTGAGCCCAAGGTGCTCGAACACCAGATAGAAGACGAACAGCAGTCCCGTCATCATCAGGAAGTCGAGGTGCGCCTTCAGCAGGTACTGAGTGTTGGGAATGCACCTCTTCACGAACCGCGACGACCGGACTGCTGCCAGGCACCATGCCAGCACGAGCGCCATCGTCATGCACGCACTGCCGACCACGGCGAGGACGCTCGTGCCGGCGTGCATCAGCGGGTCTCCCGGATGCGCGCGTCCGCGTGCTGGCAGTTGCCGCAGTTGCACGCCTCGCCGCAGTTGCAGACCTCGCCGCACTGGCACGGCGCCGCCGCCGCCGGGGCCTGGCAGCCGCAGGTGCACTGAGCCCCGACGCAGTTCTCGCACACGCAGACGTTCGATTGAATGGCCATGAGAAGCTCCTTGTTTGAGGTTGACGTCATGTCAACGAAACGGAGTTTCTCACCCGGGCGGGGCGGCGGGATTGAACGCGCCGGCCGAAGTTCTTGAATAAACCGGCTACCGCGCGTGGGCGGAAGTGAAGACGTCGAAAGGGGAGGGGATCTCGAAGAACTCGCCGCGCATCATCACCGACGGCGGGATGCCGAACATCTGGTAGAAGGTGCGGGTCAGGTGGGCGGCATCCGCGAAGTCGGCCTCGTGTGCCGCCGTGGAAATCGTGTGGTCGCGGCCGATGACGAGCATCGCGCGCGTGAGCTTCCTCCACAGCATGTAGCGGCGGAACGGCAGGCCGACCTGTTGCTTGAACAGGTGGGCGAAGCGGCTCGGCGACAGGAAGGCGAGCGCGGCGGCGTCGTCGATCGACATCCGCAGCTCGTCGGCGCCTCGAATGGCCTCGAGCACCCGGGTGACGCGTTCATCGAGCCGCCGGCTCGGGGGCGCGCCCGCGCACAGCGCCTGGACGCAGTGCCGGATCAGGTCGCCAATCTCCAGGCTGTCCAGCGGGTGGTCGATGAAGCGCCGCAGCTCCGCGGCGCACCGCGCCACGCGCGCGTCCGGGACGACCGTGATGTGCTCCCGGACCGACGTCTTGAGCCACACCCCTTCCGCGGACTCCGGATCCACGAACACCATCATGCCGATGGCGCTGTTGCCGTCGAAGGAGTGCACCACGTCCGGCGTGACGATCACGCCGGCCCCGGACCGCCAGTCGTCGCGCTCGCCGCGAATCCCGAAGGTCCCCTCGACAGCGACGACGATCTGGATGGCGTGATGCTCGTGGGGCGGCACGACGCCCTCGCTCCGTCCGAGGACGGCGAACCCACCGTCCCAGAGATGCCAGCGGGGCGTGCCAATCCACCGCGACGGCCCCTCGGCGCGTTCCGTAGCAGGTTTGTTCAAAGACATCGCCCGTTCCGTTCAAGAACTTCGGCGTTCGGGTTCAATCGTCGGCGGCCGTCCACTGGCTACTCTCCATGACGACACCGCGGCGATGCCCGCCGCGCTGGATTCAGGAAAGAGCGATGAAGTCCACACAGCATATCCAAACGATGTCCTTCCGGCGAGCGGGGTCGATCGTGGTGATCCTGGCCGCCGCCGCCGCGCTCACCGCGTGCAGTCACGCGATGATGATGGCCCGCGGGACCGGCGCCCATCGACCCGCCCCGGCGGACTTCGGACCGGGCCCGCGCACCTCGGCCGCGGGCCACTACGTCGCCACGCTGAAGCTGACGGGCGAGCTGCGGCCGCGCCGGATGCTGTCGGTGCGCGTGACCCTGCGGCAGGCCGACGGCGGCCCGGTGGACGATGCGCGGATTGCCGTGGACGGCGGCATGCCGCAGCACGGGCACGGGTTGCCGACGCGGCCGCGCGTGACGCGCAACCTCGGCGACGGCATCTACGAGATCGAGGGCGTGCGCTTCAACATGGGCGGCTGGTGGGAACTTCGGCTGGCCATCGACGCCGCGCCCGGCGCGGACACGGTCACCTTCAACCTCGACCTCTGATGCGCAGGGTTGTCGTGACCAGTCGCGCGCTTGCAACACTGCTGATCCCCCTCGCCGGGGCGCTCATCGCCGGGTCGGCCCCCAGTCCGTCGGGCTGGACGCCAGCGGAGATCGAGGAACTGCGGTCGATGTCGCTCGGGGCGCTCGAGCCGCTGCCACCCGATCCGACGAACCGCGTGGCCGACGATCCCCGCGCGGCGGCCTTCGGGGGCCGGCTGTTCTTCGACACCCGGCTGAGCGCGAACGGGCAGGTGTCGTGCGGCACCTGCCACAAGCCCGATCGCGACTTCCAGGACGGAACGGCGCTCGGCAGGGGAGTCGGCAGGACCTCCCGTCGAACCATGCCAATTGCTGGCGCGGCCTGGCAGCCGTTCCTGTTCTGGGACGGGCGCAAGGACAGCCTCTGGGCGCAGGCCCTCGGCCCGCTCGAGAGCCCGGTCGAGCACGGCGGCACCCGCGCGCAGTACGCCCATGTCGTCGCCTGGCACTACGCGCGCGAGTACGAGGACCTCTTTGGCGCGCTGCCGGACCTCTCTGGCGTTCCCCTCGCGGCGGGGCCGGTTCCAGACCCCGAGGCCGCCGCGGCGTGGGCGGCGCTCGACGACGTCCAGCGCGAAGGTGTCACGCGGGTGTTCGTCAACATCGGCAAGGCCATCGCCGCCTTCGAGCGTGGGATTCGGCCCGGCCGCTCCCGGTTCGACGCCTACGTGGACGCGCTGGCGGACGGCCGTCCGTCCGAGGGCCCGCTCGATGCGGACGAGGTCGCCGGGCTGCGCCTCTTCATGGGCAGGGCCAACTGCACGCGCTGCCACAACGGGCCGCTGCTGACCAACCACGAGTTCCACAGCACGGGCGTGCCGCGCCGCCTGGACCTGCCCGCAGATGATGGGCGGTTGACCGGGGCGACGGCGGTGCTGGCTGACGAGTTCAACTGCCGCAGCCGGTGGAGCGACGCGCCCGCCGCGTGCGCCGAGCTCGACTTCATGGTCAGCGGCGACCACACGCTGCAGCGGGCCTACAAGGTCCCGTCGCTCCGGAACGTCGCCGGGCGCGCCCCGTACATGCGTGCCGGCCAGTTCGCCACGCTCGCGGAGGTCCTCGACCACTACAACCGCCCGCCAAGAGCCACGCACGACCACTCCGAGCTGGAGCCGCTGCACCTGAAGCGCACCGAGCTACGCCAGCTCGAAGCCTTCCTGCGCACGCTCAGCGGGCCCACGGTCGGGCCCGTGCTGCCGCGATGAGCCGAACCGTGGACCTGGTCATCGTCGGCGTCACGCCCGCCGGCCTGGAGGCTGCGATTGCCGCCGCGCGGGCTGGCCGTCGCGTGTTGCTCGTGGACCGGTCCATGTCGGCCGCCGCCCGGCGCAGGGCACCCCAGGCGCTCGCGGCGGAGGGGCCGGACGTCCGGCGCCGGGTCCGGGTGTGGACGGGCTTCGAGGTCGTGTGCGTCGATGGCGTCGGGGGGACCGAAGCCGTGGTGCTCCGCCACGTCCGGACGGGCCGCCTGGTCGCGGTCAACGCCTCGGAGGTGTTCTGAGAGGTTATGCTTCTCGGGTTGTCTTTCGAACCACGACCCCAATGACTGACAAACTACGCATCGGCGTCATCGGCGCGGGCCGCTGGTCCCGCACCGCCCACCTTCCCGGCTTCACCCGCTCGCCGCTCTGCGACCTGGTGGCCATCTGTGACCTCGACCGCGAGCTTGCCCAGGCGCGGCAGCGGGAGTTCTCCATCCCGGACCTCCACACGGACGCCGAGGAGCTGCTGGCGCGCGAGGACATCGACGTCATCGACGTCTGCACCCGCGGCGACCACCAGGACCTGGTGTTCAAGGTGCTCGAGGCCGGCAAGCACTGCCTGGTCGAGAAGCCTGTGTGCCACGATTACCGCGACGTGTGGCGCGCGCACGAGCTGGCGCGGTCGAAGGGCCTCAAGACAAAGGTGGGGCTGACGTTCCGCTATGCGCCGGCGGTGATGTACATGTTCGACCTCATTCGCGAGGGGTTCATCGGCACGCCGTACGTGTTCAATGGCTACGAGCAGAACTCCCAGTGGATCAACCCGGACAACCCGATGGACAAGCGGATCCACAAGGTGAAGCCGGTGGGCGAGCCGGACTGGGGCACGGACCTGTCGCGCGCGGGCATCACCGTGTCGTCGCTCGAGGGCTACGGCGCGCCCACCATCGACATCGGCATGGAGTGCGTCGGCGCCGACCTCACCTCGGTCGTCGGCACCCTGGCCAACATGGTGCCGATGCGCCGGAAGACGAACCTCGACACCGAGCGCGTCCGCATCAACATCGACGATGCGGACATGTTCATCGCGGAGGTGGCCAACGGGGCGCTGTTCTCGATGCAGTCGAGCTACGTGACGGTGGGCAACTACCCCGGCATCGAGGCGCGCATCTTCGGCTCGAAGGGCGCCATCCAGGTGCGGCTCGTGGAGGAGTTCGGGAACATCCAGACGATCAAGACGGCGACGCCTGACGCGGTGGAGTTCGTGGAGCGCGAGATCCCGGCGAAGTACTTCGCGCCTGGCGCGCAGCCGGACGACCACTGGAGCACGGCGTTCTACGGGAACCTCGTCCACAACTTCCTGGAGGAGATCGTGGCGGGTGGCGACACGAACCAGGGCGACTTCGCGCAGAGCGCGCGCGTCCAGGAGGTGATCAACGCCGTCACGCTGGCGCACCGCGAGCGCCGTTGGGTGGACCTGCCGCTGGACAGGAGCCGCGAGATGCCAGACGCCCAGACGATGCCGTGAGGACGGACACGCGACGGGCGAGCCGAGGAGCGGGTTGAGGAGGGCGAGTTGAGGAGAGCAGGGTGACAGGCGGGACCGACAACAGGCGCGTGCGGTGGGGTGTCCTGAGCACCGCGCACATCGGCAAGGGCGCCGTGAACCCGGCCATCCAGGCCTCGTCCAACGGCGAGCTGGTGGCCATCGCGAGCCGCGAGCAGAGCCGCGCCGAGGAGGCCGCCCGCGCCGCGGGCATTCCGCGCGCGCACGGCAGCTACGAGGCGCTGCTCGACGACCCGGACGTGGATGCGCTCTACATCCCGCTGCCCAACAGCATGCACCGCGAGTGGAGCATTCGCGCCGCCAAGGCGGGCAAGCACGTGCTCTGCGAGAAGCCGCTGGCCATGGACGCGGCGGAATGCGCCGACATGGCGGCCGCGGCGGAGGAGGCCGGCGTGCTGCTCATGGAGGCGTTCATGTACCGCTTCCATCCCCGCACCGAGCAGGTGCTGTCGATGGTCCGCAGCGGGACGATCGGCGACCTCCGGACGATTCGGAGCGCGTTCTCGTTCAAGATCACGAAACCCGGGAACATCCGCCTCGACCCCGACCTCGGCGGCGGCGCGCTGATGGACGTCGGCTGCTACGCGGTGAACGTCAGCCGCACGCTGGCCGGCGCCGAGCCCGTGGAGGCGTCCGCATTCGCGCGCTGGTCGAACCGGGGCGTGGACGACCAGCTGACCGGCGTCCTCCGCTTCGACGACGGCCTGGTCGCCCACTTCGACTGCGCCCTGACGCTGGAGCGGTGCGAGTTCTACGAGGTGGCGGGGACGGACGGCCACCTGCGCGCCGAAGCCGCGTTCCTGCCAGGCACGGCAGACGCGGTGATCGAGGAACACCACGGCCGCGGGAATGTCACCCGGCACACCGTGCCCGGCGTGGACGAATACCGCCTGATGGTGGAGCACTTCGCCGGCTGCGTGTTGACCGGCGCCCCCGTCAGGTACGCCGCCTCCGAGGCCGCCGCGAACATGCGCGCCATCGAGGCGCTGTATCGCTCGGCGCGGAACGGCGGCAAGCCGGAGTTGGTTTCACGCTGACGACGGGGGATCACGGACGTAGCCACGAAGATCACGAAGAACACGAAGGGCACGAAAGTACAAACGGTACATAGGGCCTTGGCTTGGACCGAAGTTCCTTCGCCCTATTCCTTCGTGTCCTTCGTGCACTTCGTGGCGTGTCTTGTGACCCACCGCCATTTCTTCGCCGTTCCTGCCGAATCTACGCTACAATGCTCAGGTCTGTGCGCCCGGTCCGTGGTTTCCACGGCAAATGAGCCCGGCGCCCGACGTACCTCGCTCCGATCCGCGCCGTTTCCGGCGTGAGTTTCGATACAAAATTTCAGCCTGCTGTATGCGGTGAGTGAACGCTCCAGGCAATTTCGGGAGCATTCGCATGCCGTTTTCTGCCCTTGGGCTGTCGCCCTCTCTTTCCAATCCGCTCGCGCGCCTCGGTTACGCCACCCCGACCCCCGTCCAGACCAAGTCGATCCCGGTGGTCCTCACGGGCCGTGACCTGCTCGCCAAGGCCCAGACGGGCACCGGCAAGACCGCCGCGTTCGGGCTGCCGATGATCGACCGCCTGCTCGTCAAGGGCGGCGCGCCGTCCGGCGGCACGCGCCGTCCGCGCGGGCTCGTGCTCGTGCCGACGCGCGAGCTGGCGCTCCAGGTCCACAAGTCGCTCTCGACCTACGGCGTGCCGGCCAACCTGCGCGTCACGGCCATCTTCGGCGGCGTCTCCATCAACCCGCAGAAGTCCGAGCTCCGCCGCGGCACCGACATCATCGTCGCCACCCCCGGCCGCCTGCTCGACCACATGGAGCAGCGCACGGTTGACCTCTCCGGCATCGAGATCCTCACGCTGGACGAGGCGGACCGGATGCTCGACATGGGCTTCATGCCGCCGCTCCGCCGCATCCTGAAGGTGCTGCCTCGCGACCGCCAGACGCTGCTCTTCTCGGCGACGATTTCGCCGGACGTCGTGCGCCTCTCGGCCGACTTCACGCGCGACCCCGCGCGGGTCGACGTGTCGGAGGGCCAGACGATGGCGCAGACCGTGGTGCACTGCATGCACCCGGTGTCGCCGCAGCGGAAGGGCGACCTGCTGACGCACATCCTCAAGCAGCTGCCGACGGGCCAGGCGCTCGTCTTCTGCAAGACGAAGCGTGGGTCGAACCGGGTGGGCGAGTACCTGGAGCGCGGCGGCATCAAGGCCGCGGTGATCCACGGCAACAAGAGCCAGGGCGCGCGCACGCGCGCGCTCGGCGACTTCAAGGCCGGCCGCGTCTCGGTGCTCGTCGCGACCGACATCGCGGCGCGCGGGCTCGACATCGCGCAGCTGCCGCTGGTCGTCAACTTCGACCTGCCGCTCGTGGCGGCCGACTACATCCACCGCGCCGGCCGCACCGGCCGCGCGGGGATGGCCGGGCGGGCCATCTCGCTGGTCTCGCCCGCCGACCGCGACCTGCTGAAGGACATCCAGAAGCTGCTGCCGACGCCGCTCGAGCAGGTGGTGGTGGAAGGTTTCGCGGTGACCGCGAACTCGCACGAGGCGCTGCCCGAGCCGGGACGCCGCCCGTTCGGCGGCCGCCCGCAGGGCCGCCCCGGCGGCAACCGCCCCCGGAACGGCGCGCGCCCCGGCGGCTCGTCGCGTCCCGGCGGTGGGCACGGCGCCGGCCACGGCGGCGGTCAGGGCCGCCGCCCGTCGCGCCCGGCCGGCTCGCGCGCGCGCTCGTAGATCACAAGAGACGCCACGAAGGGCACGAAGGACACGAAGGACGCCACGAGGGAAGCAATCTTCCTTCAGGCAAACCTCGCGGGCTTCGTGCCCTTTGCTGTGTCCGCCTCGCACTGACCGTGAGTCTAGTGGCTAGCCGTCGTTCGGAACCAAGACCACGAGACACGCCACGGGCTTCACAAGCGATCACGCGAAGAGCACGAGGAACACGGAGCAAGGCACGAAGGTGACCTTCGTATAAACCGTCTCTTCCCGACTCCTACCGCGGCGGCGCTGGTGTCCCACGGCCGCCCAGGGTCTTCACCGACGGCCTCGAGTTGGGAAGCAGCACGATCGCGTCGAAGCCGTGGAGCACGGCCCGCTGGAGCCAGCGGGATCCGGGGTCGACGCCCTCGCTGAACAGGCGCTGGAAGCGGCGGAGCTCGCGCAGGTTGACCAGGGTCGGCACCGTCGGCTCGGCCGCGGGCAGGAGCGGAAGCAGCCAGGCCGGGAGGTCCTTGTAGGACACGTAGCCCTCGCCGAGCTGCTGCACCATGACGCCGTAGGCGCGGCGCCCGTTCACGATGGCGAGCTCGTGGGCCAGGTTGCCGATGGGGAAGGCCTGGGTCGGGCTCTTGCCGTGGTACATGTGGTACGCGCCGAACTTGAACATCGCCTTCGGCATCGGATCGGTGCGGGCCGCGGCGTGATACCGCTGGAGGAAGTTGGCCTTCAACACCTCCTCACGCACCGTGTTGTTGTAAAGGCCGACGAACTCGCCGGCTTCGCCACGGGTGTAGTACCCGAAGATCTCCGCCGATTTCACCAGGCCGTCCAGCAGCCGCGCGGCGCGTGAGCCCGGCGCCGCCGCGAACGCGGCGGAGAGCGCCGCGACCTTCCCCTCGGTCGACACCGTCGCCAGCCAGTTCACCGAGTAGTTCGGGCCCGGGTCCGCGGCCCGCGCCTCCGCGAGCAGTGCCTCGGCCTGCCGGCGCACGTCGGCGCCCGGCGCGAGGGTGACGAGCTCCTCCAGGTAACGCGCCGCGCCAGTGGCCTGCTCGACACCCCAGATCGCCTCCGGCGTCCCCAGCAGGCGTCCTACGTCGGCAACGAGCGTGAGGTCCTCGTCCGAGTCGAACTCGTACAGGCTCGGATACCGCGCCGCCCTGGCCGCAATGCGCTCGACGTCGCCGCGCAGCCCTGGCTCCAGCGCGTCCTCGATGGCGACTGGATCCTGCTCGACCACGAGATGGCGGAAGCCGTGCGCCTGGTGGAGCATGGAGAAGAGGGCGCCGGCGAAGATCGGGATCTCGTGATCCAGGTGGTCCTCGCCGAACAGCACGAACTGGCTGTCCGCGGTCTCGCGCCGAAGCAGGTCCCCGCCCGGGCCACCGAGCTCCGTCGCCGTGTAGGTGAACGGATAGGTCTGCTCTGCGACCAGGCCCGCGGCCGTCGGCGCCTGGGGCGGCGGCGCGGCTGTCTGTTGCGCGAAACCAGTCACGCTCGCGCCGATCAGGATCGGGACCAGCAGGGCGGTCGTCTTCATCGTCCAGTCACTCCGTCCGGGCGCGCCAGTGCGCCACACTGGGACATACGGAGGCCGATACGCGTAAGTTGCGGGCGCCTGACCAGACATGGCGCACAGCTGCGATCGGGATCACAAGAGACGCCACAAAGGGCACTAAGAACACGAAGCAAGACACGAAGCAGAGACCTTGAGTCAGGTCTTCCTTTGTGTTCTTCGTGCCTCTTCCTTCGTGGCCTTCGTGTTAACCGCCTTTAGTCAGCGAAGACTGGCAGGTCGCTGGGCGGGAACACGCCCTGGCTCTCGCCCCACTCGAGCATCTTCAGGACGGCCTGCTCGTCGAGGGCGAGGGTGTAGTCGTTCACGTACAGCTTGATGTGCCGCGCGGTCACGTCCGGGGACATCTCCTGGGCGTGGGCGGCGACATAGTCCCGGCTGGCCTCGGGGTGCGCGAAGGCGTGCTCGACGCTCGCACGCAGCGCCTGGTCAACGATGGGCGCGAGGCGGGGCGCGAGGTCCCGCCGGATGGCGATGCCCGCCAGCGGCAGCGGGCTGCGCATCCGCTCCTCCCACACGGTCCCGAGGTCCTCCAGCAGCGTGAGGCCCTTCGCCTCGAAGGTGAAGCGGCCCTCGTGGATCAGCAGGCCGCAATCCGCCTCGCCCCCAAGCACCGCGTCCTCGATCTGGTCGAAGCGCATCGTGATGGTCTCGAAGTCGCCGAGCAGGCGGAGCAGCAGCGCGGCCGTGGTGCGCTCGCCCGGGATGGCGATGCGCCCGCCCACCTCCCGCTTCTCGCGGGCCACGACGATGGGGCCGACGCCGAAGCCGGCGGCGCCGCCGGCGCGGAGCAGGACGAAGCGATCGCGGACGCGGCCGTAGGCCGGCATCGACAGCTTGGTCACCTCCGCCTCCCCGCGCTCGGCGCGAGTGTTCAGCGCCTCGATGTCGTCCATGTGCGGCTCGACGTGGAGGCCCGGCACCAGGCCATGGACGAGCGCGTGGAACGCGAACGTGTCGTTGGGGCAGGGCGAGAACGCGAAATTCACCGTCGGTCGATCCACGCGAGCAGCGCCTCCTGCGCGGCCGTGGCGGCGTCCTTGAGCCGCCACGCGCCCGGGTCCCGGTCCGTCACCATGTTGCTGATGCCGCGCAGCTCGCCCACGGGCACGCCGTGCAGGTGTGCCACGTGCGCGACCGCCGCGCCTTCCATGTTCTCCACCGCGCCGCCCGTCCGGGCCTCCAGCTCACGCGCCACCGCATCGGTCCCCGTGCACGTCGTCACGGTCACGAACTTCACCCGGCGCTCCGCCGGAAAGACGCTCATCGGCAGGTCGTTGTAGAGCGGGGAGGGCGACTCGACGATCGGGAAGCCGAGCTGCCGCATGTCGAGGAACCCGGCAGGGCTGGCGGCGCCGAGATCGCCGTAACACTCCGTTTCCGCGCAGGCCACGTCGCCGATGCCGAGACCGGAGCCGGGATAGGCCCCCGCCACGCCGCAGACGACGATGGCGCCGGGCTTCGCGTGCGCCACCTCCAGCGTGACCGCATGCGCGGCGTTCACCGGCCCGACGCCCATGCGGACGATCCGGACGTCGTCGCGCCCGGAGAGCCGCGCGCGGAGCAGCGCGCTCTCGAGATCGGTCGCCACGCAGACAAGCAGATCCACGGCCATGCACCGATCAGGGTACCACCGCGTGCGTCAAATCAGGGCCGGCGCCGGTTCCGCTGACGACGGGAGTCACGGGTCCCCACGAAGGTCGCGAAGGAAGGCGAAGGGCTTCGTGCGTTCCTTCGTGCGCGTCGTGCGTTTCGTGGCGTCCGTTGGAACTGCGAGCCATGTCGACTGGGGCCGACGATCCAGCCACGAAGGCCACGAAGAACACAAAGTCCATCAGGTACTACCAATCGGCAGCAGAACTCCTTGAGCCAAGAAAACGTGTTTCGTGCCTTGGCTTCGTGTCCTTCGTGCGCTTCGTGGCGTCTGTTGTGATCCCCCGTCCGCTCGCGTGCTTCAGGCCGGCTCCGCGTGCACCGCGTGACCGGTCTTGTCCAGCACGTTGCCCCCGAGGCGCTGCAGCCACACGCTGCCGACGAGGGCCAGCACGCCGCACGCGATCATCAGCGCGGCCGGGGAGGTCACCTGGCCGGTCTCGCCGATCAGCGTTGTCGCCACGAGCGGGGCGGTGCCGCTGAAGACCGTGAAGCTGATGTTGAAGACGAGCGCGACGCCGGTGAAGCGGATGCGCGTCGGGAAGAGGTCGGTCAGCAGGCACGCGAACGAGCCGTTGGTCAGGCCGGCGGCGAGGCCGCCCATCACGAGCAGCGGCAGCAGCGCGACGGAGCGGTCGGCGAGCCCGTTGTAGAAGGGGTAGGCGAAGAGCACGAGCAGGCCGACGCCGGTGCGCAGCAGGTAGCGTGGCGGCACGCGGTCGCCGATCCAGCCGGTGAAGAGGATCCCCGCCGCCGAGGCGATGACGGCCACCGTCTGCGCGTAGATGGCCTGGCGAGGGTCGTACTGCAGCACGCCCGAGAGGTACGCCGGGAGGTGCGAGAAGAAGAGCCCGTTGAAGCACGCCGTGCCGGCGAGCACCGCGCAGCCCACGGCGACGTGCGGGCCGTGCGTCCGGAGCATCTCGCGGAAGGGCTGCTTCGACGCCAGGCTCTTCATCCGGGCGAACTCGGGCGACTCCTCGAGCGAGCGGCGCAGCCAGAACGTGAGGACGCCGCCCATGCCGCCCAGGACGAAGGCGATGCGCCAGCCGTAGGCGGGGACCAGCGCCGGGTCGAGCAGGGTCCGAACCGACAGGCTGACGCCCGTCGCCACCGCCACGCCCATCGTCACGCACGCGAACACGACGCCGCAGACGAGGGGCGCGATGCGCGGCGCCGTCTCGACGACGTAGGTGAGGGCGCCGGGGAGTTCGCCGCCGAGGCAGAAGCCCTGGATGAGCCGGAGCGCGACCATCAGCATGCTCGCGGCGACGCCCCACTGGGCGTACGTCGGCACGAGGCCCATGCCGAGCGTCGCGCCCGACATCACGAAGACCGACCAGAGGAAGACGGTGCGGCGTCCGAACCTGTCGCCGTAGCTGCTGAGGACGATGCCGCCGATGGGGCGCGCCAGGTAGCCGGCGGCGAAGGCAGCGAAGGAGGCCATGAGCGAGACGATCGGCGACTCGCTCGGGAAGATGGCGTCGGCGATGTCCTTGGCGAAGATGCCGAAGATGACGAAGTCGTAGAACTCGAGCGTGCCGCCGAGGCTGGCGAGCAGGACGATGCGCCATCCGGCGGCGTCGATGCGGTCGGATGGGGGGCCGGGGACGTGGGCGTCGGACATTTGGCGCAGACGATATCAGAGAATTCGCAGGTTCGACAGGTTTGGAGGCGGCGGTCCGTGCGCCGGGCGGTGCGGGTGTGGCCGCGGCCCGGGCCTCCGGGGAGCTGACGCTCGAAACCGCGCCTCCGTGCGCTCGGATGGCGAACTGACGCCGAGACGCGGCACTCCGCAAACGGCGGAGCTGCCGCGTGCCCTCCTCGCTCCCTCCGGCGCGGTTTCGGACTGCCGCGTGTCGCGTCACTCCCAGTCGGCCGCGCCGCGGCCACACCCGCCCCGCCCGGCTCTGGGGCGGAACGAACCTGTCGAACCCGTCGAACCTGACGAACCCGTCGAACCTGGCCTACCGCCCCCCGGCCGCGTCGAGGATGCTCCCCGTGGTGTACGACGCCTCGTCCGACAGCAGCCACAGGATGGCGCGCGCGATCTCCTCGGGCTGGCCGCCGCGTTTCATGGGAATCTTGTCCTTGAGTCGCTCCACTCGGCCGGGCTCGCCACCGCTGGCGTGGATGTCCGTGTAGACCGGGCCGGGGCGGACCGAGTTGACGCGGATGCCTTCGGTGGCCACCTCCATCGCCAGCCCGAAGCTCATTGCGTCGAGCGCGGCCTTCGAGGCGGCATAGTCGACGTACTCGAAGGCGCCGCCGGTGCGCGCCGCCACGGAGGAGACGTTGACGATGGCGCCGCCGTGGCCGCCGTGGGCGGTGGACATGCGGCGGACGGCCTCGCGGGCGCACATGAACGCGCCGGTCACGTTGACCGCGAACACCCGCTGCAGCCGCGCGGCGTCCATCTGGTCGAGCCGCATCTGCCGCTCGAGGATGCCGGCATTGTTCACGAGCGCGGTGACCGGCCCCAGCTCGCGGTCGACGGCCTCGAACAACCGCACCACCTCGTCCTCGCGCGCGATGTCGGCCGCAATCGCCACCGCATGCCCGCCGGCCGCCGCGATGTCCTTGACGAGCTCGCCGGCGGCCGCGTGGTTGCCCTTGTAGTTGACGGCGACGCGATATCCCGCGGCCGCCCCGAGCCGGGCCGTGGCGGCCCCGATGCCGCGCCCGCCGCCCGTGATGATCATGACCTTGCTGGTAGAGGACATGAGGAATGGTAGCGCGGAGGGGAATCGGGTTCGTCAGGTTCGCCAGGTTCGTCAGGTTCGTCAGGTTCGTGCTGGGCGGCCCCCGTGTGGGCGTGTCGCGGGTTCCCGGGGCGCGGCCGACTGGGAGTGACGCGACACGCGAGAGTCCGAAACCGTGCCGGAGGGAGCGAGGAGGGCACGCGGCAGCTCCGACGTTTTCGGAGTGCCGCGTCGCGGCGTCAGTTCGCCATCCGAGCGGACGGAGGCACGGTTTCGAGCGTCAGCTCCCCGGAGGTCCGTGCCGCGGGGACGCGTGACGCGCCCGGGAGATGGGGCGGGGGGGGAATCGGGTTCGACAGGTTCGACAGGTTCGTCGGGTTCGACGGGTTCGTCAGGTTCGTCGGGTTCGACTGGTTCGTCAGGTTCGTGCTGGGCGGCCCCCGTGTGGGCGTGTCGCGGGTTCCCGGGGCGCGGCCGACTGGGAGTGACGCGACACGCGAGAGTCCGAAACCGTGCCGGAGGGAGCGAGGAGGGCACGCGGCAGCTCCGACGTTTTCGGAGTGCCGCGTCGCGGCGTCAGTTCGCCATCCGAGCGGACGGAGGCACGGTTTCGAGCGTCAGCTCCCCGGAGGTCCGCGCCGCGGGGACGCGTGACGCGCCCGGGAGCTGGGGCCGGGGGAGAAGTCGGGTTCGACGGGTTCGTCGGGTTCGTCAGGTTCGTCAGGTTCGTCCGGTTCGACTGGTTCTCGAGGCTCCGTGCGCAATCGGTGGGCGCCGGCGCCGCCCTGAGGGTAGACTGCGCCCATGAAGCGCCTCTCTCCCGTCGTCCTGCTCAGCTCCGTCGTCGCCATCCTCGTCCTGGCAGCCGTGCCGGCCCGCGTGCAGCAGCCCGCGCAGGCGGTGGCCGACCGGTTCGAGGTCAGCGACGTGATGATCCCGACGCGCGACGGGACGCGCCTCCACACCAAGATCTTCACGCCCCGCAACCAGGCCGGTCCGCTGCCGATCATCCTCAAGCGGACGCCCTACGGCGTCGAGGGGTCGGCGGGCAACTTCAACGCCTACCTGAAGGCGCTGGCCGACGAGGGCTACATCTTCGTGTTCCAGGACATCCGCGGGAAGTTCGGCTCCGAGGGCGACTTCGTCATGCAGCGCCCCGCCCGCCTTCGCTCCGCTGATACCAGCGGAGCTTCGGCGGGGCAAGCTCCCGTCGATGACATGTCGATAGACGAGGGCACCGACACCTACGACTCCATCGACTGGCTGCTGAAGAACGTCAGGAACAACAACGGGCGGGTCGGCATGCTCGGCGTGTCCTACGACGGCTGGACCACGGTGATGGGCGCCATCGAGCCGCATCCCGCGCTCAAGGCCGTGTCGCCGCAGGCCTCGCCCGCCGACATGTGGCTCGGCGACGACTTCCACCACAACGGCGCGTTCCGCCTGAGCTACGGCTTCGAGTACGCCGCGATGATGGAGAGCGGCAAGGACGTCAAGCAGTTCGCCTTCGACCGCTACGACACCTACGACTGGTACCTGGACCTCGGCCCGCTCGCCAACGTCAACGCAAAGTACCTGCACGGCAGCATCCCCACGTGGAACGACTACGTGGCGCACCCCGACTACGACGCGTTCTGGAAGCGCCAGACGATGGTGCCGCACCTGACCGGCGTCAAGGTGCCGACGCTGAACGTCGCCGGGTGGTGGGACCAGGAGGACTTCTACGGCCCCATCCGCATCTACGAGGAGCTCGAGAAGCACGACACCCAGGGCCTCAACTACCTGGTCGTCGGGCCGTGGCGGCACGGCGGATGGGCCAACGGCACCGGCGCCTCGCTCGGCGCCATCCCCTTCGGCAGCAACACGTCGGAGTACTTCCGCGACCAGGTGCAGGCGCCGTTCTTCGCCTACTACCTCAAGGACAAGGGGACGGGGCAGTTCCCGCAGGCGCTCACCTTCGAGGCCGGCGCCAACGAGTGGCGGCGCTGGGACCAGTGGCCGCCGGTCCGGCGCACCGACGTCCGCTCGCTCGTCTTCGGCGCCGGCGAGCAGCTCTCCCTCTCCGCGTCCGCCGTCACGCCGGCGGCGGCCGGGGCTGGCGACGCGTTCGACGATTACCTCTCGGACCCGGCGCACCCCGTGCCGTACCGCCATCGCCCCATCCAGGCCACCTACTTTCCTGGCGGGTCGAAGTGGAGCACCTGGCTCGTGGAGGACCAGCGCTTCGTGGACGACCGGCCGGACGTCCTCAGCTGGGAAACGGCGCCCCTGGACGACGACGTCACCATCGCCGGCGACATCGTCGCGCACCTGTTCGCCTCGACGACGGGGACCGACGCGGACTGGGTGGTGAAGCTGATCGACGTGTACCCCGAGCAGAACCCGGACAACTGGGACCTGGCCGGGTTCCAGCTGATGGTGGCCAACGAGGTGTTCCGCGGGCGCTACCGCGAGAGCTTCGAGACGCCGGCGCCGATCGAGGCAGGCAAGGTCCTGGAGTACTCGTGGAGCCTGCACACGCAGGACTACACCTTCCGGAAGGGCCACCGGATCATGGTGCAGGTGCAGAGCACCTGGTTCCCGATCATCGACAGGAACCCGCAGACCTTCGTGCCCAACATCTTCGAGGCGAAGGACACCGACTTCAAGGCGCAGACACACCGCATCTACCGGGGGGCGCGGTATCCCTCGCGCGTGGATGTCCCGGTCGTCCGGCCTCGTTGATTCGGCCACCAGCACGAGTGCGTCACGACATGTCCAATCGTCCTGAAGCGTCGCCTCTCGCCGTCCAGGCCAACTTCATCAACGGCCGGTGGGTCGCCGAGGGCGACGGCACGTTCAACGAGGTAGTGGACAAGTACCACGGCACGGCGCTCGCGCGCGTCCCGCACGCCACCGCCGCGCAGATGGACGAGGCCATCGCCGCCGCCGTGGCCAGCCGGCCGGCGTTGAGGCGCCTCAGCGCTGGTGAGCGGAGCGAGAAGCTCGAGGCGCTGGCGGGGCTCATCGAGCGCGACGCGGAGGCCCTGGCGACGCTGATCGTCCAGGAGGCGGGAAAGCCCATCGGCTACGCGAAGGGCGAGATCGCCAGGTGCATCACCACCGTGCGGACCGCGGCCGCCGAGGCGCTGCGCTTCACCGGCGAGAGCGTCGCGATGGACTTCGGCGCGGGCGCCGGCAGGACGGCGTTCACCAGGCGCTTCCCCGTCGGCGTGATCGCGGCGATCACGCCGTTCAACTTCCCGCTCAACCTCGTCCTGCACAAGGTCGCGCCCGCCATGGCCGTGGGGTGCCCGGTGGTGCTGAAGCCCGCCCCGCAGGCACCGCTCAGTGCCCTCGTCCTGGCAAAGATGGTCGAGGCCGTGGGCTGGCCGGCCGGCGCGCTGAGCGTCATGGTGTGCGGCATCCCGGTGGCCGAGCAGCTCGTGACGAGCGATCGCGTGGCGATGCTGAGCTTCACCGGCAGCGACACGGTCGGCTGGCACCTCAAGGCGATCTGCGGAAAGAAGAAGGTCGCCCTCGAACTCGGCGGCAACGCGTCGGTCATCGTGGACGCGGGCACCGACCTGGCGGCCGCTGCGAAGACCGTGGCCATGGGCGCCAACCTGTACGCGGGGCAGACGTGCATCAGCACCCAGCGGATCTACGTGATGGCGGGTGTCCATGACGCGTTCCGCGACCTCCTGGTGAAGGAGTACGCGGCGCTCGAGGCCGGGGACCCCGCCGACCCGGCGGTGTCGGTCGGCCCCATCATCGACCAGGGCCACTTCGAGCGCATCAGCGCCTGGGTGGACGAGGCCGTGGCGGCCGGCGCCACCGTGCTCGCGGGCGGCGCCCCGGCCGACGCGGCGCGCCACGTGTACGCGGCCACCCTGCTGTCGGGGGCGGGGCCCGACCAGAAGGTGAACTGCGCGGAGGTCTTCGGCCCGGTGGCGGTGATCGAGCCGGTGGGGAGCTTCGACGAGGCCATCGCGCGGGTGAACGACAGCCGGTACGGGCTGCAGGCGGGCGTCTACACCGACAGCCTCGCGCACGTGAAGCAGGCCCACGAGGCACTCGAGGTGGGCGGCATCATCATCAACGGCATCCCGGGCTTCCGCGTGGACAGCATGCCCTACGGGGGCGTGAAGGACAGCGGCCTTGGCCGCGAGGGGCTGAAGTACGCGATGGACGAGATGACCGAGCCCCGGCTGCTCGTGTACTGAGCGCCGGCGCGCCGCGAAGACCGCCGGGTGGACGCCCATCGACAGGCTGCCTCGCCCCGACTACACTCCTGCAGCACCGGGCCGCCATGGGGCCCGCCGCGGCCGCGACCGTCATCCAACACGACCCCGAGGTGAGCATGAAGAGCACTCGTCGCACCTTCCTCCAGTCGAGCGCGGCCGCCGGGCTCGGCGCTGGTCTCGTCGGCTGTTCCGCCCCCGCGGCGCCGCCGGCTGCCGCGACGACGACCGACGCGGTCCACCCGGCTATCGCCGCCCTGACGCCGATGACGGGCGACGTGAAGCCGATCACGGCCGACGAGCGCGCGGCGCGCCTCGAGAAGGCCCGGGCGCTGATGGCGGAGAACCGCCTGGACGCGATCTACCTCGAGGGCGGGTCGAGCCTCTTTTACTTCACGGGCGTCCGCTGGGGCCTCAGCGAGCGGCCGTTCGTCTGCGTGATCCCGGCGAAGGGCGAGCTCGGCTGGGTGTGTCCCGGCTTCGAGGAGGCGCGCGCCCGGGAGCTGGTGACGGGCAACGCCGACGTGCGCACCTGGGAGGAGGACGAGAGTCCCTACCTGCAGATCGCCAACATCCTGAAGGACCGCGGCGTCGCCACGGGCCGGGTCGGGGTCGAGGAGCGCCTGCGCTTCTTCATCTTCAGCGGCGTCCGCAAGGAGGCGCCCGCCATCGACTTCACCGACGCGCAGCCGGTGACGGCGGGCTGCCGCATGATCAAGTCACCCGCGGAGCTGGCGCTGATGCAGAAGGCCAGCGACGTCACCATCGCCGCCTTCCGCGCGGCGTTCCAGACCTTCCGTGAGGGGATGACGCAGGGCGAGCTGCGCGCGAACATCCAGGCCGCGCACACCGCGCTCGGGGCGCCGGGCGGCAGCGCGTCGGTGAGCTTCGGCGAGTACACCGCCTTCCCCCACGGCAGCATCGAGCCGCAGCAGCTGAAGGTGGGCGACGTGATCCAGGTGGACGGCGGCTGCCAGATCGACGGCTACCAGTCCGACATCACGCGGACGACCGTGCTCGGGACGCCGACGGCGCGGCAGACCGAGATCTGGAACCTGGAGAAGCAGGCGCAGGCCGCGGCGTTCGCCGCAATCAAGCCCGGGGTGCCGTGCGAGGCGGTGGACGCCGCCGCGCGCAAGGTCATCACCGACGCCGGCTTCGGGCCCGACTACAAGGTGCCGGGCCTGCCGCACCGGACCGGCCACGGCATCGGCCTCGACGGCCACGAGTGGACCAACTTCGTGCGGGGCAACACGACGCCGCTGGCCCCGGGCATGTGCTTCAGCGACGAGCCGATGATCGCCATCTACGGCGAGTTCGGCATCCGCCTGGAGGACTGCCTGCACGTCACCGAGGACGGCGCGCAGTTCTTCTCGCAGCCCAGCCCGGCGATCGACGCGCCCTTCGCGTAGGCGACAGAAAGGGGACCGTCCCCTTTTCCATTGGACCCGGTGGAAAAGGGGACAGTCCCCGTTTCTTGATTCTGGATTCTTGATTCTTGATTACTCAAGATCGAGGGACAGCGCCCCACTGTAGATCGCCATTCCCACCACCGCGTCGATCCCGAGGGCGTCGAGGGCGTCGATCTCCTTTCGGGTCGTGATGCCGCCGGCCGCGGTGAGCTTCCGTGACGTGGCCGCCTTGACGGCGCGGATGGCGTCCATGTCCGTGCCCTGCATCATCCCCTCCTTGTCGACGTGGGTGTACAGGAACTCGCCGCAATAGGGCTCGAGGGCGGCGACCGCCTCCGCCGGGGTGATCGGCAGCAGGGTCTTCCATCCGTGGATGGCGACCTTACCGCCCTTCGCATCCACGGCGCCGATGACGCGGTCGACGCCGACGGCCTCGGCCAGCGAGGCGGCAAACACCGCGTCGACCTTCCCGTCCCTGAAGAGCGCGCTGCTCGCGATGACCGCCTGCGCCCCGGCGGCAATCAGCTCGCGGGCGCGCTCGATGGACCGCACCCCGCCGCCGACCCGGACGGGCAGCGCGGCCGCCACCTTGCGGACGAGCGCGTCGTTGGCGCCCTTCCCCATCGCGGCGTCGAGGTCGATGAGCTGCACCTTGGGAAAGCGCGCGAACCGCGCGATCCACTGATCGAGGTCGTCGGACTCGATGGCGAGGCGGTCGCCCTGCACGAGCTGGACGACCTTGCCGTTCTTGAGGTCGATGGAAGGTATCAACATTTAAGAATTAAGATCTCAGATTGCAGATTCGAAGGCCTAGCCACGAAGAGCACGAAGAGCACGAAGAACACGAGGAACTCAGGAACTCAGGAACTCAGGAACTTCCACATGCAAGTCGAAGACGTGGACTCCGGGTTGAACCCTCGTTCACCGCATCACCGGGCGCCAGACCATTCGGCTTCGTGAGCTTCGTGGCCTTCGTGGCTGGCTCTTGGCTAGCCGTCACGTTCATCCGCGGACGGGGACACCGCGCGCGGCGAGGAACTGCTTCAACTCGCTCACGCTGTGCTCGTTGAAGTGGAAGATGGATGCCGCGAGCGCCGCGTCGGCGTGGCCTGTCGTGAAGACGTCGGCGAAATGGTCGAAGGTGCCCGCGCCGCCGGACGCGATGACGGGGATGGGCACGGCGTCCGAGACGGCGGCGGTCATCGGCAGGTCGAAGCCGCTCCGCGTGCCGTCCTTGTCGATCGACGTCAGCAGGATCTCCCCGGCGCCGCGGTCGGCCGCCTCGCGCGCCCACTCCACGGCGTCTCGCGGCGTGGCCGACTGGCCGCTCCGGCCGTACACGGCGTAGCGCCCGTCCGCCAGCTTCGCGTCGATGGCCACCACCACCGCCTGGCTGCCGTAGCGGCTCGCCAGGGTGGTGATGAGCGCGGGGTTGGCGAGTGCCGCGGTGTTGAGGCTCACCTTGTCCGCGCCGGCCTCGATGGCGGCCGCCGCGTCGTCCTCGGTCCGGATGCCCCCGCCCACCGAGAGCGGCAGGAAGATCTCCTGCGCCACCGCACGAATGGTGTTGGCGCGCGCCTGCCGCGCCTCGAGCGTCGCCGTGACGTCCAGGATGACGATTTCGTCGATGCCCTCGACGTTGTAGCGCCGCGCGAGCTCCGCGGGGTCGCCCGCCTCGCGCAGCCCCTCGAAGTTGACGCCCTTCACCACGCGGCCGTCGCGCACGTCCAGGCAGGCAATGATGCGGCGGGTGAGGCCGCTGATCGAAGGCACTGCCGCAGCCACAGATGACACAGATGACACGGATACGGAGGGAATGTCGCTGGAGCCACCAGCAGCGGCCGCGTCAACGACGTTTCCTGGAGCCAGGGGCGGCACAACGGTTCCGGACTGCCCGAAGTCCATCTGTGCAATCCGTGTCATCTGTGGCCCGCCGGAGGCGGCTGCCTCTTGAACCATCCCTGCCCAGTTCCTGAGGATTCTGAGGCCCGCGTCGCCGCTCTTCTCGGGGTGGAACTGCACCGCGGCGATGTTGCCGCGTTCGACGGCGGCGGTGAAGGGGATGCCGTAGGTCGTCACGGCCACGGCGTCGGCGACGATGGGCGCGGCGTAGGAGTGGGTGAAGTACACCTCGGTGCCGGGCGCGATGCCCGCCATGAGGGTCGAGGCGCGCGGGAAGTCCAGGCGGTTCCACCCGACGTGCGGCACCTTGAGCCGCGCCCCGGTGCGCGCGTCCGTCTCCGGGAGGCGGCTGCAGTCGCCGGGGAAGGCGCCGAAGCCCGCGACGTCTGGTGCCTCGGTCGATCCCTCGAAGAGCCACTGCAGCCCGACGCAGATGCCGAGCAGCGGCACCCCCGCGTCGACGCGCGAGCGGATCGCGGCGCGCCAGGGCTCGTCGAGCGACCGGGTCCTGTCGAAGTGGCCGACGCCGGGGACGATCACGCCGGTTGCGCGGGCGAGTTCCGCCGGGGATGCCGGCGTCCAGAACTCCGCGCCGGTGGCTGCCAGCGCCTTGCGGACCGACGCCAGGTTGCCGGCGCCGTAGTCGACCAGCGCGATCACAGCAGGCCCTTGGTGCTCGGCAGCATCTTCGCCAGCCGCTTGTCCTTCGCGCAGGCCACACGCAGCGCCCGCCCGAACGCCTTGAACGACGCCTCGATCTTGTGGTGGTTCGACCGTCCGTAGAGCACCTTGACGTGCACGTTGGCGCGCGCGCCCATCGCGAAGCCCTCGAAGAAGTCGTGGACCAGCTCGGTCTGCAGGTCCCCGACGAGCCGCACCTTCACCTTCGTGTCGACGACGGTGTGGGGGCGGCCCGAGAGGTCGATCGCCGCCACGGCGAGCGTCTCGTCCATGGGCATGACGAAGTAGCCGGCGCGGTTGATGCCCTTCTTGGTGCCGAGCGCCTTCGCGACCGCCTCGCCGAGCGCGATGCCGACGTCCTCGACGGTGTGGTGCTGGTCGACGTCGAGGTCGCCCGTGGCCTTCACCGACAGGTCGAACCCGCCGTGGCGCGCGACCAGGTCGAGCATGTGGTCGAGGAAGCGGATGCCCGTCCGGTTGTCGAAGCGGCCCTGCCCGTCGATCCCGATCTTGAGCAGGATCTGGGTCTCGGCGGTGCGCCTGTCGATTACCGCCTTCCGCACAGGGCCTCCAGCGCCGCGGTGGCCGCCTTCGTGTGCTCGACGACCCCGGTGGTCAGGCGGAAGCAGTTGGGGCAGTACGGGTCCTTCGTCCTGTCGCGGACGAACACCTGCCGCGCGATCATGCCGTCGACGAGCTCCCGCGCGCGGTCGCCGCCGTCGATGAGGACGAAGTTGGCGTCGCTCTTCCAGTACTTCAGCCCGACCTTGTCGAGCGTCTCGTAGACGAGGCGTTTCGACTCGGCCGCCTGCGCCACGTACCACGGCATGAACTCGGTGTCCGTCAGCGCGGCCCGGAGCGCCGCGACCGCCACCACGTTGAGGTTGAAGAGCGGCGTCACGGCGCGGATCGGCTCGAGCAGCTCCGGCCGCGCCACCATCGCGCCGATGCGCATGCCGGCGAGCCCGTGGGCCTTCGAGAACGTCCGACCGACGAGCACGTTCGGGTATTCCAGCGCCTCCTCGAGGAAGTTCCAGCCCATGAAGTCGTGGTACGCCTCGTCCAGGAACACGAGCGCGTGCCCGGCCTTCGCGATGACGGCGCGGATGTCGTCCTTCGAGACCCCGGCGCCCGTCGGGTTGTTGGGGTTGTTGATGTAGACGAGGCGGGTGTTCTCGGTGATCGCGTCGAGGACGCCCTGCAGGGGATACCGGTAGTCCGGTCCCGGCGGCACGGTGACGATGCGGGCGCCGAGCGCCTTCGCGGTGATGTGGTACGTCTCGAACGCCGGCATCGCCATCACGACCTCCGGCGGCTTGCCGGTGCCGGTGGCCGGCGCGCCGAGCCCCACGAGCGCGGCGGGCATGCGGGGCGCGAGGTAGGCAATCGACGTCAGCAGGATGCCCTCATCCAGCCCGTTGGTGAGGAGCACCCAGTCCGGGTCCACGCCAAGGTAGGCCGCCGTCTCCATGATCGCGTCGCGGAAGTCGGGATAGGTCGCCAGCCTCTCGGCCGTGAACGCCTGCACGGCCTCGACGACCTTCGGCGAGCAGCCGCCGGTGTTCTCGTTCAGGTGGAGCCGCAGGCCGGGGCCGAGATCGGGGATGCCTTGGATGCGCGTCATGGGAGTCGGACCTCGATGGAACGGGCGTGGCCCTCGAGCCCCTCGGCCCTGGCCAGCGTGGTGATGGTCGGCGCCAGCGCCGCGAGTCCCTTCCTGGAGACCCGCTGCACCGAGACGAGCCGGACGAAGTCGGCGGCGTTCAGCCCGCCGCGGAACCGGGCGGCGCCGGCCGTCGGCAGGACATGGTTGGAGCCGATGGCGTAGTCGCCCGCGACCTGCGCGGTCCAGCCGCCCACGAACACCGCGCCAGCCGCGCGCACCTGCCGCGCCAGCGTCTCGTTGCCCACGACGAGGTGCTCGGAGGCCGCGCCATTGGCCAGCGCCATCGCCTCGGCCAGGTGCTTCGTGACGATGATGCCGCCGTGCTTCCAGAGCGACGCCATGGCCGGCCCGTCCGGGGGCATCTGCAGGCCGACCTCGATGGCGACCTCCTCGGCGAGCTTGCGGCTCGCCGTGATGAACACGGCGCGCGCGTCGGGGTCGTGCTCGGCCTGCGCGATGAGGTCGGCGGCGATCCAGCTGGCCGGGCCCTCGTTGGTCACGATCAGGATCTCGGTGGGGCCGGCGTAGAAGTCGATCGCGCAGTCCGCGCTCACGAGCGACTTCGCGGCCGAGACCCAGCGGTTGCCGGGCCCGACGATCTTGTCGACCCGCGGAATCGTCGCCGTGCCGTAGGCCATGGCCGCCACCGCGTGCGCGCCGCCCACCTGGAAGAAGCGGTCGATGCCCGCCTCGATCGCGGCGGCCAGCACCGTCGGATCAGGCTTCGGGCTGACGGCGATGACCTCGGGCACGCCGGCGGCCCGCGCGGGAATCGCGTTCATCAGCAGGGAAGACGGCAGCGGATAGCGCCCGCCCGGCACGTAGCAGCCGACGCGGTCGAGCGGGATCACCCGCTGCTCGACGCTGACGCCCGGCGCCACCCGCACCCGGAAGCCCTTGGGCACCTGCCGCTTCGCCACCGCGCGGATGGCGCGCGCCGACCGGCGGATGGCCGCGCGCACCTTCGCGGGCACCGTGGCCGCCTCGCGCGCCCACGCCTCCCGCGGGATCTCGATGGCGCCCTTGAGCCCGTCGAGCTCCCGCGCGTACTGCCGCAGCGCCCGGTCGCCGCGCTTCCGGACGGCGCTGACAATCTCCGCCGTGGCCTGCTCCGTCGCCGCATCGCGGATCGCGGTGGCCGAGAGCAGCGCCTCGACAGCTTTCGTGTTCGATGACTGGACGATGCGAATCATGGACAGGTCACCACCCGAAGACTGGAACACGGAGGCACGGAGAAAACCACGGAGGCACGGAACGGGACTGTCTGTCCCTCGACACGTACGGTACGCAGGATCCGAGCTCGTCGATCCGGTTGGCCGAGACCGACTGGAGACTCCGTGTCTCCGTCGCCTTTTCCGTGTCTCCGTGTTCTGCAGTTCATAGGACGATCTTGTTCAAGGGGTATTCGACGATGCCCTGGCCGCCGGCGGCCTTGAGCCGGGGGATGAGGTCGCGGACGGTCTTCTCCTCGATGATCGTGTTGACCGCCACCCAGTCCGGGTCCGAGAGCGCCGAGATGGTCGGGCGCTGGAGGGCCGGCAGCTGCGCGATGATCGCGTCGAGGTCCGCCTTCTTCACGTTGAGCATCAGGCCCACGCGCCCCTGCGCCTCGATGGCGGCCTTGAGCAGGAGGGCGATGTTCTCGACCTTGGTCTGCTTCCACGGGTCGGCCATGGCCGCCTGGTTCGCGATGAGCTGCGTGTTCGACTCCATCAGCGTCTCGATGATGCGAAGCCGGTTGGCGCGCAGCGTGGAACCCGTCTCGGTCGCCTCGACGATGGCGTCGGCGAGGACGGGCGGCTTGACCTCGGTGGCGCCCCACGAGAACTCGACGTCGACGTTGACGTTGCGCGACTCGAAGTAGTGCGACGTGAAGCGCACCAGCTCGGTCGCGATCCGGCAGCCGTCGAGGTCCTCGGCCTTGCGGTAGGCCGAGTCCTCCGGGACGGCGAGCACCCACTTGACCTTGCCGAAGCTCTGCTTGGAGTAGACCAGGTCGCACACGCGGACGAGCGGCGCCTCGTCGGGGTGGCCGATCTCGTGCTCGGCGATCCAGTCCATGCCGGTGAGGCCGGCGTCGAGGACGCCATCCGACACGTACCGCGCCATCTCCTGCGCCCGGATCAGCATGCACTCGATCTCCACATCGTCGATCGAGGGGAAGTAGCTGCGGGACGAGACATGGATCCTGAACCCCGCGCGCTCGAAGAGCTGGACCGTCGCGTCCTGCAGCGAGCCCTTGGGGATGCCGAGCTTGAGTACTTGGGTCATCGAAACCACCGAATCACAAAATAAGGAAACCGGACGCCTGTATCAACGCACGGGACGTGGAACACGGAGATGAGATGAAGCGGCTGGCTGCTACCTAGCGTGGTAGCTTGCGCTCCACAAACGGAGTGTCGCTCTGCGGAAACAGAGCACTCAAGAAGGAGCAGCCAGCCATGGTCTATGGTGCC
>JBFWOG010000041.1:0-26480 GCA_050250645.1 Vicinamibacterales bacterium
TTCGTGTCCTGCATCCAGCGGTTCTACGTCACCCCTGTCCTCGGCGCAAGGCCGGCGAGCAGACCGCTTCCCCGCCGAGTGGCCCGCGCAGCCGGCCCGAGCTGCCCACGCCATTTCCGGAAGGACCGTCATGTACGGGCTGGGACTCGGGCCTGCGGCCCTCGCTGGGACTCAGGCCTGCGGCCTTCGCTGGGACTCGGGCCTGCGGCCTTGCTGGGACTCGGGCCTGCGGTCCTCGCTGGGACTCGGGCCTGCGGCCTTGCTGGGACTCGGGCCTGCGGTCCTCGCTGGGACTCGGGCCTGCGGCCCTCGCTGGGACTCGGCCTGCGGCCTCGCTGGGACTCGGGCCTGCGGCCCTCGCTGGGACTCGAGCCTGCGGCTCTCGCTGGGATCCCAGCGAACGCAGTGAGTCCCAGCGACCGTAGGGAGTCCCAGCGACCGTAGGGAGTCCTAGCGACCGTAGGGAGTCCTAGCGAGCGCAGCGAGTCCTAGCGAGCGCAGCGAGTCCCAGCGAACGCAGTGAGTCCCAGCGACCGTAGCGAGTCCTAGCGAGCGCAGCGAGTCCTAGCGACCGAAGGGAGTCCCAGCGAACGCAGTGAGTCCTTGCCTACTGGATCCGCTTGTAGACCGCGTGCGTGACCACTTCCTTGCCGTCGCGCATGCTGCGGTACTCGTTGTTGATCGTGTTGCCGTCCTCGGACAGGACGTTGATGATCGTCTGGATGTTGTCGCCGGTCTTGTTCTCGATCTTGGTCGTCCGCGAGTCGATGACCGTGACGGCGGCCGAGTCGGCGTTCGTGTCGCCCGTCATCGGCCGGAACTTCCCGTCGAACATGGTCACGTAGCCCCACGTCCGCGTCTCGCCCTTGGCGTTGACGGCGACGATGGTCACCCGCATGCCCGTCTTGCCGTCCTCGACGTACGGCTCGTAGGTCATGATGTTCGAGGACGGCGGGGGGGCGTCGGACTGGATTTTCCAGCGGCCGAAGCGGGGGTTGTCGGCGCCGAGCTGGGCCGCGACCGGGACGGTCGATGCCGCCGTCATGGCCGCGAGGGAGACGAGTACTGCGAGGGTCCACTTGCGCATGTCTGGGTTCCTCCGGGGATGTCCGCTGCCCGGACCGGACGGTCCGGGGTCCGTGTTGCCTGGGTACCCGGAAACCGTAGCCGCAATGGGCGCCCGTGTCCATCGTTTTGGGCCCCGGGGCCCCGGACTCACGCGAGCGTGCCGCTGAACTCCTCGTACGACCCCTTGAAGTCGTGGACCTCGCCGCCGATGAAGTGCCAGACCCGCGTGCCGACCTCCTCCATGACGTCCTGGTCGTGCGTGACGAGCAGCACGGTGCCCTCGAACTTCTGCAACGCGATGTTCAGGGCGTTGATCGACTCGAGGTCGAGGTGGTTGGTCGGCTCGTCGAGGACGAGGACGTTCGGCTTCTGCAGCATGATGCGGCAGAAGAGCAGCCGCGCCGTCTCGCCCCCCGAGAGCGCCGCCGTCGGCTTGTAGCCCTCCTCGCCGCTGAAGAGCATCTGGCCGAGCAGGCCGTGGATGTCCTGCTTGGACGCCGCCGGGTCGAACTGGTGCAGCCACTCGACCGCGGTCAGGCCGTGCTCGATGGCCCCGGTGTGGTCCTGCGGGAAGTAGCCGACCGACGCCTCGTGGCCCCACCGGACCTTGCCGGCGTCGATGTCGCCGGGCGTGGCGGGCAGGCCCGGGGCGTCGGCGAGGAGCGCCTTGAGCAGGGTCGTCTTGCCCATGCCGTTCCGGCCGACGAGGACGATCTTCTCGCCGCGGTTGACGATGGCGCTGAAGGGCGGGATGACCGTCGTGCCGTCGAAGCCCTTGGTGACCCCCTCGAACTCCAGCGCGAGGCGCCCGGAGGGCCGCTGCATCTGGAAGCGGATGTAGGGCCGCTGGATGTTCGACCGCGCCAGCACCGTGGTCTGCAGGCGCTCCACTTCCTTGCGCCGCGAGGTGACCTGGCTGGCGCGCGTGCCCGCCGCGAACCGCGCGATGAAGTCGTTCAGCTGGGCGATCTTCTTCTCGCGCTGCGCGTTCTCCGACTCGATCCGCGACCGCACCTCGGTCTTCGCGAGCACCATGTCGTCGTAGCCGCCGGTGTAGGTGATGATCGTCTGGTAGTCGATGTCGGCCGTGTGGGTGCACACGCCGTTCAGGAAGTGCCGGTCGTGCGAGATGACGATCAGCGTGCCCTCGTAGCGGACGAGGAAGTCCTGCAGCCAGTGGATCGAGTCGAGGTCGAGGTGGTTGGTCGGCTCGTCGAGCAGCAGCGCCGGCGGGGTGCCGAACAGTGCCTGCGCCAGCAGCACCCGGACCTTCTGGCCGCCCTGCAGCTCCGCCATCGTCCGCTCGTGCAGGGCGTCCGGGATGTCGAGCCCCTGGAGCAGGATGGCCGCGTTGCTCTCCGCCGAGTAGCCGTCCTCCTCGCCGACGATCCCCTCGAGCTCGCCGAGGCGCATGCCGTCCGCCTCGGTCATCTCGGCCTTGGCGTAGAGGAACTCCCGCTCCTCGAGCGCCGACCACAGGCGCGTGTTGCCCATGATCACGGTGTCGATGACCCGGAAGCGGTCGAAGGCGAACTGGTCCTGCCGCAGCACGCCGAGCTTCTCGGGGCGGGTCACGGTGCCCTTCTGGGGGGTGAGTTCCCCCGTCAGCAGCTTCATGAAGGTCGACTTGCCCGCGCCGTTCGGCCCGGTCAGGCCGTACCGGCGGCCGGTGGAGAAGGTGGTGGTGACGTCCTCGAAGAGGACCTTCGAGCCGTACCGCATCGACACGTCACTGACGGAAATCACGAGCAGCCTCTTTCCTGGTGAACCAAACCCTTGATTTTAGCACGCCGGGCCGCTCGTGGGGGCGGCGGGGCGGCCCGGGCGCCGGCCGGACCCCGAGCGGCGCGGTCAGGCGCGGTAACATGGGGGCATGCGGGTTCCACGTCTTGCCCTCCTCGTGGCCCTGGCGGCCGGCCTTGCCGTCGCCGCCCTCGCCCGCCAGCGGGATGATGCGTTCCAGGTGTCCCGCGACCACCCGGCCATCGCCTACACCGACGGCGCGGTGGCGGACGGGGTCGCGGCGCTCAACGAGCGCCTCGCCGCCGGCACCGCCCGGCTGGACTTCGCCGGCGGCAAGCGGGGCTACCTGGAGGCCGTGCTCCACGCCCTGGACGTGCCCGTCGAGTCGCAGGTGCTCGTCTTCTCGCAGACCAGCCTCCAGGCGCCGCTCATCTCCTTCCACAACCCGCGCGCCATCTACTTCAACGACAACGTGGCGGTCGGGTGGGTCCGGGGCAGCGACACGCTCGAGATCGCGTCACAGGACCCGCGGCAGGGGACGATGTTCTACCAGCTGCCGCAGGAGGGCGGGGGCCAGCCCCGCTTCGAGCGCGAACAGAAGTGCCTGCAGTGCCACCTCTCGTGGGACACCCGCGCCGTGCCCGGCCCGCTCGTGCAGACGGTCTTTCCGCGGAAGAGCGACGACGAGTACGCCAACGGGTTCGTCGTCGACGACCGCGTGCCCCTGGCGGAACGGTGGGGCGGCTGGTGGGTGACCGGGACGGCGGTGCCCGCACGGCACATGGGCAACGCCCGGATGATCCGGCCCGACGCCGATGAGCGGGGCGGGCCCGGTCCCGCGAAGCTCACGTCGCTCGAGGGACGGTTCGACCTCGACGGCTACCTGACCCCCTACAGCGACGTCGTCGCCCTGCTCGTGCTCGACCACCAGACCCACCTGGCGAACCTGCTGACGCGCGCGGGGTGGGAATGGCGGCTGGCCGACTACGAGTCGCGGCTGCCGGGCACGCCGCGGGGCGCCTCGACGGCGATCACCCCACGCGTGCGGCAGGCGGTCGACGAGCTGGTCGACTACATGCTGTTCGTGGAGGAGGCGCCGCTGCCGTCGCCGGTGCGCGGCTCGTCGGGGTTCGCGGAGGCCTTCACGGCGCGGGGCCCGAAGGACGCGCAGGGGCGGTCGTTGCGGGATTTCGACCTCGAGCGCCGGATGATGCGCTACCCGCTGAGCTACATGATCTACTCGACGGGCTTCGACGGCCTTCCCTCCGCGGTGAAGGACGCCGTCTACGAGCGCCTGTGGACGGTGCTCTCGGGGCAGGACGCCTCCGAGCGCTACGCGCACCTCACCCGGCCCACCCGCCAGGCCATCGTCGAGATCCTGCGCGCGACCAAGCCAGACCTGCCTGACTACTTCGGCGCCGTCACGCATTAGCTCCCCGGCACTCGGTGCGAGGGCCTTCGGCCAAAAGGCATCCGCGGATGCACGCGGATGGCGCGGATAGCCCTCAGTTTCCCCCGCCGCACCCGCGGTACCACGTCGGCCGGCTGCATCGCTGATGCAGCCGCCGGGGCGAGGGCGCCGACAGACGCAAGACGTTCGGAATCGCGTCAGTCTTGCGTCTGCCGGCGTCCTCGCCCCGGTGTGGCGCGCCGACGGCGCGCCCAGCCGACGCGCTCGGTGGCGTTATCCGCGTGCCTCCGCGTTCATCCGCGGATCGTTGATTGTCGGAAGACCCGTCGCCAGCGCTACTCGGTGACGACGGGCGGCTGCGGACGCTCGTTGACATGGAGCCGGAAGACGTCCGGCCGCGCGTAGTGGCCGGTGACGTCGAAGTCGTATTTCCCGCGCGTGACCTCGTCGAGGTCGATCTCCGCCGTCACGATGCCGGCCTCGCCGAAGAGCGGGCCGGCGAGCACCTGGCCGAGCGGCCCGACGATGGCGCTGCCGCCGCGCATGAGCACCGTCGCCGGATCCGCGCCCTGCACGGCGTCGTACTCGGCGGGGCAGTCCGCCCGGCGAAGGTACTGGCAGGCGGTCAGCACGAAGGTGCGCCCCTCGAGCGCGATGTGCTGCATCGACGGCAGCCAGGTGTCGCGGTCGTCGGCCGTCGGCGCGCAGTAGAGCTGGACGCCCTTGGCGTACATCGCCATGCGCAGCATGGGCATGTAGTTCTCCCAGCAGATCACCGCGCCGAGCTTGCCGAGCGGCGTGTCGAAGACGGGCAGCGTCGACCCGTCGCCGTACCCCCACACGATGCGCTCCATCGCGGTCGGCATCAGCTTCCGGTGCTTGCCGAGGAGGGCGCCGTCCGGCCCGAGGAAGACCACCGTGCAGTACAGCGTGCCGCCGTCGCGCTCGATGACGCCGACGACGAGGTGGACGCGGGCGGCGCGCGCAATCTTGCCGAGCGCGTCGGTCGCGGGGCCCGGGACGGCGATGCTGCTGTCGAAGTACCGCCGGAAGTCGTCGCGGCCCGCGGGCGTCCGCGAGCCGACGCGGGCGCCGAAATCGAGGCCCTTCGGGTACGCCGAGACGAACGCCTCCGGGAACACCACGAGCGCGGCGCCGCGGGCGGCGGCCTCCGTCGTGAGGTCGCGGATCTTGTCGATGGTGGCGCCGGGGTCGAAGACCACGGGGGCGTCCTGGACGACGGCGGCGACGAAGGTGGCCATGGGCCGCGATTCTAGCACCCGGGTTCGACGAGCTGGGCCGGCTCGACGTAGCCGGGCGGCAGCGCGACCCACGTCAGGCGCGCGATGAGGGCGCGGCGCTCGCCGGGCGCCGGTGGCTCGGACCACGACACGCGCGCCGGGAACAGCGGGCTTCCGTGCTCGGCCGCGAAGAAGGGGGACGGCCACACGCGGACCGCGGCCCGGCGCGAGCCGGGCTCGAACCGGAAGATGGGGTTGAGGGCCAGCGGGGCGCCGTCGTCCGGCAGCACGCCGGGCCGGCGGCCGTGCACGGGCGCTGCCGCCGCGAGGATCGAGACGCTCCGCTCGCCCCGCAGGTCCTCGGGCGGCGCGCCCGGCGGCAGCGCGTCGCCCTCGCCCATGGACCGGATCACGTCCTGGTCGGCGTGAATCACATGGTGCGCGAAGCCGGCGGCCTCGACGAGCGCGGACCAGCGCGGCACCGGGAGGCTGCGGCCCTGCTGGGGCTCGTCGGCCGCCTGCTCCGCGTTGTGGAGGTGATTGAGCACGAGCACGCCGTGGGCGCCGAGGGCGCGCCGGGCGCCGGCGAGGACGCGCGATGGCCGGACGAAGTAGTGCAGCCCGTCCGAGACCAGCACGGCGGCGGCCGCGCCGTCCGCCACGGGGAGGCCGAGGTTGGCGTCGGCGCAGACGAGGGCGCCGGACGCCGGGGGCGGGAGGAGCCCGAGGGCCCGCCCGGCCTGCAGGAAGGTGAGGCAGTTGTCGATCGCCACGATCGGGTCGCCCGGCGACAGGCGGGCGCGGGCCCAGGACAGGTGGCCGAGCCCGCACGCGACGTCGACGAGGAGGCCGGGGGGCGCGGCGCCGAGCAGCGCCACGCCCGTGGCGAACGACCGCGTGGCCCACTTCCAGGCGAAGTAGTCGTAGAAGTCGCCGCCGCCGGCGTCGGCGATCGCGGCCAGGCCCGTGTCGCGCGGCGCGAGGGACGGCAGGCCGAGCGCCCAGCGCTGGCGGACCTCCGTGAGCCAGCCCGGCAGGCCCTCGCGCCCGGCCGCGAGCCGGGCGCGCGCCTCGGCGCCGCGGGGGTCCATGGCGTGCACGAGGAGCGCGATGCCGTCGACGACCGCGTGCGCCTCGCGGCAGCCGCACCCGAGCAGCCCCCACCACAGGACCTCGTCCCGCAGGTCGACGGCCGAGGCGACCGCCAGGGGCGACGCGCAGAGCGGGCAGCGGAGCCGGGCGAGGTGGGCGAGGTGCACCGGGAACAGGCCTCGGGTGCGGTGCGGCGCCGGGCCCGCCCGCTAGAAGAGGGGGAGCGCCCAGCTCCCGAAGATCTTGATCATCACCGTGATGAACACGATGGCCATGAGGTTGAGCCCGATCCCGGCGCGCATCATCTGGCCCACCGTGACCATGCCCGACCCGAAGACGATCGCGTTGGGCGGCGTGGCGACCGGCAGCATGAAGGCGCAGGTGGCCGCGAAGGCGGCGCCGAAGAGCACGGGCATCGGCTCGATGCCGAGGCCGATGGCGGCGGCGGCGAGGATCGGGATGAACGTGTTGGCGATGGCCGTGTTGCTCGACAGCTCGGTCAGGAACACGACGAGCGTCGTCGCCGCGACGAGCACCCAGAGGGTGCGGACGCCGGTGAGCGCGCCGAAGCCGGAGGCGAGCCAGGCGTCGACGCCGTTGCCGCTGATGGCCGCGGCCAGGCTGAGGCCGCCGCCGAAGAGGAGCAGCACGCCCCAGGGCAGGCGCTCGGCCGTGTGCCAGTCGAGCGCGAACTCGCGGGTGCCCCAGTCGACCGGGATCAGGAAGAGCGCGAGCGCGCCCGTCATGCCGATGACCGCGTCGGAGAGGGCGAGGCCCGTGAGGGCGGCGATCTGCGGCCGGAAGATCCAGGAGAGCGCCGTGCACGCGAACACGACCAGCACGGTGAGCTCGCCGCGCGACATCGGCCCGAGCCGGGTGAGCTCGCCCGCGATCTCCTCGCGCACCGCCGCGGGAACCGTGAGGCGGACCGGAAAGGCGACGCGCGTGAGGAACAGCCACGTCGCGGGCAGCATGACGGCCACGAGCGGCAGGCCCATCCGCATCCACTCGAGCATGGTCACGTCGTAGCCGAGCTGCGCCTTGGCGTACTGCGCGAGCACGAGGTTCGGCGGCGAGCCGATGAGCGTGCCGAGGCCCCCGATCGACGCGCCGTAGGCAATGGCGAGCATGAGGCACGTCGCCAGGTTGCCGACGGCGGCCGCCGTCGGCGGATCGTCGAGGTCGAGCCGGTTCCTGAGGAGGGTCACCACGCTCACGCCGACGGGCAGCAGCATGACGGCGGCGGCCGTGTTCGAGATCCAGAGGCTGAGCGACGCCGTGGCCAGCATGAACCCGCCCACGAGCCGCGCGGGCGCCGTCCCGACGAGCCGGACGATGCTGAGGGCGATGCGGATGTGCAGGTGCCACTTCTGCATCGCCAGGCCGATCATGAACCCGCCCATGAACAGGAAGACGATGTCGGACGCGTAGGGCGGAAGCGCCTTGGCGGCGGGCAGTGCGCCGGTGAGCGGGAAGAGGACGACGGGCAGCAGGGCCGTGGCGGCGAGGGGGATGGCTTCCGTCATCCACCAGACCGCCATCCAGACGCCGATGCCGGCCGTGGCACGGCCGGCGCTGGCCAGCCCGCCCGCGTCCGCCTCGGGGATCAGGACGTAGCAGGCGAGGGCGAGGAGGGGACCGAGCACGAGCCCGACCCAGGCAAGGCGATCCGCGAGCGGCACGCGCGACAGGATACCTGAAACGGCGGCCATCGGCGGGTTTGCTTCGCCGCCCGGCCGCCGGAGTGGCCGCCCCTCGCTTCGCTCGGGGCGTTGGGACTCGTCGCTTCGCGACTCGCTGGGACTCAGCGCCTCCGGCGCCTCACTGGGACTCGGGTTCTGTGAACCCTCGCTGGGACTCTGCCCTACGGGCTTCGCGAGGACTCAGCCCTACGGGCTTCGCTAGGACTCGGCCCTGGCGGGCCTCGCTGGGATCAGGCCGTCCCTGGCGAGGCCACGAAGTGGCCGAGTCCCAGCGAGCCGTAGGCGAGTCCTAGGGACCGCAGGGAGTCCCAGCGAGCGAAGCGAGTCCCTACGGGAACAGCGGCGGCGGCACCCGCTTCTTCGTGGCCTGCTCGAAGGCGTAGGCGATCGCGATGAGCCGGGGCTCCGTGCACTGTTTGCCCGTGAAGCCGACGCCGAACGGCGCCGGCTGCGGGTCGAAGCCCTCGGGCAGCGGCCGCGAGGGGGTGTTCGGCACGCGCGCGAAGGGCACCACGATGATGGGGTAGCCCGCGCGGGCGGCGAGGCCGGCGCCCGAGCCGCCGGGGGTGAGGATCGCGTCGAGGTCGTGGGCGTCGATGACGCCGTCGATGCCTTCCTCCCGGCTCAGCCGGAGGTCCTTCGCGTGGTCGGCCTCGAAGCGTGCGCGGTCCGCCACGAGGTCCATCTCGTCGGAGATGTCGAAGCGCGACTGCCCGTACCGCAGCGCGCCCTTCGCGTGCGCCAGGTTCCACTGGCGGAACGCCGTCAGCGACGCGTACGGCTTGCTGTCGCCGAGGCTGTCGAGCCACTTGTTGAAGTCGCGCTTCATCCCGTACTTGAAGTTCACCGAGCAGTCGGCGTCCTTGCCCTTCGCGCCATCGTCACCGGCGCAGAAGTTCCACGCGGCGAAGTTCTGCGCGGGGTCCGTCGTGGCGTAGCTCGGGACGTCCGCCGGGTCGACGATCACCGCGCCGGCGGCGCGGAGCGCCGCGATGGCCTCGTCCATCGCCTGGCGCTGCTCGGGCGCGAGGCCGCCCATCTGGCGGCCGCCCACGGTGACCGGGTCGTAGTAGTAGGCGCGCGGAATGCCGATGCGCGCCCCCTCGAGCGCCTTCGGATCGAGGAACGCCGTGTAGTCGCGGTTGGACGGCGGCTCGCAGGTCTGGGTGGCCGGGTCGTCGGGGTCGGGCGCGGCGCCCTCCATCGCGCCGAGCATGATGGCGGCGTCCGCCACGGTGCGGGCCATGGGGCCGGCGGTGTCGTGGTCCGACGTGACCGGGATGACGCCGTGGCGGCTGATGCGGCCGATGGTGGGCCGGATGCCGACGAGCATGTTCGCGTTGGACGGGCTGATCACCGAGCCGCCGGTGTCGGTGCCGACGTTGGCGGCCCACAGGCTCGCCGCCGTGCCGATGCCCGAGCTGGAGCCGCCGGTCGACAGCACCGGCCGGCCGTCCCCGGGGACCTCGCGCGGGTCGGGACGCGGGTCGTACGGGTTGTAGCCGAAGCCGGTGAGCGAGTTGAAGTTGCCCGGCATCGGGTCGGGCGCGCCGGCCACCCAGTTGGCGAGCTCGGTGAGCCCGGCCTTGGCGATGATGATCGCGCCGCTCGCGCGGAGGTTCTCGGTGAGCGTCGCGTCGTAGGGCGGCGTCCACCCGGCCAGCGCGAGCGCGCCGCCGGTCGTGGGCATGTCGGTCGTGTGGATGTTGTCCTTGAGCGCGACCGGGATGCCGTGGAGCGGCCCGCGCACCTGGCCGGCCGCGCGCTCGCGGTCGAGGCGATCGGCCTCCTCGAGGGCGTGGGGGTTGACCATGACCGCCGCGTTCAGCCGGTCCTCGTACAGGCCGATGCGCACCAGGTAGGCGGTCACGAGCTGCCGCGAGGTGAGCCGGCCGTCGGCCAGCGCCTGCTGCATGTCGGGGATGCTGAGCTCGGCGACCGAGGGCAGCTGGGGCGCCTGCGCGGGCGCGGGTGGCGTGCCGCCGCCGCAGGCGGCAGACAGCGTGACCACGGCGGCGAGGACGGGGGCGGCAAGTCGGAGGTGGCGGGGCATGGCCGGCATTCTACGCCGGCCGCGCCGCCGCCCGGCACATCTCGTACGGCGTGGCCCTGATTGATGAATTCCGGCGTGTTTCCGATTATTAACTTGATGTAACACAGATTTAACATTACCGTTGTTTCGACGTCACTCCGCTCGTGTCAGCACCCCGACCCGCGTCGCGCGACGTCGTCGGTGGCACGCGGAGGCTCATCGCTCTGGGAGGTGCGCCCGTGCTCCAGTGGGCTCTCGGTCTGGCGGTTACGGCCTCGATCACGATGCTCCCGGCGACCGTGGTCGCGGGCACGGCGGGGCCTGCCGATTCGCCGATCCTCACGAGCAACCCGGTGATCCAGGCCAGTCTCGACCGCATCGGCCAGGGCAGCCGGCTGTGGCAGGCGGCGGTACAGGCCATTCGCGCGAGCGGCCGCCGCGCGGTCGTCCTGACCCCCGATCAGGTGGTGGTGAGCGAGGCGGCCGACGGCCGCGACGGGCGCCCGTTCGACGAGGGCGTCATCGCCGAGGTGGCGCCGGTGCCCGGCCATGGCCGGCGCGTGGACGTCGTGCTCGTGGTCGTCAACGTCGGGCTGCTCGAGCAGGCCCACGCCAGCCGGGGGTCGCTCCCCGGCGAGTTCGACGCGGACCTCGACCGCGTGCTCGTCCACGAAATCTACGGGCACGCCGTGCCCTACCTGCTGGCGGGCGACCTCTCCGGGCGGTGTGCCGACCCCGGGCCCCGGGACCGGCCGGCCGACGCCTGCGCCATCCGGCGCGAGAACGCGGTGCGCGCCGAGCTGCGGCTGGGCCGCCGCGTCGACGTGGGCCTCGAAGGGCTCGCGCTCGCGCGCCGCGAGCGGTAGCGCCCGTCCCGGCCCGCCGGCCGCCCGCCCGCGCCGGCAGGTGGCACGCATTCCGCAAGGCCAATCCCCGCATCCGGCGCGCGGCCCCGCCAATCCCCCGGTCGACCGGCCCCGCGTCCTTCCGCGCGTATCCAGATGAGACAGATCGCGCGGCAACTCTTACATCGGGCGGGGCAGTGACCACGGACCACTCACCACAGGAGGCGCGCCGGCGTTTCGCGGCGCGCATGAAGCACGAGCGCGAGCGCCGCGGCATCGCGCTCAGATCGATTGCCGAGTCGACGAAGGTCGGGACCTACGTGTTCGCGGGCCTCGAGGCGCACGACTTCTCGCGCTGGCCGTCGGGCGCCGTGTACAGGCGTGGCTTCGTGCGGGACTACGCGCAGTCGATCGGGCTGCCGGGCGAGGAGACGCTCGCGGAATTCGAGCGGCTGTTCCCGGAGCTGCTCGACGAGGGCCAGCCGCCCGAGCCGGCCGTCCGCGACGAGGCGGGCGAGCGGCTCCGCCTCGCGCTGGCAGGCCGGGCGCGCGCGATCCCGGCATGGTCGCCGCTCCGGGCGGCGGGCGCGGGCTTCGATGTCGTGACCGTCCTTGTCGTCGCCAGCTTCGCGGCCTGGACGTCAGGGCTCGGCTTCGGCCTGACGCTCGGCGTCGTCGCCTTCTGTTACTACTCGCTCGGAACCGTAATCCTGGGGCGGAGCCTCTGGGCCTGGTGGCTCACGGACGGCGCCTTGCGCGTGGCCGAGCCGCGGGCACCGGCGCCACGCATGACGCACATGACGGAGGTCGGCCGCTGAGGTGAGGCCGGCGCCCCCGCTGGCAACGCGCCGGCCGCCGCCGGTCACACGGGCGGCCGGAGGCGGTCGTCCGGGCGCACGCGCGGGGAACGCGGACGCCGGGGCCCGCGTAATCCCACGCATGCGTTCCACCACCGTGCCCGTGCCCGCCCTGCTTGCCCTCCTCCTCCTGATCGCCCTGCCTGCCGCCGCCCGCGCCCAGGGCCAGCCGGAGAGTCCACCGGCGTCGCCCCCGGAGGCCTCGTCCGCCGCGGCGCGGCGCGCCGCCACGGAGGCGCGCTTCGCGGCTGGCTTCGCCCGCCTCCAGTTCCTGCGGGGCCGCTGGACGGGCCCCGCCGCGCAGGGCGCATCGCGGGCCGCGGCGGTGCCGCTCGAGTTCAGGCCCGTGCTCGGCGGCAAGTACCTCGAGGCCGAGGGGATGATGCTGCAGGTGGAGGCGCGGCTCACCGTGTCGTACGACACGGTCGAGGACCGCTACCGCATGACCATCCTCGACGCCGGCTCCGGCGTGCTGGACGTGTATGCCGGCGCCTTCGATGCGGCAGGCGCCCTCGTCCTGACGAACCCCCACTTCTTCCGCGTCTCGCTCATCCCGCACGAGGACGGCACGTGGACGTGGCGGGGCGAGCATTCGCCGGACGAAGGCCGGACGTGGGGCGTCAACGCGACGTACCACATGACGCGGGTCCCCGCCGGCGCGCGCGACCGGTAGCCGCCCGTCGCCGCGGCCTCGCGGCGTTGACATGGGGGTTGCCGCACATATACTTGTCGCACATCGGATACATGCCGCGTCCCCCCCAGACGGCCCGCCGCCTCGCTGCCCTTGTACTGACGCTGTTGCTCGGCGTGTCGCAGGGTTGTGCCCGGCCCGCCGCCGACGTCGAGGCGCTCAAGGCCGAAGTGGCGTCGCTGCGCGAGGCCCAGGCGCGAACCGCCAGTGAGCTCGCGGAACTGAGGGCGCAGCTCGGGCGCGCGCCCGGCCCGGCCGCGGCCCCTGGCGCGGCTCCAGCGGCGGGGGCGCCGGTGCGGTCCCTGACGGTCGCGAATCGACCCGCCCGAGGCGCGGCCACCGCGCGCGTGACGCTCATCGAGTATTCCGACTACGGCTGCCCGTTCTGTGCGCAGTACGCCACGCAGGTCTACCCCCGCCTGATCCGCGAGTACGTGGACAGCGGGCAGGTCCGCTACGTCTTCAAGAACTACCCGATCGAGGCCCTCCACCCGGGCGTCTTCAAGGCGCACGTCGCCGCCGCCTGCGCGGGCGACCAGGGCCGCTACTGGGAGATGCACGATCGCCTGTTCGGCGACCAGGGCAGCTTCACGGCAGCAGGGCTGGCCGAGCATGCCCGCCTGGCGGGTCTCGACACGGCGGCGTTCGGGACGTGCGTCGCGGGCACGAGCCATGACCGGGTCATCCGGGAGGACATCGACGAGGCGGTCCGCGGCGGGGTCACGGGCACGCCCGTGTTCGTGGTGGGGCTCACCGACCCGCGAGGGGGCGCGGTGACGCCGCTGCGCGTCGTGGTCGGCGCGCAGCCCTACCAGGCGTTCAAGGATGCCATCGACGCGGTGCTCGCCGAGGCGGGTGCCGCCGGCGGGAATGAGTAGCAAAGGAGCGGACGTGTCGCGACGAATCCTGCCAGCGCTGGCGGTGGTCCTTGGTCTCCTGGTGTGGGCCGTGCCCGCGGCGGACGCCGCCACGGGGGGAGGCGGGGCGGCGCCCTTGTGGGGCGTGACGCCGGACGCGTCGTGGGCCGCCGCGGCGCCGGACGGCGCGGACGCCGCCATCGAGTGCGGCGGGGCCGGCCAGTTCGCGTGTCTCAACGCCGATCTCAGCTACGCCACGCCGTACAAGGGCTGCAACTCCGACAGGTTCAACAACATCCTGAACATCTGTTCCCCGTGCGGCGGGTCGGGGCAGGTGACGTGCAGCCTCGGGCTGACGTGCAGTGTCGGGAACCGCAACATCTTCAACGTCTGCACCTACTCCGGCTATTCGGACGAGCCCACGACCAACGTCGCGGTGATGCCCACGCTGACGCAGCCGGCCACCGGCCCCGTGCGGGGCATCGTGGACTTGCACGCGCACATGTTCTCGAACCTCGGCTTCGGCGGCGTGATCTTCTGGGGCGCGCCCTATGACGAGGGCGGCATCAACGAGGCGCTGCCGTGGTGCGACTACTCCTGGAAGTTCCCCACGGCGTCGTCCATCACGGGCGCCGACCAGCTCGCGACGCCGTACTACGGCTACGAGATCCACGGCCCGAAGGGCACCCAGGCGCTCACGCACCCGATCAGCAACGGCGTCGAGGAGGGGTACCACGACGTGGCGGGCACCGGCCCGTTCGACGGCTGGCCGACCTACCAGACCTACACGCACCAGCAGATGTACTACAAGTGGGTGGAGCGGGCGTACCTCGGGGGGCTGCGCATGATGGTGCAGCTCGCCGTGTCGAACGAGGCGCTCTGCGGCAGCGGCAAGCGCCGCGCCGACTTCACGTGCGACGACATGGAGGCGGTGGACCGGCAGATCCAGGGCACGAAGGACCTCGAGGCCGCCATCGACCGGATGGACGACGGGCTGGCCAACGGGAGCGGCTGGTTCCGCATTGCGTACTCGCCCGCGCAGGCGCGCACCCTCATCCGCAACGGCAAGATGGCCGTGGTGCTGGGCATCGAGGTCGACTCCCTCTTCGGCTGCAAGCCCGGCGTCGCCTGTTCGGCCGCCTACATCAACGACCAGCTGCAGAAGTACTACAACCTCGGCGTGCGCCACGTGTTCCCGATCCACCAGTACGACAACGGCTTCGGCGGCGCGGCGATCTTCAGGGACGAACTGAACGCCGCGAACCGGATCGTCGCCGGCCACCACTTCCAGGTCCGCGACTGCTCGGCCGAGGGCTACACCTACAACGTGAATGGCAGCGGCTTCGTCGACTTCCTGGCGTGGCTCCTGCACGGCGCGGCGGCCCCCGACCAGTCGTACTACGACCAGTTCGCGGCCGACTGCAATGCCGAGGGCCTGAGCGCCACGGGCCGGGTGCTCGTCAACGCGCTGATGGACAAGGGCTTCATCATCGACGTGGATCACATGTCGCGGCTCATGCTCGACGACGTGCTGGCGATCGCCCTCGCGCGCAACTACCCGCTCGTGTCGGGACACTCGTCCTTCGGCGGCGGCAACGGCGGCAGCGAGTTCTCCCTGACCGACGCGCAGATGGCCTCCATCAAGCAGCTCGGCGGCATGGTGTCGGCGATCGACCCGAGGGGCTCGTGCGGCACCACCGCCCAGTTCGCCTACCACTACCGGTACGGCGTGGGCGGGATGCAGCAGGCGCCGGGCGACCGGTTCGCGGCTGTCGGCTTCTCGACCGACATGAACGGCTTCGGCGGCGCCACCGGGCCCCGCTTCGGCGACCCGGACTGCCCTGGCACCCCGGGCACCGAGCTGTCGTATCCGTTCAAGGGCATCATGGGGGGCTCGTTCAACCTCCAGCGCACCGGCGGCCGTGATTTCGACTTCAACTACCAGGGCCTGGCGCACTACGGCCTGCTGGCCGACTTCTTCGCCGACCTGAAGAACACGGGCCTCACCACCGACGATCTCGAGCCGCTGCTCAATTCGGCCGAGAGCTACATCCGGATGTGGACGCGCGCCGACCCCGGCTCGGCGAAGCCGACCGTGCGCGCGATCGTCACCGGCACCCAGAGCCCGGGCGGGTTCGCCTACGTGTCCGACGTGCACCTCCGGTGGGAGATCACCGGGGGCGAGGGCTACGACGTGGCCCTCTCCAGCGGGTGCGCGGAGCGGACCATCACGCAGGACACCCCGCACGGCGGCGAGACCTGGGTGTGCAGGGCGGAGACCTACTACGAGCTGTCCGATCACTCCCGCGCGGTCGTGGCCAGCGACGAGAAGTCCGTCACCATCAGGCGCGACACGACCCCGCCGACGATTGCATGGGGGGCGCCGTCGCCCTCGGCCAACCCCGCGGGCTGGCACAAGACGGACGTCACGATTCCCTTCACCGCGACAGACGTGACCACGGGCGTGGACAGCCAGCCGGCCCTCGTGCTCACCACCGAAGGCGAGGCCGTGACCGGGACCGTCACCCTGACGGACTGGGCCGGCAACACGGCCACCTACACGTCGCCCGTGGTCCGCATCGACAAGACCGCGCCCGGGATCCAGTTCCTGAGCCACGTGCCGGCGGCCAACCCGGCCGGCTGGAATCGCGAGAACCCGACGTTGACGTGGATGTGCAGCGACGCGCTGTCGGGACCCGTCGACGTGGAGGTGAGCCGGACCCTGACGCTCGAGGGGCCCAACGGGACGCTGATCGGCCGGTGCATGGACCTGGCCGGCAACATCGCCGACGACAGGCGGTCGGGCCTGAAACTCGACAGGACCGCCCCGACGCTCGAGTGGGCGCCGGCCTCGCCCGTCGCCAACCCCGCGGGCTGGAACAACACGGACGTCAGCCGGGCGTTCACCACGGCCGACACGATCTCCGGCGTGGCCAGCGCCTCGCAGGCCAGCCCCCTCGTGCTCACCGCCGAAGGCGCGGCCGTGGCCGGGACGGTCAGCGTCACGGACGTGGCCGGCAACACGGCCACGTTCACCTCGCCCGCGGTCCGGATCGACAAGACCGCGCCGTCCATTGCGTTCCTCAGCCACCTGCCGGCGGCCAACGCCGCCGGCTGGAACCGCGAGAGTCCCACGGTGACGTGGCAGTGCGATGACGGGTTGTCGGGCGTCGTGGCCGGCCAGGTGAGTCAGACCCTGACCACCGAGGGCGCGGGCCAGGCGCTGACAGGGCAGTGCGTGGACCTGGCGGGCAACCAGGCGTCCGCCACGCGCGGGGGCCTCAACCTCGACACGACGGCGCCGACGCTCGCGTGGGCGCCGGCCTCGCCCACGGCCAATGCCGCGGGCTGGCACAACACCGACGTCGCGTTTGCCTTCACCCCCGCCGACGCGCTGTCGGGCGTGGAAGGGACGTCCCAGCCGAGTCCCCTGGTGCTCGTGGCCGAAGGGGCCGCGGTGACCAGGGCGGTGACCGTCACCGACGTGGCTGGCAACACGGCGACGTTCACCTCGCCAGCCGTCCGCATCGACAAGACGCCGCCGGTCGTCACCTGTGTCGCGGACACGCCGGTACTCTGGCCGGCGAACAACAAGCTGGTGCCCGTCAGCGTCGCGCTGAGCCTGTCGGACGGATTGTCGGGCGGCGTGACGTACGTGATGAGCGAGGCGTCGAGCAACGAGCCGGGGGCCGGCGGCGACATCGCCGGCTTCACCGTCCCGGGCGTCGCCGTGACCGGGGCGCTGCGCGCCACGCGGCGGGGCAACGGCGCGGGGCGCATCTACACGCTGGGGTACACGGGAACCGACCTGGCCGGCAACAGCGCGTCCTGTGCCACCGTGGTCGCGGTGCCGCACGACCAGGGGGGCAAGTCCGGCAAGAAGAAGTAGCGGCCGGGGGCGGGGCCGGGCGCTCCTAGGCGCCGGAGCGCCGGGTCTTGGCGAGCGACTGCGCCCCTGGCGGGACGCGGAACGCCTCGACGGGAATGGCCTCGTAGCGCACCTCGAGGATCTCCAGCTCCTCGGTGCTGCCCGGCGCCCGCAGGACGACGCTGTCGCCGGGCCCGGCCTTCATGAGCGCGCGCGCCAGCGGCGAGACCCAGCTGATGTGGTTCCTGTCGAGGTCGACCTCGTCGGTGCCGACGATCGAGACCTCGCGCTCGTCGCCGGCGCCGGTGGCGTAGCGGACCGTCGCCCCGAAGAAGACGTGCGTCGCGGCGCGCCCGGTCCTCGGGGCGGCCGGGTCCACCACTTCCGCCGCGTCGATGCGCTTGGTGAGGAAGCGGATTCGCCTGTCGATCTCGCGCAGGCGCTTCTTCCCGTACTGGTAGTCGGCGTTCTCGCTGCGGTCGCCGTTGCTGGCGGCCCAGGCCACCACCTCGGTCATGGCGGGCCGTTCGCGCGTGAGCAGGAACTTGTGCTCGTCCTTGAGGCGCTCGAGGCCGGCCGGCGTGATGTAGTTCTTCACGCGCACGGCCGGCGTGTCGTCGACGGGCTTCCTGGTGGGCCGCTTGGTCCGCATGTTGGTCACGCACGTCGATTCAACCACGACTCGCGCGCCGCGCGAAGGCCGGTGGCGGGGGAGGCGCGCCGACGTGGAGAGGGAGACACCGCAGGCGTCGACCCGGGCAGCGGAGGAGTGGTGGCGTCCCTGACGCTACGCCCGACGGCGAGAGACCCCGCGATTCTGGGCCTCTATTCGTGATTCACGACGACCCGCGTGTACCGGACGTGCACGGCTCATCGAGCTGACCTGTTCCACGAGCTCGTCCGAGGGGTGCGCGTAGCGCAGCACCGACTCGATGTCCCGCCAGCCCCCCTGTTCCATCAGGTCCCGCAGCGAGCCGCCCCGCTTCATGAAGCGCGTCGCCCCGGTGTGCCGCAGGCTGTGGAATGTCACGCCGCGGACCGCGCGGCCATGGGGCACGCCCGCCTGGTCGCAGAGCGCGGCGAAGAACCGGATCGCCCGGTTCTCGGCCGCGCGCGCGCCGCGGCCCGCGTGGAGAGATTGGAACACCCACCGGGCCCGCGGCGCCTTGCGTCCGAGCGCGTCGAGGGCGCGCCGGGCGCGCCGGGACACCGCCACATCGTAGGGGGCGATCTTCGGGTCCTCGACGTGGATGTAGGAGCCGTGGTACTGGTCCGGCGTCAGCGCGATCAGGTCGCCCAAGCGCATGAAGGTGTCCACCGCCGTCATGATCAACGCGGCGCCCTCGTCGGCCGGCAGGCCGGCCTCGCCCCGGCGCGCCGCGGCCAGGAGCCGCCGCTCCTCGTCGAAGGTGAGGATGCGGATGCCGCGCTTCTGGGTCCGCAGGCGCCGCATCCCCGTCAGCGGGTTCGCCACGAGATACTTCGGGACCGCCCACGCCAGCATGTCCTTGAGGACGTCGACCTCACGGTTCGCCGTCGACGCCGTGACGTGCTTCGTGCGGTGCGACAGGTACTCCTGCACGACATGGCGGTCGATCTGGTCGAGGGGCACGCGCCCGAGCGCGGCGAGGAGATGGCTGACCGCCGAGCGTTCGCGCGCCGCGGTGGCCTTCTGCGACGTCCGGTGCTTCAGGTACCACGAGGCGTACTCGCGGAAGGTCGTGCGCGTGGTGGCGTCGCGGATGCCGTGGTGCTGCTTGGCGAGCTGGCCCATCCGGATCGCGTAGACCTGGTCGGCCAGGCGCCGGTTCTCCTTCGCCTGCTGCGGCGTCGCCGCGGCGACCGGGATCTTCGTGGCCTCGCGCAGTGGCCGCAGGCCGGGCCGCTCGAGGTTCAACCAGTAGTAGGGGCTGTCGCGGCGGGTGACGACGCCCATGCGCTACTCCTGACCGAGGGGAAACATTAGGGGTGCCACGGCGATGGAGATCGCCGAAGCCAGGACTAGTAGCCAATAGATGGCGCCAAAGCCAGACCATGCGGCGTTCGCGGCGGCCGTGGCCACGAAGAGCAACACCGCGCGGACGGCCTTCATCGTGAGGCAGTTCAGCACCTGCACGAGAGCCCAGACGCCCGCGAGGACAACTACGATGGTGAGTGGGTTCGTGACGTCTGGTCGTGGCAACGCGCGCTCGAGCACGGCTGCTATCGACGCGACCAGTGTTAGTAGCACGACAGCTCCAGCTATCGAACGCCGGTCGGCGCGCCGCGCGTATTCTTCGTAGTGACCGAACCGGATCTTTGCCAGCAGGTCGTCTGCCGGATCTGACGGCGGAAGAACCTCAGGCCGCCTGACCACAAGACCCAGAAGAATGAGCCCCTCCCGAATTCGCTTTCGCAGGTTCGACACGCGATGTCACCTCGTCGCGCGGGATTCCGAAATGACAGCAGAGGTCATTTGCACACTCTTTCGTCTTGTCCGATCGCGGGCCAGTCAAGTAACGTCGCGGCGTCGCCGGCCACTGACGAATCGCTGTGTCCCAACGCATCCCCCCGGAGGCGTAGCTGGCGGAAGGAGAGCAGACCCGATGCGAGGCGTGTTCCCCCCGGGGGCGGTCCAGAGTCACTCGCCTACCGACGTCGTGTTCGAGATCCTCTCGAAGGTGCGGCAGCTTCCTGTGGAACATCAGACGCTGCTGTTGGCTCTGCTGGACGACTGGCTGCCGCCTCCTGCTGTTGGTGCAGCGCCAACTGTCCTGCCGACAACCAGCGCGCGCGTCCGCCGACACGCCCATCCGCGACGCCTGCTCCGGCAGTGGCACCTCGCTGAAGCGCGCCACCCGGTAGATCGCCTCCTCGACGGACTCGAAGGCGTCGCGGCTCACGGCTGGCGCCCCCGCAGGTCCGGATCGAGACACACGAACCCGGACGACGAACCCGCCGGTCCCTCGGCACGATGGACGGCATGCAGGCCCAACTGCCCCGTCCCGACGAGCTGGCGCGCGACTGCGCCAAGACCCAACGCATCACCCGTTGCCTGGACCTGGTGACCCGGGCGAAGCGCCGACGCGAGCTGGCGCGGCGGATCCGTGAACGGGCGGAGCTGGCCTACCTGAAGGCTCTGCGCGCGCTGGCCGACGAGGTGGCGGAGTGACACTACGCAGCCTCCGCCAGCGAGCGCTTCCACGCGGCGAGCACATCCGCGACGTCGCATCCGTACGCGCCGGCCAGCCGCTCGAACGTCCCGATGCGCGGGTTCGGGACCTTACCGTTTTCGAGCTTGCCGATCGTCGTGTAGTCGAGGCCGGTGCGGTCCGCGGCCTGCTCCAGCGTGTGGATGCCCGCGGCTTCACGCAGGCCGCGGAGCGTGGGTCCTGGCGCGTCTTCCATGCGCCTCACTGTAGGAAAAAAATCATGCTCCTTGCAAGAAAATAATCATGCTGCGCGGAACATTTCCCCTAAGTGCTAGTCAGGCGGTCATTTAGTTGCGGGTGAGCGGTGAATATTCCTACGATGGCGGGTGCCCATGATGACCCGGAGCAGGCCATGACGGACGACGCGGCGGTCTGGCGAGCCGTCGGCGAGCTGCTGCTCGTGCTACGGACGCGCCGCGGCTGGAACGCGATCGACATCGATCGCGCCGGCGGGCCGAACTACAGCACCGTACAGGAGCAGGAACGCGGGCTGATTCGGAGCACCGCGAGTCTCCACAAGCATGCGACGGCCCTCGGCGTCTCCGTCGAGGACGTGCTGCGAGAGGTGCTGGGCGGCCAAGAGCAGTGGACGGCCGAGGAGGCGCGCCTCGTGCGCAAGTACCGGACTACGACCGTGGAGGGTCGCTCGGCTCTTGTCGCGATGGCCCAGGCCCTACCAGACACGCATGAACCGCCAACACCACCGCCGAGCGCTGGCGCGCCGAGAGCCTTGGAAATCGAGCCTCGAGCCACCGCAACTGCATCGAAGGGGCCGCATCAACCGGCGGCTCGACCAACTGCACCGAAGGGGCCGCATCAGCCGACGGCTCGACGGGCACGGACACGGAGGAAATGATCATGCACACCCCGGGGGTAATCGGCCGCTGCGCGGCCGCGCTGTGTTTCATCGGTCTCACGAGCTGCACGGCGCCGGCTGCGGATCCGCCACGGGCGGCCACCGCCGCGGCGGCACCCGTGACCTGGGCCACGCTTGGGAGCTGGAAGGGCACGGGCATCACGCAGACCGAGCGCTTCACGACCACCCGGGGGGAGTGGCGGGTACATTGGACGACGACGAACGAGGCGATGCCAGGCGCAAGCATCTTCCAAATCATGGTGCACGACGCCGACACGAACGCGCTCGTGACGCTCGCCGCGAACCAACAGGGGCCAGGGCAAAACACATCATACGTCCGCGCGCCAGCGGGAAGTTACTACCTCACCATCAACTCAGGCAACATCGACTGGGCGGTCGAGGCCGAGGAAGGACGGTGAGCCCGTATCCTCTTGGCACCTCCACACGTCCGTCCATTACCACGCTCCGGCACCTCCCGAGCGGCGAGGTGGTCACCAAGGGCCCGCGCGGGCGCATCACGGTCAGCGTGACGCTGCGCGCCCTCGCCCACACCATCGACCGGCTCCGGGCCGATGACGAGCACACACCGCGGACGCCGTAAGCGGGTCGCGACCGGCATCTATCGCGACCGGTTCGGCTTCGCCATCCCGGTCGACGGTAAGGAACATCGCTACCCGCTGGGCACCCCGCTCGAGGAGCTCCGGCGCGCGAAGCGCGAGCTGATGGACGCGCGGCCCGCGCGGCGGGCGCGCGCGCACACCCTCGATTACCACTTCGACGAGTACCTCAAGACCATCCCCGACGTGCCGCGGCCGCAGCCGGATGGCTCGGTGCGCGAAGGGCGGCGGCGGCGCGATGAACGCGCGCTGTGGCGCCACTGGCAGGCGGCCGGCTTCGGGACGCGGCCGCCCGGCAGCGTCAAGGCGCTCGAGATCAGCCAACAGCTCGCCACGTGGGGCAGCCAGCCGAGTGGGCCCCGAGGTCGCGTGCTCACGCCCGCGACGCTGAAGCACCTGCGACGTCTCCTCGGCGTGGTGTTCACGACCGCCAACGGCCGGTCGGGGTACAACCCGGTCCGGGACGTCAAGGCCGTCACCCTCCGGTACGAGGAGGCGCGGGCGATTCCCTACGCCCTCATCGATCTCATCTTCGCGGCCATGCCGGATCTCGGTGCACCTGAGCGTGGCACCGCCAAGAAGACTGGTGGCCCGGGCCGGTCCGCCGTGAACCGGTCGCGCATCCGCTTGCTGGTGATGGCGTACACCGGCCTACCGCCGGCGCAGCTCAAGCGCCTCGAGCCGCGCGACCTGCGGCTCGACGACCACGCGGTGCTCGCGCGCCCGCGGCGGAAGGGCGCGGGGTCGCGGGCCCGCCTCCTCCCGTTGTCGGACCAGGGGGTCGCGGCCCTACGGGCGTTCGCGGAGGCGAACTGCTTTGGGTCGTTCAACACCCGCGTGCTGTCGCGGACCTGGCGCGCGGCGGTGACGCGTGTGCGGGCCGCGTGGGAGCAGGCCAGGCGCGACGGCGTCCACCAACATCCGTGGCCCCTGGCGGACGACGTGCGCGCCTACGACCTGCGGCACTCGTTCGGGACCGAGCTCCTCCTCGCGACGAACAGCCTCAAGACGGTCGGCGACATGCTGCTCCACTCAAGCCGCAGCACGACCGCCAGGTACACGCTCGGCGCTGTCGATCCACTCCTGCGGGACGCGGCCGAGAAGCTCGCCGCCCGCCTCACGAAGGGCGGCGGCGTGTTCCACGTGGAACGAAAGATGGAACAGGCAGATTAGACCAACAAACATCGTGCTTTTTTGCTGCGCCGTCTGACTTTTAATCAGGTGGTCGTGGGTTCGATCCCCACCCGGCTCACCAGAAAAATCCCGCCAAATCAGACCAAACTCGCAGTTTCATGGACCTCTCGTCCTGGCCGCCGTCTTACGCATCGAGGGGCCATTGGCGGCCAAAAGAGGCCATCTCGCCCTTGCACTATGGAAGTCCCTATGGAAGTCTCGGGGTGCCGGGACCGCCCGTCACACCGGTCGCTCGTGGGACCGGCTTCCCAGCGACGGGCGGCCCGGCCCGCTCGCGAAACACACGCGCGCAGCAGGGACACCACCAGCCGCCCGGGCCTTCCGGCTCAGGCGGCTGGTCGGTCACACAGTTTGGGCACTCGGGAACGACCGGCGGCCGGCTATTGGCCATCCTGCGACACGACGAGGTAGCCGGGCCGGCCAGCGGCCGACACGAAGGGCACCACGGCGAGCAACCGGGCGCCACTGCTGACGACCCGGTTAACCGCCAGGGTCACCATCGTCTCGGGATCCGTGTCGAGCGCTTCGACGTGCACGCCCGCGAGCGCGCTCACCGGTGCCGCCGCCTTCGGCACCGGCGTCCGACCGCTCGTCACTGGCCGGCCGCCCGGCGCTCGGCCTCGGCGATCCGCCGGTCGTAGTCGGCGTCCATGGCCCGCAGTTGCTCGTCCGGGATACCCGCCTCGGCGAAGAGCGCCTTCGCGTGCTGGACGGCGACCGTCCCGGCCGCGACGGCGCCCATGATCGCCTGCACCAGGCGCGCCCCCTGCTCCAGATTGATGCTCACTCCCACGTTTGCCCTCCGATGATGAACTGGACCGCCGACCGGACCGCGGTCACCTGATTCGTCAGCGCGTCGCGCACGCGCCCTTCCGGCCAGACCTTCAAGACCTCGGCGACGAGGGCGTCGAGGTGGCGCGCCAGGTCGAGCAGCTCCGGCGGCGTCGGCGCCCCATCGGGCCAGCCGAGAATCACAAGGTTCAGCCGCTTGCCGATGCGAAGCGCCGGCGCGAGCGCCGCGTTGAACGCGCGGTCCTGCTCGGCGGTGATCTGCCCGCCCATGTAGAAGGCGGTCTCCACGTCCTGCGCGGCCGCCAGGCCGTCGTAGACGACCACGTCGAGCGCTCGGGCCTGCCGCTGCGGCTGGCCCTTCAGCGCGCACCCGGTGGCAGCGGTCAGCGCAGCCGCCATGAGGATGACCGGCGCGATGCCCCTGAGGTTGACCGGCGCGCCCGTGACGGCACTGGTCGCCTTCACCGGCTTCACGCCCGCGACCTTCTGCTCCCGCGCGCCGGCGGCGGCAAGCGCCTGGCCCACGATGAGCGCGAGCAGCGTCGGCAGGTCGCCTTGCAGGGTGTGGAACACGTCGTGCGCGGCCCACGTCAGGAGCGCCGAGAGCAGGACCGCGTGCAGCATCACCGGCAACTCCCGAAGCACCGGCACGCGGCCGAGCGTGGGCTTGAGCAGCCCGAGGAGCATCCCTGTGGCCGACACGATGCCGGCGACCGAGGCGAGGTCGAACGTCGAAACTTCCATCATCAATCCTCCATGTCAGGGAGCGGAACAGTCTGGCCGGCGAGCGCGTGCGTGCAGTCGCCCAAGAACTCGATCTGGCCGTCGCGGACGAACGAGTGACAGCGCCTGGGCTCGTGGGCCTCGCCGTGCGTCCAGGTCACAAGGTGCGCGCCACGATGGGCCCGTGGAGCCGCTTCTCGCTGTGCGCGTCCTCGAGCAGTTCGGTCCTCACGGCACCGGTTCCCCGAGGATGAGGCGCCCGACGCGGTACTCGAGGTCGAGCGTCTGGCCGGGCGCCAGCGTGCGCGTCTCCGTCCGCACCTGGTCGCCCTCCGGCCACACGAGCGTCAGCCGCAGCGTCCGGCCGCCGACGTTTCGCACGGGCTTCCGGCCGCGGCCGCCGTGGACCACGGCGACGACGCGGCCATCAGGCGCGAGGGCCTGATCGAGTCGGGCCGGGCCCTCCATCACGCCGTGCTCGGGCTGGTAGTAGCCGATGGGCGACTGGAGGACGGCCTCGGGCCGCCCGCCGTGCACGAGGGTCGGCCACGTCATCACGTCCGCCGCGAACGCCGCGAGCGCGGCCCGCATCTTCGGCACGACCGCGAAGCCCGGCTGCGCGTCAATCGGGCCCTGCCAGAACACGCCGTCCGACGACATGTAGACCCACGCCTGTCGGCTCATGAGCGCGTTCACGGCGAGCAGGCCAAGCTCCTCGGGGTCATCGACGCGGCCCACGGTGACGCCGGGCCCGGGGCCCGTCGGCTCACCCTGCCACCCGAGGCGCGGCGTGCCAGTGGCGGCCTCGTAGGCAAGCGAGAACTGGTGCCGCAGGCGGTCGGTGGCCTCGCCCTCGCGGTAGCCGTGGACGTAGAACACAGACGCGCCTTCGGCGTAGGCGCGGACCTCGGCTGGTTCCTCGCTGGAGTCGGGCGGACACGACAGCGCGACGAGGGCGCCGCGGTCCGTGGCCGGCGCGACGATGCGCCGGAGGTCGGCGGGCCCGAACCCGCCGTTCTGCCAGGACTCGTTCACGCCCTCGAACAGCGCGACGGTCTGCCAGCCGATCGCGTCGTAGATCGCCGCCACCCGCGCGGTGTGCTCCGCGACCCGCGTGGTGGTCTGGCCGTTCAGGTCACCTCTGGTGTGCTCAGCGGTGAGGCCGAGCCGCTGCAGGAGCCCGAGGAAGTCGCGCAGCTGCTCGTAGTACCCAGGCGTCGCCGGAATGGTCTGCCCGCTGTGGTTCATGAACGACCACGGCATGACCTCGCGGCCGCGCCAGACCGAGTAGTACCCGAGCGCATCCCAGAAGCGGATGCCGTCGTAGCCCGCCGCCTTGATGCGGCGCAGCTGTTCCTCGACGGTCAGCCCCGCAACGGTCTTGTGGTGGACGAACGCGGAGAAGGCCTCCCCGAAGTGCGCGAGCACGGGCAGGCGGCACTGGCCCGCCTCGTCCACGAAGCACCGGTCCCCACTCGCCTTCCCGAGCCGACCGGCCCACGGGGGCGCAGCGACCGTGCGCGTCAACGGCACCGGGATCGGCTCGCTGTCGTTGGCGGCCGTCAGCGTGACGCCTCCGCTGACGAGTCAAGCCGGCTGTCGCAGCAGGCCACGTCGCTCCTCCAGCAGTTCAAGACCGAGGCGGACCCGGCGAAGAAGCGGGCCATCGGCGCACAGCTCCGCCGCCTTCGTGAACAGA
>JBFWOG010000042.1:0-26113 GCA_050250645.1 Vicinamibacterales bacterium
CGACCTCCAGGAGCCCGCCTTCTCGTTCTCGGCCGAGGTCGGCGACTCGCCGCTCTATCGCCGTGACGCCGAGCGGAAGGGCCTCGTGCAGGCGGAGTGTCACTGGGACGTGGCATGCGACGCGTGATCCGCCGGGGACTCCGCGCGGCAGGCCGGTTCCTGCTCGGGACCGACGAGCCGGACCTGATCACCCGTCTCATCCGACAGGACGCGCGCGCCGACACGTTCTTCCGAGCCATCGAGTACGTGAACTACGAGCGGGTCCCCGGCGACCTCGTCGAGTGCGGCGTTTTCGGCGGGCTGAGCCTGGCCGTGATCGCGAAGGGCGCGACCTTCGATGCGAAGGGCATGGCGCGCCGCATCGCCGGAATCGACTCGTTCGAGGGACTGCCGGCATCGGCTGAGGTTCACGCGCGCTGGGAGACCGGCGATTGCGCGTTGGTCCACGCCTGGCATCCGCTTGCCGCGCCTGGCGAGCCGGTCTCGGCTGACACCACCTACCAGCTCTTCGAGCAGTGCGGCCTCGAGCGTCCGCTGCTCCACGTCGGGCGCTTCGACCAGGTGCTGCCCACGGTCGTGCCGTCGGTCCATCCGGCGATCGCGCTTCTCCACGTCGACTGCGACCTCTACGAGAGCACGCGGGATGTCCTGGCCGGCGTGGCACCCGCGCTCCAGGACGGGACCATCGTGCTCTTCGACGACTGGTATCACTACCGCGCGAGCCCACGCCGCGGCGAGGCCCGCGCGTTCCACGAGTTCCTCGCGGCACACCAAGAGTGGGAGGCCGTACGCTGGCGCAGCTACGGCACCTTCTGCAACGCCTTCATGCTCGTCAGGCGATGAGGATCGCGCACCTCGGCCCGCCACCAGGCCGCTCCGGCGGCCCGACGGGATACCTGCTGCAGCTCGCCCGCGCGCTCGACGGCCAGGACACGCGCGGGCACCAGGTGCTCCTGCCGCAGGGGCCGCCCGTGGCGGCGCGCGGCGCCGCCAGCCGCGAGCGCCGGCTCCTGGTCCTCGCGCGGCGCCTGCGCCGGACGCTGCTGGGCCCCCCGGCGTTCGGCCGGCCCCCGGCCGACGACCTGCCCCGCGCCGGCGGGCACCTCGGCCGGATGCTCGACGAGTCGTGGGCCGGCGTCGTCGCCGAGGTCGAGCCGTCGCTGGCCGCGGCCGCCGGGGCGGACGTGATCTTCGCGCACGACGCGCCGAGCGCGGAGGCGGCGCTGGAGAGGCGCGCGGCGGGGCAGCAGGTGTGGCTGCTGCAGCACAACCCGATGCCGCTCGCGCTGTACCTCGCCTGGAGCTTCGGCGTTCCCGAGCGCCCCTGGGAGGAGATCCGGGAGTACCCGGACGTCCGGTCGCGGATGGACCGCGAGCGGTCGGTCCTCGAGGCGGTGGACCGCGTGTTCATCCCGGTGCCCGAGGCGGCGACGGGACTTGCGCGCGTCGACGCGGGCATCGGCGCCGCGATGGCGCGTGCGGGGCACCTGATGACGGGCGCCTCCGGCCCCGCGCTGGCGCGCCCGGGCGCGTCCCGGGCGGCGCTGCGTGCCGTGTTCGGCCTGCCGGTCTCGGAACCGGTCGGGCTGTTCCTCGGCAACGCCCAGCCCTACCGCGGGCTCGATTGCCTGCGGGACGCGCTCGGCGCGATGCCCTCCCGGCGCGCGCTGCCAGGCGTGGTGGCCGTGGCGGGGGTCGGCGCGGGCGACCTGCCGCTCCAGTCGCGACTCGTCGCGCTCGGCCGCGTCGCCGAGGTCGGCGACCTGCTGGCCGCGGTGGACTTCGTGATCAACGTGAACCGCTTCAGCCTGTTCGACCTGTCGCTCATCGAGGCGGCCGAGGCCGGCCGCGCCCTGCTGCTGCACGACACGGGCGGCAACGCCGCCTTCGCGCGCCTCGGGGCGGGGACGACCATGCTGCCCAGCCTGGACGCGCGCGCGGTCGCGTCCGGGCTCGAGGCGCTGTTCTCGACCGCCGCGCCAGACCTGGAGGCGCGCGGCGCCCGGTCGCGCGCCTGCCACGAGCGGCACCTCACGCTGGCGCACCTGCGGGCGCGGCACCTCGACTTGTACGACGAGGCCGCGGGCCGGAGGGCCTCCGCGTGACCACGCGCGTCGGCATCCTGATCGCGGGTCTCGGGCCGACCGGCCTCGGCGCCGCGTGGCGCCTCGCCGGGCGCGGCCGCCAGGACTGGCTCGCCGTCGAGGCCGACGCCGTGGCGGGCGGGCTCGCGGGCTCGACGGTCGACGCACACGGCTTCACCTGGGACTACGGCGGCCACGTCCAGTTCAGCCACTACGAGTACTTCGACACGCTGATGGACGACCTGCTCGGCGTGGACGGCTGGCACCGGCACGACCGCGAGTCGTGGGTCTGGGTCCGCGGGCGGTTCGTGCCGTATCCCTTCCAGCTGAACCTGCACCGCCTGCCCGAGGACGACGCGATTCGCGCGATTGCCGGGCTGGTGCACGCCGCGCGCGCCGGCGCGGCGGGCCTGGCGGCGCCCGCCGACTTCGGCGGCTGGATCGACCGCGCGTTCGGGCCGGGCATCGCCGCGCTCTTCATGCGGCCCTACAACGCCAAGGTGTGGGCGCGGGCGCCGGAGCGGATGGCGTGGCACTGGATCGGCGACCGGGTGGCGCTCGTCGACCTGCCGCGCGTGGTGGGCAACCTCCGCGACGACCGCGACGACGTGTCGTGGGGGCCGAACAACCGGTTCCGCTTCCCGGTGCGGGGCGGCACCGGCGCGATCTGGCGGGCGCTCGCGGACAGGCTGGCGCGGACGGCGCCCGGCCGGCTCGCGTTCGGGCGGCGGCTCGTGGCGCTCGACACCGCCCGCCGGCGCGCGAGCTTCGCGGACGGCTCCGTGGTCGAGTACGAGCGGCTGCTCTCCACGATCCCGCTCGACGAGCTCACGCGCCTCAGCGACCTGGGGCAGACGCTCGGCCGCGCGCTCGACGACCTGGAGTACTCGTCCACGCACGTCATCGGCGTGGGGCTGACCGGGCGTCCCCCCGCGGCCCTCGCGACGAAGTGCTGGATGTACTTTCCCGAGGCGGACTGCCCGTTCTACCGGGTGACGCACTTCTCGCACTACGCGCCGGCCAACGTCGCCGACCCCGCGGCGCAGTGGTCCCTCATGGCGGAGGTCTCCGAGTCGTCCCACCGGCCGCTCCGGCGGCCCGACGTTGTCGGCGACACCGTCGAGGGCATGCTGGCGACGGGCCTCGTCGCCACGCGCGACGCCGTGCATCACACGTGGCACCGGCGGCTCGAGCGCGGGTATCCCGTGCCGTCCCTCCACCGCGACCGCGCGCTGGCGGCGCTGCTCCCCGCGTTCGAGGCCCGCGGCGTCTGGTCGCGCGGACGTTTCGGCGCGTGGAAGTACGAGGTGTCGAACCAGGACCACAGCTTCGCGCAGGGCGTCGAGGCGGTGGACCACTGGCTGGACGGGACGGAGGAAGAGACCCTCCACCATCCCGACCGGGTCAACAGCCGGCGGCCGCCGGCGCCGCGGGAGGCGGCGCGCGGATGAGTGTGGTGCGCGAGGCGCGCGCCCTGGCGAGCCGGGTCTACCACAGGCTCCGCCCGACGCCGGCCGAGGCCGCGTGGCGGCGCATCGTCCACGAGGCGGAACGGTCGCCGCGCTACACCGCGGGCCGCGCGCGGCTGCTCGGCCTCGACCTGGAGTACCCCGACGCGACGAGCCTGGCGCCGCAGTGGCACGACCTGTTCGTGCGCGAGACGCTCGCGTTCGCGCCCGGGACCGACGCGCCGCGCGTGCTCGACTGCGGCGCGAACGTGGGGCTCGCGACGCTCTGGATCCGGCGCGCGTTCCCGCGCGCGCGGGTCACCGCCTTCGAGGCGGACCCCCGCATCGCGCAGACGCTCAGGGCGAACCTGGACCGGAACGGGTGCGCCGACGTCGAGGTGGTCGCGGCCGCGGCCTGGCGCGAGGCGGGGACGCTGCTGTTCCGCCGCGAGGGGTCGGACTCGGGGGCGGTCGACGAGGTGGGCGCCGACACCGAGGGCGAGCGGGTGCGCGTGCCCGCGGTGCGGCTCCGCGACTGGGTGGCGGACGACCACGTCGACCTGCTGAAGCTGGATGTCGAGGGGGCGGAACGCGTGCTCCTCGACGACCTCGCGGACGTGCTCGACCGGGTGCGCGCGCTGCACGTCGAGGTCCACGACTTCGACCCCGCGCGCCGCCTGCTGCCGGCGTGCCTCGAGCGCCTCTCGGCAGCGGGCTTCACGTACGCGCTCGACGACTTCGCCGTGGCCGACTGGCGGAAGGGGACCCGGCCCCCGGGGCCGTTCCGGCACGCGCGCGGCGGCTGGGTGGTGCTCGCGCGCGCGTGGCGGGAGGCGCCGTGACGCCGCCGAGCGTCGTCTACGTCGTGCCGGACAAGATGGGCGGCATGCTCAACATCGTCCGGTCGCTCGTCGCGCATCGCGGGGCCGGGGCGATGCCGCACCACGTGGTGCTCACGGACAACCGGCTGAGCACGGACACGCGGGACGGGGGGCGGTTCGACGCCGACTCCCAGGTGACGGTGGAGTACGCGCTGCCGGTCGAGAACGTGCGCGCCGTGCTGCGCCGGCTCGCCCGCGCGATCCCGCCCGGAGGCGGCGTGCTCGTGGCCAACGACCTGATCGAGCTCGCGATGCTGCACGTGCACGACCCGGGCCGCATGGTCGTGCAGATCCTCCACGGCGACCATGACTACTACTACGACCTCGCCGAGCGCCACCAGAGCGTGATCGACGTGTTCGCCGCCTACAGCCGGAAGATGTACGACACCCTGCGGGCCCGGCTGCCGCACCGCGCCACCGACGTGCTGCACCTGCCCTACGGCGTGCCGCTGCCCGCGCGGGCGCGCGCCGCGCACGACGGCCCCCTGCGCCTGCTCTACGCGGGACGCCTCGAGGACGGCCAGAAGGGCGTGTTCGACCTGCCGGCGATCGACCGGGCCCTGGCGGCGGCCGGCGTCGCGGTGACCTGGACCATCGTCGGGGGCGGCCCGGACGAGGAGGCCCTCCGCGCGCGGTGGACGCCCGGCGCGGCGCCGGTGACGTGGCGCGGCGTGCTGTCGAACGACGCCACGCTCGCGGCGCTGCCCGACTTCGACGTGTTCGTGCTGCCGACCCGCGCCGAGGGGTTCCCGGTGGCGCTCGTCGAGGCGATGGCCGCCGGGCTCGTGCCCGTGGTGAGCGACATCCCGAGCGGCGTCCCGGAGGTCGTGGCCGCGGGGCAGACGGGGCTGGTGCCGCCGGTCGGCGACACGGCCGCGTTCGCCGCGGCGATTGCCTCGCTGGCGCGCGACCGGACCCGCCTCGACGCGATGAGCGCCGCCGCCCGGCGCTCGGTGGCCGAACGCTTCGACCCGTACGCCCGGACCGCGGCGTACGAGGCCGTGTACGCGGACTGGGCCGCGCGGCGCCGGCCGCGCGACCCGTCGCCGCTGCCGTACGGCAGCCGGCTCGATTGGCCGTTCGTGCCGAACGCGCTCGTGCGGACCGTGCGCACGGCGATCCGGCGCCGGCAGGGGAAGCCCGTATGAAGGTGATGATTCTCTGTGGCGGCCAGGGCACGCGGCTGGCCGGGGCCGGCGGCGACCAGCCGAAGCCCATGGTCCCGATCGGCGACCGCCCGATCCTCTGGCACATCATGCGCGGCTTCGCCCACTGGGGCTTCCGCGACCACATCCTCTGCCTCGGCTACCGGTCCGACGTCATCAAGCAGTACTTCCTGAACCTGCCGCTGATGGTGCACGACGTGCGCGTCGAGATCGGGTCCGGGCGCCCGCCCGTGACCATGGGCCGGGGCGACGAGCAGGGGTGGCGCATCACCATGGTCGAGACCGGCCTCGAGACGATGACCGCCGCGCGCATCAAGCGCGCCGCGGTCCATCTCGACCCGGACGACGACCTCTTCGCGGTGACCTACGGCGACGGAGTCTCTGACGTGGACTTCCGCGAGGTGGTGGCGTTCCATCGCCGGCACGGCCGCCTGGCCACCGTGACGGCCGTCCACCCGCCGGGCCGGTTCGGCGAGCTCGCGCTCGGCGGGAACGGCCGCGTCGAGGCCTTCAACGAGAAGCCGCAGACCTCGGCGGGCTGGATCAGCGGCGGCTTCTTCGTGTTCTCGCGCGCCGTGCTCGACCGCCTGAGCGACGACCCCGCCGTCATGCTCGAGCAGGCGCCGCTGCAGGGGCTCGCGCGCGACGGCGAGCTCATGGCCTACGAGCACCCCGGGTTCTGGTTCTGCGTCGACACCCCGCGCGACTACCAGCAGCTGTCCGGCCTCTGGCAGCGCGGCGAAGCGCCGTGGGCGGTGTGGCGGACGCGATGAGCCAGCCCTGGGGCCGCGCGTTCGAGGGCCGGCGGGTCCTCGTCACCGGGCACACCGGCTTCAAGGGCGGGTGGCTGTCGCTCTGGCTCGCGCGCCTCGGCGCCGAGGTCACCGGCTACAGCCTCCCGGCCCCGGACGGCCCGACCATGTTCCGCGAGGCGCGCGTCGGCGACGTGCTCCGGCACGTCGAGGGGGATATCCGCGATCTCGACCACCTTGCCGCCGTCTGGGCGGAGGCGCGGCCGGAGGTGGTGTTCCACCTCGCCGCGCAGGCGATCGTGCGCGAGAGCTACCGCGACCCGCTCGCCACCGTGACGACCAACACGCTCGGCACGGCCCACGTGCTGGAGCTCGCGCGCCGCACGGGCACCCCGCGGGCGCTCGTCCTCGTCACGAGCGACAAGTGCTACGAGAACCGGGAGTGGGAGCGCGGCTACGCCGAGGACGACCAGCTGGGCGGCCGTGACGTGTACAGCGGCAGCAAGGCGGCGGCCGAGGTGCTCATCAGCAGCTACAGGCGCAGCTTCTTCGACGGGCCGGTGGCCGCGGCCAGCGGCCGGGCGGGCAACGTGATCGGGGGCGGCGACTGGGCCGCCGACCGGATCGTGCCAGACGCGATCACGTCGCTCGTGGCCGGCCGCGCGGTGGAGGTGCGGCGTCCGTCCGCCGTGCGGCCGTGGCAGCACGTGCTCGAGCCACTGTCCGGCTACCTCCTGCTGGCCAGCCGGATGCTCGGCGCCGACGAGGTCGCGCGCCGGCGCGCCGCGGACGCCTGGAACTTCGGCCCGGCGATCGCGAACACCCGGACGGTCGGCGAGCTGGCCGATGCGCTCGTGTCCGGGTGGGGCAGCGGCACGTGGCGCGAGGTGGCCTCGCCGGACGCGCCGCACGAGGCCGGGCTGCTGCGGCTCGACATCGCGCGCGCGGCCGCCGGGCTCGACTGGCGCCCGCGCTGGGGATTCGAGCGCGCGGTCGCCCTCACCGTCGACTGGTACAAGGCCTGGGCGGGCGGCGGCGACATGCGGGCGCGGTCCGAGGCGCAGATCGACGCATACGAGGCGAGCCGGTGACGCCGGGCATCGAGGGCGTCACGATCAGGCCCCTGCGCCGCATCGACGATGCGCGCGGCGCGGTGCTCCACATGCTGCGCGCCGACGACCCGTGGTTCGCGGGGTTCGGCGAGATCTACTTCAGCGCCGTCCACGCCGGCGCCGTCAAGGCGTGGCGGCGGCACCGGCGGCTCACCTCGAACGTGGCCGTGCCGGCCGGGTCCGTGCGGCTCGTTCTGGTCGATGGCCGCGCAGGCTCCCCGGATGCGGGCCGGCGCCTCGAGGTCGTGCTCGGCGAGGACGCGTACGCGCTCGTCACCATCCCGCCCGGCGTGTGGGCCGGCTGGGAAGGCCTCGGTCCCGGCACCGCGCTCGTGGCCAACTGCGCCACCGGGCCGCACGACCCGGCGGAGGTGGAGCGCGCCGACGCCGCGTCGCTCGCGCAGGCGCCGGGGGAGGGGCCCCGGTGAGCGGACGACTCGCGGGCCGTCGCGCGCTGGTGTCGGGCGCCACGGGCTTCCTCGGGGGGCACCTCGTGGCGGCGCTCGTCGAGGAAGGCGCGGCCGTCCACGCGTTCGGCGGGCGGCCGGGCCCGGCCGCCGACGGCGTGGCGTGGCACGTCGCCGACCTGCGGGATCCGGCGGGCCTGGCCGCCGTCTGCTCCGCGGTGCGGCCCGACGTCGTCTTCCACCTCGCCGCCGTCGGCGCGCGGCCGGGGGAGCGCGACGCCGAACGGATGCGCCAGGTCAACGTCGACGGGACGTGGCACCTGTGGCACGCCGCGCCCGCGGCGGCGCGCTTCGTGATGACGGGCACCTGCGGGGAGTACGGGCGCCACGACGGGCCGTCGCGCGAGACCGACCCGTGCCGCCCGCTGTCGGCCTATGCGGCGACCAAGCACGCCGCGGTCACGCTGGTCACCGCGCTCGCGCGCGAGAGCGGGCGACCCGCCGTCGTGCTCCGGCCCTACGGGCCCTACGGCCCGGGCGACGACCCCGGGCGCGTCATCCCCCACGCGATCGCCGGCCTGCTCCGAGGCGAGACGGTGCCGCTGACGAGCGGGCGGCAGCGGCGGGACTTCTCGTTCGTGTCGGACCACGTGGAGGCCATGGTGCGCGCGGCGACGGCCGCCGGCCTCGAGCCGGGCGCCATCTTCAACGTCGCGAGCGGCCGGACCGTCGTCCTGCGGGAGGCGCTCGAGGCGGTGGCGGCGATCGTCGGCGGACCGGGCCGGCTCGACTTCGGGGCCCTGCCGGACCGCCCCGGCGACGTCCCCGACATGACGGCCGACGTGAGCGAGGCGCGCGCGCGGCTCGGCTTCGTCGCCGAGGTGCCCTTCGAGTCGGGCATCCGCGCGACCGCCGCCTGGGTCGCGTCGCGGCTCGCGGAGGGCGGCCGGTGAGCGACCCGTCGGTGAGCGTGCTGATGACGGCGTACAACCGCGAGCCGTACATCGGCGCGTCGATCGAAAGCGTGCTCGCGCAGGACTTCGAGGATTTCGAGCTGCTCGTGACCGACAACCAGTCCACGGACGGGACCGTGGCGGTCGCGCGGGCCTACGAGGCCCGCGATCCCCGCGTGCGCGTGGTGGTCAACGAGCGGAACCTCGGACAGTTCGGCAACCGGAACCGGGCCGCGTCGCTGGCGCGTGGCCGGTTCCTCAAGTACCACGACTCGGACGACCTGATGTACCCCCACGGGCTGGGCATCCTCGTCGAGCTGCTCGCGGCCGAGCCGCGCGCCGCCTTCGCCCTGTCGACCGGGTGGGCGTGGCCCGGCGGCCCGGTGCCGATGCTGCTCACGCCGCGGCAGTGCTACGAGCGGGAGTTCCTCGGGTTCGGACTCTTCATGGGCGGCCCGGCGTCGGCGCTGTTCCGCGCCGACGCGTTCCGCCGGCTCGGCGGCTTTCCCGACGCCGGCGCCCCGTCCGATCATCTCTTCTGGCTCCGCGCCTGCCGGACCGAGCACGTGCTGCTCGCTCCCGCCGATCTCTTCTGGTACCGGATCCACCCGTCGCAGGAACTGCAGAGCGAGGGCGCGCGCCGCGAGTACGCCGCCGTCGCCGGCGAGGTGTGGCGCGCGCTGGCCGCACCCGACTGCCCGCTCGACGGCGCGGCCCTCGAGGCCGCGCGCCGGAGCCAGGCGTGGACGGTGGCGAAGCACACGTGGCGGGACCTGGCCGCCGGCCGCGCCGCGCTCGCCTGGCAGCGGCTCTCGACCTGTGGACTCGGGGCGGGCGACTGGCTGCGCTACCTGCGGCGGCCGTCGCGGTCGCCCCTCGCGGGGGTCCCGCTCGGCCCCGACGGCGGGCCGCCGGTCCCGGCCTGGGCCAGGCTCGGTGCCCAGGGAGGCGCGCGATGACAGGCCGCGCGCCGGCCGTGAGCGTGTTGATGACCGCCTGCAACCGCGAGGCGTTCGTCGCCCCCGCCATCGAGAGCGTGCTCGTCCAGCGCTTCACCGACCTCGAGCTCGTCATCGTCGACGACGCGTCGGCCGACGGGACGGCCGCGATTGCCGAGGCCTACGCCGCGCGCGATTCGCGCGTCCGCGTCGTCCGCAACCGAGTGAACCTGGGCGACTATCCCAACCGCAACCACGCGGCGACGCTCGCGCGCGGCCGGTTCCTGCGGTACCACGACGCCGGCGACGTGATGTACCCGCACTGCCTGGAGGTCCTCGTGCGGCTGCTCGACGGCGAACCACGAGCGGCCTGCGCGATCTCGACCAGCCGGGGGTGGCCCGGCGGGGCGGCACCGATGCTCCTGTCGCCGCGGCAGGCCTACCAGCGCGAGTTCCTCGGCTACGGCCTCTTCATGGCCGGGCCGGGATCGGCGCTGTTCCGCACGGACTGGTTCCGCGCCGCTGGCGGGTTCCCGGAATCCGGTCCCGGGTCGGGCTACCGGTTCTGGCTCCAGGCATGCGCCCGCAGCCACGTGCTGCTCGCGCCCGCCGATCTCTCCTGGCACCGCGCGCACGCCGGGCAGGAACGCGTGGGGCCCGACGCGCGGCGGACCTGCGCGAGCCTCGCGGGGGCGGTGTGGGCCGCGCTCGCGAGCGACGCGTGCCCGCTCGATCCGCGCGAGCGCGAGCAGGCCAGGGTCAGCGCCGCGTGGACCGTCGCCAGGCGCGCGTGGCGCGACCTGCGGACCGGCCGCGCCGCGGAGGCCTGGCACGGCGTGCGCGAATCGGGCCTGTCGGCGGCGGACTGGGGCCGCTACCTGCGCCGTCCCCGCCGGAGCGCCCTCGCCGGCACGCCGCTCGACGCCGACGGCGAGTACCTCGTCCCCGCCTGGCTGCGGCCGGGAGCCGCGCGCCGGAGGCCGGCCTGACGATGCGCATCCTCCAGGCCGCGGGCTGGTACCTGCCGACGTCGCTCGGTGGCACCGAGGTGTACGTGTCGGCGCTGTCGGCATGGCTGGCGTCGCGGGGAGACGAGGTGCTGGTGACGGCGCCCGAAGCCGGCGCCGCGGGACCCCGCCGCTATGCGCACGACGGCATCGAGGTGTTTCGCTACCCGATTCCGGCCGAGCCCACCCGCGACGAGGCGCGGGGGGACGCCGTCGCGCGCGGGGCCGGGCACCTGCACGACCGCCTGGCGGACTGGCGCCCGGACGTGGTGCACGCGCACACGTTCGTCACCGGCCTCGGGGTGCTCGAACTCGAGGCCGCCCGCGCCGCCGGCGCGAAGGTGGTGGTCACGAGCCATTCGGCGAGCCTCGGGTACACCTGCCAGCGCGGCACCATGCTGCGTGACGGCCGTGCGCTCTGCGACGGCCTCGCCGAGCCGGTGAAGTGCGCCGCCTGCGCGCTGCTGCAGCGCGGCGTGCCGGCGGGCCTGGCGGCGTCGCTCGCGCGGACGCCGCTGCCGATTGCCCGGGCGGCCCGCGCCTGGCCGGGACGGACCGGCACGGCGGTCGCGATGCCGGCGCTCATCGAGGCCAACCGCGCCCGCCAGGCGCGCCTCTTCGCGACGATCGACAGGTTCGTCGTCCTCAGCTGCTGGGCGGCCGATGTCCTCCGCATGAACGGCGCACCCGGCGCGAAGGTGATGGTCAACCGCCTCGGTGTGGCGCCGCGGTCGGGGGGATGGCCACCGGCGTCGCGGCCCGGGGGGCCGCCCCTGGTGTGCGGGGTGGTCGCGCGGCCGGAACCCATCAAGGGCATCGCCGACGCCGTCCTGGCCGTGGCCGGCCTGCCGCCAGGCGTGGCGGTCACGTTGCGCGTGGTGGCTGGCGCGTCGAGCGCGGCCGAGCGCGCCGAGCTCGACCGGTGCCGGGGGCTGGCGGGCGGCGATCCCCGGATTCGCTTCGAGCCGCCCGTGCCGCCCGATGACGTGCCCGCGTTGCTCGGCTCCTTCGACGTCCTGGTGTGCCCGTCGCGCGCCGTCGAGGGGGGACCGACCGTGGCGCTCGAGGCCCATGCCGTCGGCACGCCCGTGGTGGGCACGGCGATCCCCGCGCTCACCGAGATCGTGCCGCCCGACGCCGGAGCGCTGGTGCCCGTCGGCGACTGGCCGGCGCTCGGCGCGCTGCTCGCCGCGCTCGCGGCCGACCCCGGCCTGCTTGCGGCGTGGCGCGCCCACCTGCCGGCGCCGCGGCGCTTCGACGAGGTGTGCGCGGACTACGGAGCGCTGTATGACGCGCTGGTGGCGTGACGTGCCGTGGGGCGCGGGCGCGGTGACGCGCGCATGAGCGCCGGCGGCTTCGACGTCGAGTGCGTCGCCGGCGACGGCCTCTGGTCGAGACCGGAGATGGTGGATCGGTGGCGGGCGCTCGTGGACGCCGACTTGGCGCACGGGGTCTTCCACCAGCCCGACGTCATCCGCGCGTGGATGGACACCGTCGGCGTGGCGATCGGCGCCGAGCCCTCGATCTACTTCGCGAGGTCCGGCGGCCAGGCGGTGGCGGCGTTGGCGACCGTCGTGGTCCGCCAGCGCGGACGGCTCTTCGACCGGCGTGTCCTCGAGCCCGTGGGCCGCGAGCTGTTCGGTTACCACGACGCGCTCGTGGCCGGCCCCCGCGACCGGTTCCCGTGGCCGGCGTTCTGGTCGGCGCTGCGGGCGGCGTCGGCGGGGACGGTCGACCAGGCGTTGTTCCGGTTCGTGGCGCGCGGGGAGGGCTGGACGGAGACGGATGTCACCGAGCGCGCGCCGGTGCTGGAGTTGTCCGGCCTGCCCGGCGTGGACGCGGTGCTCGGGCGCTGCTCGGCCAACCACCGCGGCGACACGCGGCGGCGGACCCGGCGCCTCGACCAGCGCGGCGCCAGGCGCCTCCGGATCTTCGAACCCGCGGCGGCCGACGAGGCCCTCGAGGTGTTCCGGTCCCGGCTCTGGCCCAGCCTCGTGGCGCGCTACGAGCACCAGGGCTACCGGATGCACGAGGCGCCGGGAGTCGAGGCGTTCGCCCGGCGGCTCGCCCGTGAGGGCGTGCGCGAGGGGTGGGCGCACCTCGCGGCCCTGGAGGTGGACGGGGCCCCCATCGCGTGGCATCTCGGGCTGGTCCATCGGGGCGAGCTCTACTGGTGGCTGCCGGCCCACGACGCGGCATGGGAGCCATACTCACCGGGCAAGGTGCTGCTGCACGATCTGGTCGACTGGATGTGCCGGGCGGGATGGCGCCGGCTGCACTTCCAGACCGGGGCGCAGGCTTACAAGACCGCCTGGACCCCGGTCGCGCGCGAGTTCTCCGCGGTGCGGTGGTTCGCACCCTCGATGAAAGGCAACCTGTTGTCTCGATACGGACGGGTGGTGGGGACGTGACGGCCAGGCCGCCCGGCGTCACCGGCCAGAACCTCGCCAACTACGACACGGCGGCGAGCGTCGCCGCCTATGGCTCGGCGCGTGGCCTGTTCCCGGTCGAGGCGGAGCTGGTCTCGGCGTTCATGCCCGGCCCGCCGGCGAGCCTGCTCGACCTGGGCTGCGGCGCGGGCCGCACGACGGTCGAGTTCGACCGGATGGGCTACGCCGTCGTCGGCATCGACCTGTCCGAGGCGCTGATCGCGCACGCGCGCGCGCACCATCCCGCCATCGACTTCCGGATCATGGACGCGACCGCGCTCGCCTGGCCCGATGCGAGCTTCGATGCCGCCATCTTCAGCTACAACGGCATCGACTGCCTCTATCCCGTCGAGGCGCGGGAGGCCTGCCTGCGCGAGGTGGCGCGGGTGCTGCGTCCCGGCGGGGTGTTCATCCTGAGCAGCCACAACGCCATCGGCGCCATCTGGAGCGGCGGCTACTTCTACCCGCGCGGGTACCTGAACGCCCTGCGCTGGCTCGGGCAGCAGGCCGGCAACCGCCTGATCGGCCAGTGGTACTGGCGCTACGTCGACGCCGGCGGCGCCCAGCTGCTCTACAGCGCGCCGCCGTCCCGCACCGTCGCGCAGGCCCGCGCGGCCGGCTTCGAGGTGCTCGCGGTGCGCGGCGCCTCGGGCCAGTCCGCGCCGGGGCGGGTGGCCCGCCGCGAGCAGCACGTGTACTTCGTCCTCCGACGCCCATGATCCCCTCCTGGCGCAAGATCGCGGAACGGACACTCCCGCTCGAGCCCCTGTTCGGCTGGAGGGTGCGCAGCCGCCGCCTGCCCGGCGTCGCGGTCCTCTGCTACCACGGGGTGCGCCGCGACGACAGCGTGCGCATGGCCTTCGAAACCATCCACGTGACGGCCGCCACGCTCGATGCGCATTGCCGGGTGCTCGCGCGCGACTGCGACCCGATTTCCCTCGACGACTGGCGCCGCTACGCGCGCGGCGAGAGCGAATTGCCTGCGCGCCCCGTGCTGGTCACGTTCGACGACGGGTACCGGTCGGTGCTGACGGAGGCGGTGCCCGTGCTCGAGCGGCACGGCGTGCCGGCCGTGGTCTTCGTCGCGACCGGCGCCGTCGCGCGGGGCCAGAAGTTCTGGTACGACGCCATGGCCGCGGAGCGCGGCGAGGACGCCGTCGAGGCCGCGAAGGACCTGCCGCACGACGAGTGGATGATGCGCGTCAGCCGGCTCGACCGCACGGTCGCCGCCGACGACCCGCACGCGCCGCTCCTGCCGGAGGAGGTCGGCCGGCTGAGCACGAACCCGCTGATCGAGGTGGGCGGGCACACGTCGGAGCATCCCATCCTCGCGCGCGCATCGCGGGTGATCCAGCAGGCCGAGATCGGGCGGTGCGCCGCCGACGTCCGCCGGTGGACCGGCCGCCCCATGCGTGCCTTCGCGTACCCGAACGGCCGGCCCGGGCGCGACTTCACGGCCGAGACCCGGGACCTCGTGCACGACGCCGGGGTGGACCACGCGTTCAGCACGGAACCGGGCATCGCCCCGGCGGACGGGGACGCCCTGGCGCATCCACGGCACGTGATGACCGAGGCGGTGTCGGCCAGCGTGCTCCTGCACCGGCTGTGGCGGCGGTGGGAGTGAGCGCGCGCGTGACGGTCGTGACCGCGGGGCACCTGAGCACCTGTCCCCGCATGCTGAAGGCCGCCGACGCGCTCGCCGCGGCGGGCCACGAGGTCCGCGTCGTGAGCACGCGCTTCGTCGACTGGGCGACGTCGGCCGACGAGGACGTGCGGCGGACGCGGACGTGGCGCTGGTCGGTCGTCGACTACGCCCGTGCCTCGAGCCCCGCGCGCGCGCTCCTGACGGGCGCCCGGCGACGGACCGCCGCGGCGCTCGCGGGGCTGGCCGGGCCCCGGCGCGCGCCGTGGCCGGCCGTGACCCGCGCCTTCGGGCGCGTGCATCCCGAACTCGTGCGCGCCGTGGCCGGCGAGCCGGCCGACCTGGTCTACGGCGGCACGACCGGGGCCCTCGCGGCCGCGGCCGAGGGCGCCGCCGCGCTCGGGGCGCGCCTGGTGCTGGACCTCGAGGACTGGCACACGGGCGAGAGCAGCGCGCCGGATGCGGCGCTCCAGCACGGGCTGGCCGACCGGGTCCAGGCGCGCGTGCTGTCGCGCGCCGCGGCCCTCACGACGAGCAGCGACGCGATCGGCGCGGCGTACCGCTCCACGTACGGCGTGTCGCCGATCACGATCCACAACGTCTTCGCCCTGCCCGCCATGGCCCCCGCGATCGGGGTGTCGGACGCGCCGCTCCGCCTCTACTGGTTCGGGCAGACGATCGGGCCGGGCCGGGGGCTCGAGGACGCGGTCGACGCCCTGGCCCTGGCGGACATCCGCGGGGTGCTCCACGTCCGTGGACGCGCCGACGCGGGCTTCGCCCGCGCGCTCGAGCGCCGCGCCGCCGCGGCCGGCGTGGCCCTCACCCTCCTGCCGCCCGTGCCCCCGGACCAGGTCGTCCCGAGCGCGCAGGGGTACGACATCGGCCTGGCTGCCGAGGCGGCGGCCGTCGAGAACCGCGCGCTCTGCATCAGCAACAAGCTGCTGACGTTCCCGCTCGCCGGGCTTGCCGTCGTGTGCGCCGACACGGTCGGCGCGGCACCTGTCATTCGCGACCTCGGCGCGGCCGCGCTGGTGTACGCCCCGGGCGACGTGGAGAGCCTCGCGCGCGGCCTGGCCGCCTGGCACCGCGACCGCGAGGGCCTCGCCGCCGCGAGGCGCGCCAGCTGGGGCGCCGCGGTCCGCCGCTGGCACTGGGAACACCCGCTCGAACGGGACCGCCTCGTGGCGGCCGTCGACGAGGTGCTGGGACGGCCGTGCGAATCCTGATCACCGCCGACCCGTTCCTGCCGGTGCCGCCCGTGCGCTACGGCGGCATCGAGCGGGTCATCGCGTTGCTCGTGGAACGGCTCGTCGCGCGGGGCGACGAGGTGGCCCTCGTCGCGCATCCCGACAGCCGGACCCCGGCGGCGCTGGTCCCCTACGGGTGGCCGCCGCACGCTGGTGTCCGGCGGCTGGCCGACCTGGCGTCCCTGGCGCGCGCTGTCTGGACGCGCCGCGGCGCCGTCGACATCGTCCACAGCTTCGGGCGGCTCGCGGCCCTCGCGCCCGTGCTCCACCGGGGGGCGCCTCCCGTCGTACAGAGTTACCAGCGCGCGGTGCCCTGGCGTGGCGTGGAGCGCGCGCGGCGCCTCGCCACCGGCGGGCTCCGGTTCGTGGGCTGCTCCTCGGCCCTCTACGCCGACGCGCCGCCGGCCGGGCGCCGGCTCTGGCGCACGGTCTACAACGCGGTGGACATGTCGACCTACGACGCCAGGGCGGCCGTGGCCCCCGACGCGCCGCTCGTGTTCCTCGGGCGGCTCGAGGCGATCAAGGGCGTGCACCACGCCGTGCGGATTGCGCGCGCCGCCGGCCGCCGGCTGGTGATCGCCGGCAACCGGGTGCCGACGCCCGACGGGCGGGCGTACTTCGCCGCGTCGGTCGAGCCCCATCTCGAGGACCCCTCCGTGGAGTACATCGGCGAAGTGGACGATGCGGCCAAGAACGCCGTCCTCGGCGCGGCCGCGGCCCTGCTGATGCCCATCGAGTGGGAGGAGCCTTTCGGCATCGTCATGGCCGAGGCCCTGGCGTGCGGGACGCCGGTCGTGGGACTGCGCCGCGGCTCGGTGCCAGAGGTGGTCCGCGACGGGGTCACCGGCTTCGTCTGCGAGACGCCGGAGGACATGGTGGCGGCCGTCGGCCGCCTCGGCACGCTCGACCGCGGCGCGTGTCGCGCGGACGCGGAGGCGCGGTTCAGCGCGGACGCGCTCGTCGGCGGCTATGCGGCGGTGTACGACGAACTCGTGGGGCATCCAGGACGATGACGATACGGCTCGCCGCCGGGCGGATGCTCGAGCGGCTCGGGTACTCGGTGAGCCGCGCCGGCCGCCGCAACCGGTTCGACGCGGCGCGCCCCGCGCTGGCGGCCCTGGCGGCCGCCGGCCTCGCGCCCGGCCTCATCGTGGACGCCGGCGCGCACGCGGGTGACTGGACGGCGCTGGCGCGCGACGTGTTCCCGGACGTCCCCATCCATGCCGTCGAGCCGGACCCGGCCGCGATGGCACGGCTCGAGGCGCGGATCGCCGGGTGGCCGCGGGTCACGCGCCACCAGGTGGCCCTCACCGTGCCGGGCCGCGAATCCGTGCGACTCGTCGACGGCGGGTCGACCGGCGCCTGGGTCACCGACGACCCGGGGACCTCCGCGAGCGTCGTCCCGGCGACCACCCTCGACGCGCTGGTGGCCGACGCGTGCCCGCCCGGCGCTGCCGTGCTGCTCAAGATGGACCTCGAGGGCCACGAACTGGCGGCCCTGCAGGGGGCGACCAGGCTCCTCGCCGTCACCGAGGCGATCTTCTGCGAGGTGACCTTCTACGACGTCGCGAGCGCGGGCCACGTGCTCGTGGGCGAACTGGTCACGTGGCTCGCGGCGCGCGGCTTCCAGCTGCACGACGTGGCGGCGCTCGCCGGCCGTCCGCGCGACGGCCGCCTCCGGACCGGCGACGTGATCTTCGCGCGGACGGGCGGGCGGCTCGACCGCGATCGGGACTGGGCCTGAGCGGAACCATGCGTCGACTCCTGATGATCTCCCCCCACTTCCCACCGGACCAGACGGCCGGCGCGCACCGCGTCCGCGTGCTCGCGCCGTACCTCGAGGCGATGGGCTGGCGGCCGACGGTGCTGACGGTGGACCCCCGCGACTACGAGGGGCAGCTCGACGAGGAGCTGGTGTCGCGCCTGCCCGCGGACCTCGACGTCGTGCGGTGCCGGGCGGTGCCCGCCGAATGGTCGCGGCGCGTGGGATTCGGCGACCTCGGGCTGCGCGCGCTGCCCTCGATCGCGCGCACCGCGCGCGAGCTGGTCGAGAGCCGCCGGATCGACGCGGTGTACGTGACCACCTATCCCGTGTACCCCGCCCTCGTCGGGCCCCGCCTCAAGCGCCAGTACCGCCTCCCGTTCGTGCTGGACCTGCAGGACCCGTGGGTCGGGGCATGGGGCGCCGAGGTCGGGCCCGGGCCGGGCGGGCGGCCCGATGCCCGGAGCCGCGCCAGCCGCCTCCTGGCGCGGTGGGTCGAGCGTCGCGTGCTGCCGAAGGCTGACGCGCTGACCGGCGTGTCCTCGGCCCTGCTCGACGAACTCGCGGAGCGGTACCCGGTCCTGCAGTCCCGGCCTCGCCGCGTCATGCCGATCGGGCTGGACCCGGCCGACCTGGCCTGGGTGGACCAGCACCCCAAGGCGATGGCGGTCGCGCCGGCGGCGCCGGGGCTCTGGCACCTCTGCTACGTCGGGACGCTCCTGCCGCTCGGCTGGGACACGATGCGCGCGGTCTTCGCGGCGGTGCGCCAGCTGCGTGACCTGCGGCCCGCGCTCGCCGCCCGGCTGCGCCTGCACTTCGTCGGCACGAGCAACGAGGCGCGCGCCGACGCGCCCCCGCGCGTCCGCGACCTGGCCGTGGCCGAGGGCGTCGGCGACCTGGTGACCGAGTACCCGGCGCGGGTGCCGTTCCTCGACGCGCTGCGCGTGCTGCGGGCCGCCGACGCCGTCCTGGTCGCCGGGACGAGCGAGGCGCGCTACACGGCCAGCAAGCTGCAGCCGGCGATCGCCTCCGGCCGGCCGGTGCTGGCGATCGTCCACCGCGCGAGCGACGTCGCGCGGCTGATCGCGCCGGTGCTCAGGCTCGACCCGGCGGTGCGGTTCATCGGCTACGACGAGCAGACCCCGCCCTTCGCCGTCCGTGGCGAGATCGCGGTCACGCTCGCCGAGTGGCTCGAGTCGCCGCCGCCCCGCCCGACGCTGGCCGCCGCGGCGCTGGCGGGCCAGACGGCGCCGGAGCTGGCCGCGGACCTCGCGGGGCTGCTCGACGGCGTCGTGTGGAGCGCGCGTGGCTGAGCGGCCCGTCCGGGTCACGGTCGTGATGACCCACCCGGTGCAGTACTTCGCGCCGTGGTTCCGCCACATCGCGGCCCGGCGGCCGGACGTCGCGCTGACGGTCCTCTACGCCGTCCGGCCGACGCCGGAAGCGCAGGCGGGCGGGTACGCGACGGCGTTCGAGTGGGACGTGCCGCTGCTCGAGGGGTACGACGCGCGGGTGCTGGCGGCGGAGCCCTGGCCCTCGTCGCTGCTCGCCTCGGGCTTCTCGCGGGTGGACGCGCCGGACCTGGCCCGGGCCCTGGCGGAAGCCGCGCCCGACGCGGTGGTCGTGCCGGGCTGGCACGCGGCAGTGTACCTGCGCGCCATCGATGCGTGCCGCGCGATGGGCGTGCCCGTCCTCTACCGGGGCGACTCACACCTCGGCACCGCGCCTCGCGGCGTCCGGCGGCTGGCGTGGCGGGCACGGACGAAGTGGCGGCTCTCGCGCTTCGACGCGTGGCTGGCCGTCGGGACGCGGTCGCGGGAGTACCTGGCGGCGTTCGGCGCGCCGGAGCCGCTCGTGTTCGCCTCGCCGCACGCGGTGGACAACGCGAGGTTCGAGGCGGCGGCCTCGCGGCACGCGGCGCCCGGCGCCCGGCGCGCCCTGCGCGAGCGGTTCGGCCTCTCGGCGGACGCCTTCGTCGTGCTGATCGCGGGCCGGCTGACCGCGGCGAAGCGGCCCCTCGACCCCATCGAGGCCGCCGCCGCGGCAGGCCCGGGCGTGGAGGTCCTGGTGGCGGGCACCGGCGAGGCGGAGGCGGACTGCCGGGCGCGGGCGGCGGCGCTCGGCGTGCGCGTGGCCTTCGCGGGGTTCGTGAACCAGACGCACATGCCCGAGGTGTTCGCGGCCGCTGACTGCCTGGCGATGCCCAGCGAGCGGGAGACCTGGGGGCTCGTCGTGAACGAGGCTCTGGCCTCGGGCCGTCCCGTGATCGTCAGCGACGGCGTCGGGGCCGCTCCCGACCTCGTGGCCCGCGGCCCGGCCGGTCTCGTCGTCCCCGTCGGCGACGTCGGCGCCCTGTCGGGGGCGATTGCGCGGATGCGCGAGCGGACGGCGGCCGATCCCGACCTGGCGGGGCGATGCCGCGAGGCCGTCGCGCCCCACTCGTTCGACCGCGCGACCGACGGGCTCGTGGCGGCGTGCGCGCGCCTCGCGCGGCTCGGCCCGGCTCGCCTGGAGAACCGCGCGCGGCCGACCCGGGTGCTGGCCCTCTGCGGACACATGGTCATCCCTGGCGGGCTCGAGCGCATGACGGTGAGCGTGCTCGCGGCGCTCCGGCGGCGCGGCGCCGGCGCGCATGCCGTCGTCAACGGCTGGGAGAGCAGCGCCGTCGTCGCGCTCGTCGAGCGGGCGGGCGTGAGCTGGTCGACGGGGCGCTACTACGCGACGTTCTCCCGCCACCCGTCGGCGGCCGCCGCGATCCGGATGGGATGGGACACCCTGGTGACGAGCGCGGGGACGCTGCGGGCCGCGCGGACCCTTCGGGCCACGCACGTGCTCGTGCCCGAGGCGAACGCGGTCCTGCGCAACTGGCCGGCGTTGGCCTGGCTGCGGCTCCGCGGGATCCCCGTGGTGATGCGGCTTGGCAACGCGCCGCCGCCGGGCGACTTCTATCGGCGCCTCTGGCGCTGGGTGATCGCCCCGGTCGTGTCGCGATTCGTCGCCAACTCCCGGTTCATCGCCGGCGAGGTCGCGGCGACGGGGATTGCCGCCGCCAGGGTCGAGGTCGTGCTGAACGCGCCGACCGTGCGCGGCGAGGTGGCGGGTCCTGCCCCCGCGACGCCGCAGGACCCGTGGCGAGTGGTGTACGTGGGGCAGGTGATCCCGCCGAAGGGGGTGGACGTCCTGCTCGACGCCGTCGCGCTCGTGCGCGGGCGGGGCGTGCCGGCGACGCTGGAGATCGTGGGGGACGTCGACGGGTGGGAGGCGCCGGCCTACGCGGGGTACCGGCAGGGCCTCCGCGCGCGGGCCGCGGCGCCGGACCTGGCCGGCGCGGTGACCTTCGCCGGGTACCAGACCGACGTCGCCGCGCGGCTCGCGCGGGCCGCGGCGCACTGCTGCCCGTCCCTCCCGGCGCAGCGCGAAGGCCTCGCGGGCGTCGTGCTCGAGGCCAAGGCCGCGGCCGTGCCCTCGGTCGTCGCGCCGACCGGCTCGCTGCCGGAGCTCGTCGAGCACGGCGTCGACGGGTGGATCGCCGCGGACACCACGGCCCCGGCCCTGGCCGACGCGCTGCACGCCGCGCTGGCGGATCCGGTGGCGCGCGCCGCCGCCGGCGCGGCGGCCCGCGCGTCGCTGGCGCGCTTCAGCCCCGAGCGCTTCGAGGACGAATGGGCACGCGTGTTCGGGCTGTCGGGCCCGGCGCGCGCGGCGGCCGGCGGCGCGGCGGAGGCCCGCGCGTGACGGGGCTCTTCGGCTGGCTGCCCGCCGCGCCCGGCGATCACCGCGCGGTGCTGCACGCGATGGGGGCGGCCCTGGCGACCCACCCAGGGGAGCGCTGGTCCATCGCGCCCGCCGGCGGCGGCGGGGTCGGGGTGCTGGACGGCGTCGACCCCGGGCGCGTCGCCGAGTGGACGGCACCGGTCGGCAACGCGGCGGGCGACTGCCTGTGGGTGGCCGGCGAGATCTTCGACATGCCGGGCGTGACGCTCGCCAGGCCCCAGGACGCCGCGACGCGGCCGGCGCGGGAGGCCCTGCTGGCCCGGCTCACCGCGGACGGGCCGCGCGGCCTCCGCGCCGTGGACGGCGAGTTCCAGGTCGCGTGGTGGGATGCCGCGCGGCGGGAACTGCGGCTCCTGTCGGACCGGTTCGGCGGCCTGCCCTGGTACTGGGCGCGCTCGCCCCAGGGTGTGGCGTTCGCGTGCGGCGTCCGCGGCGTCCTCGCGGCCCCGGGGATGGACCAGGCGCCCGACGAGGAGGCGCTCCGCGACGCGATGACCTTCGGCGGCTACCGGCTCGGGGATCGGACGAACGTCGCGGCGGTCCGGATGCTGCCGCCGGCGCTCGACGCGCGCGCCACCGCCGCCGGGATCGACCAGCGCCGGTACTGGACGTGGGCGGACATCCCGGCGCGCGACGTCCCCTCGATCGGCGCGGGCATCGACGAGGCGCACGGGCTGTGGCAGCAGGCGGTGGGGCGGCGGCTGCGAGGCGCGGAGCGGCCGGGGCAGACGCTCAGCGGCGGGCTCGACAGCCGCGCGATCCTGGCCGAGGCGGCGCCGAGGGCGCCGCGATGGACCGCGATCACCTACGGCGTGGCGGGCTGCGAGGACGCGCGGCTGGCGCGGCGCGCGGCGCGGGCGATGGGGGCCGAGTGGCGGTTCCAGCCGCTCTACGCCGGGGACTGGCTGGCGACGCGCGCCGGCGTCGTGCAGGCCACCGACGGGCTCATCGACCTGCACGACCTCGGGCACCTCGAGTCGCTGGACCTGCAGCGGGCCTGCCTCGACATGCACCTGAGCGGCTACATCGGCGACGCGGTGGCGGGACCGACCTTCGCGTCGGTGTCGACGGCGGACGCCGCGCTGCTCGCCCTGCCGTACTACGAGACGCCGGTCAGCCGCGGCTGGGCGGGCGCGCTCGCGCGCCTCGGGGAGGCGACCGCCGATCCCGCCTGGGTCCCCACGCGCTTCGCCCTGTTCGAGCACAAGCTGCCGCAGTCCACCAACCGCTGGACCGCCGCGTGGCGGCCGTGGCTCCGCGTCCGGAAGCCCTTCACCGACTACGCCCTCTTCGACTTCTGGCAGGGGCTCCCGGCGCGGCGGCGCGTGGAGGACCGGCTCTACGACCGGTGGCTCGCCCGTGCCTACCCGCCGGCCTTCGGGCGGATCCCGGTGCACCGGACGGGCGCGCCGCTGCTGGCGCCGCCGTGGCGGGTGCAGGCGGCGCGGGCCGGGCGGGGCGCCCGCCGGGCCTGGCTCTCGGCCGCGCGCCGGTGGGGACTGCCGCATCGGCCGTGGTCGCGCGGCTACACGGACGACGAGGCGTACTGGGGCACGCCCTCCGTGCGCGAGCGCATGCGGGAGACCGTGCTCCGGCCCGGCTCGGTCGCCGTCGCCACCTTCGGACGGGCGGCGGTCGCGGACCTCCTGGACGCGTGGTTCTCGCGCCAGGCGGCTCCCGCGCAGGTCGTCGGCGCGCTGTTCACCTACGAGCACTACCATGCCGGCCTCGCGGCCCATGTCGAGGCCGCCCGGGCCCGTGGACGGGCGTTACACTTGTCAGAGCGGGAGACCCCATGCTGACAGCCGTCTTCGCCGCCTTCGTGTTCCTCTCGGGAGTCATCACCGGCGACTGGATCGGCAGCGCCGCGGCGGCGGTGCTGGTGGCAGGCTGGTTCCTCCTGCGGGTCGAGGAGGGGCCCCCGGTGCTGTTCTTCGCCTTCGCCTTCCAGTGGGTGCAGGTGTCGATCGGCATCTTCTACGTGGCGCTGACCGGGCGGACCCTCACCGCGATCGAGGCGTCCGACTACCGGCCCATGGTCCTCATCGGCCTGGGCTGCCTGCTCGCCCTGGCCGCGGGGGTGCGCCTGGGCATCCGGTTCATCGAGGCGCGGTATCCCACGCGGCCCATCGACGTCGAGATCTTCAGCATGCAGACGCTGGTCGTCGCCTACGCGGTGGCCGCGGCGGCGGCGGGCGTGGTGCAGCAGCTCGCCTGGCAGTACCCCGTCTTCACGCAGGCGATCCTGGCGGTCAGCTACCTCCGCCTCGGCCTCGTCTTCCTGCTCCTGCGGCGGCTGACGCGCCCGAGTCCCCACCTGATCCGGATCGGCATGTTGCTGGGGGTCGAGGTCGTGCTGGGCCTTACCGGCTACTTCGCGAGCTTCCGCGAGCCCATGATCCTCGCGGCCATCGCGCTCTCCGAGGTCTTCGATCGTCACCGGGCCTCGCACTGGATCTCCGCGGTGGCCGTGACGATGGCCATCACGACGCTCGGCATGCTGTGGATCGGCGTGCGGCAGGAGTTCCGCCAGGACTTCTTCGACGTCGACATGTTCGCCGAGTCGCGATCGATGCGCCTCGAGCGGATGAACACGCTCACGACCGAGTGGGTCAAGCGCGACAAGCAGGAATTCCTGTGGGACCTCGACTTCCTGGTGGATCGCATCTGGGCGATCTACTACCCGGCCCTGGCCGTCCAGCGCGTGCCCCGCGTCCTGCCGCACACCAACGGCGCGATCATCGGCAGCGCGCTCAGGCACATCGTGACGCCCCGCGTCCTGTTCCCGAACAAGGCCCCGCTCCCGTCCGACTCGGAGATGGTCCGCCTCTACTCGGGCGTGTACGTCGCGGGCGCCGAGGAGGACACGAGCATCGCGTTCGGCTACGCGGCGGAGACCTACGTGGACTTCGGCGTGCCCCTCATGTTCGGCCCGGTGCTGCTGTGGGGCATCTTCCTCGGCGCGGCGTACCAGACGCTGCTCGTCGTGATTCGTCACCGCGAGCTCGCCGTGCCCCTCGTCACGGTGATCTTCTGGCTCTCGCTCTTCCTCTTCGAGCGGTCGTGGATCAAGTGGATGGGGCTGACCGGCACCCTGCTGATCTATCTCGGCGGCGTCACGTGGCTGCTCGACCGCTGGCTGATGCAGCGGTTCACCGTGGAGGTGGCGCCACCGCAGCTGGCGCCCTCGACGCTGCGCCCGGCGTCGCGCGAGGCGCCCTGACGACCCCCGCGCCGCGCACGCCGCGGACCGTGCCGTGACCATCATCCACGTCTCGGCGTACTTCGCGCCCGCCTACGGCTTCGGCGGCCCGCCGCGGAGCCTGGTGGCGCTCTGCCAGGCGCAGGCCGCCGCGGGCCTCGACGTGGAGGTGTTCACCACCACGGCGAACCCGGGCGGGGAACTCGCGCCCGCGCCGGACGGGGTGACCGTGGAGGGCGTTCGCGTGCGGCGGTTCCCGCTGGCGGCGCCGCGCTGGATGTTCGGCGCGCCGTCGATGGCGCCGCCGCTCGCGCGCGCGGCGCGCTCGGCGGACGTGGTCCACCTGCACGGGTTGTTCAACCGCGCGATCTGGATCGCCCGCCGGGCGGTTGCCGGGAGCGGCCGGCCGTACGTCGTCTCGCCGCGCGGCATGCTCGAGCCGTCGGCGCTGGCGCACCACCGCTGGCGCAAGCGCGCCGCGTGGTGGCTGCGAGACCGGCGCGTGCTCCGCGGCGCGGCCGCGTGGCACGCGACCTCGGAGGCCGAGGCCGCGACCCTGGGCGCCCTGCCGGACCCGCGCCCGGTGCTCATGATTCCCAACAGCCTGTCCCACGTGCCCGCCACCGGCGCGGATCGCGCCGACGCGCGGCGGGCCGCGGGTCTCGGGCCCGGCGCCCCGTTCCTGTTGTTCCTCGGACGGCTGCACCCGATCAAGCGCCTCGACCTGCTTGCCGCCGCGTTCGCGCGCGTCGCCGCGCGCCACCCCGACGCGACGCTGGTCATCGCGGGGCCGGACGAGGGAGGCTACCGCGCCCGCGTCGAGCCGGCCTTCGCGCCTGTCGCCGCCAGGGTCCGCTGGACCGGCGCGGTCGACGGCCCCCGCAAGGCGGGACTGCTGGCCGAGGCGCGCGCGCTCGTCCTCTGCTCGGACTCGGAGAGCTTCGGCATGAGCGTGGCGGAGGCCCTCGCCGCCGCCACGCCCGCGATCGTCACCCGCACGTGCCCGTGGCGCGTCCTGGAGGCATCGGGCGCCGGCTACTGGGTGCCGCAGTCCGCCGACGCCCTTGCGGGCGCCATGGATGCGGTGCTGGCGGATCCCGCCGCGGCCGGCGCGATGGGCGCGCGGGGGCGGGCGCTCGCCGTCCTCGAGTACGGCCCCGAGGCCGTCGGCCGCCGGTGGGCCGAGGCCTACCGCGGGCTGGCGGGTCGCGCGTGACGGCCGCGCCGCGGATCGTCGTGTTCACGCCGACCCTGTCGGGCCGCGACGGGATCTCGTGCCTCGCGCGGGAGTACGTCGACGCCCTCGCCG
>JBFWOG010000042.1:26213-26462 GCA_050250645.1 Vicinamibacterales bacterium
TTCGGCGGCCTCGGCGGCATGATGTTCCTCGAGGAACTCCGGCACGGCGCGGCCGGCACGATGACCGGCTTCGCGTTCCCCGAGATCCTCGTGGACATCTACCGGCGCTACACGGCGGGCGACGAGGCCTACCGCGGGCTGGCGGGTCGCGCGTGACGGCCGCGCCGCGGATCGTCGTGTTCACGCCGACCCTGTCGGGCCGCGACGGGATCTCGTGCCTCGCGCGGGAGTACGTCGACGCCCTCGCCG
>JBFWOG010000043.1:0-26236 GCA_050250645.1 Vicinamibacterales bacterium
GCGGCTGCCAGCGCCTGCTCCTCCGCATCGAGCACCGTCGGACACGACCAGCGAATCGGAGTGGGCATGTGCCCATCAGATCACAGCCCGATCGCGGCGTCGATCCCCCGGCCCGCCAGTGGCCGATCTACGTGATCAGCTCTCTAGCAGGCACGTGTGACCGTCCGGAAAACGCGACCGCCTCGGACATGGTGTCCGTCCTGTCGGCTCCCTGCGCTTCGTGTCACCCGTGCGGGGCTTGGCACCGGCAGATGGGCACTCCTACAATAACGAGACATGCCGCCTCCTGCCGTTGCCGCGTCCACTGTCGTCCCGCCCCGCGAAGCCGTCGACCCCCGCCACACCTGGGACCTGAGCGCCATCTTCGCCGGCTGGGCGGCGTGGGAGGCCGGCTTCGCCGAGCTCGAGCAGGCGATCGCGGACTTCAAGGCGTTCGAGGGCACGCTGGCGCGGGGCCCGGAAACGCTGCTGGCGGCGATGCGGGCGCAGGACTCGCTGGGGCAGCTCGCGTACCGCGTGTGGTACTACGCGTCGCTCCAGCACGACGAGGACCAGCGCAACAACGAGGTGGCCGGTCGCCGGCAGAAGGTGCTGCTGCTGCTGGCGCGGTGGCGGCAGGCGACCTCCTGGTTCAATCCCGAGCTGCTGCGGGTGCCGATCGACACCGTGCGCGGCTGGATGGGGGCGTCGCCGGATCTCGCCCTGTACCGCTTCGCGATCGAGGACCTCTTCCGGCAGCAGGCCCACGTGCTCGACGAGGCGGGTGAGCGCCTGTTGTCGCTGGCGAGCCGGGTGGGCAACGCGCCGACCGAGTCGTACGCGGCGCTGTCGACCGCCGACGCCCGCTTCCCGACGATCACGCTCTCGAGCGGCGAGTCGGTGCAGGTGAGCTACGGCCAGTACCGGAAGCTGCTGGCGACGTGCCGGCAGCAGGCGGACCGGCGGACCGCCTACGAGGCGTTCTACGACGCCTACGGCTCGACGGTGAACACCTACGCGGCGCTGTACAACGGCGTGATGCAGCGCGAGTGGTTCGAGGCGCGGGCCCGCGGGTTCACCTCGACGCTCGACGCCGCGCTCTTCGGCAACGACATCCCGACGGCGGTGGTCGAGAACCTGATCCGGGAGACGAAGGCGGGGGTCGGGCCGTTCCAGCGGTACCACAAGCTGCGGAAGCGCGTGCTGGGGCTCGACGCGTACCACGTCTTCGACGCGTTCGTGCCCCTCGTGGACGTGGACGTGCGCTACCCGTACGACGAGGTGCTCGACGGGATCGTCGAGTCGGTGGCGCCGCTCGGCACCGACTACCAGCGGCGCGTGCGCGAGGCGTTCGAGGGGCGGTGGATCGACGTCTACGAGAACCAGGGCAAGCGGAGCGGGGCGTACTCGGCCCCGGTGTACGGCGCGCACCCGTACATGCTGATGAACTACAACGACACGCTGGACGCGGTGTTCACGCTGGCCCACGAGATGGGCCACTCGATCCACACCCTGCTGTCGCACGAGACCCAGCCGTTCGTCTACGCGGGCTACACGATCTTCGTCGCCGAGGTGCCGTCGACGCTCAGCGAGGCGCTGCTGCTCGACCGGATGCTGGCGCGCGCCACCACGCGCGACGAGCGCATCGTCCTGCTGCAGCACGCCATCGACGGCATCGTGGGCACCTTCTACAACCAGGTGCTCTTCGCCGACTTCGAGCTGGCCGCGCACCGGCTGGTCGAGCGCGACGAGCCGGTGACCGCCGACGCGCTGTGCGCGATCTACGAGGGGCTGCTCGGCGAGTACTGGGGCGACGCGCTCGCGGCCGACCCGCGGGCGCGCCTGACGTGGGCGCGCATCCCGCACTTCTTCCAGTCGCCGTACTACGTCTACCAGTACGCGACCTGCTTCGCGTCGACCGCCCGGCTGATGCGCGACATCGGCGGCACCGACCCGGCGGCGCGGGCCGACGCGGTCGGCCGCTACCTGGACCTGCTGCGCGCCGGCGGCAGCGACCACCCCATGCGGCTCCTCGCCCGCGCCGGCGTGGACCTGAGCCAGCCCGACACCGTCCGCGCGGTGGTGGAACAGCTCGACAGCCTGGTCACGCGGCTCGAGGCGGAGCTGGAGGGGTAGGGGACGCGGGACTCCCTGCGGTCGCTGGGACTCGGCCGGCGGCCTCGCTGGGACTCGCTTCGCCCGCCGGGACTCGCTTCGCTCGCTGGGACTCGCCTTCGGCTCGCTAGGACTCGGCCGCTTCGCGGCCTCGCTAGGAGAGCAGGGAGTGCGCAGTTCCTGCGAGCAGTGCAATCGTCAGGCCTGTCAAGACTCGTCCCGAACGGTAGCGGCGAATCAAGCCGTGCAACGGGGCGCTCACCATGCGTACCTTGGCTTCGAAAGCGTGCAGGTCGGGCAGATCGATGTAGCCCAGCCGGTGCGCCACGTGGAGGCCGTAGCCGAGTTCCGCGAGGCTTGCGGACGCGATGTTGAAGAACCTGAGAGCATCGCGGCTGGTCCAGCGCACAGTTCCTTCCACGATGTTGGCGGCGACCGAGAAGGCCGCCCGGCGCAGCTGAGAGCCGAGTTCGCGCTGCTCGAGAGCCGGAAGTCGTTGGTGCGTAAGCCGATGGATCTCAATCACGAGTTCGTCAGCGCGCTGCCAGGCGACGAGTTTCTGGTGGGGAAGCGACATTGGCGGCCCTCCTGGATCCTGCAACCCGCCGTCCATTCCCAGCGAGCGCAGCGAGTCCTAGCGAGCCGAAGGCGAGTCCCAGTGAGGCCGCAGGCTGAGTCCCAGCGAGCGTAGCGAGTCCTAGCGAGCCGAAGGCGAGTCCCAGTGAGGCCGCGGGCCGAGTCCCAGCGAGCGCAGCGAGTCCTAGCGAGCCGAAGGCGAGTCCTAGTGAGGCCGCAGGCCGAGTCCCAGCGAGCGAAGCGAGTCCTGGCGAGCCGAAGGCGAGTCCTAGTGAGGCCGCAGGCCGAGTCCCAACGCGGCCGGGAGGCCGCGGCCGGTTACGGCCGCGTGGCGTCGATCGCGATCGCGGCGCGGCGGGCCAGGTCTTCCGCGAACAGCAGGTCGGGGGCGACGAAGCGGCGGCCCGAGTCGGTCGTGGCGAAGGAGATCACCCCGAAGCGGCGGCCGCCGATCACGAGCGGCACCACCATCGTCGAGCGGATGCCGAGCGCCGTGGCGACCCGGACCTCCGATGGCGCGATCTCCATCTCCGGCACGTGGGCCTGGTCGATCTCCGTGTAGACCATCGAGCGCCCCGTGCGCAGCACGCGCGGCGGGCCGTACGGCGCATCGGGGGAGAGGGGGTGAATCTGCCGCAGCTCCCGCACGAGCTGCGCCTTCTCCGGGTCCACGTGCGCCACCGCCAGGGCCTTGAACTCGCCGCTGTCCTCGAGCATGTCCACGACGCACAGGTCCGCGATCTGCGGCACCGCCAGGTTGGCCACCGCCGCCAGCGTCGTCTCGTAGTCGGGCGAGCTCGCCAGCACCTCGCTCGCGTGCGCCAGGAAGGCGGCCCGACGGGCCGCGACCGCCCGCTGCGCGCGGTCGGCCTGCTCCAGCGAGACCCGCCGCGACTGCTCGCGCTCGTCGCGCGACCGGCGGCTCTGGTGGGCGAAGAACGTCACCGCCGCATGGAGCGCGACGAAGCCCGCCGACCAGAACGGCCGCTCCCACGGCGGGGGCTCCACGAACGTCACCCGGCCCGCCACCCCGAGCACTTCCGTGAAGAGGCCCGCCGCCCAGCCCCCGTTCCAGGTGGCGACGGCCAGCGCCGGCGCCATCAGCGGCCCCCAGGCCCGGTCGGTGATCGGCAGCAGCAGCACGCTCACGAGCGTGGCCAGCCCGGCCGTGACGATCGGGATCAGGATCCGGGCCGGGCGCAGCATGGTCCAAGAATACAGGCAAATCGGGCGATTCGACGGGCTTGACCCGGGGGGAAGTCTCGTATTACTCTTTCATCCGGATATGCGGATGGATAAGGTCGGTCTCCTCGCGACGGCGCCCGACGCCACCGGGTCGATTCTCGACCACATGGCGGCGCTCGCCGACTCCATCCGCTGCCGCATGCTCCTCACCCTCGAGGGCCACGAGCTGACGGTCACCGAGCTCTGCGGCGTGCTGCAGCTGCCGCAGTCGACGGTGAGCCGGCACCTCAAGACGCTGGCCGACGGGGGCTGGGTGGGCTCGCGGCGGGACGGCACCAGCCGGTACTACCGGATGGTGCTCGACGAGATGGACGAGGGCGCGCAGCGGCTGTGGCCCCTCATCCGGGAGCAGGTGGCCGGCACCGCCGGCGCGGAGCAGGACGCGCGGCGGCTGGCGAGCGTGCTCGACCGGCGCCGGACGAAGTCGGCCGAGTTCTTCTCGTCGGCCTCGGGGCAGTGGGACCGGCTCCGGAGCGACCTCTTCGGCCACACCTTCCACCTCCACGCGCTGCTGGGGCTGCTGGACCCGTTGCTGGTGGTGGGCGACCTCGGGTGCGGCACCGGTGAACTGGCGGCGCTCGTCGCGCCGCACGTCGCCCGGGTCGTCGCGGTGGATGACTCGGCCGACATGCTGCAGGCGGCCCGGCGCCGCCTGGAGGGGCTGGCCGGGGTGGACATCCGCCGGGGGAACCTGACGGCGCTGCCGATCGGCGGGGCCGAACTCGACGCCGCGCTGATCGCCCTGGTGCTGCACCACGTGCCGGATCCGGGCCGCGCGCTCGTCGAGACGGCGCGGGTGCTGAAGCCGGGCGGCCGGGTGCTGGTGGTGGACATGCTGCCGCACGACCGCGCGGAGTACCAGCAGCAGATGGGCCACGTGTGGCTGGGCTTCGAGGGGCGCGAGCTCACGCGGCTGCTCACGGCGGCGGGATTCACGGGCGTCACGATCCGGCCGCTGCCGGTCGAGCCCGACACGAAAGGGCCGGCGCTGTTCGCGGCGACGGCACGCAGGCGGTAACGGGCCGGCCGCGGCCCGTCAGAGTTGGACCACGCACGACATCGAAGGAAGTAGAAGGAGACAGACATGGCAACTGCAGTGAAGGACGTCCACGCGTTCGAGGCGGCGAAGCAGGCCGGCCGCGAGCCGTTCAAGGTTGCGGATCTCTCGCTGGCCGAGTGGGGCCGCAAGGAGATTCGCCTCGCGGAGCACGAGATGCCCGGCCTGATGGCCGTGCGCGAGCGCTACGCCGCGAAGAAGCCGCTGGCCGGCGCCCGCGTGATGGGCAGCCTCCACATGACCATCCAGACGGCGGTCCTCATCGAGACGCTCGCGGAGCTCGGGGCCGACGTGCGCTGGGTGTCGTGCAACATCTTCTCGACCCAGGACCACGCCGCGGCCGCCGTCGTCGTCGGCCGGCCGGAGACGGGCGGGACGCCGCAGGACCCGAAGGGCATCCCGGTCTTCGCGTGGAAGGGCGAGACGCTCGAGGAGTACTGGTGGTGCACGAAGGAGTCGCTGATGTGGCCGGACGGCAGCGGCCCGACGCTCATCGTCGACGACGGTGGTGACGCGACGCTGTTCATCCACAAGGCCCTCGAGTACGAGACCGCCGGCAAGATCCCGGAGTTCAACGCGGAGAAGGACCCCGAGGAGTTCGGCGTCATCCTCGCGACGCTGCGCGAGGAGCTCAAGAAGGCCCCGGGCGCGTGGTCGAAGATCGCCAAGGGCATCCGCGGCGTCTCCGAGGAGACGACGACGGGCGTGCACCGGCTCTACGAGATGGCGAAGAAGGGGACCCTGCTGTTCCCGGCCATCAACGTGAACGACTCGGTCACCAAGAGCAAGTTCGACAACATCTACGGCTGCCGCCACTCGCTGCCGGACGGCCTCGCCCGGGCCACCGACGTGATGCTCGGCGGCAAGATGGCCGTGGTCTTCGGCTACGGTGAGGTCGGCAAGGGCTGCGCCCAGTCGCTCAAGGGCCAGGGCTGCCGCGTCGTCGTCACCGAGATCGACCCGATCTGCGCGCTGCAGGCGGCGATGGAGGGCTTCGAGGTCGCGACGATGGACGACGTCGTCTCGAAGGCCGACATCTTCGTCACGACGACCGGCAACTTCAACATCATCACCGCCGAGCACATGGCGAAGATGAAGGACAAGGCCATCGTCGGCAACATCGGCCACTTCGACAACGAGATCGACATGGCCGGCCTGAAGAAGATCAAGGGCATCCAGCGGGTCAACATCAAGCCGCAGTACGACGAGTGGGTGTTCCCGGACGGCCACTCGGTGCTCATCCTGGCGGAGGGCCGGCTGCTGAACCTCGGCTGCGCGACCGGCCACCCGAGCTTCGTGATGTCGGCGTCGTTCACCAACCAGGTGCTCGCGCAGATGGAGCTCCAGGAGAACGCGGAGAAGATCGGCAAGACCGTGATCATGCTCCCGAAGCGCCTCGACGAGGAGGTCGCGCGCCTGCACCTGGCGCACCTCGGCGTGAAGCTGACCACCCTGACGCAGGAGCAGGCCGACTACATCGGCGTGCCGGTCGAGGGGCCGTACAAGCCGGACTACTACCGGTACTGACGGTGAGTAAGTAAGAATCAAGAATCAAGAATCAAGAAACGGCACACGGGCGGCCCGGAGGAATCCTCCGGGCCGCCCGTGTGTCGTTTCGGGGGGACGCGGGTGGCGCCCCGCGCGGGTGGAGGGCCGTCAGGGCACCGTGATGGCGATCTCGTTCGAGGGCGCGCTCGTGCCCGCGGCGTTCCTGGCGCGGACGCGGACGTAGTAGGTGCCTGGCCCGAGCGGCGAGCTGACGCTCGTGCCCGCCCCGACCGACCCGTTGAAGAGGTCCGAGCCCCCGCTGGCGGCCCCCGCCTCGACGACGTACTCGGTGGCGCCCGTCGAGGCGGTCCACGAGACGGTGACGACACCATTGGCGAGCGAGAAGGTCAGGCCGGTCGGCGGTGCCGGCACCGTCCCGGGTGTCGGCGTCGGCGCGGGGCTCCCGGCGGGCACGAGCATGAACGGGCGGGAGCGGTTCGCGACGCTCTGATTGACCCCGTAGCCGACGATCACGCCCGCGTCGTTGATGGCCGTCGCCTCCGTCAGGGTCCAGCCGGAGGGCAGCGTGACGGCGTCCTTCAGGAGGACGACCCGGCCGTCCTGGTAGAGGAAGGGCTGGCGCCCGAAGCGCTGGTCGATGAGTCCGCCGACGAGCTGGCCGCTCGCGTTGATGTCGCCGGCGTTCACCGCCCAGGTGCCGGCGGGGACCGGGATGGGGCTCAGCGTCCCGTCAGCGGTCCCGAAGTACGGCCAGTCGCGCCTCGGCTCGTCCACCCCGGCTGGCGCGCTCATGGACTCGAGCGCCACGAAGTGCCCGGCGGAGCCGACGACGGGTATCCAGGAGTAGCGCCCGGCCGTGGCGGTCAGCGGCCGGGTGATCCGGCCATCGGGCCAGCGCCGTGCCGTCCTCGGCGATGAACGCGTCGGTAACCACGAGGGTGCTGACGCCGAGGTCCGTGTAGGCGCCGGCCTCCCAGCGCCAGGCGGAGCCGACGGTCGTCACGACCACCTGGTTCGCGTTGTTCACCCCTTGGGCGAACGCCACCGTGGCGGTGCCGGGCAGCCCGAGGTCGACGAAGGTGTAGGCAGGGGACTGGCCCTGGAGCAGGGCTGCGCTGGAGGCGGCGATCAGCAGGCCAATCAGCAGCGAGTGTCGCATGCGGTTCTCCTCGAAGGCTGGGATGTGCGCACTGGGGCCTTCGTGTCAGGCTCCCTGACGGCCTCCGGCCGGAAATTCCCTCATGCCGGGCCGCGGCGGGCGAGGCGGGCGGCGGCCCCGTACACGACGACGGGCGGCCCGGAGGAGTCCTCCGGGCCGCCCGTTCTGCGTTCGTGTGCGTTGTTGATTCTAGATTCTAGATTCTGGATTCTGGATTCTGGATTCCGTCCGGCTACTGTCCCGGCTGGCGGCGCGGCGGCGCCGGCAGCGTGCCCTTGTTGGCGATGGCCTTCTTGATGGCCTCGGCCGTGTGGTTGGCGCGGAACTCGACGATCTTCTTCGCCATCTCGGCGTTCTTGGCCTTGTCGGCAATGGAGACGCCGTTGATCGTCGCCTTGCCGGCCTTGACCCGCGCGTCGTAGCGCACCGAGTCCGGGTCGGTCGCGAACATGTTGAGCGTGATGATCACGTCGTCGTGCATGTGATCGCTCTCGCCCTCCTTGACGACGCCCGCGTCGGCCATGGCCTTGGTCACGCCCGCGTAGTCGTAGTACTCCTGCACGTGGGCCACCGTCACGCCGGGCCCGAACTTCGCGTTCAGCGCCTCGGCGACGGCGCGCTGGCCGGCCTGGTTGCCGCCGCTGTCGCCGATGAAGATGATGTTCGTGAAGCCGTGCTGCTTGAGGCTCGACGCCGTGTCGGTGAGCAGCGCGCGGAACGTGTCCTCGCGGAGCGAGATCGTGCCGGGCGAGGTCATGTGGCCGGTCGGCGGGTCGATGTCGCCCTCCGGGACGTGCTTGATGGTCGGGGCGCAGAGCGCGTTGCCGAGCTTGCGGGCGATGGCGTCGCAGTTGGCCTGCAGCACGTAGTTGTGCTTGCCGAGCGCGAGCCACGGGCCGTTCGGCTCGAAGCCGCCGGTCGGGATGATGACGGTCGTCTTGCCCGCCTTCATCGCGTCGCGCACGTCCATCCAGGTCATCTCCTCGAGCCAGACGGTGTCGGGCGCGGGCAGCGGATTCGCGGCGTCCCTGCAGTTGTACGGGTTGTCGCGGCAGTCGCCGCCGCCCATCGAACGGGGGTCGGGCTCGCGCCGCTGCTGCTGGGCGCTGGCCGCGAGCCCGGCGGCGAACACCAGGGCGCCGATCACGAACAGGGTCTTCTTCATGGCGGTCTCGTCCTCTCGGGGCGACAACCGGGGGCTCCGGCCGCCCGGCGGAATTGGGTTTGGCGGGACAGGATAGCGTAAAAACAGGGTGCCAGGGGTGCCAAGGGTGCCTGGGGTGCCAGGGGTGCGCCGCCAGGGTGCCAGGGGTGCGCCGCCAGGGTGCCAGGGGTGCCAGAGGTGCCTGGGGTGCCAAGGGTGCGCCGCCAGGGTGCCACGGGTGCCAAGGGTGCCAAGGGTGCCAGGAGGTGCGGCGTCAGGGCGCGGCACGGCGGCGAACCCGACGAACCTGACGAACCCGACGAACCCGACGAACCTGACGAACCCGACGAACCCGACGAACCTGACGAACCCGACGAACCCGACGAACCTGACGAACCCGACGAACCCGACGAACCCGACGAACCCGACGAACCTCCCCCGTACAAAGCAAAACGGGCGGCCCCCTGCTCGGGAGCCGCCCGCTGGCGTCTCGTGCTTCTCGTCCGGGGCTAGCCCGGCAGCTTGGCCCGGAAGCTGCCGTCGTCGTACCGCTCGCGGTAGGTGCCGTGGCAGCTGCCGCACATCTTGCCGAGGTTGCCGGCCTCGGCCTTGACGACGTCCCACTTGCCGTCGGAGCCGGCCTTCTCGATGGTCTCGACCAGCTTGTAGGCGTCCTTCGCGATGTTCCGGGCGGCGTCCACCTTGTGATCCTTGAAGAAGTCCTCGGTGGTCTTGAAGGTCGCCTTCAGGATCATCGTGTTCTCGCGCAGGATCTTGGCGTCCGAGCCCTCGATGGCCTTGCGGATCGCCGCGTTGGCCGGGCCGACCTTCTTCATGCCGTCGGCCACGGCCTGCTCACCCGGCACCATCGGCGGCGGGAGGCGCATGGCGAGGTCGTTGCCCGCCTGGACGACCGAGGTCGCCAGCACGACGGGCTTGCCCGCGTACTTCGCGGCCATGTCGGCCGGCAGGTCCGGCTTGAAGATCCCGTTGCCCTGCTTGGCGATCGCCTCGGCGTCGTACTTCATGAGCTGGCCGATCACCGTGACGTACTCGTTCGGCTTGATCGGCGCGTTCATGTTGCGCGCGAGCACCAGGACTTCCTCACCCGTGGCCTTCGTCTTGTCCTGATCCACCGTGAACATCATCGGCGAGAGCGACGTCTCCACCGTGGCGGTCAGGGTGACAGGCTTGCCTTCGTACCGGTCGGGGAAACGGACCACGGAGCTGGCCGTTACCGGAACGAGGGGCTCTGCTGGTGTGGGAGGCCCGCCCTGGCCACCGCCCTGGGCGCTGAGGGCCGCCGACACGAGAAACGCGGTCGCGGCCGCTGCCAGTGCCAGGCTGCCGGCGTGGCGCCTGACGTCCATCTGTCGTCGCATGGAAGTCGTCCTCCTTAAGAGCCGCCGGTGGCCCCGGGCCGCGAAAGTGTCGCGCCCAGCCACCGTACGCACGCCATTGTAGGTGAAACGGAGCTGATTGGGGAGCCCATCTCGACCCGTCCTGACGGCGTTCGCCCAACCGGTACAATCGTTTACATCTGGAGGCCCTGGGCTCCCGGGTGCCCCGCTTCCTCGGCTCCTCCCGTTCCCGAGGTGCCTCGGATTCCATCCGTGCATCTGTGTCCATCGGTGCATCTGTGTCCCATCTGCAGCCCATCCGTGCCCTACAATTGGGCGGCCCACGGGCAGGAGGACACATGGCGAAGAGCTGGATGGCGTTCGGGATGGTGGCGGCGGCGGTGGTCGCGGTGGCGGCGGCTCCGCAGGCGGGGCAGGGGGGCGCGGCGGGCGGGCAGCGCGTGGCGTCGGTCAACCAGGCGCCGCGTGTCGACGTCCGCGACATGCCCAGGCCCATCGACATGCACGACAGCGTCTGGATCGAGGACCTGACGATGCTGGAGGTGCGTGACCTCATCAAGGCGGGCAAGACGACGGCGCTGGTGCTGACCGGCGGCATCGAGGAGAACGGCCCCTACCTGACCACGGGCAAGCACAACAACGTCCTCAAGGCCACTGGCGAGTCCATCGCCCGCCGCCTCGGCAACGCGCTCGTCGCGCCCATCGTCACCCTCGAGCCCGGCAACCCGAAGCGCGAGAACCTCTCGCCCGGCACGATCTTCCTGTCGCGCGACACCTACAAGGCCGTGCTCGCCGACATCGGCGAGAGCCTCCGTTCGCAGGGCTTCACCGACGTCGTCTACCTCGGCGACAGCGGCGGCAACCTCACGCCGATGAAGGAAGTGGCCGAGGCGCTCAACGCCGGGTGGAAGGGGCAGGGAGCCATCGCCTACTTCGTGCCGGAGTACTACAACTACGGGGACGTCGAGCACTTCGAGCAGGAGGTCCTCGGGATCCACGAGACGCTCGAGGGCTACCACGACGACTACTACATCTCCGCGATCATCGCGACCGTCACGACCGACGGCATCCGCATGCCGGAGCGCGTCAAGGCCGGCAAGTTCGCCATCAACGGCGTGCCGCTCGCGCCCATCGAGAAGACGATTGCCAACGGCAAGCGGATGGTCGAGTTCCGCACCGACGCCACCGTCGGGGCGCTGAAGAAGGCGATGGCGGAGGCGCGGGCCAGCCGGCAGTAGACCGCCGCCGATCGAGGACGCGGACGCAAGGGGGCAGCCCCCTGTTCCCCCACTCTCGGGAGGGGGAAGAGGGGGCTGCCCCCTTTTCTGCGGCCGGCCGCCATTTTGGTAGAGTGTCGGGGACTCCGCCGGAGGTTCCCTGATCATGCCGATCCCCGCCCGCCGCCTCGCCCCCGCGCGCCGGTTCGCCGCTGCCGCCGTCCTTGCCCTGACCGCCGCCGTCCCGCTCGCCGCCCGCCAGGCGGCGCCCGCCGCCCTGACGTCGGACGACTACGCGCGCGCCGAGCGCTGGATGGGTTACAACACCGCGCCGCTGGTGTTCCACGCCAGCGTGCGGCCCACGTGGCTGGACGACGACCGGTTCTGGTACCGGAACACCGTGCCGGGGGGCGCCGAGTTCGTCCTGGTGAACCCGGCCACCGCGTCGAAGGCGCGTGCGTTCGACCACGCGAAGGTGGCCGCGGCGCTCTCGACCGCGACGGGCGAGACCTACGGGGAGCTCACCCTGCCGTTCCAGGCCTTCGACTTCACCGCCGACGGCAGGTCGATCGAGGCGGCGGCGAAGGGCCGCCAGTGGCGCTGCGGCGTCGACGGCGCGGCCTGCACCGACATCGGCGAGGCGAAGCCGCGGCCGGGGCCGGGCGCGCCCGCGCCCACCGAGGTGCTCTCGCCCGACGGCACGCGCGCGGCGTTCGTCCGGGAGTTCAACCTGTGGGTGCGCGACGTCGCGAGCGGCACGGAGACCCAGCTCACGACCGACGGCACCGAGGGCCAGGCCTACGCCAGGAACGACGCCGGCTGGGTCCACAGCGACACGCCCGTCGTCGTCTGGTCGCCCGACTCGAAGCGCATCGCCACGTTCCGCCACGACGCGCGCGGGGTCGGCGAGATGTACCTGGTCAACACCGTCGCGGGCCACCCGACGCTGACCACGCTCAAGTACCCGATGCCGGGCGACGACAAGATCTTCATGATCGAGCGCGTCATCATCGACGTCGACCCGGTCAAGGTGACGAAGGTGGACCTGCCGCCGGACCCGCATCGCTCGACGATCTGCGACCACGTCGTCTGCGGCGGGGAATGGGCGGACGTCGAGTGGAGTCCCGACTCGAAGGAGCTGGCGTTCGTGTCGACCTCGCGCGACCACCGCCGCGAGGACCTGCGCGTCGCCGACGCGGCGACCGGCGCGGTCCGCAACGTCCTCAGCGAGCGCGTCGAGTCGTTCTTCGAGTCGGGGCAGGGCACCGTCAACTGGCACTACCTGCCGAAGTCGAAGGAGGTCATCTGGTTCTCGAAGCGCGACAACTGGGGCGGCCTGTACCTCAACGACGCGGCGACGGGCGCCCAGAAGAACCGCATCACCACCGGGGAGGGCAACGTCGCGCAGGTGCTCGAGGTCGACCAGGACGCGCGCGAGATCTTCTTCGTCGGCGTCGGCAAGGAACCCGGCCGCGACCCGTACTTCCGCCACTACTACAAGATCGGCTTCGACGGGAAAGGGCAGACGCTCCTGACGCCCGAGAACGCGGATCACACGATCAGCCGCTCGCCGTCGGGCAAGTACTTCGTCGATGTCTACTCGACGCCCGATACGCCGCCGGTCGCCGTGCTGCGCGACCGCGACGGCACGGTGGTGCTCGACCTCGAGCGCGCCGACATCTCGAAGCTCGTCGAGGCCGGCTGGATGCCGCCGATCCCGATCACGGTGAAGGCCCGCGACGGCCGGACCGATCTGTACGGCCTCATGTACCGGCCGACCGACTTCGACCCGATGAAGCGGTACCCGATCATCAACCACATCTACCCGGGGCCCCAGACCGGCAGTGTGGGCAGCCGCTCGTTCCAGGCCTCGCGCGGCGACGCCCAGTCGATCGCCGAGCTCGGCTTCATCGTCGTCGAGATCGACGGCATGGGCACCCCGTGGCGGTCACGCGCCTTCCACGAGGCGTACTACGGCGACATGGGCGACAACACCCTGCCCGACCAGGTGGCCGGCATGAAGGACCTGGCGTCGCGCTACCCGTGGATCGACATCGATCGCGCCGGCATCTACGGGCACTCGGGCGGCGGGTTCGCCACCGCCGGCGCGATGTTCCGCTACCCCGACTTCTTCAAGGTCGGCGTGTCGCAAGCGGGCAACCACGACAACCGCATCTACGAGGACGACTGGGGCGAGAAGTGGCAGGGGCTCCTGAAGAAGGGCCCGGACGGCACGTCGAACTACGACGACCAGGCCAACCAGAACCACGCCAAGGACCTCAAGGGCAAGCTCCTCATCGCCCACGGGACGATGGACACGAACGTGCCGCCGAACAGCACGCTCCTCGTCGTCGACGCGCTCATCAAGGCGAACAAGGACTTCGACCTGATCATGTTCCCGAACCGGTCGCACGGCTTCGGCAACGAGCCCTACATGGTCCGGCGGCGCTGGGACTACTTCGTCAAGTACCTTCTCGGCGCCGAGCCGCCGCGGGAGTACCGCATCCACGCCCAGTGACGCACTAGGCGGCGTTCCTGAGGCGCCGCTGTCTGGCGGGCGGCGCCGCCTCCCCGGGCCGGGACGTCCCGTGGCCGACGAGGTCCTCGAGGGTCTCGACGATGGCCGTCACGGCCGAGGCCTGGCCCTGGAGGGCATCCGACGCCGTCCGCGTGTCGGTCGCCATGGCCGCCGTGCGCGAGGTGGCCTCCTGGAGCTGCCCCATGATGGCCATGACCTGGTCGGCCTCGGCCCGCTGGGCCCGGCTCGCCTCGGCCACCGCGACGACGATGGCGTGAATGGCGGCAACGCTGCCCGTGACCGCCGCCATCGACGCCCCGAGCGCGTCGGTGCGCTCGCGCCCGTCGGCCGATGTCTCGAGCGACTGGTCGATGAGGGCCCCCGTGTCGCGCGCGGCGTCGGCCGAGCGCTGGGCGAGGTTCCGCACCTCGTCGGCCACCACCGCGAAGCCCGCCCCCGCCTCGCCGACGCGCGCCGCCTCGACCGCGGCGTTCAGCGCGAGCAGGTTCGTCTGGAAGGCCAGGTCGTCGATCCGCTTCAGGATGCCCGTGACGCGGTTCGACGCGTCGGCGATGCCCTGCATGGACGCCTCGAGGCCCCGCAGGTCCTGGTTGGAGCGCTCCACCTGCGCGGTCGTGTCGCCGAGCAGCCCCGTCGCGTCCTCCAGTCGCGTCGCGGTGGCCCGGCCGCCTTCCGCCATGGCGCCCATCGACTGCGCGGCCTGGTCGAGCGAGGCGAGCTCGCCCTCCGACGCCTCGGCGAGGCGGCGCGAGGTGGTGGCCGCGGTGTCGGCGACGCCGAGCAGCGCCGACGCGCCCTGGCGGAGCCGGGCGGCGGTGTTCCGGAGCTGGGCGGTGGCCCGCGCGGTGGTGGCGAGGATCAGCAGCCCGAGCGCGAGCGCCACGATCAACGCCACCCCGAGGGCCCAGCGCGCCTCGCGCGTGGCCGTGGTGGCCCCGGCGGCCTGGGCCTCGAAGGTGGCGACCTGGCGTGCCTCGAGGCGGCCGGCGCGTTCGTGGTTGCGCGCCGTGAGTTCCCGGGTCTCGTCCGACAGCCGCGCCATCGTCGCCGTATCCGAGAGGTCGGCGGTCTCGGCGTGGCACGCCGCGCAGCCCTCGCTCCAGGCCTTGACGCCGTCGCGCAGTGCCTCGACGTCGGCGCGCTCGTCGGCGGTGGTCACGAGGGGCGCCAGCCGGTCGAGTTCGGCGTTGGCGGCCGCGAGGTCCTCGCGGACGGTCGCGTGCCACCGCTCGAGGTCTTCCTGGTGCCCGGTCGACCCGGCGAGGATGAGGGCCTTCTCGGCCGTCTGGAGCTGCGCGTTGATGGCCTGCAGGCGCGAGGCCGACTGCATCCGGACGGCGGCGGTCAGCGTGTCGCGCTGGCGTCCGTCGATGAGGGCGGTGGTCCAGGCGGCGCCGGCGGCAATGAGGGCGATGAGGACGACGAGCGTGATGACGCCGGCGCGGATACGGGCGCCGAACGTGAGGCGGGCAGACATGGTCGGACCTCCGGGAACGACCGGCCGGTGGGGACCAGGACGGCAGGCGGGAGGCGCACGCCTCCGTTGTCCACGTAATCGGCGCCGGCGGCGCGGGGATGAGGCCTTGGCGGCCCTGCCGGCGCAGCGGATGCGGCCGTCGCGACGGCGGCGGGTTGCGCGGCGCGGCGCCCGCGTGGCGCCGGGCGGGGCGCCTCCGCTAGGATGGGCCGGTGCCCCTCGCCGCCCTCGTCCTCAGCGTGATCGTCCAGCCGCCCCCATGCCCGCCGGAGGTGCGCGCGGGGTACGCGGCGGCAGTGGAGCGGGCGCGCGACATGGGGCCGCTCGCCGTCACCGGCGAGGGGCAGCCAGACGGCGGCGCGGCGCTGGACCTCCCGCCTCCGGCGGTGCGCGGCGCGTGTGCCGACGTGGAGCTGGCGTACTGGACCGTGCGCGCGTGGCGCGGCGCGCGGCTGGCCGCGGCGCGGGGCGGGGCGCCGGAGTCGCTCGTCGGCGTGCGCGATGATCTGGAGCGGCTCGCCAGGGTCGAGGCCGGCCTCGCGGGGGAGTACGCGCGGGCGGCGGTGACCGCCGCCGTGGCGGCCGCGCAGGACGAGCGGCCCGAGATGGCCCTGTACCTCGCCCACGCGCGCGGCATCGCCCTGCGTCTCGAGGCGCTGGGCACGCCGGCGTTCTGGCCGCTGCCCATCGACGAGCTCGAGGGCGAGCTGTGGTTCGAGGTGGACCGCTACGCGGAGGGCTGCATGGCCTACCGCGAGGCGCTCGGGCGGGTGTCGCCCGCCCGCGCAGAGCGGATCCGGCACATCCTCGACGGCCCCGAGTGCCGCCCACCGGGGACCGGACGATGACCTACAGCTACCGCGCCGAGGTCCTCGACGAACTCGCCAGGCACGGCCTCGTGCCCCGGCCCTCCACGCCGCCAGCCCTGCTGCGCGCGCAGATCAACGACCTCTACCGCGTCGAGATCCGCGCGCTGCGCGACAGGTGCCGGGCCGGGGAGTTCGGCACGAAGGAACTGCCGGCCCGCGTGGTCGAGCTGCGCAAGCGCTACATCCTGTTGTCGATTCCGCTAGAGCGCTGGACGGGGTAGGACTCGGCCTGCGGCCTCGCTGGGAGGCCGCGGGCCTGTCGGCCCGCGTTGGGCCGCCGGCTCTGCCGGCGTTGGGTCTCGCCGCTGCGCGGCTCGCTGGGACTCGCTCCGCTCGCTGGGAGGCCGCGGGCCTGTCGGCCCGCGTTGGGCCGCCGGCTCTGCCGGCGTTGGGCCTCGCCGCTTCGCGGCTCGCTGGGACTCGCTCCGCTCGCTGGGAGGCCGCGGGCCTGTCGGCCCGCGTTGGGCCGCCGGCTCCGCCGGCGTTGGGCCTCGCCGCTTCGCGGCTCGTTGGGACTCGCTCCGCGAGCTGGGAGGCCGCGGGCCTGTCGGCCCGCGTTGGGCCGCCGGCTCTGCCGGCGTTGGGCCTCGCCGCTGCGCGGCTCGCTGGGACTCGCTGCGCTCGCTGGGAGGCCGCGGGCCTGTCGGCCCGCGTTGGGCCGCCGGCTCCGCCGGCGTTGGGCCTCGCCGCTGCGCGGCTCGTTGGGACTCGCTGCGCTCGCTGGGAGGCCGCGGGCCTGTCGGCCCGCGTTGGGCCGCCGGCTCTGCCGGCGTTGGGCCTCGCCGCTGCGTGGCTCGTTGGGACTCGCTGCGCTCGCTGGGAGGCCGCGGGCCTGTCGGCCCGCGTTGGGCCGCCGGCTCTGCCGGCGTTGGGCCTCGCCGCTGCGCGGCTCGTTGGGGCTCGCTCCGCTCGCTGGGAAGGGGCAACGCTGGTGCTGACACAGGCAGATCGAAAGATTGGAGAGAGATAGGGCGGCGCGACCAGCGCCGCCACGACAAGATCACCAGATCACGAGATCACGAGATCACCAGATCGCGTGAAGCCCTGTGTGCTACATTTCACTCGATATATGCGCAAACTCGCACGTTTGACGCAGCCGATGGTGCGTGATGCCAAGGGCGCGGCGCTTCGGCCCGCGACCTGGGACGAGGCGCTCGATCGGGCCGCGGCGGGGCTGAGGCAGTCGGTCGAACGGGCCGGCCCCACGTCGTTCGGGCTCTTCAGTTGTTCGAAGAGCACCAACGAGATGAACTACGCCGCGCAGAAGTTCGCGCGCGTTGTCATCGGCTCGAACAACATCGACAGCTGCAACCGGACTTGACACGCCCCGAGCGTCGCCGGGCTGGCGACGGTGTTCGGCGCGGGTGGGGGGACGAGCTCCTACCGGGAGATCGAGGAGACCGACTGCGTGCTCCTGTGGGGGTCGAACGCCCGCGAGACGCACCCGATCTTCTTCCACCACCTGCTCAAGGGCGTCCGCCGGGGCGCGCGGCTCATCGCCGTCGACCCGCGGCGGACGTCGTCTGCCCGCTGGGCGGACCTGTGGGCCGGGCTCGACGTCGGCACCGACATCGCCCTCGCCAACGCGGTGGGGCGCGAGATCATCGCCGCGGGCCTGGCCAACCGTGAGTTCATCGACGCGGCGACCGAGGGCTTCGACGCCTACCGCGCCGCCGTTGACGAGTGGACGCTCGAGCGCGCCGAGGCGGTGACGGGCGTGCCGGCCGGCGTCATCCGCGAGATCGCCCACACCTACGCGACGGCGAAGACCGCCACCATCTGCTGGACGCTCGGCATCACCGAGCACGTGACCGCCGTCGACAACGTCCTCGCGCTCATCAACCTCTCGCTGCTGACGGGGCACGTGGGCCGCTGGGGCTCCGGCCTCAACCCGTTGCGGGGGCAGAACAACGTGCAGGGCGGCGGCGACATGGGCGCGCTGCCCGACCGGCTGGTCGGCTTCCAGCACGTCGAGCGCGAGGAGGCCCGGCGCAAGTTCGACGAGGCGTGGGGCGTCGCGGTGCCGCCCGTCAAGGGCTGGCACCTGTCGCAGATGTTCGCGGCGATGGAGCGGGGCGACCTGCGCTCGCTGTACGTCATCGGCGAGAACCCCGCCAACTCCGAGGCCGACCAGCACCACGCCATCGAGCTGCTGTCGGGCCTCGACATGCTCATCGTGCAGGACATCGTGATGACCGGCACCGCGAAGCTCGCCGACGTCGTGCTGCCCGCCGCCGCGGCGGCGTTCGAGTCCGAGGGCACGGTCACCAACAGCGAGCGCCGCGTGCAGCGCGTCCGGCGCGCGCGCCGGCCGCCCGGCGAGGCGCGCGACGACCTGGCGATCATCTTCGACCTGGCGCGGCGGATGGGCCACGACTGGGGCGCCGCGGAGCCGGAGCGGGTGTGGGACGAGCTGCGCGCGCTGTCGCCGATGCACGGCGGCATGAGCTACGCGCGGCTCGAGGCCCTCGACGGCCTCCAGTGGCCGTGCTACGACGAGTCGCATCCCGGCGAGGCCTTCCTCCACAGCCGGCTGTGGGAGCGGCCCATCCTCGGCCGCCGCGCGCCGTTCGTGCCCGTCGAGTGGAAGGCGCCCGTCGACGCCCTCTCCGACGAGTTCCCGATGCGGCTGACGACCGGGCGCCGGCTGTCGGAGTACAACACCGGCGTGCAGTCGGGCGCCTACGCGCTGCCGACCCGGCGCGGCGAGACGATCGACGTGTCGCCTGAGGACGCGGCGCGGCTGGGCGTCGGCGAGGGCGAGCGGGTCCGCGTGACGTCGCGCCGCGGCACCGTCGACGTACCCGTGCGCGTGGACGAGTCGCTGCGGCCGGGCCTCACGTTCATGACGTTCCACTTCCCGGACGATGTGGCGACGAACCTGCTGACCATCGACGCGCAGGACACGCGGGCCGGGACCGCCGAGTTCAAGGCCGCCGCGATCCGGATCGAGCGGCTGGGGGCATAGGGGACCGTGGACCTGCACATCACCGGCGCCGAGCCGACCGACGCCGAGCGCGCCGCCGTCGACCGCCTGCTGGGCGCGCCCGCCTCGGGCTGGGACGGCGGGGTGCGCCTGCCCGAACGGGACGGCCGCGTCGCGCGCGCCCGCGGCGGCGCGACGCACGGCCGCGACCAGCTGCTGCCGGCCTTCCACGCCGTCCAGGACGGCATCGGCTGGGTCAGCCACGGCGCGCTCAACTACATCTGCCGCCGCCTCGGGGTGCCGCCGGCCGAGGCGTGGGGCGTGCTGACGTTCTACCACCTGCTCTCGACCGAGCCCCGTCCCGCGCGGACGGCGCACGTCTGTGACGACATCGCCTGCCGCCTGCGCGGCGCCGACCAGCTCGTCGCGTCGCTCGAGGCCGGCGGCGCGTCGGTGCACCGGAGCCCGTGCCTGGGCCAGTGCGACAGGGCGCCCGCCGCGCTCGTGCTCGAGGCCGGCGCGCCCGCGCGGCGCGAGGAGGTCGTGCGCGCGGCGTCCGCGGCCGCGGTGCAGGCGGCCCTCACGGGAACGGCCCACGCGCCTGGCGACGGGCTCGACGCGCTGCGGGCGGCGGTGCCGCAGCACGGCACGCCGGGACTGAAGCTCCTCGCGCGGGTCGGCGTCGCCGACCCCACACGCCTGGACGACTACCGCGCGCACGGCGGCTACGCCGCGTTGACGCGCGCCATCGGGATGGGACCGGCGGCGGTCATCGCCGAGGTCACCGCCTCGAACCTGCTCGGCCGCGGCGGCGCGGCGTTCCCGACCGGCCGCAAGTGGGCGGCGGTGGCCGCCGAACCCGCGCGCCCGAAGTACGTGGTCTGCAACGCCGACGAGTCCGAGCCGGGCACGTTCAAGGACCGCGTCCTCCTGACCGGCGACCCCTTCGCCATCGTCGAGGCGATGACCATCTGCGGCTTCGCGACGGGCGCCGAGCGCGGCGTGCTGTACGTGCGCGGCGAGTACCCGGTGGCCGAGGCGCGTGTCAGCGCCGCCATCGCGGAGGCGCGGCGGGCCGGGCTGCTCGGCGCGGACGTCTCTGGTGCGGGCTTTGCGTTCGACATCGAGGTGCGGCGCGGCGCGGGCGCGTATATCTGCGGCGAGGAGACGGCGCTCTTCAACTCGGTCGAGGGCCGGCGCGGCGAGCCGCGGTCGAAGCCGCCGTTCCCCGCCCAGGTGGGGCTCTTCGGCAAGCCGACCGTCGTGAACAACGTCGAGACGCTCGCGCACGTCCTGCACGTCATCACGGAGGGCGGCGCGGCGTGGGCGTCGACGGGCACGCCATCGTCCGCGGGCACGCGCCTGTTCTGCCTGTCGGGCCACGTCGAGCGGCCCGGGGTCTACGAGCTGCCGATGGGTGAGACGCTCGGCGACCTGCTGGCGCTCGCCGGCGGCGTCACGGGCGGGCGCGCGCTCGGCGCGATCCTGCTCGGCGGGGCGGCCGGCATGTTCGTCGGCCCCGGCCAGCTCGGGCTCCGCCTCACGTTCGAGGACGCGCGGCGCGCCGGGGTCACGCTGGGGTCCGGCGTGGTGATGGTCTTCGACGACACGACCGATTTCGCCGGCACCCTCGCGCGCATCGCGCAGTTCTTCCAGGACGAGTCGTGCGGCCAGTGCGTGCCGTGCCGCGTCGGCACGGTGCGGCAGCGCGAGCTCCTCGAGCGGCTCCGGGCCGGCACGCCGGCCGGGAGGGACGGGGACCTGGCCCTGCTGAACGAACTCGGCCAGGCGATGCGCGATGCATCGATCTGTGGCCTCGGGCAGACCGCCTCGTCCGCGATCGAGTCGGCGGTCCGGCTCGGCGTGGTCAACACGGGAGGCAAGTAGTGGCAGAGCAGCCGCCCATCTGGTTCGAGCCGCCGGCCCGCTCGGCGAGGCCGCCCGGCCCGCCGGACGCGCCCCCGGCCGAGCGCGTCGCGCTCACCGTCGACGGCGTCGCCGTGGAGGTGGACCGCGGGGCGACGCTGCTCGAGGCGTGCCGCGCGGCGGGGAAGGACATCCCGACGCTCTGCTACCTCGAGACGCTGGCGCCGGTGAACGTGTGCCGCGTGTGCGTGGTCGAGCTCGAGGGCGCGCGCGTGCTGGCGCCGGCCTGCTCGCGCCAGGCCGAGCCGGGCATGGTGGTCCACACCGACTCGGAGCGCGTGCGCGTCTCGCGCAAGGTCGTCCTGGAGTTGCTGGCCTCGTCCGTGGACCTGTCCACCGCCGACGAGCTGCGCGCGCAGTGCGACGCCTACGGCGCCGACCCGGCGCGCTTCGGCGAGGGCGCGACGGTGGCGCAGCCGGTGAAGGACGACAACGACCTCTACGTCCGCGACTACGCGAAGTGCGTGCTCTGCTACAAGTGCGTCGAGGCGTGCGGGGTGGACTACCAGAACACCTTCGCGATCGCCGTGGCGGGCCGGGGCTTCGCGGCGCACATCTCGACCGAGATGGACGTGCCGCTGCCGGACTCCGCGTGCGTCTACTGCGGCAACTGCATCGCGGTGTGCCCGACGGGCGCGCTGATGGCGAAGCCCGAGTTCGAGCTGCGGCAATCAGGCGAGTGGGCGCCGGAGCGCCAGCAGACGACCGACACGATCTGCCCGTACTGCGGCGTCGGCTGCACGCTGACGGTGCATGCGCAGGACGAGCGGATCGTGAAGATCACCTCGCCGCTCGACAACGGCACGACGCATGGCAACCTGTGCGTGAAGGGCCGCTTCGGCTTCGAGTACGTACACGGAGACGAGTAGGGCACACGTCTGGTGACTGGTCGCATCCCTTCCTGAACCGTGCTCAACCCCTGACCAGCGACGGGTAGCGCCGGCCGCGCGGGCCCACCAAGGGGCGGGTGATGTTCGGATGGGCGGAAACGAGACGCGGTCCGGCTAGAGGTCGTCTGGCGTCAGTCCGGTGCGCTTCGCAATTCGGGCCAGCATGACCGGGCCAAGTTCCTCATCATCGTGAAACGCGAAGACGAAGTCAGGCCATCCCTTACGCGCAAGCGTGCGGTGAGGGCCCGATGATCGTCCCGATTCGCAACAGCGCCGCGAGAACCCGCCGCGCCTTGGCCGCTGGCCAGTTGCTCACGCCGCCTGGAAGGTCACGTTCAGGAGTTCGCCCGGCGCCTCCTGATGTTCGAGCCGCTCGGCCAGGACCCGCAGCGCCAGGGCCTGGGCTCTGGCCACGGCCTCCGGCTGGCTGGCACCGTAGCAGAGCACACCCGGAAGGTCCGGAATCTCCGCGAGCCAGCGGCCGTCCGCCTCGCGCTCCAGCTCGATCGTGAAGGTCACAAGGGCACTCTAGCACCCGGGTGGCTGCCCAACAAGCTGCCGGAACCTCGCCCTCCTGACCAGCGATCCGTGGCGCCGACAACCATCGCCCATTGAGGAGGCGGCCGTAATAGGATATGCGGCAGCGTACGAGGGCTCGGCCCCGAGGCGGGAACCGTGACTGTAACCTGAGCGCCCCCGGGCCGCAGCTTGGCATCGACAGGGTTCTTGAGGGTGCAGCCGCCACACACTTGCGGTATGTGCGTCAGTAGGGGCAGCCGAGCAACCGGTTGCAGCGGACGGTCCTCGCTGCGCGGCTCGCTGCCGAACCTTGGCATTTGACCTCGCAGGGCGGGCCGCCGCCGAAACAGGAGTCGCCGTGAAGATCATCGTTTCAACCGTTGTTGCCGCGCCCCTGGAACAGGTGTGGGCGGCGTATACGACGCCCGAAGACATCATGATCTGGAATACGGCGTCGCCAGACTGGCACACGACGTCGTCCACCGTTGATCTCAGGCCCGGCGGGAAGTTCTCGTCCCGGATGGAGGCCAAGGACGGGTCCTTCGGGTTCGACTTCGCCGGCGAGTACACGACGGTCGTGCCCCTTGAACGGATCGAGTACGTGTTTGGCGATCGCACGGGCACTGTGGAGTTCAGGCAGGAACCTGACGGCGTGAACGTCACGGTCACCTTCGACGGTGAGCAGACTCACTCCGAGGAGCAGCAGCGCGCGGGCTGGCAGTCCATCCTGGACAGTTTTCGCAGGCACGTGGCGGGCAAGCGTGCGTCGGAGTAGGCCGCGGTCGCCGCGGCGCTCGCGCGATCGACGGGCGCTTGTCGACGGGTTCGAGGTAGGTCGCTGGCGGCGGCAGATACCTGGCCGGACGTCGTCCGGCCGATGGGCGCTGCCCGGCGGCGTGTTGTGGCCGCCCGCGACGCCGGCTTAGACTCGCCCCGTGGGAGTCCTGACCTTCTGCATCAACGTCACCCTTGACGGCTGCGTCGACCACCAGGAGGGCGTCGCGGACGACGAGACGCACGCGTTCTTTACCCGCCTCATGGACGAGGTCGGGGCGATGCTGTGGGGCCGCGTCACCTACGAGATGATGGAGAGCTACTGGCCGAGGGTGGCCCGCGGCGAGGAGGACGTGCCGCCGGCGATGCGCGCCTGGGGGGTGAAGCTGGAGGCCACGCCGAAGTACGTGGTGTCGTCGACGCGAACGGACTTTCCCTGGACCAACAGCCATCACATCGGCGGCGACCTGCGGACGGCTGTGCAGGCGCTGAAGGACGCGACGCCGGCCGGCGTGCTCCTCGGCAGCGGCACATTCGCGGCCGAACTGGACCGGCTGGACCTCATCGACGAGTACAGGTTCCTCGTCCACCCCAGGATCGCGGGCCACGGCCCGACCCTGTACCAGGGCGGGCTGCCCGCCACGCGACGGCTCGCGCTGATCTCGGCGACGCCGCTCGGCAACGGGGCCGTCGCCATGCACTACGGGCGCGCGCGCTGACCTGGCGGGGCGCCTCGCGCCCGGGGTTCGCTACTTGCCCGCGACGCCGCTGTCCGGGGCGCGGTGGTCGGTGCCGCCCTCGAGCACGCCGTCCTCGCCGACCATGATCACTTCGGCCACACCCTGGCTGCCGATCTCGTTCATCGTGTGGCCCATGCCCTCGAGGGTCCGGATCACGTCGGCCGAGAAGCCGTAGCGCTCGTAGTTGATCCGGTCGGGCAGCCACTGGTGGTGGAAGCGGCCGGCGTCCACCGCCTCCTGCGCGTTCATCCCGAAGTCCACCGCGTTCAGGATCGTCAGGAGCACGGTGTTGATGATCGTGCGCCCGCCGGGGGATCCGGTGACCATGAACAGCTTGCCGTCCTTCGCGACGATGGTCGGCGACATGCTCGAGAGCATCCGCTTGCCGGGCTGGGCCAGGTTGGGCGCGGTGCCGATCAGGCCGCGCGCGTCGGTCAGGCCGGGGCCGGCGTTGAAGTCGCCCATCTCGTTGTTGAGCAGGAAGCCGCCGCCGGGCACGACGATGCGGGAGCCGTAGCCGTACTCGAGGGTGTAGGTGACCGAGACGGCGTTGCGATCGGCGTCCACCACCGAGAAGTGCGTCGTCTCGGGCGACTCGTGCGTCCACTCGAAGGAGGTCGGCGACGAGACCGAGGCCTTCTTCGGGTCGATGGTCTTCCGGAGCATGTCGGCGTGCGCCTTCGACGTGAGCATCTCCAGGGGCATGTCGCCAACGAAGTCGGGGTCGCCGAGATACCGCGCCCGCTCGGCGAACGCCCGCCGCATCGACTCGGCGACGAGGTGCATGTTGGCGGCCGAGCCGTAGCCGTTCGCCTCGAGGTCGTAGCCCTCGAGGATGTTGAGCATCTCCTGGATGGCCACGCCGCCCGAGGAGGGCGGCGGCATCCCGATGATCTCGTAGCCACGGTAGGTGCCGCGGATGGGCGCGCGCTCGTGGGCCTTGTAGGCGGCGAGGTCGGCCTCGGTGATCAGGCCGTCGTGCGCCTGCATCTCCTTCGCGATGAGCGCGGCGGTCTCGCCCGTGTAGAAGCCGTCGGCGCCCTGGTCGGCGATGCGCTGCAGCGTGCGCGCGAGGTCGGGCTGCTTGAGCGTGTCGCCCGGCTGGTAGGGCTGCCCGTTCTTCGTGAACTGGGCGAGCGAGGCGGGGAACTTCTCGAACTGCGGGATCATCCGCTCGAGCGACGCGGCCAGCCCGAAGCTGACCTCGAAGCCGTCGCGGGCCAGCACGACCGCCGGCATCACGAGGGACTTCCACGGCTTCGAGCCGTGCTTCTCCCACGCCAGGTGGAGGCCGGCCACCGTGCCCGGGACGCCGACGCTCCGGTGGCTGTTGTGGTGGAGGTCGAAGTCGTACTTGCCGTCCTTCAGCCACATCTCGGGGTTCGAGCCGCTCGGCGCCGCCTCGCGGAAGTCAATCGTGATCGGGTCGCCGGTGGCCGGCCGGAAGACCATGAACCCGCCGCCGCCGATGTTGCCGGCCGTGGGGTGGGTGACGGCCAGCGCGAAGGCGGTCGCGACGGCGGCGTCCACGGCGTTGCCGCCGTCCCTGATCACCTGCCACCCGACGTTCGAGGCGACGGCGTTCTGCGACACGACCATGCCGCGCGCGGCGCGGGCCGGGGTCGATCCGGCGCCGGCCGTCGTCGAGCCGGAGGCGGCAACGGCGAGCGCGGTCAGCGCGACGAGGAAGCCGGAGCGAAGGCGGGGCGTCAGCATGCGGCGAAGATAGGCCGCGGGCGCCGCGGGGGTCAAGCGCCGGGCTTGCGACGCGCCGCGAGCAAGGTGAGGAGCGCCAGGAAGATCTCGTCCACCATCGGGATCACGTCCGGCACGACCAGGTCGACCAGGAACAGCCCGAACGCCAGCTTGAAGAGCGTCGGCGTCCGCAGGTTGCCGAGGAACCGGTCGATGATCCCCTGGGTCGGGAGGCCCATCTGGCTAGGTTACCACCCGGCCCTGCGGGCCGTCCGCGGAGGGACGCGGATTGACGCGGACGGCCACCGATGCCGACGTGGGGAGTGGCCGACGGCGCGACGCGGCGCGTCGCGCAACGGAGGCAGGGGCCACCGCCGGGGCAAGAGGTCCACAAGTGTCTCCGGGACCTCATGCCCCGGCGGTGGCCCCTGCCTCCATGCCGGCTGCTTCGCAGCCGGCGTCGGCCCAATCGGGACCACAGCGCTCCGTGTCACCGGCTTCTCCGTGTCTTCTAAGAAG
>JBFWOG010000044.1:0-23411 GCA_050250645.1 Vicinamibacterales bacterium
TGCGCGAGTCGTCGAGCCGCCGGAACGGCTCCAGCACGCCGGCGATCGCCGCCGCCGGAATCCCCGGCCCATCGTCGTCGACGTCGACCATCCAGCCCGCCTCGTTCCGATGCACGGTGACACGCGCGCTGCCCGCGTAGCGCACGGCGTTGTCGATCAGGTTGGACACCGCGCGCCGAAGGGCCAGCGGGTCGCCGACGAACGACGCCTCGTCCGGGACAACGCATCGCACGTCCCGGCCGAGCTCCACGGCGGCCTCCGCGCAGTCTCGGACCAGCGTCCCGAGGTCGAGCGGCTCGGGCTCGAGCGGGCCCTGCTCGCCCTGGACGTAGTCCATCACCTGCGTGACCATCGCCCTCATCCTGTCGATGTCGGCGACCATGCGGTCGCGGACCTCCTCGGGCGCGCTCTCCGCGCGCAGCCGCAGGCCGGTCAGTGGCGTGCGGAGATCGTGGGCGACCGCGGCGATCATCCGCGTCTGCCGGGCCGCCTGCTCACCGAGTCGCGCCTGCATGGCATTGAACGCCGTGGCCGCCGCCCGGATCTCCGAGGGCCCTTCGACCTCGATGGCGGCGCCCCGGCCCTCGAGGTCGATGCCGGCCGCGGCCGCCGCCAGGGCCCGCACGGGACGGGTGAGGCGGCGGGCGGCGAACCAGGCCACCGGCGCCAGCGCGAGGGCGCCGAGCGCGGACGCCAGGAACAGGCGCAGGCGCCAGAGGGGCAACAGGAGGTCCGGGGGCTCGAGCGTCAGCCACTGCCCGTCGGGCTGGCGCAGCGCGAGGGCGAAGGGCGGCAACTCCAGCCCCGGCTGCAGGAGTGCCTGCCGGAGGATCGCCTGGGTGGCGGGCGCCTCCGGCGCGTGCGGCGCGGCGTGGGGCCCGGCGGCCCCGTCCGGCGTGGCGCCGACGACCTGGATGCTGGCGTGCGTCTCGGGGTCGGCGTGTCGCCACACCACCCTCACCTCGTCGGCGTCGCGACCGAGCGCGCCGGCGACAGCCTCGGCCAGCATGTCGGCGGGCGGGCCTTCGGGAGCGGCGGCGCGGAGCGCGAGGTGGAGGCCGGCGGCGCGAGCCGCCGTCGCGTCGTCCAGCAAGGCGAGCGCCCGCGCCAGGTTCATCCGGGGCGCGACCGGGGCCGGGGTCACGAGGACGACCACGAAGCTGATGGCCTGCACCGCCAGCAGCACCGCCGCGAGCAGCACGCTCACCTGGAACAGCAGCGGGCGGCCGCTCATGTGCGCCGCACCGGCAGCGTGAACCGGTAGCCCCCGCCGCGCACCGTCTCGATCGGGCCGCCGTTGCAGACCCGCGCGAGCTTGCGGCGCAGGCGGCTCACCGACAGGTCGACGGCGCGGTCGAATCGATCGGCCTGGTCGCCGCGCGTCAGGTCCATCAGTTGTTGCCGGCTGAGGAGGCGCCCGGGACGCTCGACGAACGCGCGGAGCAGCTCCACGTCGCCAGGGGTCAGCGGGACCAGGACGCCGTCCGCGTCGAGCAGCCGCCGCTCGTCGATGTCCAGCCGCCAGCCGGCGAACTCCACGACGGCCGATCCGCCCGGCTGCGCGGCCGGTTCGCTCCCCCGCCGCAGGACGGCGCGCACGCGCGCCAGCAGCTCCCGGGGCTCGAACGGCTTGGCCAGGTAGTCGGCCGCGCCGAGCTCGAGTCCCACGATGCGGTCGGTCGTGTCCCCGAGCGCGCTCAGGATCAGGATCGGCGGGGCGTCCGGGCCGAGCCGCCGGCAGGCCGACAGGCCGTCCTCGCCGGGCAGCATGATGTCCATGACGATGAGGTCGGGCCGCGCCGCCGCCAGCAGGCGGTCCATCTCCGGCGTGTCCGGCGCGGTTCGCACGCGGTAGCCGTGCCGCCCGAGATAGTCGGCCAGCGCGTCCCGGACGCTCGGGTCGTCCTCGACGATCAGGATGTCCGGGCGCGGCTGCACCATGCCATGGTCCCCGGACTTTGTATCAGATGCATGTCCGGCCGGGCCAGGACCGGACATCAGGCCGATACGCGCGTCCGCTCCAATGGGTCTCCGGACCCCATCACAGGAGCACGAGCATGACCAACGCCACCACCCTCGCGACCGGCTTCCTGCTCGCCGCGAGCGCCGTTGTCGGCCTCGCGGCCGCCACGGCGGGCCGCCGCCCGGACGACACCCACCAGATCCCGCTGCGGATGGCTGGCCCCTTCGCCGTTGTCCGCGCGCAGGTCGCCGGCCACGATGCGCCCCTGCGGCTGATCGTCGACACGGCGGCCGGCGCCACCGTGCTCGACCGCGCCCTGGCGGCGCGCCTCGACCTCGTCGACGCCGCGCCCGGCGCGGCACACGTCAGCGGGGCCGGCGGCGCGGCGCACGGGATCACGTTCGGCAAGGCCACCACCCTGACCATCGCGGGGGCGCAGGTCGAAGTCCGGCCCGTGCTGGCCGACATGGCCGGCATGCGGCACGGCGACGCGGGCGACGGTCAGGAGTATGACGGCATCCTCGGCAACGACGTGCTGCGGCGCTTCGACGTCCGGTTCGACGTGGGCGCCGGCGTGCTCACCCTGTCCGGCCCCGGTGACCACGTCGCCGGCGATGGGGACGCGGGCTGCCAGTCGAACGGGTTCGGCACCGGCCGGCCCGGGCATCTCCAGGGGTTCGGCCTGATCGACATCACCGCCACCGTACCGGGGGCGCCAGGCGCGCCGGCCGCACTGAAGGCCGTCGTGGACACCGGCGCCGCCCAGACGGTCCTGAACCGCGCCGCAATCGAGCGTCTGGGCTACGCGACCGACGACCCGCGCCTGCGCCGCCGGGACACGGGCACCAGGGGCATCGGCGGCCAGGAGGTGGACTCCTGGCTGACGACGATCGGCGAGATCCGCGCGGGCGACTGGGCCGTGTCCGGTCTCGAAGTGCGGGTGGCCGAGCTCCCGGTCTTCCAGCCGCTGGGGCTGGCGGACCAGCCGGCGCTCATCCTCGGGATCGATGCCCTGCGGGGCGTCCCGCTGTCGATCAGCGCGGGCGTCACGTCGATCTGCGTCGGGCCCGCCGCTAGGCGGCCGGCAGCGTGAGCCGCGCGCGCAGGCCGCCCAGCGGCGCGCGCCCGATCGCGATCGTGCCCCCGTGCAGCTCCGCCAGCTCGCGCACGATGGCGAGGCCGAAGCCGGAGCCTGGCGCCGCCTCGTCCGCCCGCACGCCGCGCCCGAGCACGGCATCCCACATCGCCGGCTCGAGTCCCGGTCCATCGTCGTCCACGACGATCGCGACGCGGCCGTCCTCCCGCGTCGCGGTCACGGCGACGGCCGCGCGGGCGTGCAGGCAGGCGTTGTCGAGGAGGTTGCCGAGCATCTCGTCGAGGTCCTCGCGGCGGGCCCGCGCCCCGAGCCCGGCGGGGACCGCGACACGCAGGCGCACGCCACGTCCGGCGTGCAGCCGCTCGAGCGTTCGCGCGAGGCCGCTGGCCGACTCGAGGACGTCGCACCGGGCGCCGTGCATCGCGCCGGAGGCGCCGGCCCGGGCGAGCGCGAGGTGATGGTCCACCTGCCGGCGCATGCGGTCCACCTGCTCGGCGATGATCGCGGCCTGCTCCGTGTCACCGGCCGCCGCCGCGCGTTCGGCGGCCTGCGCGACGACCGCGAGCGGCGTCTTCAACCCGTGGGCGAGGTCGCCGGCCCTCGCCTGCGCCCGCTCCACCCGCTGCTCGCGGTCCTCGAGCAGGGCGTTCAGGTCGCCGACGAGCGGCGCGATCTCGGCCGGGTAGTCGCCGTCGAGACGGCGCGAGCGCCCGGCATGCACGTCCGCCAGCCGCTCGCGCAGCCGGTTCACCGGCGAGACGCCGCGGCGGACGAGGGCCACGCCGCCGGCCAGCGCCACGATCGAGAACACGACCCAGAACACCGCGTGGGCGGCCGTGCCCGCGAACGCGCCGTGGAAGACCGCCGGCGCGGCCGGGTGGCTGGTGATGACCTGCGTCAGGACGAGCGAGACGATCGACAGGAGCCCGACGGTCCAGAGGGCCGCCCCCGCGAGGAGGCTGCCCCGGAGCGACCGGTGGCCGCTCATGTCGCGTCCCCGACGCGGTAGCCGAGCCCGCGGACGGTCTCGATGACGCCGGCCCCCACCTTCCGGCGCAGCCGCGCGACGAACACCTCCACCGTGTTCGAGTCGCGGTCCGCGTCGCGCGCGTAGATGTGCTCGGCCAGCTCGCCCTGGGAGACGACCCGCCCGCGGTTGTGCATCAGGTACGACAACACGCGGAACTCGTGGCTCGTGAGCTTCACCGGCGCGCCGTCGCGCGTCAGGCGGGCCGCGCGTGGGTCGAGCACCAGCTCGCCGCACCGGATCTCCGGCGCGACCTGGCCGGTCGCCCGGCGGATGAGCGCGCGCAGCCGCGCGAGCACCTCCTCCATCCTGAACGGCTTCGAGAGATAGTCGTCCGCGCCGCCGTCGATGCCCTGCACCTTCTCGTGCCACGACCCGCGCGCCGTGATCATCAGGACCGGGACCGTGATCGCCGCGTCACGCCAGCGCCGCACCAGCGTCAGCCCGTCGACCCGCGGAAGCCCGAGATCGAGCAGCACCGCGTCGTAGCGCTCCGTCTGCACGAGGAAGTCCGCCCGCGCCCCGTCGGCGGCGCGGTCCACGGCATACCCCGCGTCGGCCAGGGCCGACTCGAGCTGTCCGGCAATCAGCGCCTCGTCCTCGACGACCAGCACACGCACGGGCACGCTCCCACCACTACGAGGGTTCCGGGTTCCTCGGGTTCCTAGGGTTCCTCAGGTTCGTCGAACCCGTCGAACCCGACGAACCCGAGATTATCCCCTCCCCGCCTGAACGCCGCCTGAACGCCCGCTTCACCCCCGGTTCAGCCGCCCGGCGGTAGCGTGGACCGCACCTGGGAGGCTCCAACATGACACGACTGCTCTCCGCCACGCTCGCGCTGCTGCTCGCCGCCGCCGCGCCCGGACTCGCAAAGCCCGGCCACCGGGGTCCGCAGGACCATCAGGACCCGGGGCACCCGCCGGAGAACCATGAAATCCGGGAGGGCGGCCTCGCGGGCGTCTGGGCGCTCACCCTCCTCAGCCACCAGGTGGGCCTCGAACTCGAGGTGGAGGGCACCACGCTGACCGGCCGCATGCTCATCATGGGCCGGTACGTCCCCGTCAGCGGCGAGGGCACCGCCGAGACGTTCACGCTGACCGCCAGCGAGGGCCTGCGGTCGCCGATCACGTTGACGGGCGCCCTCCTGCCGGACGGCTCGCTCGAGGGCACCGTTCCGCGCGGCGAGGGGACGGAGACGTGGACCGGCGAGCGGCTCCCGAAGCGCTGAGGGCACGATGCTGAAGGACGCGTGGCGTGCGCTGCGTCGGACCCCCGGCGTCTCGGCCGTCGTGATCGTCTCGCTCGGGATCGGCATCGGCGTGAACACGGCGGTGTTCTCGTGGATCGAGGCGCTCGCGCTCAAGCCGCTGCCGGGCGTCGAGGACGCGCGCGCGTTCTACGGCATCGAGGCCCGCGCGGACACGGGGCCCTTCCCCGGGTCGTCGTGGCGCGAGTACCAGGACCTGGCCTCGACGCTCCGGTCGTTCGACGCGGTGCTCGCCTTCCGGATGGCGCCGCTCAACGTCGGCGTCCCCGGGCGGACCGAGCGCGCGTACGCGCTGCTCGTGTCGGGCAACTACTTCACCGGGCTCGGCCTGCGGCCCGCGCTCGGCCGCCTGATCCAGCCCGACGAGGCGGCCCGGCCGGGCGCGGCGCCGGTCGTCGTCGTCTCGCACGAGTACTGGCGTACGCACCTCGGCGCCGACCCGGAGGTGACCGGCCGCCCGATCCTGGCGAACGGCAGGGAGCTGACGGTCATCGGTGTCGTGCCCGAGGCGTTCCAGGGCACGGTGGTCGGCCTGCAGATCGACCTCTGGGTGCCGGCGACGATGGCGCCGGCGCTCGTCCCCGGCACGCGCGAGCTCGACGACCGCGGCTCGCGCGGCTATTCGCTGATGGGGCGGCTCGCCGCCGGGGTGACCCAGGCCGCCGCCGGGGCGGAGCTCGCGGGGGCGATGCGCCGGCTGGCGGACCAGTTCCCCGGCACCAACCGCGGCATCGGCGGCGAGGTGCTCCCCTTCTGGCGGGCGACGCGGGGCCCGCAGGGGTTCTTCCTGCAGGCGCTCGCGCTGCTCCAGGGCGTGCTGTTGCTGCTGCTCGTCGCCGTGTGCGGCAACACGGCGACCCTGCTGCTCGCGCGCGCCGAGGACCGCCGGCGCGAGGTCGGGGTGCGGATGGCGGTCGGCGCGACGCCGTGGCGCGTGGTCCGGATGGTGCTCGCCGAGAACCTCCTCCTGGCCGTGCTCGGCGCGGCGCTTGGCGTGCTCATCGGAGCCTGGGGCTCGACGGCGCTCAGGGCAGTGCCGCTCTCGACGGCGTTCCCGGTCCGCTTCCAGACGGGCCTCGATCTCGCCGGCCTGGCCTTCGCGGCGCTCCTCGGCGTGGCCGCCGCGCTCGCGGCGGGCGCGGCGCCGGCGTGGCAGCTGGCGCGCGCGGAGCCGCTCGACGCGTGGCGCCCGGGGCCGCGCACGCCTCGCGGGCGGCGCCTTGCGGGCATGCTGGTCGCGGCGGAGGTGGCGGTGGCCGTGCCCGTGCTGCTCGCGGCGGGCCTCTTCGTCCAGAGCCTGCGCGACTCCCGCGAGATCGACCCCGGCTTCCGGCAGGGCGGCGTGCTGCTCGCGGCGTACGACCTGGGCGCGCGCAACCCGGACGAGGCGGAGGCACGCCGCTTCGCGTCGCGGCTGCTCGCGGCGCTCGGCGAGCGCCCGGACGTCCTGTCGGCGTCGATCGCCGCCTCCGTGCCGCTGGACATCCACGGGATGCCGCTGCGTGGCTTCGCGCTCGAGGGCCGGGCCCGCACCGACGGCGGCGCCGACCGTGCCCTCCGCAACATCGTCACCCCGGGCTACTTCGAGACGATGGGGATCGCGATCGTCGCCGGGACCGACTTCGCGCCGCTCGACGACCCGTCGGCCCCGCCGCAGGCCGCCGTCAACGAGGCCTTCGTCCGGCAGTACCTCCCCGACGGCGGCGCGCCGATCGGGCGGCGCCTGACCGCCGGCGACGCCACCTACACGATCACGGCCGTGGTCGCCGACTCCCGCTACGAATCGTTCACCGAGCGACCGACGCCGATCATCTACTACTCGTACCGCGACCGTCCCGTCGCCGCGGGGGAGATCCACGTGCGGACGCGGGAGGGGGCGGAGGCGTCACTGGCCGCCCCGGTCGGGGCCATCGTCCGGGCGCTCGACGCGACGCTCCCCGTCTACAACGTCCGCACGATGACCACGCACGTCGAGACGAACCTCTTCCTCCGCCGCATCCCGGCGCGGATCTTCGCGGTGCTCGGCCCGCTGCTGCTCCTGCTCGCCGCGATCGGGGTCTACGCAATCGTGTCGCACGCGGTGAGGCGCCGCACGGCGGAGATTGGCGTGCGGATGGCGCTCGGCGCCACCACGCGGCAGGTCGTCGGCGGCTTCGTCGGCGGCGCGCTGCGCGCGGTGGCCGCCGGCGCCGCGACGGGCTGGCTGCTCGTGGTGGTCGTGATGCTGCACCTCGCGCCCGGCCAGCCGTTCGACCTCGTCGTCTTCGGGGGCGTGCCCCTGCTGCTCCTGCTGGTGTCGGCGCTGGCCAGCTGGCTGCCGGCGCGCCGCGCCGCCGTGGTGGACCCCGCCGCCGCGCTCAGGAGCGAGTGACGAGGGCGGCGGCGAGGCCGGCCGCGAGGATGCCGGCGCAGGCGAGCGCGGCCACTCGCTTCGGCCCCGTGCCGCCGCGGCCGTCCATGCCGGCGCCCGCGGCGCCCCGGTGACGCCCGCTGAGCCACACCAGCCCGGCGGCCACGGCCGCGAAGGCCAGGTTCAGGAAGAACGTGTAGTCGATCGCGAAGCGCACCACGTCCTCGACGCGGCGTTCGGTGCCCGGCGTGATGCCGAGCGCGGCGAAGGCGTAGTGCATGGCGAGCGCGGTGACGACGATGCTGGCGAACATCACGCCCGCGATGTAGAGCGCCACGCGGGCGCCGTAGTACTTCGCGTTGATCATCACCAGCGGGGGCACCATCAGGTCCGAGTAGATGAACCCCATGATGCCGGCGAACAGCACGCCGTTGGTGTTGAGCACGGTGGCGAGCGGGATGTTGCCCATCGACCCGATGAAGGTCGCCGACGCCACGAGGGGGGCCACCACCGCGTTCTCGACCACGATCAGCCACTCCGGAAGGTCACCGCGCGCGCCGATCAGGAAGATGGCCTCCCAGGCCGAGGACGGCACCAGCACCGCGACGAAGCCGGCCACGGTGAAGCCGATCAGGATCTCCTCCCACACCATCAGCCAGTCGTCCACGAACCGCCGGCCGACGAGGCGCCAGCCCTCGCGGGATCGGACGCGCCGCCGCCAGTCGAAGTCCTCCTCGCCGCCGCCCCCGGATGCCTCCACGCGGTCGCGCGCCTCGCGAAACCACCGCGCGGGATAGGTCAGCCGGATCAGGAAGCTGCTCGTGACGATGAGCAGCAGCCCGCCGGCAATCTCCGCCGCCAGGAACTGCCAGCCGAGGAAGATCAGGATCAGGATGCCGAGCTCGATCACCAGGTTGGTGGACGCGAACATGAACGCGACGGCCGCGATGAAGTGGGCGCCCTTCTGCACCAGCGCCCGCGCCGTCGCCAGGGCGGCGAACGAGCACGACGACGACGCCGCGCCGAAGATCGTCGCGAGCGAGAGGCTGCGCAGGTCCGCCGCACCGAGATAGCGCGTCAGCCGTCCCTTCGGGACGAACGCCTGGATCATCGCGCTGACCGCGTAACCCAGCACGAAGGCCCAGCCCGCCTTCCAGAACAGCCCGACGGCCGTGCTGGCGGCGCTACCGAAGAGGTGCCAGCCATTCATGGTTGAGGTGTCGAGCGCCAGGGGGTTACCCCCAGTATGTCAGACGGCCAACGGCCGGGCTGCGTCAGGCAGCCGGGCGCGACGGCCTGGACGAGGAAGGCATCCCCGGATGGACGCGGATGAACGCGGACACGGTGCGCGGGGTCGGCGCAGAGCGCCGAGGAGCGGTGGTGGCTCCCGCCACGGTATCCGCGTACGTCCGCGTCCATCCGCGGACGGCGCCGAAGGCGCCACGGCCTGGCGGCGCCGGGTTACTCCCAGCGGAACAGCTTCGCCGAGAGCGCGGTGCAGATGGCGAAGATCACCGTGAGGGCCACCACGTCGCCCGCGTGGGCCAGCCACCCGTCGCCACGGAGGATGCCCTCGAGCAGCGAGACGGCGTAGGTCAGCGGCAGGACCCGTGACAGCGCCTGGAGCGCCGGCGGCAGGGATCCGATCGGCACGAACAGCCCGGAGAGGGCGACCATCGGGTAGAGGATGAAGGCGCCGATCGGCTGGGCGAAGCGCGCGGTCGGCACGATGCTGGCGATCACGAAGCCCACCGACAGGATGCTCCACGTCGCGACGAGCAGCGCCAGCGTGAAGGCCACCACCGGCACGTCCAGGTCCACCGGGTAGTACCGCGCCCCTGCCGCCAGCATCAGCCCCAGCGTCACCGCGGTCAGCGCGAGCTTGACGACGACGTGCGCGGTCAGGATGACCGGCGGCCTGAGCGGCGTCGCACGCAGCCGCTTCAGGATGCCGCCCTCGCGGTAGATCGAGATGATCGTCACGAGCGACAGCACCGCGTTGATCGAGATGAGGAGCGCCGCCAGCACCGGCAGCCCGGCCTCGACGAAGCCGGTCGCCCCGGGCGACCGGGCGCCCACCCGGCCGCCGACCGCCCGGCCGAGGACGAGGAACAGCACGACCGGGATCACGACCGTCCCGATCGCCCCGAGGGGCTCACGCAGGAAGATCTTCGTCTCGAGCCACGTCAGCTGCCAGAGTCCGCGCATCATCCCAGGGCGCCTCAATCCCGAATCGAGCGGCCGGTGAGCCGCAGGAACACGTCCTCGAGGTTCGGGAGCACCGTCCGGAACTCGGTGACGCGGATCCGGTGCTCGGCCAGGCACTGGATGACCTCCGTCACGAAGTTCGCGCCATGGCCCCGGATCGTGAACCGCCCGTCCTCCCGGGTCACGGCGTCCACGTTCGGCATCGTCCCGAACCGCTCGGCCGCGCCGGGGTCGTCGGTCGCCAGCACCACCCCGCGCTCGGGACAGTGCCTGTCGATGAGCCGGGCCGGCGTGTCGTTGTCGACGATGCGGCCGTGCTCCATGATCGCCACCCGGTCGCAGAGCCGCTCGGCTTCCTCCATCAGGTGGGTCGTCAGGAACACGGTCTTGCCGCGCGCGCGGATGCCGCGCACCAGCTCCCAGATGGCCTGCCGCGCCTGCGGGTCGAGGCCCGTCGTCAGCTCGTCGAAGAACACGACCTCGGGGTCGTTGACGAGCGCGAGCACGATGAACAGCCGCTGCTTCTGGCCGCCCGACAGCGTCATGAACCACGCGTCCCGCTTCTCGGCCAGGCCCAGCTGCTCGAGGAGCCGCTCCCCATCCGCCGGCGGCCGGCGGTAGAGGGAGGCCCAGAGGCGCACGGCCTCCCAGACCTTGATCCGCTTCTGGAGCTGGGCCTCCTGGAGCTGGACGCCGATGCGCTGCTGGAGCGCATACACGTCGCGAGCCGGGTCGAGCCCCAGGACGGCGATCGTCCCGCGGTCGGGACGCCGCAGGCCCTCGATGCACTCCATCGTCGTGGTCTTGCCGGCGCCATTGGGCCCGATCAGCCCGAAGATCTCGCCGTCGCGCACCTCGAACGACGCGTCGTGCACCGCGACGAAGCCGCCGTAGCGCTTGCCGATGCCGGCCACCCGGATGACCGGGGCGCGTGTCGTCATGTCCCCGGCCCGGCGCGGCGCGCCCGTGGGACGGTCCGGCGGGGACCGCGGCCCGGCAGCGGCCTCATGCGAGGGCTCCGAGATCGCCTGGCGTGTCGAAGTCCCGGAACGCGCCCGGGTCGTCCACCTCGACGTCCTCGAGCGCGCCGGCGTGCCGGTGCACCACCGGCTTCGCGCCGGTGGCCGGGTCGGCCGCGCGCAGCTCGCCGAACACCGCCCGATCGAAGATGACGGGATGACCGTGGCGCTCGCCCCGCGCCGGGCGGACGATCGGCGCGCGCGTCGCGCGCCACCGGGCGACGAGGGCCTCGACCGTCGCGGCCGAGACGAGGGGCGCGTCCACGAGCGCGACCAGCACGGCCTCCGACGTCACGCCGTCCACCGCGGCGAGTCCCGCGAGCAACGACCCGAGCTGCCCGGACGGCCACCCGTCGTGGTGCACGAGTCGCACCCCGCGCCGGACGGCGGGCAGCGCGGCCCCGACGGCCTCCGGCGCGGCGCCCGTGACGACGGTGACCGGCGAGAGGCCGGCGCGCTGGAGCGTCCGGCAGAGCCGCCAGACGAAGGTGTCGCCGCCGGGTCCGGCAGGCAGCCCGGCCTTGGGCCGGCCCATGCGGCTCGAGGCCCCGGCCGCGAGGACAATCGCGTGAATCATGAGGGAAACCCCATCATATGGCCTCCCGCCACCACCGGCGCCAGGGGTGCGACAAAGTGTCACACGCTGCTTGACTTCGCCGTAACGACCTGCCTACACTTCCCCCCGCTTACGGGTCCTGTGGACCAGACGCCGGCCACGCCAAATCGGCCTCATACGAGATACCAGCGGTATCGTGGTGCGGCAGCCCTCGGGACGTCCCCCGGGGGTTCGGCTAATCGGAGGACACGGGTATGCCCACCGGCACGATCGCACGACTCCTGATCGACAAAGGCTTCGGGTTCATCAGGGATGACACCGGCATCGAGCACTTCTTCCATCGCAGCTCTGTGCGCGGCGCGGTATTCGAGTTGCTGCGCGAAGGGCAGCACGTCGAGTTCGTGATCGAGGAATCCCAGAAAGGCCCCCGAGCAGGCGATGTGCGTTTGATTGAAGGCTGAGCCTTTGTTTTCGCGCTTCTCCTCCCGGCCCCGGTAACGGGGCCGGGTCGCTCACGCTCCATAGATGCCGCCACCTCGAGTCCCCGCTGGCGGGCGGCTCTCCCTCCGGCGCTTCGGTGTCGTCGCCCTGCTGGCACTGGGGTGCGTCGCCGTGTACGGCGCCGCCAACCTCGGCAACCTCCTCCACGTCGAACAACCCCTCGTCCACGCGGATGCCGCCGTGGTCCTCGGCGGCTCTCGCCTCGAGCGGCCGCTCGAGGCGGCGGACCTGTACCGGGAGGGCTGGGTCGCGCGCATCGTCCTGTCGCGCCAGCCGCTCGATGGCGGCGAGGCGGCCCTCGCGGCGCGGGGGGTGCCGTTCGCCAGCGAGACGGATGTCCAGCGGCGCGCGCTCGTCGCGACGGGCGTGCCGGACGACCGCATCGAGGTCCTGCCCAGGACGGCGAGCAGCACGGCCGACGAGGCCACGATGATCGCCGCGCTGGCCGCGGCGCGCGGCTGGTCGCGCGTGATCGTCGTGACGTCGATCTTCCACACGGCGCGGGCCAGCCTTGTGGTGCGCCGGCGCCTCGCCGGCACGGGCATCGATGTGCTGGTGCGCAGCACCCGCTACGACGCGTCCGACCCCGCGCACTGGTGGCGCAGCCGCGGCGACCTCAAGGTCGTCCCGTTCGAGGCGCAGCGCTACCTGCTCTACTGGCTCGGCATCGCCGACTGAAGAGAACCTCGAGTCCAGGAGACTCGCACCTGGCCCCGCTCATCGCAGTTGCCCGGGCGTTCGCTGGCTGTTTCTTGATTCTTGATTCTTGATTCTTGAGGTTGCCCCGAAGGGGCAGCCAGGCTGGCGGAAGCGCCTGGGAGTCGAACCCAGCCCGCCCTTGAAAAGGGCAGCGACCGGTTTTGAAGACCGGGAGGGCCACCGGGCCCCGTTCGCTTCCGCCGCGATCATACCAGCAGGTCGAGCACGCGCGCGGTGTCCCCGAGGTCCTCGAGCACGACATCCGCCCCGGCGGCCGTGAGCGCGGCGGCGGGGAAGGTGCCCGTCGCCACGGCCACCGCGCGGGCGCCGGCGGCGCGCGCGGTCTCGACGTCCTGCGGCGTGTCGCCGATCACGGCGAGGCGCGAGGTGGGCAGGCCGCGCTCGGCGGCGCGCCGGAGGGCCAGGCGGCCGAGGTCCTCGCGCACCGGCGACTCGTCGCCGAAGACCCCCCACGGGAAGTACGACGCGATCCCGAAGTGCGCGAGCTTGATGCGGGCCGCGGTCTCGTGGTTGCCCGTCAGCAGGGCGAGGTGGACGTCCGCGCGTCCGGCGAGATGCTCGAGGAGCGCCGCGACGCCCGGCAGCAGGGCGTACCGGCCGGTCGGCGGCTGCTCGATCTCCTCGGCCAGCAGCGGCAGGTACGCCTCGTAGAAGCGGCGATGCTGCTCGTCGGTGTCGGGCAGCCCGGTGCGCGCGAGCGCGCCCGAGATGAGGAAGCGATCGGTGCGGCCGGCCATGTGGACGCCGTTGAACGCCTGGTCGTGGCCGAAGACGTCGTGGAAGGCACGCGTCATCGCGCGGCCGCCCGCACCCCCGCTGAGGAGCAGCGTCCCGTCGATGTCGAAGAGCAGCAGGGCGCCGCCCGCGCCGGGTTCAGTCGAGCTGCTCAAAGTGCACGTCGACCGCCCGGGGACCGCTCGCCGTCCACTCGCGCCTGAAGCCGACCCGTTCGCCCGGCCAGATCCGGTCGAGCACGCCCTCGCGCACCCCGTCCGCGACGAAGAACCAGTCCATGCCCGCATCGTCCACGATGAAGCCGAAGCCCTGCTCGGGCACGAGGCGCCTGATGCTGCCGTAGAGGATCACCGACGGGTTCTGGAGTTCCTGCGATTCCATGCGCACCCTGCCTTCTTCTTCTCTCGTCGTTCCTTCTGACTTCTAACTTCTAACTTCTCACTTCTCACTTCTCACTTCTCACTTACTCATTATCTTCCTGGCGAGCCTCGAGAAGATCCCTCCCGAGGTCAGCTCGCCCGTGCCGGGGCGGAGCGTGAGCGTGCGCCCCCCGAGCGCCTCGGCAAACGCGCCGTCGGCGGTGAGGGCGACGACGGCGGTCCGGCGGGCGGCGGCGATGCGGGCGAGGTCCGCGCCGAAGGCCGCCGCGGCGGCCGGGTCGAGGGCCGCGGTCGGGTGCTCCGCCAGCAGCAGCGCGGGGTCGAGGGCGAGGGCGCGCGCGAGGCGGACCCGCGTCACCGCGTCCGGGCTGGCCTGGCCCACGGGCACGTCGCGGATGTCGGGGTCGAGCCCCACCTCGCTGGCGAGCGCGTCGACCCGCGGGGCGACCGCCGGGTCGAGCGGGTCGACGTCGAGCGTGTAGGGCATCGCGATGTTCTGGCGGGCCGAGAACGGCTCGACGAGCACGGCGCGCGCCGACACGAGCCCGAGCCGTTCCAGGGTCTGGAGCCAGGCGGTCGTGTCCGGGATGTCGGCGGTCGGCCGGCCGAAGAGCGCGACGGCGCCCTCGTCGGGGAGGCCCGCCCCGGTCACCAGGCTCACGAAGATCTCGGCGGCGGCCTCGTCGAGCCCGGTGATCGAGACGAGGTCGCCCTCGGCGACGGCCAGCTCGCGAATCCGGAGGGGCCGGAGCCCGCGGTAGTCCTTGACGAGGCCCGTGACGGCGAGGAGCGGCGCGGTCATGTCCGGCGCCTCCCGGCGGCCAGGCGCTCGAGGTCGGCGTAGCACTCGGGCGGCAGCGAGACGTGGCCGAGCGTGGAGCGGGTGCCGCGCCGCCCGCGGCGCGGCGCGGCGGCGGGGGCCGGGGCCACCGGGGGCGTCTCGGGTTCGCCGTGGAAGTCGGAGCCGCCGCTGACGGCGAGGCCCAGGCGCGTGGCGAGGGCGGCATAGGTGGCGACCGCCTCGGCGTCGTGGTCCGAATGGTAGACCTCGATGGCGTCGAGGCCCGCGGCGGCCAGCGGCTCGATGATCTCGTCCCTCGCCGTGACGGCGGGATGAGCCAGCGACGCGATGCCCCCCGCGTCGTGGATGACCTGGACGACCTCGGCGGGCGTGTGGCCCGTGCGGGGCACGAACGCGGGCTGGGTGTCGTCGAGGTAGCGGTCGAACGCGTCCTGCACCGAGCGCGCGTGCCCGGCGCCGACGAGCGCCCGGGCGATGAGCGGCCGGCCCACCGAGACGCCGGGACGCTCGGCGGCCGGCAGCAGCACGCCGTCGACGTCGACGGGCACGCCGAGGCGCGCGAGGCGCGCGCCGATCTCGCGGACGCGCTCGACGCGCCGCGCCCGCTGCCGCTCGAGGAACGCGAGCAGCCCCCGGTCGTCCGGGTCGAAGAAGTAGCCGAGCACGTGGACGTCCCGGCGGGCGTGGACCGCCGTGATCTCGATGCCCGGCACCACGGCGAGTCCCGCCTCCGCCCCGAGCGCCGTGGCGGCCGCGATCGACGCGACCGTGTCGTGATCGGTCACGCTGATGCGCGTCAGGCCGGCCGCCGCGGCGCGGGCGACGAGCGCCGCGGGCGTGAGCCAGCCGTCCGACGCGGTCGTGTGGAGGTGGAGGTCGATCAAGGCCGGCGGGCCGCCGCGCGCGCGCCCTGCCGCTTCTGCAGGGCCCGGTACTCGCGAATCAGCATCTCCAGGTGCTCGCGCTCCTCCTCGGCGAACTCGAGGAAGATCTGCTTGCCCTCGGAGTCCTCGAAGCGCTCGCCGTAGCGCTTGAAGAAGCGGTGCGATCCCCGCTCGCACCGGATGCCGATCCGGTAGGCCTCCAGGTCGTCGATGCCCTCGCGGCGAATCTCGTCCGCGCCCTGCGCGAACAGCCCGTTGGCCGCGCCCTTGAAGAACAGGAACGTCGGCCGCGACTCGAGCTGCGGGTCGTGCTCGAGCAGCTTCCGGTACCGCTCCTCGAGCCGCTCGAGGTGCGAGTCCTCCTCGGTCGCGAGGCTCGTGAACACCTTGCGGGCGCGCGGGTCCCGCGTCACCTTCGCCGCGTGCGCGTAGAACTCCCGGCCGCTCCGCTCGGTGGCAATCGCGATCCGCAGCGCGTCGCGCGCGAAGAGCAGCTCGCTCGTGCCGCCTTCCTCCTTGGGCGGCTTGCCCGTCCGGCACGCCTCGCACGTGCCGTAGATCTGCACGACGCTCTGCCGCGCCGCGAAGCCGCGCGCCGCCGCCACCTCCTCCACGAGCGCCTCGATGTCGGAGCTCAGGAACTCGTAGGAGCGGTTGCAGGTCTTGCAGATCAGGTGGAAGTGCCGCGGGTGCCGGTACGAGTGCTCGAACCGGAAGCGCCCCTCGCCGAAGTCGACCTTGCGCGCGATGCCCGCGTCCACCATCCACTGCAGCGTGCGGTAGACGGTGGCCCGGCTGATGCGCTGGTCCTCGTGCTTGATCAGGTCGACGAGATCGTCCGCCGACAGGTGGCCCTCCTGGCGGAGGAACACGTTGACGATCAGGTCCCGCTTGCTCGAGCGCTTGGTGCCGGCGGGCCGCAGCCGATCGAGATCTGGTAGTGGTGTCGCCACAGCCTTCCCTCTCGGTGACGCCCTGCCCTCCCGCGGGACCGGCCCGCGGGACCGGCCGCGCCCCGGGCGGGACGCGGCCTCGTGGTTCACCGGATTACGCGTTGAACGACTGGCCGCACCCGCAGGTCGACGTCGCGTTCGGGTTCTTGATCGTGAACCCGCCGCCCGTGATCGTGTCCACGAAGTCGACCTCGGCGCCCTTGAGGTAGCTGAGGCTGACCGGGTCGATGTACAGGCGCACGCCGTTCGACTCGTAGAGCTGGTCGCCCACGCCGCCCGCTTCCTCGATCATCAGCCCGTACTGGAAGCCCGAGCAGCCGCCGCCCTGCACGAACACGCGCAGGCCGCTCTCGGCCTTGCCTTCCTCGGCCAGCAGTTCCCGGATCTTGGTCGCGGCCGACTCCGTCACGGTGACGATGGGGGGCGCGCCTGGCGCCGGGGACGGGGTCGAAGCCGCGGTGTCGGTGTTGGTCTGCATGGAACCTCTTCGTTGGGACGCCCCCCACGGGGGACTCGTTCCTTCAGTATAGCGAATCGAACAGGGACCGAATAGGTCCTATTTTACCCGATCCGGCGCACCCGGGCGCCGCCGCCGGCCCCGCCTACCCCGGGATCGACGCCAGCGCGGCCAGTTTCTCCCCGGATTCCCGCTCGATGTCCGCGTGCAGGCTGTTCCCGTGGGCGTCCATCGTGACGATCGCCGGGAACTCCTGCATCTGCAGGTGCCACATCGCCTCGGGGGTCCCGAACTCGATGAGCGACACGCCGTCCACCCGCTCGATGCACTTCGCGTAGAACTGCGCCGCGCCCCCGACCGCGTTCAGGTAGACCGCCCCGCACTCCTGGAGCGCGGCCAGCGTCTTCGCGCCCATCCCGCCCTTGCCGATGACCGCCCGCACCCCGAACTTGCGGATGACGTCGCCCTGGTAGGGCTCCTCGCGGATGCTCGTCGTCGGGCCCGCCGCCGTGATCGTCCACGACCCGTCGTCCTGCTGCTTGACCACGGGGCCGCAGTGGTAGATGACGCCGCCCGAGAGGTCGACCGGGGGCTCGTGGCTGGCGAGGTGGTGGTGCACCGCGTCGCGGCCCGTGTAGGCGCGGCCGCTGATCAGCACGACGTCGCCGACCTTGAGGGACCGGATCGCCGCCTCGTCGATGGGCGTCGTCAGCCGCACCTCGCGGCCCGTCCGTCGGAAGCCCTCCTGGTCCATCATCGGGACGACCGGGACCGCCGGGTCGCGGTACAGCCACTCGCCGATGGCGCCCGTCGCGCCGTCAAGGACGACGCCGAGGCGCCGGAACGCCCAGCAGTCGTAGGCGACCGAGACGAAGAAGCTCGCCGGCAGCCGGTTGAGCGCGCCGACCTTGCAGCCGATGAGCGACACGCCGCCGCCGAAGCCCATGGGCCCGACCCCGAGCGTGTTGACGGTCCGCATGATCTCGGCCTCGAGCTCGGCGAGGCGCCCGTCGGGGTTCACGTCGTCCAGCGTGCGGAACAGCTGTTCCTTCGCGTGGACGTAGCCCGCGGTCCGGTCGCCGCCGATGCAGACGCCGATGGCGCCCGGCGCGCAGCCCTTGCCCTGCGCATGCCAGACCGCGTGCAGGATGCACTTGCGCACGCCCTCGAGCGTGCGGTCGGCGCGGCCGAGGTGCGGCAGCTCCGCCGGCAGCGCGTACTGCGAGTTCATGTTCTCGCAGCCGCCGCCCTTCAGGATCAGCTTCACCTCGATCGTGTCGCGCTCCCACTGCTCGAAGTGGATGATGGGCGTGCCGGGGCCGAGGTTGTTGCCGGAGTTCTCGCCCGTCAGCGAGTCCACCGAGTTCGGGCGCAGCGTGCCGCGGCGCGTGGCCTCCGCGATGGCCTCCCGGATCTGCTGCTTCATCCAGATCTGGTTGGCGCCGACCGGGGTCTTCACCTCGAAGGTCGGCATGCCGGTGTCCTGGCAGATCGCGCCGGAGCCGTCGGCCGCCTGGTCGATGTTCTGCGCGATGATCATGAGCGCCTGGGCGGCGCGCGACCCCTCGGGCTCCTCCGCGCGGGCGCCCCGCATGGCGGCGCGGACGTCGGGCGGCAGGTTCGTGGAGGTCTGGACGATGAGCTCGAGCACCGAGTCGAAGAAGTTGGGCAGCATGACCCCGCAAGTGTAGCGAACCCCCGGGTTGTCGTCACCGTCTCATAAGGGCGTGAAGCATGCCATCCGGCGCCTCCTGGCCAGCCCGATCTTCACCCTGACGGCGCTCGTCACCCTCGGGGCCGCCATCGGCGCCAACGCGCTGCTCTTCAGCGTCGTGAACGGCGTCCTGCTGAAGCCCCTCCCCTTCGCCGACCCCGACAGGCTCGTCGGCGTCTGGCACGTGGCGCCGGGCCTCGGGGAAGGCCCCGTCAACCAGTCCCCGGCCACCTACCTGACCTACCGGGACGCGGGGATCTTCCAGGACATCGGCCTCTGGGACAACGCGTCCGCCACCGTCACGGGACGGGGCGAGCCGGAGCAGCTCGACTCGCTCTACGTCACCGACGGCACCCTGCCCATCCTCGGGGTCCGGCCGGCGCTCGGGCGCACGTTCACGCCGGACGACGACGCGCCGGGCAGCGCCGAGACGGTGCTGCTGAGCCACGACTACTGGCTCCGGGCCTTCGGGGGCAGCCCCGCGGCGGTGGGCCAGTCGCTCGTCGTCGATGGCCGGCCCCGGCAGGTCATCGGCATCCTGCCCGACGGGTTCCGGTTCCTGCGCTACGACCCGGACCTCGTGCTGCCCTTCCGGCTGAACCGGGCCGAGGTCTTCATCGGCAACTTCAGCTACCAGGGGCTGGCGCGCCTCAAGCCGGGGCAGACGATCGAGGCGGCCAACGCGGCCATCGCCCGCCTGCTCCCGGGGCTGCCCGACCACTTCCCGCTGCCGCCGGGCTTCAGCCGCGAGATGCTCGAGCACGTCGGCCTCGGGCCGAACGTGCGGCCGCTCGCCGAGGACGTGGTCGGGGACATCGGCCGGATTCTCTGGACCCTCTTCGGCGCGGTCGGCGTGCTCTGGCTCGTGGCCTGTGCGAACGTCGCCAACCTCTTCCTCGTGCGCGCCGAGGGCCGGCAGCAGGAGCTGGCCGTGCGGGTGGCGCTCGGCGCGAGCGTCTGGCAGGTGGCGCGGAGCCTCCTCGCCGAGGCACTCGCCCTCGGCGTGGCGGGCGGCGCGCTCGGGCTGGCGCTCGCCTTCGGCGGCATCCGCGTGCTGCTCGCGCTCGAGCCGTCACAGCTTCCGCGGCTGACCGAGATTGCGATCGACCCGATCGTGGTGCTCTTCACGCTCGCCCTGTCGATCGGGGCGGGCCTGCTCTTCGGCCTCATCCCGATCGCCAAGTACGCCAACCCGCGGCTCGCGGCGACGCTCAAGGAGGGCGGCCGGGGCTCGAGCGACGGGCGCGAGCGCCACCGCGCGCGCCACGGCCTGGTGATCGCCCAGGTCGCCCTGGCGCTGGTCCTGCTCGTCGCGTCGGGGCTGATGATACGGACCTTCGCCGCCATGCGCGACGTCGCGCCCGGCTTCACGGATCCCGACAACGTGCTCACCCTGCGCATCGCGATCCCCTCGGCCCTCGTCGAGGATCCCGACCAGGTGGGCGACACCTACAGGCAGATCGTCCAGCGCCTCGAGGCCATCCCCGGCGTCGAGTCGGTGGGGCTGTCCTCGTCGATCACCATGGACGGCAACGACAGCAACGACCCCGTCTTCGTCGAGGACCAGCCGGCTCCCGAGGGACAGATGCCGCCGCTCCGGCGCTACAAGTGGGTGGCCGGGGACTACTTCCGCGCGATGGGCAACCCGCTCGTCGCGGGTCGCGCCTTCACCTGGCAGGACGTGCGGAACCACGCGCCCGTGGCCATCGTCAGCCGCCAGCTCGCGCGCGAGTACTGGGGCAGTCCGGCCGCGGCGCTGGGCAAGCGGGTCCGCAACACCCCGCAGAACCCGTGGCGGGAGGTCGTCGGCGTCGTCGGCGACGAGCGCGACGACGGCGTCATGGCGCCGGCCCCGGCGGTCGTGTACTGGCCCGTCGTGGTCGCCGACTTCTGGGACCAACCGCTCTTCGTCAACCGGTCGGTCGGCCTGGCGATCCGGACGCCGCGCGTGCGCACCGCCGGGTTCCTGCGGGAGGTGCAGCAGGCCGTGTGGGCGGTGAACCCGAACCTCCCGCTCGCGCGCGTCCGGACGCTCGGCGACATCTACGACAAGTCGATGGCCGAGACGTCGTTCACGCTCGTCATCCTCGGCATCGCCGCGGGGGTCACGCTGCTGCTCGGGCTCGTGGGCCTCTACGGCGTCATCGCCTACATCGTGGCGGCGCGGCGGCGGGAGGTCGGCATCCGCATGGCGCTCGGCGCCGACAGCGGCCAGGTGCAGCGGATCTTCGTCGGGCAGGGCCTGGCGCTCGCGGGCATCGGCCTCGTCGTCGGGCTCGCGGCGGCCGCGGCCGCGATGCGCCTGCTGGGGTCGCTCCTCTACGGCGTCAGCCCCTTCGATCCGCTCACCTACGGCGTCGTGGCGGCCACGCTCGGCACCGTGGCGCTGGTCGCCACGTGGCTCCCGGCGCGGCAGGCGACCCGCATCGACCCGGCGATCGCGCTCCGGAGCGAATAGCCGCAGGCGGAGAGGGGGTTCGCCCCCTTTTCCGGTAATAATATACTTGACGGGGGAGATTGGTTCCGATACGATGGGTTCCATCGGAGCTAAACATGACTACCCCCAAGACCCTCACCGAAGCCATCCGCTACTTCGCCAGTGTCGACAACTGCCGGGAATACCTGGTATCCCGTCGGTGGCCGAACGGCGTAACGTGCCCAGTCTGTGGCTCGGACAAGGTCTATTTCGACTCGTCCCGCAACGGCTGGGAGTGCAAGACGCGCCACCCGAAGCGGAAGTTCACGCTCAAGACGGGCACGATCTTTGAGGACTCGGCGCTCGGGTTCGACAAGTGGCTGCCCGCCGTGTGGCTCATCGCCAACTGCAAGAACGGCGTTAGCTCGCACGAACTCGCCCGCGCCCTCGGTGTGACGCAAAAGACCGCGTGGTTCATGCTCCACCGCATCCGTCTCGCCATGCAGGACGACGACGGGGGCGGCAAGCTCGGTGGCGAGGTCGAAGTGGACGAGACCTACATCGGCGGGAAGGGCCGCAACATGTCGGCTGCCCGGAAGCGCAAGATGGGGATGCGCGGCAAGAGCACCGGGTTTACCGGGAAGGTCGCCGTCATGGGGCTGCTGGAGCGCCACGGCGAGGGCCGAAGCCGTGTCCGGACCCGCGTGGTCCCGAACAACAAGCGGTCGTCCTTGCAGCCTATCGTCCGTGAGCAGGTCGAGGCAGGGGCCACCGTCCACACGGACGCCCTGCTGTCCTGCTTCGGCCTGGATGCGGACTACATCCACAACGTGATCGACCATGCCGAGTGCTACGCGCAGGGCACGGTTCACACGAACGGGATGGAGAACTTCTGGTCCCTGCTCAAGCGCGGACTGCGCGGGACCTACGTCAGCGTGGAGCCGTTCCACCTGTTCCGGTATCTCGATGAACAGGCGTTCCGGTTCAACACCCGCCGCGACATGAACGACGCGGATCGGTTTAGCGCCGTCGTTCATGCTGCTGTTGCCAAGCGGCTCACCTACGACGCGCTCACCGGCAAGGAGGGACTTGAGTCTCGCCTCTGCTAAGCGCCAGGGGCGCGGGAAGCGGACGAAGGGCCGGTAGCCTTCTTGGGCTTCGGCCCCCGCTTTCGCGGGTTCTGGGCCGCCTGTTCTTGGTATGCTGCCATCCGCCTTTCGACGGTTTCCCGTGGCACCATCAACAGGCGGTCCACCACATGCGTGAACGCTCGAAATTCCTTCGGCTGGCGTCCCATCTCTCCATCCTAACGCTGTTACTTGCCGCTGGTGCGCCTGTTCTCGCGCAGTCACAGCCACCAACCCCAGCTCGCGCGGACACCAATGGTGACGCACAGGACCAACGCGAAGGCCAAGCCGATATATCCAACGAGCATGAGGCGGTCTCCGCGCCGCCAGTGTCCGTGAATGTAGGCGTCTTCCCCTCGGTGGTAGCAGACGCCAAAGACGATCAAGAGACAGGCAATAGCGGCAACTCTGCGGCGGATTGGTGGACCGTCGCGCTGACTGCTGTTATTGCCGTGGCCACCATTACCTTGGCGGTTATCGGGGGACGACAACTCCGCACGCAGGCCAGCCAAACAGAACGGAGTCTGCAACTGAGCAGACGCGCGCTGAAATTGAATCGACGCGCACATGCGGCCACCGAAATCGCCCACGCCAAAACCGAAGCGCTCGCCACTGAAAGCCTTCAACAATCGCGGAAGGCGTTCGCGCTGACCAACAGGCCACGCCTCGTGGTGCGGCGCGTGGTACTCACCAGCGACACTCGAAATCACCCACCCGCGGTTCAGGCCTACGTTGACGTCTGCAACATTGGCAACATCCCGGCCAGACTCGTTGGCATTCAGGCGGTCGTCTTGATCTCTCGAGACAGACCTCTCCCTGCTGAGGCGCCATGGGAAGGCTCGACTACTGGACTCGGCCTGATGAGCTTCAAAAGGATAGAACCCGGAGAGACATATCGACATCACTTTGAGAGCCAACCGTTGAACGACGACGCTGGGCTGGATCTCTCCGTGGCTATGGCTAACGATGACGCGCATATCCGCGCCCTCGGACGCTTCCAGTACTCGGACGAGACAATCGGCATCACAAGAGAGATCGGGTTCTCTAGGAAGTTCAACTACAACTCGCGGCGTTGCGAACCATTGGGTGACCCCGACTACGAGTACGCCGACTAGTGCACCGCCGTCGAGATGCGGTCAAGCATACGTTTGTGGGACTTGATGATGGCACGTGCCGGTTTCGTCCACTCGAACGGCGTCGGGTTCTTGTTCCACGCCCGGAGATAGGCGCGGAGAT
>JBFWOG010000045.1:0-18650 GCA_050250645.1 Vicinamibacterales bacterium
ATCTCCGCGCCTATCTCCGGGCGTGGAACAAGAACCCGACGCCGTTCGAGTGGACGAAACCGGCACGTGCCATCATCAAGTCCCACAAACGTATGCTTGACCGCATCTCGACGGCGGTGCACTAGTCTCCCCCGCTGGTAATACCGGCGCGCCGCGCGCATCAGATCAGCCGACTCCCCCGCCCGTCGAACTGGCGGCGGACGCCGCGCGTCCCCGCACTGGAGGCTGACCGTGGTTCGCACCCTCGCCCGCACCCTGCTCGTCGTGCTCACGCTCGTCGCCACCGCGCCCCTGGCCGCCGCGGCGGCGGGCAAGGCCACCGGCACCCTGACGGTGGACAAGGCCCCGGCCACGCTCACCGCGGCCGTCGAGACGACGGCCGAGAACCTCTTCGACGACAAGAAGCAGGATCGCCTGATCGTCATCACGGATCGCCCGCTGGGCGACACGGCGCCGGACGACATCGACCTGTCGATGCGGGCGCGCCGGGGCGACCTCACCGCGATGGTCCTGCGCTACGACGGCGCGAAGCTGGTGAACGTCTCGCTCTTCTACAAGGGGCTCGGCGGCAAGGTGCTGCTGCCGGGCGCGTGGTTCACCGTGACGGGCAAGGGCGCGGCGGGCAGCCTGAAGCTGGCGCCGCGCGAGTTCGACGGCCACACCTACGCGACGGCCGTGGACTTCGCGGCGGTGCCGTACGTCGCGCCCCGGGCGCCGGCGCCCGAGGCCGCCGCGGCGCCGGAGCCGGCCGAGCCGGCCGCGCCGCTCGCCCCCGCCACCACGTCGTTCATCGAGAAGGGCGCCGCGACGAAGATGGCGATCGACGCGATGATGGCGAAGGACGAGCACCAGGCCGTGGAGCTGATCAAGCTGGGCGTCGACCCGAACGGCAAGGATCAGTACGGCATGCCGATCCTGAGCTGGGCGGTCATGATGTGCCAGCCGGCGGCGGTGGACCTGCTCGTCAAGAAGGGCGCGAACGTGAACTACTCGCGGGCGCCGGGCCTGACGACGCTGGCCGAGGCGGGCGCGTGCCCGGCGGCGGCGAAGATCCTCCAGGCGGCGGGCGCGAAGTAGCCGCTCGGGCGCGCCGCGAACAGGGCCCGGCCCCCGTTTCCTGCTCCATGGGTTGCCGGAAAGTTGCCGGAAAAGGGGGCCGATCCCTTTCGCGCGCTTGCTGGGCTTCGGGCGATCGTCTAGACTAGGGGGTCTGCGCGTCGTTCGGGGACGCTCCCGTCAGGGTGCCGGCCACGAACACCGAGCGCGCCCGTAGCTCAGCTGGATAGAGCGTTGGCCTCCGGAGCCAAAGGTCGCAGGTTCGAATCCTGCCGGGCGCACCACTTCTCAATGATGTCCTGAGCCAACTGACCGTGACGGCGCGAGCTGTCCCTCCCTGAATCCGTGGCCCACGGCCCAAGACCGTGGCCCCAGGCCGTGGCCCCTCCCGCCTCGACGTCCGTCAGGCCGGCACGGCTGGCGAGATCAGCCAGGCGGGATGCGCGCGGCGGATGGGTCGCCGCACGCTTGACGGCAGACCTATCGCGGCGCGCCTGTGACGCCGATAATCTGATATACCCCCCGGATACATGCCAGCTCCGGCGGCGTGACCCAGCGCGCCACCGCAGCCCGCGACTCGCGCGAGGCCGCCGCTTGCCCTCGCGTCGTTCCCCCTTCCGCCCGGGCGAGCCCCGGTTTGGAGGTGCACAGTGTCACGTCCCCAGGGTGAAGGCCACGCGGACGAACTCGCGGCACGACTGACCAGCGCCGAGGCCCGCATTCACGAGCTCGAAGAACTGTGCTCCGAAGTCTACGCGGCGGCTGTCGAGATCGGTCTCCCGCAGGCGTTGCTCAACCGGATTTGGACGGTCGCGGCCCACGGCCGCGCGCCGCTCATGGGCTATGCCGAGCCCGCGCCGGACCAATCGGCGCAGGCCGCGCGGGCCCGGAAGGAACTGCCAGCGGCACCGTTCGTACAACTGCCCGTGCCGCACGTCCCCATCATCCACCGACCCGACGCCGTCTTGCCGGGCAGCGAGAACCGTCCACAATTGAAGCCGCTCGACCAGCGGCGCACCGTGCTGGTGGTGGACGACGACCCGCTGATGCTCGCCCTGATCCAGAGCATCCTCTCCCGGGAGAACTATGAGCTGTTGCTCGCGGACTCGGGCGAGACGGCGCTCGCGCGCCTCGACGAGCACCCCGTTCAGCTCGACGCACTGGTTGTGGATTACCAGATGCCAGGCATGAAGGGGCCAGAAGTCGCGGAGCGGCTGTTGGCGCGACAGCCCGGTCTGCCGGTGTTGTTCCAGACCGGGTTCTCTGACCTGCTGTTCCACGATCGGCTCGAACTCGGTGAGCGTCAGGCGTTCCTGGAGAAGCCGTTCAGTGCCCGGGGCCTCGTGGAGGCATTGCGATTCCTGCTGTTCGGGTCCCTGAACCCGCCTCCTGCTTGAGGGTTGGCGGAATCACATCGAGAGCGGGAACGCGCCGCGCAGGGTCCCGCGGATCGACCGGCGGGCGCGGCAGACAGCGACGGGAGGCCTGGCAGGCGACGCCTTGGGCAAGGTGCCGACGCAACGCCCGATCGATCTCCGCGAGCTCACAGGCCTGGGCAAGACCTCGCGCACGTTGGACCGTGGCCTGTCACCGCCCTGCCCCTTGCCACCAACTCGATGCCGCCTGCCGCTCCTTCTGCAGCACGTATCCTTACGACACCAGGGGATTTCGCTTTGCGCGGTGGCTGACGGTCCCATAGACTCTGGACCGTCGCGCCGCGCTCCCCTCCCCCGGGCGGCGCTCCTTCACTTCCCCCAGGAGGAATCGCGACGATGCCCGAAAAGACACCTGGCCCGTGACTGTACGGCGCGCCGGAATTTGAATCGTCCGGTGGCTCATGGCCCCATAGACTCTGGACCGTGCTACCGCGCTTCCGTTTCCTGACGGCGCACGCCATCGGCCTGGGCAAGGCCGCCTCGCGCTCCGTCCCAGAAAGACCGGGGCTCCCATGTTCAGTCTTCAGCGCGCTCCCCGATGGCAGCAGGCGGTCGTCGGCGCAGTGGCCGTCATGCTCGTCGCGTTCGCGTCTTCAGTGGCTGAACCGCCAGGGTGGTGAGCGGCCCCCGAGCGCGGCCGAAACGCCAACCCTCGTGACAGCGGCCGAACTGGCGTCGGCCTATGAGCGGGACGCCATCGAAGCCGACCGCCTGTTCCAGGGGCGCACCGTGCTGGTCTCAGGGACCGTCGCCAGCTTCACCAACGACCCGACCGACGGGCCCCACGTCATGATCGACACCGGGCAGGACGGTTCCATCCAGGTCCAGGCGCTGCTGGCGAACCGCGACCGACGGGGCGCTGACCTGGGCCTGACGCGAGGACAGTTCGTCCGCCTGCGCTGCCGCGTCCGCGGCAGGCTGGGCGACGTCCAGCTGGACAACTGCGAGGTCGACCGGAGAACCGAATAGGGCCGCGAGACCGCCGGTGCCGCGCGACACAGGCCTCGCATCGTCCGGGCACCAGCCCGGGAAGGCCCTCACGCTCGTGCCGGCACCGGCCCCTCTTCGCGCCGCACCCTCAGTCGTTCCCGGGCGGCTCCGGCAGCCCCACGAACTCCGCGCGCGGGGCGCCGCCCGACATCACGTCCTGCACGATGTCCACGATGTCGTGGATCGAGATGGGCTTCGGCATGACCATCCGCAGGGACTCGCGGTAGGCGCCCACGTCCTCGACGTGCGAGCAGATGGCGACGATCGGCTTCGCCGCCTCGCAGGCCAGCGCCCGGTACTGATCGCAGAACGCCGCCCCGTCCATGACCGGCATCCGCCAGTCGAGGAAGATCACGTCGACCGCGCCCGGATCGTCCGCCAGCAGGCGCAGCGCGCGCTCGCCGTTGGGCGCCTCGAGCACGCGGCACCCGATCACTTTCAGCACGGAGCCGAACAACGTCCGAACGGAGGCCTCGTCGTCGACGAGGAGGACCGTCGCCGGACGGTCTGTGGGGTGTAGCACGAGGGGCACGCGCGAAACTCCTGCCGGGCCCGCGCGCAGGGTTCGCACGGCCCATCCTGTTCCTGCAAGTCAAGACGCCGCGGCGCCACCACCGCCGGCACCGGCGGCGACGAAGCCGGGACGCTACCATCATGTCCCATGGGGAACACGGCCCTTGCACAGAGCCGTGGACGGACGACACGGGAAGATCGCCCGTGGCCCGGGTGGCCGGGCCGCTGGCGCGACGACGAGCGCCTGCCGGCTACTCGTCCGGCGCGGGGTGGATGTTGTCCACCCAGTGCACTTCCTCCGGCTGCTCGACGACAGGGATGTCGAGGTTCACCACCACCGGGTCCTGCCCGCTGCGCACGAGCACGCACGACAGGGGCTCATCGTCGCTCGCGTTGATCTCCTGGTGCGGCACGAAGGGCGGGACGTAGATGAAGTCGCCGGGGCCCGCCTCGGCGACGAACTCCAGGGTCTCGCCCCACCGCATGCGCGCGCGGCCGCTGACGACGTAGATGACGCTCTCGACCGGGCCGTGGTGGTGCGCGCCGGTCCTGGCCTTCGGGTGAATCACGACGGTGCCTGCCCACAGCTTCTCGGCGCCGGCGCGCGCGTGCGTGATCGCGGCGGCCCGGTTCATGCCGGGCGTCTGGGGCGTGTTCACGTCGAGCTCGTCGCCATGGACGACGCGGACGCCGTCACGCTTCCAGCGGGGCTCCGGGGACTCGGCCATCGTGGAAACCTCTCGTGAGATCGCAGCGCCCCTTCACGGGCCGCCGCGGTCATCCATGCCCGGCGGCTGGCCGCGCTGGACCATGCCGGGCGCCTCCATCCGCGCGACGTCGCTGTCGAGCGACCAATTCCGGCCATCATACGCGCTGCCCGTCGTGCCGGGGCGGCGCCGGCGCCGGCGGCCGACCGGGGCGGCGCGGCCGCGGGCGGCCTGCTGCGCCCGCTAGCCCGCGATGTCGAGCCCTTCGACCATCGCCACGCAGGCCGGGCAGACGCCGTGGGCCAGGGCCGGCAGCGGCAGGTCGAGCAGGCGCAGGGGCACGAGGGCCTCCTCGACCTCGAGCCAGACGCCGCTGGCGTGGACCTTCTTGCACCAGCCGCACACGTGCAGCACCCGGCGGGCGTCCCGGGGCGCGGCCGGGTTCCACAGGTGCACGGCCTGCCGCTCGCGCACGCTCAGCGTCTCGCTGGCGAAGCGCACCTGGTCGCCCACCAGTCGCATGTGCATCCGCATCTCGCGGCGCGCGGCAAGCGTGTCGCACCGGTAGCCGTAGGTGACCGCCTGGCCGCGCCGGACGCGCGCCAGGAGGCTGCGGTAGAGCCGCTGCGTCCCCGGGTCCGCGATGAACTCCCAGAGCGACCGGCCCGACACGCCGTCGCTCGTGAGGTGGTCCGCCTCGGCGGACCGCGCCGCGAGGTCCCAGACCGGGTTGACGGCCACGATGCGATCGTCGCCGTCGAGGAAGTACTCGAGCGTGGGTCCGGACGGCGTCGTCACCCCGCCCCCGCCGGCGCCGGGCGCCGGCAGGCAGCGGGCGAGCACCTGGCGCAGCGCGTCCGCCTTGACCGGCTTGGAGAGGTAGTCGCTCATGCCGGCGGCCAGGCACCGCTCGCGGTCGCCGGCCAGGGCGTTGGCCGTCAGGGCCACGACCGGGACATGGGCGTCGAGACACCCGGTCTCCGGATCGCGGATGCGGGCGGTCGCCTCGAAGCCGTCCATCTCGGGCATCTCGCAGTCCATGAGCACCGCGTCGTACCGCTCGTGGATCAGCGCCTGGACCGCCTGCCGCCCGTCGTGGACGACATCGACGATGCACCCCATCTTGCGCAGCATCGCGGTCGTGACGATGACGTTGACCGGGTTGTCGTCGGCGAGCAGCAGCCGCCGGGGCGCCACCGCGGCCGGCGCGGGTGCCGGGCCGGACGCGGACGCAGGGGCCGGGCCGGACGCGCCGCGCGGCGCCATGGCCCGGCGCAGCACCTCGGCCAGTTGTGAGCGGCGCACGGGCTTGAACAACCTGGCCTCGAAGCCCTCCGCCCGCACCTCGTCGGCGACCAGCAGGTGGACGTGCGACGAGAGCAGGACGAGGCGCATCGGGGCGAGGGCGGGCGTGGCCTTGATCCGTCGCCCCAGCTCGCGCCCGTCCATGCCGGGCATCTGCAGGTCGACGAGGGCCAGCCCGAAAGGCCGCCCGGCGGCGGCCGCTGCGTCGAGCACGGCCAGCGCGGACGCGCCATCCCCAGCCTCGGCGCACTCGCATCCCCACGCCCCAAGGATCGTCGTCAGCAGGAGCCGGTTGATGTCGTGGTCGTCGACGACCAGCGCCCGGACGCCGGCCAGCGCCGGCACCGGGCTCGGCGACGCGTCGGCCGCGGCGGCCGCCGGCGGCAGCGGCACGGCGAACGTGAAGGTGGAGCCGCCGCCCACCGCGCTCTCGACCGCCAGCTCGCCGCCCATCAGGGACACCAGCTGCTTGGAAATCGTCAGCCCCAGCCCCGTGCCGCCGTACTTGCGCGTGGTCGAGCCGTCGGCCTGCGTGAACGGCGCGAAGAGCTCGCCCAGGCGATGGGGCGCGATCCCGATGCCCGTGTCGCGCACGGTGAAGCGCAGCGCGCCGGGACCGGCAGCGGGGTCGACGGCCACCGTGATCGCCACCAGGCCGTCGTGCGTGAACTTGACGGCGTTGTTGCCGAGGTTGAGGAGCACCTGCCGGAGGCGGGTGGCGTCGCCGCTGACCCGTTCCGGCACGTCGGGCGCCACCAGGCATGTCAGCTCGAGCCCCCGCTCCACGGCCTTCACCGCGAGAATCTCGGTGAGCGACTCCATCACGGCGGTGAGATCGAAGTCGGCCGTCTCGAGCTCGAGCTTGCCCGCCTCGATCTTCGAGAAGTCCAGGATGTCGTTGATGACCGCGAGCAGCGTCTCGCCGCTGGCGCGGATCACCTCGGCGAAGCGCCGCTGCTCGTCGGTCAGGCGCGTCTCGACGAGCAGGTCGGACATCCCGATGATCCCGTTCATCGGCGTCCGGATCTCGTGGCTCATCTTGGCGAGGAACTCGCTCTTGGCACGGCTGGCCGCCTCTGCGCGGGCGGCCAGTGCGCGCAGCTGCTCGTCCGAGCGGCGGCGCTCGGTGACGTCCCGCACGTTGAAGACCACGCCGACACAGCGGCCCTCGACCGACTGCGGGGTCACCAGTTGTGACAGCACGCGGCCATCGACGAGGACCAGGGTGTCGCGGCACGGGATTCCCGGCGTCCGCAGCGCCGCGCGGAGCCGCCGGTCGAAGGCCCCGGGGTCATCGAGCAGCGCGCGGATGTGGGCCGAGATCTCGTCCAGGTCCTCGCGGGCCAGCATCTCGGCGGGGATGCGCCAGGTGGCGGCGAAGCCCGAGTTGCAGATGCGGAGGCGGCCGGCCAGGTCCACGACCAGGATGCCGTCGGCCGTCGACTCGATGGTGGCATGCAGCATCGACATCGAGGCGGCCAGCTTGTCCTCCTGGCGGCGCTGCAGCGCGAGGATCGCCGCCGACGTCCGCGCGGCGGCCGCATGCAGGGTGTCGGGGCGGGGTTCAGGCACGTCCCGCTCCGACCGGCTGCCGGGCGAGTCGGGCCGCGGCCATGGCCGTCCCGTCGACCCGCGCGCGGATCTTCGCGAACGCGACGTCGCGCGTGGTGGAGACATCGTCGCAGAACGGCGCGTAGCCGCAGTCGTCGGTGGTGCCGAGCTGCTCGAAGGGGATGTACTCGGCGGCCTCGAGCACCCGGTCGCAGACCTCCTCCGCGGTGTCGACGCGCGGGTCGAGCACGTTCACCACGCCGACGAAGGCGCGCTGCCAGGGGCGGAGCGTGTCCCGAATCATCTCGAGCACCCCCACGCGGTCGCGCTCGCCGGCGAGGGCGATGAAGAAGTTCCCGGCCTTGAGCTCGAAGAGGCTGGGCAGCAACCCCGCGTAGTCCACTTCGGCGCTGTGCGTCGAGTCGCGGTCGCCCCCCGGGCAGGTGTGCACGCCGATCCGGCGCCGCTCGTCGGGCGTGAAGCGCTCGAGCGCCAGGTTGTTCAGCCGGATGAAGTTGGCCAGCAGCTCGCCGGACGGGTCGAGCTTGAGCGAGAGCCGCGCCTCGGTGAAGTCGATCTGGACGGAGTGCGCCCCCTTCCGGAGACACGCCCGGACCTCGTGGACGTGCTCGTCGAGCACCGCGTCGAGATACCGATCGCGCGGGTAGTCCGGCAGGTCCTCCGCCGGATACATCAGGCTGAGCGCCGACGGGGCGATGACCGCCTGCTTGATCGGCCTGTCCGTCAGGGCTACCGCCTTTTCGACGAAGGTGTCGGCATGCCGGCAGTAACGGAACGGGCCCGCGGTCAGGCGCGGGAACCGCTGGTGATGGCGGACGAACTGCAGCCGGAAGCCGTCCGGCGCCATGTTGGGCAGGCCGTCGACGGCATACGTCGCAAAGTTGTGGAACTTGCGCTGCTCGCCATCGGTGATGACCGGCGAGCCCGTGGCCTCGAACAGGCGGATTGTCTCGACAATCGCCCTGTCGTAGGCCGCCTCGAGGGCCGGCGCGGGGAGGCGCCCTGCCGCATGTTCCGCGAGCGCCTCCAGCAGTTCAGGGGGACGGGGAATGCTTCCGATGGGTTCGGTCGGCAGCAGCATGATCCGGGGGGGCTCCGTATCGACGAACGAATCTGCGCACCGGAATGCAATACACAGGCCACCACTGTGGGGTATCGGAGAACGCCGATCCGGGTGGGCGGGTCCGCGACGCCATCGTCGAGGAGGGTGGGGAGGGCCGGGCGCCCGACATCCGCCGCCCGTGTCCGTCTAATCAAGTGAACACGCTCGTGAATGCCCGCGACGGCGTCCCCCGACCGTCTGGAGGTGCCATGTCCCAGACACCGCTCATCAGATGGTACGAGGACGGGAGCTCGATCCAGCTCTCGTGCAACGACGTGCACGGCATCCGCCCCGCGTGGGACGTCGAGTGCCGGTGGCGCGACGGCCGCCTCCGCTTCCGGCACCGGGTCTTCGCGATCTCGCAGGACGAGGCGCGGCGACAGGCCGACCAGCTGGCGCCGGACAGGCCCGGCACCAGCTGGATGGCGGCGTCGGCGGGCGACGGCGCCGGCGATGGGCCGCCGGCCGATGCCCGCTAGGCGCCGCGCGGCCGCCGCCTAGCGGTGGCGCGCGAACACCGTGTAGGTCTTGTCGGGCGTGAACGCCATCACGTCGAACGGGTCCTTGCGATCCCCCTGCTCCATCCCGGGCGACCCGATGGGCATCCCGGGCACCGACAAGCCGCGCACGCCTTTCGGCCGTTCGCGCAGCAGGCGCTGGATGTCCTCGGCGGGCACGTGCCCCTCGATGGTGTAGCCGCCGACCTCGGCCGTGTGGCAGGAACTGAGCGCCTCGGGCACGCCGGCCTCGCGGGAGATGCCGTAGAGCCGCTCGTCGGTCACGTCGTGGGCTTCAACACGGAAGCCGTTGGCCCGGAGATGCTCGATCCAGGCCGTGCAGCAGCCTCAAGTCGGTGACTTGTAGACCACGACCGTGTCGCGCGACACGGCGGGCGCCATCGGGCGCTGCGCCCACGAGGCAACGGTGAGTCCGAGGCCGGCGGCAAGCACCACGGCCGCCGCGACAGTTCGTATCTGCATGCACATTGCTCCTCAGCGCGCCGGTCGTCGCGTCCCCAGGGGGCTGGGATCCGCCGGCGTCGCCAGCATTCCTGTCCCCGATGGTACACCGACCCGGCAGCCGTGCCGGCCCGGCCGGAACGCCGGGCGCCTGTGATAGAAGAAGGGGCATGCTCGCGTGCGCGCCTCCGGCGGCCACGCCCCCCGACTGACCGTGGCATCGATCGGCCTCTTCTGCCAGCCCGAGACCGGGCACCTCAACCCGACCGTCGCGCTCGGCGCCGAGCTCGCGCGGCGCGGTCACGCCGTCTCGCTCTACAGCGTGCCGGACGCGGCGCCGGCCGCCGCGCGGGCCGGCCTCGGCTTCGTCGGCCTCGGCCATGCCCACTTCCCCGCGGGCGCCGCCGACGCGCGGGAGCGCGAGCTGGCGACGCTCTCGGGCGTCGCCGCCGCGGTGCGCTCGGGCTACTGGACGGGCCGCTACGCGGAGGCGGTGCTCGCGGACGCGGCGGACCGGCTGGCCGCGCACCCGGTCGACCTGCTGCTCATCGACCAGATCGACGTCGCGGCGCACACCGTGGCCGGTCACCTCGGCCTGCCCTTCGTGACGATCGCGCTCTGCCTCATCATGAACGCGGACGAGCACCAGCCGGTGTGGAGCGTGGAACCGACACCGGATCCGCCGGCGCTCACGCGCAACAACCGGCACTGGCAGGTGGTGTTCGAGAACCTCTACCGGCCCCAGGTGGACCGGCTGAACGCCTGGCGGGCGCGCCACGGGCGCGGCCCGCTGGCCGGCCTCGCGGCGCTGTGGTCGACGGCCGCGCAAATCAGCCAGGAGCCGGAGGGCTTCGACTTCCCACGGCGCCTGCCGCCCGGCTTTCACTTCGCGGGCCCGTTCTCGAGCCGGCACGCACGCCGCCAGGTGGACTTCCCGTGGGAGCGGCTGGGCCGCCGGCCGCTCGTCTACGCCGCGTTCGGCAGCCTCGTGAACGGCGACCTCGAGCGCGCCCGGGCGGTCGCGCGGGCGTCGGCGGACCTGGACGTGCAGCTCGTCCTCTCGCTCGGCGGCGCCGGCCGCGTCGAGGACGTCACCGGCCTCGCCGGCGACGCCATCGTCGTCCCCTACGCGCCGCAGCTGGCGCTGCTCGAACGGGCCAGCGTGATGATCACGCACGCCGGCCTCAACTCGGTGCTCGAGTGCCTGTCGGCCGGCGTGCCGATGGTCGCGGTGCCGATCACGAACGACGAGTTCGCCATCGGCGCGCGGATTGCGTGGAACGGCACCGGGCTCGTCGTGCCGGCCGACCGCTGCACGCCGGAGGCGCTCGGGGCGGCGCTGGCCACCGTGCTCGGCGACCCGCGCTACCGCGAGGCGGCCCGGCGCTTCCAGGCCGTCATCGCCCGCCGGCCCGGCGTCGAGCGCGCCGCGGACGTGGTGGAGGGAGTCCTCGCGCGAGAGGTTCCTCGGGTTCCTCAGGTTCCCGAATGACCGCCTCTCGGTGCGCAAGAAGCCGGCATCGGTGACCTGAAGAACCCCCGGGAACCCGGGAACCCGGAAGCCGCGTCAGCGGCTCGTCAGGTGCTCCCCGTTCCTCACCGTGCGATCGAAGAAGTCGTCGATCCGCTTCCACGCGTCGCGCAGGATGTGCTCGCGGCGGAAGAAGTGCTGCTCGCCGGGGTAGACGCCCATCTCGAAGGGCTTGCCGAGCTTGAGCAGGACGTCGATGACACGCAGCGAGTCGCGGAACTGGACGTTCCTGTCGTTGGTGCCGTGCAGGATGAGCAGGGGCCGCGCGAGCTTGTCCATGTGGAAGATCGGCGCCGACACCTCGAAGATCTCGGGGTTCTCCATCGGCGTGCCGAGCCGCGGCATGACGTAGCCGGGGCCGTAGGTCGCCCAGTCCACGACGCCGGCCACGTCCACGCCGGCGCGCCAGAGCGTCGGGTCGGCGTTGAGCGCCTGCAGCGTCAGGAAGCCGCCGTAGCTCAGGCCGAACACGCCAATCCGGTCCGGGTCCACGTAGTCGAGCGTCTTCAGGTAGTCGGCACCCGAGGCGACGTCGGCCGTGTCACCGACGCCGATCGCCATGTGCACGCCGGTCGACCAGTCGCGGCTGTAGCCGGAGCTGCCGCGGTAGTCGGGGGTGAGGATCACGTAGCCCTGCTGCGCGAAGTACTGGCAGAGCGAGTAGTACATCCGGTACGCGCCGGGGTGCCAGCCGAGGAAGTTCTGGTCCGAGCCCGATCCGTGGATCCAGACGAGCGCCGGGTGCTTCGTGCGCTTGTCCAGCTTCTCCGACACCATCAAGGTGGCCGGCACGGTCGCGCCGTCCAGCCGGCTCGGGAAGCTCACGGGCACCGGCGGCGTCAGGTCCGCGGGGGCGAGCCCGGCGGGCATCGAGTCGCTGAGGCGCACCGGCGTGCCGCCGCCGGCCGCGTCCGTGGCGTACAGGTCGAGCGAGCTCGTCACGTCCGAGTGCTGGTAGACGATGCGCCGGCCGTCGGGCGCGAACATGCCGTCGAGGCTGACGCCGCGGGCGGTGACAACCGGCGTCACCTGCCCCGTCGCGACGGTGACGACACTGATGGCCTTCTCCATCGGGTTGCCGGGCAAACCGTGGTGGTAGAGGATGCGGGTGCCATCGGGCGACCACTCGTTGAGGCCGACGGCGATGTCCCCCGACGTGAGCTGCTTCGCCTGCGACTCGGCGGTCGCGTCGGCGGGCATCACGTAGAGCTGCATCCAGCCGGGACGGTCGCTGATGAACGCGACCGACCTGCCGTCCGGCGAGGTCAGCACCTTCGAGTCGCGCCGGGTCGGCGAGAACCACCTGTCGTCGTGGTCGCGCCAGAGCGTGCGCGGCAGCTCGCCGCGGACGACGCGCTTGATCTCTCGCGTCTTGCCGTCGGACGACGTCTCCTGGAAGATGAGCGCGCCGCCGTCCGCCCACTGCAGCGCGCCGACCGAGCCGACCGCGGGCACCCACCAGGGGTCGCCGCCGAAGACCGACACGATGCCGAGCCGTCCCTCGGTCGTGGACGTGCGCTCCATCGACTGGATCATGGGGCCGTTCCACGGCAGGTTCTCGGCCGCGAGCACGGTGTTGCCGGCGGTGAAGGCCAGCCACTGCCCGTCCCGCGAGAACACCGGCGCCGACGCGCGCAGCGGCGCCTCGAGCTTGGTGAGCGGCCGCGCGCTCGTCGTCTCCATGGACGCGAGCCAGAGCTGGCGGTCGCGGACGAACGCGATGCGGTCGCGCGTCGGCGACAGGGTGAACGTCGCCGCGTCGGCGAGGCCCGGCGCGACGGCCGGTTTCGCCCCGGCGGTGGGCGCCACCGACCACAGGCGCCCGTCCTTCGAGAAGAGGATCCGGTCGTTGGCGGCCCAGGCGAGCGCGGTGATGTCGGTCTCGAGCAGGTCCGGGTCGACCGCGAAGTCGGTGAGCTGCACGGCCGGCTGCCCCGGCGTCACGACGAAGACGTCCTGCTTGCCGGCGGCGTCCCAGAGGAAGGCGACCTTCTGGCCGTCCGGGGACCAGACGGGGCTGGTCGGGTACTTGATGGCGGCGATGCGCTCGATGGTGATGCTGCCGCGCGGCGCGGGCGGCGCGGCCGCGGCCAGGGGCGCGAGCGTGGCCGCGACCAGCGCGGCGGCGTACAGGACTCGTCTCATGGGGAACCTCGGGCGCGAGGCCGCGCGCCGTCGTCGGACGCGGGCGCAATCGCGCGGTCAATCTATCGACCCCCGACCTGCCGGTCAAGGGCACCACGACGGGGCCACCCGCGAGGGGCGCCATCCGGCGACCCTCCCGGGCAGGCGGCTCGCTAGAAGCGCGCCGTCACGGCGAAGCGGATGATCCGCGGCGCGAGGACGCGGGTCGGGCGCGACCAGCTGCTGCCCAGCGCCTCGTTCTGCTGCAGCACGTGGTTGGCGTTGAGGACGTTGAAGAGGTCGATGGCCCCCTCCAGGCTCCCCAACCCGAGCTGGAACCGCTTGCTGACCCGCAGGTCGACGAACTGGTCGACCGTCTCGGTGCGGTCGACGCCGCGCTGCTGCACGTAGACCGTCTCGCTCACCTGCGACGTGGTGAGCCCGCCGAAGGTCGCCGTCCGGTTGATCGGATCCCCGGCGCGGGCGGTGTACTTCGTCGAGATCATCACGTCGGCCGGGAGCATGTAGCTGCCCGAGAGGTTGAAGGTCCAGGGCAGCTCCTGGAACACCGACCCGTCGTCACGGTTGATCCGCGTGTTGGGGTTGCTCAGGTCGAGGTTCGTGAACGTGCCCGCGTGATCGAAGCCCTTGTGCGTCTGGAGGCTGAGGCCGGCGAGCAGCTGCCAGCCGTCCGACAGCCGCTTCTGGACCTCGAACTGGACGCCGTCGTAGTTGCTCTGGAGGACGTCCACGTTGGTGATGATCCGCTCCCGTGCGCCGGCGAACGCGGGAAGCAGCCGATAGATCGTGATGGACCCCGGCGACCCATCGGCGTTGGTGAATGTCCGCTGCTCGGGGGTGTAGGCCGACGAGGGCCGCGCCAGGTCCAGGATGCCGAGGCCGTTCCGGTGCTGGCGGCGATGGTAGCTGATCGACATGGCCAGGTTGGCCGCCAGCGACTGGCTCACGCCGACGTTGAACTCGTCGCTGTAGGGCCGCGTCGCGTCGCTCGCCACCGTCGGGAACAGCCCCGCCGGGAAGCCGAGGAACGTGCCGAGCTCGTTGAGCTGCGGGATGCGGTCACCGTTGGTGTCGGTCCAGCTGACCGACTGGAACACGCGGGCGTTCGGGTTGGCCTGCTGCGCCAGCTCGGAGCCGAACTGGTTGTAGAACCGGCCGTAGTACGCCTTGAGCGCCGTGCGGCCGTTGCCGAACAGGTCGTAGGCGATGCCGAGGCGCGGCGCGATGTTCGGGCCGAACGCGAAGACGTCCTTCTTCGGGAACGACCGTTCGCCGACGAAGGTCCCCGCCGGGCTCGTCTGCGCCGGCAGGTCGGCGCTGACCCCGTCCATGCGGACCCCGGCATTGATGGTCGCGCGGCCGATGATCCAGCGGTCCTGGAAGAACGTGCCCCAGCTCTGCAGCCGGTGGTCCGAGGTGATGGGCGTGTTGCTCAGGTTCGCGCGGAAGGCCACGCCGTCGTTGAGGTCGCCGTAGCGGTCGCCGTTGGTCACCTGGTCGTACGCCATGCGCTCCCAGGAGAGCTGCACGCCCCCCTTCAGGTCGTGTGAACCCGCGCGACCGCCGTCGAAGAAGTAGGACGCCGTGCCGTTCACCTGGTAGCGGTGGTTCGGGTTGAGCGACTGCCCGGTCAGGGCGTTCTCGATGGTGAAGCGCGAGACGTCGCGCACCGCGATGTCGGTGGGCTGGACCTCGGGCTGGTACTTGGCCGGGTTGACGCCCCACATCCGCCCCGCGCGGCCCTCGAGCAGCAGGCGCGAGCCGACGACCTGGTTGTAGCTGAACACGTAGTTCTCGGCCTTCTGGTCCTGGAGCTGCGTCGCCCTGTCGGGGACGAAGAGGTAGGGCGGGTTGCGGCGATGGAAGCGCTCGATGTAGTTGCGGTTGTAGAGGAACGACGTCTTCACCGTCGACGTCGTCTGCCACGTCACCTTGCCGGAGAAGTTCCGGTTGCGATTGTCGTCGATGATGCGCGAGCCGTCCGGGTTGAGCGCGCCGACGAGGAACTGGTTGAGCGCCCACCACCGCACCGCCCCGAAGAACCAGACCTTGTCCCGCCGGATCGGACCGCCGAGCGTCGAGCTCCAGTCGTACGAGATGTCGATCGGGTTGCCGGCCGCGGCGGATTCCTGGCCCGCCCCGAGCCCGAGCCGATCGCGCAGCGCGTCGTCGACGTTGTCGCTCTGGAGCGCGTGGTTCATGAAGTAGAAGTTGTGGTCGCTGTTGAAGCGATTGCCGCCCGACTTCGTCACCATGTTCATGTAGACGCCGCTGACATCGCTTTCCGCGGTGCCCGACGCCGTCTGCATGTTGTATTCCTCGTACATCTCGTTGCCGTAGTAGATCATCGTGGCCCCGCCGTTGCCACCGCCCCAGTTGGTCTTGAGGCCATCGATGGAGAACGACTTCTGGGAGTTGGCCGAGCCGAACGCCTCGAGGTTATACTGCTGCATCCCCTCGGTGCCGCCCACGTCGAGCCGGCCCGTGACGACGCCGGGCACGAGCCCCGCCATCGTCCACGGGCTGCGGCTCACCGGGATCGCCTCGTAGAGGTCCTTGGTGATGTTGGTCTGCGTCACGGTCGTGCTGACGTCGACGACCGGAGACTCGCCGCTGACGGTGACGGTCTCCTCGAGCGTCCCGACCCCGAGCTCGACGTCCAGGCGCGACACCTGCGCGACCCGCACCGCGATCCCCTCGCGGCGGAGCGGGGCGAACCCCGCGAGCTCGTACACCAGGTCGTAGGTTCCCGGAGGCAGCGCGGCGAACTGGTAGCTGCCGGCGCTGCCCGTCACCGCCACGCGCGCGCCGCCAATCAAGGCCTCGCCCGTCAGCGTCACGGTCACGCCCGGCAGGACCCCGCCCTGCGCGTCCCGCACCAGTCCGCTCAGCGTGCCTGTCTGCTGCGCCGACGCCGCGGTCGCCAGCAACAGGGTGGTCAGGATCGCCAATACGAGGTGTCGCCCAAGTAGTCTCATAGCTCTCTCCGTGTTCAAGGCAGTCTCCGGGGGTCAGGCAAGGGTCCCGATGGCACACCGGTATCCAGTCGTCGCATCGGTCGAGACGACAAGATCCCGGTCTACCCGCCGACGGGCGGTGCTACTGGCTGGGCAGCACGGGACCGCGTTTGAGGTGCTCGTCGAAGAACCGCTCGGCGCGCTTCCAGGCATCGCGCAATACGATCGCGCGCCGGAAGAAATGAATCTCGCCGGGATAAATGACGGTGTCGAAGTCCTTGCCCTGCTTGACGAGCAGGTCGATCAGTCTCAGGGAGTCGTGGAACGCCACGTTCCTGTCGTCGGTGCCGTGCATGATCAGGAGCGGCCGCTCGAGGGTGCTCATGTGCTCGATCGGGTTGGCGGCGGAATAGACGGCCGGGTTCTCCACCGGGCTCCCGAGCCGCGGAATGGTGTAGCCGGCAATCGTCATTCCGGCGCCACGGTAGGTCCAGTCCACGACGCCCGCCACGTCGATTCCGCAGCGCCACAGCGTCGGGTCCTGGGTGAGGGCCTGCAGCGTGAGGAACCCGCCGTAGCTCAGGCCCCAGACGCCGATGCGATCGGGATCCACGTAGTCGAGCGTCTTCAGGTAGTCGGCGCCGGAGGCGACGTCGGCCGCGTCGCTCACCCCGACGCCCATGTGCACGCCGGTCGACCAGTCGCGGCTGTAGCCCGAACTGCCGCGGTAGTCCGGCGTGAGCACGATGTAGCCCTGTTGCACCAGGTACTGGCTGACCGAGTAGTACATCCGGTAGCTGCCCGGGTGCCAGCCGAGGAAGTTCTGATCCGAGCCGGAGCCGTGAATCCAGACGATCGCGGGGTGCTTCCGGGTGCGATCGAGACCGTGGGGCACCATCAGCGTCGCGGGCACGGGATGTCCGTCGTGGCGACTCGGGAACGACACGGCCGACGGCGCGACGAGGTCGGCCTTGTCGAGCCCTGTCGGCATCGAGTCGCTGAGCCGCACCGGCGTGGCGGACGGCCGCGCTGCCACGACGTACAGATCCAGGGAGTTCTCCACGTCGGTCCGCGGGTAGACCAGCCGCGACCCGTCCGGGGAGAACCGCGGATCGAAGCTGACGCCCCGCCCCGCCACGATCGGCTCGCTCGCGCCGGTCGCCACGTCGACGATCGACAGGAAGCGCTCCATCTGGTTGCCGGGGACGCTGTGGTGATACGCGATGCGCCGGCTGTCGGGCGACCAGTCGCCCAGGCCGGCGAGGTACGCGCCGGACGTCAACTGCGTCGCCTCGGCCTCGGACGTGGCCGTCACGGGCATCACGTAGACATGAATCCAGCCGGAGCGGTCGGTGACGAACGCCACCGTCTTCCCGTCTGGCGACAAGAGGGTCTTCGAGTCCCGGTTCGTCGGGGACCACCAGCGCTCGTCGTGGTCGCGCCACAGCGTGCGCGCGGCGCCGCCCGGCGTCACCACCTTGATCTCGCGCGTCTTGCCGTCCGGTGACTTCTCCTCGTAGAGGACCGCGCCATCACCGGTCCACTGCACCGAGCTGACTGCGCCGACCGTCGGCACCCAGATCACGTCCCCGCCGTGGACCGACGCAATGCCCAGGCGCCGCTCGCTGGTCGCCGGCACGAACGACCGAATCCGGTCGCCGTTGTAGGGCATCGGGTAGCGTTCGAGGCCGGGGCCACGGGTCGCCGTGAACGCCAGCCACCGCCCGTCGCGCGAGAACTGGGGCGTGGCTGGAGTCAGCGCCTCGCTCCAGAAGGTCAGCTGGCGCTCGATCTTCGCCTCCAGCGAGGCGACGACGATCTGGCCCTTCCGGGTGAACGCGACTTGCCGCTTGTCGGCCGACAGGACGAAGGCCCCCGCGTCGGAGAGGCCCGCGACGCGAGCCGGCTTCGGCGCGGAGGGCGACACGCTCCAGAGCTGCCCGTCCTTGCCGAACAGGATCTCGTCGGGCGACACCCACGCGAAGCCGCTGATGTTGGAGATCCACATGTCGGGATCCACCGGGAAGTCGGTGAGCGCGACCGGCTCGGCGCCCGGTGTCACGACGTAGAGGTCCTGCTTGCCGGCGAAGTCCCACAGGAAGGCCACCTGGGCGCCGTCGGGGGACCAGGCCGCGTCGGTGGGGTACTTGATCTCGGCGATCCGGTCGATGGTGATGCTTCCGCGCGGCGACTGCGCGGCTGCCACCTGGGCGCCGGCGAGCAGCAGGCAACAACAGAGCGTCTTGACCATCGTCATGGGGCTTCCCTCGTTCGTCTGCAGACACCTCCGGCCTGAACGCCCGAAGGGGTTCTTGCGAACAGGGCCCCTGGCGAGCGCATGCTGCGGTCGAGCTGCGACGATGGCGCTACAGTGCCA
>JBFWOG010000046.1:0-16496 GCA_050250645.1 Vicinamibacterales bacterium
CTAGGCGTCGGGGTCGGCGGCCGCGTCGCGGAGCGCGAGTAAGTAGCGGCCCCAGTCCCCCTCGGGGGCCAGCGCGAAGTCGACGACGCGGTAGCCGCGGGACAGGTAGGCCTCGAAGGCCTCCCGGGTCTGCATGCGCCACTCGAGCGCCACCGCGGGCGCCTCGCGCTGCATGCGCGTGAAGCCGCCTGGGATCTCGACCCAGAGCCGCCTCGCGTCGATGGCCAGGTCGAGCGCGCGGCACTGGCGCCACCCGCCGGTGACCGCGACCCGGATCGCCTGCGGCGCCGCCGGCACCTCCGCCGCCTGCACGGTCAGCGCGCCCCCCGACCGGATGCGGCGCTCCACGTGCGGCTCGCGGATGTGCCACTCGGCGACGAACCTGTCGGTCGGCGTCCCCTTGTGCAGGGCCGAGCTCGACTCGCCGTAGACGTTCCGCGCGTACTCCTGGACGACCGTGCCGAGGCGCGCGAAGTTGAAGTGGGCGTTCATCGCCTGGAGCGGGTCGAAGGTCCACTCGATCAGGTCGTAGCCCAGGGCGAGCGCGCGCTCGCGCTGCGCGAGCTTCAGCGCCTGCCCGACGCCCCGCCCCTGCCAGCCGGGCAGCACGCCCGTCATGTGCGACCACTGGATGGGCCGCCCGTCCTTCAGGCCGACGATCGCGTAGCTGAAGCCCACCAGGCGGCCGTCCGGGTCGAAGGCGCCGAGCAGGATCGCCCCGCGCTTGACGGTGATCACGAAGACCGGCACCGTCACGACGTCGGCGAAGTCGGTGTAGCCCCACACGGCCTGCTCGAGGGCCACCACGTCGCGGTACTCGTCGATCGTGTGCAGTTCGCGAATCGTCACATCTGGCATGGCCACCACCGGGCCGCCCGCGGGCGGCCATGGAACTCAGAGCAGGTCGGGCAGGTCGAGCAGCGTGCGTATCACCGGCACGCCGGGCGGGACGCGGGTGGGCACGTCGCCCGACCGGCGCAGCAGCACCGCGCGCATGCCGGCGGCGAGCGCGCCCTCCACGTCGGCCTTCAGGGAGTCGCCCACCATCAGCGCCTGGCCGGCCGGCACGTCCGCGCGCCGGAGGGCCTCGTCGAAGATGCTCCGGTGGGGCTTCATGTAGCCGTGCTCCGACGAGGACACCGCGGCGCGGATGAAGCCGTTCAGCTTGAAGTGATCGGCGAAGGCATCGAGGCTGCGGTGCGAGTTCGAGATGACCCCGATGTGGTACGACCGCGCCCGCAGCGTCTCGAACGCCGGCGCCACGTCGTCGTACATCTCGAAGTGGTGGTTCGACGCCCACTCGCGGTAGATGTCGCGCGCCGCCTCGACGACTTTCGGCCCGCGCCCGCCCATCTCCTCGATGATCCGCGCCGTGTAGTGGACGAACAGCCAGTCGTCGTAGAACGGCTCCTCGACCTCGTCGAGGATGAACGACGCCGCGGCCACCGCCTCGTCGAAGCGGGCCACCTCCACCCCGACGCCGTGCGCCGCGCAGAACCGCCGGTACCCCTCGCCCTGGAACGTCGGGCCCGGGAAGATCAGCGTGAAGTCGACGTCGAAGAAGATTGTTGAAACCATGGTGCCTGGTGCCTGGGGTGCCTGGGGTGCCAAGGGTGCGCCGCGATGGCGGCATCTGAGCATCTGTGACATCCGTGTCATCGGTGGCCCGTGGCCCCTGTCGCCTGGGCCGCGTCCATCGGTGGCCCGGCCACGACAATCGTGGCCCGGGCGGGGTCGAGCAGGCGGGCCGCGGCGGCGTTGGCCTGGTCGCGCGTGACGGCGGCCAGCAGGCCGGGCAGGCGCTGGTCGTAGTCCAGGCCGAGCCCGAAGAGCTCGGCGCGCAGCAGGAAGCCGGCAATCGCCCGGTTCGTCTCGAGCTGCCGCGGCAGCGACCCCACCAGGTACCGCTTCGACTCGTCGATCTCCTTCGCCGTGAAGCCCTCCGCGCGGATGGCGTCCAGTTCGCGGTCGATCGAGGCAATCGTCTTCTCGACGTTCGCCGCCGAGACGCCGGCCCGGATCTGCAGCGGCCCCTCCGCCAGGCTCGCGTCCAGCTCGCTGTAGACGTAGTACGCCATCCCCTGCCGCTCGCGGATGCTGTCGCCGAGCCGGCCGCCGAGCGCGTACTGCCCCAGCGCGTTGTTCATCACCATCGCCTGGTCGTGATCCGGGTCGTCACGGCGGAGGCCCACGAAGCCGTACGCGACATCGGACTGCGCCTTGCCGGGCATCGCGACCGACTCCACCCGCCGCGCCGGCGCGGCCGCGACGCGGGGCCAGGCCGGCAGCACGCCCGCCGCCGGACGCCAGGCCGCCATCAGCGCGCCGGCGCGATCGGCGACCCGCGACGCCTCGACCGCCCCCGCCACGACGATCGTCGTCCGGTCGGGGCCGAACCACGCGGCGTGGAAGGCCTCGAGGTCGGCGCGGCCGAGCCCCTCGACACTGGCCACCGTGCCGCTCACGCGGCGGCCATAGGGGTGGCCCGGGTAGAGCAGGGCGGCCAGCCGGTCCTCGGCGACCGCGCCCGGGTCGTCCGCGTCCTGCCGGATGCCGGTCACGAGCTCGGTCCGCCGCGTCGCCACCTCTCGGTCCGGGAACACCGGGTGGCACAGGACGTCGACGAGCAGGTCGAACACCTCGTCGACGTCGTCGGCCAGGCAGGTGGCGCTCACCACGGCCTGGTGCCGCCCGGCGGCCGTCGACAGCGAGGCGCCGCGCCCGTCGAGGGCGTCGGCGATGGCGCCGGCCGGGCGCAACGCGGTGCCCCGGTCGAGCACGCGCGCGGTCAGGGCCGCCGTGCCCTCCCGCCCCGCCGGGTCCACGGCCGCGCCGGCCGTGACACCCGCCACGAGGCTCACCGACGGCGTGGTCCGGTTCTCCTGCACGATGAGCGTCGCCCCGCCGGGGAGCGCGATCCGGGTCGGTGTGAGCGCCATCAGTGCGCCTCGAACCAGCCGACGGTCCGGTTGTCCGCGGACAGGTACCGCGCGGCCGCGGCCTGCACCTGCCCGGGCGTGACGGCCTCGAGCCGATCGGCGAGGCCCAGCCAGTCCCGCCAGCCCGCGATCGTCTGGAAGTAGCCGAGCTGGTGGGCGATGTCGGTGACGCTGTCGGCGTCGTAGACGAAGCGGGCGCGGAGCTGCGCGCGCGCCTTCGCCAGTTCCGCCTCCGTGACGCCCCCCGCCACGAGCCTGTCGATCTCGGCGAGCAGGGGGCCCTCCACGTCGGCCAGCTGGCGCCCCTCGGCGACCGTCGCCGACAGGGTGTAGACGAACGGATGCTCGGTCGGGAGCAGGGAGCCGCTCACGCCCGACGCCAGGCCCGTGTCGACGAGGGCGCGGTAGAGGCGGGCGCTCCGCTGCGGGCGCGGCACGTGACCGCCCGACCAGAGGTTCAGCCCGGCGCCGCCGCAGAGCACCGCGTCGGCGACCAGCAGCGGCATGAAGCCGTCGCCCGTGAACGCCGGCGCGTGGAAGACGGCGCGCCAGTAGGACGTCGTCCCCTCCTTGCGGATCGTGACCCGGCGCTCGGCGCGCTGGGCCGGCTCGACGGCGCGCACGGGCTCGGCGCGGCGGCCGGGCGCGATCGCGCCGAACTGGCGCTCGGCGCGCCGCAGGACGTCGTCGGTGTCGACGTCGCCGACGACCACGAGGGTGGCGTTGGCGGGGACGTAATACCGGCGATAGTGCCCGTAGAGGTCGTCACGGGTCATCGTCTCGAGGTCGTGCAGCCAGCCGATGGTCGGGTGGTGGTAGGGGTGGACCGTGAACGCGGCGGCCGTGACCTCGGTGTCGAGGAGCTGCTCGGGGTCGTTCTCGCCGCCCTGGAGCTCGGCGATGATGACGGTCCGCTCGGACTCGCAGTCGGCCGGGTCGTAGAGGCAGGCGTCCATGCGCTCGGCCTCGATGAAGAGCATCCGGTCGAGCGCGTCGGCCGCGGCGGTCTCGAGGTAGGTGGTCTGGTCGATCCAGGTGTAGCCGTTCCAGCTGCCCCCGAACTGCTCGATGATGCCCTTCACCTGGTCCCGGGGGATGTTCCGGGTGCCCTTGAAGTTCATGTGCTCGACCCAGTGGGAGACCCCGGTCAGCCCGGCCGGCTCGTTCTTGGAACCCACCCGGTACCAGCACCAGACCGAGGCGAGCGGGGCCGTGTGGACCTCCTGGACGAGGACGGTGAGCCCGTTGTCAAGCACTGTTTCCCGGACCGCCGGGCGGCCGGGCGACGTCGGACGCGACACAGGCATACGGCATTATTACAATAGTCAGACTGACATGCCCGAGTGGAAGGACACCTGCAACCTGCCCCGCACCGCCTTCTCGATGAAGGCCAACCTCCAGACGGCCGAGCCGGAGGCGGTGGCCCGCTGGGACGAGATGGACGTGTACGGCGCGATCCGCCGGGCGCGGGCCGGGGCGCCCTCGTTCATCTACCATGACGGCCCGCCGTACGCGAACGGCGAGATCCACATCGGGACGGCCCTCAACAAGATCCTGAAGGACTTCGTCGTCAAGTCCCACAACATGCTGGGATTCGACGCGCCGTACATCCCGGGCTGGGACTGCCACGGCCTGCCGATCGAGCTCAAGGTCGATCGCGAGCTCGGGCCGAAGAAGCGCGAGATGTCGGTCGCCGACTTCCGCCGCGCCTGCCGGGCCTACGCCGCGAAGTGGGTCGACATCCAGCGCCGCGACTTCAAGCGCCTCGGCGTGTTCGGCACCTGGGACACGCCCTACCTCACGATGAACTACGGCTACCAGGCCGCCATCGTGCGCGCGCTCGGGAAGTTCGTCGAGCAGGACCTCGTCTACAAGAGCAAGAAGCCGGTCCACTGGTGCGTCCACTGCCGCACCGCCCTCGCCGAGGCCGAGGTCGAGTACGAGCCGCACACCTCGCCGTCGGTGTACGTGGAGTTCCCGCTGTCCGAGGCGAGCCACGCCACGCTGGCCGGCCGCGTGCCCGCCCTCGCCGGGCGCCGGGTGTCGACGCTCATCTGGACGACGACCCCCTGGACGATTCCCTCCAACCTGGCGATCGCGTTCCACCCCGACTTCGAGTACGGCGCCTACCCGGCCGGTGACACCACGGTCATCGTGGCGACCGACCTCGCCGAGGCGGTCGCGGCGAAGACGGGCCGGACGTTCGGCCCGGCGATCGCGACGATGCCGGGCCGCGAGCTGGAGGGCCTGGTGTTCCGCCACCCGCTCTACGACCGGGACTCGCTCGGCGTGCTCGCCGACTACGTCACGCTCGAGCAGGGCACGGGCGCGGTGCACACGGCGCCCGGCCACGGCGCGGACGACTACTACACGGGCGTCAAGTACGGGCTGGAGATCTACGGGCCCCTCGACCCGGGCGGCCACTACCTCGACTCGGTGGAGCGGTTCGCCGGCCTGCAGGTCTACGACGCGAACCCGGTGATCGAGGCGGCGCTCGCCGAGGCCGGCCGCCTCTGGCACCGCGAGGACTACGACCACTCGTACCCGCACTGCTGGCGCTGCCACAACCCGGTGATCTTCCTGGCGACCCCCCAGTGGTTCATCGCGATGGACCGCGGCGGGCTCCGGACGCGGGCGCTCGAGGCAATCGACAAGACCCGCTGGATCCCGGCGTGGGGGCACGACCGCATCTACAACATGATCGCGAACCGCCCCGACTGGTGCATCTCGCGCCAGCGCTCCTGGGGCGTGCCGATCCCGGCGGTCGACTGCACCGCGTGCGGGCACGCGCTGCTCACCCCCGCGCTGGCCGAGCGGGCCGCGGCGGTCTTCACCGAGCACGGCGCCGACGCGTGGTACGAGCGGCCCATCGAGGAGTTCCTGCCCGACGGCCTGGCCTGTCCCGAGTGCGGCGGCACCGCCTTCGAGCGCGAGGCCAACATCCTCGACGTCTGGTTCGACTCGGGCTCGAGCCACGAGGCCGTGCTGCCCTTCGCCGAGGGCCACCGCTGGCCGGCGGACATGTACCTCGAGGGCAGCGACCAGCACCGCGGCTGGTTCCACAGCTCGCTGCTCGTGGGCATCGGCACCCGGGGCCGCGCGCCGTTCAACCAGGTGCTCACCCACGGCTTCGTCGTGGACGAGAACGGCCGCAAGATGTCGAAGTCGCTCGGCAACAACGTCGCGCCCCAGGACGTGATCAAGCAGAGCGGCGCGGAGATCCTGCGGCTCTGGGTCTCGATGGTCGACTACCGGGAGGACATCCGCCTCGGCAAGGAGATCCTCGCGCGCACGGTCGAGGCCTACCGCAAGATCCGCAACGTGATCCGCGTGCTCGTGGCCAACCTCTACGACTTCGACCCGGCCACCGACCTGGTGCCGCGCGCGGCGATGCTCGAGATCGACCGCTACGCCATGGCCCGCTACGCGGAGGCGGCCGGGCGGATCGTCACGGCCTACGAGGACTTCGACTACCCGGCGATCTTCCAGGCGGCCAACCAGTTCATCACGGTCGACGTGAGCGCCTTCTACGTGGACGTCACCAAGGACCGGATGTACACCCTCGGCGCCCGCTCGCCGGAGCGGCGCTCGGGCCAGACGGCGATGTACCACATCGTCGACGGTCTGGCCCGCCTGCTGGCGCCGGTGCTGCCCGTCACCATGGACGAGCTGTGGCGGAACCTGCCGGGCGAGCGCGAGGTGTCGGTGCACACCGCCCTCTTCCCGCGGGACCTCGGGCCGTGGCTCGCCCCCGACCTGGTCGAGCGCTGGAGCGCCATCGGCGGCGTGCGCGACCAGGTCAACGTCGCGCTCGAGCAGCAGCGCCGGGACAAGGTGATCACCGGGTCGCTCTCGGCGCAGGTGACGGTGACCGCCGGCGGGGGCCTCCTGGCCCTGCTCCGGGCCTACCAGACCGAGCTCCCGACGATCTTCGGCGTGTCCCAGGTGACCCTCGCCGAGGGCCCGGCCGGGGACGCCGTCGGTGTCGAGGTCGCGAAGGCGGACGGCACCAGGTGCGACCGCTGCTGGCGCTACGTGCCGTCGGTCAGCGACGACCCGCGCGTCGCGGGCCTGTGCGAGCGGTGCGTGGACGCGCTCGCCGAACCGGTGAACGGGTAGCGGCGGCATGTCGCGCCTGGCCCCGTACCGGCTCGAGCTCGCCGCCGCCGCCGTGGTCGTCGTGCTCGACCAGGCGACGAAGGCGGTCGTCCGGGGACGCCTCGCGCTCCACGAGAGCGTCGAGGTCGTGGGCGGCGTGCTCGACCTCACGCGCGTGCACAACTCGGGCGCGGCGTTCGGGATGCTGAACGGCGTGGACTTCGCGATGAAGCCGCTCGTGATGGGCGCCGTCGCGCTCGTGGCCATGGCGGGCATCGTCTGGTACATGGGCCAGCTGCCGCGCGAGGACCGCCTCGCCCGGCTCGGCATGGCCGCCATCGTCGGCGGCGCCGTCGGCAACCTGATCGACCGGGTGCAGTACGGGTACGTGCTCGACTTCGTGGACGCCTACTGGGCAGGCTGGCACTTCTGGGCCTTCAACGTCGCCGACGCCGCCATCACGGTGGGCGTCGGCCTGATCATCCTCGACATGCTGGGACTGGGACGACGCCGTGCATCCAATTCTGTTTAGTCTCGGGCCGCTGACCATCTACTCGTACGGCGTGCTGCTCGCGGCGGCCTACCTGCTCGGCCTGTGGCTGGCGGCCCGCCGGGCGACCGCCGCCGGCCTCGACGGCAACAAGGTGCTCGACCTGGGCATCTGGGTCATCATCGCGGCCCTGGTCGGCGCGAAGGCACTGCTGTTCGTGGTCGACTTCCGCCACTTCACGGCGAGCTGGGAGGACTTCCTGACGCTGATGCGGTCCGGCGGGGTGTTCTACGGCGGGCTCATCGCGGCGGTCGTCGTCTGCATCTACCAGCTCCGGAAGCACAAGCTGCCCCTGTGGCAGTCGGGCGACCTGTTCGCGCCGGGCATCGCGCTCGGCTACATGGTCGGCCGCCTCGGCTGCCTGATGGCGGGCTGCTGCTACGGCCGTCCGACGGACGTCGCCTGGGCCATCACCTTCACCGATCCGGCGGCCGCGATGAACGTCGGCACCCCGCTCGGCGTGCCCCTGCACCCGACACAGCTCTACGAGTCGGTCGCGGGGCTGGTGATCCTGGTCGTCCTGCTGGCCCTCGAGCGCCGCGGCCGGGCGTTCCCGGGCCGCACGTTCTGGTCGTTCGTCCTGCTCTACTCCGTCTCGCGGTTCGTCATCGAGTTCTACCGCGGCGACGACAGGGGCATGGTCTTCGACGCGGTCTCGACCTCGCAGTTCATCTCGATCGTGCTCGCGCCCCTCAGCCTGTTCATGCTGTGGTACCTGTCGCGCCCCGCGCGGCCCGACGCGGCCCCGGTCACGAAGGCGCGCCGGCCGCGCTACTCGTGAGCGAGGGTCACCGCCCAGGCGTGCCGGACGCCATGACGCGCCTCGAGTTCACCGTGGCCCCCGAGCAGGCGGGCCAGCGGCTCGACCGCTTCCTCGCCGGCGAGCTGCCCGGCCACTCGCGGTCCCAGGTGCAGCGCCACATCGACGAGGGCCGCGTCACGCTGTCTCGCGTCGCCGCCGCGAAGGCCAACCACGAGGTCCGCGAGGGCGACCGCGTCACGATCGACCTGCCCGCGCCCGCGCCCGCCACGCCCGAGGCCGAGGACCTCCCGCTCGAGATCCTGCACGACGACCCCGACGTCGTCGTGATCAACAAGCCCGCCGGCATGGTGGTGCATCCCGGCGCCGGCCACGGCAGCGGCACGCTGGTGAACGCCCTGCTCCACCACGTGGGGGACCTGAGCGGCATCGGCGGCGAGATCCGGCCCGGCATCGTCCACCGGCTCGACAAGGGGACGTCCGGCGTCATGGTCGTCGCCAAGAACGACGCGGCGCACCAGGAGCTGTCGCGCCAGTTCCACGACCGCGAGGTGGAGAAGGAGTACGTCGCGCTCGTGTGGGGGCTGGTCCACCAGCGCAAGCGGATCGACCTCCCGATCGGGCGCGACCCGGTGCACCGCGAGAAGATCTCGACCCGCGCGCGGCGCGCGCGCAACGCCGTCACGCGCGTCACCTGGGCCCGGCACATGCCGGGCGTCTCGCTCCTGCGCGTCGCCATCCTCACCGGGCGCACGCACCAGATCCGGGTGCACCTCGCCGCGATCGGGCACCCGATCGTCGGCGACGCCCTGTACGGCGGCGTCCACAAGCGGATGCCGCAGGCGCTGCGCGCCGTGCAGCGGCTCGACCGGCCCTTCCTCCACGCGGAGCGCCTGGCGTTCACGCACCCGCGGACCGGCGAGCGCCTCGAGTTCTCGGCGCCCCTGCCCGCCGACCTCGAGGCCGTCCTCGTGGCGATCACGCCCGAGGAGCTCGCCGACAAGTTCTTCCTGGAGCCACCCGATGCCCGACTCGAAGGCGAGACCGGCGGCGACGAGGATTGAGGGCCGCCTCGTCCACACCGGCCGCATCTTCCGGCTGGAGGTCGACCGCGTGCGGCTGCCGGCCGGCCACGTCGTGGACATGGAGATCATCAGGCACCCGGGGTCGGTGGTGCTGCTGCCCGTGCCGGCGCCCGGGCGCGTGATCCTGATCCGCCAGTACCGCTACGCGCTGGATCGCTGGATCTGGGAGCTGCCCGCCGGCAGCCTCGAGCCGGGCGAGGACCCCGACCGCGCCGCGGCGCGCGAGTGCGAGGAGGAAATCGGCCTCGTCCCCGGCCGGGTGGAGCGCCTCGGCGGCTTCTACCCGACCCCGGGGTTCTGCGACGAGCGGATGACCTACTACCGGTGCCTCGACCTCGCGCCGCCACGCGCCGACTCCACGGCCCGGCCCGACGAGGACGAGGACATCGAGCCCCGCGACTTCTCCCTCGCCGAGGCCCGCGCCCTCGCCGCGGCCGGCGAGATCATCGACCTCAAGACCGTCTACGGACTCACACTCCTCTAGTCGCGTCCTCCCCACCGGCTCCGCCGGGAACACGGAAACACGGAGAACTGCGGGGAGTCACGGAGATAGATCACGAGATCAAGAGATCACGAGATCACAAGATCTATCTACAGTCTCGAAGCCTCTTCAACCGTCGCGTAGTGAATCTCGACGGTGTCGTCGAGGCGCCGGGCGTAGCCGCCCGCGAGGCAGACGACCGCGGGCACGCCGTGGTTGCGCGCGGCCTGCAGCACCTGCCGATCGCGCTGGCGGAGGCCCGCCTTCGAGAGCGCGAGGCCCCCGAGCTGGTCGTCCTCGAACGGGTCGGCGCCGGCGAGGTAGAAGACGACGTCCGGCATGTGCTCGAAGACCTGCTTGAGCGCGCCGTCGAGCCGGGCGTTGTACTCGTCGTCGCCCGTGCCGTCCGGCAGGCCGATGTCGAGCGAGCCCTGGGGCTTCTGCACCGGGTAGTTGTACTGCTGGTGCATCGAGAAGGTGAACACCGCCGGGTCGCCCGCGAAGATGAACGCCGTCCCGTTCCCCTGGTGGACGTCGAGGTCGACGACCGCGGCGCTGGTGGCGAGCCCCTCGGCGAGCAGCACGCGGATCGCCACCGCCACGTCGTTGAAGAAGCAGAAGCCCTCGCCGTGGTCCGGGAAGGCGTGGTGCGTCCCCCCGCCGAGGTGCGCCACCACCGGGCCGTGGCTGCGGGCCACGGCCAGCCGGCCGGCCGTGACCGTCCCGCCCGCCATCAGCCGGAAGCCCTCCACGACGGCCGGCGACCACGCGACCTCCAGCTGCGCGAGCTGCTCCACGCGGAAGTCCCCGGTCCGCAGCCGCTCCAGGTACTCGGGCGTGTGGACCAGCCCCAGCTGCTCCCACGTGGCCGCGATCGGCTCCACGAAGTCCCCGGGCCGCGCGAGCCCGGATGTGGTCAGGCGGTCGGCGAGCAGGCCGTACTTCGCCGTCGGGAAGACGTGCGATCCCAGGTCGATCCGGTAGCTCGGTGAGTAGACGATGCGCACGGCTTCAGTCTAACTGAAGCGCCGGGCGGGCGCGGCGCCGCGGCGCCGCGGCAGGACCAGCCGCGCGCCGGCCCACAGCCACGCGAGGCAGACGACCGTGGTGAGCACCACGTCGCTCGGCCAGTGCGCGCCCGGCACGACGCGCGCCAGCCAGGCCAGGACGATCATCAGGGCCGAGACCCCGATCACCGCCGTCCTCGACGGCGAGGACGCGGCCCGCCACGCGACGACGGCGGCCCCGCCGAACGTGACCGCGTAGAACGTGACGAACGTCGAGGGGAACCCGAAGCCGGACGGGTGGCCGACGACGGCGATGAGGTCCGGGGACGGGCGGGGCCGGTGGGCGAGCGCCTTGCTGGCCTCGCCGCCGAGCTGCTCGATGGCGATGGCGACGGCCACGAGCGCCGCCCCCCGCCAGCCGCCGAGGACCCAGCACGCGACGAGCGCGATGGCCATCGTCACGAACTTGCCGGGCGCGAGCACCGTGGGGATGAGGAGGGCCGTCAGGCCCGGGAAGGGCCAGGCGGCCTGCACCGCGCGGGCGACCGCGACGTCGCCCGCGAAGTAGGGCGCCATCGACACGGCGGCCACGACGAGGACGGTGACGACGAGGGCGAGCAGGACGGGTGCGGCCTTCGGCATCCCGACACGATACCCGATCCAGGCGGACGGGACCGTGCCGGGCCCTGGGGGCTAGCGCGCGCGGGGCGCGGGGCGGGCCGCCTTGCGCGCGGCGCCCGCGCCGGCCGCCCGGCGCCGTCCGCGCGGCTGGTCGCTCTGGTGCACGAGGGCCAGCAGCAGCACCTCGTCGATCGTCGACACGAGGTGGATCGTCATCCCGCGGCGCAGCTCGTCGGTCAGGTCCTCGTTGACGTTCTTCTCGTTCTGCCGCGGCAGGATGACCTCGCGCAGCCCGGCGCGGCGGGCCGCCAGCACCTTCTCCTTGATGCCGCCGACCGGCAGGACCTTGCCCGAGAGCGTGATCTCGCCGGTCATGGCGAGGTCGCCGCGGACCGCGCGCCGGGTCAGCTCGGACACGATCGCCGTGACCATCGTGACGCCCGCCGACGGCCCGTCCTTGGGGATGGCCCCCGACGGCACGTGGACGTGCAGCTCCGACCCCTTGAAGAAGTCGGGGTCGATGCCCCACTCGGTCGCGTGGGCGCGGACCCACGACAGCGCGGCGCGGCCCGACTCCTTCATGACGTCGCCGAGCTGGCCCGTCAGGGTCAGCGAGCCGCTGCCCGACATCCGCGACGCCTCGATGAAGAGCACCTCGCCGCCGACCGGGGTCCACGCCAGGCCGGTCGCGACACCGGGCTGCCGCGTGCGCTCGGCGATCTCCTCGTCCATGAACCGCGGCGCGCCGAGGAACTGGTGGACGACGTCCGGGTTGATGCGGACCTTGTGCGTGTCGCCCTCCGCGCGTCGGCGGGCCACCTTGCGGCAGAGCGCCCCGATTTCGCGCTCGAGGTTGCGGACGCCCGCCTCGCGCGTGTAGCCGCGGATGACGGCGCGCAGGCCCGGGTCGGTGAACACCACCTGGCGGGTCGTCAGGCCGTGGTTCTGCACCTGCTTGCCGACGAGGTGCTCGCGGGCGATCTTGAGCTTCTCTTCCTCGGTGTACCCGGCCAGCTCCAGGACCTCCATGCGGTCGCGCAGGGCCGGCGGGATCGGGTCGAGGTAGTTCGCCGTCGTGATGAACAGCACCTCCGACAGGTCGAAGGGCACGTCCAGGTAGTGGTCGCGGAACGTCCCGTTCTGCTCGGGGTCGAGCACCTCGAGCAGGGCCGACGCCGGGTCGCCCCGGAAGTCCGAGCCGAGCTTGTCGATCTCGTCGAGGATGAACACGGGGTTCTTCGACTCGGCGCGGCGCAGCCCCTGGATCACCTGGCCGGGCAGCGCGCCGATGTAGGTGCGGCGGTGGCCGCGGATCTCGGCCTCGTCGCGCATGCCGCCGAGCGACACGCGCACGAACTTGCGGCCGAGGGACTGGGCGATCGACCGCGCCAGCGACGTCTTGCCGACGCCGGGCGGCCCGACGAAGCAGAGGATCGGCCCCTTGACGGCCGGGTTCAGCTTGCGGACGGCCAGGTACTCGAGGATCCGGTCCTTGGCCTTCTCGAGCCCGGAGTGGTCGGCGTCGAGGATCTCCTTGGTCCGCCGGAGGTCGATGACCTCGTCGGCCCGCCGGGCCCAGGGCAGCGCCACCAGCCAGTCGAGATAGGTGCGCGAGACGGTGTACTCCGCGGCGGCCGGCGGCATCTTCGAGAGCCGGTCGAGCTCGCGGAGCGCCTCCTTCTTCACGCCGTCGGGCATGCCGGCCGTCTCGATCTTCTCGCGGAGGTCGTCAATCTCCTTCGTCTGGTCGTCGCCCTCGCCGAGCTCGCGCTGGATGGCCTTCAGCTGCTCGCGGAGGAAGTAGTCGCGCTGGTTCTTGCCGACCTCCGACTGGACCTGCGACTGGATCTTCGAGCCGAGCTCGAGGACCTCGAGTTCCTTGATGAGGAGCCGGTTGAGCGCGTCGAGGCGCTCGCGCACGTCGAGCGTCTCGAGCACCTCCTGCTTGGTGGCGGTCGGGATCGTGCCGAGGCTGGACGCGATGAAGTCGGCGAGGCGGCCGGGCTCGGCGATGTTCACCGCGAGCGTCTGCAGGTCGTCCGACATCAGGGGCGACAGCGAGACGATCTGCTGGAAGTTCGTCTTGATGTTGCGCTGCAGCGCGTCGATCTCGAGCTTGTCGTCGTCGCCACTCTCCTCGACGGCCTCGCTGACGGCGCCGCGGAGGAAGGGCCGGACCTGGACCAGCTCGTCGAGGCGCACGCGCGCCATGCCCTGGACGATGATGCGCAGGCTGCCGTCGGGCAGCTTGAACATCTTGTGGATGTGGCTCGCCGTGCCGACCGGGTAGAGGTCGTCCTTGAGGGGCTCGTCGTCGGCCGCGTCACGCTGCGTGAAGACGGCGATGAGGCTGCCGCTCGACACCGCATCGTCGATCAGGCGCACGGAACTCTCGCGCGCCACGGCGAGCGGCATGAAGGAATTGGGGAACAGCACGGTGTCCCGCAACGGCAGGACCGGCAGCTCCGGCGGGAGCTGCAGGGGCTGTTCGCCGGACGGCTGGTCCGGATCGAACCGGTCGGTCTGGTCGGTCATAGGTATCCCCGGGGCGCCCGGAGCGGACGCCAACGGGCCACGGGGCCCCGGTCAGAGGCGGCGGGACGGAAATGCCGGAGTGGGGGGCCGCAGGCCCCGACTCGGCAGGGCCTGCGACTGGACGAGGACGCCGGGGCGTTATCCCTGCATGTCGAAGAAGAGGCTGGACGAGCCGCGGCGCTGGGCCAGGGTGCGCTCGCGCTGCGCCGCCACCTCGCGCGCCTCCTCGCAGTCCTTGCACCGGACCGCGAAGGGCAGCGCGCGCAGCCGCTGCTGCGAAATCTCCTCGCCGCACTCGAAGCAGTGCCCGTACCGGCCCTCCTCGAGGCGCGACAGGGCCTCGTTGATCTTGTTGAGCGTCTCCGCCTTCATCTGGATGAGGGCGAACTCGATGTCTTCCTGGATGTCGACCTCGGAGGTCTCCCCCTGGTCGAACACCTCGTGCTTCTCGGCGCCTTCCGCGCGAACGCCGCGGATCTTGCCCTGCACTTCGTTGAGGATCTCCCGCCGGCGCTCGTCGAGCATCCGCTTGAGTTCCTCGTACCGCGCCACTTCCGGCGCGACTTCCACGGCTGCCGTGCGCTTTGCCTTGGCCATGACTCCAGCCCTTCCTTCCTCGCCCCCCGGCGCTCGTCCTGCTGGGGACCTATGATGTGCCCCGGACCCTTGCAAGTCCGGTGCCTATGAGTCCGACACCCGCGGGTGTCGGGAACGACGTGCTATGAGATGCCGCGAATGGAGGGGGGAATGAGGAAAAGTCTGCGGGAGGCCGGGCCGGTCCACGGGGATCAGCCGACGCCCCCACCCCTGTCATTCGTGGCTAAAACGTTCATCCGTAAAGCGTTATCCGAACCGTTCGACGCCGAATCCGCCGGCCACCGAACACCGTTCACCTGCATTAGACGCCGACGCGGCGAAATGGGTTCTACGGCCGGCACTGTCGCCTGCTGGGGACACCAGCGAGCCGACGGAGGGTAGCACAGGACATCTGGGGAGGGCAAATCTTACACACCCTGACCAGCCAATTCGCCACAGCTCAGCCGTAGCCAGGCCAGGTGTCGACCCGCGGGCGCTCAGGGCAGGACGATCGTCGATTTTCCGTCCGCCGGGCCGGCGGCCTCCGCCGGGGGCAGCTGCATGACCCGCGCGACCACGGTGAGGTATGCCGTCTCGTCCGTGCCGATGGCCTCGGGCTGGTGCCGCGCGCCCCGCTCGATGCCCCGGAGCACGACCGAGGCCTCCCGGTCGAAGCGCGAGCCACCCCCCTTCGCCAGCTCATCCAGCAGGGCGGCCACCTCGAGGCGCAGCGCCTCCGCGACCGTGGATCCCTCGGCGCGGTGCTCGTAGACCAGCCCGGTGGCGCGGGTCTCGAAGGTCCCGGCCAGCGCGGCCATGGCCGCCGCGACGTCGGCGTCGATCAGCCGGGCAAGGCCCTCCGGCCGGAACCGGGCGACGACGGTCTGGATGAGGAAGAACAGCTGGAGCTGGCGCTCGCTGACCCGCCCGAGGGCGCCGAGGATGAGCGCCAGGTCGTGGTCCTGCTGGCGGCGGACGGCGGCGGCCGGGTGGCGCTGTGCGCTCTCGAGGTAGCCGCAGTCGGCGGGGCAGGCGATGCTCACCTGGCGTTCGGTGGCGCAGCAGACGGCACAGATCTCGCGGCCGAGGGCCGGGCAGGCCCGGCGGGCCTTGCGCTTTCCGCAGCGGGGACACGGCATCCGGCGAGCTTACCGCAGGAGGCGCCTGGCGGGCGACGGGCGGCCTTTTGCAGCCGGGCGGGGTCCATGCTAGGATTGGGGTTTCGTATTGACCCTGAATTCCGAGGCAGGAAGCACCCGCTATGGCAATGCGCTGTGAAATCTGTGGCAAGGGACCGGTCGTGGGCCGGCGCGTCTCGCACGCGCACAACGTGACCGCCCGCCGGTTCGAGCCGAATCTCCAGTCCGTGCACGCCGTCGTCAACGGCGCGCGCAAGCGGATGAAGGTCTGCACGCGCTGCATCCGGTCGAACAAGGTCGTCAAGGCCGCCTGAGACCCGCGATGCGGTCCGTGGTCAGCTCGCCGAACCTCCCGCCGGCCATCGGGCCGTACTCGCCCGGCCTCCGGGTGGGCCACCTCCTGTTCCTGTCGGGCCAGGTCCCGCTGGACCCGGCGAGCGGGCAGGTGGTGCCGGGCGACGTGCAGGCGCAGGCCCGCCGCGTCCTCGACAACATCGCGGAGCTGCTCGCGGCGGCCGGCGCCGACTTCTCGAAGGTCGCGCGCACGACGGTGTTCCTCACCGACCTCGAGGACTTCGCCGCGATGAACGCGGTGTACGCGACCTACTTCACCGAGCCCTACCCCGCCCGCTCCACCGTCCAGGTCGTCCGCCTCCCCAAGGACGTCAAGGTGGAGATCGACGTGATCGCGGTCCTCGACTAGTC
>JBFWOG010000047.1:0-14073 GCA_050250645.1 Vicinamibacterales bacterium
GCTGCCGCGTGCCCTCCTCGCTCCCTCCGGCGCGGTTTCGGACTACCGCGTGTCGCGTCACTCCCAGTCGGCCGCCACCCGGGGACACGCGTCGCGCCCAAACCGGGGCCGCCCAGGTCCGCGTCCGTCGCCACGAACCCGACGAACCTGACGAACCTGACGAACCCGACGAACCTGACGAACCCGGCGAACCCGAGCTAGCATCCCCCTCGAGGAGACGCCCTTGATCAGCATCCGACGCCTCGTCCAACCGTTGCTCGCCGCTGCGGTGGTCCTGCTCGTCCCTTCGTTCGTCACCACTTCCGTGGCGGCGGGGCAATCGGCCGACACACGGTACGAACAACGGTCGCTTACACTGCCGGACGGCACCGCCGTCGGGTACGGGCTGTCGATTCCGAAGGCCCAGGCGCCCGCGGGCGGGTACCCGCTGATCCTCGGCCTGCACTTCTCCCCGGGACTCGGCCCGACGCCGGAGAAGTACGGGCTCCGCTTCATCGACGTCCTGGTGCGGCCCGCCCTCGAGCCGCTCGGCGCCGTCATCGTGGCGCCCGACGCGCCGGAAGGTGGCTGGACCACGGCGGAGGGCGAGGCGGCGGTGCTCGCGGTGCTCGACGCCGTGAAGCAGGCGTTCCCGATCGACGGGCGGCGGACGCTCGTCACCGGCTACAGCATGGGCGGCTTCGGCACCTGGTTCTTCGCGGCCAGGCACCCGGAACTGTTCCGGGCGGCGCTGCCGATGGCATCGCTGCCGGTGCTCACCGCCAGCGACGGGCGCCAGGGACGCGCGGCCGTCGTCGAGGCCATCGAGAAGGGCGACGCCAGCTGGACGGCACAGGTGAAGGCCACGCCGTTCTACGTGATCCACAGCCGCAACGACCAGGTGGTGCCGTTCGCGCCGCTGGCGCGGGCGGTCGAGATGCTGAAGGAGGCCGGCGGGGACGTGACGTTCGTCCCGCTCGACCGGCCGTCGCACTACGACACGGGCGCTTACGTGGAGCCGCTGGCGGCAGCCGTACCGTGGATCGAGACGGTATGGAGAGGTGGCCCACGGTAGTGCTCCACGGCGGTGCGCCACGAGAGGGTGGGCGATGAAGACCTATACCGCGACGACGTCGATCAATGCCTCGGCCGCGACGGTGTGGCGGATCCTCATCGACACCGGGCGCTGGCCCGAGTGGGATCCGTACTGCGACCGCATCGAGGGCACGGTGGCCGAGGGCGAGAGGGTCAAGGCCTTCACGAAGCTGAGCCCGGGACGCGCGTTCCCCGTCACGGTCGCCGAGGTCGTGCCCGAGCGGCGCATGGTCTGGCGCGGCGGCATGCCGCTCGGCCTCTTCAAGGGCGTCAGGACGTTCACCCTCAACCCCGGCGACGCGGAGTCGACGCTCTTCACGCTGCGGGAAGAGTTCAGCGGACCGCTGCTGGCGCTCATCGGCGGGTCCATCCCCGACATGACCGAGCCGTTCGAGAAGTTCGCGGCGGGACTCAAGGCGCGGGCGGAAGGGGCGCGCTAGGCCGCGTTCCACTGGCCTCTCCCATCCGCCACGTGCTCTACTGTCCGGAGCCAGCGGACACGCCATGGGAGCACTCAGGCAGGCCATCCGGCGGGGCCGTCAACGTCCCGTCGTCACCGCCACCGTCGTCGCCACGCTCGCGCTCGGTGTCGGCCTCAATGCCGCGGTGTTCTCGGCCGTGTACGGCGCCCTCATCCGGCCGCTGCCCTACCCCGCCGCCGACCGCCTCGTCGTCTTCACCGACGCGCCGGCGCCCGATGCCAGCGGACTGAGTGCGCTTGCCCGGTTCTCGTTCGGCGAGGTTCCGGAGTGGCCGGAGCGCTCGCGAACGCTTGCCGCGGCTGCCGGCTTCACCGTGGCGTCCTATGCAATCCGCTCAGGCGTCGAGACATGGTTCTCGCCAGCCGCGGTGGTAACCGACGACTTCTTCTCCGTGCTCGGCACCCCGCCCCGTCGCGGCCGCACCTGGCTCACCGGCGGCCAGCCGACCGAGGCCGTCGTCAGCGAACGCCTCGCCCGGCTGCGGCTCGGGGGCCTCGGGACAGCCGTCGGACGGGGCGTCAGCATCAACGGCGTCGCATTCACCGTTGTCGGCGTGCTCCCGGACTCGGTTGGCCTTCCGCAGTCATCGACAGACATCTGGCTGCCCTCCCGTGCCGCCGCGCTCATCGGTCCGCTCGACCTGGCCTCGCGGACCTGCGTCCTGATCGGCCGGCTGCGCGAAGGCGTCACGCGCGAGCAGGCCCAAGACGATGCGACCCGGGTGTCGGCGGAGATCGGCTCGCGGTGGCCGTCCGACAGGTCGGCGACGCTCATCGCCGGACTCCAGGACGCGCTCACCCGCGACGTCCGCCGGCCGCTCGCCTTCTTTGCGCTCGCGAGCTTGCTCGTGCTGGCGGTCGGCGTGATCAACCTTTCGTTGTTGCTCGTATCCGAGGTCGCAAGCCAACAGCGGGCACTGGCGGTGCGGAAGGCGCTCGGCGCGAGCCCCGCCCGATTGCTCGCCGAATCCATCGCCGGGATCGGCGCGACATGCGGGCTCGCCGCGCTGCTCGCCGTCCCCACGGCGTGGGCATGTCTGCACGCACTGGCCCGCTGGCAGCCCGCATTATTTGTGGGCCGCGGCGCCACGGGGCTCGACGCGGCGGCCCTCGGGAGCGGGTTGGTGCTCGCGACCCTCACGGCACTCGTGATTGGCGCGCTCGCGGGCGCGGCGGCGGCCCGGTCGGAGGTCAACGCCCTGCTCGCGGGACCGGCGGGACGTTCGTCCCCGGCAGCGGGCGGGCTTCGCGACGCGCTGTTGAGCAGCCAGATCGCGCTTTCGGTATTCGCGCTGGTCGTCGCGGGCGCACTGCTGGCGCGCGTCCAGCAACTCCTCACGATCGATCCGGGTGTGGATGCCGGAAACGCCGTCGTCATGCGGCTCTCCCTGCCCGGCAACGTCTACCCCACGCCGGACGCCCGACGCGGGTTCCTCCGCGAGCCGCTCCGGCGCGCGGCCGAGACCAGCGGGGTCGAACAGGTCGGCATTGGCGGCGGCCTCCCGCCCGGGCGGTCGATGGGCGAGCTGACCATGGTCGTCCCGGATGACAGCGGTGGCTCGCGGCGCATCGAGTTCGATTACGTCCCGGGCTCTCCCGGCTACCTGCCAGCGCTCGGCCTGCGCCTCAGGGCCGGCCGCGGCTTCACCGATGCCGACTCGGAGCACGGCGCCCCGGTGGTCATCCTGAGTTCGCGGGCCGCCAGGGCACTCCTGGGCAGCCAGGACCCGCTCGGCCAGCGGATCCGCACGCACCGGCTGCCCATGGACGGGGCGCCACACGAAGCCACCGTCGTCGGCATCGTGGACGACGTCCGCTACCGTGGGCTCGAGGCCGCGCCCGAGGGCGCCGTGTACGCGCCGATCGCGCAGGAGCCGCTTCCCCAGCTCTACCTCGTGGCCCGCAACCAGACAGGCGCGGCGGTGGACGCTGGCGCACTCGTGGCGTTGGTCCGCCAGATCGACCCGATGGTCGCCGTGAACGACGTGCAGCGCGTGCAGGACGCGGTGCTGGCGCCAACTGCGCAGCCGCGATTCCGCCTCGCCGTGCTCGGGACCGTGGCCACGTCGATCGTCCTGCTGACGACGGTGGGCGTCTTCGGCCTCACACGACAGATCCTGAACGAGCGTCGGCGGGAACTGGCGATCCGGATCGCGCTCGGCGCCGCGCCACGCCAGGTCGTGCGGCTCGTCACGACGCGGGCGGCGCTCGTCCTCCTCGCCGGAGGCGCGACCGGAGCGGTGTCTGCATGGGCCGCGCGCGTAGTAATCAACGGCGCGGTGGCGGACGCCGAGGTCTCGCTCGCAGGCTCGATCGCGGGCGCGATGGTGCTCCAGTCGGCCGTGGTCGTCATCGCGACATTCATGCCGGCCTGGCGTTGGACACGCGACCCCGCTCCCCTTCGTCTCCTGACGAGGGACTCGTAGGCCTGCGGGATGGCCGGACACGCATCTCCACGCTAGGATCGTGACGTGTCGATGGCAGCCCAGTTCTCCACGCTGAACACGCGGCCGGACGGCGCGCACGTGCTCGTCGTCACGCTCGACAGGCCCACGGTGCTGAACGCCCTCAACACCGCAATGGCCGACGACATCGCCAGCCTGTTCGGCGCCCTCGCCGCCGATGCCGGCGACACCCGCTGCCTCGTCCTCACCGGCGCGGGGGAGCGGGCGTTCTGCGCGGGCGCGGACCTCAAGGAGCGCGACGGGATGTCGGTCGAGGCCTGGCGCGCGCAGCACGAGCGGTTCGAGCGGGCGTTCTCGGCGCTGATGGCGTGCCCCGTCCCGGTGATCGCCGCGGTGAACGGCCACGCGTTCGGCGGCGGACTCGAGCTCGCGCTGTGCTGCGACTTCATCTACGCGGCGGCGGGCGCGAAGCTCGCGCTCACCGAGGTGCGGCTGGGCATCATGCCGGGCGGCGGCGGGACGCAGAACCTGCCGCGCGCGGTGGGTGAACGCCGCGCGAAGGAGATGATCCTGACGGGCCGCGCCGTCACCGCCGAAGAGGCCTCCAGGTGGGGGCTTGTGAACCGCGTCTCGCAGCCCGGCGAGACCCTGGCCGACGCGCTCGAGACGGCGCGCGAGATCGCCGCCAACGCCCCGCTCGCCGTCCGCCAGGCAAAGCACGCCATGCGCGCCGGCACGGGCCTGTCCCTCCCCGACGGCTACGGCGTCGAAATCGAGGCGTACGACCGCCTGGTCGACACCGACGACAGACGGGAGGGCGTTCGGGCGTTTACCGAGAAGCGCACACCCCGCTTCACGGGACGCTGAGGCGAGGACCGGTTCCTCGGTTCCTTAGGTTCCTCGTGTTCGGTTCCCGTCCTCCCGACTCAGCGCCGGGCCCACGAGCCCGCATGACCGACACCTCCGTTCGCGGCCATCATGCGCTGGCGGGCACGACGGTGTCCTGCGCAAACCGGCGTCGACCGGGCCGGCCAGGCCAGGCGCGCGCCGGCCGCGCGCCGCTGTCATTCGGTCTCTACGGTTTGCTCCGGACACCATCGCGCCCGCTGATCGCGCCAGCGGGCCGCCGACGAAGCCAATGAACCCGCTCGCCCGCACCGCCGGGCGGCGTGGGCGTGGCCGGGGCGCGGCCGACTGGGAGTGACGCGACACGCGACAGTCCGAAACCGTGCCGGAGGGAGCGAGGAGGGCACGCGCCAGCTCCGCCGTTTGCGGAGTGGCGCGTCTCGGCGGGCAGTTCGCCATCCGAGCGCACGGAGGCACGGTTTCGAGCGTCAGCTCCCCGGAGGTCCGCGGCCCGGCCACACCCGCGCCGCCCGGCGCATGCAAGCAGTCCCGCGAGACCGACACCCCTGGTCGCGGCCGCCAGGCGCTGGCGGGCGCGACGGTGTCCTGCGCAAACCGGCGTCGACCGGGCCGGCCAGGACGAACCTCCTCCCCGGCCCACCGCTGAGCCCCCCGGTGACAAACGAATACCACCGGCCCCAACGTCCTGAAGTATCGTTTCCCTAGCGTGATTTCCACCGAAACCCCGGGCTCCGGCCGCCAGGCCATCGACGCCGCGCTCGCCCGCGCCGACCGGCGGCGGCGGCTCGCGTACGCGCTGGCCGACGGGGTCACCGGGCTCACGGGTGGCCTGGCCGCGCTGCTGGGCTTCGCGCTCTTCCGGCTCGTCCTTCCGCTCCCCGCATGGCTCGGCTGGGCCGCCCTGTCCGGGACCGTCGGGGCCACGCTCGCGGTGGCCGGACGCCGCTGGTTCGCCACCCCGGCCCTCGACAAGGCCGGCGCCGCGCTCGACAAGGCGGCCGACCTGCCTGACGAACTCGGGTCGGCCGAGTGGTTCCTCAGGAACGACGCCAACTCCCCCTGGGTCGCCGCGCTCGTCGCGCGCGCCGCGGACCACGCCTCGGGCCTCGACGTCGACCGCCTCCTGCCCGTGGCCCCGCCGCGTGAGCGGCTCATCCGGGCCGGCGGCCTCGCCCTCGTGACCGCGGCGCTGCTGCTGGTCCCCACCGGGTGGAGCCGCGACCTCGTCGCCAACGTCTTCGGCGGCGGCGCCGCCGACGAAGGCACGCTCGCGGCCCTCGCGCCAGACGCCCCCGAACCCGAGCTCGTGCCCGTGCCCGCCGAGGAACTGCTGCTCCCCGGCGGCGAGCCCCGGCCAGGCGCGGCGAACACGCTCGACTCGTTCGGCGGCGACCCGTCGGACGACGGCGACCAGGTCGACGGCGAACCTGGCGAAGGCGAGCCGGCTGGCGAGGCGCCCGACGGCGCGAAGGGCGAGACCAGCGGCCAGCAGACGCGCGCCGCGAAGCCCGGCGAGACCGGCGGCAAGAAAAACGACGCAGACACGCAGGACGGCGAGCAGGGCGACACGCTGAGCGACGAGCTGCAGCAGGCCCTCGACAAGGCGGCCGAGCAGGCCGCCGACCAGGCGTCCCGCGACAAGCCGACCGACCAGAAGCAGGCCGGCGAGGGCGACAAGGCCGCGCCGCAGGACTCCGACCAGCAGGGCACCGACAAGGGCGAGAACCAGGGCAAGGGGTCGAAGTCGGACAAGCAGGGCGACAGCAAGAGCGCCAACCCCGGCGGCGCCGCGGATCGCTCGCAGTCGGGCGGCGACCTGTCCGGCGCCGGCGCGGCCGAGGACGGCAACGGCGACGCGCTCGGCGAGCGCACGTCGCTCGACGTACAGCTCAAGCGCGAGCAGCTGGCCTCGGCGCTCGAGCAGGGCGAGTCGGCCGAGGCCGAGGAGCGCGAGAAGGACACGGAGCGCGGCGCCGCCGGCCGCGGCTTCCAGGCGGTCGGGCCGATCGGGACCCGCCTGCCCGCCGGCGCGCAGGCGGGCCAGAGCGTGCCCTGGGCGTACCAGGAGCTGGTGCGCGCCTACTTCCTCGACCGGGCGACCCGGCCGGAGCAGAAGCCCGAGCAGAAGCCGGAGCAGAAGGACAGGTGATGACGAACTCCTCGGCGGCGGCGCCCGTGGACGCGCAACTCGACAGGTTCCAGCGGCAGTTCGCCCTGGTCACCAACGAGATCCAGCACCGGATCGTCGGCCAGAGCGACATCGTGGAAGGCATCGTCACGAGCCTGCTCGCCGACGGACACACGCTGCTCGAGGGCGTGCCCGGGCTGGGCAAGACGCGGCTCGTGCACACGCTGGCCGACGTGCTGCACCTGAAGTTCTCGCGCATCCAGTTCACGCCCGACCTGATGCCCACCGACATCGTGGGCACGAACGTCCTGCAGGAGAACGAGCGCGGCGAGAAGGTCTTCGACTTCCAGCCCGGCCCCATCTTCGCCAACATCGTCCTCGCCGACGAGATCAACCGCGCGACGCCGAAGACGCAGTCGGCGCTGCTCGAGGCGATGCAGGAGAAGAGCGTCTCGGTGGGGCGGCGCACCTACAAGCTCGACCTGCCGTTCTTCGTCCTCGCGACGCAGAACCCGCTCGAGATGGAGGGCACCTACCCGCTGCCGGAAGCCCAGCTCGACCGCTTCTTCTTCAAGCTCAAGGTCGAGTTCCCCGACGCCGGCGCGCTGCACGAAATCCTCGATCGCACGACGGGCGCCGTCGAGCCGGACATCGAGCGGACGCTCGACGCCACCGAGATCCTCGAGATGCGGCACATCGCGCGCGCCGTGCCGATCGCGCGGCCGGTGCAGGGCTACGCCGTCGACATCACGCTGGCCACGCATCCCGGCAACGGCCGCTCGCCGCTCGTCGACCGCTACGTCCGCTACGGCGCCAGCCCGCGCGGCGCCCAGGCGCTCATCGTCGGCGCGAAGATCCGGGCGCTGCTGTCGGGCCGCGTGCACGTCGCCGCCGAGGACATCCGCGCGATGGTGCTGCCGGCCCTGCGCCACCGCGTCCTGCTCAACTTCGAGGGCGTGGCCGAGCAGATTGATCCCGACCGGATCCTCACCGAGATCCTCGAGCGCACGCCGGAGCCGCGGGACAGTGGCCACGTCTGACGTCGCGTTCGACCAGGACTTCCTGCGGAAGCTCGAGTACCTCCACATCCTCTCGAAGCAGGTCTTTCCCGGGCAGTTCCACGCCGAGCGCACGGCGCGGCGGCGGGGCGCGGGCATCGAGTTCGCGGACCACCGCGGCTACACGCCGGGCGACGACTTCCGCCACGTCGACTGGAAGGCCTACCAGCGCCTCGGCAAGCTCCTGCTCCGCCTCTTCGAGGAGGAACAGGGGCTGCCCATCTACATCTTCGTGGACCGCAGCCGCTCGATGGCCGCGGGCAGCCCCTCCAAGCTCCAGTACGCGCGGCAGGTCGCGGCGGCGCTCTGCTACATCGCGCTCGCGCACCTCGACCGCGTCTCGGTCATCGGCTTCGCCGACACGCTCGGCCCCGAGCTGCCGCAGCAGCGCGGCAAGGGCCAGATCTTCAGCATCTTCTCCTTCCTGTCGGACCTCACGCCCGGCGGCGGCACCGACGGCGCCAACGCCATGCGGCAGTTCCGGCTGCGCCGGCCGTCGCGCGGCGTCGCGGTGATCATCTCGGACTTCCTGGACCCGAAGGGCTACGAGCCGGCGCTCGACGCGCTGCGCTTCGGCCAGCACGACGTCTTCGCGGTGCACGTCACGTCCGAGAGCGACATCCACCCGCCGCTTCGCGGGGACGTCCGCCTCGTCGACGCCGAGACCGGCGAGGTCCGCGACCTGGCGGTGACGCCGGGGCTGCTCGCCGCGTACGCCGCCGCCTTCGAGCGCTACTCCGGGGAGATCGGCGCCTACTGCGACAGGCGCCAGCTGGGGTACCTGCGCACGTCCACCGACGAACCCTTCGAGGACGCCGTCCTCAAGGTCTTCCGCCTGGGACGGTTCCTGGCGTGACCTTCGGCCTCCTCACCGCCGGCCAGCTCGCCCTCGTCGCGGGGCTCACCGCCGCGGCGGTGCTGGTGATCTTCTTCCTGAAGATCCGCCATCCCCGCATGGAGGTGCCGTCGCTCGTCCTCTGGCAGCGGGTGCTGGACGACGAGCGCCGCGACTCGCTCATCGAGAAGCTCCGGCGCGTGCTGTCGCTGCTGCTGGCGCTCGCCATCGCGCTGCTGCTCGCCTTCGCGCTCTCCGAGCCACAGCGCGCCGGCGCCGCCGAGGGCCGCGTCGCCCTCGTCATCGACAACTCGGCGACGATGGCCGCCCGCGCCGAGGGCGGGGGCACGCGGCTCGAGCACGCGATCGCGGAGGCCAGGGCCATCGTTGACGGCGCGCCCGGGGCGCGCTTCCAGGTTGCCGACACGGCCGGCACCGTGCTCAGCCCGCCCGGGCTCGACCGGCCGGCCGCGCGCGACGCGCTGCTCCGCGTCGTGCCGCGGTTCACGGCGCCGCGCCTGCCGGCGCTCGCCGAGGGGTACACGCCAACGGTCATCACCGACGGCGTCTCGCTCGACCTGCCGGAGGACATGGCCCGCGTCATGGTGCCGGCCGCCGGGGGCAACGTGGGCATCACCGCCTTCGAGGTCCGCCAGGTGCCCTCGCACCCGGACGAGTTCCAGGCTTACCTCGCCATCGTCAACTTCGACCAGGCGCCGCGCGAGGCGACGATCACCATCGGCGCGCCCGGCCGGGCGAGCGCGCGGCGGACGGTGCAGCTCGCGCCGGGCAGCCGGCTGAACGACGTCCTCCCGATGCGCGACCTCGCGCCCGGCCCGATCGAGGTGCGGCTCGAGCAGCAGACCGACGCCTTCGCGCTGGACGACGTGGCGTACGGGTGGCTGCCGGAGCGGCGGGCCGTGCGGGTGGGGCTGGTGACCGCCGGCGACCCGGAGCTGGCCGCGGCGCTCGCCGCGAACCCGCGCGTGGCGGCATCGCGCATCGCGCCGGAGGCGTACGGCCCGGGCGTGGACGCCGACGTGCTGGTCTTCGACGGCTTCACGCCGGAGGCGGCGCCGGACCGCCCGGCCATCTTCTTCGGCGCGGACTCGCGGCCGTGGCTCGAGTCGGCGCCCGTCGACGTGCCGGACGGCATGGCCCTGGCCACCGCGCCGCACCCGATCACCGGCCAGCTGTCGCTCGCCGACGTGCACGCGAGGCGCGTGCGCGCCTTCAGCGGCACGGGCATGACATCGCTGGCGCGGCTCGGCGGCCGCACGGTCGTCGCCTCCGGACGCGCCACGCGGCCGTGGGTGGCGGTCGGCTTCCCGCTGGCGACGTCGAACTTCTCGTCACAGCCCGCCTTCCCGATCTTCCTCGGCAACGCGGTCGCGTGGCTCGGCGACGAGCCGGCGCCGCTCACCGCGCGGCTCGGCCTGGTGCACGTCCCGACCGCCGGCGCGACGGTGGTCGATCCCGAGGGCAGGCCGGTCACGGCCATCGACGCGGGCGACGAGACGGTCTTCCTGGCGGGCCGCCCGGGCATCTACTTCGCGGAGCACGACGGGGGCCGGCAGGCCATCGCCGTGAACCTCTCCGACCAGCGGGCCTCCGCGCTCACGCCCACGCGTCGCGGCAACCCGGGCGACGACGCCGCCCCCGCCTCCGCGGCTCCCGACTCCGCCACTCCCGACTCCGCCGCTCGCGCGGCTTCGGCGAGGTCGCCGCTCTGGGTCACCCTGGCGGCGCTCGCGTTCTTCCTGCTGGTCCTCGAGTGGTGGACCTGGCAGCGCCGGATCACCATCTGATGGGCGCCCTGAGCTTCGAGGCACCGTTCTGGCTGCTGCTCGTGGCCGCCGCCGCCCCCTTCGTGTGGTGGGCGTCGCGGCGCACGCTGACCAACTTCCCGCCGCGCCAGCGCCGGCTGCAGGTGGCGGTCAGGGTCGCGCTCGTCGTGATCGTGGGGCTGGCGCTCGCGCGGCCCGTCTGGAACACCGAGGGCCGCGAGGTGTCGGTCGTCTACGCGGTGGACGTCTCGAACAGCGTCTCGCCCATCGAGATCGAGCGCGCGGCCCGGTGGATCGACGATGCGCAGGCATCTGGCGCGCCGGACCACGCCGCCATCGTCGCCTTCGGCGCGTCGGTGGCGGAGCTGCCCGACACCGCGGCGCTCCGGCGCATCGCGGCGGGCGGCGACGACGCGCCGGCGGTGGACCGGTCGGCGACGCGGCTGGCGGCGGCGCTCGACCAGGCGCGCCGCGCGTTCGCGCCGGGCCACGTGCGCCGCCTGATCCTGCTCGGCGACGGCTACGGCGGCGGCGCGGCCCTGCCCGGGGCCCTGGCCGCGCTCGAGGCCGACGGCGTGGCGGTGGACACGGTGCCGCTCGCGCCGCGCGAGCTCGGCGACTCGTGGGTGGACGCCGTGCGCGCGCCCGACCGCGTGACGGCCGGCGAGGCCTTCCCGGTGGACGTCGTGCTGGCGAGCCAGGGCGAGCGCACCGGCACCGTCCAGCTCCGCCACCAGGGCGAGGTGCTGGCCGTCCAGCCCGTCGAGCTGACGGCGGGCGCCGATACGGTGACGATCCAGGCGACGCTCGCCGACCCCGGCCCGGCCATCATCGAGGCGGTGCTCTCGGCGGACGGCGACCCGGTCGCGAGCAACAACGTCGGGCGCGTGGGCGTGATCGCCGCCGCGCGGCCCACCGTGCTCTACGTCGAGGGCCGCGCCGCGAGCGCGCGCTACCTCCGCTCCGCGCTCGACGCCGGCGGCCTCCGCGTGGTCACCAGCCGGCCCGAGGCGCTCGGCAGCGTCGTCCCGGCGCTCGACGCGTTCGACGCGGTGATCCTGAGCGACGTCGACGCCAAGAGCCTCGAGCCCGGGGTGATGGAGTCGATCGAGTCGTGGGTGAAGGACGGGGGCGGCGGGCTCGTCATGGCCGGCGGCGAGAGCGTGTACGGCCAGGACGGCTACGCGGACTCGGCGCTCGAGCGGGCGCTGCCGGTCACCTTCGACGTCAAGGAGCCGCCCGACGAGGTCGCGGTGGTGCTCGCGCTCGACAAGTCGTGGAGCATGGTCGGGCAGACGATCGCGCTCGCGAAGGAGGCGGCGAAGGCCTCGGTGGACGTCCTCAAGGACAACCACCTGATCGGGATCATCACCTTCAACCACGACACCCAGTGGCAGGTGCCGCTGCAGCGGGCCGAGAACCGCGTCCAGATCAAGGACCTCATCAGCCGCATCGAGCCCAGCGGCCACACGGTGATCTTCCCGGCGATCGAGCTGGCCTACCAGGCCCTCAAGAACGTGACCGCCAAGACGCGCCACGTGATCCTGCTGTCTGACGGGCGCACCTACGAGGACGCCTACGAGGACCTGGTCACCGACATGGCGCGGGAGCGCATCACGGTGTCGACGATTGCCGTCGGCGGCGACGCGGACCGCGAGCTGCTCGGCAACATCGCCAACTGGGGGCACGGCCGGGCGTACAGCTTCACGGACGCGCGCGAGGTGCCGCAGATCTTCGTCCAGGAGACCGAGCGCGTGGTGCGCCGCGCGCTCGACGAGGAGGAGACCAAGCCCGTCGTCCGCGAGCCGTCGGTGATCTTCGAGGGCGTGCCGATGGAGACCGCGCCGCCGCTGCTCGGCTACACGCGCACGCGGGCGCGCGACACGGCCGAGGTCCTCATGGCGACGGCCTCCGGCGACCCGCTGCTGGTCCACTGGCAGTACGGGCTCGGGCGCGCCGCGCTCTTCGCGTCGGACGTCAAGGAGCGGTGGTCGGCGCGCTGGCTGACGTGGGACGGGTACGGCGCGTTCTGGACGCGCCTGGTGCGCGACACGATGCGGCGCCGGCCGCCGGGCGGCGGGCTGCGGCTGACGAGGGTCGAGGAGCTCGGCGGGCGCGTCGTGGCCCACGCGGTGTTCGAGGCCCTCGACCCCGCCGGGCGCTTCCAGTCGCTCACGAGCCCGGCGATCGAGTTCACCAACGGCGCGGGCGTCGCGCGGATCCCGCTCGTGCAGGCGGCGCCGGGCCGCTACGAGGCCGACGTGCCGATCGACGGCGCGCGCGACTACCTCGCGCACATCGTGCTCGGCCCCGGGCTGCCCCTCGCCGCGGGGCTGCCGGCCGACGCGCTCCTGCTCTCGCCGGGCTCGGACGAGCTGCGCCTCCGGCCCGCCGACACCGCCGCGCTCCGCGCGATCAGCCGCGAGACGGGCGGCCGCTACGAGCCCGCGCCGGCCGCGGCCGGCGCCACGGGCGAGGCCAGCGTCCGCGCCCCGGCCGCGCTGTGGCCGTGGCTCGTGGCCCTGGGACTGCTGCTGTATCTCGGGGACCTGCTGCTGCGGCGCGTGCGGATCTGGGAAGACGCGGAGCCTGCCTGAGGCGTGTCGGGATCACAAGGCACGCGCTACTCCACCTTCCAGAACGCGATGCCGCCGGCCTGCTTGCCGATGTCGGCGGCGCCCACGCGCTTGCGCGACGCCAGGTCGTAGGCCTCGACGGTGCCGGGCTCCCCGCCCACGCCCTCGAGGGTGACGAACGCGTAGCGGCCGTCCGGCGAGATCGCCACGCCGTGCGGAACCGTCCGCGTGGTGTCGAGGCGCGCGGTCTCCTTGCCGGTCTCCAGGTCCCAGATGCCGATCGAGGCGGCCTTCTTGTAGGTGACGACGAGCGTCTTGCCGTCCTTCGTGACGTCCAGGTTGTAGGGGCCGGCGCCGGTGTCCGTGAAGGTCCGGGTGATGGCCCACTTGTCGACGTCCACCTCGAAGATGGTCGCCTTGTTGTTCCCGGCCACGTAGACCTTGCCGGCCGCCGTGGGCGCCGACACCCAGGTCGGCTGCACCATCATCGGCAGCATCTGCTTCATCATCGCCGCCGCCTCGTCCGCGTCGCCCATGGCATGGCCGGCGTGCTCGGAGAGCGGCAGCGTGCGCGCCACCTTGAACGTCAGGGCGTCGAGCTCGACGAGCTCGTCGCTCATCATCGTCACGTGGTACGCCTTGCGGCCGGCGGCGTCGAGCCGGGTGCCGTGCGGCATGATGCCCGTCTCGGGGCGGGCGACCTCCGACATCGAGCTGGTCTCGATCACCGACACCGTGCTCGGCACCATGTCGCCGTGCAGGTTGAAGTTGACGACGTAGAGCAGGCCCGTCGTCCGCGAGATGTCCATCGAGGCGGGGAACATGCCGACGCGGACGTCGCCCAGCCACTCGTCGGTGCCGG
>JBFWOG010000048.1:0-8771 GCA_050250645.1 Vicinamibacterales bacterium
GTGCGCGGGGACCGTTGCCGCCCAATCCCTGGGTCCCCGTGATCGACCTCGAATCCCCGCACACGCGCGTCGGCACCCTCCGGTGGCCCTGGATCCTGGCGACCTGGGCTGCCGTCTCGGCCGCGCTGGCGTGGTGGCTGGGCACCACGCCGCCGGGCGCCCTGCGCGAGCAGCTCCGGCACTGGCAGTTCTGGATGCTGGAGGGGCAGTTCGTCCTCCTGGTCGTGTTGACCTGGGTCAACGTCCGCCCGCTGGTTCGGTCCCTCGGCCTCTCCCTTCGCGACCTGCTGCTGCCCGCGTTCGCCTCGATTCTTGCGCTGGCGCTGATCACCGGGGCGGCGCCCCGGACCAACCGGATCTTCTTCGACGAGCAGATCTACCAGGGCATCGGCCAGAACCTCGCGGACCTCCGGCTCGCGCAGTTCTGCAACGACGGCGACCTGGAGTACGGATCCCTGCAGTGCCGGCGCGGCGAGTACAACAAGGAGCCGTACGGCTACGGGTACCTGCTCAGCGTCGCCTACCGGGTGAGCGGCGTGTCCGAGGACGCGGCGTTCGCGCTGAACACCCTGGCGGGCACCCTGCTGGTGTGGGTGGTATTCCTGGCCACGACCGCGCTCGCGGGCGACGCGCGTGCCGGCGGCTACGGCGCCCTGGTCGTCGCCCTGATACCGGAGCAGTTGCGCTGGTCCCACACGGCGGCGGCCGAGCCGGTGGCGGCGCTCGGCTGCGCTGTCGCGGTGCTCGCGGCCCTGGCCTTCGCGCGGACCCGCACGACGAGGGAGCTCCTGTGGACCGTCAGCGCGACGGCCTTCGCCGCGCAGCTGCGACCCGAGTGCCTCCTCATCGCCGTCGTCGTCGTGGCGGTGATCCTGCTGCGGGCCCCCGGCGAGGTGCTCGGGCCGCGCTTCTGGTGGGCCGGCGCGCTCGGCCTCGTCCTGCTGTCGCTGCATGCCGGTCACCTCGTGGCCGTGCGCCACGAGGACTGGGGCGCCGCGGGCGCCCGCTTGTCGACCGCCTTCTTCGCCGGCAACCTGCGCACCAATGGGTGGTTCTTCCTGTGGGACTGGCGCTTTCCCGCCCTCTATTCGGCGCTGGCCGTCGCGGGCCTGGCGCTGTGGCGCCGCAGGGACGCGCTGGTGCCCCTGCTCTATTTCGCGCTCTTCTGGGGCCTGTTCCTGTTCTTCTACGCGGGCAGCTACGACTACGGCGCCGACGTCCGGTTCTCGCTCATGACCTACGCGCCACTGGCAATGCTGGCTGGTGTGGGGATCCAGCGGGTGACGGCGAGGCTGCCGACGTCATGGCGGCCCCGCACCGGTGTGCCGGTGCTCGTGGTCTGCGCGCTGCTGTTCCAGTTCCTGTGGTACCTCCCGTACGTCAGGGCCGTTGGCGAGGAGGCCTGGGCGGCGCGCGCCGATGTCGCGTTCGCCCGGACGTTCGTGGCCGACCTGCCACCGAACGCGATCGTCCTGACCCAGAACCCGAGCATGTTCCACGTGTGGGGCCACAGCGCCGCGCAGGCCTCGCTCGCGACCACCGAGCCCGACTACGTCCGCGGTCTCGCGGCGTCCCGCTACGCGGGAGGCGTGTTCTTCCACTGGAACTACTGGTGCAACGTGGCCGACCCGGTCCAGCAGGGGTTCTGCGCCGCCGCGCTGGCCCAGTTCCCGCACACGCTGGTCCGGGAGTACCGCGAGCGCGACTACCGGTACGCGTTCTACCGCCTCGATGTCCCGGCCTGGGATGGCCCGGCCCCCTCCGCGGCCCCGTGACGACATGCTGGACCACCTGCGCCGCGGCGCGCTGACGGCGGGACGGATCGGCCGCGCGAACATCGGCCGGCCGGCCAGGCCCGTCAAGATCAACCTGGCGCTCACGTACTGGTGCCAGTACCGCTGCCAGACGTGCAATATCTGGCAGCGCCGCCCCGCCGACGAGCTCAGCACGTCGGAGATCCTCGCCTTCATCCACGAGAACCCCTCGGTCTCGTGGCTGGACGTCACGGGCGGCGAGATCTTCCTGAGGGACGACATCGCCGACATCCTCGCGGCACTGGCCGGCTCGTGGCGGGACCTCTTCATCCTCCACTTCCCGACCAACGGCTTCCTCACCGACCGGATCGTGCGGGTGGCCGAATACCTCGCCGGCACCCGCATCCCCCACGTCGTCATCACGGTCAGTGTCGACGGCGCCGAGGCGCTGAACGACGAGGTCCGCGGCATTCGCGGCGGGTTCCAGCGCCAGGTGGCCACGCTCAGGGCGCTGCGCCGGATCCCGCGCGTGCGGACGGTGGTCGGGATGACGCTCTCGCGCCTCAACATCGGGCGATACGACGAGACGCTGGCCGCCATCCGCTCGGCCTGCCCCGACATCTCGGCCAACGACGTGCACCTGAACATCGCGCAGGTCTCGGAGCACTACTACGGCAACGAGGAGAGCACCGGGCTGCTGGCACCGCGCGACGAGGCGCGCCGCGAGCTCCAGGGGTATCGGTCGAAGCGCGCGCCCGACCACTCGCCGGCTGGCTGGCTCGAGGCCCGGTTCCTGGACAGGCTGGACGCGTTCCTCGAGACCGGCACCTCGCCCATGCCGTGCCACGCGCTGCGATCGAGCTGCTTCATCGATCCCTGGGGCACGGTCTTCCCCTGCATCAGCTACAGTCGCCCGATGGGACGCCTTCGGGACACGGGCATGCGGCTGGAACCCATCTGGGCGGCCGCAGCCACCCGCGAGACGCAGCGCGAGATCTGGCGTGGCCAGTGCCCCCAGTGCTGGACCGCGTGCGAGGCCTACCCGTCGATTCTCGGGAATGCGCTCAGCCCGTGGAGGCGGGCCTAGGTGCGCCTGCCTGACGACGTCACCGTCGTGATCCCGGTGAAGGACGAGGCGGCGACGATATCGGGCGTGGTGCGCGCCTGCCTGCCGTACGCGCGCGAGGTGGTCGTGGTCGTCCACACGCCGGCACGCGACGAGACCGCCGCCCGCGCGCGCGAGGCCGGCGCGCGCGTGGTCGCCGACCGCGGCCGAGGAAAGGGCGACGCCATGCGGCTGGCCGCCGCCGAGGTGACCACGGCGCTGACCGTGTTCATCGACGGCGACGGGTCGCACGAACCGTGCGACATCCCCCGCCTCGTGGAGCCCCTCCTCCAGGGCCAGGCCGACCACGTCTCCGCCTCTCGCCTGATGGGCGGCTCCAGCGAACTCCACGGGGGCTTCGACGAGTTCTTCCGGCTGGCTGGCGCGGCGTTCATCACCGCGTGCATCAATCGCCGGTTCGGCGTCCGGTTGAGCGAGAGCCAGAACGGCTTCCGCGCGATCCGCACCGCGGTCCTCCGCCAGCTGGACCTGCGCTCGGTCTCCACCACGATCGAGCAGGAGATGATCGCGCGGTCTGTCGCGATGGGCTACCGCATGGCCGAGGTCGCGAGCCACGAGCATCCCCGCGCGGCGGGCACGTCCCACATCCGGACGTGGCGCGTCGCGCCGCGCTACCTCTGGAGCCTCGCGCGCCTGATGACGCTCAGGCGGGCTCCCCTCGCCCGCCCTGCCGCCGCCGGGCGTGCCGTCCGGCAGCCTGCGCCGCACGAGCCCCGATGATCATCCTGGGGATCTGGGACGGGCACGACGCCGGCGCCGCCGTAATCGTCGATGGCCAGGTGACGGCAGCCATCAACGAAGAGCGGCTGACCCGCCGCAAGCTGGAGGTCGCCTTTCCCGGCCTCGCGATCCGCGCGTGCCTCGCGCAGGCCGGCATCCAGCCCGGCGACGTCGACATCGTCGCGGCGTCGACGAGCGACGTCGCCAAGGCCCTGGCGCGGGTGGCCCCATCGACGAAGGAGTCGTACTACCAGGTGCGGCGCCGGAAGGTCGACCCGGGCACCGGGTCCAGGGTGCGCCTGCGCGCGAAGTACCTGGTCACCGAATGGCCGCCCAACCGCGCCAGCCGGCTCGCGAGCACGTGGGCGCTCGGCCGGACGCTGCGGGCCGCCGGTCTCGGGCGCGCGACCCTGCAGCTGCACGACCACCACGCCTGCCACGCGGCCGCGGCGGCGTGCACCAGCGGCTTCGACTCGGCTCTCGTCGTCACCATCGACGGCGTCGGCGACGGCGCGGCCGCGACCGTGAGCCAGTACGACGCCGGTACGCTGGCCCTGCTCGCGACGACGCCCGCCAGGCACTCTCCGGGCGTCTTCTTCGAGCACGTCACGCACCTGCTGAACATGCGCGAGCTCGAGGACGAGGGCAAGGTGATGGCGCTGGCCGATCACGCCGCGCCGGTCCCCGACACCGAGAACGCCATGTTCCGCCTGCTCGGCGCCGACGGCGACCGGTTCGTCACCCCGTCTGCCGCGCGCGGGCTCGGTGGGCCCCTCGCCAGGATCCTGTGGCGGTATCCGAACGAGCAATTCGCCTACATGGCGCAGCGGGCGCTCGAGCGCGCGGCGGTGGGCGTCGTCGGCCACGCACTGGCGCGCACGGGTCAGCGGCGCGTGGCGCTCGGCGGGGGGGTGGCGTCCAACGTGAAGCTGAATCGCCGTATCCGGCTGCTGCCGGGCGTCGAGGACGTGTACGTCTTTCCGCACATGGGCGACGGCGGCCTGGCGTTCGGCGCGGCAGCCCTCTCGCACCTCCGCCTGGGCCGGTCGCCCGCGCTCCGCCTCGGTGACCTCGGCCTCGGTCCGGATTACTCCGAGACCGACATCGCGCGCGCGCTGCAGGCGGGCGCCCTGCCCCACGAGCGCCCTCACGACCTCGCCGGCGCGGTGGCGCGGCTGCTGCTCGAGGATGGGGTCGTGCTGTGGTTCCAGGGACGGATGGAGTTCGGCCCGCGCGCCCTCGGTCACCGCAGCATGCTCGCGCGTCCGGACCGTCCCGCGATGCGGGACCGTCTCAACCTGCTGACGAAGCGCCGGGTGTGGTACCAGCCGTTCTGCCCCAGCATCCTCGAGCAGGACGCGCGGCGCGCGCTCGCCGACTTCGATGGGCGGCCGAACCCGCACATGACGATGGCCTACATGGTGGCGCCGGCGCACCGGCCCGCGCTCGCGGGCGTCGTGAACGTCGATGGGTCCTGCCGGCCACAGATGGTCCCCGACGACGATACGGGCCTGTTCGCCGAGCTCCTCCGGCGCATGCGCCAGGCGACCGGGATGGGCGCGGTGCTGAACACGAGCCTCAACCTTCACGGTTCGCCGCTCGTCTGCACCCCGGAGGAGGCGGTCGACGTGTTCGTGGCGAGCGATGCCGACGCCCTGGCGATCGGACCTTTCCTGGTAGCCCGGCGCCACCGCTCCGGCCATACAATGGAGCAGGCATGATGCCGCGCCCTGACCCGCGTGCCAGCCTTGTCGTGGCGGCGACCCTCCTCGGATTCCTGTCGGCGGCCTGCGGGCGCGGCTCGACGGCGCCGACGCCGGTGTCGTCGTCGACCATCGCATCGTCCTCGACGACCACGTCGATTCCGCCGACCACGAGCGCCCGCTTCGTCGGTCCGGTCGCGGCGGGCACCATCGACATCTCGCTCTTCTTCCGGGCCGCGACCGCCGCCGCGGACGTCCGACCGCGGGCCATCGACTACGAGGTCACCGGCGGATACCGCATCGCGGAGACCGGCCTCTCGGGGACCATCACCGGCACGCTCGAGGGCACCCCGCAGTCCGGGACGTTCTCGGGCGTGGTGACGGCGGTCCAGGCTGACGGATGCGTCGCGTCCACGAACTACCAGGGGACCGTGACCAGCAGCGCGATCGACCTGGCGCCCGGGGCCGTCCAGTCGACCTGCAGCGGGGCCACGCCCCTTACGTTCTCGATGAGCGCGAGTGCGTCATCCGACCCTGCCACGACGTCGGCAAGCACCACGTCCGCCGCGACGACCACCACCGGCAGCCCGACCACCACCACCGCAGGGCCGACGACGACCGCCGGGTCCACCACCACGGGCGGCCCGACGACCACCACCGCCGGGTCGACGACCACCGCGGGGCCCACGACCACGACGGCCGGATCCACCACGACGGGCGGGTCGACGACGACGGGCGAGTCGACCTCGACCGCCGAGGCGACAACGAGCGCGGGGTCGACGACGACGGCGGAGGCGACGACCACGGCCGGGCCGACGACGACCACCACGGCGCCGGCCACGACGACGGCGGCCACCACGACCACGGCCGCGACCACGACCACCACGACCGCGCCCACGACGACGACCGCCGCGAGCACGACGACCGTGGTGCCGACGACCTCGACGATCACGGCGACGACCAGCACCACCTCGGTCTCCACGACGAGCACCACGACCATCTCGTCGACCACCACGTCGGTGCCCACGACGAGCGTCTCCACGACGACGATCAGCATGAACCTGGCGGTGCGGGCACTGCCGGCGCGATCGCTGGCGGCGCTCTGCGCGCTGCAGCTGCTCCTCGTCGGCGTGGTCGTCTTCCGCCGTTCGGCCTGAGGTGGGGGGCCGGGCGCCGGCCGCGGCGTCGTCAGGCCTACGGCGTACGGGTGGGTCCGTTGCGCAGCAGCAGCGACCGGTCGGCCTTCTCCCTGGCCCCGGCGTAGTCGCCCCGCAGCAGGTCGACCCGCGACCAGAGTCCCCAGACGGTCGGGTCCGACGGGCGCAGGCCGGCGAGTCGTGCGAAGAGGCGGTCGGCACTGCCGAGGCGCGCCGTCCGCACGGGGACGTCACGCACCAGGTCCGCCCACGTCAGGTGGACCTGCGCCAGGGCCTGTATCGCGTCCGGGCTCCCGCCCGTCAGCCGGCGCTCGGCGAGGGACAGGGCCCGCCGCAGGTAGTCCAGCCGCTCCGCCTCGTCGTCGGCCGTCCGCGCCTCCTGCAGGAGCACGAGGACCAGGCGCTCGACATGAAAGGACTCGGTCGGCTCGGCCGATGCCGCGGCCGCATACCACCGCTCCGCGGTGGCCCAGTCCTGCCGCAGGACGGCGTCCTGCGCGCGCTTCTCGAAGACCGTCGCCCGCGATGCGCTGATGTTCCAGAGCACGCCGGCCACGACGAGGACCGTCGCGAGGATGGCGGCCGGTACGCGCCACCAGGCCCGCGACGCGCGCCCGCCGGTGCGGACGGCCGCAAGCGCGCCCGCGGCCGTCGCCACGGGCAGGCAGACGGCCGTCAGGTTCAGTCCACTGGCCTGCAGGTACCTGGCCGGGACCAGCATGGCCCCGACCATCAGCGCCGGCGCGAAGGCCAACATGGCCCGCAGGCGGACCGTGGCGCCCTCGATTGCCGCGCCCGTCTCCGCGGCCGCCGCATGCCGCGGCGTGAGCGCGGCGAGCAGCCCGAGTTCGAACCAGAACAGCAGTGACGTCGCGACCGTCTCGAAACTGAACTGCACCTCGACGAGGTGGGCGACCAGGCTGCCGAGGATCGCCGCTGCGAGCAGGTCGCCGGGGTCCCGCGTCCGGAGCGCGCTGGCGGCGCTGAGCGCGGTCACCCAGAGCGCCAGCAGTGCGGCCAGTCCGGCGAGGCCGGTGGTGAGCACGGCGTCGAGCCAGATGTTGTGCGCCCGATCGAGTTGGCCGTAGATGCCCGCGCCCTCGATCCAGCTCACCTCGGGGCTCTGGTACGGCCCGAGCACGAGTGCCGTCGTTTCGGGTCCGGCGCCCGTGAGCAGCCTGGCGGGCCGATCCACGACGGCCTGCGAGGCGTCCTGCCACATCACCAGCCGCATCCGCGCTGTTCCGGCGTTCACGTCCGGAACCGACGGCCGGCGGCCGATGGGCGCCCCGCCGGTGGCGGCCGTGACCACCGCGATCGCGACGCCGACGGATGCGAGGAAGGGCCAGAGGGGCCGGTTGCTCCGCGGCAGGCGGCCGGCGTACAGGCCGCCCATCACGACGAGGCCGGCGGTCAGCCCGAGGAGTGGCCCTCGCGCCGACGTCGACAGGAGCGCCACGGTCTGGCAGGCGACGAGGCCGCCGTAGGCGGCCGTGCGAAGAAGGCGCCCCCGCCCCCGGTGCCACGCCTCGACGCCGCGGACGGCGGTGAAGGGCCACACCATGATCAGGTAGGCCGCCAGGAAGCCGGGATTCCCGGCGGTGCCGACGACCCGTTCCATCGAGTAGGTCCAGGCCTCGAACGTGCCGTAGAGCGCGGGGAAGATGCTGCCGACGATCATCGCGTCGACGAGACCGTCGATCGCGGCGCGCCGCAAGGCCAGGGTGGCGAGGGCCAGGAAGATCACGAGGTCCGCGAGCAGCGTCGGCATCCCCATCCGGCGCTCGTAGCCGCCCGACCACGACAGTGCCGGGCTCACGCTGAACAGGCTGGCGACGGCGGACGCGGCCGTGAAGGCGAGCGCCGCGAGGACGATGGGGTGTCGCGCCCACCGGCGCCAGTCCGCCACGCCCGGGCCGCCCCTGAGGAGCGAGGCCACGGCGAAGCCGCCGGCCATCACCAGCGCGAGCGAGCGCAGCAGGAGGGCCTTCTCGGCCTCGACCACCATCTCGGCGCCGAGGACGTTGACGTGTCCGGGGACGACAATCACGGCTGCCGCCGCCCCGAGCGCCGCCAGGTAGGCGGGCACGATCCCGGCGCGGGGGCGGGCCGGCCCCGCGGCACCGGCCTGGCCGCCCCGCGCGGCGGTCATCCGGCGAGCCCGCGGCGCCGGGGGCGGTCGCTGCCGGCCGCGAGGCGCTCACGCACCCAGGCCTTCAGCGCGTCGACGCCCGCGCCCGTGAGCGCCGACACCGCCAGCCGGCCGCCGGAGGCACCGTCCACGTCGCCGGTCCTGTCGATCTTGTTGAAG
>JBFWOG010000049.1:0-8451 GCA_050250645.1 Vicinamibacterales bacterium
CGGCGCGGACGGCCGGGCGATCACCGCCTCCAACTGCTTCTGCTGCTTGCGGGTGACTCGCACGCGGAGGGTAGTATGCGCCACCCGCAGAATAGATCACATGATTGATGCTATGTCAACGGCGGTGAACTAGGGCCAGCCCAAAGACCAGCCCCGGCGAAGCGAACCCGGCCTGTCTAGATCCGTTAGATGACGCGAGGCAGCACCATGCGCCTACGACACGCCATACCGCTACTCGTGCTCGCTGGACTCGTCCTAGCACTCGACTTGGCCGCGTGGCGGTTGGCTCCATTACAGCCACCATCCCCAGGTCCACGGGAAAGGCAGCAGGAACAACTGGACCAGACCAATAGCCAAGAGGAACAGCGCAAGACGTCGGTGTCTCCGACCGAGTACGCTCTGACTCAGTACGGCTACTACCAGGAGGCCAAGCCGCCACAGGATTGGTGGCTCATACCGATTGTGCAGCTCGTGGCTGCTGCTGTGACGGCTGGCGCCACGTGGTTCATTGCGAGCTACACGATGCGGTTGTCTGAAATTAGCGAAGAACAAGCCAAGATTCTGGTCGACACGCTCTCTACCAATAGGGAGATCGAGCGCGCATATATCCACACCTCGTGCGCGCCCCCGGGACTGATCTTCGATGCCCCCACTGGAAGCCTTCCGGGTCGATCTCGTCATCGTAAACCTGGGTAATACCCCGGCCCAGGTAAGCGGATCTCTCCTTCAGGTGTCGGCGATCGAACTGACTCCGGATGAGCCGCCATACAACGAAGACCTTCGCAGCGAATCCGCGTACTGGCTGCTCAAAGGCGACAGCGTAGTCCGGCACGCCGATGGCGGTTTCAACGAATACGAGGCCGAGTGGATCGGCGACAGTCGACGCCGCTTCCGTGTGTATGTGTTCGGCTATGTCGACTACATGGACCGCTTTGGACGTCGACACCGGCATGGGTTCGGAAGGCGCTATGACCCCTCCGACACCAACTACAATCTTCGTTTCGTCCCCGAGGCCGGCTACAACTACGACCGGGAGCGCAAGCCAGGCGAGGGCAACGACTGGGACGAGCCAACGCAGTAGCTCGCCCCGGATGAACCCGGCCTGTCTTGATGAAGATACGGGGGATAGGCGTCCCCCGTCAAGTATATTATTACCCCCTTTTCCGGTCCCATCGCCGCCGCCCGATATAATCGGGACAGCACCATGCCGACCCGCACCGAACGCGACACGCTCGGGGAGGTCGCGGTTCCGACCGGCGCCTACTACGGCGCGCAGACCGCGCGGGCCGTCGCCAACTACCCGATCAGCGGCCTCACCGCCCCGGACGGCCTGGTCGAGGCGACCGTGCGCATCAAGCGGGCGGCCGCGGCGGCCAACCGCGCGCTCGGGCGGCTGGAGGACCGCATCGCGGACGCGATCCTCGCGGCCGCCGACGACGTGCTCGCCGGCGCCCTTCGCGACCAGTTCGTCGTCGACGTCTACCAGGCCGGCGCCGGCACCTCGCACAACATGAACGCCAACGAGGTGCTCGCCAACCGCGCGGCCGAGCGCCTCGGCGGGCGCCGCGGCACCTACGACCTGGTCCACCCGAACGACCACGTCAACATGGGCCAGTCCACCAACGACGTGTACCCGACGGCCACCCGGCTGGCGCTCCTCGACGGGCACGCCGCCCTCGCGCGCGCGCTCGACGGCCTGGCCGGCGCCTTCGAGACGCTGGCCGCGCGCTACGCGGGACTGGTCAAGACCGGGCGCACGCACCTGCAGGACGCCGTGCCCATCACGCTCGGCCAGGAGTTCGGCGGCTACGCCGCGTGCCTGGCCGCCGCGCGGCGCGGCCTCGACGAGGGCGCCGCGCCGCTGCACGAGCTCAACCTGGGCGCGACCGCCGTCGGCACGGGGCTGAACGCCGGCGACGACTACGCGGCGCTCGCCGTCGGCGAGCTCGGGCGCCTGACGGGCCTCGACCTGCGCGCCGCCGGCAACCGCTTCCGGGTCACCCAGAGCATGGGCGACGTCGTCGCCTACTCCGGCGCGATGCGCCGCGCCGCGGTGGAGCTCGGCAAGATTGCCAGCGACCTGCGGCTGCTCGCCAGCGGCCCGCGCGCGGGGCTGGCCGAGATCCGGCTGCCCGCCGTGCAGCCGGGCTCGTCGATCATGCCCGGCAAGGTGAACCCGTCGATCGCCGAGATGGTCAACCAGGTCTGCTTCCAGGTCTTCGGGTGCGACCACACCGTGGCGGCCGCCGCCGAGGCCGGGCAGCTCGAGCTGAACGTCATGATGCCGGTGATCGCCTGGAACGCGCTCCACGCCCAGCGCATCCTCACCGCCGCCGTGGTGACCCTGCGCGGGCGCGCCGTGGACGGGCTCGAGGCCGACGAGGCGCGCTGCCGCGAACTGCTGGAGCGGAGCACGGCCACCGCCACCGCGCTCAGCCCGCACCTCGGCTACGCTGTCACCGCGGAGGTGGCGAAGGCGGCGGTCCTCACCGGCCGCTCGATCCGGGCCGTCGTGCTCGAACGCGGCCTGATGGACGAGCCCGCCCTCGACCGCATCCTGTCGGCGCAGGCGATGACCGAACCCGGGCTGAGATGATACAGATGCGCAGATGAGAACCTGAGGAACCCAAGGAACCTGAGGAACCCAGGAGCCCCCGCGGCTCCCGACCCGACGCCGGCGGCCACAGATGGCACAGATGACACAGATAAGCACCTCAGGAACGCCAGGAACCCCAGGAACAGCAGGAACGCGACCTGGCGCCGCCCGTACCCGGTGGCTCCGGCTTGCTGCGGTGCTGGCTGGTGCGGCGCTCGTGCTCGGCGGTGCGCCGGCGGGCCTGGCCGCCGGCCAGCAGCAGCACGGGCGGCTGTTCCCGCCGCAGGACCTCGGCCTGCTCGAGGCGCCCGACCGCGACCAGTGGCAGCGGCCGGATCAGATCATGGACGCGCTCGGGATCGCCGAGGCGTCGGTGGTGGCCGACGTGGGGGCGGGCAGCGGGTGGTTCACGATCCGGCTGGCGCGCCGGGTCGGGCCGAACGGCCTCGTCTACGCGCAGGACGTGCAGGCCGAGATGCTGAACGCGATCTCGCGCCGGGTGCAACGGGAAGGGCTGACCAACGTGCGGCCCGTGCTCGGCGAGGGCAGCAACCCGGGGCTGCCCCCGTCCGCCATCGACGCCGTCCTCATCGTCGACACGTACCACGAGATCGAGGACCGCGTGACGTTCCTGACGAACCTCGCGCGCGCGATCCGGCCGCAGGGCCGGATCGGCGTGGTGGACTTCAAGCTGGATGGCGCGGGCCCGGGGCCCGCGCTCGAAGAGCGCGTCAGCCCCGAGATCGTGGTGCGGGACGCGGAGCGCGCAGGGCTGCGGCTCCTCGGGCAGGAGACGTTCCTGCCGTTTCAGTACTTCCTGCTCTTCGGCCGGTCCGAGACGAGCGCCCAGACCGTGGGCAGCACGGCGCCGGCGAGCACGACCTTGGCGACGTCCGAGAGGACGAAGGGGTAGAAACCGGCCGCGAGGGCCGCGTCGAGCCGCGCGCCCACGGGGAGGGCGGCCACCGGCGCCGAGTAGGCGAGCCACAGGACGCCGCTCGTGAAGTAGGTCGCCATGCCGGCGAGCATCGCCGCGACGGAGGTGAGGTAGCGACGGTCGAAGCCGCGCTCGGCGAGCCAGCCGGTGACCCAGGCGGCGAGCGGGTAGGCGATCAGGAAGCCACCGGTGGGCCCGAGCAGCCGGGCCGCCCCGGGCGGCAGCGCACCGGAGGCGGCGAAGACGGGAAGGCCGGCAATCCCGAGCAGCAGGTAGAGCGCCTGGGCCGAGGCCCCGAGCCGGGCGCCGAGGGCGGCGCCGCCGAGCAGGACGATCATCGGCTGCAGGGTGAACGGGACCGGGGTGAACGGCAGGTGCAGGCTCACCTGCGCCGCCGCGGCCGTGAGGGCCGTGACGAACAGCACCGACGCCACCCGCATGCTGGTGCGGGCAGCCGCGGTCGCGGCGCCGACACTGACGTGGTCGAGGAGCGTCGAATCGAAGGTAACGTGGGGCGCCCGGGTCTTCTGCATAGGTCGGGCGATTGTACTCAAATGAAAACGGCCCTGACAATCGCGGGCAGCGACAGCGGCGCCGGCGCCGGGATCCAGGCGGATCTGAAGACGTTTGCCGCCTTCGGGGTCTACGGCACCTCGGCCATTACCGCCCTCACCGCCCAGAACACCACTGGCGTGACCGGCATCCACCCGGTCCCGGCCGAGTTCGTCACCCAGCAGATCGAGGCGGTGGTGACCGACCTCGGCTGCGACGCGGTCAAGACGGGCATGCTCGCCTCGGCCGCCATCGTCGAGGCGGTGGCCGCCGCCGTCGAGGCACTGGAACTCCCCAACCTCGTGGTGGACCCGGTCATGGTCGCCAAGAGCGGCGACCGCCTGCTGGCCGACGACGCCGTGCATACGGTCACGACGGTGCTGCTGCGGCTCGCCCGGGTGGTGACCCCCAACGTCCCGGAGGCCGAGGCGCTGGCGGGCATGGAGATCCGCACGGTGGCCGACATGCGCGAGGCGGGCCGCCGGCTGCTCGCCCGCGGCCCGGCCGCCGTCCTGGTCAAGGGCGGCCACCTCCCCGGCGACGAGCTGGTGGACGTGCTGGTGGAGCGGCACGGCGTGACGGAGCTGGCCGGGCCGCGGGTCGCCGGGCCGCACACCCACGGCACGGGCTGCACGTTCGCGTCCGCGGTCACGGCGGGGCTCGCGCTCGGGCAGCCCCTCGACGCGGCCGCGCGGGCGGCCAAGGCCTACGTGGCCGGGGCCATGGCCGCGGGCATCCCGCTCGGCCGGGGCCACCGGCCCCTCGGGCATTTCTGGCGCGTTATACTGAGGGATTGATGGTTCCGCAGGTCGCGATCACCGGGGCGCCGCTGGCCCTCGAGCCACTCGTCGCCATCGTCGCCGCCGCCGGCGACGGGGCCGTCGCGACCTTCCTGGGGCTCGTGCGCGACCACAACCAGGGCCGGCGCGTGTCGCACCTCGTCTACGAGGCCTACGAGCCGCTGGCCGAGAAGGCGCTCGCGCGGATCGTCGCGGAGGCGACGGCGCGGTGGCCCGGCACGCGGCTCGCCGTGCACCACCGGACCGGGTCGCTCGCGATCGGCGAGGCCAGCGTGGCCATCGCCGCGGCCTCGCCGCACCGGGCGGACGCGTTCGCCGCGTGCCGCTACGCCATCGAGCGGGTCAAGCAGATCGTCCCGATCTGGAAGCACGAGTACTTCGACGGCGGCGACGTCTGGATCGAGGGCGCGACGGCGGACCCGGACGACGAGGCGGCGCGGCAGAAGGCGCTGGCCATCGCATGCGCGTGACCGTGCGGCTGTTCGCCCGGCTCCGCGACCTGGCCGGCGGCGGCGAGTTCGCGCGCGAGGCGGCCGACGGCGCCACCGTGGCGGACGTCTGGCGGGACCTCGTGGCCGAGCACCCGGCGCTCGCCCCCTATGAACGGTCGATGTCCTGCGCGGTCAACGCCGACTACGCGCGCATGAGCACGGCGGTCGGCGACGGCGACGAGGTGGCGTTCCTGCCCCCCGTCTCCGGCGGCTAGCGTCCCGAGGCTTCCGGCCGGGACCCCAGGCAGGACGGAGTGAGTATGTTCGACAAGCTGCTGGCGGTGGAGCGCCGCTACGAGGAGCTCATGGCGTCGCTCGGCACGCAGGGCGTGCAGAGCGACCCCGCCGAGTACCGGAAGCAGGCCAAGGCCCTCGCCGAGATCGAGGACCTCGTCGAGGCCTTCCGCCACTACAAGAAGGTCGTCGAGGAGATCGCCCAGGCCGAGGAGCTCGTCCGGGGCGGCGACGCCGAGATGCGGGCGCTCGCCGAGGACGAGCTGCCGGCGCTCCAGGCGACGCGGGACCGCCTGGACGGGGAACTCAAGATCCTGCTCCTGCCCAAGGACCCGAACGACCAGAAGAACGTCATCCTCGAGATCCGCGCGGGCACCGGCGGCGAGGAGGCGGCGCTGTTCGCCGGCAGCCTCTACCGGATGTACACGCGCTACGCCGAGAAGCAGGGCTGGAAGCTCGAGATCATGTCGCTCAGCGAGGCCGGCCAGGGCGGCGTCAAGGAGGTCATCGCCAATATCGAGGGCAAGGGCGTGTACAGCCGCCTCAAGTACGAGAGCGGCGTCCACCGCGTGCAGCGCGTGCCCGAGACCGAGGCGAGCGGCCGCATCCACACGTCGACGGCGACGGTCGCCGTGCTGCCCGAGGCCGACGAGATCGACGTCGAGATCAACCAGAACGACCTCCGGATCGACACCTTCTGCTCGAGCGGCCCCGGCGGGCAGAGCGTCAACACCACCTACTCGGCGGTCCGCGTGACGCACATCCCCACGGGCCTCGTGGTCTCGCAGCAGGACGAGAAGTCGCAGATCAAGAACAAGGCGAAGGCCCTCAAGGTGCTGCGCTCGCGCCTCTACGAGATCGAGATGCGCAAGCAGCAGGAGGCGATCGCCAAGGAGCGGCGCGGGCAGGTGGGCACCGGCGAGCGCTCCGAGAAGATCCGCACCTACAACTTCCCGCAGAGCCGCATCACCGACCACCGCATCAACTTCACCACCCACCAGCTCCACGCGGTGCTCGACGGCGACCTCGCCGAGCTCATCGACGCCCTCTCGACCCACGACAACGCCGAACGCCTCAAGGAGGCGACGGCCGAGTCCACGATCTAGGCGCGCCCGCCATGACCATCCGCGACCACGTCCAGGCGGCCCGCGCGCGCCTCGCCGGCGCGGGCATCGCCGACGGCGAGGCCGCCCTCGACGCGGAGCTGCTCGCGCGCCACGTGCTCGGCTGGTCGCGCGCGGAGCTGGTGGCCCGCGAGCTCGACCCACCGCCCGCCCCCTTCGGCCGGGCCTTCGAGCGGGTCGTCGCGCGGCGCCAGCGGCGCGAGCCGGTCGCCTACATCCGGGGGGTCCAGGAGTTCTGGGGCCGCGACTTCGCCGTCTCCGGCGCCGTCCTCATCCCCCGCCCCGAGACGGAATTCGTGGTCGAGCGCGCGCTGGCGCTGCTCGGGCGCGGTGAGGCCGCCGGGCACAGCGCGCCGGTCGGGTCGCCGGCGCCGCGCGTCGTCGACGTCGGCACCGGGTCGGGCTGCCTCGCCGTCACGATCGCGATCGAGTGCCCGGCCGCGCACGTCGTCGCGACCGACGTCTCGGCCGAGGCGCTCGAGGTCGCCCGCGCCAACGCCGCGCGCTGGGGCGTCGGCGACCGCGTGACCTTCCTGCAGGCACCCTATCTCGGCGGCGTGCAGGCGCCGGTGGACCTCGTCGTCTCCAACCCGCCCTACGTCGCCGACGGCGACGCGCCGTCGCTGCCGCCCGAGGTCGTGGCGCACGAGCCGGCCCTGGCGCTCTTCGGGGGCCCCGACGGCCTCAGGGACATCCGCGAGATCCTCCGGCAGGCCGCCGAGCGCCTCGCGCCCTCAGGCGCCCTCGTGATGGAGATCGGCTACGGCCAGGCCGACGCCGTGCGCCGCCTCGTCGACCTCACCGGCGGCCTCGCCCTCGAGCGCATCGACCGCGACCTCCAGGACATCCCACGGACGGCCGTTGTCCGGCGCGGATAGGAACGCCGCGCGTTCCTCGGGAACCTGAGGTTCCTCACGTTCCTCAGGTTCCTGGGGGTTCGCATCTGCGCATCTTTGTCATCTGCGCGTCTGTGCTATCTGTGCCATCTGTGCCCCGCGAGAGCGGCCCGTCACCTGCGCATGTCCGTTCTATCTGTGCATCTGTGTTCTGTGCTATCTGTGGCCCATGGATTGCCTCTTCTGCAGGATCATCGCGGGCGACATCCCCGCGTCGAAGGTGTACGCGGACGATGACCTCGTCGCGTTCAACGACATCAACCCGCAGGCGCCGATGCACGTGCTGGTCGTCCCGAAGACCCATGTCGCGACGCTCAACGACCTGTCGCCGGCCGAGGACGCGCTCGTCGGGCGCATGCTGCGGCGGGCCGCCGCGATCGCGAAGGAACGGGGCTTCGACGGCCCGGGCTACAGGACCGTTTTCAACTGCAACGCCCAGGCCGGGCAGACGGTGTTCCACCTGCACCTGCACGTGCTCGGCGGCCGCGCGATGGCCTGGCCTCCCGGGTAGGCCGGGGCACGCCGCGGAGCGCCCGGCCACGCAGGAAGACAAGGCATCCGCGGAAGGACGCGGAGGCACGCGGAACGGCCGTACCCCGGACCTCGCAGAATGCCGTGCGCGGGCCGGCCGGTCGCAGACCGGCCGGGTGAGCGGTGATGGGACACCCGGACCGCACACGTTTGCTCGGGCGGGTGGGAACGTGTGCGGTCCGGGTGTCCCATCGCCGCTCCTCGGCGCTTCGCGCCGACCCGCGCCGGGTCACCCCTCCGCGTTCATCCGCGTCCTTCCGCGGATGACGCCGCAGGCGTCCCCCTGCTAG
>JBFWOG010000050.1:0-7837 GCA_050250645.1 Vicinamibacterales bacterium
GGCGGTCACCGGTGCCCCAGCCGCTCCGCCCGGGTAGACTGGCGACGTGATCGCCCTCACCCGTTCCGCGCTCGTCCTGACGGCCGGGCCCGCCCAGGTCGCGTCCTGGCGGCAGGAGTTCGCGCGCACGCACGTCGTGCGGTGGCCGGGCCTGCTCGCGCCCGATCTCGACACCCTGGTGCGCACCCGGCTCGCCCGCGCGGCCTTCGCGACGCGGGTCGAGGACGGCCGGGAGGTCGAGCACACGCTCGACGACCACGGCCTGGCGGGGGTCCTCCATGCCGTGCTGAACGATCCGGAACTCTGGCAGGTGGTGGAGGCCGTCACGGGCTGCCGCCCGATCGGCGCCTTCAGCGGGCGGGTCTACCGGCGGGAGGCGCGCACCGACGGCGGGCACTACTTCCCGTGGCACAGCGATGTTTCCGACGGGCGCCTCGTCGGCTTCTCGCTGAACCTCGGCGACACGCCGTACGCGGGCGGACGCCTGCAGGTCCGCGACGCCGACTCGCACGAGATCCTCACCGACACGGCCAACCCCGGACGCGGCGACGCGCTGCTCTTCCGGATCGACCCCGCCCTCGAGCACCAGGTCACCCCCGTGGAAGGGCCGGAGCCGCGCACCGTGCTGGCCGGCTGGTTCCGCGAGGGCCTGGACTACTGGTCCCTGGTCGCCCCGCCCACGTAGGTCGTCGTGAACGGCCCGTCCGCGATCAGCGCGACGACCGTCTCGCCCTCTCCGCCCTCGTAGTGGTGCGACGAGGCCGGGACGACCACGACGCCGCCCGGGCCCAGCAGGGTCACGGCGGTCTCGTCGATGGCGTCGCCCATGCCCATCTTGAGCCGCCCGCTGACGACCACGAGGCGCTTGTCCACGTTGTGCCAGTGGGGCGGGATGTAGGCGCCGTCGGCCAGCTTGAGCAGCATCGTGAACCGCCCCGGCTTCGCCGGGTCGCCCTCCGCGACCGCGGTCGAGATGCCGTTGCCCCCCCGCCACGCCAGCGTGGCCGGGTCCACCATGACGTGCCCGGGCGCCTGCGCCGCCAGGGGCGACATGGCGAGGGCGAGCAGGCCGGCCGCGAGCACGAGGCGTGGTCTCATGCGGTCATCGTAGCAAGGCCCGGTTACCAGAACCTTGCCCCCGGCGCACCCTTTGGCACCCCTGGCACCCTTGGCACCATTGGCACCCTGAGGGCGCACCCATGGCACCTCTGGCACCCTTGGCACCATTGGCACCTTCCGCTACGCCCTGTTGATCATGAACGTCGCGACGCCGCCGAAGAACTCGCGGAACAGGTCGGCGACGTCGGGGGGCAGCTCGGCCTCGGCCAGGGCGCGGTCCATCAGCGCCATCCAGCGGTCCCGGGCGGCCTGGTCGATGGCGAAGGGCATGTGCCGCATCCGCAGGCGCGGGTGCCCCCGCTGCTCCATGTAGCGCGGCGGGCCGCCGAAGCGCCCGACGAGGAAGTCCCGCAGCCGCTGCTCCGCGCCCTCGAGGTCGCCGGCCGGGTACATCGGCCCGAGCAGGTCGTCGCCGGGCACCTGCGCGTAGAAGGCCCGGACGAGCCGGGCGAAGCCGGCCTCGCCGATGCGGGCGTAGATCTGCTCCTCGGCCAGCGGTTCGCGGACGTCGCTCATCCATCCATCATAGAATCGAAGGCACAGAGGACGGATGCGATGAGTGACGACGCCCCGAAGAGCGCGCTCGAGCTGGCGATGGAGCGGCTGCGCAAGAAGGACGCCGCTGACGGCGTCAGCGAGCAGCCGCTGACCGGCGAGCAGAAGGAGGCCATCGCGGAGATCCGGCGGGTCTACGCCGCGAAGCTCGCCAACGAGGAGATCCTCCACCGGTCGAAGGCCGGCGCCCCCCTCCCGCCCGAGGAGCGGCTGGCGGTCGAGCAGGCGTACCGCCGCGAGGTCGAGCGGCTCGAGGGCGAGCGCGACCGGAAGATCGACAAGGCCCGCCACGGCGCGTGAGCCTGATCCTCTTCAACAAGCCGTACGGGGTGCTCTGCCAGTTCACCGCCACGGCCGGGCGGCAGACGCTGGCCGACTTCATCGACGTCCCGGGGGTCTACGCCGCCGGCCGGCTCGACGCCGACAGCGAGGGCCTCGTCGTGCTCACCGACAACGGCCGGCTCCAGGCGCGCATCACGTCGCCGGCGCACAAGCTGCCGAAGGTCTACTGGGTGCAGGTGGAGGGCGAGCCGGACGACCGGGCGCTGGCGGCCCTGGCCCGCGGCGTGGACCTCCCCGACGGGCGCACGCGCCCGGCCCGCGCCGGACGCATGGCGCCGCCCGACCTCTGGCCCCGCGTGCCGCCCATCCGCGAACGCCGGCACATCCCGACCACCTGGCTGGCCCTGACGCTGACGGAAGGCCGCAACCGGCAGGTGCGGCGCATGACGGCCGCGGTCGGCCACCCCACCCTCCGCCTCGTGCGGTGGGCGGTGGGCGACTGGACGCTCGACGGCCTCGCGCCAGGGGCGTGGCGCCGCTAGCGCCCGACCAGGTTCTTCACCACGAACCAGACGTTGGCCGGCCGCTCGGCGAGCCGCCGCATGTACCAGGGATACCAGTACGCGCCGTAGGCGATGAGCACGCGGACGCCGACGCCGGCGGCGGCCAGCCGGGTCTGCTCGGCGCGCTGGATGCCGTAGAGCATGTGGAACTCGTAGGCGGACCTGGCCACGCCCGCCGCCGCGGCGCCGGACCGGATCGTCTCGATGAGCACGGGGTCGTGCGTGCCGAAGACCGCGCGCGCGCCCGCCGCCCGCGCGGCCGGCCCCAGCATCGTCCTGGCCAGCGAGGCGTAGGCGGCGTCCACGTCGGCCTTGCGCGCGATGGCCACGCCCTCGGGTTCCTTGTAGGCGCCCTTCACGAGCCGGATGCCGATGCCCTGCGCCACGAGCGCCGCGAGGTCGGTCGGCGTGCGATGCAGGTACGCCTGGAGGCACACACCGACGCCGGGGAACTCCGCCTTGAGCCGCCGGACGATCTCGAGCGTGACGTCCACGTAGCCCGACTGCTCCATGTCGACCCAGGTGTACGCGCCCGCCGCGTGGGCGGCCGCCGCGATGGCCCGCGCGTTCCGGTAGCCGTGCTCCCGGTCGATGTCGAGGCCGAGCTGCGTGAGCTTGATCGAGGGCTCGACCGAGAGGCCGGCCTCGCGGACCCGGCCGATGCCCTCGACGTAGTGGGACGTGACCTGGTCGGCCTCGGCCAGGTCACGGACGTTCTCGCCGAGGCGCGTGAAGACGGCGCCGAGGCCCGCCTCCGAGAGCCTGGCGGCGGCCGCCAGCATGTCGTCGAAGGTCTCGCCCGGCATGAAGCGGGCAACCGAGCGGCGGACGAACGGCGCGCGGGAGGCGCGCTCGCGCATCCACGTGCTCTCCGACGCGGCGAGTAGGACGGACCGCATGATCGACATCGCGTGCACCCTGCGGGCGGGCAGCCCGGAATTGGGAGTAGGATCAACCCGCCCATGCCCCGCTGGCGCGAGATTGTAACGCTCTATGCCTGGGAAGTCCGCTCCGCGCTCCGGGAGCGGAGCATCGTCGTCAACTCGATCGTGATTCCGGTGGTGCTCTACCCCACCCTCCTGTGGATGGGATTCACGGGCATCGCCTTCGTCCGCGGGCAGACCGACGACCTGGCCGCCCGCGTCGCCGTCGTCGCCCCGGCCGGGGCCGGCAGCGGGGTGATCGCCGGGCGCCTGGCCGCCACCGACGGCATCGCCGTGCAGCCCGCCCCCGCCGGCCCGGCGGCGGCGACGGCGGACCTGGCCGCCGGGGCGCTCGACGCGGTGCTCGAGGTGACCCCCGCCGTGGACGGCGACTGGCGACTCCGGCTGGAGTACGACGGCTCCCGGGAGCGGAGCGACGCCGCGCGCGGCCGGGTCGAGGCGGCGCTCCGGACCCTGCGCGCCGAGCGGGTCCGCGCCGACGCCGCGGCCCGCGGCGTCACGCCCGCCGACTGGGCCGTCTTCGCGCTGGACGAGCGCAACACGGCGTCGTCCCGCGAGATGGGCGCGTTCGTCCTCGGCCTCATGCTTCCCATCTTCTTCGTCGTGATGGTGGCCGTCGGCTGCTTCTATCCGGCGGTGGACACGACGGCCGGCGAGCGCGAGCGCCACACGTGGGAGACGCTGATGACGACCGCCGCGTCGCGCGCCAACGTGATGACGGCGAGGTTCCTCTACGTGGCGACCTTCGGCGGCATCGCGGGCCTGCTCAACGTGGCCGCGATGACCCTCACGCTCCGCGGCGTCCTGGCGCCGATCGCCGGCGGCGAGGCCCTCGAGTTCGCGGTGCCGCTGGCGGCGCTGCCCGTGCTCGCCGTGGCGGCCATCCTGCTCGCGTCGTTCATCGCGGCCGGCATGATGGTGCTCGCCGCCTTCGCGCGGACGTTCCGCGAGGGCCAGACGCTCATCACGCCCTTCTACCTGGCCGTGCTGCTGCCCACCGTGTTCCTCAGCTCGCGGGGCACGGACTTCACGCCCGCCCTCTCGGCCGTCCCGGTCGTGAACATCGCGCTCGTGACGCGCGACGCGTTCGCGGGGGTCTTCCGGGCGCCGCAGATGGCCATCGCGGTCGTCGTCACGCTGGCCGGGGTCGCGGCGCTCGTGCGCCTGGCGACGATGATCGTCCAGGCCGAGGACGTGATGACGGGCGCCTTCAGCGGCACCCTGCCCACGTTCCTCCGCGCGCGGGTCCTGGGCCCGCGGAAAGGACCCGGCCGATGACGATGCCAGTGGAGGTGCGCGGCCTCCGGAAGGTGTTCCGCGACGAGGGACGCGGCGAGGTGCGGGCGGTCGACGGGGTCGACTTCTCGTGCCGTCCCGGGGAGATCTTCGGGCTGCTGGGCGCCAACGGGGCCGGCAAGACCACGACGCTGCGCATGCTGTCCACCGTGCTCGCGCCCACCGGCGGCACCGCGGCGGTGATGGGGTTCGACACCGTCGCCGCGCCGGAGGAGGTGCGGCGCCGGCTCGGCTTCTACTCCGCGAGCACCGCGCTCTACCCGCGCCTGACCGCGCGCGAGACGCTCGACTTCTTCGCGCGCATCAATGGCTACCCGGAGGCGCGCATCGCCGCCCGGGTGGACGCCCTGGTCGAGCGATTCGGCATCGGGGAGTACGCCCGCGCGCGCGTCGACAGGCTCTCGCAGGGGATGAAGCAGAAGGTGTCGATCGCGCGCACCATCGCGCACGACCCGCCGGTGCTGATCTTCGACGAGCCGACGGTCGGCCTCGACGTGCTGAACGCGATCGAGATGCAGAAGGTCATCGCCGAGCTCAAGGCCGACGGCAAGACGATCATCTTCTCGACGCACATCATGAGCGAGGCGGAGCGGCTCTGCGACCGCCTCGCCGTCATCCACCGTGGGCGCATCCACGCCTGCGACACGCTCGAGGCCCTGCGCCTGGCCACGGGCCTCCACTACCTCGAGGACATCTTCGTCCGCGTCGTCGAGCAGGCCGGCCAGGCGGAGCCCGCGGGATGAGTCCCGGCGGGCGGCGGGTCCTGACCCTCTTCCGCACCGAGATCCGGACGCTGCTGCGCGACAGGCGCACCGTCGTGATGTCGCTCGTCCTGCCCCTCCTCGTCATGCCGGTCATGCTCTTCTCGTCCCGCGCGATGGACGAGCGCCGCGAGCGTGAGCTCGCCGGCCGCGAGTACGCGTGGGCGGCGACCGGGCCGCGCGCGGCGGAGGCCGCCGGCGCGCTGGCCGCGGCCGCCGGCGCCGGCGCCGCGGGCGAGGCCGGTGAGACCGCCCGCTTCCGCAGGGTCGAGGCGGCCGACCCGGCCGCGGCGCTGGACGCCGGCGACATCGACTTCTATGTCGAGGCGGGGACGGTTGGCGACCTCCAGCGCGCCCGCCGCGACGACGCGGAGCCGGGCGATGCCGGGGACGCCACGGGCGAGGCCCCCGAGGACCGCCTCGCGGACCTGCCACCCGGCGTCACCGCGCTGACCCTCGTCTACCGCGGCGACCGTGACGCGTCCGAGAGCGGGGCACGGCGCATGCGCGCGCGCCTCGAAGCCGTCCGTGCCGACCGCCGCGCCGCGCTGCTCGCCGCCAGGGGCGGCCCGGCGCCGGGCGACGTCCTCGCCCTGACGTCGACCAGCATCGCCAGCGCCGAGCAGGCGGCCGGGCTCGCGCTCGGGAGGGTCGCCACGGCCCTCCTGCTGCTCTTCCTGTTCACCGGCGGCGCCGTGGTCGCCCAGGACACGCTGGCCGGCGAGAAGGAGCGCGGCACGCTCGAGACGCTCCTCACGACCGCGGCGAGCCGGCGCGAGATCGTCGTCGCGAAGTTCCTCGTCGTGATGGCGGTGGGGGTGACCATCACCGCGATCCAGGTCGGCAACCTCCTGGCCTACGCGCGGCTGGAGCTGATCCCGGCGGCGCGCGACCTCGGCGCGGTGGTGACCCTGCCGATGGCGGCGGGCCTGCTGGTGTTCCTCCTGCCTCTGGCCGCGCTCATCTCGGCCGCCCTGCTGCTCGTCTCGGGCTACGCCAGGTCCTATCGCGAGGCACAGCTGCTGTTCATGCCGATGATGCTCGCGGCGGCCATGCCGGCGCTGGCGGCCGCCCTGCCGGCCATCCCCCTCCGCTCGGCGATCGTGGTCGTGCCGATCGCCAACATCGGCGTCGGCGTGAAGGAGCTGCTCATCGGGCGGGTCGACTGGCCCTTCCTCGCCGGCGCCTGGCTCGTGACGCTGGGCGCGGCGGCGTGGCTGATGCGGCTGGCGGAGCGCGTCCTGTCCACCGAGCGCCTGATCGTGGCGGGCGCGGGCGAGGCGGAGGTGCGGCCGGGCGTGCCCCGGCTGCGGGCGGGCCACGTCGGCGCGTGGTACGCGGGGATGTGGGCCGTGTTCCTGCTGATCTCCCTCAACCTCGGCGCGGATTTCGACATCCGGGGACAGCTCCTGATCAACCTCGTGGGGATCTTCCTCGGCGGGTCGGTGCTGTTCATCAGGCGCTACGGCCTCGCGTGGCGGGAGGTGCTCGCGTGGCGCGCCCCGGCCTGGCCGGCGTGGGTGGCGGTGGCGGCCGGCGCCCCGGCCGGCCTGCTCGCCGGGGCGGCGGTGTTCCAGCTGGCGAACCTGGTCGTGCCCGTGCCGCGCGAGATGCTGGAGACCTTCAGCCAATACCTCGTCCCGGGCGACATGCCGTTCTGGGCGCTGCTGCCGATGCTCACCGTCCTGCCGGGCATCTGCGAGGAGATCGCCTTCCGCGGCGTGCTGCTCCAGTCGCTGCGGCGCTTCTACCGGCCCTGGACGGCGGCGCTCCTGACCGGGCTGGTCTTCGGGTTCTTCCATGTGTCGCTGTTCCGCCTGCTGCCGACGGCCTTTCTCGGCGTCCTGCTCGCAACGGTGACGATCCTGTCCGGATCGATCTTTCCGGCGATGGCGTGGCACGCCCTCAACAACGCCGCCGCCCTCCTCCTGCCGCGCTACGGCTGGCCGATCGGGGACCTCGGCCCCGGCCTGTACGCGGCGGCCGCGGGCATCCTGGCCGCCGCGCTCTGGATCCTCTGGCGAAGCGGCCCTCTCGGAGACCGCAAGTAGGCGCTGGGGGCGGTAGACCTCGCGCCACGCGGGCCGCCCACCGGGGCGGTGGGCCTCGCGCGCATCAAGCCGCCCCTGCGGGGCGGTGGGCCTCGCGCGAATCAGCCGCCCCTGCGGGGCGGTAGGCCTCGCGCCTTCGGCGCTCGTTGGGACTCGCTCCGCTCGCTGGGACTCGGGCCGTGCCGGCCCTCGCTGGGAAGGGTGCGACTGAAGCAGGGGAAGCGGCACCGTTCTGGTCCCAGCGAAGGCGCGAAGCGCCTGAGTCC
>JBFWOG010000051.1:0-7096 GCA_050250645.1 Vicinamibacterales bacterium
CCGGCCCCGAGCGAGGTCTTCTTGAGCTCCACGTAGTTGCCGACGTGCGCCCCCTCGCCGAGCGTCGTGCCGGGCCGGAGGTGAGCGAAGGGCCCCACGGTGGCGTCCGAGCCGACCGCCGCGTCCGCGATCACCGAGTGGTTGCGGATGACGACGCGGTCGCCGACGACCGCGTTGACCAGGCGCGCGCCCGCGTGGATCTCGCAGGCCACCCCGATCTTCGTCGACCCCTCGAGGAACACCATGGGGTGGATGACCGTGTCGGCGCCCACCTCGACGTCGGCGTCCACGTAGGTCGTTGCGGGATCGACCAGGGTGACCCCGGCCGCCATCAGTTCCTCGTTCTTCTGCTGTCGAACCATCGCGCTCACCTCTGCGAGCTCGGTGCGGCTGTTGATGCCCCGGATCTCCCCGGGCTGGCTGACCGTGTAGGTCGCGACCGGCCGGCGGCCGCGGCGGTAGATGGCGATGAGATCCGGCAGGTAGTACTCGCCCTGCGCGTTGCCGGACCCGATGCCCGCCAGGTGATCGAACAGGGGCTCGAGGTCGAACGCGTAGATCCCCGCGTTGATCTCCTTGATCTCGCGCTGCGCCGCCGTCGCGTCCTTCTCCTCGACGATCCGCACCATCTGCCCGTCCTTGCGGACGATGCGGCCGTAGCCGTACGGCCAGTCGACGACCGCCGTGACGACGGTCGCCGCGGCGCCGGCCTCCCGGTGCGTCTCGATCAGGTGGCGCAGCGTCTGCGCGCTGAGCAGCGGCACGTCGCCCGAGAGGAGGACCACGGTGCCCGTCCGGCCCTCGAGCGCGGGGCGCGCCTGGAGCAGGGCGTGGCCCGTCCCGAGCTGGGGCTCCTGCGTGACGAGGGAGAGGCCGGGCCTCCCCTCGAGATGCGCGCGGACCTGCGCCGCCTCGTGGCCCACCACGACCGTGGTGGAGGCCGGCGACAGCGTCGCCGCCGTGCGCAGGACGCGATCCACCAGCCGGAGGCCGGAAATCGGGTGCAGCACCTTGGGCACGCGCGACTTCATGCGTGTGCCCTTGCCCGCCGCGAGTACGACGATATGGATGTCAGACATGCCGAACCGGTACCGTGCGCCGCCGCGCCGCCGCTGCCCGGCCCCTGGGACGGCCCCGGGTCAGGCCGCGCCCGTTGGGCCGCCGCCGGCATCGGGGCCGGCGCTCAGGATGGATGACAGCGCGCCCCCTGCCCGGAGCATCTCCAGATCCGGGTCCAGGCGGGCCAGCGATCGATTGTCCGGGTTCAGCGCAATCGCCCGGCGTAGATAGGGTATCGCGACTTGCGACTCTCCGCGATCCGCGTGCGCCACGGCAAGCATGTAGAGGGCCTGGTCGTTGTCCGGATCGGCCGCCTGGACCGACGCGAGCAGCGACAGGGCCGTGTCCGTGTCCCCCGCGTTCAGCGCCAGGGTGGCCGCATAGAGCCGCTCCGGGACGGTCGTCGGCTCGCCGACGGGCGGACTCAGCTGCCGCTCGCAGACGGCCAGGTAGGTCCGCACACGATCGCCCAGCTCGCGCTCGTCCGGGAACTCGCCGGCGACATGCCGGAAGAGCTCGGCGGCCTTGACGTAGTTGTGCTTCTGGAGGGTGCGGAGAGCCTGCTCGTAGATGGCGACGGCCTGGGCAGAGGCCGACCGCTCCGGCGTGGCGCCGGGGGGAGAGCCGCTCGAACGAGCCTGGGGTGCGGGGTCCGACGTCGGGGACTTGCCGGGACGCGCGCGTTTGGCTGGTGCGGGCGAAGGGGGCCGTCGCTCAGGCTTCGCCATGGACTCAGGATTTCCGCGCTACGTTAACAAGAAGCCCGGGGAGCGTCAAGGCAGGCGCGGAACGGCAAGCCCAGGCCAGCGTCATGTTTTATGTTGTTTAGCCTAAAGACTTCAGGCGTTCCAGCGCGTCATACACCTGCCTGGTGCTCATGCCGAGCCGGTCGGCCACAATTCTGGCGCGGTCCCGCTTGGAACCTGCCGCGTTTTCTGTTGTTTGACCAAACAAATCACCAACCTCGGCATCCGTCGGTGGACTCGTCCGGTCCATGGCCCCTTCCCCAGGGCCGGCAGCCGGGATCACTATCGTGAATTCCCCTCGTGGTTCCGCCAGTTGCTCGAGCAGGACCGCCGGGGTCCCCTGGATGACCTCTTCGTGGAGCTTCGTGAGCTCGCGGCAGAGAAAGATGTCTCGATCCACGCCAATCGCGGCGAGTTCGGTGAGGAAGCGCCGGAGCCTGTGCGGCGCCTCGAAGCAGACGACCGCCAGATCCCGGCGCGACGCGAGGTCGCGGAACCAAATTTTTCGGTCTTTTGACCGCATTTCGGCGAAGCCCATGAAGACGAACGGCCGATCCGCCAGGCCGCAGGCCGCCAGCGCGGTCACGACGGCGCTCGGACCGGGGATCACCTCCACCGCGACGCCGGCCGCCCGGGCGGCGCTGACCAGGGTCATGCCAGGGTCCGAGATGCCAGGCATGCCGGCATCGGTCACGAGGGCTACCTGCCGCCCTTCGAGGAGCCCGGCGACGATATCCGGGGTCTTGGCGTGCTCGTTGTGGGCGTGCAGGCTGGCGAGGGGCGTGCGGATCTCGTAGTGGCGGAGCAGGTTGCCCGTCCGCCTCGTATCCTCGGCGAGCACGAGCCCGGCCTCACGGAGCACCCGCAGCGCCCGCAGCGTGATGTCCTCCAGGTTGCCGATCGGGGTCGCCACGACGGAGAGGCGTCCCCGGGACGGGGACGGGGGCGGGTCGGCCGGCGGGCGCTGAGAGGAGGCCATTTCCTCGGCCATTTTATTGTACCATTGGGGGATGGCCGCTCTCAGGCGTGCCCTGACGTAGGACGTTCTTCCCAGGCTGGACACACCAAGAATGCACGCGGCGGAACCTTTCCCGCACTTCGTTGACGACTACCTCGCCTACCTCTACGAGGTGAACCCGACGAGCGCGACCATGGACGGCGTCCACGTCCATGACGACCTGCTCGAGGACTACCGCAAGACGGCGATCGACGGCATGCTCGGCGCCCTGGCCGGGTTCGAGCGGCGGCTCGACGGCATCCCGGGCGACCAGTTGCCGAAGGTCGAGCGCATCGAGCGCGGCATTGTCGCGGACCACATCCGGGCCCGGCGGTTCGAGCTCGAGGAGGTGCGGTCGTGGGAGCGCAACCCCCACGTGTACGCCGACCTCATCGCGTCCAGCCTCGCCGCGCAGGCCATCTTCGACTACGCCCCCGAGGCCGATCGCGCGAGGCGCGTCCTGTCCAAGCTGCGCCAGGTGCCGCGCCTCGTGAACGCCGCGCGCGAGAACATCAAGGAGCCCGCCGCGATCTTCGTCAAGGTGGGGCTCGACACGTTCCGCGGCGTCCTGACGTTCATCGAGCGCGACCTGCCACGGGCGTTCGCCGGCGTGGACGACATGCACATGCTCGCGGACCTCGCGGACGCCTCGACCGAGGCGACCGACGCGATCGGCGCCTACGTCGAGCACCTCGACACCGAGGTGCGCCAGCGCGCGCGCGGCACCTTCCGCCTCGGCCGCGACCGCTTCGAGCAGAAGCTGCGCCTCGAGGAGGGCATCAACCTGCCCGTCGACCGGCTGCTGGCGATCGCCGAGCGCGAGCTCGCCGCGACCCAGGAGGAGTTCCGCGCCCTCGCCGGGCGCCTGAACAGCGGCGACCCCGTCGAGGCCTGGCAGAAGGCCAAGCAGGCGACGCAGCCGGCGCCGGGCGAGCTCCTGTCCACGGCCCGCGCCCAGCTCGCCGAGCTCCTCACCTTCCTCGAGCGCCACGCCATCGTGTCGTTGCCCGACGGCGGCGAGGTGGCGGTGGCCGCCACCCCGGAGTTCTTCCGCTGGTCGTTCGCCAGCATGTGGACGCCCGGGCCGTTCGAGTCGCGGCCGTCCCGCTCGGTCTACTACCTGACCGACGTGGACCCGGCCTGGCCGGCCGAGCGGAAGGTCGAGCACCTCCGCGACTTCAACATCCCGACGCTCTGGAACATCTCGATCCACGAGGTCTACCCGGGGCACTTCCTGCACTACCAGCACCTGCGCAAGGTCGAGTCGAAGGTGCGCCGCTCGAGCCTGTTCGCGCCGCTCTCGTACATCGAGGGATGGGCCCACTACTGCGAGCAGATGATGATCGAGGCGGGGTTCGGCGGGAAGGACCACACGCTCAAGCTCGGCCAGCTCGCCGAGTCGCTGGTCCGCCTGGCGCGGTTCATCGTCGGCATCCGGCTCCACACCGAGGACTGGTCGGTGGAGCAGGGGGTGCGCTTCTTCCGGGACGAGGCGTTCGTGGAGGAGGGCACGGCGAGGCGCGAGGCCGAGCGGGGCACGTTCGACCCGACGTATCTCGTGTACTCGGCCGGCAAGCTCGCGATGTTGAAGCTGCGTCGCGACTGGCAGGAACAGCAGGGCGGCAAGCCGTCGCTCAAGGGGTTCCACGACGCGCTCCTGGCGAAGGGGTCCGCGCCGTTCTGGGCCCTCCGCCAGCTCATGCTCGACGATCCGGCGGAAGCCGTACGCAAGGGCGCCGCCGACGCGGTGTTGGAGTAGTCACCCATGCCACTTTACGAATACCAGTGCGAGGCCTGCAGCCATCGCTTCGAGGTGATCCAGAAGTTCTCGGACGCGCCGATCCAGGAGTGCCCCAAGTGCGGGGGCAAGGTCGGCAAGCTCCTGTCGTCGCCCGCCATCCAGTTCAAGGGATCGGGCTTCTACCTGACCGACTACGGCCGCTCGGGCAGCTCGAAGACCGGCGGCTCGTCGGGCAGCCACGACAGCGGCGGCGCGGCCAAGGGCGACGGCAAGGGGGACACCGCAGCCGCGGCGAAGACCGAAACCAAGGCCGACGCCAAGCCGTCCGGCGACAAGGCCGCGAGCTGACCCCGTCCTAGCCCCTGGTGCGGAGGTCGAGCGCCTCGAGGTACTCGCGGAACGGCTCGGCGAGGTCCGGGCGGCGCAGCGCGAAGTACACCACGGCCTTCAGGAAGCCCAGCTTGTTGCCCGTGTCGTGCCGGGTGCCGTCGATCTCGCACGCGTAGATCGGCCGGCTCTTGAGCAGCCGGCGGAGCCCGTTGGTCAACTGGATCTCGCCCGTGCGGTCCTTGGCGGTCTCGTGGAGGGCCGGGAAGATGTCGGGCGTGAGGACGTAGCGGCCGATGATCGCCAGGTTCGAGGGCGCCTGGTCGCGCGCCGGCTTCTCGACCAGGTCCACGATCCGGTGGACGCCGGGCCCGAGGTCCTCGGCGGCGTCGACGGCGACGATGCCGTAGCTGGAGACGTCCGACTCGGGCACGCGCTCGACGGCGATGACCGGCCCGTCGACCCGGTCGTACACGTCGATCATCTGCCGCAGGGCGGGCGGGTCGGCGTCGATCACGTCATCGGCCAGGATGACGGCGAACGGCTCCCCGCCGACCAGCGCCTCGGTGACGAGCACGGCGTGGCCGAGGCCGAGCGGCTCGCCCTGGCGCACGTAGGCCACGTTCATGAGGCTGGAGATCTTGCGGATCTCGGCGAGCTGCTCGTGCTTGCCCCGGCTCTCGAGGAACGTCTCGAGCTCGGCCGACACGTCGAAGTGGTCCTCGATGGCGTTCTTGCCGCGGCCGGTCACGAAGATGATGTTGGAGGCCCCGGAGCGGACGGCCTCCTCGACGCCGTACTGGATCGTCGGCTTGTCGACGAGCGGCAGCATCTCCTTCGGCTGGGCCTTGGTGGCCGGCAGGAACCGGGTGCCGAGGCCGGCGGCGGGAAACACGGCTTTTCTGATCGGAACAGGCATCCGGTCTAGGATACCTGAGGGGACACGGAGACCATGCTCGATCCAGCGTTTGTCAGGGATAACTTCGAGGCGGTCCGCGCCGGGCTGGCCAGCCGGGGCGTGGACGCGGCGGCCGAGCTCGAGCAGCTCGCGACGGTCGAGACCCACAGGCGCCGCCTGATTCCGCAGGTCGAGGGGCTCAAGCGGGAGCAGAACGCCGCGGGCGACGAGGTGGCGCGCGCCAAGCGCCAGGGGCAGGACGCGACGCACCTCTACGAGGCCAGCAAGCAGCGCGGGCAGAAGATCAAGCAGATCGAGATCGAGCTCGACGGCATCGAGCGCCAGCGCCAGGCCATCCTCTCGACGCTGCCCAACCTGCCCCACGCCACCGTGCCGGCGGGCCGGAGCGCGGCCGACAACCAGGTCGTGCGCACGTGGGGCGAGCGGCCCACGATGGGCTTCACCCCGAAGGCCCACTGGGACCTCGGTCCCGAGCTCGGCGTGATCGACTTCGAGCGCGCGACGAAGATCTCGGGCGCGCGCTTCGCGTTCCTGATGGGCGCCGGCGCCGCGCTGTCGCGGGCGCTCATCAACTTCATGCTCCACCTGCACACGACCGAGCACGGCTACACCGAGGTGGAGCCGCCGTTCCTCGTCAGCGGGCAGACCCTGTACGGCACCGGCCAGCTCCCGAAGTTCGAGCAGGACCTCTTCAAGATCGCCGGCGAGTGGGACCTCTACCTGATCCCGACCGCCGAGGTGCCCGTCACCAACATGCTCCGCGGCGAGATCCTCGACGGCCGCACGCTGCCGCGCCGCTACACCGCCTACACGCCCTGCTTCCGGAGCGAGGCCGGGTCGTACGGCGCCGATGTCCGCGGGCTCATCCGGCAGCACCAGTTCGACAAGGTCGAGCTCGTCAAGTTCGCGGCGCCGGACCAGTCCTACGACGAGCTCGAGGCGCTGACGGCCGACGCCGAGCGCGTCCTGCAGCGACTCGGCTTGCCGTACCGGACGATCGTGCTCTGCACGGGGGACATGGGGTTCTCGGCCGCCAAGACGTACGACATCGAGGTGTGGCTGCCGAGCCAGGACACCTACCGCGAGATCTCGTCGTGCAGCAACTGCGAGGCGTTCCAGGCGCGGCGGGCGAACATCAAGTTCCGTCCCGACGGCACCGGCAAGGCCGAGTACGTGCACACCCTGAACGGATCGGGCCTCGCCGTCGGCCGCACGCTCATCGCGATCCTCGAGAACTACCAGCAGGCTGACGGATCGGTGGTGGTTCCCGAGGCCCTGAGGCCCTTCATGGGCGGCCTGGAACGGAT
>JBFWOG010000052.1:0-5633 GCA_050250645.1 Vicinamibacterales bacterium
GATGCCCATGAGCAGCGGGTAGTCGCGCGCGAACATGGCCTGCACGAACATGCGGCCGATGCCCGGCCACGAAAAGATCGTCTCGGTGATGACGGCGCCGCTGAAGAGCGCCGCGAGGTTGAGCGCCATCACGGACACCACAGGGATGAGCGCATTCCTCAGGCCGTGGACGCCAACGACGACGCCCTCGGAGAGCCCCTTGGCGCGGGCGGTCCTGATGTAGTCGGCGCGCAGCGCGCTCACGAGGCTCCCGCGCAGGTAACGCGACCACCCGGCGACGTACCTGAACGACAGCACGAGCGCCGGCAGCACCAGGTGCAGCAGGTGGTCGCCGATGCCCGTCGCGCCCACCGTGCCGGTGCCCGACACGGGCAGCCAGCCAAGCCACACGCCGAAGACGAGCTGCAGGATGAGGCCGAACCAGAAGACGGGCATGGCGATGCCCAGGAAGGACACGCCGGTGGTGAAGTGATCGAACCAGGAGTACTGCTTGACCGCGCTCAGCGTGCCGACGGCGAAGGCCAGGATGGCCGCGATCAGGAACGACGCGCCCATCAGCTCCAGCGTCGCAGGCAGGCGCTCCACGATCATCTCGCCCACCGGCCTCGTGGTCGAGAAGCTGAGGCCAAGGTCGCCCTGCACCGCCGCCGAGATCCACCGCGCGTACTGGATGTGGACGGGCTGATCGACGCCGAGCCTCGCGCGGTAGGCCTCGATCACCTGCGGGTCGATGAAGCGCCCCGACTCGAGCAGCGCGCCTTCGGGCCCGCCCGGCGCCGCCTGGATGACGGCGAACAGCACCAGCGTGATCCCGAAGAGCAGCGGGACCATCTGGAGCAGCCGGCGGGTCAGGTACGCGGTCACGGCGCCTCGACTCTAACCCAACCGCCCGCTCAGCGCGCCACCGCGAGGCACGCTATCGCAGCTGCCACGACCACAGGTTCCAGAAGCTCCCGAAGTTGGTGCCGCTGCCCTTGTGACCGACGATGCGGTCGCTCACAACCTCGGGGACGACGTTGAAGTAGAGGGGGAGGGTGCGGTGGGCCTGGGCGACGAGCGCCTGGACGCGGTCGAGCGCCTCCTTACGGTGCTCGAAGTCCAGGTAGCGATCCGACTGCTTCATCAGCTCGTCGAGGCTCGGGTCGCAGAAGCCCGTCATGTTGTTCGAGCCGTCGCACGCGTAGAGCCCCGTGACGCTCGGGTCGGCGGGCAGGAACCACGCCGAGACCATCGTCTCCCACTGCCCGCTCCGCCACCGCTGGGTCCACGCGGCGTTCTCGAGCGTCTCGAACGTGACCTCGATGCCGACAGCCTTCAGCTGCGCCTGGATGACCTGCGCGATGGCGATGCGTTCGGTGGTCCCGGCCCGGTTCAGGAGCTGGAACGAGAAGCGGCGCCCGTCCTTGACGCGGACGCCGTCGGGTCCGGCCTTCCACCCCGCCGCGTCGAGCATGCGCGCCGCCTCGGCCGCGTCGTACTTCGACGCGACCACGTCGGGGTTGCTGTACGGGCTGGTGTGGTTGATGGGGCTGTTGGCGAGCACCACGGTGCCCTGCAGCAACTGGTCGGCGATGGCCTGGCGGTCGATGGCCATGAACATGGCCTCGCGGACCTTCGGGTCGCTGAAGAGCGCCTTCGCGTTGTCGGTGTTCAGCGACAGGTCGAAGTGCATCAGCGAGTTCGAGCTGACGAGGAAGACGTTGTAGCCCTCGAGGCCGCGCGCCTCGGCGACCTGCGTCGGGATGATCTTGGTCCAGTCGTACTGCCCGGCCTTGATCGCGTTGAAGCGGGTGTTGTTGTCGGGGACGAAGGCCCAGACGATCTCGTCGATGGCCGGGTACTGCTTGCCGCGCCAGTAGTCGTCGTTCCGGACGACGCGGATGTACTCGCCCGCCTTCCACTCCGCGAACTTGAAAGGGCCAGTGCCCACGAGCTCGGTGCCGCGGTTGTACGGCGTGTAGTTGACGATCTCCTCCGCCGTCTTGCCGCGGAGGACGTGCTCCGGCAGCACCGCCTCGAACAGGCCGTCGTAGTAGCCGTACAGGCCGTCCCACGTGAAGACGACGGTGTTGTCGTCCGGGGTGTCGCACTTGATGATGCCGAGGTACTCGTGGCGGTTGTAGACCTGCGAGGCTGGCGAGGTGACGAACTTCCAGGTGAAGCAGACGTCCGTGCTCGTGAACGGCTCGCCGTCGTGCCACCGCACGCCTTCCTGCAACGGCCACGTCATGGTCACGGTCCCGTCGGCGTTCTTGACGATGAGGCCGTTCTCCTCGGTGGGAATCTGCTTCGCGAGGACGGGGATATACGTGTTGTGGTCGTCGGTCGTGACCAGGCCCTCGACCATGCTGAACTGGATGTCGACCAGGTTCTGGCTGGTGAAGGCGTTCAGCACGTCGATCTCGCGGTCGTAGGCGAGGCGCAGCACCTTGCGGCCGCCGGTATCGGCGGACGGCGCCGCGCCGTCACCACTGCCACCGCCGCCGCAAGCCGCGAGCATCGCCGCCGCGATCACCACCGGGACCACGCGCAGCCACGCCGCTCGGCTTCGAAGACTCGTCGTCACTGGAACATCCTCACCGTGTCGTTGGAGTGCATGCGCCCGTAGAGGAAGCGGACGAAGTCGTCCTTGCGCCCGGAAGACTTCGCCAGATGCCACGCCGGGGCCACCACGTGCTCCCCCCACCAGTAGGACCAGATCAGGACCGCCCTGGCCGGGGCCTTGATGAAGTCCATGCGGTTCTTCACCCAGCCCTCGCCGCCGAGGAGCGACCGTTCGCGGAGCCAGTCGGTGGCAGCCTCGACCGACTGTCCCAGGCCGTGGAGGCGCCACGCGGCGCCGGTGCCGATGCCCGCGCGGTAGCGCGTCATCAGCGCCTGCAGCCTGTCGTCGTCTCCCTCGACCCAGTCGATCATCGCCATGCCGGTGTCGGCAATGCCCTCGAACACCGAGGAGCTGGCGGTGTTGACGACGGAGAGGAGGACGTCGGCGGGGGCGGTGCCCTCGCGCGCCCAGGTCTCGCGGAGCTTGAACTGGACGTAGTGGCCCGGGTAACCCTCGTGCACGGTGAGGTGCTTGAGGCTCGGCTTGGTCAGCACGGGATCGACATTGAGCTGCACGGTGCGGTGCAGGTAGTCGCAGCGCGCGTTGTACGAGACGCCGGTGACGGCCTTCGCCTTCATGCCGTCGGACTTGTCGGCGGGGATCTCGACGAGGCGCTCGACGGTGCGGTCCCACGCCTGGTCCATCAGCTCCGCGAGCACGCCCTCGACCTCGTCCGGCGGCACGCGGTGGCGGTCTTCCCACGCGGCGCACTGCGCCTTGAGGTCGCCGTTGTACCCCATGCGCGAGAGCAGCACGCGCATCTCGCCGCAGAGCGCGTCGAGCTCGGCCTCGGGCACCGGCATGGCCGGCACGTGGAGGAAACCGATCAACTGCTCCTCGAACTGCGCGATGCCGGCGCGCCAGCGCAGGAAGGTGAGCGTGGAGCGCGCAAGCTGGTCGTAGTAGGTGCGCCTGTCGGGCTCGGGCAGCGCCTTGGCGTCCTTGCGGAGCCCCATCCACGCCACGGCGGCGTCCTTGTAGGAGCCGTAAGGCGCGGGCTTGTAGCGGCCCTCGACGTCCATGTTGAGCACGGCGAGGCCGTCGCCGTCCTTGCTCTCGGCCCGGTAGAGCGCGTCCACGCCAAGGATGGCGGGCATCACGCGCTCGCCGAAGGCCAGGGTCTCGTCACTGAGCATCTGTCGTTGCCCTCTCGCTCGCATTCCGCCTCATGTCCCCGGCCACCAGCGCCACCGGCACGGAGCCGTAGGACAGGAACGTGTCGTGGAAGCGCCGCAGGTCGAACGCGGCGCCCTCGATGGCCGCCATCTCGCGGCGCAGTTCGTGAATCGTATCGGTCCCGAGCAGGTACATCACCGCGCCGCCCGGGAACATGCTGTTCTTGACGGCCTCGCCGCGCGCCGCCGCCTCGGACATGCCCGCGCGGCTCACGTAGTAGGCGGCGGCCTCGTCCAGCGTCATCCGCCCGCGATGGAGCTGGATGTCCACCACCGCCCTGGCGGCCATGCGGATGCGGCCGTGGCGCTCGGCGTAGGCCTCCAGCGGCGTAAGACCCCCGAACTCGGCCACGAGGTCCGTGGCGTAGCAGGCCCAGCCCTCGGCCATCGTGCCGCCGCAGGACATGGCAATGCGCGAGGCGCAGTCGACCGCGGCGATCCGTCCGATGCGCGACTCGGCCCGGAAGGCGTTCCAGTTCTGGACGTGGTGTCCGATGCCGCCGTGATGGACGACGTGATTGAGCTTGATGACGCTGTCGTTGTGCGCGCGGAGCAGCGCGCGCTGGTCGTCCGGCGACAGGTCGCCCGCGATGGGGGTCACCAGGTAGTCGTGGATCGGCGGTCGGTTGAACGCGGCCGGCGAGCGATAGAAGAGGAAGTAGAGATGCGGCGCTGCCCTGCGGGACCAGAAGGGGCGCGGGACGTAGCGGATCGGGAAGTCGGGCCACGTGACGAGCCCGTGCTCGTCGTTCAGCGCGTGGACGGCGTCCCAGGTGGCCTGGTAGCGGCCAAGGTAGTCCTCGAGGGAGGGATGGAGATCCGCGAGACCGGCAAGCGCCTGCTCCGGGGTCTCGGCGCCGAAGTCGCTCGCGTGCTCGCGCGTCCACGCGTCGGCCTCGGCCATCTGCGCTTCCGCATAGGCCACGATGGCGTCGGGGCCGTCGTCGAGGAAGTGGGCCTTGCGGAGGTAGAGGTCGAGGGCTTCCTCACCGGCGGCGACATCAGTTACGGGGTGCGCGAGAAGATCGGTCTCGAGCCAGGCCTGATGCTCCGCGACGGCCGCGCGCGCCCGTCCGGCCGCCTGCACCAGCGCCTGGTCCGCCCCCGGCAGCTCCCCCGCATCGTCAAGCAGCGCGAGGATGCCCGTGCACTCGCGGACGGCGCGGGTGGTCCAGTCGGGCGGCGCCTCGCGGACGTGCTCGCGGGACTGGGCGAGGAGCGCGGCGATGGCCTCGAGGCGCTGGCGCGCGGCGTCGACGCGGGCGTCGAGCGCGCCGCCGTGGCCCAGGAAGAGGGACATGACGCCGAAGGCGGCCTCGCCCGTGTAGAGGCTCGGGTTGCCGCGGTGGAAGTGGCGGCCTGTCAGCTCCCAGCGCTGGGCCTCGAGGAAGCCGCGGGCAAGGCGGATGTCGAGGGCGAGAGGGCGCGGCAGCAACGCGAGGTCCAGCGCGGCGCTGGATGCCAGGAGGCTCTCGGCGTCGGCCAGCGCGTCGCCGGCGCCGGCCTCGGAGAAGTCGGGGAGGCGCGCGTCGTGGTCGTGGACGCCGATGAAGGTGGCGTTCACGGGGCGGTGACGGTAGTAGGACGCGAAGAAGCTGTCGAGCCAGGCGCTCGCGGCCGCGGGGACGTCGGGCATGAGTTGGGGAAGTTGTACCACGAGGTGCTCCACGGGGGTGCGTCACGGGGGTGCGTCCCCCGGCCCCGCTTCCTGGGCGCGCCGCGTGTCCCCGGGCGGCGGACCTCCGGGGAGCTGACGCTCGAAACCGCGCCTCCGTCCGCTCGGATGGCGAACTGACGCTGAGACGCGGCACTCCGCAAACGGCGGAGCTGCCGCGTGCCCTCCTCGCTCCCTC
>JBFWOG010000053.1:0-4094 GCA_050250645.1 Vicinamibacterales bacterium
CTTCGTGGTGTCTCTTGTGACCGCCGTGGGATGATGAGTGACGATGGCTTCCGACCGCACCTACCGCGCCGGTGACGCGATCGAGGACTTCTGCCGCGCGTGCAAGACGGACCGCATGCACACCGTGCGGGCCGCCGATGGCGGCTACCCGGTCCGCGTCGTCTGCGACTACTGCGGCAGCGAGCATCACTACCGCCGCGGGCCCCGCATCGCCGTGGCCGGCGCCGCGCCTGCGTCGTCCCCGGCACCGCGGCGCGACACCCGGCCGGCCGCGCCCGGTCGCGCCCCCTTCCCCCTCGTCAGCGACCGCGAAAGGACCGGACCGCCCATGACCGCAGACGGCGACGACCTCGAGCTGCTCCTCCGCCGCGTCATTCGGGAGGAATCCGGACTGTCCTCCGCCGTGCCCGCCGACAAGTGGCGGGGCGGCGCCCTCGTGCTGCGCCCGGGCACGGAGGGCCTGCAGGAGAAGAGCTGGCCGATCGAGACGTTCTTTCACAAGATCGTGATGCTCCGGAATCGCCTCCGCACCCTCGAGCAGCACGTCAACGCGTCCGACCTGCCGGACGATGCGAAGGTGAAGCTGCAGGCGTACATCACCGGCTGCTACGGCTCGCTCACGAGCTTCAACGTGCTCTTCGCCGACGAGGCCGACCAGTTCAAGGGCGCTGGAGGCGAGTAATCCATTTCAGAATTAAGATTGAAGATTGAAGATTGGTACGAAAAGGGCGTCGGACGACGCCACGGCGCGCGATACCGCGAACTTCAATCTGAAATCTTCAATCTGAAATCTTCAATGGCTACTCCTCGCCTGCGCTTCGCCCCGTCCCCCACCGGCTACCTGCACGTCGGCGGTGCCCGGACGGCCCTCTTCAACTGGCTCTACGCGCGCCGGCACGGCGGCACGTTCATCCTCCGCATCGAGGACACCGACGTGGAGCGGTCGTCGGCCGAGATGGTCACGGGCATCCTCGACGGGCTGCGCTGGCTCGGCATCGACTGGGACGAGGGTCCCGAGGTCGGCGGCCCGCACGCGCCGTACTTCCAGTCCGAGCGCCTCGACAAGTACCGCGCCGCCGTCGACGAGCTGCTCGCGGGCGACAAGGCGTACCGGGACGAGGGCGCGGTGCGCTTCAAGGTGCCGCCCGGCAAGACGACGTTCACCGACGAGGTGCACGGGCCGATCGAGTTCGACAACGAGCACATCGAGAACTTCGTCATCCTCCGCTCCGACGGCTTCCCCACCTACCACCTCTCCGTCGTCGTGGACGACGTGGACATGGGGATCACGCACGTGGTGCGTGGCGACGACCACATCTCGAACACGCCCAAGCACGTGCTGCTCTTCGAGGCCTTCGGCAAGCCCGTACCCGCCTTCGCGCACGTGCCGCTCATCATGGGCGCCGACAAGAAGCGCCTGAGCAAGCGCCACGGCGCGACGTCGGTGACCGAGTACGCGCGCGAGGGCTACCTGCCCGAGGCGATGGTCAACTTTCTCGCGCTCCTCGGCTGGGGCTCTGGCAAGGCGGACCAGGACGTCTTCTCGCGGGACGAGCTCATCGCGGCCTTCTCGCTCGACGGCATCAGCGGCGGCAACGCGGTGTTCAACACCGAGAAGCTCGACTGGCTGAACCACCAGTACCTGCTGAAGCTGGACGACGCGGCGCTCATCGCGGCGCTTCGGCCGCTGCTGGCAGAGGCGGGCCTCTGGGATGACAGGCTGTCCGGCGGGGATGCGGCGTGGTTCGGGAAGGTGCTCGCGCTGCTGCGTCCGCGCGCGAAGAAGCTGACCGAGTTCGTGGACCAGGTGAAGCCGTTCCTCGCCAACCCGGAAGGCTACGACCCGGAGGCGGAGAAGAAGCACCTGGCGGCGCCGGATCTGGCCGCCAACCTCGGCGCGCTCCGTGCCGCCTGGGCGGACGCGGCGTGGGACGAGGCCTCGCTGGAGCAGGTGCTCCGCGCGACAGCAGAGGCGCGGGGGATCAAGGCCGGCGCGCTGATCCACGCCACGCGCATCGCCATGACCGGCCGGATGGTCAGCCCCGGCCTGTTCGAGATGCTCGTGCTCCTCGGCCGCGACACCGTGATCGGTCGCCTCGACCGCCTGATCGCGCACCTGGGCTGAGCGGGAGCGCAGAACGCGGTCTGACCGCTCTTCTGCGGAAGGGCCGGGGACGGAGGGACTGTCCCCGCTCCGTCCCTCTCCCGCTTTCCCTACTCCTGCGGGACGGCGACGAGGGGCTTGGCGCGGAGGGGGACTTCGGGCAGGAGCAGGTTGAGGACGAAGGCGCCCGCCATGACGGCGGCGGCGCCGAGGAAGATGACGTGCATGCCCTGTGCGAGGCTGGCGCGGACGGCGGCCATCAGCGCGTCGAGCAGGGCCGGTCCGTTCGGGAGCGCCGCCATCTGGGCCGTGAGCGCCGCCTGCGACTGGACGAGCTGAATCGGGTTGTCGAAGAGCCGCGCGACCGACTCCGGCGTCCCCGGCGGGATCGCCGCCGCGAGACCCGCGTGGTAGATGCCGAGCAGCAGCGTCCCGAAGAGCGCCACGCCCAGCGTGCTGCCGATGGACCGGAAGAACTGCGACGAGGCCGTCGCCACTCCCATCTCGGCCGGCGGCGCCGCGTTCTGCACCGCGAGCGCGTAGATCGGCTGCATCGCGCCGAAGCCCAGGCCGAGGATGACGAGCGGCTGCACGATGTCCACCGCCGTCGCGTCGCTCCCGAGCTGGGTCAGCATCACCATTCCGACGGCCGCCACCGCCGCGCCTCCCACCGCGAACACCTTGTAGCGCCCGGTCTTCGAGATGAGCTGGCCGACGACGATGCTCGACCCGATCATCGAGAAGATGAGCGGGGTGAACAGCGAGCCCGAGGCCGCCGCCGACATCCCCAGCACCGCCTGCAGGTACAGCGGCAGGTAGATGAACATCCCGAACATCCCCATGCCCAGCAGGAACACCGCCACCGATGCCAGCGCGATCGTGGGGATGCGGAACAGGGTCAGCGGAATCAACGGGTGATCGGCGCGGGCCTCGGCGACGAGGAACACGCCGAGCATCACGACCGCCGTTGCGAGCAGGCCGACGATCATCGGGTCGGTCCAGCCGCGGTCCGTTGCCGAGCTGAGCGCGAGCAGGAGCGGCGTGATCCAGCAGACCAGCGTGACCAGGCCCGCGTAGTCGATCGCCCGCTTGCCGCCCTGCGGGCGCACGTGCGGGAAGGTGATGTAGAGCACGGCCACCGCCAGCAGGCCGAGCGGCGCATTCACGTAGAACGCCCAGCGCCACGACAGGTGGTCGGTGATCCAGCCGCCGGCCACGGGACCGACGACAGACGCGAGGCCGAACATCGCTCCGAAGAGCCCCTGGAAGCGCCCGCGCTCGGCCGGGGCGAAGAGGTCCCCGATGATCGTGAACGTCAGCCCCATGATCGCGCCGCCGCCGATGCCCTGGAGCCCGCGCGCGACGATCAGCTGGTTCATCCCGTCGAGCGGCACCGGGATCTGGCCGGCCGCGCCGCACAGCCACGACGAGGTGATGAAGATCACGACGCCGGTCAGGTACAGCCACTTGCGGCCGAAGAGGTCCGAGAACCGCGCGAACACCGGCACGGCCACCGTCGACGTCAGCAAGTACGCCGTCGTCACCCACGGGTAGCGGTCGAAGCCGTCGAGGCTGGCGACGACGCGCGGCATCGCGACGCCGACGATGGTCTGGTCCATCGCGGCGAGGAGGAGCGTGAGCATCATGCCGGCGACGGTGAAGATCGTCTGGCGCCGGGTGAGGTCCGCGTAGCTGGTCAGGGGCGCCGCGGCGAGGGGCGGGGCCGCGGCCGGGGTCGAAGGGGCGTCCATCTGGAGCGCGGCCATTGTATCAATACCGCCACGTTTCCGCCCGGGGCGGAGCACGGAGACACGGAGGCGCGGTGACGCCGAGGCACGGAAAGCACGGAGGCGCGGAGAAGGCCACGGAGATGAGATGAAGCGGCTGGCTGCTACCTAGCGTGGTAGCTTGCGCTCCACAAACGGAGTGTCGCTCTGCGGAAACAGAGCACTCAAGAAGGAGCAGCCAGCCATGGTCTATGGTGCCATCG
>JBFWOG010000054.1:0-3542 GCA_050250645.1 Vicinamibacterales bacterium
GACCGGTTCGAGGGGCACGCCTTCACGAACGCCGCGCACGACCGCGGCGGCGCGACCCGCTACGGGGTGACCCAGGCGCTCTATTCGGCCTACATGCGGCGGCCGATGACGGCGGCCGACGTCAAGGCGCTCACGCGGCCCGTGGCGATCGACATCCTCCACAGCGAGTTCTGCTACAAGCCCGGCCTGTCCCAGGTGCGGGATCCGCTCGTCCGGCTGTGCGCGGTCGACTTCGCCATCCACTCTGGGCCCCGGCCCGCCGTTCGCAGCCTCCAGTACGCCGCCTTCCCGAAGCCGCCCTACGACGGCCTGTGGGGGCCGCAGACGGACGCGGCGGTCAACGGCGCCGACGGCGACGAGATCCGACGCTGGATGCTCAGCTATCGCCTCCGGTTCCTCGGCAAGGTGCTCGCCCGGTACCCCGAGCAGGCGAAGTGGGCCGGCTGGTGGAACCGCGTCGCCACCTTGAACGAGCTCGACGCCCCGCTCCTCACGCTCCCCGCTGCTGCCTGAAAGGACTCCCACCATGAAGCGTTTCGTCGCCCTTGCGGGTCTGCTCTCGGTCGTCGCCTGCGCCACGGCCGGCGCGCCAGCGGTTCCACCGCCGACGCCGCCGGCGCCGCCGGACCTGCGCGGCACGCTGGTCGTGGTTGCCACCGACGCTGACGGCGACCCGGTGCCGGGCGCACGCGTCGACGTCAGCGCCACGGAGAACACGGACGACGGGGTCACGGATGGGAACGGCTACTGGAGCCGCCAGCTCGCCCAGGGCGTGATCGATTGGGAGGTCCACGCTGACGGGTATGCCCAGGCCGCCGGCGCGGCCCGGCTGGTCGGCCCGGCCGACGTGGTCGTGCGGGTGCACGCGACGTTGGCGCGCACGGCGCCGCCGCGTCGGCATGGCCTCGTGCGAGCGTGCGGGCGCGCGTTCTGTGACGACGACGGCGAGTTCAACGCCCTCGGCGCGTCCCTGTTCTGGATGGCGTGGGGCGAGGCGCACGACCCCGCCCGCCTCGACGCCAATCTGGCGTGGCTGGCCCGGGAAGCCCACGTCGACTACGTGCGGGCGCTGTCGATGGTCGGGGCCCAGCCCTACTGGCACGACCGCGTCATCGACCCGAACGCGCCGGATCACTTCGACGTGCTGCGGCGGGCGACGCGCCGCGCGTGGGACCGCTACGGCATCCGGGTCCAGTGGACCCTGTTCGCGGACGCTCAGGTCATGCGGCCGCGCGACCGCGAAGCATACGTGCGACAGGCGATGGCCGTCGTGAACGAGCTGGGCCCCGCGGTGTTCTCGGTCGAGGTGGCGAACGAGTACTGGCAGAACGGCTTCGAGCCGGCCGAGCTCCGCCGGCTGACCGCCCTGGCGCGCAGCCTCACGGACCGGCCGGTCGCCTCGAGCGCGCCCGGGCCCGGCTTCGACTGCCAGCCGGACATCGAGGACGCCTACCGCGGCGACGTCGCCGACTTCGGGACGCCGCACTTCGACCGGACGTACTGGGAGAACGGCTGGCGACCCGTGCGGCAGCCGTGGGAGTGGCAGTTCTGCGGCGCGGCGCCGGAGGCCTTCGCCCAGAACGAGCCGATCGGGCCACAGTCCTCGGTCGCCAGCGAGACGGACCCCGCGAAGATCCAAGCCGCCTACGTGACGGGTCTGCTCTCGGGGAGCGGGGCGTACGTGTTCCACACCGACGCGGGGATCCGCGGGGACCGCGACATCTGGAACGACCCCGGCGCGGCCCTCGCCGCCCGCTGGCTGGCCGTCGCGCGCGAGGCCCTGCCGCCCGGCCTGGCAAATTGGGAGCGGTTCAACCACCACTGGCCGGGGCATCCGTTCGCCGGGTCCCTGAACGACCAGATCGTGCCCGACGGCGCGCGCGAGGGCGTCGTGCGCGCGTTCGCGGCCGGCACGGGGCGCTTCGTGGTGGCCCCGATCGGCATCGTCGGCCGCGCGCGGCTGACCGCGCGGGCCCCGATGCACGTCATCGTCCACAACCCGGCCACCTGGGCGCCGCTGCTTGAGCGCGACCTCGCCGCCGGCGAGACGCTCACGCTCGAGGGGCGGGAATACGTCGTCATCACCGGCGAGTACCGGTAAGGAGTCACGGTCCCATGAAGACGAAGCACTACCTGATTCTGCTCGCCGGCCTCGGCGCGCTCGGCATCATGATCTCGGGCCTCGCCGACTGGCGGGAGGCGCTGACGCCACAGTTCGTCGGGGGCGCGATCCTCCAGGTGGTCGCGCACGTCGTCGCCATGCTCACCGACAAGCCGGCCCCGGCGCCGCCGTCGACGCTGCGGCGCGGCACCGGCGCGCTGTCGATCCTGCTCGTGGCGGCGCTGGCCCTGCCCGGGTGTGCGCTCTGGGCGGGCGTCGCCCCGAACGCGACGGTCACGGAGCAGCAGGCGAAGCTGCAGCAGCTCGCCCGCATCGCGGACGGGAGCCGCCAGATGCTCGTCATCGCCCAGGGCGTGCAGGCGGTCGAGATCGCGGCCCACGACACCGGGCGGATCGCGGACGACACCCACCGGCGCGTCCAGCAGGCGTTCCTCGACTTCGGCCAGGCCGCCGACACGGCGCTGGCGAATCTCCAGGACTTCGCGGCCCCCGAGGCGGACCGCTACGTCGCGGCGCGGGCGCTGACCCGGATGGCCGGCGAGCTCGCCACGCGCCTCGATGGGGCGTTTGGCGACCAGGTGCCGCCGGAGCTCCGCGCGATGTTCGGGTCGTTCCGGGCCGCGCTGGTCGCGCTCGGGCTCGCCACCGGCGTGGCCCCCTGACGCCGCCCTCCGTGGTTTGAAGATTGAAGATTGAAGTAGGAAGTAGGAAGCCAGAAGGAGCTATCCATGTCGGTCAACCTCACGGGCACCATCAAGCTCATCGCCAAGATCGGCGGCGTCATCCACGACCTCGGCGCGTACTCCGCGCCGGTTCTCGAGGCCATCACGAAGCTCCGGGAGCAGGGGCCGACGGACGCCGACGGCCACGAGCTGACCCCGGCGGAGGTCGTGGAGCGGATCGAGGCATCGCGCGCCGTTGCCCAGAACATCGCGCAGACCGCGCAGGAGGAGCTCGATGCCCTCCCCAAGGCCGACTGAGGGGCCGACCTGCCCGAAGGGCTGCGACGTGGCCACCCCGCCGCGGCCGGCCGACCGGCCCGGCCGCTGGGTCTGTGACGCCTGCGGCCACGAGTTCCCCTGGCCGCCGTGATGAACCACGGCCACTACCTCGGCCTGCTCGTCGTCGACGCGCTGGCGCTGGGGCGCGGTGAGCGCCTGGGCGTCCCGTCACGCCAGCCCCCCTTGCCGCACCATCAGGAGTGCCCGGCCTGCGGGTTTGCCCGCTGGGACGGGTACTCCGACCATCCGTGGGCCGGCGTGCGGTTCGCCCGCCGGACGTGCACGGGACGTGTACCGGACGCGGCGGATGATGGTGGGACACGGCGGGCGGCGGTGGGGGTGCCGAGCCCGATGGCGGAGGAAATTCGGGCCTTGGCGCGCGATCCGGCCGGAAACCTGATCGAGGGGAGTGGCGTCCC